>NZ_JARZAI010000010.1 GCF_029893355.1 Kitasatospora sp. MAA4
GCGGCGGGCCGAGTCACCGGTGCAGGACTCCTCCTTGCCGAGGATCGCGAACTTGACGCCCGCGGTGTGCAGCAGTTCGGCGAAGGCCTTGGTGGGCGATGTGCTCAGGAGTGGACGGCTGCTCGCGCTGGACGAGGACGCGGCGCAGCTCGCCGCTGCGGGCCTGGTCCGGTTGGGTGTGCAGCAGTGGGAGGAGAGCGAGCTCGGGGCCGCCGCGTGGCGGATCCGCGCCAGCTCGTTCGCGCACGCGTGGCTGGACTTCGGCGACCCGCCGGGGCCGGACCTGCGGGTACCGGCCGGGCCGGTCCTGCGGTCGCTCGTGCGCTGGGCCGCGCAGCTGCTGCTACAGGTCCACGACGGGCACGGTCCGGCCGCACTGGAATGGCTGGGCCTGTGCTCGGCCGAGGCCCACGAACAGGCCCGCCGGGACAAGGTGGCGCACCCGGCCGAACCCACCGCCCTCGCCCTGGTCTGGCACGGCGTCCAGGCCGTCACCGCAGAAGGCGGGCGCGACCACGGCCGGCGCATCGACGACAGGTGCGAGGCGTACATCCGCGAGAACCATCAACGCCAGGACACCCTCGCGCTGATCCTGGCCTGCACCCGACTGGCTGCCACCGCCCTGGCGGAACTTACCTCGAACTCGGAACCTTCTACGGCGAGTTCGCCAAGGACTACACCGAGCGCCGCCTGCCGATACGCAGCGAAGAGCGCGACGCCGCAGTCGAGGGTGCGCACCGGCCACTTGGGCAAGCAGGATCTGGGCGACGGTGGCCAGCAGGGCAGCCAGGGCTGGACGTCGGGAGGCGGACGTCCGTGGCGTTGTGCTGGATCCAGCGTCCGTCCGCCGTGCCCGGCAGGTCCCGCATGCCGCGCAGCGGTGAGTAGTAGATCGGGACCCACACCACGGCGAGCCCCAGCGCACCGGCCCAGAGGGCGGCGCGGAGGGAGGCGACGGTGGTCAGCAGGGCGGCCAGGGCGGCGCCGATGGTGAGCGCGCCGGTGAGGAGGAAGCGCATGGTGGCGTTCATGCGGCCGAGCAGGTGGTCGGGGGTGGCGTGCTGACGGAAGCTCACCTTGATGACGTTGTCGATGCCGACCTTGAGCGTGACCAGCAGCCAGGCCCCGGCGGCGTACCAGAGCAGCGGGCCACGGTCGGCCAGTGCGACCAGGACACCCAGTGGCGCGACCGCCAGGCCCATCAGCCAGAGCACCCGCCCTGCGCCGAGTCGGCGGGCCAGCGGGCGGGCGAGCAGCGAGCCCAGGAAGACGCCCACGCCGCCGAGCGCGAAGAAGAGGCCGAGTACGCCGGCCGGCAGGTGCAGGGTGCGGGCGAAGAGCACCGGGAGCACGGTCTGGCAGAGCTGGATGGAGAGGTTGGTGCAGGCTCCGGCCAGCGCGATCGGGCGCAGCAGCGGGTCGCCCAGCACGAAGCGCAGCCCGTCCCGCACCTCGCCCGCCAACCCCCGCGCGCTGCCGCCGGCCGGCCTGGGGCAGACCGCCGGCTCCGGACGGCGCAGCCGTAGCAGCAGCACGGCCGAGCCCAGGTAGCTGACCGCGTCCACCAGCACCGCTGCGGGCGCCGACACCAGCGCAGTCAGGAGGCCACCCGCCCCGCGCCCGCCGACCTGGGTGAGGGCGTCCGCCGTGACCAGGTGCGCGTTGGCCCGGGTGAGGCCGGCCCGGCCCACCACCGCCGGCAGGTTGCTCTGCGCGGCCACGTCGAAGAAGACCGTCGCCGCTCCCGCGAGCAGGACCACCAGGGCGAGTTGGGCGAAGGTCAGGCAGCCGAGCAGCCAGGCCGCCGGAATCGAGCCGAAGAGCACGGCCCGGACCAGGTCGGCGGCTATCATCACCGGGCGCTTGGGCAGCCGGTCCACCCAGGCACCGACCGGCAGCCCGATCAGCAGGAAGGCGGCCGTGCTCAGCATCGCCAGCAGGCCCACCTGGCCGGCCGAGCAGTGCAGCGCGAGAACGGCCACCAGGGGCAGCGCGAGCGAGCTGACGGCGGTGCCGAGCTTGCTGACGGTGGCGGCGGCGAGGAGCAGCCGGAAGTCCGTATCAGGGGAGATGGCCGAATCGGGCGAGGTATCGGGCGAGGTGGAGCGGGCGGGCAGGTCGGCCCGCAGGTCGGTGGTCATGTGCGCAAGCCTGGCCGCGGCCGCCTACCCCCGGCCATGAATTTAGGCTGAGCTCAATTGACGGGCCGGTGCCCGCCGCTTACCGAGGAGGGCCTGCCCCGTGTTGGAGTTGGAGTTCACCGCCCGCGACCTGGCCCACACCCGGTTCGCCCTCTCACCGCTCTGGGAGGTGGTGGCCAGCGTCCGGGTCCTGCAGCGGCCCAAGGAGCACCCGCTGCACCGGCCATGGCTGGCGGCGGTCCGCCCGCGCCTGGCCGCCTCCCGGCTGGACTGGCGGCTGCTCGCCGACCTGGTGCCCGAGGGACCGTTGGCGATCCCGGTCTTCGTGGCACCGCCGCCGACCTCCTCGGTGCCCGATCTCGGGGTGGAGCTGGCGGCGCTGCGGGCCACCGCGCCCGAGCAGGTCCGGGCCGAGCTGGACGGGCCACGGGCGCCGCGCTCCGAGCGCATCGAGGCGCTGCGCCAGGACCCGCAGGCCGAACTGGCCCACCTGGCCGACACCGTGGCCGCGTACTGGGAACTCGCGTTGGCGCCGTACTGGCCGCGGCTGCGCGCCCTGCTGGAGGCAGACGTGCTGCACCGGGCCCGGCTGCTCGCCCAGGGCGGCATCCAGCAGCTCTTCACCGACCTGGACCCGCGGGTGAGTTGGGCCGGTGAGCGGCTCTCGGTCGAGCACCGCTACGGGGGCGGCGGGCGCCGACTGGGCGGGCGCGGGCTGCTGCTGATCCCCTCGGCGTTCGTCTGGCCGCGGCTGTTCTCGGTGACCGTCCCCGGCCGCCAGCCCACCCTGCGCTACCCGCCGCGCGCAGTGGCCACCCTCTGGGAGCGGCGCGAACGCGAGCCTGCGCAGGCGCTGGCGGCGGTGCTGGGGCGCACCCGGGCCCGGCTGCTGACCGAACTGGACGCCCCAGCAGCCACCGAGGAGCTGGCCCGCCGGACCGGGATCACGGCGGGCGGCGTCTCCCAGCACCTCGGCGCTCTGCGCGCCGCGGGACTGGTCGCCGCCACCCGGGCCGGCCGCCAGGTGCTGTACCGGCGCACCGAGGCGGCCGAGGTCCTGCTCACCGCGGCCGACCGCGACCCGAGCTGACCGGGCCCGGCCCCATGCTCCAGCGAGACCGGTAGGATCTCGTCGCACCCACTCAACGCGGCCACCACCCGATCGGACGCCCTGTGCCATGTGGCCGGTCGGGGGCCGTTCAGGTGGGCGGGTGTTGCGTCGGCGGTTGTGCCGGGTCTGGGATGAGGAGTCCTGCGGCCATGGTGGCGATCGCGGTGTCCAGGCGGTCGCGCGCGTCCTGGGGCATGGCGGCCAGCCGCAGCGGGCGGGCGGAGATCAGTGAGAGCAGCAGCCACGCGACTGCGGCGGGGTCCGCGTCGGCACGGATGTCCCCCGTCGCCTGGCCGTGGCGCAGCGCGTCGGCGAGTGCGTCGGCGATCCGGCGCACCGCGGCCTGGCCGGCCTGTGCGACGGCCGGTTTTCGGCGGCGGCGGACACGGAGTCGGCGAACAGGACGCCGAGCGAGCCCTTGGCGTGCAGCTGGTCGAGGTGGGCGGGCGAGAGCACCTCGACCACCAGGGCGGCGACGGGGATCCCGGTGGCGACCGTGTCCATCATCTGCCCGCACCCGTACGCCGGCAGGCGGTGGCCGAGATGTACCGGGTACTGCGCCCGGGTGGACGCCTGATGATCGCCGACTTCGAGCGCTGGTACAGCCGCGCTTCCGGCGGCGGGCGTGGCTCAGGGCCCGTGCCGCGCGTCTCAAGTGCGGCCCGGGCGCCGGCGCGGCGGCGCTCAGCCGTGGTAGCGGGCGATGAGCCTGGTGAACTCGTATGGCGACTGGTCGATCCCGCTGCAGGTGTCGCCGGCGGCGGTGCCGGCCGGGCAGGGGCGGTCGCGGTTGACGGCCCAGAAGGTGAAGCGAGCCAGGTGGTGGGTCCGGGCGTAGTTGAGCATGGTGGTGAAGTCGGCCGGGGACAGGGCCTCGTCGGCCTCGTCGGTGTCGCCGTTCATGGAGGAGATACCGATGTGGCGGTAGGCCGCCGCCAGGCTGCAGCCGTACGCGGCGGCCACGGAGTGCGCCAGGCTGTCGGCTGCCGCGGTGCTGGCCGC
Source organism: Kitasatospora sp. MAA4 (assembly GCF_029893355.1). GTDB lineage: Bacteria > Actinomycetota > Actinomycetes > Streptomycetales > Streptomycetaceae > Kitasatospora. Next base: position 4,255 of record NZ_JARZAI010000010.1, read on the forward strand.
GCCCATGGAGCCGGTGTGGCCGCCGAAGTCGAACGGCATGATGACCCAGCCGTCGACCGGGAGCCGGGCCGCTGCGCCTCGGGCGATCAGGTCCAGCCCGGTGGCGTCCGGGCCGCTGGGGGTGGTGCCGAAGGTGACGTACACCTTCAGGCCCGGGTCGGCGGTCTTGAGGATCTTCAGTGCGCTGATCACCCGCTGGCGCACGGCGCCATCGGCGACCTCGGTGTTCTCGATGTCGATGTCGATCGCCCGCAGCCGGTAGGTGGCGATCACCTTCTGGTAGGCAGCCGCCAGCGCGCTCGGGGAGCCGCACGCCTGGCCCAGCTTGTTCCCGGCCCAGCCGCCGAAGGACACCACGACGTCGCCGCCCGCTGCCCTGATCCGGTCGATCGCGCTCTGGTCGCTGCCGCCGGTCAGCGGCCGAGTGCCGTCCCAGGCCGGGGCGCAGGTGCCGTCGCTGAGCATGAACGCGAGCGTCAGCTCCTTCACCCCGCCCGCCGACAGCACGCCCACCGGGTCCGGCGGGTTGCCCCACCCCAGGTACTCGTACGGGGCGTTGCGGCCGACTGGGTCGACCGCAGCGGCCTGTGCGGCGGAGGCGGTGGCGAGCGCTGCGGCGAGCAGGAAAGCGCCGGCGAGGGCGGCCAGTTGGCGGGCCAGGGTGCGTGGCGTCATGGTAGTCGAATGAACCAGGGCGGCAGGTACGCGTCAAGAGGCTGGCGTCGGCCCGGCGGACGGTGCGTCGGCCCCGCCCTGCCGGCACGCCCCAGGGTTTGCCGGACGGGCGGAGCTGCCCGGGTGGCGTCGCTCTCCCATGGTGATGGCCTGCCCTGGAGCGGTCCGGGGCAGGCCAACCACGGTGACCGGTCGGTCAGATGGTGGCGCGGACGCGTGCGGCGGCGAGGTTGGACACAACCCCACGGGCCGTAGACGTCAGCACGATGAGTAGTCGCCCCAGTTGGCGCCACTGGCGTAGGCGTGCCAGGAACCGCCGGCCTCGGAGCAGGCGTTGGGGATGGTGACGATGGCCTGCCAGGTGTCAGGGTTCGCGTTGTGGATGGGCACCCACCCGGAGTACACGTCCTGCGGGCCGTCGACCGTGTCGCCGGTGGCGCACGCCTGCCCGTGGTAGTCCAGCGTCTGCACGCACGGGTACGCCGACCAGCTGTCGCCCGAGTGGGTGTTCCAGTAGGTGGTGTCGTACTGGAAGTGGGCACGGACATTGCCGCAGCCGTCGTACTGCTGCTCCACCTCGCCCGCGTAGTAACCGTTGACGGAAATCCTGCCGGGGTTGCCGATGTTGCCGATGGTGCAACTGGTGGGCGCGGCCTGGGCGGTGCCGCCGACGCCGATGGCGGTGCCGCCGGCGATGGCGAGGGTGGCGGCGGCGAGGGCCGCGGCGCGGCGGGTGGTTCGGAGCTTGGGCATGGTGCTGTCTCCTCGATCTGACGAGTCTTCCCGGTGGGGGTTGCCAAGTACCTTCCGGCCGCCAGTGGTACGTGAGGCGGCAGGACCAGACTGGCTGAGGGGTCCGGCTGAAGTCCCGTTTCCCGTACGAATCCGTACACCCGCTCCTAGACTCGGTGGCCGGGAAGTGTTGCGTCACGGACCTGGGGGGCGTCGTGGGTGAGCGTGGGGCCGGGATGCCCGATCCGAGCAGCGCCGCCGACCTGGCCGACTTCATCGGCCTACTCGGGGAGTTGCGTGCGTGGGCCGGGACGCCGTCCTACCGCATGCTGGCCGAACGGGTGGGTCCACTGATGCGGCCGACGAGTGTGGTCTCGCACTCCACGCTGGTGGATGCGTTCAAGCCCGGGCGGCGCCGTCTGGACATGGATTTGGTGATGGCCACGGTCCGCGCCCTTGGCGTGTCCGAGCCGGAGGCGGTGCGCTGGCGGCAGGCGTGCATCCGCGTTCATGCCGAGGCCAAGACCGGCGGGCCGGTCGGGGTACTCAGTCAACTGCCCACGGATCTCGCGACGTTCACCGGGCGCCGCGAGGAACTCACGCGACTCATCGAAGCGGCGACGCACCAGCGCGATGAGGAGGCCGCGAACACGGTGGTGATCTCCGCGATCGAGGGCATGGCCGGAGTCGGCAAGACCCAGCTCGCGATCCACGCCGCGCACCAGCTGGTGCGCTCGGGCCGCTTCGCCGACGTCCAGCTGCACGCGAACCTGCGCGGCTTCGACGCCGAGCATCCGCCCACCGACCCGTCCGCAGTACTGGAGGCCTTCCTGCGCCAACTGGGTGTGCCCGCCCAGCAGATCCCCGGCACCCGTGACGAGCGGGCCGCGATGTTCCGCGACCGACTACGCGAGCGCCACGCCCTGATCCTGCTCGACAACGCCGCCGACGAGAACCAGGTCCGCGACCTCATCCCGGCCAACCCCACATGCCTGGTCCTCATCACCAGCCGCCGCAGCCTGACCGCGCTGGACAACGCGACCCCGCACCAGCTCGATGTCTTCACCGGATCCGAGGCCCTCGCACTGCTCGCCCGAATCGCCGGGCACGACCGCGTGGCAGCCGAACCAGAAGCCGCCGCCCGCATCGCCGAATACTGCGGCTACCTGCCCCTGGCAGTCTCCCTGGCCGCCGCCCGCCTGCGCTCCCGACCCGCCTGGCCCCTGCAACACCTCGCCGACAAACTGCGCGACGGCCGCCTGAGCGCCATCCGCGCCGGCAACCGCACCCTGCGCCCGGTCTTCCACCTCTCCTACCAGGAACTCGACGAGCCACTGCGCCGCATCTTCCGCCTCCTCGGCCACCACCCGGGCCCCGACACCACCCCCGCCCAGGTCGCAGCCCTGGCCGACATCCCCGCCGACCAGGCCGAGGACGCCCTGGAACACCTTCAGGACGAACACCTCCTCACCCAGCCCACCCCCGGCCGCTACGAACTCCACGACCTGTTGCGCCTGCTCGCCGTCGAGCTGGCCGCCGCCGAACCGGAACCGGAACCCGCCGCCCCACTGACCAGGCTCGCCACCTGGTGCTTGGCCACCGGGTACACCGCCGCCACCACCATCGGCACCCCCAACCTGACCGGCATCACCCGTGCCCAGGCCGCCGAGAGCGCACGCTTCGAGGACTACGACGATGCCCTGGCCTGGTTCGACGAGGAACAGCACACCCTCGCCGCCGTCCAACAGGCCGCCGCTGAAGCCGGCCTCCACCAGCATGTGTGGCAACTCGCCGAAGCCCAGAAGCACTTCTTCGTCGTTCGCCGCCACCTCGACGACTTCCTCACGGCGCAGCACCTGGCCGTGGCCGCCACCCGGGCCGAAGGTGACCGGAAGGCCGAGGCCCTCATGCTGACTACTCTCGGCGGCGTCTACTGGATGGCGGGACGGCTCGACGAGTCCGAGGACTGCTGTCTGAAGGCCCGCCACCTCTACCAGGCCACCGACGACCACATGGGTGAGGCATCCACGTTGATCGCCCACGGCGTCGTCAAGACCCACCAAGGTGACCACGAACCCGCGGACGAGCTCTTTTCCCGGGCCCTCGACCTGCTCGACGGCCCAGAGGCACTTCCCCTGCGCGCGAAGGCACTCCTCAACCGTGCTGACGTGCACAAGTCGCACCGGGACCGTCGCCCGCAGGCCATCGCAGGCTTTCGCGAAGCCCTGACGATCCTCCGGCAGATCGGCGACCGCCACAGCGAGGCATTCGCTCTGGGGAACATCGCCGACTGCCACCGCTTGGATGGCGATCTCGACACCGCACTCGATCTGTACCGTGAACAGCAGGATCTCGCCCGCACGCTCGCCGACGCCTACATCCAAGCGGAAGCACTCCTCGGCATCGGCGACACCCACGCCGGAGCCCAACGCACCGCAGCGGCACGACATGCCTGGACCAAGGCGCTCGCCCTCTACGAGAAGATCGACCACCCCAAAGCCACCGAAGCGCGCCGGCGCCTCGCCGAGCAGTGAGTGCTGACTCGACTACGGGTTGCCGGACGGTGGCACGGTCCGTGGCAGCCGGCCACCAGTCTGACGCACCATCAACACCTCTACCAAACGCGTGTCGTACACCGCAGAGCGATGCTCCCCCTCGAAGGGCCACCTCTGATCGACGGTTACAGCTGAGGCGAGACGTCCTCCCCCGGCACACCCGCCGGGCTGCGGCGACGGGGGATCAGCAGTGCGCCGAGGACCAGCAGTGCGCCGAGGATGCCGGCGATGATCGGGAGTGTCGTGCCGACCAGCTGGATCGAGTCGCGTCCGTCCTTCGCGTCGCTCACGGCGTCGGACACGGCCTTCGAGGTCTGCCGGTAGTCGGCGTCGATGACCGGGAGCAGTGGGATGAGGGAGCCGTCGGGGCGGTGACGGCGGCCGTGCGCTGCTGGGAGCGCTGGACGTCGAGCACCGCGCCGGTCTCCGGCTCGACCCAGAAGGTGTCGCTGCCCTGCAGGGTGTAGGAGAGCGGGGCCGGATCGCCGAGCGTGGGGAGCAGCGCCGTCAGTTTCTGCTGCTGATCGGGTGTCAGCGGGCCGAACTGGACGAGCAGCTTCAGCTCGCTCTGCGGCAGTGCCTTGGGCAGACCGGCCAGCACCTGGCTGTCGGTGATCCGGGTGGGGGTGACGGTCGCCTGGTACACGTAGGTCTGCAGGCCGGACCGCTGCTCCGAGCGCGCGTAGGTCACTGGGGTGGTGGTCGCCGTCTCCGGCACCCAGCCGGTGTAGGTCTCCTTCTTGGCGCCGAACGGGAAACTGATCGTCAGGCCGTGTGCGTCGACGACCGACCAGTTGCTCGGGTGGTGCGACGACGGCTCCAGGTTGCGGCGGTCCACCGCGTACTGCCAGGTGGTCTGCTCGACCTTGGTGCCCGCCGCGGTGGTCGTCCGCGCATCGCTGACCAGCGCGGTGTTCCCCGAGGTCTTCAGCACCTTGACCTGCCGGTCGACGGCGAGCGGGACGTCGTGCTTGAGCGCGGTCGCCAGGCTGCCCTGGGCCAGCGCCTGGCCGTCGAGCAGCGTCTTGAACGTGCCGGCCAGCGGGCGCTGCACGTCGACGTTGTCGGGCAGCCGGGCCACGTACGTCGGCGTGATCCAGAACGCGGTCAGGAACGCGCCCGCGATCAGCAGCACGCCGACCACCAGGGCGCAGGTACGGAGGATGTTCGGTCGTTGCATGCCAGCCACGATCCTCCGCGCCGGGCTCTGTGGTGGGCGGCACCAGGGCCACGGCGGCCGAGCGGCCCCACGGTTCACCCGTCCGGCAGGCAACGGGCGCACGTCGGCGGCGGCACCGGGTGGGCGCCGGTCAGGCGGGGGTGGGGCCGGGCGCGGGCGGACGGACGGGCGGATGTCAGACGTGCACGGAGGCTGCGGGGCTGCTCGTCAGCGCCTGCGTGCTGTCCAGCATCTGCCAGTTACCGGACGGTCCGGCACCGACGCGGTACCACTGCCACAGGCTGTTGTCGGTGCCGCGGGCGTAGACGTTGGCGCGGCCCGCGACCTCGGCCGCAGTCGGGGCACCGGTGATGACCTGGCTGCCGAGGCTGTACCAGCTGCTGGTCCAGCCGTCGCCGGCCGTCCAGTTGAGTTCGCCGACCGTGCCGCCGGTCTGTGCGGCGAAGACGTCGATCTGACCGGGGGCGGCGCCGGCCGCGGCGGGGGACGATGTCAGCGTGCCGCCGCGGCTCGTCCAGTCGGTCCACGCACCGCTGACGTAGCTCCTCTGCCACAGGGCGTTGTCATTGCCGCGGACGAAGACGTCGACGCGGTTCAGCGATGCCACGGCGGCTGGGGTTCCGGTGAACGTGCCGGGGCCGGTGGCGGTGTTCGGGCCGCCCAGGTTGGTCCAGTTGGCCGTCCACGCGACGTTCGGGCTGCCGGCCGAACCGGAACCGGGGACCTGCTGGTAGGTCTTCTGCCACAGGCCGCCGTCGGTGCCGCGGACGAACACGTCGATGCGGTCCTGCCCCAGGCTCGCCGCGGCCGGGCCGGCCGACAGGGTTCCGCCGAGGTTGACCCAGGCGCCCAAGGCGCCACTGGTGTAGCTGTCCTCCCACAGGGCGTTGTCGCCGCCCCGGACGAAGACGTCGGTGCCGGACGGCGAGGACACCACGGCCGGGTCGCCCTGCATCGAGCCGGGTCCGGTGGAGCCGGCGACACCCAGCGACAGGGACTGCCACGCCGACCACGAACTTCCGTCCCAGCTCTTCTGGTTCAGGCCCGAGGCGCCGGCGGCGAACACCGTCTCCGGCTTCTGCTCAGTGCCGCCGGTCAGCTTCAGCATCACCGACTGGTGAGCGGCCAGGGTGAAGGACAGGGAGCCTGTCTGGCTCAAGGTGCCCAGTCCGGCACCGGAGTAGAGGTTCTGCACCGACGGGGTGCCCAGCAGATCCAGGCCCTGCGTCGTGAACGAGTACGTCGTGGCCGAGGTGCCGGTGTTCAGCAGCAGCACGGCTCGGCTCCCGGACGCCGCGAGCTGCTTGGACCACACCTGGACGGCGCCGTTGGTGAGGACCTTCTGGCCCTGGTGGTCGGCACTGTCCTGGTCGACGCCGATGACGGCCGGGTTGCCGATGATGCCGGCGATGGCCGGGGTGAGGTTCGCGACGTCGGTCGACAGCACGAGCGGCGCGCCTTGGATGGCCCACATGCCGAAGTAGGACTGCTGCTCGTCAGGGGTGAGCCCGTAAAGCGTGCCGCCGTTGGACTGCTGCTGACCGGTGGTCGGGTTGTCGCCGAAGCCGGGCCCGATCAGCAGGTAGTCCGGGTCGTTGTACTGTCCCGCGGCTTCGTTGCTGGGGTGGTCGTTCAACTGGAAGTTGTTCTGCACGTTGTCGAAGTTGATCCAGGAGGAGCCGCCGTTGGACGGGGTCCCGTAGCCGTTCGCGAAGCTGATGTCGCGTCCGGTGCGCCAGGTGCGCCCGGCCGCACCGCCCCAGACCGACGGGTTGTCCGGGCCGCCCTGCCCCCATTCGCAGATCTCCAGGGCCATCGGGTGCGACAACCCACCCGTGGTCCTGGCGCCGGCCATCAGGCTGCCCCAGGCCTCGTAGTCGGCCATGGTCGAGCCGTAGGCCGACGGCACGCCGCCGCAGTGGTCGACCTTGGCCCAGTCGAAGCCCCACGTGGCGAAGGTCGTGACGTCGGCGGCCTCGTGGCCGCCGCTGCCGTTCTGGCCGCCGCAGCCGGTGGTCCCCGTGTCGGTGTAGATGCCGGCGTTCAGCCCGAGCGAGTGGATGTAGCCGGTGAGGTCGCTCATCGAGTTGAGGGTCACGGACGGCACGGTGGTGCCGTTGGACAGGGTGAGCGACTTGGTCCGATAGCCCGACAGGAAGGTCGAGTTGGGGACGATGTTCCCGTTGGCGTCGCGGCCGGCGGACCCGTTGGTCCACCAGCCGCCGTCCATGCCGACGTTCTTGTAGCCGAGGTCGGCCATGCTCTGGTGGCCGCCCGAGCCGTTGAGCGGAAGACTGGCGTTCGGCGTGGCGAGGCTGGCGGCCTCGTCGGCGATGTTCTGCGAGTTGTAGTTGTTGTTGAAGAAGTACCACGAGTTCCAGCCCATCGGCGCCGTCGTGGTGCCGAAGGCGCCGGGCGGGACCATCGCCGCGGCGGGCGGGGTGGAGACGGTGCTCAACGCCGTCAGTGAGACCGCGACCACGGCGAGGCTCAAGGCGGCCCTTGCCGTGCGGGCGGTGCGCGTGTGAGGGGACATGCAGTCACGCTCCCTGGGGGGTGTGGGTGGGGGTGGGGCGCAGCCCGGATCGGGCCGGCGATCGGCGAGATTGGCAGGAGCTGGTTACGCAGGCAGCCCGACGGCGCGTTCGCCGGTTCGGCGCTGCTGGATGATGACGGCCGTCACCAGCAGGGCGCCCTGGGCGACGTTCTGCCAGAAGGCGTTGATGCCCTGGACGGTGAGGCCGTTCTGAAGTGCGCCGAGCAGGGCGACGGCGAGGAGGGTGCCGCCGATGCCGCCCCTGCCGCCCTTGAGGGCGCAGCCGCCGAGGGCGGCGGCGGTGATGGACTGGAGTTCGAGTCCTTCGCTGCCGGAGACGGGCTGGCCGGAGCCGGTGCGGGCGGTGAGCAGGACGCCGGCGGCGGCAGCGACCATGCCGCTGAGTGCGTAGACGGCGATGAGGTACTTGTTGAGGTTGATGCCGGCCAGTCGGGCGGCGGTGTCGTTGCCGCCGATGGCGAAGATGTTGCGGCCGATGTCGGTGTACTTCAGTAGGACGTGGACAGCTGCCGCGACGAGGAGCAGCAGCCAGACCATGACGGGCAGGCCGGCGATCTTTCCGCGGCTCAGGAAGACGAACAGGCTGTCGTTGAGGACGTAGCCCTGCGCGGCGCCGTTGGAGATCAGCTGGGCGATGCCCTTGTAGGCCGCCAGGCCCGCCAGGGTGGCGATGGTCGCATTGACCCGGCCGTAGATGATGACGGCGCCGTTGAGTGTGCCGATCACGGCGCCGACGGCGATGGCGGCGCCGATCCCGAGGAGGGAGTTGGAGCCGGTCGCGGTGAAGACCATGGCACTGGTGACGGACGCGAGGCCGGCCTGGGAGCCGACGGAGATGTCGAGCGCGCCGCAGATGATCACGACGGTCTGGACCACCGCGAGGAGGCCGGAGATGGTGACGGCTTCGGCAATGACCTGGATGTTGTCCCAGCTCAGGTAGTTGGGGTTGAGCGACCCGAACAGGGCGAGCACCAGGGCCATGGCGCCGATCAGGGCCAGGTTCTGGCCCCCCGCCCTGGCCAGCCAGGTGCGTGCTGTTGCGGCAGGCCGCGGTCGGTCACCGGTGGCGTCGGGCTCTCGGTCGACAGAGAGGGCAGTCGTCATCGGGTGCCTCCGGGGGCCGGGTCGGTTCCGGTGCGAGGTGCCGTGGCGGTCTCGTACGGAAGGTCGGGGGTGAGGTCGTCGGCCATGGCGAGGGCGAGGATCGCCTCTTCGGTGGCCTCGGACTGGTCGAGCCGGCCGGTGATGCGGCCGTTCTGCATGACGAGGATGCGGTCGGCGAGGCCGAGGACCTCGGGGAGTTCGGAGGAGATCACCAGGATCGCGGTGCCCTGTCGGGCGAGGTCGGCGATGATCTGGTAGATCTCGGCCTTGGCGCCGATGTCGACGCCTCGGGTGGGCTCGTCGAGGATCAGCAGGGCGGGCCCCAGGGCGAGCCAGCGGGCGAGGACCACCTTCTGCTGGTTTCCTCCGGAGAGGGTCCGGACCTCGGCCTCGATGGAGGGGGCGCGCACCCGCAGGCGGTCCGCGTACTCCTGGGCGAGGGCTTTCTCCCGGGTCCGGTTGACGAACCGCCAGCGGCGCAGCCGGCCGAGGCTGACCAGCGAGGTGTTGTCGCGGATGGTGCGCTGGAGGAACAGGGCCTGGGCCTTGCGTTCCTCGGGGGCGAGGCCGATTCCGCAGCGGATCGCGTCGCGTGGTCCGCGCAGGCGCACAACGCTCCCGTCGACGCGGATGGTTCCGGAGCGCACGGGTGTGTCGCCGGCCAGCGCGAGCGCGAGTTCGGAGCGTCCGGCGCCGATGAGCCCGGCCAGGGCGACGACCTCGCCGGCTCTCACCTCCAGACTCACGTCGTGGACGTCGTGGGTGGTGAGGTTGTCGACCCGCAGGACGACGCGGTCGGTTGCGACGTGCTGGCGTGCGAAGAGAGCGGACAGGTCGCGGCCGACCATGAGGCGCACGAGTTCGCCCTCGCTGGTGGTCCTGGCGTCGACGGTGCCGGCGACGGTGCCGTCGCGCAGGACGGCGATCCGGTCGGCGAGCCGGAAGATCTCCTTCATGCGGTGGGACACGTAGATGACCGCGATGCCCGCGTCGCGCAGTCGGCCGATGAGGGCGAACAGGGCGTCGACCTCGTGGTCGGACAGGGAGGAGGTGGGCTCGTCGAAGGCGATGGCCCGGGCCGCGGTGTCGCCGGTCAGCGCGCGCAGGATCTCCACCAGCTGCCGCTGTGCGGCGGTGAGCCCAGAACCGAGCAGATCGGGGTCGAGGACCGTGTCGAAGCCGAGGCGTTCGAGGTCAGCGGTGATCCGGCGGCGCAGTTCGGCTCGGTCGAGTCGCCGGCCGGCGCGTCGGGGCAGGGAGCCCGCGTAGACGTTCTCGGCGACGGAGACGTGCGGGATGATCTCCGGCTCCTGCGGGATGATCCGGATTCCGGCCCGTCGGGCGTCGATCGGCGAGTCGAGGCCGAGGGCCTGGCCGTCCAGCAGGACGCGGCCCTCGGTGGGCTGGTGGTCGCCGGTGAGGATGCGCAGGAGGGTGGACTTTCCGGCGCCGTTCTCGCCCATCAGGGCGGTGACCTGACCGGGTGGGAAGTGCAGGGTGACGTCTCGCAGAGCCTGGACGGGGCCGAATCGCTTGGTGATCGCTTCGGCCGTCAGCCCGGCTCCGGACGCCGCTGCGCTGGGGGCGGTCATCTGCTCAGCTGCACTTCACGCCGGCGGACTGCCAGGTGGTGGCGTCGACCATGACGGTGGGGGCGAATGCCTCCTGCGGGAAGGGCTTGCCGTTCTTGAGCTTGTCGTACATCGTCTGGACGGCGAGCGCGCCGATGTCACGTCCGTTGATGAACAGGGATGCCTTCATGCCGGAGGGCGTGCCGGCGCCCCAGTCCTTGCAGGCGAGATAGGCGCCGAGGCCGACACCGTCGATGTTGTCGGGGGTGACGCCCGCGTTCTGCAGGGCCGTCACGCCGCCCTGCACGTTCTCGTCGTTGCAGCCCCAGAGGACCCAGTGCTTGACGCCCGGATTGGCGGTCAGCGTGGCCGCGACCTTGTCCTGGGCACCGGTCGGGGTGTTGTCGGTGGCCACGTCGATGTTCTGCACGCTGACGCCGGCGCCGCTGTTGAAGGCGTCCTTGGCTGCCTTCACGCGGTCACCGCAGACTGTGACGTCCTGCTGCCAGGCCGAGATGATCCGGGTGTCAGCGGCGTTCCACCCGGCCTTCCTGAACTCCTCGGCGGCGCGCTTGCCGACCTCGGCACCCATCTGCTGCCCGGAGAAACCGATCCGCGGGACCAGGTCGGCCGGGGCGCAGTTGGCCGGGGTCGGGCCGTTGGCGCAGACCTGGTCGTCGGAGGTGAGCAGTTGGACGTTGGCGTCCTTGGCCATCTGCACGACCTGCGGACCCACCGCCGGGTCGGGAACGACCACGATCAGGCCGTTGCTCTTCTGCGCGATCGCGGACTGGACGTCGCTGACGGTCTGGTTGGCGTCGTTGCCGAGGTTGACCACCTTCAGGTCGATGCCCAGAGCGGCGGCCTTCGCCTTCGCACCGTTGGCCTCGTCGACGAAGTACTGCTGGTCGCCCTGCTTCTGCAGATAGGTCAGGGAGATCTTGCCGGTGACCGGGGCGACCGGTGCCGCGCCGGTGGCACTCGACGTCTGGCCGGTCGAACACGCCGTCAGGCCGAGGACGACGGCCGCCCCCAGGACGGCGGCAGCACCACGGGTACGTGCAGTGAACATGTCGAGCTCCAAGAAGGGGGGGTTCTTCGGGAGTGAAGAAGAGGTGGGTGGTCCGGAACCGCGACGGCCTGCGCCCCGCTCGGCGTCTCGCCTGTCGTCCTGGGCTCGAATCCTGGGACCCGGCAATCAGCACTGTCAAGATATTTGCATAATTAATCACAAGCGCTACGGTGGCGATGTGACTGAGCAGAGCTGTCGAAGATTCCAGGGCCGCGTCGCCCTGATCACCGGTGCCGCCAGCGGCATCGGCGCCGCCACCGCCCGTCGGCTGGCCGCCGAGGGTGCGTCCGTCGTCGCCGTCGACATCGCCGACACGGCCGGGCGGGCCGTGGTCGAGGCGATCACCGACGAGGGCGGGCAGGCCGAGTACCGGCACGGCGACGTGACGTCCGCCGCGATGTGGGACGAGTTGGCCGCGCACGTGCACAGCCGCTACGGACGGCTGGACGTGCTGCACAGCAACGCCTACGCCGTGGTGGTCAAGCCCGCCCACGAGCTGACCGAAGTCGAGTGGGACACCCAGCTCGCGGTCACCCTCAAGGCCTCCTGGCTGGCGATCCGCGCCTTCGCCGGAGCCCTGCGGGAGAGCGAGGGCTCGGTGGTGCTCACCTCCTCGGTGCACGCGCTCATCGGTCTGCCGGGGCACCCGGCGTACGCCGCCGCCAAGGGCGCCCTGTGTGCGATGGGCCGTCAACTCGCCGTCGAGTACGGCCCGCAGGTGCGGGTCAACACCATCGTGCCCGGGCCGATCATGACCGCGGCCTGGGACCGGGTGGACGAGGCCGGGCGGGCCGACAGCGTCGCCGGGACGGTCACCAAGCGCTTCGGCCGGCCCGAGGAGGTGGCGGCGGCCGTGGCCTTCCTCGCCTCCTCGGACGCCTCCTACGTCACCGGCGCGAACCTGGTGGTGGACGGCGGCTGGTCCGTCGTCAAGGCATCCTCGTGACTGCACCGCAGATCGCCAACGCAGGGGAGCTGACATGAACAACCCGGTACGAGGCCTGCACCGGCAGGCCGTCGAGGTCATCGGCGAGCAGATCATCCGCGGCACGTACGCCCCGGGCGACTCGCTCCACCCCGATCAGATCGAGCAGCAGCTCGGCGTCAGCAAGACCGTCGTGCGCGAGGCGCTGCGGGTCCTGGCGTCCAAGGGACTGATCGACTCCCGCCAGAAGCGCGGCACCTTCGTGCGACCGCGCGCCGACTGGAACCTGCTGGACAGCGACCTGCTGCGCTGGCAGGGCCTGGGGATCCCCGACGCGACCTTCCTCGACAACCTCGGCGAGGTCCGCGGCATCGTCGAGCCGGCCGGGGCCCGGCTGGCCGCCGAACGCCGTGACGAGGCCGACCTCGACGCGCTGGAGGACGCCCTGGACCGGATGGCGGCCGCGGGCAGCGACGCCCACGCCGCGGTCGAGGCCGACCTTGCCTTCCACCGCGCACTACTGGCCGCCGCCCACAACGAACTCCTCACCCGCATGGAGGTCGTGATCGAGGCGGGCCTGCGCGTGCGCGACGACATCGTGCACGGCGCCGACCACAGCGCCGACGCCGTCCCGGCCCACCGGGCCGTCCTCGACGCCGTACGCGCCCGGGAGCCCGAGGCGGCCGCCCGCGCCGTCCACGACCTGCTCGCCCAGGCCGCCGCCGATCTCCACGACCTCATGGACGACAGCAACCCTGGGGAGACCGGATGAAGATCACAGCGCTGGAAACCTTCCTCGTCGCACCGCGCTGGCTGTTCCTGCGCATCGCCACCGACGAGGGGATCACCGGCTGGGGCGAGCCCGTCGTGGAGGGCCGCGCCGAGACCGTCCAGGCCGCTGTCCGCGAGCTCGCCGACCACCTGGTCGGACAGGACCCGCTGCGCATCGAGCACCACTGGCAGATCCTGACCAAGGGCGGCTTCTACCGCGGCGGCCCGGTGCTCTCCAGCGCGGTCGCCGGCATCGACCAGGCGCTGTGGGACATCGCGGGCAAGACCCACGGCGTCCCGGTCCACCAACTCCTCGGCGGCCACGTCCGCGACCGGGTACGGATGTACGCCTGGATCGGCGGCGACCGCCCCGCCGACGTCGCCGAACTCGCCCGGGCCCAGGTCGAGGCCGGCTTCACCGCCGTCAAGATGAACGGCTCCGCGCAGCTGCGCCCGATCGACACCCCCGCCCAGACCCAGGCCGTCATCGACCGCGTCGCCGCCGTGCGCGAGGTCCTCGGCGACGAACGCGACGTGGCCATCGACTTTCACGGCCGGATGTCCACCGCCATGTCCCGGCGGCTGCTGCCCCTGCTGGAGCCGCTGCACCCGCTGTTCGTCGAGGAGCCCGTCCTCCCCGAGCACGCCCGCGACCTGCGCCACCTGGTCGACGCGACCTCCGTGCCGCTGGCCGTCGGTGAGCGGCTCTACTCGCGCATCGACTTCCGCGACGTGCTCGCCACCGGCATCGCCGTCGCCCAGCCCGACGTCTCGCACGCCGGCGGCATCTCCGAGGTCCGGCGCATCGCGGCCCTCGCCGAGGTCCACGACGTCACCATGGCGCCGCACTGCCCACTCGGCCCGATCGCCCTCGCAGCCAGCCTCCAACTCGCCTTCGCGATACCGAACTTCCTCATCCAGGAGCAGAGCCTCGGCATCCACTACAACCAGGGCGGCGACCTGCTGGACTACCTTCTGGACCCCGAACCGTTCCGCTTCACCGACGGCCACGCCGCCCGACCCACCGGCCCGGGTCTGGGCATCGAGATCGACGAGGCCGCCGTGCGCCGCGCCGCCGAGAGCGGCCACCGCTGGCGCAATCCCGTCTGGCACCACCAGGACGGGTCGTTCGCGGAATGGTGACCACCCTGCCACCGACCGTCCTCACCGACCTGGCCCACGGCGGCCGTTGGACCTCCCTGCGAGCCGGCGAGCGCGAATGGCTCTGGCACCGCCCGGACCGGGCCCGCGCCACCGTCCGCCCCGGCGACCCGTTCGTCGACGCCGGCGGCCTGGAGGAGTGCGTCCCGACCGTACGCGGCACCCCCGACCACGGCGACGCCTGGTCCCGGCCCTGGCGGCGCGACGGCGACACCGACCTCGTCCAGTGCCCCGACTTCGTGCTGCGCCGACGCATCGAGACCGGGCCGACCGCGCTGCGCGCCGTCTACGAGCTGCACGCCGACCCTGGCTACCGCCTGCTCTGGGCAGCCCACGCGCTCCTGGACACCACCCCGCACGCTCGCCTCACCGCGCCCGACGCCACCACGGCCCGCCTCTTCCCCGAGGCGGCCGGCCTGCTCGACCGGCCGTGGCCCGAGGGCGCCCGCCACATCACGGGACCCTGGCCCACGCCGCACGGCCTGCCACTGGACCGTCTGGGCCCCGACGACGGCACCGCGGTCGGCGCGATCCTCACCGACTGCGCGAGCGTGACCGTCACCGACGGCCCCCACACGCTCACCTTCTCCCTTCACACCGACGCCGCCGTCCCCGTCTCCGTCGCGCTCTGGCGCAACCTGCGCGGCTTCCCCGCCTCGGCCCCCTACCGGAGCATCGGCGTCGAGCCGATGCTCGGATCCGTCTTCGACCTCGCCGAGGCCGGGCCCGACGACGCCGCGACGGTCCCGGCCGGCGGCACGCTGCGCTGGGAACTCGGCATCACCGCGACCGGCACCCGCTCCACCTGAACCGACGAGGCATCCCCGTGAACCTGACCGAACTGCCGTACCGGACCCTGGCCATCGTGCGCGGCACCGACCGCGATGCGGCGCTGCGCACCGTCCTCACCCTCGCCGAGGAGGGCATCACCGCCGCCGAGGTGTCCCTGACCACCCCCGACGCCCTGTGGGTGATCACCCGGGCCCGCCGCGAACTCGGCCCCCGCGCGACCCTCGGCGCCGGCACCGTCCTGACCGGCGAGGACGCCGCCCGCGCCGCCGACGCCGGCGCGAGCTTCCTCGTCACTCCCGGCCTCGGCGAGGACCTGCGCCGCAGCCCCACCCCGGAACTCCCCCTGCTGATAGGGGCACTGACACCCAGTGAGGTGATCACGGCGACCGAGAACGGCGCGCTCGCCGTCAAGCTCTTCCCCGCCTCGCTGGGCGGCCCCGGCTACCTGAAGGCCCTGCGCGACCCCTTCCCCACCGTGCCGTTCCTGCCCGTCGGCGGTATCGACGCCGCCTCGGCGCTCGGCTACCTCGCCGCAGGCGCGGTCGCCGTCGGCGTCGGCTCACCGCTGGTCGGCGACGCCGCCGGCGGCGGAGACCTGGACGCGCTGCGCGAGCGCGTCGCCCGCTGGCGCACCGCCCTCACCGAGGAGGTCGCGGCATGACCGGCACCCCACCGCTCGACGTCGTCACCGTCGGCGAGACCATGGCCGCGCTGCGCGCCACCGGCCCGGTCAGGCTCGGCGCGCCGATGCAGCTGTCCGTCGCGGGCGCCGAGGCCAACGTGGCGATCGGGCTGGCCCGGCTCGGACACCGCGCCGGCTGGGTGGGACGGGTCGGCGACGACGAGTTCGGCGCACTCGTCCTGCGCACGCTGCGCGCCGAACAGGTCGACGTCAGCCACGCGCGCCTCGACCCCGACGGCCGACCCACCGGCCTGCTGGCCCGTGAGGACAGGATCGCCGACCTGGTCAGTGTCGCCTACTACCGCACCGGCTCGGCCGGCTCGGCCCTTCGGGCCTCGGACGTCCTGCCTGCCCTGAACCCCGGTGTCCGCGTCCTCCACCTGACCGGGATCACCCCCGCCCTGAGCGCCGACGCCGCCGAGGCCGTCCGCGCGGCGGCCGCCAGGGCCCGCGAACTCGGCATCACCGTCTGCCTCGACGTCAACTACCGGGCCCGCCTGTGGTCACCGGCCGCCGCGAGGACAGCCCTGCTGCCGCTGGCCCGGCTGGCCGACGTGCTGGTCGCCTCCGCCGACGAGCTCCACCTGGTCTCCGAGGACCCGTCCCTGCCCGAGCCGGACGCGCTCACCGCGCTGCTCGCCCAGGGACGCCGCGAGGTGGTGCTCACCAGAGGCGGCGACGGCGCGAGCGCCACCACCATCCATGGCACCGTCGACACGCCCGCCCGCAAAGTGCCCGTGGTCGACGTGGTCGGGGCCGGCGACGCCTTCGTCGCGGGCTACCTCTCCGGCCTGCTCGACGGACTCGACGTCGAAGGCCGCCTCCAGCGGGCCGCCGCCACCGGCGCCTTCGCCGTCGCCACCCGAGGCGACTGGGAGGGCCTGCCCACCCGCCGCGACCTCAGCCTCCTCGACCAACCCGCCGGCACCACCCTTCGCTAGCCTCCCGGGAGTTCGCATGACCGAGTCCAGCCGGATCGAGACCTGGGTCGACGGCGACCACGAACTCGGCGAAGGCGCCCGCTGGATCGACGGACGGCTCGTCTACGTCGACATCCTCGCCGGGCGCCTGCTCGAAGTCGCCGACCTCCCCGGTCCGCGAACTTCGCGCGAACTCCTGCGACTTGACGTCCCCCTCGGCGCCGTCGCCCCGATCGGCGGACGCCCCGGACACTGGATCGCGGCCGCCGGCACCGGCATCGCCCTGCTCGACCCCGACGGCCGCCTCAACTGGCTCGCCCGCCCGGAGGACCGGTCCCCCGTCCCCACCAGGATGAACGACGGCGCCTGCGACCCGCACGGCCGGTTCTGGGCCGGCAGCATGGCCTACGACGCCACCCCAGGCGCCGGCTCCCTCTACCGCACCGACCGCGACGGCTCCGTCCACCGCGTCCTGGACGGCATGACCATCGTCAACGGCCCCGCCTTCACCAGCACGGGAGACCTCCTCTACGTCGCCGACTCCGCCGCCGGCGTCATCCACCGCTGCACCCTCGACCCCGACGGCAACCCCACCGGCCGCGAGGAGTTCACCCGCGTCACCGCCGGCGGCTCCCCCGACGGGATGACCATCGACACCGACGGCTGCCTCTGGGTCGCCATCTGGGGCCACGGCACCGTCCACCGCTACCACCCCGACGGCACCCGCCTGGCCACCCTGCAACTGCCCGCCTCCCAACCCACCTCCGTCTGCCTCACCCCGACCGGCGGACGCCTCCTCGTCACCACCGCCCGCCACGGCCTCACCAACCCCGGTCGCCGGGACGGATCCGTGCTGAGCCTCCCAGCCGAGGCCACGGCCCCGCCTGCCTGCGCCTACCAGCCGCGTTGACTTCCTCCCCCTCGAGGGGCTCCGCCGGGGAACATGGGGCTCGACGGACCCAGCCTGCGCGAGGCCGGTCAGGAACGACCCGCCCCCGCGGGCGCCGGGGCTACGGCCAGGACCTCTCCGCCCGTGAGCAGCAGGTCGCCGGCCTCCTCGCCACCGGCGCCACCAACCAGGACATCGCCCGCGCCCTCGCCCTGTCCGTGCGCACCGCCGAACACCACGTCGCCAGCACCCTCAGAAAGCTCCACACCACCAGAGAGCGACTGCACGGCGAACAGCACTGATCACAACGCGGGCGGAACTCCCGGGCGCCGTCGGCCTCCCGCGCGGGTCAGTCCGAGAAGTCCTGGGTCATCCACACCGTTCCCGAGGAGTCGCGCAGCAGCTCGATACCGATGTGGTGGAACGACGGGTCCAGGATGTTGCGACGGTGGCCGTCGTTCGGCGGCTGCTCGGCGAGCATGCTGTTGGTGAGCCCGACGGCCATGCCGGCTATCGCCGCCGTGGTGTCGGCGACCGGGCCGCCCTCGCCGATGTTCTCGCCGGCGGCCGTCCACTGGACGCCGGCGGCGTTCTCGCGGGCGCCGAAGGCGGGCTCGCCCGGGCACTGGTGCTCCAGTCCGCAGCCCGCGGCCATGGTGTGGTTGTGCGCGTCCGCGCTGGTTCGCAGGCCGGCGAGCATCTGCAGCGGTGCGAGGCCCTGGGCGGCGCGTGCCTGGTTGATGACGGCCAGCACCTGGGCAGCCGCCGCGTCCAGGTCGGCGCCGGAGGTGTCGGCGGAGGCGGCGTTCGGCACGGGGGCAGCCGCACCGCCTCCAACGACGGTGGAACTCGGCGCCGGGAGGGGGGAGTTGGTGCCCTGCGCGAGCTGGGGGGCGGCGGCGGTCTGCGCGTTGCCCGCTGCGGGCGCGCTCGACGGTGCACCGGCGGTGGGACGGTTCACCGCCGTCGTGCCGGCAGACGAACTGGGCAGCCGGGTGGGTCCGGTGGCCTGCGGAGCCGGGACCGCCGAGGCGGCGGGGGCCCCGGTCGGCGAGCCGGAGGCAGTGTTCGCCAGGGCGTCGTCGGTCGCCAGCGGTGGTTCCGCAGCCGACAACGGCGTGCCGTCGTGCGGGCCGGGCGACAGGGCTCTGCCGCCCATCACCACTGCTGTCGCCGTCGCCGCCAGCGCGACTGCGGTGAGCAGCGGCTTGGCGCCGCGCACCCCTCGCCTCCCCCGGTGTCGGCCGTTGCCGTCCCGGCGATGGGAGCCACCGCCCGCCCTGCGTGCCACCGGAGTCGGGTCGTACCCGCCTGCCGGCCCCTCACCGCCCCAGGGCTGCGCACTCGACTCGGCGTCGGTCGCGTACTCCATCATCTGCATCTCCTCCTGTCAACGGCCTTCCATGGCAGGAGACCCCCAGGAGGTCGGCCGATAACGGAAAACCTGGAACAGACTTTCGACCCGGGGTTCACGGGCGTCCGGACACCGTGCTCCCCCCGCTGTGTACCGGCACAGCGGGGGGAGCACGGACCTGCGGGTGGCAGCGCGCTCAGGAGACGTTGAGCGCGGTGTCGTCGAGCACGAAGCTGACCCGCGAGGAGCCGTTGGCCTCGACACCGGTGAAGGTGAGCCTCACCGTCCGGCCGGCGAGGGCCGAGAGGTCCAGGGTCTTGTGCTGGTAGCCGTCGGCCGAGTCCCGGTCGGAGTAGGTCGCCAGGGTGGTCGAGCCGGCCGCGACGGTCAGGGTGTCGGCGGTGCTGCTCGGAGTGGCGCTGTTGACGTGCAGCCAGAAGCTCAGGCTCGCCTTGCAGCCTGCCGGGATGGTCACCTGCTGCGAGACGCTGTCGGTCTGCGGGAGCAGGTAGCCGTCCAGCCACGCGTCCCAGGTGCCGGAGTGGGGAGCCTCCCCGCCGGAGTTGTCGATCACGAACGGGGTGGCCTTCCACGGCGAGGCGGTGCCGGCCTCGAAGCCGGGGTCGGCGAGCAGTTGGGCCGGGGTGCAGCGGCCGGCCGACGGCTTGGGAGTGGAGCCGGTGGTGGGGGCGGCGCTGGAGGTGGGCATCGCGGTCGGCCTGCCGCTGGACGTCGCGGTGGGCATAGCGGTGGGTATGGCGGTGGGTATGGCGGTGGGTGTGGGTGTGGGCGTCGCGGTCGGGACGGCGGTGGCCGAGGCCGATGCCGTCGGCGTGGCGGTGGGCGTCGAGGCGGCCTGCTGGCAGCCGAGGTTGGTGAGCGAGGCTGCGAGGCGCTGGGTCAGGAAGTCGAAGAGGGTCTGCCCGTTCTGCGGGGACGCGGCCACGGAGGTGAACGGCCGGTCCAGGACGATGCGCTGGGTGCCGACCGTGGCGAGGTTGGCGCAGTAGGCGGCCGGGTCACCGTTGGCGGTGGCGCCGAGCGCGGGCTGGTCGACGCCGGCGCGGTAGAGGTTGGCCTTGTTCCGGCTCTGCTGGTTGTTCTCGGTGACCATCGGGTCGTTGAGCGGGACGAGGGCGACGGGGCTCGCCTGGAGCTTGGCCGCCTGGAGTTCGTTGAGGGCGAGCGAGGTGACCGTGCTGCCGGGGTCGGCGAGGTCGGGGGCCCGCCACGGGGTGCAACCCAGGGCCGGATCCTCGAAGTTGTCGAGCAGCAGGTTGTCGCTGCCGTTGAGCAGCGCGGCAGGCTGCATCATCGCGCCGCCTGCGAGCGCGGCGGCGTTCTTCGCGGTCTTCTGGGCGATCGTGCCCTGGGTGCTGACCAGGTACTCGGTGGTGACGTTGTCGCTCTGGTCCTGGTCGACCAGGCCGAAGTCGCGGGTGGTCAGGCAGGGTCGGCCGTCCTTGGCGGTGCCCAGGGGCGGGACGGCGAGCCTGCCGGCGCCTTCGGCGGTGTTGGCCGCGGTGAAGAAGGCGGGGGCGTTGCAGTACGCGAACTGGCCGAACGGCTGGCCGCCCTGAATGCCGCCCACGCAGTTTCCGGCGGCGGTCTGACCGGCCAGGCTGAGCGTGTTGCCGTTGTAACCGAACCAGATGCCGACCACGGCGCCGGCCGGCAGGGCCGGCAGGACGGGGGCGGCCGCCGGGGTGCTCCCGTTGTCGATGACCAGCGGGTTGTAGACCGAGAGGGTGCCGGTGGCCGGGTCGATCACGGTGGCCTGGACGAAGGCCGATTGGTTGGCGTTCGACTCGTGGCAGGCGCCCTGGGCCGGATCGGTGGCCGTCAGCCGGTAGGGCGTGGCCAGGCCCTGGGCGGTGAGCGGGTTGGCCGGCACCCGCAGGGTGCAGTTCGGGTTGGGCTGGGCCGGCGGGGCGGCCGGCGGCGTGGTGGCGGCGAAGGACACGCCCAGCAGGGCGGCGCCCGCGGTGATGACACCACCGAGGCCGAGGCTGAACGTGGTCACCCGACGGCTTCGGGCACGGGAACGATGGCTGGCTGACGTAGGGGGCACGGGAGATCCTCTGAAGAAGGTGTCATGACGGTGGGACACGTCTGTGAGGGCGACGGCCGATCGCTGACGGGTGCTCAAGGGCGAGCAGGCGTCAGCTTCGAGACCACAGGGGGGAGTTCGGGCTCTCAACGTGGGAGCGAACGCCGATGTGATCGATCGTAGGAGGCTTCCGGGGCCGGAACCCGCCGTCGGGTGATCCCCTAAGGGACACATAAGGCGCCGCTCAACCGACGGCAGGCCGCCCGCTCAGTCGACGGCGGCGGTCACCGCGTCCCCCGCGCGCCAGGCGCGGGACGAGCCGCCGTCCACCGCGGTCGCCGCCGTGGCGGCCCCCAGCGACCAGGTCGTGGCCTTGAGCGGGAACCTCGCCAACCCGGCCCGACCGGCGTGCGCCGCGCTGGAGGCATCGACGTGGGCTCCGGTCGTCCGCGCCGCGAGACGTTGGGCTGCGGCGTCAGCCGCCCAGTACCAGGTTGCCGCCGTCGACCTTCACCGCGACCGCGGGCAGCGCGGACATGGCCGGTCCCCCGGCGACCGAGCCATCGGCGATCTTGAAGGTGCTGCCGTGGCAGGGGCACGTGATGACTCCGCCGGAGACGCCGGAGACCGTGCAGCCCTTGTGCGTGCAGACCGCGCTGAACGCCTTGTACTGCCCCGCCGTCGCCTGGGTGACGACCACCTTGGCCGCGGGGAAGACGACGCCACCGCCGACCGGGACGTCCATCGCCCTGCCGAGCACGGTGGGGCCGCCGGACATCGACGGGTCGGCCGTACCGTTGGCGGCGGCGCTACCGGGCGAGGGAGAGTCGGCAGCGCCCGTGGAGGTGGGGGCGTCCGAGGCGGGGGCGTCCGAGGCGGAGCCGTCTGCGACAGACGACGAACAACCGCACAGGGCCAGCGCCGCCGCGCCGCCGATACCGGCGGTTCCGCAGAGCATGGCACGGCGGGAGGGGGTGGACTGCCGCGCTTCGGCGGCCGTGTTGTCGGACATGGTGATCTCCTTCTCGAAGCCGGCGGACAAGGAGCGCCGGACCTGTTGCGGTGGACGAACTGACCTGAGGGGAACCGTGGTTGATACGGCTGCCGGCCTACCAGTGGCTGCCGTAGGCCGTGATCGTCGGGCTCGGTGAGGTGGCCGGGCTCGGTGCCGTGGTCGGCGCCATGGTGGGGGTCGGTGCCGCGGTGGGACGCGGGGTGCTGGTCGGCATCGCGCTGCCGCTCGGCGTGGCCGTCGTGCTCGGCACGGCGGTGGGCTCCGCGGTGGGGTCCACGGTGGGCTTCGCGGTCGGACCGGGGGTCGGGCCGGTCGGCGGGCAGCCGAGACCGACCAGCGAGGCGGCCAGCCGCTGGGTCAGGAAGTCGAACAGGCTCCGGCCTGCCTGCGGAGACGCCGCCCCGGCGGTGAACGGCCGGTCCAGGTTGAGGCGTTGGGCACCGAAGGTGGCGCGGTCCGTGCAGTACGCCGTCAGGTCGCGGTGCGCGGCGGCGCTGTCGCGGGGCAGTGTTCCGTCCGCGTGGTAGCCCATCGCCTGCCCCGGGTCCTGCTGCCCGGTCCTGGTGCCGGGCGGGCCGCCGATCGGGACCAACGCGATCGGTGACGCCTGGAAGTTGGCCGCCTGGAGTTCGTCGAGGGCGAGCGCGGTGGCCTTGCTGCCGGGGTCGGCGAGGTCGGGGGCCATCCACGGGGTGCAGCCCAGCGCCGGGTCCTGGAAGGTGTCCAGCAGCACGTTGTCGCTGCCGTTGAGCGGCGCGACCCCGCCATGGATCACGGCACCGTGGAGCAGCCGCCCGGTGTTCACGGCGGTCTTCTGCGCGGTCCGGCCGTGTGCGGCGGTCAGATACTCGGTGGTGACGTTGCCGGCGCGGTCCTGGTCGACCAGCCCCATGTCGCGGGTGGTCGGACAGGGCCGGCCGTCACGGGCGGTGCCCAGGGGCGGAACGGTGAGCTTGCCCGCGTGCTCCGCGGCGGTCGCGGCGGCGAAGAACGCCGAGCCGTTGCAGGAGGCGAACTGGCTGAACGGCTGCTCTGCGGAGCGGCCGACGCAACTCCCGGCGGCGGTCTGACCGTTCAGCCGGAGGGCGGCTCCGTTGAAGCTGACCCAGATGCCGACGACCGCCCGCTCCGGCAGCGCGGGGAGCACCGTACCGGCGGCGGGCTCGCTGCCCTTGTCGATGACCAGGGGGTCGTAGACCGCGATCGCGCCGCTGGCCGGGTCGAGCACGGTGGCCTGGACGAACGCGGCCTGGCCGGCGTTCGACTCGTGGCAGGGCCCGTTCGCGGGATCGGTGGCGGTCAGGGTGTAGGGAGTGGCCAAGCCTCGGGCGGTGAGCGGGGCGGCCGGCACGGTGAGAGTGCAGTTCGGATCGGACAGGGCACCCCCGGGAGCGGTGGGAACGATGTCGGCGAAGGAGACGCTGAGCAGGGAGGCGCCGACCGCGAGGACGCCCCCGAGCGCGAGGCTCCAACTGGTCACCCGGCCACGTCGGGCTGGGGAATGGTGTTTTGCTGACGGTCGAGGCATACGAGATCCTTTGGCCGATGTCGGCACTGGGGGAAGGCAGGTCGTTCCCGGTCCGGAACGAATGGCCGACACCGTCGATCGTACGAACGACTCGGGGCTGAAATCGCCGGGAACAAGAGCCGATAACCCACGCATAAGGTTTCCCTCATCCGCGATTTCGGGGCCGCCCGGTGGCCTTCCCGACCCGGAAGGCGGCCTCAGGTCAGCGCAACCTTATGCGTTGATTAGGAGCGGTTGTACTCGCGGGTTTCCGCGTCGAAGCGACCCTACGATCGGATCAGCCGGTCCTCCCTCTCCCCCGGAGAGCCAGCCTCTGCGCAAAGAGCAGCGGAACCCGAAATCCATTGCCGCCGCATTGCCGTCCCTCTCCGTCGAGGCTCTGCCAGGAGCCTCCCCCGAGCGATTTGGACACCACCTGTATGACCATCCCGGCTGCATTGTCCAACGAAGCATGGTGGCCGCCGCACGAACCACCGCGTCACGAGGAGCAACGGCCCCTGCCGCAGGCTTTCCAGGCACCGCAGCAGCCGTTCTGGGAGAGCCCCCGGCCGCAGGGGCCATGGCCACCGCAGACCCCGCTCGGGCAGGAACACGACGGGACGTGGCAGGGGTACGAGCCGGCAGCGGCCCAGCCTGCCTGGTGGGCCGGTCCTCAGCAGCCCACCGGCGGCATGCCGTACGACACGCAGGCCCTGTACTACGTCCCACCGGTGCAGCCCCTGTACTACGTTCCGCCGGTGCAGCCGCCGCTCCAGCCCCTGGCGGGGTACCACCAGGTCCCGGTGGTGCAGGCATTCCAGGGTGAGACGCTGCCGGCCGTCCGGCCCACGCCGGAGCAACTGGAGCCCGCACCCGGGCAGTGGGTGGAGTTCGAGCCGGAGTTCGAGCCGGAGTTGGAGGTCGAGTCCGGGCTGGAGCTGGTGCCCTGGCTGGAGTTCGCCCCGGAGGAGTTCCTTCCCAAACTCGTCAGCGAGAGCGAGCCGGTGAAGGTCAGCGTGGACAACAACCGCTGCCACATCTACGGCATCTGCCAGCAGGAGGCCCCGGAGGTCTTCCGCATCTCCGAGGGCGGATCACTGCACTACACCGGCAACGTGCCGGCGAACCTCGCGGCCAAGGCGCGGCAGGCGGTCCGCTGCTGTCCGATGCAGGCCATCGCCATCAGCGGCGGCACGGCGTCCACCCCGGGCCGCTCGCGCGGTACAGCGGTACGACGGGACGACTACCGCCGGATCGTGGTCGCCGGGGGCGGTCTGGCCGGGCTCAGCGCCGCGAGCAGACTGCGCGAGCGCGGCTTCGACGGCGAACTGGTCCTGGTCGGCGAGGAGTTGCACCGGCCCTACAGCCGGCCGCCGCTGTCCAAGCAGTTCCTGGCCGGTGAGTTGGACAGCGAGGATCTCACCTTCCGAGCCGACGACTCCCTCGATGCCCACTGGCTGCTCGGCACCCACATGATCGGGCTGGACACCGAGAAGAGGACGCTGAGGCTCCGGGGCGGTGAACGGCTCCCCTACGACGGCCTGGTGATCGCCACCGGCGTCGACGCCAAGCGGCTGCCGCTGTCCCCCGTCGTCAGCGACCGGATCCGCACGGTGCGGACTATGGCGGACGCGGCCGCGATCCAGCAGGCCATGCACGCCGCCCAGGCCCACCACGTGGTGATCCTCGGCGGCGGCTTCGTCGGCTGCGAACTCGCCTGCACCGCACGCGACCAGGGCATGGACGTCACCCTCGTGGTGCACAGCGCTCCGCTGCTGCGCAGGGTACTGGGCGGCAAACTGGGTGAAGTGGTCGGCCGCATCCAGGCCCGGGCCGGAGTCGACGTCCGGCTCAGCACGAAGATCAGCGAGTGGACCGACACCGGATCGGGGCTGCGCCTGCGCCTGGACGACGGCGAGGTGATCGACGCCGATTTCGTCGTCCTGGGGCTGGGCAGCGTGCCGCGCACCGAATGGCTGGAAGGCAGCGGACTGGACGTCACCGACGGCGTGCTCTGCGACACCACCTGCCATGCCGTTGACCTGACCGGTCGTCCGGTACCCGGGGTCGTGGCCGCGGGCGACGTGGCCCGCTGGCCCAACGAGCGGTTCGACTCCACGCCCCGACGGGTGGAACACCTGATCCACGCCGTCGAGATGGGCCAGCACGCCGCCGACTCCCTGCTCCACGGACCCGCGGAGGCCGAGATGTTCACCCCGGTCCCGCGCTTCTGGTCCGAGCAGCACGGGACCCGCCTCCAGGCCGTCGGCATGCCCGCGCTGGGAGAGCGGATGGAGATCGTCGAGGGTTCGCTGCGCTCCGAGAGCTTCGTCGCCGCCTACCGGCGCGACACGCCGCGGGGCACCCAACTGGTGGCCGCGGTGGCCTTCGACATGCCCCGACAGCTGCTGGACTACCGCGACCGCATCGGCCACACCGGCGCGCTCGCGCAGACCCCGACCCTGAGCAGCAGGAGGAGGCGCCGATGAGCCGCCGAGCAACCCGTCGCGGACGGAACTCACCCCGGCGGTCCGGTGACCGGCTGCCGTACCTGCGCAGCCTGCCGGCACGAAGGAACATCCGCTGGCCCTTCATCGCCGTGGTGATGTTCGCCGCCATGGGCCTCTACCTGCTGACCATGCTGACCGCGCCGCCGATGCCCCCCAGCAAGGCCCCGGCTCCTGGGAGCAGCAGCGTCGCGCCCCAACCGCCCGACAACCAGAACGCGTGACGCGCATCCGTCGTCCGCACCCGTCGCCAGATGTCGAGAGAGGGATCTCCATGTCCGAGAACCTGAGTGCCCAAGCGCAGCAGACCGCACCCACCCGCCGTGCCGTGCTCTGCGGAACCGCCGGGATCGGCGGCGCGGCCGCCCTTGCCCTGTGCGGCTGTTCGTCGTCCGCGTCGGCGGGATCCGGATACGGCTCCGCTCCCAGCTCCACGGGGTCCGCCGCATCCGATGGAGCCGCCGGCGCCGGCGCGTCCGGTGCTCCCGCGTCCGGTGCCCCCGCGTCCGACGGTGCCGCAGATCCGTCGATGTCCACCGGCGGTACCGTCCTGGGCCAGGCGATGGACGTGCCGGTCGGCGGCGGCATGGTCTTCCCCGCCGCCAAGGTCGTCGTCACCCAGGCGACCGCGGGACAGTACAAGGCCTTCAGCGCCGTCTGCACGCACAAGGGCTGCACCGTCTCCAGCGTCTCCGGCGGACTCATCAAGTGCCCCTGCCACGGCAGCACCTTCAAGATCGCCGACGGCTCGGTCGCCGACGGACCGGCCCCCACCCCCCTGCCCCCGGTCCCGGTCAAGGTCGACAACGGGAAGCTGGTCCTGGGCAGTTGACCGCCTGCCCGTCCTGACAGCTGGACCGGCCGGGAGCGCTCGCCCAGGCCCTGCGCGCGAGAGAGAGGTACCGGTGGTCACCGAGACCAGGGGCGGGCGCGGGCTCGGCGCCAAGCACTCCCCATCCGGTGGGACGTACGCGGTGGCGTCCGGGGCGCCTGCCGTTCGGGGTCGTGCGGACAGGCGCAGGACTGCTCGGCGCGCCTCACGCCGCAGGAATCGGTCCCGTATGTACGAACTCCCGACGATCACGGTGGTGGCGCTGGCGATCGCCCTGCTGCTGAAGACCTTCCTCCTGCAGCTTTTCGTGATTCCCTCCGGTTCGATGCAGAACACGATCGACATCGGCGACCGGGTCGTGGTGGACAAGTTCAGTCCATGGCTCGGCAGCCGGCCGCAGCGCGGTGACGTGGTGGTGTTCAGGGATCCCGGCGGCTGGCTGGAGACCGGTCCGCAGCACGCTTCCGACGGGCCGGTACTACGCGGGGTGAAGGAGGCCTTCTCCTTCGTCGGCCTGCTGCCCTCCGACAGCAAGCAGGATCTGATCAAGCGGGTGATCGGGGTCGGCGGCGACACCGTGGCCTGCTGCGACGGCCGCGGCAGGCTCACCGTCAACGGCGTCGCGGTGGACGAGCCCTATCTCGCGCCCGGCAACGCGCCGTCCCAGCAGCCCTTCAGCGTAACCGTCCCCAGCGGCCGACTGTGGGTGATGGGCGACCACCGCGACGTGTCCGCCGACTCGCGCTTCCACATGGACGGTCCCGGCCACGGGACCATTCCGCTGGCGAACGTGGTGGGCCGAGGAGTCGCGATCGCCTGGCCGCTCTCGCGTCTCCGGCTCCTCGGTGCGCCGGCCTCACTCGCATCGCTCCCGGCTGCCGCCGGACCCGTGAACGGCGGGCAACCCGCCGGCCGCATCCCGCTCCCGGCACAACGGCACCCCGCCGTGGGCGTGTTGAGCCTCGCCTTCCCCGCCTCGGCGTACCGCAGGAAAAACGGAGCCAGAAATCCATGACCCAGATGTCCGACACACTGCCCTCCATCGGCGCCGAGGGCGATCTGTCGAGCAGCCTCCGCGCGCGATTCGGCAACGCCCTCCCGGTACTTGCCGTCGTTCTTCTCGTCGCGGTGCTGTCCCTGCTCGCGATGCGACCGGCCGTGGCCGCGACTCCCATACCGGGCTCGCCCCTCGACGCCTACGACAGGCAGATTCCGTACGACATGGGCGCCCACGAGATCGCTCGACTGAGCGCGATCATCTCCTACACGCTGATGGTGGCCACGGTCGTCCTCGGCATCGTGCTGCGGATGCGCTACTTCCAACGCAACGTCAACCGCGGCACGGTGTACGGCGCGCACATGACCATCGCCCTCTCGGCGTTGATCTTCGGAGCCGTTCACGGCCTGACCTTCACCTACCAGCCCGTGTGGGACATCGATACCGCCAGACTCCTCATCCCGTTCACCGGCGGCCGGCAACGCGTTCCCGTCGGTCTCGGCATCCTGGGCCTGGAACTGGCCGTCGCGGTCGGATGCTCCGTGTGGCTGCAACAGCGACTCGGGTACAGACGGTGGCTGAGGTTCCACCAACTCTCGTACGTGGCCTTCGGATTGATCTGGCTGCACATCTTCACCGTCCATCCGGAACCGCGCCACCTCGACCTCGTCGCCATCGGCATCGCGGCAGGCTTCCTGTCCTGCCTGCTGGCCTTCCTGATCCGGGCCCTGCCCTCCCGGTCACGGCTCAACCAGCACTCCTTCCCCGGCGAGCGGGGAGCGCGCTGATGACACCCATGGAATCGTCGCGGGAATCGTCCCGGCGCAAGCTCATCTCCTGGCTGTCGCACGACCTGCGCGCACCCCTGGCCGGGCTGCGCGCGATGGCCGAAGCGCTGGAGGACGGTGTCGCCGAAGACCCGCACCGCTACTACGGCCAGATCCGCACCGAGGTACTGCGCCTCACCCGCATGGTCGACGACCTGTTCGAGCTCTCCCACCGGCAGCCCGGCACGCTGGGCCTCTCCCTGTGCCGGGTCTCGGTCTACGACCTGGTGGGCGACGCCATCGTCGGCGCCTCTCCGCTGGCCCGCGAGCGCGGCGTGCGGCTGCTGGACGGACACGTCGAACCGGCCCCCGTCCACGTGGACGACCGGGAGATCGCCCGGGTGCTGGCCAACCTGCTGACCAACGCCATCCGCCACACCCCGGCCGAGGGCGTCGTGGCGGTCGCCGCCCACCGGGAGGCGCACACCGTGGTGCTCTCCGTCACGGACGAGTGCGGCGGCATACCAGAACACGAACTGGCGAGGGTGTTCGACCCCGGATGGCGGGGCGGCGACGCCCGAACCGCGGCCCTGCCCCGCCCCGCCGATGCCGTGAACTCCGCAGGCGCGGTAGCCGCTTCGCCCATCGACGGCCAGGCCGGGCTGGGCCTGGCGATCGTGCGGGAGATCGTGGAGGCGCATGCCGGGCGAGCCGGCGTACGCAACGTCAGCGGCGGTTGCTGCTTCGAGATCGTCCTGCCCGCCGCCGGCCCCACGGACAGCCGCAAGGCGACCCACCAGAGCGGCAGAGCTGAAAGCGCCCGCCGGTGAAACATCAGCGTCGCCCATCAACACCGTAGGTTCCATTGCCGACGACAGGGAGTCGTGTCATGACAGGTACGCAATTCTGCCCACGCTGCGGCCGGGCGGCGGAGGCAGGACAACGTTGCGATCATCGCAGCGACGGCTGGACTGGCATGGCCACCCGCGAACAGCCGTTCCTCCTGCCCTGTGCGGCCGACCGTCGAACGCCTGGCGCAGCCGCGTCCGGGGTCGATACCGCGATTCTCGCGTTCGACACGGCCTTTCCCTCGGCCGAACCGACCGAGCCGACCGAGCCGACCGAGGAAGGACGAGAAGGGGAAGAGGGAGAGGAGGCAGAGGCGCAGAGGGCGGACAGCCGCGGCGGGAGCACCCGCCGCCGAATCTCGCTGACCGGCAACGGCACTCGGCGGCTTCCGTGGACGGTCGCCGGCATGGCCGCCGTGGCACTGATCGCAGCGGCGGCGGTGTCGGTCCAACTCGTCGCGCTGACTGCCCCGACCACGACCGAGCCGGGCGGGACGGCCATCGCCGTATCCGATGCCCCCTCCCCCGACGCGAGCTACACCTTGCCTGCGACGGCGACGCCCCCCGCCGCGAGCACCCCGCCGGACGCCTCCACGGCGTCGGCCACTGCACCGGCAGCCACGCCGTCGGCGGTCACGGCCACGCAGTCGACCCACAACCCGCCCGTCAGCAGCCGGCCCTCACCGATGCCCATCGACGCTCAGCCCGTCCCCGCGGTGCTGGTCGACCCGGCGTCGGGCCGCTGCCTGAACGTCGACACCGCTGACAGCAGCGTGGGACTCCGGTCCTGCGACGGCCGTCCCACCCAGCAGTGGGTCGCCACCGCCCATGCGGAACTGCGCACCCAGGACACCGGACTCTGCCTGGCCCCCAGCTCGGACGCCGTCCAGCCCGGTACGCGGGTGATGGTCCGCTCGTGCACCGGATCGGCAAGCCAGCAGTGGACGGCCCAGTCGGGCGGAAGTCTGTTCAACCCCTCGTCCGGTCTGTGCCTGGACGTACTCAGCGGGTACACCAACAGCACTGCTCCGCTGCAACTGTGGACCTGCGCGTAGCCCGGACGGGCCATCGGTACCGCAGCGACGCCGCCCGGACCCGCGTCGGCACCGGAGTACAGCGCGCAGGCGGCCCGGCACGCGACTCCGGCTCCGTGAACGGGTCGGCCGGTCCTATCGATTGGAGACCGCTACGGTGTGCGCCATGTCGTCCGTCCTCGTCGTCGAGGACGACCCCGCTATTCGAACTTCCCTGATCGAGGTCCTGACCGGCCACGGACTGCTGGTGCGCAGTTCTCCTGACGGCTTCGGGGCGCTGCGCGAGATCACCCGGTGGCTGCCCGACGCGGTCGTGCTCGACCTGGGCCTGCCCGACCTGGACGGCGCGGAAGCGCTCCGGATGATCCGCGGCCTGTCGCAGGTCCCGGTCCTGGTGGCCACCGCCCGCGACGACGACGCGGAGATCATCAGACTCCTCAACGCGGGCGCCGACGACTACCTGGTCAAGCCCTTCTCCGGCGGGCAGCTCATCGCCCGCCTGACGGCCGTGCTGCGCCGCTCCGCCGCTTCCGGCGCCGGGCCCGGCGCCCTCGGCGCGCCTGGTGGCGCACCGGATCCGGGCCATGCGCCCATGGTCACCGGCGAATTGCGGATCGACCCGCTGGCGCGAACCGTCCATCTCGGCGACCGGGAAGTGGGACTGACGCGCCGCGAGTTCGACCTGCTGGCCTTCCTGGCCCGCAACGCCGGACGGGTCATCTCCAAGCGGCAGCTCCTCGCCGAGGTGTGGCGCCAGCCGTACGTGGAGGAGCAGACCGTCGACGTGCACCTGTCCGGTCTGCGCCGCAAGCTGGGCGAACGGGCCTCCCGGCCCCGCTACCTGCACACCGTACGGGGCGTCGGGGTGAAGCTGGTGTCGCCCTCGTGAGGGCCGCAGCTGGGTCTGCTCACGTTGCGTCGGAGCCGCTCAGGCTCCCTGGGTGATGCGCCGGGCCTCCCCGGCCCTGCGACGCCGGTGACCCCACGGCCGGACGAGCACGCGGCGCGGCTCCGAGTCCAGGCTGAGGAGCACCTCCACCCGCGCTCCGCCCAGTGGGCTGCGCCGGATCCGCACGTCACCGCGGGTCAAGTCGGCGGCGCTGCGGGCGATGTCGAGCCCGAGGCCGGTGGAGCCGCCCGTGCTGACCCCGCGCGAGAGCGCGCCGGCCGGGTCCTCGATGCCGCTCCCGCCGTCCTCGACCACCAGGACGACGCTCTGCGCCGTCCGCTGCACGCTCACCGCGAAGCCGGTCCCCTGCGGCGTGTGCCGGAAGACGTTGCCGACCAGGGCGTCGACGACCGCGGCCAGGTCGTCCTCCGGCAGCCGGACGGGCGTCGGTTCGTCGGTCGCCTCGAAGGTGCACGCGCGGCCCTGCTGCTCGGCGAGCACCGACCAGAAGCCGACGCGGTGCCTGGCCAGTTCGGCCACCTGGCACGACCGGGCGGAGGACTGCCCGGAGCGGGCGCCGCCGTCCCGGCGTCCGATCGCGCCGCTCGGGTCCACCGGTCGGGTGGACAGGGGTGTCCGGGCGGCCAGGATGATCGAGTCCAGTTCGGCCTCGAGATGGTGAATCGCCGTGGCCGCCCGTTCCGCCCCCTGGACCGGGCCGATCTGCTCGACCGCGAGGTGCAGCGCGGTCAGCGGGGTCCGCAGCCGGTGCGACAGATCAGCGACCAACTCACGTTCGGTCGCCAGGAGTTGTTTCACATGGTCGGCCATGGAGTTGAACGCCAGACCGGCCTCGTAGAGGTCCGCGGGCCCGGCCGGCTCCACCCGTACGTCCAGGTGGCCGGCCCCCAGTGCCGCCGAGGCCTGGGAGAGCCGGCGCGAGGCCCGCACCGCCCGCGCACCGAGCCGGTCGGCCACCAGCACCGAGCCGATCACCAGGCCCAGCGCCAGAAGTGACATCACCACCCAGGCTCGGGTCACCCCCCGGACGAGCTCTGCCTGCGGGACGAACTCCTCGACGACGGCGACCCGGTCGGGGTTCAGGAAGACCGGTTGCAGGTACTCCCACCCGCCGGGGACGTCACGGCTGACGGACTCCCGGTCCTGAACGGCCTGGCCCAGCATCTGGGCCGAGGCGTGCGTGGTGCCGACGACCTGCCCGTCCGGCAGGTGCAGACAGAGCCGGTCCGAGGAGTCCAACCGAGCCACCACCGGTGCCAGATCCGCAGGTTGGCTGGACTGGGCGAGAGCAGCCACCGCCACCGCGGCCCGCTGCTGCGCGGCCGCGGTCGCCTCGGCGTGCACCTGGGTGCGCAGCAGCAGGGCGAGCGGAACCAGGAAGGACACCGCCACCATCGAGGTCGCCACCAGCGCGACCGTGGCCAGGGTGGCTCTCACAGCGGGGATACCAGTTTCACTCCGACACCGCGGACGGTGTGCAGGTAGCGGGGCAGTGCGGCTCGTTCGCCCAGCTTGCGGCGCAGGCAGGACAGGTGCACGTCGACGGTCTGCTCGTCCACGTACGGCCGGCGCCATACCTCGTCGAGGAGCTCGCGCTTGGAGATCACGCGACCGCGGTTGCGGGCCAGGAAGGCCAGCAGGTCGAACTCGCGGCGGGTCAACCTCAGCTCCCGGTCGGCGAGATGAACGGTTCGCGCCCTCGGGTCGATCCGCAGCTCGCCGGCGACCAGCGGGCTGTCGCCACCGCCCGGCGCACTCACGTCACCCGCCGCCAGGGCCCCGGTGCGGGCCGCACTGCGGCGCAGCACGGCCGCGAGCCGGGCAACCAGCTGACCACCGGAGAACGGCTTGACCAGATAGTCGTCGGCGCCCGCGTTGAGCAGCCGGATGATCTCCCGGTCGTCGTCGCGGGCGGTGGCCACCAGGACGGGGACCTGCGACAGGCCGCGGATCATCCGCAGGGTGTCGGCGCCGTCCAGGTCGGGCAGGCCCAGATCGAGCACCACCGCGTCCGGTGGCCGCTGGGTGATCTCCCGCAGGGCACCGAACCCGTAGGGAGAACTGCGCACCAGAAGTCCGTGCGCGGTGAGGATCTCTATCAGGGACGTTCGGATGATGGGGTCGTCGTCGACGACGAGGACGGACGTCATGGCGCACACCGTAGCCGACTCCTCGGCCGGGTCATCCACCCGCGGCGAGCTGGGACTTAGGGCTTCCTTAGCGGGTCCTGTGGCCCGGTGATCCGGCGCCGCGGCCAGGGTCGGCGAGGTCGGGGGCGGTCCGTGGGGACTTGAGAAGCCCGTAAGGCTCCACTCACTCGACCCTCAGGCGACGGCCGCCCACGACCCACCACCAACCTCGCCAGCCTCACCCGAACAGGCAGAAACAAAACCGGCAAATGACCCGCTCCGCGCCTTCGGCCTTGCGCGTCACAGCGTGGCCGTGTCGATGACGAAGCGGTAGCGGACGTCGCTCGCCAGGACCCGCTCGTACGCGCCGTTGATCTCGTCCGCGCCGATCAGCTCGATCTCGGCCGCCACCCCGTGCCCGGCGCAGAAGTCCAGCATCTCCTGGGTCTCGGCGATGCCGCCGATACCCGAGCTGCTCATGCTGCGCCGGTTGCCGAACAGCGACTGGAGCACGATCTGCACCGGCTCCTCCGGGAGCCCGAGGTTCACCATGGTCCCGTCGGTGCGCAGCAGCGAGGTGTAGGCGGCGAAGTCGAGCGGGGCGGAGACGGTGTTGAGGATGATACCGAAGCTGCCCGCCAGTTCCTCGAAGGTCTTCGGGTCGCTGGTGGCGTGGTAGTGGTCGGCGCCCAGCCGCAGGCCGTCGTCCTTCTTGCGCAGGGACTGGGACAGGACGGTGACCTCGGCGCCGAGCGCGTGCGCGATCCTCACGCCCAGATGGCCCAGGCCGCCGAGCCCGACGACCGCGACCCTGCTACCGGGACCGGCGTTCCAGTGCCGCAGCGGCGAGTAGGTGGTGATGCCCGCGCACAGCAGCGGAGCGGCCACGTCCAGGGACAGGCCGTCCGGGATGCGGACGACGTAGTTCTCGTCGACGACGACCTGCTGCGAGTAACCGCCGTAGGTGGGCCGGCCGTCCCTGCCGACGGCGTTGTACGTCCAGACCGGGCCGTCGGCGCAGTACTGCTCCAGACCCGCCTTGCAGTTGTCACACACGCGGCAGGAGTCGACCATGCAGCCGACGCCCACCCGGTCGCCGGGCTTGAACCCGGTCACGCCCGGCCCGACCTCGGAGACGACGCCCGCGATCTCGTGGCCGGGCACCATGGGGAAGATCGCCTCACCCCAGCCCTCGCGGACCTGGTGGATGTCGGAGTGGCAAATGCCCACGAACGCGATGTCGATCTGCACATCGCTCTCGCCGACCGTGCGGCGCTCGATGGTCGTGCGCTCCAGCGGAGCCTTGGCGGCGGGGGCGGCGTAGGCGGCAACAGTGCTCATGACGGGACTCTCCCGGGGGTGCTCCTGGTCGTGCCGACGGACTACCTCCATTGTCTGCGCCTCTCACCACCTGTGCGACTCCCGCGAGGAGACCGACCTTCCTCCTCTCGGTTCTGTCGACTGTTTCATTGCACATCCATGAACAGAACATTGCACAGCTCGGTAATTCGTTGACCTACCGTCAGAGCCTCAATAGATTGATCGTGGTCGCCCAACCAGGGGCGCCGATCACAAGAATGAGGAGACCCCTCATGGCAGTCGCTTCCATAGAGCTCGCGCAGCCACCTCTGACACCGTTCCCGGTACCGAGGGCCACCCGGTGCACCGGGAGGTTGTTGTTCCGACCTACATCCCGACGATCGAGGAGACCATCAAGGCCAGTGGCGGCCACACGCAGGGGACCTGCATGAGCTACGGCGCCACGGCGATCTGCTTCTGACCCGCGCGACCTCGACAGAAAGGCCCATCGGGTGCGCCTGAACCGTTCCCGGGTCCGGCTGCGATTCTGGGGCGTAGCCGTCGACGTGCTGTTGCAGAGCGAGGCCGACGAGGCGCACTTCGGATACTACTTCCAGGACTACCGGCGGCCTGCGGACATCTCGCGCGCGGAATTCGAGATAGCGCTCGTGTCGGAGCACAGGAGTTTTGTCGACAGTCCGCCGGGGGCATTGCGTCGAATTCATTTGAAAGGCGACGGGAACAGCTGGTCGCGCTACGACGAATACCGGGACAAGCCGAATCGGCCGACCCCGTTGCCGCCGTTCGCGCTGCCGCCGCTGAACGCCTCCGTGCGGACCGTGCACGCGAGTGCCGCCGCAGCGCCGTGGTCGCCCGGGGAGTCCGTGCTCCTGCACGGGCCGTCCAGGGCCGGAAAGTCGGTGCTGCTGCTGGAGCTCCTTCGCAACGGCTGGAGCTTCGTGTGCGATGACACGGTACCCGTCGAGGACGAGCGGTGGCTGCTCTCCTACAGTCGGCCCATCGGGGTCAGGGAGCGGACGTTGGACGTTCATCCCCGGGTCCGCGACCACCTGGCCGGGGCGCCGGGCTTCGGCACTCCCACCGGTACGACCTGGGCGGTGCACCCTGCTCTGCTGCCCGTGAGACGGGCCGCCGAGCGCACCGCCTGGGCCTGGACCGTCACCCTCGCGCCCTCCTCGGACTACCGCTTGACGAGGCTGGCCGACCGTCACTGGGCGGTGGCGTTCGACCCCGCCCGCCATACCCGACAGGCGGCTGCGGAACTCTCCGCCGCCCTGACTGGAAAATAGACGTGGATCAGGATCTCTACTTCGACTTCTACGGCGTGACCACCCGCCTGCGCTGTGCCCCCTCCGATGTGCCCGAGGCGCTCTTCAACTTCGCCGGCCAGCAGATCGATCCGGTCCCGGCCGCCGAGGTGCAGGTCAAGGTCGTCCTCACCTGCCCGGAGTGGCCCGAGCGCGGCTTCTTCACCAGCCTTCTGCGCAAGGACGGCCTGCGCAAGCGGATCGAGGTGGAGCGCCGCACCGAGGACGGGTGGCTGCGGGAGGCGGACCACACCTTCACCGACTGGTCCGAGCTCTCCTCTCCGCTGCCCCCGTTTCGCTACTCGCAGCTGTGGCAGCGCCTGGCGGTCGCCCCTGGCACCTGCCTGTGGCTGCCCGGGGACCACGGCGTCCTGCTGAGCGGGGACAACTACGTCGGCAAGACCTCGGCCGCGCTGGCCCTGTGCGCGCGGGGCGCCCGGCTGGTCAGCGACAGCCTGGCCGTCCTGGACCTGCAAAGTGGCCTCTTCCGCCGCCATGACAGCCCGCTGGGCTTTCGGCGCGGCTCTCGCCGGTACCACCTGGAGCGCATCGTGAGCGGCGACTACCGGGAGACCGTGTCGCCGGACACCGGACTGGTTCTGCTGGCACGCGCCGAGGAGTTCCTGGGCCGGCCCAACCTGGAGCAGGTACGGGTCACCCGCCTGATCCACCTGGTGCGCGCCGAGCAGGCCGGTCCCGGCCCCGCCGTCGTGCCCACGGACGTCTCCGCCTGGTTCTCCGGCGCGGACCGGCAGGACATCAGCCGCCATCTGCCCGAGCACACCGAGGTGCTGGCGTTCTCCCCGGACGCCTCCCCCGACGAGGTCGCCGATCTCATCGAGGCCCGAGTGAGCGGAGCGCCGGCATGCTGAGCGTTGACCGGATCCGCAAGACCTACCCCGGCAGTGCCGTGCCGGCCCTGGACGATGTCTCCCTGCGGCTCGGTGAGGGCGAGCTCGTCGCACTGATCGGCCACAACGGCGCCGGCAAGTCCACCCTCTTCGACATCGTGGCCGGCCTGAACCGCCCTGACTCGGGAACGGTGCAACGTCACGTCCCGGCCGGCGAGTTCGGCTGCTGCCCGCAGCGCGAGGTGATCGACTGGTCGTTGACGGTACGCCAGAACGTCGAACTCGGTGTCGCGCTGCGGGCCGGCAGCCTGCGCGGAGCACGCCGGGCGGCGACCGGGATATGCGAGGTGCTGGGCCTGGAGCGGTTCCTCGACCGGCAGGCCCAGACGCTGTCCGGCGGAGAGCTGCGGCGCTGCCAGATAGCGCGGGCGATCGCCGGGCAGCCCCGCCTGATGCTGCTGGACGAGCCCACCACCGGCCTGGACCCGGACGCGGTCCGGCAGGTCTTCGAATACCTGGCGGGCAGCGCCCGTGCGGGCGGTGCCGTGCTGGTGAGCACCCACGAGACCTCCCGCTTCGCCGGCTACTGCACCCGGGTCGTCGCCATCGCGCAGGGCCGTGTCCTGGCGGATCTGCCCACCGCGGAGTTCCTCTCGTCGGCACCGGACTCCGACGA
Source organism: Kitasatospora sp. MAA4 (assembly GCF_029893355.1). GTDB lineage: Bacteria > Actinomycetota > Actinomycetes > Streptomycetales > Streptomycetaceae > Kitasatospora. Next base: position 41,945 of record NZ_JARZAI010000010.1, read on the forward strand.
CCTGTGGGACGCCTACCGTGCGCTGGCGGGCTCGGTCGCCGGGCTTCCCTGGGCCGTGCTCTGGCTGCTCGCCGCAGGAGCCGCGGCCCTGGCCGCGCTGAGCTCGGCCGATCACCTCACCCGCGAGCGCTGACGAACCTGTGCCCCCGAGAAAGCCGTTGGAATGAAGATCACTGTTCTCGACCTCTGCCCGGTGTTCACCGATCACTCCCCCGCGGACGCGCTGCGCGCCACCCTCGACCTCGCCGTCGCGGCCCAGGCCCTGGGGGCGGCCCGCTACTGGGTGGCCGAGCACCACGGCAGCCCGGCCTCAGCCGCCACCTCTCCGGACGTGCTGATCTCCGCGATCGCCGCCCGCACCACGACGCTGCCCGTCGGAGCGGGCGGGGTCATGCTGCCCAACCACTCCCCCCTGCGGGTCGCGGAGAGCTTCGCGACCCTGGCCCGACTGCACGGACCACGCATCGAACTGGGGGTCGGGCGGGCGCTGGCGGGTCGCGCGCCGCTCAACCTCGCCCTGAACGGCACAGCCCCGAGCTCGGCGCCGCAGGAGTTCCGGGCCAAGATCGGCGAACTGCTGGACCACCAGCAGGATCTGCTGGCCCACGGGGAACCGCCCGTGCCCCTGCGGGTTCTGGGATCGAGCCTGCCGGTGGCGCTGATCGCCGCCGAACTGGGCCTGCCCTACGGGTTCGCAGGCCATCTGGGCCTGCGCGGCGCACGGGAGTCCATCACCGCCTACCGCGCGAACTACCGGCCCACGCCCCACCACCCGGAACCGGACGTGGTACTCAGCCTGGGGGTCTACCTCGCCGACACCCCCGCACAGGCCCAGGACCTGGCACAGGTGCACGCCGTGGCACTGCTGCGGCACCGCCAGAGCCGGCCCGGCCCCCTGCCGACGGTCGAGCAGGCACGTCAAGCGAACCTGACCGGTCCCGAACTGCACCTGGTCCGCCGCCGACTCGACGACTGGATCATCGGCGACCGGCAGAGCGCCCGACAGAGGCTTCAGCACCTCGCCGGCACGCTGGGCGTCACCGAGATCGCCGCCGTCACCAGCACGGCCGACAGCGCCGCACGGCTGCGCTCCTACGAACTGCTCCTGGCCGCCTCGGGCGACTGACGTCCCCTCAGCGAATCCGCGCTAGAGGACGAACGGGATCAGCATCTTGGTCGACCGCTGGTAGGCCGGGTACTGGTCCGGGAAGAGCCTGGTCATATCACGCTCCTCGACGACCGCGCTGTAGAGGAAGTAGGGGGCGATCAGCGCGATGGCCACCCGCAACGCCGCACAGCGGCCCCATCGGGCCTGCCCGGCCTTCACACCGACGGCCGCCGCGGCCCAGTAGAGCCAGAACACGACCCAGCCGACCGCGATGACGACGGCGACCACGCGCATGGCAACAGGCTCCTTCCCGGAACCGCATCACTGATCAGGATAGAGCGCCGGACAGTGTTCGGTTGGCGGCTTTCGACGCGCCCCGGGGTTCGCTGGCATGGCGGACCGAATCCGACCTGGATGGCCTCTAGCGTGGTCATTGATCGACGGGGGCAGCACATGTGAGGAGCAGAGGGCCATGACCGAGGACGCACTGAGGACCGACGCCGCGGACGCCACGGGTGAGCGTGCCGACCTGCTGGCCATGCTGGCCACGCGCCGGCACTTCCTGCGGTTCACCGTCCGCGATCTCACCGACGAGCAGGCCGGGCTGCGGACCACCGCCAGCGAGCTGTGCCTGGGCGGGCTGATCAAGCACGTCAGCGCCGTCGAGGGGCGCTGGGCGGACTTCATCGTGCAGGGGCCGTCGGCGATGGGCGACTTCGCGGCCATGACCGAGGCCGACTTCGCCCAGCGGGCCGACCAGTTCCGGATGCTGCCCGACGACACGCTGGCCGGCGTGCTGGCCGACTACGCCGAGGTGGCCCGCCGGACCGACGAGCTGGTCGCCACCCTGCCCGACCTGAGCCTCAGCCACCCACTGCCCAACGCCCCCTGGTTCGAGCCCGGCGCGCGGTGGTCGGCCCGCCGGGTGCTGATGCACATCATCGCCGAGACCGCGCAGCACGCCGGCCACGCCGACATCATCCGCGAGAGCCTGGACGGCGCCAAGAGCATGGGGTAGGCGTGCTGCCGGATGGCGGCCCGTCCCCAGCAGGACCGGGACCGGTTCGACCAGCATCGTTCGATGATGCAGCATCTGCGTCATCGATGGAACCTGTGGCCTGCTCGGTGCCAGGGCCGCCCTCGGGTCAGCTGCGGGCTTTGAGGCCGTTGAGGAAGTAGTCGATGCGGGCGGTGTCGTCGGGGTCGAGTGGGGTGGCGCCGATCAGGAGGCGGTAGTAGACGGGACCGAACAGCATCTCGATCATGGTCCGGGTGGGGATGTCCGCGCGGAGCTGCCCTGCGGTGACGGCTGCTTCGAAGCGTTCCTGCCAGCACTGGTTGCGGGGCTCGAAGAAGGTCGAGCGGAGCTCCTCGGCGAAACGGGGATCCGTCTGCGCCTCTGCCAGGAGGGCGCGCCAGACTGTGCCGAGGTCGGTGTCGAGGAGGCGGATCACGGCCTGGGTCGAGGCGGTGATGTCGGCGGCGATGTCACCGGTGTCCGGGAGTTCTCGGGCTGATCCGGTGCGGTCGTTGAACGCTTCCAGCAGGACGGCCGCCTTGCCGGGCCACCAGCGGTAGATGGTCTGCTTTCCCACGCCGGCCGCGGTGGCGATGGCTTCCACGGTGAGTTTCGCGTAGCCGTCGCGTACGGCGAGTTCGAGGGCCGCGTCGAGGATTGCCCTGCGCGCTCGCTGGTTGCGCAGATCGGGGTTGGGGATCTGGGTCATGACGTGATCCTAGCCGCGGGACGAGACGTCGCGTCTTGACAGGGTGCCAACGGGGCGACGATGATCAATTTTGCGGGACGAGACGTTCTGTCTTGCCGCGATCGCCGCTGCGTGCCCCACGGGGGTGGGCACGCGCGGCGGCCGTCACGCCGGCGTGGTCGAGCGGGCGTACTCGGTGGGTGCCCGACCGTAGTGCTTCTTGAAGGCTCGGGTGAAGTGGCTGCTGTCGGCGAACTGCCAGTGGGCCTCGAGTTCCGAGACGCTCAGCCGGCCGACGGGCGCGGTGAGGGCGAGTCGGGCTTCTTCCAGCCGCCGCTGGCGGATGTAGCCGGTCACGGACTCTCCTACGGCGGCGAAGGCCCGTTGCAGGTTGCGTACGGAGACGTTGAGTTCGCGGGCCAGCATCGTCCCGGAGAGCTCGGGGTCGGCCAAGTGGGTGTCCGCCAGGTCCTTCGCGGCCTGTGTGAGTGCGGGAGCGAGCTGCGGTTCCGCGTCGTCGACCCGGCTCCTGGCCACCGCCTTGGCCAGTTCGATGAGTGTGCTGTGGGCGGCTTGCACTCCCGCCGGGCCGAGGTCGGCGACGGTTTCGTAGATCATGTTCGCGTGGGCGACCAGCAGGAGCACCTCGGCGCAGTCGGCCGGACCGCTGACGCTCGTTCGTCGCTCCGGCGCCGTCTGGCGCGGTCTGGCGCCGATGTTCTGCCCGGATGGCGCTGTGGTCCAAGCCCTGCTCTGCCGATGTTCCTAGGCTTCGAGTGCGGGGGCAACCCCCCGCTCGGGCCCGGTAGATGCACAGGAGGAGATCCCCGTGAGCCAGCAGAAGTCCGCCCCCGTGGCCGTCGTCACGGGTGCCGGTACCGGCATCGGAGCCGCGACCGCGCACCGGTTCGCCGCCGACGGATACACCGTGGTCCTCGTGGGCCGCACCGACCAACATCGACGGCGCCTTCTTCGCCTCGCGAGCTGCGCTGCCCCACCTGCGGGCGGCGCGCGGCTGCATCGTCAACGTCGGATCCGTGGCCGCACTGCGCGGTGAACGGAACCAGGGCGCCTACAACCTGACCAAGGGTGCGCTGGTCAACCTGACCAACTCCATGGCGCTGGACCATGGACGGGAGATCCGGGTCAATGCCGTCCACCCCGGTGTGACGCTCAGCAGCGGGTTCCTGCGCGACGCACTCGCCGAGGGGACCGCGCTGCGCAAACGCTTCGCGGAGCGCGTGCCCATGGGCCGGCCGGCCGAGCCGACCGAGGTCGCCGCCGTCATCGCGTTCCTCGCCGGCCGCGACGCCGCCTACCTCAACGGCGTGCACATACCCGTGGACGGCGGACTGACCGCCTCGGACGGCCAGACCGATCTCTACCGGATCGACGCCTGACGGCGAGGACGGGATGCACCGGATCCCGGTAGGCGGCGCCCTGCCGTAGCCCTTGCCGCCCAGCACAGAACTGCCCATACTGGTGAGAGGCAACTCTCACAACGAGAGCACCCTCTCTATATAGGAGGTTCAGATGGCGGACATCTCAGTGGTCGGCCCGGATGCCGGTGAGTCGATCCAGCTCGGCCCGACCCGGATGCGGATCCTCGAGGACGGCACCACGACCGGGCACCGCCTGGGCGTCGGGGAGATCACGCTCGCCCCGCACACCGACGGGCCGCCGCAGCACCGCCACGCCCGGCACGACGAGGGCTTCTACGTGGTGTCCGGCGCGGCCCGATTCACTGTCGGCGAGAGCGTGTACGACGCGCCCGCGGGAACGCTGGTCATGATCCCGCCCGGTGCCCCGCACACCTTCGCCAACCCGACCGACGGCGTCACGGTCCTGCTCAACACGTTCACCCCGGACCTGTACGTCGACTACTTCCGGGACCTGCGCGACATGATCGCCGCCGGTCGGCCGCTCACCCCCGAGGCGACGGTCGAGGCGATGAGCCGGTACGCCACCGAACCCGCCACCGACTTCGCCTGACCATCAAGGCCCTGGCCCAGCGTCTGGGGACGCTGGAGATCCCGACCCTGGTGCTGTGGGGCGACAGCGACCGGATCGTCGACCCCGACTACGGGCGCGCCTACGCCGCCGCCATCCCGCCGGCCCGGTTCCAACTGCTGACCGACACCGGCCACAACGCGCAGATGGAGACCCCCGACCAGGTCGTGCACGCGATCTGGGACGGCGCCGACACGGACTTCTCCGCCTTCGCGCGCTGAGCCGCGACCACCTGCCGACCCCGCCCGCCAAGCACACCACGCACACCACGCACACCACGCACACCACGCACACCACCACTGAACGAGGAGGAGGGACATGACGTCGCATGAGCCCCTGGCCGACGGCAACCGTCCGCGGTCAGGACTGGTCCTGGCGGTGTGCTGCCTGAGCCTGCTGATCACCGCCCTGGACACCACCGCCGTCAACGTGGCCCTGCCCGCCGTCGGCCACGATCTGCACGCCCCGGTGAGCGGCCTGCAGTGGACCGTCGACGGCTACACCCTGGCGGTCGCCGCCTTCATGATGCTCGCCGGATCCACCGCCGACCGGATCGGGCGGCGCCGGGTGTTCCAGGCCGGACTGGCCCTGTTCACTGTCGGCTCGCTCGCCTGCTCCCTGGCCCCGGACCTGGGCCGGCTGATCGCCTTCCGCGTCGTCCAGGGCCTGGGCGCCAGCATGCTCAACCCGGTCGCCCTGTCGATCATCACCCACGCCTTCCCCGACCCGGGTGAACGCGCCCGCGCGATCGGGCTCTGGGGCACCACGGTCGGGCTGTCCCTGGCCGCCGGCCCGGTGGTCGGCGGGCTGCTGGTCGCCTCGGCGGGCTGGCGCTCGATCTTCTGGATCAACATCCCGATCGGCGCGGCCGCCCTGGTGCTCGCCGCGGTGTTCGTGCCCGAGTCCAGGGCCGCGGTGGCGCGGCGTCCGGACCCGGTCGGTCAGGTGCTGGTCGTCACGAGCCTGACCTCGCTGGTCTTCGCGATCATCGAGGGCTCCCGCTGGGGCTACGGCAGCACACCGATCATCGCCCTGCTCGTGCTGTCCACGGTCGCGGTCGCGGCGCTGCCCGGCTTTGAGCGACGTCGTGAACAGCCTCTGGTCGACCCGGTGTTCTTCCGCTCGATCCCCTTCACCGGCTCGTTCGTCGCCGCCGTCACGGCGTTCCTCGTGCTGTCCGGCTTCCTGTTCCTCAACACCCTGTACCTGCAGGACGTACGCGGTTGCAGCGCTCTGCACGCCGGCCTGCTGACCGTGCCCATGGCCGCTGCCACCGCACTAGCCTCACCGCTGTCCGGACGCCTGACCGCCGCCCACGGCTCACGCCCGCCGCTGGTCGCCGCCGGCCTGCTGATCGCCGCCGCGGCGCTGACGCTGACCACGCTCACCCCGACCACACCGTGGGCGATCCTGATCGCCGCCTATGTCCTGCTCGGGACCGGATTCGGCCTCGTCAACGCACCGATCACCAGCACCGCCGTGGCCGGCATGCCGCGCGCCCAGGCAGGGGTGTCCGCCGCGATCACCACCACCGGCCGCCAGGTCGGCAACAACCTCGGCGTCGCCGTCCTGGGCGCGATCGTCGCCGCGCGCACGCGCTCCCCGGGCCGTGCCGGACTCGCCGCCGCCAGCCACCCGGGCTGGTGGATCCTGGCCGCGTGCGGCCTGGTGATCGCGGCGACCGGCCTGGTGACCACCACCCGCCGCGCCACCGCCACCGCCGCGGGCGTCGCCGCACGCTTCCCGGCCGCTCCCGTGACCGCCTTGAGCAGCGCGCCCAGGGTGCGCGGAGGCGCACAGGCATGAGGCGTCGTCAGCACGGTCCGACGAAGCGGCCGCCTCGCCGTTGAGGGTGGTCGCGGTGTGCACGACGCGGGAGATCGCCCCTTCGGGGTCCAGTCGCGACAGGTCGGTCAGTCGGATGCGGCGCGGTAGCGGAGGCCGTCCATCAGCAGGTCGAGGAGGCGTGCCATCCGGGCGCGGTGCTCCGGGGTCGTCGCGGCCAGGGACAGGCCGCTGAGGCTGAACAGCACGTCGGCCGGCTCGACGTCGGCTCGCAGCACGCCTGCGGCGGCCCCGGCCTGCAGGAGTTCGGTGATCGCGGCGGTCAGCATCGCGCGGCTGTGCGAGAACGGGTCGCCGCCGGAGGCGATGAGGGCACGCAGTGCGTCGGACATCCCGCGTTTGGTCGTCATGTAGTGGACGAACCCGTCCATCCAGGCGCGCAACGCGGCGTCAGGTTCGGTGGTTTCCAGGAGCTCCATGGCGGAGTCGCAGAGTTTGGCGAGCTCGCTGCGATAGGCGGCCTCCACGAGTTCCTCGCGGGTGGCGAAGTGGCGGTAGAGGGTGCCGATGCCCACGCCGGCCTCCTTGGCGATCGCTTCCAGCGTCACCTCGGGCCCGTCCTGGGCGAAGGTCCGCGCGGCCACCTCGATCAGTCGGTCGCGGTTGCGGCGCGCGTCGGCGCGCAGCGGCCGGGGGTTGGCGGTGGTCACGGCGGTTGCTCCCTCGGGTCTGCGGGCGGTCGGCCGACTGCTCCGCTCGGGCGCGGGCGGTTGCAAGCGGAGGCTCCTCCGCTTAGCCTGGAGATATGCGGAGGGTCCTCCGGTTATCACTCTACCGGCCGCATGCCCCCGCGCACCCCGGCTCCAGACCCCCAGCCAGACGGGAACGACGATGAACACCAACATCCCCGCCCCACGCCTCACCACCCCCTTCGGCGCCGAGTCCACGGCCGCCGAGGTCGTCTCCGGCATCGACCTGACCGGCCGCCGCGCCGTCGTCACCGGCGGAGCCTCCGGCATCGGCGTCGAGACCGCGCGCGCCCTCGCCTCGGCCGGCGCCCAGGTCACCCTCGCCGTCCGGGACCTCGCCGCAGGCGCCCGCACCGCCGAGGACATCGGCGCGACCACCGGCAACAGGGACATCCACGTCGCGGCACTGGACCTGGCCGATCAGGCATCCGTCGCCGCGTTCGTCGCCGCGTGGGACGGGCCGCTGCACATCCTGGTCAACAACGCCGGCGTGATGGCCTCGCCCGAGCTCCGCACGCCCGAAGGCTGGGAGCTCCAGTTCGCCACCAACCACCTCGGGCACTTCGCGCTGGCCACCGGTCTGCACGCAGCCCTGGCGCAGGACGGCGGCGCGCGCGTCGTGGCCGTCAGCTCCAGCGCCCACCACCGCTCCCCGGTCGTCTTCGAGGACATCCACTTCCGCGAGCGCCCGTACGAGCCCTGGTCCGCCTACGGCCAGTCCAAGACGGCCAACGTCCTCTTCGCCGTCGAGGCCGCCAAGCGCTGGGCCACGGACGGCATCACCGTCAACGCCCTGATGCCCGGCGGCATCCGCACCAACCTCCAGCGCCACGTATCCGACGAGGAACTCGCCCGACTGCGCGCCCAGGCCGCCGGCGGCGCGGAGCTGAAGTGGAAGACGACGGAGCAGGGAGCGGCGACCTCCGTCCTGTTCGCGGCCTCGCCACTGCTGGAGGGCGTCAGCGGCCGCTACTTCGAGGACTGCAACGAAGCCGTCCGCGGCGAACTCGGTGCCCGCACCGGCGTCGCCGACTACGCCCTCGACCCCGAGGCGGCCGCCCTGCTCTGGCAGGTCTCACGCGACACCCTGGGCACCCGCGACTGACTCCCCAGCACCGAGAAGCACAGCAGACAACACCGGCGCCGCGGGCGGGCGGGCGGTCCGTGAACGTCGGGGCCGTCCGGGCGGGTCTCAGGGTTCGATGTCCTCCAGGTCCGCGAGCAGGCTCGGGTGGGTCAGCTCTGGTGACCAAGTGGCGTTCAGGGCACAGGAGTTGTGTGGGTGGCGTTGGTGTAGCGGGTGGCGAGGCGGGCGAAGGCGTCGTGGAGTTCCGGCGGGCCGATGACGTGGATGTCCGCGTCGAAGCGGCCGAGGGCAGCGGCCAGGCCGGTCCACGACCAGGAGCCGAGGGTGAGCCGACAGCGGTCGGGGCCGAGTTCTTCGACGACTGCGTCCTGGGCGAAGCGGGCAGCGGTGGTGGCGGGAAGGTCGAGGATGACCTCGCCACGGCAGGGCCAGTCGGTGGTCGTGCCGTCGGAGCCGCGGAATCGGCTGGTGACGAAGGCCGTCACGTCGCCTCCGGGCAGTTCGCGTGGGGTGAAGCGGGGCCCGGTCGGTGTGCGTGGGTGGATGCGGTCGACGCGGAAGGTCCGCCAGTCGTCGCGGTCGAGGTCCCAGGCCAGCAGGTACCACCGGCGGTGCCAGGCGACCAGGTGATGGGGGTGCACCCGGCGGCGCTGCGGCGCGTTCGGGGCCTTCCGGTCCTGCGCGTAGTCGAAACGCAGTTCGTCGCGGGCGTGGATGGCGGTGCTCAGGTCCGTGAGGACCCGGGTGTCGACCTGCGGGGCGTCGCCGGTCTCGGGTGGATGGACGGTGGTGACGCGCAGCAGGTCCATGCGGTGGCGCAGGCGGGCCGGCATGACCTGGCGGATCACGGTCAGGGCACGGGCGGCGCCCTCGGCGAGCGTGCCGGTGCCGCCGGCGGCGCTCTGCAGGGCGAGGGCCAGGGCGACGGCCTGGTCGTCGTCGAAGAGCAGTGGGGGCAACTGCCCGCCGGCGTCGAGCCGGTATCCCCCGGCTGGGCCCTTGACGGCTGTGACCGGGTAGCCGAGTTCGCGCAGGCGGTCGATGTCGCGGCGGACCGTGCGCACAGTGATGTCGAGCCGTACGGCGAGCTCCTCGCCGGACCAGTCGCGGCGTGTCTGGAGCAGCGAGAGCAGTGCGAGCAGGCGCGAGGAGGTTTTCTGCACGTCCGCCATTCTGCCTCCGGTAGAGGACGCAACCTGTCCGCTACTCCTGTCACGTTGGTCCCACAGCCGCCGAGGCGGGCGCAGCCACAGGTCACGGTGGCCGCGCTGCGCGTCTTGCGTCGCGGCGGCGCACATCCGAGGAACCAAGATCAAGGAGCGGGCCATGTCCGTCACGACCACCACCCACCTGAACTTCCGGGGGGCCGCGCGCGAGGCGCTGGACTTCTACCAGTCCGTCTTCGGCGGGAGGGTCGTCGCCGTCACCTACCGGGACGCCGGCACCGTGCAGGACGAGAACGAGGCGGGCTGGGTCATGTGGGGAGAGGTGGTCGGGGACAGCGGCTTCCACGTCATGGCCTACGACGTGCCCTCCCGACTGCCGTGGAACCAGGGTGAGCAGCCCTTCTTCGTCTCCGTACGCGGCGACGACACCGACGAGATCAGCGCCCTGTGGCGGAAGCTGGCCGAGGGCTCGACGGTGGTGCAGCCCCTGGCCGCCGCGCCGTGGGCGCCGCTGTACGGCATGCTCACCGACCGCTTCGGTGTGACCTGGGTCCTGGACGTCACCGCCCCCTACCGCGGCTGACCCGCCCGAGCCGGTGCGACGAAGGGCAGACACGCCGTCGTCGCACCGGCCCGACGGGCTCGGTGGATGCGCTGTGGTGGATGCGCTGTGGTGGTCGGCCGCTATGCCGCGCTGCCCGGCGGGAGCCGCCGGGTAATCCGGTCGAACAGCTCCGCCAGCGGCTCGCCGACGTCCCGACCGAACTCGGTCAGCCCGTAGGTGACCTGGGGCGGCGTCGTCGGCTCGACCGTCCGCCAGACCAGGCCGTCCTGGACCAGCGCGCGCAGGGTCTGGGCGAGCATCTTCTCGCTGATGCCCTGGATGCTCTCGCGCAGCTCGTAGAACCGGAGGTCGTTGCTCTGCAGGGAGATCAACACCCAGACGCCCCACCTGCTGGTGACGTGGTCGACCACGTCGCGCGCGGGGCAGTCGGTGTGAAGCACGTCATACCGCTCTGCTGCCTCGGCCCGTGTGTGCTGCGCGCTTCCCGTCATGTGATGAGCTTACCCAAAGGTATGTCCTTACCAGGAGTTAGCCCAGCTCCTAACGTGAAGGCCACAGAGGACATCTGACGAAGGAACTGATCATGATCGTGGTGACCGGGGCTACCGGGAACGTGGGCCGGCCGTTGACGCGGGCGTTGGCCGAGGCGGGGCAGCAGGTGACGGCGGTGTCACGGCACGCGGCGGCGGTGCCGGACGGCGTCCGCCACGTTGCGGCCGACCTGGCCGAGCCGGCGGGCCTTGAGCCCGCGCTGGCCGGTGCGAAAGCGCTGTTCCTGCTGCTGTCCGGCGACCTGCACGCCGCCGGAGCGAGCCCGGCCGACATCATCGGCCAAGCCGAGGCGAGCGGGGTCCGCCGGGTCGTCCTGCTCTCCACGCAGGGCGTGGCGACCAGGCCCTTCGGCGCAACGCGGATCGCGATGCGCGTGCTGGAGGACGTGCTGCGGGGGTCCGGGCTGGAGTGGGCCATCCTGCGGCCGGGCGGCTTCGCCTCCAACGCCCTGTGGTGGGCCGAGTCCATCCGCGCGCAGCGGGTCGTCGCCGCTCCCTTCGGCGACGTCGGGGTGCCGATCATCGACCCGGCGGACATCGCCGAGGTCGCCGCGGCCTGCCTGCTGGAGGACCGGCACACCGGCGGCGTGTACGAGCTGACCGGCCCGGAGGTGATCACGCCGCGCCAGCAGGCGCAGGCCATCGCCGACGCGCTGGGCGAGCCACTGCGGTTCCACGACCTCACCCGCGACGAGGCCAAGGCCGCCATGGCCCACAGCATGCCGGCGGAGCTCGCCGAGGACACCCTGACCATCCTCGGTTCCCCGAGCCCGGCCGAACTACGCGTCAGCCCGGACGTCCAGCAGATCCTCGGCCGCGCTCCGCGCCCGTTCGCCGACTGGGCCGCCCGCAACACCGCCGCGTTCCGCTGAACGAGCCCGCATCCGCCAGCCCGGCGTGATCTGCCCCCGGCAGGTCGGGTCCGATGCTGCGGTTGGGGATCGAGCCGGTGGCGCTTCCATGAAGCCGCGAGCCAGGTTCCAGCGCCTGTCCCGCTCGGCCAGTGAGCAGGCGGGAACGGAAGTGCGCTGCACCGGTGGGAGTTTCATGCCGCCCGCCCGGTCCGTGAGTCGGCGATGAGCGCGGTGGCGGTGTCGATGATCGTCTGCTCGGTGGGGCGGGGATGCCAGCCGAGCTGGGTGCGTGCTTTGCCGCTGTCGACGAGCCGCGTGCGGCCGAGCTCGGGGAGCAGCAGCGCCAGCTGCGGGTTGCGCCGTGCGAGCAGCTTGACGACGAGGTCGGGCATGGTGCGCACGGGCACCTTGGCGGCTTCGTTCGGGAGCTTCTCGCGCAGGATACGGGCGATGTCCCGGTACCACAGGAAGGTGCCCGAACCGAGGAAGCGCTGGCCTGCGGCGGCCGGGCTCGTCATGGCGAGGATGTGGAGTTCGGCGATGTCGCGCACGTCGACGATGTTCCAGCCGATGTTCGGCACGGCGGGGATCTCGCGGGCGAGCAGGCGGCGGATGACCTCGACCGTTCCTGGTCTATTCGCTGTTCCCAGCGTCGGGCCCTGCATGAACGTCGGGAGGACGGCGGTCAGTTCGAGCCCGGTCGCGGCGGCGAGATCCCACGCGTCGCGCTCGGCGAGGATCTTGGAATCGGGGCACGCGCGAACCGGGGTGCCGGACGGCGCGGTCCAGGTCGTCTCGGTCGCGGGCGTGGCCGGGTCGCCGGTCAGCCCCATCCCGCCGACGGCCGCAAGCGCACCCTGGTCCTCACCGAACAAGGGCACGAACTGTGGGAGGCGCTCAGGACGCGGCTGCACGCCTCCGGGCTGTTCGCCGGTCTCGACGCGCAGGAACAGGCCACCTTGCTCGCGCTGCTGACGAAAATGCGAAACCCGCAACGGCCGTAGCTGACGGGCCGTCGATGGCAGCAGGTTGGCCGCGAGCCCGCCCCGGCCAACCTGCTGCCATCGACGGCCCCGGGCGCAGCAATGGGGTCGCGTTGGCGCCGTCATCCAGGCTCTGAAGCGAAGGCGGTCCGGTGGCCGCATCGCAGACTCGTGGAGGGCCGGATGGAAGCCGAACTCATGGACAGCCGAGCGGTCGCGCTCGCGCAGGTGGGGAACTCCGGGGCCGCGGCGTGCGTACCGCAGTTGTTCGAGGAGGTGGTGCGGGCCACCCCCGAGGCCGTGGCCCTCGTCGCCGGGGATGTGCAGCTGAGCTACGCGGAGCTGAACGCCGGCGCCAACCGGCTGGCCGATCTGCTGAGGGAGCGCGGCACCGGACCCGAGGGCGTCGTCGCGATCAGCCTGCCGCGCGGGCCCGAGCTGGTGACGGCGGCTCTGGCGGTGCTGAAGTCGGGCGCCGGCTATCTGCCGCTGGACCCGGCGCTGCCCAGGGAGCGCCGGGCGTACCTGCTGGCGACGGCGGGCATGCGAATCGTCGTCGGCCCGGACTCCGGGGACGGCCTTGAGGTGCTCGACCCCTCCTCGCTCGACCTGACGGGTCGACCGGCCGAGGACCACGCACCGGCGGTCGGGCCGGCCGACCTGGCTTACCTGATCTTCACCTCGGGCTCGACCGGCCGACCCAAGCCGGTGGCGGTCACCCACGGTTCGTTGGCCCACCACGCGCTGGCGGTGCGCGCCGCCTTCGGGCTCGGCAGCACCGACCGGGTGCTGCAGTTCGCCAACCCGGCCTTCGACGTGTTCGGCGAGGAGATCTACCCGACGCTGCTGGCCGGCGCGACCGTCGCCGTGGCACCCGACCCGGTCCCGCCGCCGACCGAGCTGGAGGCGTACCTGCGCAGCGAGCAGGTCACCGTGGCCAACCTGCCCACGCCCTACTGGGACCAGTGGGTGCGCGACCTCGACGCGAGCCCGCGGCCCGTCCCGCAGACCCTGCGGCTGCTGGTCGTGGGTAGCGACACCGCCTACACCCGGACCCTCAAAGGCTGGTGGCGGCACTGTGCGGTGACCGTGCTCAACGCGTACGGCCTCACCGAGACCACCATCACGGCCACCCTGCAGGCCTTCACCGGGCAGCAGTTGCCGGCCGGCGACACGCTGCCGATCGGCCGACCGCTGGGCGGCGCTGAGGCGTACCTGCTCGATGCGGAACTCGACCCGGTCGCCGCCGGCACCCCCGGCGAGCTGTACCTGGGCGGCGCGCTGCTGGCCCGGGGGTACGCGGGGCATCCGGCGCTGACCGCCGAGCGCTTCGTTCCCGACGCCTTCAGCGGGCGCCCCGGGGCCCGGCTCTACCGGACCGGCGACCTCGCGCAATGGCTGCCCGACGGCACGCTGGCCTTCCTCGGCCGGGCCGACGACCAGGTGAAGATCCGCGGCCAGCGGGTCGAGCCGACCGAGATCAGCACCGCGCTCTGCACCCACCCGGCCGTCCGCCAGGCACACGTCCGGGCCGTCGACGACGCGCAGGACGGCAAGCGGCTGGTGGCCTACGTGGTCGGCGAGGGCGTGCAGCCGGCCGAGCTGCGGGCCCATCTGGCGACGAGCCTGCCGCCCGCCATGGTGCCCGCTGCGTACGTCCTGCTCGCCGAGCTGCCGCTGACGCCGAACGGCAAGATCGACCAGCGCGCCCTGCCGCTGCCCACCGTGGCCGCCTCGTCCGTTGCACCTCCGCTGAGCGGTCTCGAGGAGCAGATCGCGGCGGTCTGGCGGGAGGTGCTGCGCACCGACCGGGTCGGCCCCGACGACAGCTTCTTCGACATCGGCGGCCACTCGCTGCTGCTGGTCCAGGTGCAGCGCAGGCTCGCGGACGTGCTCGGACACCCGATCCCCGGCGTCGCGCTCTTCGCGCACCCGACCGTGCGTCGGCTCGCCGCCCACCTGAGCCCTGCACAGGACAGCACCGACGCCGACGACGCCGACGACGCCGACCGCGCCGACGAGCGCCGCAACGGTCGCGCCCGGCTCCAGCAGCGCCGCGCCCGGCAGTCCTCGGGCGGTGCCCGTTGAGCACCGAGCCGCAGTACGTCGATCCGGACAGCCCCTTCCTCGCCGTCGTCGGGATGGCCGGCCGCTACCCGGGCGCCCGCAACCTGGACGAGTTCTGGACCAACCTGACCAAGGGCCAGGAGTCCATCACCCGCTTCCCCGGCGACGCCTGCGTCGACACCCCCGAGTACGTGCCCGCGCTCGGAGTGCTCGATGGCGCGGAGGAGTTCGACGCGGCCTTCTTCGGCTACTCGCCGCGCGAGGCGCTGATCCTCGACCCGCAGCAGCGGCTCTTCCTGCAGTGCTCCTGGGAGGCGCTGGAGGCGGCCGGCTACGACGCGAAGACCTGCCCCGGCGCGATCGGCGTCTACGCCGGCAGTAGCCAGACCTCGTACTTCGACACGCTGATGGCCAACCGCGAGCGGCTCGGCCCGGTGAGCGAGTGGCAGCTCCGGCTGGCTACCGGCATCGACTTCCTGACCTCGCGAGTCGCCCATCGGCTCGGCCTCACCGGGCCCGCGATCACGGTCCAGACGGCCTGCTCCACCTCGCTGGTGGCGATCCACGTCGCCGCGCAGGCGCTGCTCTCCGGCGAGTGCGACCTGGCGCTGGCCGGCGGGGCCTCGGTCAACGTGCCGCTGCGCTTCGGGGAGTACTCGGAGGGTGGCGTCATATCGCCCGACGGCCACTGCCGGGCCTTCGACGCGCAGGCGCGCGGGACGGTCGGCGCCAACGGGGTCGGCATCGTGGTGCTCAAGCGGCTGTCCGACGCCCTTGAGGACGGCGACCACATCCACGCCGTGCTGCGCGGGACCGCGGTGAACAACGACGGCCTGGACAAGGTCGGCTTCACCGCCCCGGGCGTGAGCGGCCAGGCCGAGGTGATCCGATCGGCCCACCTGGTGGCCGAGGTGGAACCGGCGAGCATCGGCTACGTCGAGGCGCACGGAACCGGCACGCCGCTCGGCGACCCGATCGAACTGGCCGCGCTCACCCAGGCCTTCCGGCGCGGCACCGACCGCACCGGCTTCTGCCGGATCGGCTCGGTCAAGACCAACATCGGGCACGCCGACGCCGCCGCCGGGGTGGCCGGCTTCATCAAGGCGGTCCTCGCCGTCGAGCACGGCCTGATCCCGGCCAGCCTCCACTACCGTGCGCCCAACCCCGAAATCCCGTTCGGGCAGAGCCCGTTCGTGGTCAACGCCGAGCTCTACGAGTGGCGGCCGGACGGCGGCGCGCCCCGGCGGGCGGGCGTCAGCTCCTTCGGCATCGGCGGCACCAACGCCCATGCCGTGCTGGAGGAGCCGCCCGTGCGACGGCGCACCGACGCCCCGCCGGCGGACCAGCTCCTGGTGCTGTCCGCCCGGACCGAGATTGCGCTCGGCACCGCCGCCGTCCGGCTCGCCGAGCACCTCCAGCGTCACAGCGAGCAGTCGACGGCCGACATCGCCTGGACGCTTCAGAGCGGCCGCCGCGCCTTCGAGCACCGCCGCTTCACCGTGGTCGCCGACCGTGCGGAGGCCGTCGAGACGCTGATCGCGTCCGAGGCGTCCGTCCGATCGGCGCCCGGCGAGCGCCCGGTGGCCTTCCTCTTCCCCGGGCAGGGCGGCCAGTACGTGGGCATGGGACGGGAGTTGTACGAGAGCGAGCCGGCCTTCCGGGAACAGGTCGACACCTGCTGCGCCCTGCTCGGGCCGGTCCTCGACCTGGACCTGCGCGAGGTCCTCTACCCCGTGGGCGAGGCCGCCATCGAGGCGGCCCGGGAGACCCTGCGGGACATGGGCGTGGCCCAACCGGCCGTCTTCGTGGTCGAGTACGCGCTCGCCCGGATGTGGCAGCACTGGGGAGTGCGGCCCGCCGCGGTGGCGGGCCACAGCCTCGGCGCCTTCGTGGCCGCGTGCGTGGCGGGCGTCATGACGCTCCCGGACGCGCTGCGCCTGGTCGCCGCGCGCGGCAAGCTGCTCCAGGGCCTGCCCGCCGGGGCGATGCTCGCGGTCCCGCTCGCCGAGCACGAGGTGTCCGAACTTCTGGTCGAGGGAATCGAGTTGGCCGCGGTCAACGGGCCGAGCCAGTGCGTCCTCTCGGGTCCGCAGGAGGCCGTCCAGCAGCTCTTCGAGCGGCTGACGACGGCCGGGGTCGACGCCCGGCGACTGCACATCGCGGCTGCCGGACACAGCGCCCTGGTCGAGCCGATCCTCACGGAGTTCGCCGCCCTGGTCGGCGAACTCGACCTGCGGGCACCGGCGTTGCCATGGGTGAGCGAGACCACCGGTGGCTGGGTGTCGATGGACGAGGCGCCGGGCGTGGAGTTCTGGACGGCGCACATGCGCGAGGCCGTCCGCTTCGGCGACGCGCTGTCGACGCTGCTCGCCGATCCCGACCGGATCCTGCTCGAAGTCGGCCCCGGGCGCACCCTGAGCACCCTTGCCCGCCGCCACCCGGCGCGCACCGAAGAGCAGTTGGCGCTGCCCAGCTTGCCTCACCCGTCCGACGACGTCTCGGCCCGGCGGACCGCCCTGGCGGCGGCGGGTCGGCTGTGGGCGGCCGGCACCGCGCTCGACTGGCCGAACCTGCACGACGGGAACCGCCCGCGCCGGACCCCGCTGCCGACCTACCCCTTCAGCCGGGACCGCTACTCACCGCTGCCCGGCACCCCGGCGCCCGCGGCTGCGGTACCGCCCGCGGCTCCGGTACCGCCCGCAGCGGCGGCCCCGACTGCCGCCGCCGAAGGCAGTACCGAGAGCCGACTGGCCGCGCTCTTCGGCCAGTTGCTCGGCCTGGCGGACGTCTCCGGGCACGACGGCTTCTTCGACCTCGGCGGCGACTCGCTGATCGCCGTCCAGCTCGCCGGCGCGATCCGGACCGCCTTCGGCGTGCGGGTGAGCGTCAAGCAGGTCTTCGGCGCCCCCACCCCGGCCCGGCTCGCCCGCCTGGTCGACGCGGCACCACGCGGTTGACCCACCGCCCCGACAGCACACCGACCTGAGAGAGGACCCCCATGTTCGAGAACGACGGCGACCGGCAGTACGACGTGGTGCGCAACGCCGAGGATCAGTACTCCCTGTGGCCCACCGGCCGTACCCTGGCGCCGGGTTGGGAGCGCGAGGGCAGCACCGGGAGCACTGCTGAGTGCCTGGCGCGGATCGAGGTTCTGTGGACCGACCTGCGACCCCTCAGCGTGCGCGAGCGGGCCGCCCGATGACGCAGACTCCGGGTGGGCTCTGGCGCCACCGGGGCTTCGTACGGCTGTGGAGCGCCCAGGCGGTCAGCGTGTTCGGGGCCCAGGTCACCGAACTCGCCCTGCCGCTGGCCGCCGTGGCCGTGCTGCGGGCCACCCCCTTCCAGGTCGGTCTGCTGGTCGCCGTCCAGTACCTGCCGTTCCTGCTGATCGGGCTGCCGGCCGGCGCCTGGGTCGACCGGCTCCGCCGGCGGCCCGTCATGATCCTCGCGGACCTGGTGCGCTTCGCGGTTCTGCTGGCCGTGCCGCTCGCCTCGCTCTGCGGGGCCCTGCGCCTCTGGCTGCTCTACCCGGTCGCCTTCGTGATCGGCGTGATGACGGTCTTCTTCGATCTCGCCGCGCAGTCCTTCCTGCCCGCGCTGGTCGGCGAGGACCGCCTGGTCGAGGGCAACACCAAGCTGCAGATCGCACAGACGGCGGGTCAGCTCGCCGGGCCGAGCGCCGGCGGCTTCCTGGTCCAGTTGGTCAGCGCGCCGCTGGCGATCCTGGCCAACTCGCTCGGCTACGCGCTCTCCGGGCTCTTCCTGCTCTCGGTGCGGGCCCACGAGGAGCAGCCGGTGCGCAGCGCCGACGCGCCCGGCCTGCTGGCGGAGGTCCGGGACGGGCTGCGGTACGTCTTCCGGCATCCGCTGCTGCGCCCGATCGCGCTCAGCGCCGGCATCGGCAACCTCTTCGGCCTGTTCGGCATGGTCCAGGCGATCCTGGTGCTGTACGCGGTCCGCGACCTCGGGCTCTCCCCCGCCGGGCTGGGCGCGGCGCTTGCGGTGGCCAACGCGGGAATGCTGGCGGGCTCGTTCGCCAACGGGCGGCTGGTGCGGCGCCACGGCGTCGGGCCGGTGATCGCGGGTGCGACCTTCGTGATGGGCTTCGCGATCCTACTGCTGCCACTGGCCTCGAAGGCCACCGCGCTGCCGGTACTGGTCACCACGATGGCCCTCTCCGGGGCCTGCGCGGCGGTCTTCAACGTCAACCAGGTCAGCCTGCGGCAGTCCGTCACACCGGCGCCGATGCGCGGGCGGATGACCGCGACGCTGCGCTTCGTGGTGTGGGGCGTGATCCCGGTCGGGACCTTCCTCGGCGGCCTGCTGGCCGGCCCGCTCGGCCTGCGCGGCGTGCTCTGGCTGGCCGGCGCCGGCAGCGTGCTCGCCGGGCTCCCGCTGCTCTCCTCCGCCGTCCGGGCGCTGCGGGTGATCCCGCAGGCCGCACCGGCCGGCCGTCCCGACCCCCAGGAGGCCGTCCATGCCTGATCCTCTCGACCACCCCCCGCGCTGGCTCGTCACCCGGCGCCGACGCCCCGAGGCCGCCGTCCGGCTGTACTGCTTCGCCCACAGCGGCGGCTCGGCGGGGGAGTTCGTCCGCTGGGGCGACGACCTGCCCGAGGTCGAGGTCTGGGGCGTCCAACTCCCCGGGCGCGGTTCGCGGTTCGACGAGGCGCCGTACACCAGGGTCGCGCCGCTGGTCGACGCGCTGGTCGAACAGGCCGCCTTCGACGGGCCGTTCGCCTTCTTCGGGCACAGCCTCGGCGCCCTGCTGGCCTACGAGACCGCCCGCGCCCTGCGCGAGCGCGGCCTGCCGCAACCCGAGCAGCTCATCCTCTCCGCCTACCCGGGCCCGCAGCTGCCCCGCTCGATCCCGCCGATCCACCACCTCAGCGACCGCGAGCTGTTCGCGGCCATCCAGGGCGGCTACGGCTCGCTGCCCGCCGAACTTGCCGACGACCCCGAGCTGTTGGCGCTGGTGATGGCCTCGCACCGGGCCGACTTCGAGATCGTCGACACCCACCGGCACCGCGCGGGCGAGCCGCTGGACCAGCCGTTCCACGTCGTCGGCGGCATCGAGGACCGCCTGACGGCCGAGGACCTGGCCGGCTGGCAGGAGCACACCCGGGTCCCGCTGAGGCTGAGCCTGCTGCCCGGCGGCCACTTCTACCTGCGCGATCAGCGCGCGGCCCTGCTCGACCTGATCCGCGACGCGCTGTTCACCGGCGCCCCCTCCGACCTGTGAAGGCAGCCATGACACACCCCACCACCACTGCCACGGGCTTCCTCGCCGAGCTGCACCTCGGCCGGCTGCGCTGGGACCTGCTCACCCCCTTCCCCGAGCAGACCGAGGCGGACCGCGCCCAGGGCGACGCCGCCGTCGCCGAACTGATGCGCTTCCTCAAGGAGACCCTGGACCCCACCGAGGTCGACCGCACCGCACAGCTCCCGGACGGCTTCCACGACGCCTGCGTCGCGCGCGGCTACTTCCGCCTGCAGGACGACACCGCGGTGGGCGGCCTCGGCCTCTCCGCACTCAACGCCTTCCGGATGATCCAGGCCGCCGCCAGC
Source organism: Kitasatospora sp. MAA4 (assembly GCF_029893355.1). Classification (GTDB taxonomy): domain Bacteria; phylum Actinomycetota; class Actinomycetes; order Streptomycetales; family Streptomycetaceae; genus Kitasatospora. The sequence continues at coordinate 62,144 of NZ_JARZAI010000010.1, forward strand.
TGGTCGGTGACCGCCTGCTACGCGATGTCCGTCCACCTCGGCCTGGGAGCGGGCGCCTACCTGCCGATGCTGGCGGACGGCGAGCTGAAGGACGAGCTCACCCGCCTGCTGGAGGCGGGCGCGATCTCCGGCGACGCGGACACCGAACCCGCCGGCGCGATCAACCGCTCACGCGCCACCACGGCGGTGCCGACCGAGGACGGCACCGGGTTCCTGATCAGTGGCGAGAAGGTGTTCATCCAGAACGGGCCGATCGCCGGGCTGCTGCGGGTCTCGGCCACCGTCCACGAGAACGGGCGGGAGCTCATCCGGCTCTTCTTCGTCGACACCGCCGACCCCGGCTTCCACGTGAAGTCCTGGCACGAGTACCTGGGGCTCAAGGGGCTGCCCAACGCGGCGCTCACCTTCGACCAGGTCTTCGTCCCGCACAGCCGGGTGTTCAGCCTCAAGGGCCTGAAGTCCGAGGGCGAGTGGCGCCAGGCGCCCGAGCTGCACACCGTCAGCGTCCGCGGCCGGATGTACCCGATCTCGGCCCCGGCGCTGGCCATCGGCCGGCTCTGCCTGCACTGGTCCAGGGAGTTCATCCAGCGGCGCCGGGTCGAGGGCCGCGGCCTGGAGCAGTACGACGAGATCCAGCGGATCGTCGCGGCCACCCTGGCCGAGGTCTTCGCGATGGAGAGCGTGGTCGAGTGGTGCCTGCTGGCCGAGCAGCAGCACCCGGGCATCGACCTGGACGCGGAGCAGACCGTCGCCAAGAACATCAACTCCATGACGAGTTGGCGCATCGTCGACCGGACGCTCTCGCTGCTCGCCGCCGAGGGCTTCGAGACGGCGCGCAGCAAGGCCCGGCGCGGCGCGCAACCGCTGCCGGTGGAGCGGTTCTTCCGCGACGCGCGCGCTCTGCGGGTGGCAGGCGGCGTGGACTTCATGGTCGACCACTGGGCGGCCCGGCGCCTGCTCTCCCGGCACTATCCCGAGCCGCAGGCGATCGCCGAGGCTCCCACCGACCTTGCCGGCCAGGACCGTTCACTCTCCGAGCGCAACCGGCGGCACCTGCGCTTCGTCGCCGAGCAGTCCGTGGAGTTCGCCGTGCTCTGCCGCTCCCTGACGGACCATCATGGCGATCCGGAGGAACTGTTCGCCAGGGAGCGGACGTTGATCCTGCTCAACCAGATCTCTGCGGAGATGTTCAGCATGTCCGTGGTGCTGGCCAGGGCCGCCCGACTGCACCCCGAGGGCAGCGGCCCGGCCCAGGATCTCGCCGACGTGTTCTGCGCCGAGGCCCGCCACCGGATCGCCGACGCCCGGCGCCGCCTGGACGACGAGCAGCAGCCCGAGCACGCCGGGCTCTGCGCCCAGTGGCTGCACGGCGACGGCCTGGAGTTCCTGCTGCGCGACACCGTCACCGACACCCCGCCCGTGACCTGCGACGACCTCCGACCCGGAATGAGCCGATGATGTTCAACCTCTCCCGCTCGCAGGAGATCGTCTGGCTGCACGGGGAGCTCTTCCCCGACAGCCGCGCCTACAACTTCACCGCGGCCCTCGACCTGCGGGGACCGCTGGACGAGCCGGCCCTGCGCCGGAGCCTGCGCACGGTCCTGGACCGCCACGAGGCCTTCCGGCTGGAACTCCTCCCGCAGGACTTCCCACCCAGGCAGCGGGTCAGCCAGGACTGCGAACTGCGCTACCGCCGCCACGACCTGAGCGGCGCGGCGGACCAGGCGGCGGCCTTCGAGCGGCTCTGGCGCGAGCAGCACGACGATCCCTTCGACACCGCCGACGCCCCTATGGTGCGCTGGGGCCTGGTGCGCCTGGGCGAGGACCACCACCGCCTGCTGCAGACCGAACACCACCTGGTGCACGACGGCTGGTCCTTCGGGCTGGTGCTGCGCGACGTCTTCGCCACCTACCGCGAGCTGGTCCAGGGCGTCCCCGCCCAGCTGCCCCCGGCCCGCTCCTACGCCGAGCACGTCCAGGAGTCGGTGGCCGCCCAGGCCTCGCCCGACCACCAGCGCGAGGCGCTCGCCTACTGGCGCAGCACCCTGGACGGCGCCGCCTTCGACCTGCCGCTGCCGGGTCTGGTGGACCCCGGGCGCGTTCGCGACGTCCCGCACGGCGAGCAGCTGCGGCAGCTGCTCGCACCGGAGTTGGCGCAGCGGCTGCGGGCTGCCGCGCTGCGCGACGGGCACACCCCGTTCGTAGTCCTGCTCACCCTCTTCGCCGAGCTGCTGCGCCGGCACAGCGGTCGGACGGACCTGGTGGTCGGCAGCGCGGTGGGCAACCGTCCGCCGGGCTTCGACGAGACCGTCGGCATGTTCGTGAACACCATTCCGCTGCGGATCCGGCTCGCCCCCGCGGACAGCGGGCTGGACGCGGTGGACGAGGTCACCGACGTGCTGTTCCGCTCGCTGCCGCACCAGGGCGTCCCGATCCAGGACCTGGCCCGCGAACTCGGGCTGCACTCGACGGCCGGCCTGGACAACCCGCTGTTCCGGGTGATGTTCAGCGCCCACGACGCGCCGATCCCGCACGTCGAGGGGCTCGAACTCGAGGTGTCCATCCACGAGGGCTACAACACCGGCACCTCCCGCTTCGACCTCGACGTGGTGCTGATCCCGGACTCGCGGCGCACCGTCAACGCCCGCACCGAGCCCGGCGGGATGCTGCTGATCTGGGACTTCGCCACCGACCTCTTCGACGTCCCGCAGATCGACGCGCTGCACGCGCAGTTGATGGCGCTGCTGGAGGCGTATCTCGCCGGATCGGACGCGGCGTTGTCGGACCTGGCCGCCTGACCGACCCCGACCGACCCCGACCGACCGAAAGGGAAGACATGATCACCGAGACGCTCAGTATCACCCACGGCCCCGCACCCGCACCCGCCCCCGGGGAGGGCGCCGGGCCACTCGACTGGTTCGACAGCTGGCTCGCCAGGCAGCCGGACGCTCCCGCAGTCGTCGACGGTCCGGCGGTCTGGAGCTACCGCGAGCTGGACGCCGCCGCCGAGCGGCTCGCGGTGGCCCTGTGCGAGCTGGTCGAGCCCGGCGAGCTGGTCGGCGTCTGCCTGGAGCGCTCCCCGCTGCTGGTCGCTGCGGCGGTGGCGGTGGCCCGGATCGGCGCGGTCTACCTGCCGCTCGGCGCGCAGCCGGGCCAGGAGCGCCTGCGGGCGCTCACCGAGGACGCTGGGATCGGCTGCCTGCTCACGGACGGCGCCCTGGCACCGCCGTCCGGTTGGAGCGTGCAGCCGGTGGACGGCCTGGACGGCGCCGGTGTCGCGGTGCGTCCCCCGGGGCCCGAGACGCGGATCAGCGACGCCTTCTACGCGGTCACCACCTCCGGCAGCACCGGCCGGCCCAAGATCGTCCTGGTGCCGGAGCGGGCCCTGGTCAACCTGGTCGGCTGGACCTGCGACCGGCTCGACCTCGGTCCCGGCGCCCGGGTCAGCCTGCTGATCGGCACCACCTTCGACCCGCACCTCAAGGAGCTGTGGTCGGCCCTGTGCTCGGGCGCCGCGCTGCACGTCGCGCCCCAGGAGGCCCGAGGGTCCACGGCCGAACTCTTCCAGTGGTGGCGCGAGTCGTCGATCACCCACTGCATCCTGCCGACCCCGCTCGCCGAGCTGGCGTTCGCCCGGCCATGGCCCGAGGGCCTGGCCCTGACGCACCTCAGCGTGGGCGGCGACCGGATGCGGGTGCGGCCGCCGGCCGACTGCACCGCGACCGTCCACAACATGTACGGCCCGGCCGAGGCCACCGTGGTCACGACCACGCACGAGGTCGGGCCTGCGACCGACGGCCCGGCGCCCGCCGTGCCGATCGGGCTGCCGATGAGCGGCGTCACGGTGCTGGTCACCGACCCCGACGGACGCCTGCTGCCGCGCGGTGAGGCCGGCGAACTGCGGATCGGCGGCGCCGGGTTGGCGCTCGGCTATCTGGATCCGCAGCGCACGGCCGAGCGGTTCGGTCCGGCGCCGGCCGAGCAGGGCGTAGTGGACCGGGTCTACCTGACCGGCGACAAGGTGGTGATGCGCGCGGACGGGCTGCTGGAGTTCCTCGGGCGGCTGGACGACCAGGTCAAGATCAGCGGCGCCCGGATCGAACCGGCCGAGGTCGAGGCCGCGTTGGAGGCGCACCCGTCGGTACGGCACGCCGTCGTGGTGGCCGTCCCCGGCGCGGGGGGAGGTCTGCGGCTGGCCGCCTTCCTGTGGTCGGCCGAGGGTGCTGCCCAGGACCGGGCAGCCGTCCTGCAAAGCGCACGCGCCCGGCTCATCGAGCAGGCGGTGCCCGCTGTGGTGCGGTTCGTCGACGAGTTCCCGCTGAACGCCAACGGCAAGGTCGACCGGACCCTGCTGGCCGGCCAGGTCTCCCCGACGGCCGCCGAGCAGCAGAGTGCGAAGGAGTGCGACGGCGCCGGCGACACGGAGCTGTTCCTGCTCGCCACCTGCCGGCAGCTGCTGGACCAGAACGGCCTGGCGCTCGACGACAACTTCGCGACGGCGGGCGGGACTTCGCTGGCCGCCGCCCGGCTGCTCGCGGCGATCGAGAGCACCTACCGGATCCGGGTCAAGGCAGCGGAGGTGATGCGTCAGCCCGACCTGCGCACCCTGGCCGCCCTGATCGCCACCCGCCGATCGGCCGCATCCGCGCAGCACTGAGAGGACTCCCCCGATGGACCGCTCCACCCTGACCGAGCTGTACCTCGCCCAGGTCCGCGCCCACGGCGCTGTGGCGTCCGAACTGATCGGCCGCCAGAGCGAGATCGAGCTGCTCACCCGCAACTACCGCACCGGCTTCCTGTCCCGGCCGCTCTTCCTCGGCCACCAGGAGCGCGAGCAACTGACCGCGGACCTGGCGGTCTTCCGCGGCGCGTTGCTCAGCCTGCCGGACAAGCTGTTCGACGGTGACCTCGGTGCCTTCGCCCGGGCTGCCGGGATGGCCGAGGTGCAGGTCGACGCGATGCTCCGCAGTCGTGGCAACTCCCTGACCAGGATGACCCGTTCGGACCTGTGCGTCGACGAGTCGGGCTTCCGGCTGCTCGAGGCCAACATGAGCAGCGCGCTCGGCGGCATGGACAACGCGGTGATGGCCCGGGCGCTGCTGGAGCACCCGGTGCTCGCCGACTTCGCCGAGCAGCACAACCTCGGCGTGCTGGACAGCATGGGCGAACTCGTCCGCACCATGTACGCCGAGACCGGCTTCGCGCCGGACGCGACCCCGGTGGTGGCGATGGCCGACTGGCCCAGCAGCTACCTGAACTCCTTCGGTCCCTACCTGGAGGAGTACTGCGCCCACCTGCAGGCGATGGGCGTCGACGCCCACCCCTGCCACATCGGGCAGTTCGAGTACCGCGACGGCCGGGTCTGGCTCGGCGAGCGTGCCGTGGACATCATCCTGCGGATCTTCATCAACGAGGACCTGCTGGAGTCGCCGGAGGCCGCCGCGGTGATGGACCCGGTGCTGAACGCGGCGGCGGCCGGCCAGGTCCACCTGTTCGCCCCGCTCGACGCCGAGCTGTTCGCCAGCAAGGCCGCGCTCGCGATGCTCTCGGACGAGCGGAACCGGCACCTGTTCAGCCCCGAGGAGCTGGCCGTGCTGGACCGGCTGCTGCCCTGGACCCGGATGCTCAGGCCCGGCAGCGTCACCCTGGAGGACGGCAGTCGGGTCGACCTCCTCCAGTACGCGCTCACCCACCAGGAGGAGCTGGCGCTCAAGCCGACGGTCTCGAGCGGTGGATCGGGGATCGTGCTGGGCTGGGACGCGGCCCTCACCCCGCAGCAGTGGCACGAGCAGCTCACCGCCGCGCTCGACGGCCCGTACGTGCTGCAGCGCCGGATCCGCCCGGTCACCGAGCTGTTCCCGGACGAGAACGGAGAGCTTCAGCCGTGGCTGATCGTCTGGGGGGTCTTCACCATGGCGAACGGCTTCGCCGGCGTGATGGCGCGCGGCACGCTGCTGGAGGACGGGGTGGGGGTGGTGAACATCGCCAACGGGGCACTGGCGGGGACGGCGCTGTACGAGCTGGCGCCGGCCACCCGCAGCTGACCGTCGATACTGGGGGGACATCGTGCCATCCGGCGCCCGAGAGCCAGTGAGGAAAGTCAGCGTGCAGATCCTGTTGCTGGGCCCCGTCGAGCTGTGTGCCGAGGACGGCACCCCGCTGGACATCGGGGGCGCCAAGCGGAGGGCGGTCCTGGCCGCACTGGCGCTGGAGTTCGACCGTGTGGTCCCGGTCAGCGGACTGATGCAGCTGGCCTGGGAGGGCGAACCGCCGCCTCGGGCCCGCGCCGCCCTGCAGGGACACATCGCCGCTCTGCGCAAGGCCCTCGGCGACCAGGGGCTGCAGCTGCTGACCCAGGACGCCGGCTACCTGCTGACCGGGGACGCCCAGCGGATCGACGTGCACCGCTTCGAGACCCTGGTCACCCGGGCGAGCGCCACCGACGAGCCGCGGATCAAGGCGGGGCTGCTGCGCGACGCGCTCGACCTCTGGCGCGGCAGCCCGTTGGCGGACCTGCCGCCGACCGACTGCCGGGAGACGGTGGTGGGCCGCCTGCACGAGCAGTACCTGCGGGTGATCGAGGCCTGGGCGGAGTGTGAGCTGGGCCTGGGGCGGGGCGGTCGGGCGATTCCCGTGCTGGACACGGCGGTCCGGGCCGAGGGCCTGCGGGAGTCACTGGTCCGGGTGCTGGTCCTCTGCCTCTACCAGGACGGCCGTCAGGCCGAGGCGCTGGACGTGTACCACCAGGCGCGCGAACGGCTGGCCGACGAGCTCGGTGTCGAGCCGGGTCGGGGCCTGCGCGAGGCGTTCGAACAGGTGCTGCGGGCCGTCCCCGTCCCGTCGGCCGCTCCTCCCGCTGCCTCTGCGGCCCTCCCCGTGGTCGTCCCCGCAGCGCGTCCGGAGCCCGCCCCGGCCGGTCGGCCGGTGCCGCGCCAACTGCCGCGCGCGGTCGGCGGATTCGTCGGGCGCACGGACGCCGCCCAGTGGCTGGACGAGGTCGAGGCGGCCGAGCCCGGCGAACCAGCGCTGGCCGTCGTCGTCGGCCCGGCCGGCGTCGGGAAGACGGCGCTGGTGGTGCGCTGGGCCCACCGGGCCGCCGAGCGCTACCCGGACGGGCAGCTCTTCGCCGACCTCCAGGGGTTCGACGAACGTGCGCCCGAGGAGCCCGGCACCGTGCTGGGCGGCTTCCTGCGCGCGCTCGGCGTCCCCGACGCCGAACTCCCGGCGGGCTGCGCCGAGCGGTCCGCGCTGTTCGCCGAACTCACCCTGGACCGAAGGCTCCTGGTGATCCTGGACAACGTCCGCGACGCCGATGACGTCTGTCCGCTGCTGCCGGCGGGCGGCGGCTGCACGACCGTGGTGACCAGCCGCTCCGCGCTGACCCGCCTGATCGCCCAGGAGGGCGGGGCCTGGCTCTCGCTGCCCCTGCTCGCGCCGGAGGAGGCGGTGCAGCTGCTGGCGGCGGCGATCGGCGTCAACCGCGTCGAGGCCGAGCCCGAGACGGCCCGGCAGCTGGTCGACCTCTGCGACCGGCTGCCGCTCGCGCTGCGGCTCTCCGCCTCCCGGCTGGCGGCCCGCCCGGGCTGGCCCATCGCCCACCTGGTGCACGAGATCGCCGACGAGCAGGGGCGCCCGGGCAATCTGGAGCACCCGGGCGGAGCCGGCGTCGCGGCCGCGATCGGTCTCACCTGCCGACTACTGCCGGGCAACGCCGCCCAGTTGTTCGCGCTGCTCGGCGCCCACCCCGGTGCGGAGGCCGACACCTACAGCGCGGCCGCGCTGCTCGGCTGCGGTGTGGTGGAGGCCCGCCGCGCGCTCGGCAGCCTGGCCGGCCGTCACCTGGTCAACGAGTCCAGGCCCGGCCACTACAGTCGGCACAGCCTGGTCGAGCTGTACTGCCAACAGCAGTTGGCACAGCAGTACGGACCGACCGGACAGCAACTGGCGGTGGCCCGACTGCTGGACTACCACCTCGCCGCCTCCGCCGCAGCCGCGAGGCAGCTGTCTCCCTATCCGTGGCTGCTGGCGGGCCCGGTCGAGCACCATCCGGTCGATCTTCCCCCGATGCCCACCAACGCCGCCGCGCTCGCCTGGTTCGCCGACCAGGAGCCGATCATCCGGGCGCTGGTGAGCACCGCCCTGGAGCACGGCGAGGCCGACCGGGTCTGGAGGCTGACGGAGAACTGCTGCACGCTGTACTACCACCTCGGCCACCAGGGGCGCTGGAAGGCAGCCGCCGCTGTCGGACTGCGGGCAGCGGAGCGCGCAGGCGATCCACGGGCCGTGCTGCAGATGAACCGGGTGCTCGGACTGGCCGAGGTCGGCGCCCGCTCCACCGCCGCCGGGCTCGCCCACCTGGAGAGCGCGGTACGGGCAGCCGACGGCGACGACTGGCGCCTGCGGCTGCCCGCCGTGATGACACTGGGACAGGGCCTGCTGGTGGCCGGACAGTCGGCGTCCGCCGTGGCGCCGCTGGAGGAGGCCATCCGACTGGCGAACGGAGCCGCCGAGGCCCGCACCGCCGCGGCCGCCCACTACCACCTGGCCGGGGTGCTGATCGCCGCCGGCGACCCGCAGGCCGCCCTGGACCACACCCGGCAGGGCCAGCGGCTGATCCGCGACTGCCCCGAGGCGGACCAGGTCTGGCTGGTGTACACCGAGGCGCGCGCACTGCACGCGCTCGGCCGTGCGGAGGAGGCGCTGGTGCCGGCCCGTCGGGCGCTCGACCTGAGCGACCGGCACGGACCGGTCAGCCAGGAGGCGGAGATCCGGCGGCTGCTCGCGCGCCTCCTGGTCTCCCTCGGCCGACGGGTCGAGGCCGCCGACCACCTGGTCCGGGCCGTCGCCCTGCTTGACGCGGCCCCCTACTCGGCCAGGTCCGAGGCACGCCGGGAACTCGCGGCGCTCGTGGAGGCGGTCGCAGCTCGGCCCTCCTGGACCGACCGGTCCTAACGCCGGCAGCTCGCCTCGATCCGGGACTTCAGCCCCTCCACCGGCCGTCCCTGGCCGGCTGACAGGTCCAGCGCGCGCTCCCAGTACGCCCGCGCCTCCTCGCGCCGACCCTGGTCGAACAGCACCTTGCCGACGAACTCCGCGCAGTACGACTCGACCCGCAGGTTGCCCTGCGCGCGTCCCAGTTCCAGCGCGCGCCGGCTCTGCGAGAGCGCCGCGTCGGCCTGGCCGAGGCCGTGCAGGGCCTCGGCGTAGGTCTGGGTGGAGATGACCAGGAACGGGTCGGTGGTCCGGCCTGCGAGTCGCCGCAGCGACTCCTGCGCGTACTCCAACGCGGCTGCGGGCCGGTCCAGTCGGAGCCAGGCGTTGGCCAGGTTGTTGAGCGACTGGGCGATCAGCCGGTCGTCGCCGAGCTCCCGGGCGGCGGTCAGCGCCGAGTCCAGCTGCGGGACCGCCTGTTCGGGAGCCCCGGACGCGACCAGGCCGTTGGCCAGCCGGTTGCGCAGGAGGTGGCGCAGCGCGGGATCGGACGAGCGGTCCGCCAGCAGGCAGGCGCGCCCGAACCGGCTGACGGCCCGTGCGTGGTGCCCCTGCTCCAGCAGCGCCACGCCGTGGTCGGAGTGCAGCCGCGGCCACTCGCCGGAGGTTCCTGCGGCCTCGGCCGCCTCGAGCGCGCGCCCGGCGGTCAGCTCCCACTCGCGCAGCCGGGCCCCGTCGTCGTAGTAGAGGAAGCCCGCGTTGTCGGCCAGTCGGCAGCCGTCCCGGTGGAGATCCCACCCGGCGCTCAGCGTCACCAGTTCGCGGATGGTCGGCTCCTCCCGCCGGAACCACTGCAGGGCGTGTACCGGGCCGGCGAACGGCGGCACGCCGGCGGGCAGCGGGCGGGCGGGCTGATGGCACCCGGCGCTCGGGCGGGCGGTCAGGGCGGCAGCCGCCGTGGCCGCCAGGTAGTAGTCCAGCAGCCGCCTGCGCGCGTTCTCCCGGACGGCCGCCGGAAGGTCGTGTGCCGCCTGCCGGGCGTAGAGCCGGACCAGGTCGTGCCGAGCGTAGCGGCCGGGCACCGTCTCCTGGACGAGGTGCGCGGAGTCCAGCGCGAGCAGCCCTGTCCGGACGGTGCGCAGGTCGGTGTCGGCCAGCGCGGCCGCGGTGTGGGCGTCGATCTGCTGGCCCGGGTGCGTCCCGAGCAGCCGGAAGAGCTGCGCGGTCGGCTCGGGCAGCGTCCGGCAGGTGAGTTCGAGGGCCGCTTCGATGCTCAGCGGTCCCGAGGCGCAGAGGGCGGCGAGCCGTGACTGCTCGTCGGCCAGCTCCTCGGCCAGCGCGCCGAGCGACCAGCTCGGGCGCGTCGCCACCCGCGCCCCGGCGATCCGCAGCGCGAGCGGCAGCCGTTCGCACATTTCGACGATCCGGTGGGCCGCCTCCGGCTCCGCCTCCAACCGCTGCCGGCCGGCCACCCTGGCGAGCACGTCCAGGCCCTCCTCGGCCGACAGCACGTCGAGTGCCAGCACGGCCGCCCCCTCCTGCGCGACCAGCCCGGACAGGCGTTCGCGACTGGTCACCACGGTGACGCAGCCGGGCTCTCCCGGCAGCAGCGGGAGCACCTGCTCGGTGCTGCGGGCGTTCTCCAGGACGATCAGCGCCCGCCGGTCCGTCAGCACGGTCCGGTAGAGCGCGATCCGGTCCTGCAGGGTGGCCGGTACCGCCGTGTCGGCCACCCCGAGCGCGCGGAGCAGGCCTGCCAGCGCCTCGGTCGGCTCCAGCGGCTCGGTCTCGTCGAATCCGCGGAGGTTCACACAGAGCCGGCCGTCGGGGAAGGTACGCGCGAAGCGGTGGGCCCAGCGCAGCACCAGTGCGGTCTTGCCGACCCCGGCCGGGCCGGTGACCAGCAGCAGCCCGTCACCGCTCGCGCCGCCGCGCACGCTGCCGTGCTCGTCGAGCCAGGCCAACTCGGCGCCGCGGCCGATGAAGCCGCCGGCCTCGCGCGGCAACTGAAGGGGGCCCTGATGCGACTGCCGCGCCGCGCCGTTGCCGGTGGCTGTCTCACCCGTCCCCGTCCCCTCACCGCGCAGCACTTCGGCGAAGGCGGCCTGCAGGTCGCCGCCGGGGTCGACGCCGGCCTCCTCGGCCAGCCGCGCCCGCAGGCCGTGATAGGTCGCCAGGGCCTCCGCCTGCCGACCCTCCCGGTGCAGCGCGAGCATCAGCAGCCGGGCCAGCGACTCGCGCAGCGGATGGGCCTCCAGCGCCTGCGACAGCTCGGCCGTGACCAGCTGCACCTGGCCGGCCCGCAGCAACCGCTCGGCCAGCTGCTCCAGTGCGCGCAGCCGGGTGCTCTCCAGACCCTGCACCGACGCCTCGCGCAGCGCGGCCGATCCGCAGTCGGCCAGCGCCGGCCCGCGCCACTGCCCGAGCGCCTGGCGCAGCAGACGGACCGCCGTGGGGTCCTCCGCCGCGTCGGCCCGGGCCAGCAGCGCGCGCTGGTGGTGGGCGTCGATCCGGTTGGGGTCGGTCTGCAGCACGTACCCCGGCTCGCGGGTGACCAGCCGTACGGTGTCGTCGAACATCCCGCGCAGGCTTGCCACATGCCCCTGGAGCACGGCCTTGGCGCTCGGCGGCGGTGCCTGGTCCCAGACCATGTCCAGCAGCCGCTCGACCGGAACGACCCGGTTCACGTCCATCGCCAGCGCGGCCAGCAGTGCACGGCGCCTGGCACCCCCGACGTGCACGACCGAACCGTCGTGCGTCCGAAGCTCAACCGGACCCAGCAGCATGATCTGCACGCGGACTCCCGCCCTTCCCTGAACTCGTTCCGTGGAACGGGCGGGCTGTCCTCCGGGTCCCGGCACGACGCTTGCCCGACCGGCCTGTAAGGAAACCTAACTCACTGTTCACGTTCGGGAATGTACGGCGAGTAAACACATGGTGTACTGCCGGTTCCCACCCCGGACGAGTAGCGGACTGCCGTCTCAGTTCATCAGCTCGGGCGCGAAGTAGTCACGCAGGCGAGCGATCTTCCCGTCGCGGACGCGGAAGATCTGCACCAGCGAGACAGACACCTCGGCTCCGTCCCCGTCGAAGACGGTGTCGATCTCGGCGATGAACACGTCGGGGTCGGCGGTGGTGTGCAGCACGTATCCGGACTTCTCGAAGTTCGGCGAGCCGGCGCCCTTCACCGGTTGCTCGTAGTACGCCGCCATCGCGGTGCGGATCTCCTCGCGGCCCGCCATCCTCCTGGGGAAGGCGCGGTCGGCGGGCATGAGCGGCGCCTCGAAGACGCCGTCCTCGGTGAAGCAGTCAGCCAGGGCATCGGCGTTGCGGCTCAGGGTCCCGGCGTGGATGTAGCTCTGGAAGATCTCCTGCGGCGTTCGGGACACGGCGGCCTCCATCGACTCGGAGGGCCAGACAACCACAAGGACGCGGCGACTGTCCGTAGGACCTGGCACGGTGGAGGCATGTGCGGTCGCTTCGTCTCCACCACCACTCCCGCGGACCTGGTCACCCTGTTCGGTGTGAACCACTGGGACGCCGAGGAAACCCTCGCGCCCAACTGGAACACCGCTCCCACCGACAGCGTGTGGTCGGTCCTGGAACGGGTGGACCACGCCACCGGCGAGCTCACCCGCCAACTGCGGCCGCTGCGCTGGGGGCTGGTGCCGTCCTGGGCGAAGGACCCGGGCGTCGGCGCCAGGATGATCAACGCGCGGTCGGAGACCGTCCACGAGAAACCCGCCTTCCGCAAGGCGTTCGCCTCGCGGCGCTGCCTGCTCCCAGCCGACGGCTACTACGAGTGGGTCGCCGTCCCGGCCGCCGACGGGCGCAAGGCGTTCAAGCAGCCGTACTTCATCACGCCGTCGAGTGGCGGTCTGCTGGTGATGGCCGGGCTCTACGAGTTCTGGCGCGACCACACCCGCCCGGACGACGACCCGCTCGCCTGGCTGACCACCACCACGATCATCACCACCCGGGCCACCGACAGCGCCGGGCGGGTCCACGACCGGATGCCGCTGGCGATCGACGGCGCCGATACCGACGCCTGGCTCGACCCCGCCCGCACCGACCCCGCCGAACTCCACCGGCTGCTCCACACCCCCGGCGGCGGCGAGCTCACCGTCCGGCCGGTGTCCACGGCCGTCAACTCGGTGCGCAACAACGGCCCCGAGCTGCTGGACGAGGTCCCGGACCCCGCCCCTGGTGCAGCGCCGCGTTGATCCTGTTGCCAGCGCCCGGGCCGAGGCCGGAAGGTTTCCCCGTCCAGGGTCCGGACTCCGACCGGTACCGGACAGCCCTTGCCGACCCGCTCCACGTGCGACGGTGCTCGCCCGCAACCCCGGGCGGGAGGATGTCACAGGCTCGAACCGGCCGCGGTATCAGGCTTCATGGATTCGGTCCTGCGGCCGGGTCGGAAGGAGTGTCCCGTCGCGGTGATCCAGACGAGCGCCGCGCACGTGAAGGCCACACCGGCGAACACCAGCGGGCGCGCGATGGAATCCTCGCGCCCGCTCGCCGGCAGCGCTGCTGCCGCGGCGAGGGCCAGCGGCGGCAACGCGCGGGAGCGGCGTGTGCCGCCCCGCTCGCCACGTTCGCCCCGCTCACCCTGCTCGCCGCGTGGGAGCAGGGCGGTGGCCGTGGCGTGGCAGACGCAGGCCAGCAGGGTGGCGCCGAGGACGTCGCTGGGCCGGTGCCAGGAGAGTGCTTGCACGGCGCCGGCGGTGCCGGCGAGCCAGAGTGCGCCGAGGGCCGCGACGTACGGTCGGGCACTTGGGGAAACGACGACTGCGGCCCCGAGAGCGAGTCCGGCCGTGATGGCGGTGGTACCGCTGGGGAAACTCGCGCCGGTGAGTCCCTGCGACGCTGAGACGAGCCCGGGACGGGGCAGGACGGCGTGCAACGTCATCGTGGTCGCTACGGTGGCCACCGCGATCCCGATACCGGCGACACCCTCGCGCCAACGTCGGCGTAGCAGCGCTACCGCCGCGATCAGGACGACGCCCGCGGCCAGCGCCGCCGACCCCCGCTTCAGCGGCGGCAGGCCGGCTGCCAGGCTCCAGTGGAGGATCGACGCCCGGCCGGTCTGCCCGGCGACCAGCGCGTTCTCCGTTGACTGCCCGATCACGCTCCAGACCGCGAGGCCGTAGAGGCCGGCGAGCGCGAGCAGGAACCACAGGGCCGGTTTCAGTCGGGTGACCCGCCTGTGGAGCGAAGCCGACTCATTTCGACGACCCGATCCGGCACTAAGCCCCGCCGACGCGGCGTCGGATCGCGTTTGGGTCGCGATGGGCTGTTCCTGGTCGTGCATCGTTACCTACTCCTCGTCTGTTCGACGCGGACAGTCCTGGCCAAGCCCTACCGCTGGACCTACGACGGCACCCCGCTCAATCCCACATGATCCCCGAAGGGGGAACGCGGCACTGCACTAGCCCGCAGTAGGGCGCCCAGGGAACCACCAGTTGGCGCGGCCGAGCAGGGTCATGGTGGACGGGACGAGCACCATGCGCACCAGCGTCGCGTCGATGACCACGCCGGCGGCCAGGCCCATCGACAGCATCTTGATCACGACGGTCGGGGAGGAGGCGAAGGAGAGGAAGACGGCCGTCATGATGACGGCGGCACTGGTGATCACCCGGGCGGTGCGGGCGAGTCCACTGCCCACCGCCTCGGTGTTGCCGCTTCCGCCGTGCCAGGCCTCGGCGATGGAGGAGAGCAGGAAGATCTCGTAGTCCATCGACAGGCCGAAGACGATGGCGAACATCATCATCGGCACGTAGGACTCGATCGGCACGGCCTCGTGCACGCCCAGCAGCGGGCCGCCCCAGCCCCACTGGAAGACCGCGACCAGCACCCCGTAGGAGGCGGCCGTGGTGAACAGGTTGAGCAGCACGGCCTTCAGCGGGATCAGCAGGCTTCGGAACACCAGCATCAGCAGCAGGAAGGAAGCGGCCAGGACCAGCCCGATGATCAGCGGCAGGCGTCGGGAGATCGTGTCGCGGAAGTCGAGCTGCCCGGCGGTAGGGCCGCTGACGTATCCGGTCGCCTGCGTGCCGCGCAGGGTGTCGGGCAGCGTGTGGTGCAGGAGTTGCTCGTACAGGGCGCTGGTCGCCGCCGACTGCGGGTCGGTGGCGGGGGTGACGGTGCTGGTCAGGACGGTGCCGTCGGCGCTGGGACGCGGCGCGGTGGCGCCGGCGACGCCGGGTGTCGCGCTCAGCGCGCCCGACAGCCGGGTGGATATCGTCGCGGCCGGCTCGCTCGCGCCGCGCAGGTCGACCACGACGGTGAGCACGCCGTCGGCGCCTGGTCCGAAGCCGGGGCCGTGCGCGTCGGCGACCAGGTCGTAGGCCGTGCGGGAGGTGGAGCCGACCGGGTCGGCGCCGGCGTCGATGTGGCCCAGGCGCATGGCGCCCAGCGGCAGGGAGAGCGCAGCGATCACGGCCAGGCCGCCGACCAGGAACAGCACCGGCCGGCGGGCGACCAGGGCGCTGTAGCGCTGCCAGCCGTCCTCCTCGCCGGAGGTTTCGGCCACCGGTCGGCGCACGGCAAGCCGGTCGATCCGGCGCCCGATCAGCCCGAGCCCGGCCGGGACCAGCGTGACGGCCGCCGCCGCGGCCACCACGACGCTGATCGTCGCGGCCAGTCCGAGCCGTCCGATGAAGGACAGGCCCGCGCCGTACAGGCCCAGCAGCGCCACCGACACCGTGGCGGCGGCCAGCAGCACGGCGTGCCCGCTGGAGGCGATCGCCCGTCCGGCGGCCCGTTCGGGGTCGTCGCCCTCGACCAGGTGCGCGCGGAAGCGGGTGGTGACGAAGAGGCCGTAGTCGACGCCCACGCCCAGCCCGATCATCGCCGCCAGTGTCGGCGCGGCGGTGGCGAGGTCGACGGCGGCGGCCACCAGGCCCACCACCGACAGCCCGGTGGCGACCGCGACCAGGGCGCTCGCCAGCGGCAGGACGGCGCCGGCCACGCTCCCGAAGGCGAGCAGTAGGACGCCCAACGCGGCTGCCAGGCCGACCAGTTCCGCTGCGCGGTCGTTGCCGGCCGGGCGGGTCAGCTCGTCCAGATCGCCGCCGTAGGCAACCTGGAGGCCGGCCCGGCGGACGGCGGCGGTGGCCCGGTCGAGTGCGGCCGGGTAGCCGCCGCCCAGCGTCTTGGGGCGGACGTCGAAGTCCAGCCGCCAGTACGTCGTCGCGCCGTCCGTGCTGGTGAGCAGGGACGAGACGGAGGTGACGTCGGGCAGCGCGGCCAGCTCCCGCGCGGTGTCCGCCGTGGCGCTGAGCTGCCCACCGACGCTGCCGGTCGGGGCGTGCAGGACCACCAGGCCGCTGTACTTGGTCGCGCCGGGGGTGGCGCGGGCGAGCAGCGTGCCGCCGGTGTCCGACTGGCTGCCGGGCAGGCTCACCGCGTCGCTGTAGGTCGGGTGGGCGAGGTGCTGCCCGGCCAGGGCCAAGCCGAGCGCCAGGAGCCAGAGCACGACCACCGGGATCGGCCGCCGGGAGCAGGCGGCGCCGAGCCGGTGGAGCGGGGAGGGGCGGGTGGGCATGGGCGTCCTCACGGTCTGCTGCGGAGTGCTTCGGGGTGGGCGGCCGGGCCGGGCGACGCCACACAACCAAGAAAGTGGCAGAACTGTCAATTGACAGTCATGACAGGTTTGCTACCATCGCGTCCATGAACGACTCCCCCGCCCCCGAGACCGGACTGCGCGAGCGCAAGAAGGCGCAGACGCGCGCGCTGCTGCGCGACACGGCGCTGCAACTGTTCGCCGAACGCGGTTTCGCCGGGACCACGGTCACCGAGATCGCCGAGCGCGCCGGGGTCTCGGACCGCACGTTCTTCCGCTACTTCGACAGCAAGGAGAGCGTGCTGCTGCCCGACCTGGTCGACCTCTTCGACCAGGTCGAACAGGAGCTGGACGCAAGGCCGTCGGACGAGGCGCCGGCCGCCGCGGTGCGCGCCGCGCTGCTGGCGGCGGTGCGGAGCCCGGCGGCCTGGCGGCTGGCCGCGTTCGCACACCCGGGAGAGGACGTGCAGGCGCTGGTGGCCGCGCGGCTGGTCGAGGAGTTCGTCACCTTCGAGGAGCGACTGACCGCCGCCGTCGAGCGCCGCCTCCCGCCGGGCCCCGACACCGACCTGCACGCCGCCGTCGTGGCCGGCACCGCGCTCGCCGCCGCGCGCGCCGTCATCCGCACGGCGCGCCGGCGACGAAGCGAAGGCCCCTACCCGGTGGGGGCGTTCCTGCCGCTGCTGCCCGTCGCGTTCGACCTGATGACCGACTCCTGACTTCAGCCTCGCCGGCCGTCCGGCGGCGCAGGCGACGGGGGGAGCGGGCTGTCGGGCTGCGGCCTCGTGAGCTCGGCGGCCACGGTGGCCAGGGTGGCGCCCAGGGGTAGCGGGACGGTGGCGCTCGCGTAGGCATCCCCGCGGGTCGGGCCCTGGTTGACGATCACCACGGGCTTGCCGGCGCGCGCCGCGTGGCGCACGAAGCGCAGGCCCGACATGACCGTCAGCGAGGACCCGAGGACCAGCAGCGCGCGGGCGGCGTCGACCAGGGCGTAGCACTGCTCGACGCGCGGCTTGGGGACGTTCTCGCCGAAGAAGACCACGTCCGGCTTGAGGATGCCCCCGCACCGCGCGCAGGGCGCGATCCGGAAGGCGGCCACCAGCGCGTCCGGGAGTTCGGCGTCGCCGTCCGGGTTGAGTTGCGCGGCCCGGTCCCGGAAGGAGCCGTTCAGCGCGTGCAGGCGCCGGTCGAACTCCTCGCGCCTGCTGGTGCGCCCGCAGTCCAGGCAGATCACCCGGTCCAGGCCGCCGTGCAGCTCCACGGCCTCGACCGTGCCCGCCGCGCGGTGCAGTCCGTCCACGTTCTGGGTGATCACCGCCGAGACGTGGCCGCTGCGGCGCAGCGCCTCCACGGCCCGGTGGCCGGCGTTGGGCTCGGCCCGGGCGATCGCGCGCCAGCCCGCGTGGCTGCGGGCCCAGTAGCGGCGGCGGCCGTCCTCGCCGCCGACGAACTCCTGGTACGTCATCGGCGTGCGCCGGCGCAGACTGCCGGTGGCACCCCGGTAGTCGGGAATGCCGGACTCGGTGGACAGGCCCGCGCCGCTCAGGACCGCGACGCCCCCTTGGGTCAGCAGGTCCGCGACCGCCTCCGGGCCGACGGCCCTCGGGACCGGTCCCGCGACGGCCGGAGCGTTCAGCATCGGATGCACGCGCATGCCGCCAGGTTACTCAACCGGGACGGCGCAAGGGCTACTTGCGCTTTCTCTTGACCACGCTGCTGAGCAGTTCCAGCACCGGGTTCAGCGCCCGGATCCCCTCGTCGTCGAGTTCGGCGACCCGCCGCATCGCCACCTTGCGCGCCCCGACCTCCTTGAACACGCTCAGCAGGGCGAGATCCTCGGCGACCAGGGCGGCCGCCTTGTCGTCGAAGAAGAAGTAGTCGGCCGGCACGCCGGACGCGACGGCGAACTCGCGCAGCCGCTCGCGCATGCCCTCGCCCCACCGGTCGGCTCGCAGGGCGGCGATGCAGGAGAGGGTGATCCGGCCGCCCCGCGAGCGGATGGCCTCGGCCAACTCCTCGTCGCTCGAAGGAGCCTGTCCCCTGGGCTGCACCGCGCTCAGCAGCGTCATCAGCCGGCCGACCACCACCTCGCCGTGGGGCGTACCGACCTCGGTGGAGGAGGCGGCGGCCGGCTGCGGTTTGGCGGCCAGCAGGCTGTCCGGCCCGTGCTCGAAGAAGTACGTGACGGGGACGCCGTAGACGTTGGCCAGCGCCTGCAGGGCGTTCACCCCGACATTGGTCACGGTGCCCTTGCG
Source organism: Kitasatospora sp. MAA4 (assembly GCF_029893355.1). Taxonomy (GTDB): domain Bacteria; phylum Actinomycetota; class Actinomycetes; order Streptomycetales; family Streptomycetaceae; genus Kitasatospora. The sequence continues at coordinate 80,894 of NZ_JARZAI010000010.1, forward strand.
GATGTTCAGCACGGCCTGGTGACTGATCGTCGGGCCGCCGTGCGCGGCCGCGTAGGCGTGACTGGCCCGCGCGATCGCGTGGTAGTCGGTGGGACCCTTCCCGTCCGGATGCCCGGTCCTGATCAGGTGGTCCAGCTGGCCCGCTATCGACCCGCCGCCGGGCGCGGTCCCGCTGCTGGCGGGTGTGGTCTCAGCCATTGACCTGCATCACTCCCCTGGGCGGTGGAACCTCGCGGAGTATGAATCTACTCCACTAGATGCCCGAGCCCGGACACCTACCCGATATCTAGTGCACTTGACAGCATGTGGCTCGGATCTGCACGATCATATCCACGCCGTCCGGCCCACCGGACGGTTCGAGTCACCGGGCGGACACGCTCGGTTCCCGGGTTTGCGCTGTCACGGGGGTGCAGCGCAGACCCGGCTCCCTGCGCGTGCCCGCTGCGGACGGCGCGCCGAGCGCAGCGCGATGTGCCACGGTGGAGGCGGGGGCGCAAGCAGCGCGGCGAGAGGAGAGGCCATGTCATCCAAGCGACGCCGTAAGAAGAAGGGCCGCCGCAAGCACGCGGCCAACCACGGTCGGCGGCCCCAGTGCTGAGCACGCACGTCTGAGCATGCACGCGTGAGCGGGGTCGGCCGGGCGCCCGGCCGGCCCCGCTCCACGCGGTCAGCGGCGGGCGAAGGAGCGGACGAAGTCCGCGGTCGCCGAGCCGAGACCGGTGGCGTCGTCGTAGCCCGGTGCGGCCTTCAGCGTGCTGTCCTGGTCGAACAGGGACAGGAAGGTGAGGAACTTGCCCGGGTGCTCCCAGTCCGCCTGGTAGGTCTGCACCCAGGGGGCCTGGCCGGCCGGGGCCGGCACGATGTCGCGGATCGCCGGGGTGTTGCGCAGCTTGTAGAGCAGCGGGTTGGCGAAGCCCAGCGCGTGGCCCGAGGCCTGGGCCGCATCCACCTCCAGCGCGGCGATCAGCGGGGACGAACCGCTGGTACCGCCGCCCATCGCCTCCGCGTACGAGCCGCTCGCGGGGTCGGTGTAGCCGGTCAGCCAGCCGCTGGCGGGGTCGGCGTCGGCCGAGATGTCCGGCTGCTCGCGGTGGGCCGGTGCGGTGCCGCCGGCCGTCGTCAGCGCCGCGGGGACGACGCCCTTCTGGTACCAGGGCTCGGCGATGACGGCGCTGCGCCCGCCGGTCGAGCCCATCTGGAACGTCCCGGGCGGCGGCGTCAGGTAGCCGGTGCCCTGCGGGTCGAGCTGCGCCGCGTCGTTGCCCCAGGCGAGTTCGCCGGTGACGTGGCCGGCCTTGCCGATCTCCAGGGTGGTGCCGCCGACGGAGGTCGCCCACTGGTCGCCGGCCGGGAACACCACCATGGGCGGGGTGCCTGCGGGCTCGCCGGTCATCCCGTCGCCGAAGTCGCCGGAGGCGTAGTCGAAGCCGATCCCCTCCAGGGCGCCCTGCTCGAACATCTGGTCCCAAGCCGCCATCGTGGTGGGCGTGGTGGAGCTCTCCGCGGTGCTGAAGGAGTCGGTCGCCACATCGGCGAGGTGCTGGTCGACGATCCGGGTGGTGGCGTCCAGGAAGGCCAGCGACCCGCCGCCGTAGCCCTCGTCCTCGCCGCAGTCGGCGCCGACGTAGACCACCTTCGCGTCCGGGGCGGCGATATGGATCGTCTCCACGTCCAGTGCCTCCTCCTGCGCGTCGGCGCTGCCGCGGCAGCTGGCCGCGAAGGTCGGCGCGAGGTTCTCGCTGTACTGGCCGGGGGCGAAGCCGGGCACGCCCTGGGAGGCGAAGAAGCGGTCGGCGTCGGCCTCCATGGTGGGCAGCTCGCCGTCCAGCACCACGGCCACCGTGCGGCCCTTGCCGGTGTACGGGCTGTTCGTCACGCCGTAGGCGTCGCGGATCTGCTGCGGGGTGTAGCCGCAGACCTGGTCGACGGCGGTGGTGCGGCCGCCCGCGGCAGGGATCGTGGAGCTGTTCTGCCCCCACCACTGCGAGCACGGCTGCGGCTCGGGGCCGGTGACGGCCGGTGGCGCTGCCTTGACGGTCCGGGACCTGAGCGGTGCCGGGGCGGTGGGGGTGGCCGACGGCTCGTTGGCCGACGGGTTGTCGAGGCCGATCACCGTGCTGATGTCGTGCCCGAGCGCGGCCGGCACCGACACCCCGCTCACCGGGGCGTAGCCGACGCTCCACGGGTGGGCGTAGCCGTGCAGCGTGGTGGCGAACGCGCGCTGCGCCTCGTCCACGGTGGCGGCGACCGTCAGGTAGTGGGCATCGGCGCCGGTGACGTGCATGCCGAAGCCGGTGAGCCAGGTGCTGACCTTCGCCGTCTGGGCCTGGTCGGTGCCGTAGCGCTGGACCGCCTGAGCGGGCGTCAGATAGTGGGCGTAGTCGGGACCGGACGGGTCGGAGACCGCCCGCGCCGCCCGGGCCAGGCCCGCCGGGTCCTTCCCCGCCAGGTAGACCCGCAGCGACAGGGTCCAGCTACCCGGGGCCGCGCCGGTGTCGGTGGGCGCCTGCTGGGCCGAGACCCAGCCCGGGACGGCGGACGGCAGGTCGGTGCGGGCCGGGGTCGCGGCGCCGGCGGCCGGCGCCACGGCGCCCGCCAGGACGAGCGCGGCGGCCGCGGCGGCCGTCATCGCGCCGGTCCGTCGGGCGTGCGGGGAGGAGGGGTGCTGGTAGGGCAAGGTCTCACACTCCGTCAACAGGCTTCGGGCCGCCCCGGGAAGGGCCGACCGAGGCCAGGGACGTATCGGCCCGGTGGTTTGGTCACATCCGGTCGCCGGGGACGGCGAGGTAAAGGGTTGGCCGCGGGCTGCCGTCCGCTGGCATGCTGGCCTGGTGGAGAGACCGGAGATAGGGATCAGCTTCGCCCCCGAGCTGCGACTTTTCGTCGCGGCGCCGCGGCGGGAGGGGCGCTCGACGGTCACGACCGACGGCGCCTCGACGCTCGGGCACGTCGTGGAGTCGCTCGGGGTGCCGCTCACCGAGGTCGGCGCCCTGCTGGTGGGCGGACGGCCGGTGCGGCACGCCCACATCCCCGACGGCGGCGAGGAGGTCGCGGTGCACGGCGTGCCCAGGCCGCAGCCGCTCGCCGGGCCGCCCAGGTTCCTGCTCGACATCCACCTCGGGACCCTCGCGCGGCGGCTGCGCCTGCTGGGCGTCGACGCCGCCTACGAGAACCCGGACGTCGGCGACGCGGCGCTGGCCGCGCGCTCGGCCGCCGAGCAGCGCGTGATGCTGACGCGCGACCGCGGCCTGCTGCACCGGCGGGAGCTCTGGGCGGGCGCGTACGTCTACAGCCACCGGCCTGCCGAGCAGCTCCGGGACGTGCTGTCGCGCTTCGCGCCCCCGATCCTCCCGTGGAGCCGGTGCACGTCCTGCAACGGCCTGCTGCGCGAGGCCGCCAAGGACTCGCTGCACGGGCGGCTGGAGGACGGCACCGAGCACGCGTACGACGTCTTCGCCGAGTGCGCCGACTGCGGGCAGGTCTACTGGCGCGGCGCCCACCACGCCAGCCTGAACGCCATCGTGGAGGCGGCGGTGCACGAGTTCGGCACCGGGACCGTGCGGGTGGGCTAGCCCGCCGGTGCGGTGCGTCGGCGGACTGCGCCGGAGCGCCGACCCTACGATCGGGGGCTCCGACACCGTCCGTTCACGTACCGGGAGAAGCCAGGTGCGCGGTTGATCGCGCTGGTCCTCAGCATGGGGGCGCTGTTCGCCTGGGCTCTGGTGGCCGGACGGCTGACGCGCTGGAGCATCACCGCGCCGGTGGCGATGACGGTCGCGGGCGTGGCCCTGACGGTCGGGCCGCACCCGCTGGTCCGGGTCGGCCTGAGCACCTCGGACGCCGAGCGCGCGGTCGAGATCATCCTCGCCGTCCTGCTGTTCATCGACGCCACCGAGGTACCGCCCGGCATCATCCGCGCCCAACGCCGCCTGCTGACCCGGCTGCTGGTCCTCGCGCTGCCGCTGACCATGGCGGCCGGGACGCTGCTGGGCGCGCTGCTGTTCCCGTCCGGCGGCTGGTGGACGGCCGCCCTGTTCGCGGCGGTGACCGTGCCGGTGGACCTGGCCCCGGCCGCCGAGCTGATCCGCGACACCCGGCTGCCGTCCTGGCTGCGCGGGGTGCTCACGGTGGAGAGCGGGCTGAACGACGGCATCCTCGCCCCGGTCTTCCTGCTCTGCCTGGCGGGCACCGAGCTGCACGGCGCTGTGCACGATCCCGTCTCCGAGTCGCTGGGGGAGGCGGTCAACGCACTGCTCTGGGCCGTGCTCGCGGGCGTCCTGGTCGGCAAGCCCGGCGGCCGGCTGCTGCAACGCGCCTGGCGGGCGGGCTGGACCGGTCCGGCCGCGGTCCGGCTCGGGATCGTCGCGCTGCCGCTGATCGCGTACGGTCTCGCGGTCGTGCTGGACGGCAACGGCTTCGTCGCCGCCTTCGTCGCGGGCGTGTGCTTCACTCCGCACTCCCGCGCGCTGGCGCCCAGGAGCCTGGGCCTGGTCGAGGACGTCGGGACGCTGCTCTCGCTGGCGCTCTGGTTCGTCTTCGGGCAACTGGTCACCCAGGCCTTCACCGGTGACTTCGACAGCCGCGTGATCGCCTACGCCGCGCTGTCGCTGACCGTGGTGCGGATCGTCCCCGTCCTGCTCTGCCTCGCGGGCAGCGGCCTGGACCTCGCCGACCGGCTGCTGCTGGCCTGGCTGGGCCCGCGCGGTCTGGCGTCCATCGTCTTCGGCCTGCTGGCCTTCATCAGCCTGGCGCCCTTCGACCCGCACACCGCCGACCTGGTCGGCCAGGTGATGACGATGACGGTGCTGATGAGCCTGCTGGTGCACGGGCTGACGTACGGTCCGCTGGCCGAGCGGTACGCGCGGGCACGTGAACGGGCGGGTGAAAGGGCGGGCGGGTGAGCGGGGTCGGCGGCCGGTTTGCTCCTACGCTCGGCCCATGACCGAGAACGAGATCGAACTCAAGGCGATCGCCGCACTCACGGCCCTGCGCGGCGGAGTGGGGACGGACTACGTCTCGGATCTGCTCGGCGAGGTGATCCCCGAGTACTTCGTGGTCCCCGCCGACGGGGACGCCAAGGCGGTCGGGCTGTCCGTGCTGGGCCAGCTCTCCGACCCGCTGAGCTCCCTGATCACCGGGTTCGTCATGGCGTTCCAGGCGGTCGCGGACGCGTACGACGAGGTCGGGCCGGAGTTCGGACCGTCCACGCAGGAGATCCTGCAGGCCCTCGCCCTCGACCTCGCCCGCAGGGACGAAGGCGAGGACGACTGACGGGGGCGCTCATGGGGCGAGGTCGCGGCGGGCGAGCAGGCGGAACGCCGCGGCTGTCCCGAGGGCGCCCACCGCCGTCAGGACGGCGAGTGAGCCCCAGGGGATGGTGCCGTGGGCCAGCGCGTCGCCGGGTGTGTAGTAGTGGAACGGGCTGACGAAGCGCAGTCCGGCCGCCTTCGACCAGGCCAGCGCCACGAAGTTGACGGCGAAGCCCACCGCGCCGAAGCTGATCGTCGCCCCGATCACGTACGCACGGCGGCTGGTCGCGGCGGAGACCGCGAGGGCGGGGCCGGCCAGGCAGAGCGTGAAGGCGAGGCCCAGCAGTCCCGCGACGAACACCCCGCTGAGCGATACCGCCTGGTGCAGCCGCGGTGAGAGCACCACCCCGATGGCCACCACCGCGGTAGCCACCGCGTTCAGCGCCACCGAGGCGAGGGCCAGCGCGGCCGTCCGCTCGGCCAGCAGGCGGTTGCGGGAGATCGGGCGGACCATCAGCAACTCGATGGTGCCGGACTCGACGTCGGCGGCCACCGCCGCCGCGGCGAGCGAGCCGATGACGGTGAGTTGCAGGGCGATCCAGAACGGGTGGACCAGCCCACCGCCCAGCAGGCCGGGGTAGCTGGCGATCGACACGTCACCGGTGGATCCGCTGAAGGCCTTGAAGGCGCCCGGCGGCTGGCGGCCACCGCCCGCGAAGATCTCCTGGGGCGAGACGGTGACGGTGATGACCACGATGAGGGTTTCGAAGACCGCCATGCCGATCAGCAGGGCGACGAGCATCCGGCGGCGGCGGTGCAGGGCCAGCCAGAGCAGCGGATAGCGGTGCTTCATGAGTCCTCCTCCGGCTGCTCGGTCGGTGTGCGGTAGAGGTCGAGGAAGGCCTCCTCCAGGCCCGCCTCCTCCACGGTCAGGTCCTCGACCGGCAGGCTCAGCAGCCCGCGCAGCGCGCCCACCACCTCGCGCGGCGGGATCAGCAGCTCGACCCGGTCGCCGCGCCAGTGCGGCGACCAGGCGTCCGCGGCCCCCAGCGGGCGCGGCCCGGCGCCGTCGGCGAAGGTCAGCCGGACCCGGCGGGCGCGGGCCTCGCGCAGCGCGGCGACGCTCTGCACCGTCACCAGGCGCCCGGCCCGGACGATCGCCACCCGCCCGCAGGCCCGCTGCACCTCGGGCAGCACGTGGCTGGAGAGCAGCACCGTCCGCCCGGCCGCCGTCGCCTCGGTGAGCAGCGCGAAGAAGGTCTCCTGGACCAGGGGGTCGAGTCCCTCCGAGGGCTCGTCCAGGACCACCAGTGCCGGGTCGTGTTGCAGCGCCTGGACCAGTCCGAGCTTCTGCTTCATGCCGCGGGAGTACTCCCCCACCGCGCGCCGCAGGTCGGCGGCCGACAGGCCGAGGCGCTCGCAGAGTTCGGCGCGCCGCGGGGTGGGCGCGCCCTGGAGGTCGGCGAGCAGCCGCAGGGTCTGCTCGCCGGTCAGCTCGGGGTAGAGCCGCAGCTCACCGGGCAGGTAACCGAGGGAGGGGGCGAGCCTGCGGTGGTCGGCCACCGGGTCCAGTCCCAGCACCCGTACGCGCCCGGAGGTCGGGCGCAACAGGCCGACCAGGCAGCGGATGGTGGTGGTCTTGCCCGCGCCGTTCGGTCCCAGGAATCCGAAGACCTCCCCCGCCGCGACGCTGATGTCCAGCTCCTCCACGCCCACCGTCGGCCCGTAGCGCTTGGTGAGCGCGCCGACGTCGATCACGGCCGAATCGGACACAGCTCCTCCTCACCCTCGCTTCCGGGTCTGACCACAGTGCCACCGGTCATGCCCGAGTCGGAAGTTGCGCCGCGCGAAGCCGTCGGGGAAATCCTGGTCGGGTGCCTTGCGGCCCCGCCCGGCCGGTCGTTCCATGTGTGTGGGCCCGTGGCGGGCGCGGCACGCGGGCCTCTCCAGGCGGTGGGGCCCGCTCGGACGGAAGTGGACGGCTGTGGCGATAACGAGCAGTGGTACAGCGGGCTCCGGGACCTCGGGGCGGCTACGCAGGGATGTCGGCTTCTGGGGACTGCTCTTCGTCTCGCTCGGATCGATCATCGGATCAGGCTGGCTGCTGGGCGCCCTGACCGCGGCGTCGGTGGCTGGGCCCGCCTCGCTGCTCTCCTGGATCCTGGCGGCGGCGATGCTGACCGTACTGGCTCTGGTGCACGCCGAGTTGGGCGCGGCGTATCCGGTGGCGGGCGGGACGGCGCGGTTCCCGTTCTTCGCCTTCGGCCCGCTGGCGGGGTTCGCGGCCGGGTGGATGGCCTGGGTGCAGGCGGTGACCATCGCGCCGATCGAGGTCGAGGCCACCCTGTCGTACACCTCGCACATCGGCTGGGTGCACGACAACGTGACGATCCTGCACGCGGACGGCACGCTCACCGGTGTCGGGCTGCTGATCGCCAGCGTCTTCATGCTGGCCTTCACGGTGATCAACCTGGTCGGGGTGAAGCTGCTGGCGCACACCAACTCGGTCACGGTGATCTGGAAGACCATGGTGCCGCTGCTGACGGTCGTGGTGCTGATGTCGCTGACCTTCCACAGCGGGAACTTCACGGCCGGCGGCGGGTTCGCGCCGTACGGCGCCCACGGCGTGTTCGCCGCGCTTCCGGCCGGCGTGGTCTTCGCCCTCCAGGGCTTCGAGCAGGCGATCCAGATGGCCGGTGAGGCGCGCGATCCGCAGCGCGACATCTCGCGGGCGGTGATCGCGGCGATGGCGATCGGCGCCGTGGTGTACCTGCTGCTGGAGGTCGCCTTCATCGCGGCCATCAACCCCGCGGACGTGGCGCACGGTTGGGCCAACCCGGTGGGCAAGGGCGACTTCGGCCCGTACGCCACGCTCGCGACGGCCGCGGGCGCCGGGTGGCTGGCCACCGTCCTGTACATCGACGCGGTGGTCTCCCCCGCCGGCACCGGTCTGGTCTACGTGGCCACCGCCTCCCGGCTCTCGTACGCGATGGGCCACGAGCGGGCGATCCCCCGGCCGGCGGCCCGGATCAACCGGCTCGGCATCCCGATGTTCTCGGTGCTGCTGGCCTTCGTGGTCGGCGAGATCGCCTTCCTGCCGTTCCCCAGCTGGCAGTCGCTGGTGGGGCTGGTCACCTCGGCGACGGCGATCATGTACGCCTTCGCGCCGGTGGCGCTGCACGCGCTGCGCCTGCGGGACGCCGACCGGCCGCGTCCGTACCACCTGCCGGCCTGGCGGGTGCTGGCGCCGGTCGCCTTCGTCTCCGCCAATCTGATCATCTACTGGTCGGGCTACCAGGCGGACTGGAAGCTCGGGTTGACCATGGTCTTCGGCCTGCTGGTCTTCGCGGCCACCCGGCTCGGCACGCCCGCCGAGGAGCGGCAGGCGCTGCACGGGCGGGAGTCGATCTGGGTCTGGCCGTGGCTCGGCGGGCTGGTGCTGCTCGGGCGGCTGGGCCGGTACGGCGGGGGCAACACGATCCCCGAGTGGTGGGACCTGGCCGTGGTGATCGCCTTCGCGCTGGCCGTCTACGCGGTCGCCGTCCGCACTGCGATGACCAGCGCGGACGTCGCCGAAGCGGTTGCGGTGGAGGAGCAGACCGAGTTCGTCTGAGGCTGTGAGGATGTGCCCTGCTCCTGCCCCGCGAGCGCGGGCAGGAGCAGGGCGGCGTGAGCTGGTGCGGCGTCAGCTGACGTTGACGGCCGCGTCGTCGAGCACGAACGAGGTCTGGTCCTGGCCGTCCTCGGTGCCGGTGAACTTCAGCGTGACGGTCTGTCCGGCGTAGGCCGACAGATCGAAGGTGTGCTGGGCGTACCCGGTGACGTGGTCGAGGTTCGAGTAGGTGTGCAGCGTGCCGAGCACGGTGCCCGCACTGTTCAGCACCTGGACCTTGAGCGTGTCGTAGGCCGTGGTGGTGCTGGTCTCGGCCGTGTCCACGTGCAGCCAGAAGCTCAGCTGGTAGCTGGAGCAGCCGCTCGGGACGGTGACGCTCTGGGACAGGGTGTCGGTGTGCGCGGTGCCGTAGCCGTCCAACCAGGCGTCCCAACTACCGCTGTGCGCCGGCTCGCTGCTGTCGTTGCTGATGACGCTGGAGCTGGCGGTCCAGGGAGAGGCGGTGCCCGTCTCGAAGCCCGGGTTGCCGAGCAGCTGGGCCGCGGTGCAGCCGCCGCCCGAGGCGGGGTTGACGGTCCAGCCGAAGGTGGTGGAGCCGGAGGCGTTGGTGGTGTCCTTCGCGGTCACCGTCACGTTCGAGGTGCCGGCGGCGGTCGGGGTGCCGGAGATCAGACCGGTCGCCGAGTTGATCGACAGGCCGGCCGGCAGACCGGTGGCGGCGTAGGAGAGGCTGCCACCCGCGCTGTCGGTGGCCGAGATCTGCAGGCTCGCGGCCGTACCGGCGGTGCCGCTCTGGGCGCCCGGGTTGGTCACCGTCACGATGTTGCCCGCAACCGGGTTCACCGTCCAGCCGAACGCGGCGGAGCCGGAGGGGCCGGTGGAGTCGGTCGCCGTGACCGTGACGTTCGAGGTGCCGGCGGCGGTGGGGGTGCCGGAGATCAGACCGGTCGCCGAGTTGATCGACAGACCGGCCGGCAGACCGGTGGCGGCGTAGGAGAGGCTGCCGCCCGCGCTGTCGGTCGCCGAGATCTGCAGGCTCGCGGCGGCGCCGACGGTGCCGCTCTGGCTGCCGGGGTTGGCCACGTTGACGCCGGCGCTGCTGGTCTGGTTGAAGTCGGCGCTGATCGTCGACTCCAGGCCGTTCACCACGCCGGAGTCGCTGACGATCAGGCCCAGCTCGCGGTTGTGGTTCAGCGAGTTGTCGGAGAAGTTCTCCGAACCCGCGAACGCCTTGGCGGTCGAGGTGCCGTAGTCGGCGACGATCGCCTTGGCGTGGACGTAGAAGCCGGTCGAGCTGGTGTACGTGGTCACCTTGCCGCCCGCGGCGGTGATCTCGTTGAGGTCGGTGGTGTAGGTGTTGTTCTCGTTCTCCGCCACCACCCGGACCGTGACGCCGCGCTGCTCGTCGGCGACGATCGCGTTGATCAGCGCGGTGTCGCCGAACTCCTCCTCCTGGACGTCCAGCGTGTGCTGCGCACCGCTGATCAGGTTCAGCAGCCGGGTCTGCGAGTCGGTGGGCGACCAGACCAGGTCGTCGCCGTCGGAGGGGGTGATCGCGGTCTTGGCGTAGTCCGCGGCGAAGACCTGCTCGATCGCGTTCACGTCGTTCGCGTCGGTGTCGAAGACGCCGTAGTCGCGCGAGGTGGCGTAGTACACGGTGTCGAAGTTGCCGGTGCTGATGTAGGACTTGGCGCCGTCGACCGTGATGGTCTTCTGGTGGGTGTAGACGTAGGCCGAGGACGAGTAGGTGACACCGACACCGCCCGCGGACAGCGCGGTGTAGGCGGCGCCGTCGATCGACGAGTGCTGGGAGTCCAGGATGACGCGGACCGCGACGCCCGCCTTCTCCTTGGCCACCAGGTCGTTGACGAGTGTGGTGTCGCGCAGCTCGTAGATCGTCACATCGATCGACTTCGTCGCGGAGTTGACGAAGTTGTAGATCGCGCTCTCACCCTGGTCCGGCAGGATCACCAGGGAGTAGGTCCCGGCCGCGGCGTGCGCGGCGCTCACCGGTACGAGGGCGGCGGCGGCAGCCGTTGCCCCGGCGGCGAGAGTGACTAAGGCGCGACGGGTGAGTCTCATGCAGGTCTCCGTGGGGGTAGACGGGGAGCGGGGTTACGCGCGTAGCTTCGAGGTGTGCGACGCGTGTGCGACGCGCGTAGAGCACCCAGTAAGTCACAGCCTCGGTGACGCGTGAAGGCTGCGCACATGACAACTGGCTTAACAAAATCTGGGCGCCGCTTGCACATTCGGGTGGTCTTGACGGTGATGTCGTGTCCTCGACGAGCCGGGGCCGGTTGAGCGGGTGATTCCGACTTCCTGCTTCCGATGTCCCTGGAGTTCTCATGGACCTGTCCACCAGTCAGCCCGACCCCACCCCGGGGCGTCCTCGCCCCTCCCGGCGTGCCGTACTCGGTTCGGCGGCCGCCGTCGCCGCCGTCGCGGGAGGTGCCGGGCTTGTCGGCCGGGCCTCGGCGCAGCCGTCCGCGACCGGGCCGAGCAGCAGCAGCGGAGGGGCGGACGAAGCCCAGGGCCGCGACCTGGCACGCAAGATGCTGCTCGTCTCGGACGACGAGCAGAGCGACCTGAAGCTGGATTATCTGAAGATCCTGATCGACGGCAAGATGCCGGCCCGGGCCGCGCGCAAGAAGGTGCTGATCGTCGGCGCCGGCGTCGCGGGGATGGCGGCCGCCGGCCTGCTCAAGGCGGCGGGGCACGAGGTGGTGATCATCGAGGCCAACGGCAGCCGGGTCGGCGGCCGGGTCAAGACCTTCCGCGGGATCTTCCAGGACAAGGCGCTGCACGCCGAGGCCGGCGCGATGCGGCTGCCCGACTTCCACCCGCTGGTGCTGGCGCTGGCCGACAAGCTCGGCCTCAAGCGCCAGTTGTTCTACAACGTGGACGTCACCCCGGGTGCGAACGCCACCGGCGACATCCCGCCGGTCTCCTACCGCTCCTTCACCGGCGAGACCTGGAGCAACGGCGACACCGGGCGCCAGCGCGCGCCGTTCACGCCGCCGACCGCCAACTTCCGTACCAAGATCTCCGTCAACGGCGCGCAGAGCACCCGCGCGGCGTACGCCCAGTCCCCGCGCGCCGTCAACGCCACCTTCGGCACCAAGCTGGACAGCACCACCTCGGCCGCCGTCGACCGGGCCTTCGCGGGCGTCACCGTCCCCGACGGCCCGATCGGCGACCAGCTCGCCGCCTGGTCCACGATCTTCCAGAAGTACGACGGCTACTCCACCCACCGCTTCCTGGTGGAGGAGGCCGGCTGGGACCTGCCCACCGTCCAGGCCGTCGGCACGCTGGAGAACATGACCTCCCGCCTGCACTACTCCATCGTCCCCACCCTCATCGACCACTCGATCATCAGCCCCACCAACCGCTACTGGGAGCTGGAGGGCGGCACCGACACCCTCACCCAGGCGATGGCCGCGCCGCTTCAGGGCGAGCTGCGGATGAACCGGCGGATGACCCGCCTGGTGCAGACCGACACCGGCGTGCGCATCGAGACCACCTCCGAGAGCGGCGACGAGGAGTCCTGCGACGGCGCCCCCACCGACCCCACCGAGGTCTTCGAGGGCGACTACGCCATCATCACCGTCCCGTTCAGCGCCCTGCGCTTCTGCGACATCCAGCCGCTGATGAGCTACCAGAAGCGGCGCGCTGTCAACGAGTTGCACTACGACTCGGCCACCAAGGTGCTGCTGGAGTTCAAGACCCGCTTCTGGGAGAACGGGCAGGGCGGCTTCACCGGCGGCGGCTGCGTGGCCGACAGCGCCAGCCGCTTCACCTACTTCCCCTCGCACGCCCCCGACGGCTCGCCGGGCGGCGTGGTGCTGGCCGCCTACACCTGGTCGGACGACGCGATGCGCTGGGACTCCCTGACCCCGGGCGAGCGCTACGCCTTCGCACTGAACGACATGGAACGCCTCTTCGGGCCCAAGGTCCGCACCGAGTTCACCGGCGTCGGCGCCACCCAGTCCTGGGCCCGCGCCCGCTACGCGCTCGGCGAGGCGGTCATGTTCACCCCCGGCCAGCTGCACGAACTGCACCCCGCCGCGCGCACGGTGGAGGGCCGGGTGCACTTCGCCGGTGAGCACACCAGCCTCAAGCCCGCCTGGATCGAGGGCGCGCTGGAGTCCGCCGTCCGGGCCTTCCTGGAGGTCCACCCGCGCTGAGCCCTGCGGAGGGCGCGCCGGCGGGGAAATCCGCTGGCGCGCCCTGCTGGGCACGTGCTTTCTTGGGGGGATGGAGATTCGCGAGCTCAGGCCCGCCGACAGGGCCGAGGACCTGGCCGCCGTGCTCCCGGTCGCTCAGGCGGTGCTCGCCGAGCAGATGCCCGGCTTCCCCGCCCTGGCGGCCGGCACGCTGCGGCTGTGGTGCCTGGCCGACCACCGGGCCGGGGTCAGGGTGTTCGCCGCCTTCGCCGACGCTGAGGCGGTTGTCGCCGAGGGGATGGCGATCGCGGAGTGGGAGGAGGAGGCCAACCTCGACCTGCTGACCGTCTCCGTCTGGGTCTCACCGCAGGCCCGCCGACGCGGTGCGGGTTCGGCGCTGTACGCCGAAGTGCTGGCGGCGGGCGCGGAGTTGGGGCGCTCGCGGGTGATCGTCATCAGCGCGTCCGCGCTGCCCGCGGACGCGCTGATGACGGCGCGCGGAGGCCGCCGGGTCGAGGTGGCGATCAGGTCCGTGCTCGACCTCGCGGGCGTCTCGCGGGACCGGCTGGCCTCGGCCGCCGAGCCCTCGCAGCTCAACGCCGGGTACACGCTGGCGCGTTGGACGGACCACTGCCCGCCGGAGCTGGCCGAGTCCTTCTGCGCCGCGATGGCGGCGATGGACGACGCCCCGCAGGGGGACCTGGTGTACGAGCACGCCGCGCACGACCTGGAGCTGCTGCGCGAGCGCGAGCGGCTGTCGGTGCTGGCGGGTGTGCAGCGCAACGTCCTGGCGGCCGTGACCGCGGCGGGCGAGGTCGCCGGGTTCACCATGTTCGTCAGCGCGGCGGATGGGGCACAGGCCCTGGACATCTGGGACACCGGGGTGGTGCGCGCCCACCGCGGCCGGGGACTCGGCCTGCGCCTGAAGGCCGCGCAGACGCTGTGGATGCTCGACGGGTTCCCCGCGGCGCGATGGGTGCAGACCTTCAACAACGACGACAACACGCACATGCTGGCCATCAACCGCGCCCTGGGCTACCGGGCGGCGGAGGAGTGGAGCTGGTACGAGTTCGATGTCCAGCAGACTTCAGGCGAGTAGGGCCGAGCCGAGGTGGTCGCCCGGCGCCCTGACGCCGGGCAGGGCGAAGAAGTAGCCGCCGCCGGTCGGCGAGATGTAGTCGACCAGCGGCTCGCCGGCCAGCCGCTGCTGGACGGTCGCGAACTGCCGTGCCACGTCCTGCTGGTAGCAGCAGAACAGCAGGCCGACGTCCAGGTTGCCGTCCTTGTCCAGCCCCCGCTCGTAGTTGTAGCCGCGGCGCAGGATCTGCTGGTTCGCGGTGTCGGTGGTGCGCGGGTTGGCGAGGCGGATGTGGGCGGTCATCGGGGTGAGCAGGCCCTGCGGGTCTCCCGCGTAGTTGGGGGTGTCGGACTCGGTGGTGCCGTCCAGCGGTGCGCCGGAGTCGCGGCGGCGGCCGATCATCGTCTCCTGTTCGTGCAGCGAGACCCGGTCCCAGAACTCGACCAGCATCCGGATGATGCGCACCACCTGGTACGAGCCGCCCTCCACCCAGGCCGGCTCGCCGTTCGCGCCGCCGTGGGTCCACAGCACGGCGTCCGCGACGGACCCGTCGGCGGTGTCGGGGTTGGCGATGCCGTCCTTGAAGCCCAGCTGGTTGCGCGGGGTGCCGGACGGGCGGGGGGCGGCGTGGAACCCGTCGATCTTCCAACTCGGTTGCAGGGAACCGCGGGTGTGCTTGGTGATGTCGCGCAGGGCGTGCATCACGGTGTCGCGCGAGTCGGCGCAGATCTGCAGCGAGAGGTCGCCGTGCAGTTCGGTCGAGCCGGCCATGTCGTCGTCCGGGAAGACCGGCATCGCCACCAGCTGGGCGGGCCTGCGGGCGGCCAGCCCGTAGCGGCCGTCGAAGAGCGAGGCGCCCACGGCGACGGTGACGGTCAGCCCGTCGGCCGGCAGCACCGGACCGAGCGTGGAGCTGTCGGTGGGCGGCGAGGCGAGGTCGGTGGCCGGCACCGGGCCGCCGGCGGTCAGGAAGCGGATGCGCTCGGTCAGCGTCGCGAACAGGGCCGCCAGGGCTGCCCGGTCGGCGGCCAGGACGGTGAACGAGACGATCGTTGCCGCTGCCTGGGGCGGCGTGGTGATGCCCGCCTGGTGCGGGCCGAAGAACGGGATGGACCGGCCGGACGCACCGGCGGCGGAGCCGGCGACGGCGGTGGCCGCGAACGCGCCCGCCAGCGCGCCCGCACCGACGCCGGCCCCGATCGCGGCCCGGCGCAGGAAGGCGCGCCGGCCCTGCGTCGGCGGGCCGGCCTGCGGCGCCATCGGGCACTGGGCGGGGAGGGGCTGGGCGTCTTCGGGCGCGGTCACGCGTGATTCCTCGGGGTGAGCAGGTTGGGGAGGACGGCGAGTTGCTCCAGCAGCTGCCCGAGGTCGGAGTCGAGGTGGGCGTGCTGGGTGGGGGTCGGCCGACCGCCGGAGGCTTGGTCGGAGGCCACTTCGGCTGCGTAGGCGGGGAGTTCGCTGTTCAGCCGGGTGAGCAGGGCCGGGTCGCGCGGGCTGATCACCGGGGTGAGGACGGTGATCAGCTCCTCGGTGCCCTGGATGTTGGCCCCCAGGGTGGCCAGCGTGCTGCCGCTGCCGTAGTCGGCGATGCCGGTGAGCTGGAACTGGAGGGCGTTCTCCAGGATCTCGTGGGCGCGCAGCGGCAGGTCGCCCGGGTCGGTGTCCTCGCTGGGGAAGTCGTCGATCAGGTTGGCGAGGTCGCTGACCAGTTGGCTGCTGAGCGGGCGCAGCTGGTCGGCGGAGCGGCCGTGCCACAGGCCGTACTCCAGCGCGAAGAAGCCGGTCCAGTCCGGGGTGTCGACGCCCTGCGGCAGGCCGTTCGCCATCGCGTTCAGGGCGTCGTCGAAGTCGCCGAAGGAGTGGTAGGCGGCGCCCAGGCGCTCGTAGTCCAGGTGCGCGGTGAGCCAGTCGGTGCGGGCCGCCGCCAGGTCGCCGCGCGCCACGTCCGCGTCCAGGGTGCGGCCGGCCGCCAGCAGGGCGGGCAGCGCCTGCTCGACGTAGGCGCGGTAGGCGTTGACCGGCGCGGTCAGCTCCTTGTCGGACATCGGCAGGTAGCCGGCCACCGCGTCGGCGGCGGTGCCGTCGACCTGCACGGCGCCGGTGGTGACCACCGGGCCGCTGGAGAAGACGCAGCGGATCGCGTACCGGCCGCCCGTCAGCGTGGTGGCCAGCGGGAGGGTCTTGTACGGGCCGAGCCAGGGGATCTCCGCGTAGGCGAGGCTCGCGTCGGCCGAGACCACGAAGACCGTCGCGTAGACGTTGGAGCCGTTGGTGACGTCGAAGGAGATCCGGCCGGCCGGGAGACGGGCGGGGGCCGTGCCGCAGCTGGTGGTGGTGATCTTGAGGGCGCCGCCGGGCAGCGGCGGGGTGCTGTCGGCGGGCGCCGAGCCGGACAGTGCGGCGGAGCCCAGCACCAGTAGGCCGATCAGCGCGGTGCGCAGCCGGGGGCGGGGGGAGGGGGTCAGCGGCATCGGGGTGGGGTCCCTCGGTCGGGCCGGCTCGCCCCGGCCACCCGCGTGGGGTGGCCGGGGCGAAGGGGCGGGCTTGCCGGTCGGCCTTAGTTCCAGATGTCGCTGATCGTGGCAGCGGTGCTGCTGGAGCCGGCCTTGGGCAGGCCGTACATCTGCTCCAGGGTGGCGAGCAGGTTGTAGTGGTTGATCGTCTCGCTGTACTGGCCCTGGGCCACGTGCGCACCGACGACGATGGTGGGGATCTGGTTGCTCTCGGTGTAGTCGTCCTCGTCCCAGGTGACGATCAGCAGGCTGTTGTTCGCCGCCGCCCAGGTCGCGTAGTTCGACAGGTTGCTCTGCAGCCAGGAGTCGCCGTCGGCGATGGTGCCGTCGTGCATGTCGTCGTTGAGGTTCGGTATCACGAACGACACGGTGGGCAGCGAGTTGTAGCCCGTGGAGTCCGCGGGGAAGGCGCTGAAGGGCTGCTGGTCGGCGGCCGGGATGTTGCTGAAGTTCGCCCACGGCGCGTGCTTGCGCGCGTAGCCGCCCGTCGCGGTGCACTTGGTGGAGCCGGCCGAGGGCAGGTTCTCGGAGTAGCTCTTGAAGGTGTCACCGGCGGCGAGCAGTTCGGAGCCGAGGTTGGCCTTGCTGCCCTCGGAGACCGGGCAGGCGTCGGAGCTCAGGCCGAAGGTGCTGCCGCCGAACAGGGCCATGTAGTTGGGCTCGCTGGGGTGGCTGACACCGAACGAGGAGGTCATCAGCGCGCCCTGGTCGGCCAGCGAGTTGATGTAGGGGGCGTCGGCGGTGTCGCCGATGATGTCGTCGTAGGAGTGGTTCTCCTCCACCACGACCACGACGTGGGACGGCAGCGGCAGGGCGTTGGCCGTCACGGCGGGGGCGGCGACGGAGCTGGTGGTGGTCATGGCGGTGGACAGCGCGACGACACTCGTCATGGCGACGGCACACAGCCCGGCGAGACGTGACCTCGAACGCATGGGGACTCCAGGAGGGAACGAGCCGGGCCTGGCTGCCGGCTCAGGGGAGGGAGACGGACACGGACACGCGGGAGCCCGCCACACCGACCCGTGGGTCCATGGTGTGACGGCGGAGCGGTGGGGGCCACCGGGCGGGGTGCAGCCCGGGCTTCGGTACGGCGGTGCGGTGGTTCGGGTTCAGAGTAGGGGCGCGGAGTGAGCCGACGCTTGTCCGTGGACTGGCGAAAAGGTGAACTTTTCACGCGCGGCACGGCGGACCGGAAAGTGCTCGGTGAACATCCCAAGTCCCGTGCTGTTAAAGCTCGTTCATTTACCGGACGGCAGTGGCGGATGAGGCCGGGGATTCGGGGCCTTGCCAGGAGACATACCGTCAGCAGCCGATTGTTTACGTGGACATGAAGACTTCTGGAGGCCGTTCCCAGCAGTGCTGACAGGACGTCACACTCCTGGCATGAGAAACACCTTCCGTGCCCCGAGGGCACGCGCCGCCTCCGTCCTCACCGCCGCCCTGCTCGCCCTCGCCCCCGTCGTGGGCTTCGCGGGCGTCGCCCATGCCGACGTCAGCGGCAGCGTCTGCCAGAGCGCGCTGCCCAGCCAGGCCGACGACACGCTCTCCCTCATCGCCAGCGACGGGCCGTTCCCGTTCAGCCAGGACGGCGTGGTCTTCGACAACCGCGAGGGCGTCCTGCCGGACGAGCCGGTCGGCTACTACCACGAGTACACCGTGATCACCCCGGGTGCTCGGACCCGCGGCACGCGCCGGATCATCACCGGCGAGGGCAGCCAGGAGGACTACTACACCTCCGACCACTACGTGACCTTCTACTCCGTCGACTTCACCTGCTAGGACCGGCGGCAGACCGGGCGGTGGGGAAGCGCAGCCGGAACAGCGCCCCGCCGCCCGGAGCGCGCTCGGCGGTGAGCTCGGCGCTGTGCGCCTGGGCGATCTGCCGGGCCATCGCGAGCCCGAGTCCGGAGCCGGGCAGCGCGCGGGCGGCCGACGCCCGGTAGAACCGGTCGAAGACGTACGGGAGGTCCTCGTACGCGATGCCGGGGCCGTGGTCCCGGACGGTGAGTTCGAGCAGGTCCAGCGGGGAGCCGGTCAGCGTCACCTCGACCGGTCCGCCCGGTGGGCTGAACTTGGCCGCGTTGTCCAGCAGGTTGGAGAGCAGCCGGGCCAGCCGCGCGGGTACGCCCGGCAGGGCGAGGTCGACGGTCTCCGGCGCGAGGACCAGGTCGAACGCCACGCCGGGCCAGTGGTCCTGGGCGGCGGACACGCAGTGCTCGACCAGTGCGGCCGGGCGGACCTGCTCCAGCAGCGGCTGCGGCTCCTCGTCCCGGGCCAGCTCGATCAGGTCGTTCACCAGGCCGGTCACCTCGCGCAGCTGGCGGTGCAGCCCGGCCGATGCCCGCTCCCGCTGGGCCGGCGTCAACCGCTCGGCGCGGGCCAGGAGTTCGGCGTTGGTGCGGAGCGCGGTGAGCGGGGTGCGCAGCTCGTGGGAGGCGTCGGCGACCAGTCGGCGCTGGGCGGCGACCGACTGCTCCAGCTCGCCGAGCATCGTGTTGAAGCTGACCGCCAGCCGGGTCACCTCGTCCTCGCCGCGCCCCGACGGCGGCCCCGGCGGCAGTTCGATGCGCAGGCCGGCGTCCCGGGTCGCGGCGATCCGCTCGGCCGTCGCGGTCAGCCGGGCCACCGGCGCCAGGCCGGTGCGGGCCAGCACGTAGCCGAGCGCACCCGCGAGCAGCACGCCCGCGCCCGCCACCGCCGCCATCAACTCCCCCGCCTGGCGCACGCCCTGCTCGACGGCGTCCGAGCGCAGCGCGACCTGGACCGCCTGCCCGGCGGCGAACGGCGCGCTGTACATCCGCGCCGGGTGGCCGCTGACCTGGACATCCGTGTAGTACGCGCCGCGGCGGTGGGCCGCCACCTGCCGGGTGGCGGCGGTCACCGGCAGCAGGTACGACGCGGCCACCGGGTCGGCGGCGGCGGACGCGGGCACGATCTGGGTGCAGGCGGGCGCGGCGAGGTAGCCGCACTCGCCGTAGACGACGCCGGGCGCGCGGTTGCGGTCCTGCTGCTGGAGCAGGGTGACCTGCTGGACGAGGTGCAGGTCGAGCTGGTGGCGCAGTTCGTAGCGGACGATGGTGAAGGCCGCCGCGCACACGCCCAGCGCCACCAGGGCGACGGCGGCCGAGCCGGCCAGCGCGAGGCGGGTGCGCAGCGGGCGGCGGCGGCGCCAGCGGGCGTGCGCTCTCACGCCGGGTCCAGCGACGGGTCCAGCCGGTAGCCGACGCCGTGCACCGTGTGCACCAGGCGCGGCTCGCCGCCGGCCTCCAGCTTGCGGCGCAGGTAGCCGATGTAGACGGCCAGCGAGTTGGAGTCCGGGCCGAAGTCGACGCCCCAGACGCGCTCCATGATCACCTCGCGCGGCAGCACCTGTCCCGGGTGCAGCATCAGCAGTTCGAGCAGGGCGAACTCGGTGCGCGAGAACTCCAGAAGTCGGCCGGCCCGACGTCCGGTGCGGGTGGCCGGGTCGATCGTCAGGTCGCCGGCGGCGATCGTGCCGTCTGCTCCGGGTGTGCCGGGTGTCGCGCCCGACAGGTCGGGGGCGGTGCGGCGCAGCAGCGCGCGCAGGCGGGCGGCCAGCTCGTCCAGGGCGAAGGGCTTCACCAGGTAGTCGTCCGCGCCGGCGTCCAGGCCGTCCACCCGGTCGCTGACCGAGTCGCGGGCGGTGAGCACCAGGACGGGTGTGCGGTCGCCGATGGCGCGCAGCCGGCGGCAGACGGCGAGGCCGTCCAGCACCGGCATCAGCACGTCCAGGACGAGTGCGTCGGGCTGCCAGCGGCTCAGTTCGGTCAGGGCCGCCAGGCCGTCCGGGGCGCCGCGCACCGCGTAGCCCTCGACCGCCAGGCCGTCCTCGACGGCGCCGCGCACCTCCGGGTCGTCGTCCACGACCAGGATCCTCAGCTGGTTGCTCATGGGGACAACCCTCTCAAACAGCGCTATTAGAACTCTCTTAGGCCCGCTCGCCAGGCTGCGGAGCATGCGGACCGAAGAACCGACAGAACGACGATCCGACCCGCCCACCCTCTCGGTGGTGATCGGCGCCGGTGGCACCGGCGGGCACATCTACCCCGGCCTCGCGCTGGCCGAAGCGCTGCGCCGAGTCGAACCGAGAGCAGTGATCTCGTTTGTGGGCACTGCTCGCGGACTGGAGACCCGACTGATCCCGGAGGCCGGCTACCAGCTGCACACCGTGGACATGATCCCCTTCGACGCGGCGCTCGGCCTGCGCCGCTACCTGCTGCCCGCGGCACTGCTGCGATCCGGGCGCCAGTGCCAGGAGCTGCTGCGGGCCCAGGGCGCCCAGATCGCGGTGGGCATGGGCGGCTACCCGAGCGCCCCGGTGATCGTCGGGGCGAGGCTCGCCGGACTGCCGAGCGTCATCCACGAGTCCAACGCCGTCCCCGGCCGGGCCAACCGCTTCGCGGCCCGGCTCACCCCGCACGTCGCCCTCGCCTTCGACCGGACCCGGGCGCACCTGCCCTCCGGTACCGCCGCCGAGACCGTCGGCATGCCGCTGGTCGGCGCGGTCGCCGCGCTGGACCGAGCGGCACTGCGGGCCGAGGCGCGCCGGGCCTACGGCGTGCCGCCGGGCGCCCGGCTGGTGCTGTTCAACGGCGGCAGCCTCGGCGCGACCCGGCTGACCGAGGCCGCCGTCGCCCTGGCCGAGCGCTGGCGCCACCGCACCGACGTCCACCTGCTGATCAAGACCGGCCCCGCCGCCTACCCCGACGTCCGCGCCCGGCTGGCCGACTCGCCGATCGCCGCGCCGGTGCCCTACCTGGACCGGATGGACCTCGCCTACGCCGCCGCCGACCTGGTGGTCTGCCGGGCGGGCTCGTCGACCGTCGCCGAGCTGTGCACGGTCGGTGTCCCCGCCGTCCTGGTCCCCTATCCGCACGCGCCGCACGACCACCAGACCCACAACGCCCGGGTCCTCTCCGACGCCGGCGCGGGCCTGCTGCTCGCCGACGCCGAGTGCACCGGCGAGCGCCTGGCCGAGCTGGCCGAACCGCTGCTCGCCGACCCGCGGCGGCTGGCCGCGATGGGACAGGCGGCCGACCCCGGCACCCACGCCCAAGCGGCGGACCTGCTCGCGGCCAAGGTGCTGCGCACCGCGGGCCGGCCCGCCCGCACCCCTTTCGAAACCCACGCATGAGCACGGAGGAAGACATGAACACGAACGACGAGCAGTACTGGAACGGCCGCAAGGTCCTGGTCACCGGCGCCGAGGGCTTCATCGGCAGCACCCTGGTGGACCTGCTGGTGGCCCGCGGCGCCCGGGTGCGCGCCCTGGTGCACTACAAGCCGTACGCCGAGCGCGGCTACCTCGCCCGCTACCTGGCGACCGGCGAGGTGGAGATGACGGCCGGCGACGTGCGCGACGCCGGCCGGGTGCTGGACGCGGTGGAGGGCTGCGAGACCGTCTTCCACCTCGCCGCGCTGATCGGCATCCCGTACAGCTACCAGGCGCCCGAGGCGTACGTGCAGACCAACGTGGTGGGCACCCAGAACGTCGCGAGCGCCTGCCTGCGCCACGGCGCCCGCCTGGTGCACACCTCCACCAGCGAGGTCTACGGCACCGCGATCACCGCGCCGATCAGCGAGCAGCACCCCCTGCAACCGCAGTCGCCGTACTCCGCCTCGAAGATCGGCGCGGACATGATGGCGCTCTCCTACCACCACTCCTTCGAGCTGCCCGTCTCGGTGGTGCGCCCCTTCAACACCTACGGCCCGCGCCAGTCCGCCCGCGCGGTGATCCCCGCGATCCTGGCCCAACTGCACTCCGGGGCAACCGAGATCCGGCTCGGATCGCTCACCCCGACCCGGGACTTCACCTACGTGGGCGACACCGCCGAGGGCTTCCTCGCCGTCGCCGCCAGCGACCGGACGCTGGGCGAGGTGGTCAACCTCGGCACCGGCAGCGAGGTCTCCATCGGCGACCTGGCCCACGCCCTGATCGCCGCCTCGGGCCGACCGGCCCGGGTCGTGGTGGACCCGGCCCGGCTGCGCCCGTCCGGCAGCGAGGTCGAGCGGCTGCTCTCGGACAACTCCCGGGCCCGCGAACTGGCCGACTGGAAGCCCCGGGTGGAGCTCGCCGAAGGCCTGGAACGCACCTCGGCCTGGGTCGCCGCCAACCTGGACGCCTTTGCGCCGGACCGCTACCAGGTCTGACGGGGACGACGGCACTGGCTGCGGTCGGCGGCGTTGGCCTCGCCCGGGCGGCCGGGCAGGCGGAGAATGCAAGCGACGCCGCTTCGGCGACAGAGGCAGCGGACCAGGACGCGGAGGAGCCGCCATGACCAGCTCGGCCGTGCCGGGATATCGGACCGGCAAGATCTGCTACCTGGAGATTCCGGCCGTCGACGCCGAACGGTCCGCCGACTTCTACCATCGCGCCTTCGGCTGGGCGGTCCGGCACGACAGCGACGGCCGGGTCGCTTTCGACGACACCGTCGGCGGGGTCAGCGGCCGGTGGGTGGTCGGCCGGGCCCCGGCGACCGAGCCCGGACTGGTGGTGTCGATCATGGTCGCGGACGCGGGCGCCACCGTCGTGGCGATCACCGCCGCCGGCGGCGAGATCGTCCGCCCGGTCGACGAGGACGCCGAGGTGCAGTTCGCCTGGTTCCGCGATCCCGCGGGGAACGTCCTGGGGATCTACCAACAGCCCGGCCTGGCGGCGGCCGAGGCGGATGCGGAGTTGGTCGACATGCCCGAGTCCAGCAAGCCGATGACGAGGTGGTTCTGACCGAGAGTCAGCTGACGCAGGATCAGAGGCCGATGTCCTCGTTCCAGAGGTCGGGGCGGGCCGCGATGAACTCCTGCATCAGGGCGGCGCATTCGGGGTCGTCCAGGATGACGATCTGCACCCCGTGGTCGGCCAGCCAGCCGTGGCCGCCCTCGAAGGTGCGGTTCTCGCCGACGACGACCCGGGATATGCCGAACTGGCGGACCAGGCCGCTGCAGTACCAGCACGGCGACAGGGTCGTCACCATCGTGGTTCCGCGGTACGAGCGCCGGCGCCCGGCCGCGCGGAAGGCGGCGGTCTCCGCGTGCATCGACGGATCGCCGTCCTGCACGCGGCGGTTGCGGCCGCGGCCGAGCAGGGTGGCGCCGTCGGGCCCGTAGAGCGCGGCCCCGATCGGGATGCCGCCCTCGGCGAGGCCCGCGCGTGCCTCCTCGACCGCGGTCCGGAGCATCAGGCGATCCGCTTCCAGGGACATGACCTCAGTCTTCCCCGGATCCTGTCGGTCGGCTCAGCCGAAGTTGAGACTGGACGCGCTGGTACGGCCCTGACAGT
The DNA here is from genome assembly GCF_029893355.1 of Kitasatospora sp. MAA4. Lineage (GTDB taxonomy): Bacteria > Actinomycetota > Actinomycetes > Streptomycetales > Streptomycetaceae > Kitasatospora. Next base: position 104,807 of record NZ_JARZAI010000010.1, read on the forward strand.
GGTACCGCGGTACCAGCCGGGGGTGGAGGTGCACCCCGGGGTACTACGGTTCGCGGTTGTGCGGCACCTAGCGTGGTGAGTGGACGGCCGGGGTCCGGCGGTCCGGGAACCACCACCGGAGCTCTGCGGAGGTCGGCATGAGGACCGTCAATCGAGTCGTACGGGCTGATCGCGGCGTGGTGCACGCCGAGTGGGCGAAGCGGACGGGGTGGGCGGCCACGCCGCGGTGCGGCTGCGGTGCCTGTTCCCGTGCCGCGCTGGTGCGGGCGTGGGCGCCGTGGTGGTCGTCCGGGAAGGGATGAAGAAAGGGGCTCGGCGCGCTGACGCGTGCCGAGCCCCTTCCGTTCTTCGCCCCGGGAGCCCCTGTCCGACGCCCGGGGCGCCTCAGGAGTGGCTTGGGGGGACAGGACGACCGTACCTATCGCCGCGGACTACTGCCCGCGGCGGTGAGGGCCGATCAGTACCAGTGGTGGTTCTGCCAGAACGCCCAGGCAGCGTTCGGGCTGCCGTAACGGGAGTTCATGTAGTCCAGGCCCCACTTGATCTGGGTGGCGGGGTTGGTCCTCCAGTCCGCGCCGGCCGAGGCCATCTTGGAACCGGGCAGCGCCTGGACCAGGCCGTACGCGCCGGAGGAGGCGTTGGTGGCCGAGACGTTCCAGCTGCTCTCGTGCGAGACGATCTGCTCGAACGAGGCCAGCTGGTTGGCCGGCACGATCTGCGCGGCGATGGCCTGCGCGGAGGAGGCCGGGGTGGCGGCACTGGCGACGGCGGGGGCGACCACGCTGCCGAGGGTGGCGATACCGGCGGCGGAGGCGAGCAGCGCGACCGAAGTGCGCAGACGGGTGGAGAAAATTCGCATGGAGAAGTAAGCCTCAATCGGTTGGCTGCGCTCCCGTCCACCAGGACCAGCGGCCGGACAGGGGCCGAAGGATCGGGACGGGGCGCGGGGCGCCTCATGGAGCGAGGGCCTGAACGGGCGCCGCAGCGTGACAGGTTGCTGCGGCGTCTGACGACTTCGCCATTGTTAGCGGGCCGCTCGCCAGCTGCCAAGACCCGTTGTTACGACGCTCGGTCGTAGTAAACATCGGATTTCCGGTGGTTCTGGAGCTCGCCGGGGAGGGCACTCTGGGTGTTCTAAACCTTCTAATCTGGTGCATTTCGGACATTTTTTTGAGCTCTGGCAGGTTTGGAACCCGGTAGCACCCCGCACGGGCACCCGCCGCGACCCCGAACCCCCCAGCTGCGGGGTCGGCCAGCAGCGGACCGTGAGAACGATCAACTACCGGGGATCGTAGGTCTCCAAGGGCGTGTGAGCACGCTCACCGTCAGAATGGGCGCATGCTGCTGCAACAGGTCGCCGCCGCCTCCCGGGCGACGGCTGCGGAGCCGGCCCGCACGGCGAAAACCGCCCTGCTCGCCGAGCTGCTGCGCGGTCTGCCACCCGCTGATCTGCACGCGGCGGTGCTGCTGCTCTCCGGGGAGTCCCGCCGGCTGCGGATCGGGGTGGGCCCGGCGACGCTGCCCGAGCTGCCGCCGCCGGCCGAGCGCGCACAGCTCGGCATCGCCGAGACCGAGGCAGCGCTGCTCGCCGTCGCAGGCGTCCACGGACCCGGCTCGCAGCCCGAGCGCCGCCGGCTGCTGACCCTCCTCTTCTCCCGCGCCACGGCGGACGAGCAGGACTTCCTGCGCCGGGTGCTGGGTGGCGACCTGCGCCAGGGCGCGCTGGACGCCGTACTGGGGGACGCCGTCGCCGCGGCGGCGGGCGTCCCGGCCGCGGACGTCCGGCGGGCACTGATGTTCCGCGGCTCGGCGGCGGCGGTCGCCCGGGCCGCGCTGGAGGGAGGTACCCCGGCGCTGCGCGCGTTCGGCCTGGAGGTCGGGCACCCGGTCCGGCCGATGCTCGCCGCCGCCGCGCCGGACGTCGCGAGCGCGCTGGAGCGGATCAGCCCCGCCGCGCTGGAGTGGAAGCTCGACGGGATCCGGGTCCAGGTGCACCGCGACGGCGGGCGGGTCAGCGTGCACACCCGCAGCCTGGACGACATCACCGCCCGCGTCCCGGAAGTGGTCGAGGCGGCACTCGGCCTGCCGGTGCGCTCGGCCGTCCTGGACGGCGAGGCCATCGCGCTGGGCGCGGACAGTCGGCCGCGGCCCTTCCAGGTCACCGCCGCCCGCACCGCCTCGCAGCGCGACGCCGAGGCGCTGCGCGCCGAAGTCCCGCTCAGCGTCTTCTTCTTCGACCTCCTGCACCGCGACGGCCGCACCCTGCTCGACCTGCCCGGGGAGCAGCGGTTCGCGGAGCTGGCCGAGGCCGTCCCGCCGGAGCTGCGGGTGCCGCGGCTGGTGACGGACGACCGCGGCGAGGCCGAGGCCTTCTTCCGCGACGCGCTGGCGCACGGCCACGAGGGCGTCGTCGTCAAGGACCCCGGCGCCCGGTACGCGGCCGGGCGCCGGGGAGCCGGGTGGATCAAGGTCAAGCCCCGGCACACCCTGGATCTGGTGGTGCTGGCCGCCGAGTGGGGCAGCGGGCGGCGCCGGGGGTGGCTGAGCAACCTGCACCTGGGAGCCCGGCGGGACGGCGCGGGCGGGCTGGCCGAGGGCACCGGCGAGTGGGTGATGCTGGGCAAGACCTTCAAGGGGCTCACGGACGAGATGCTCGCCTTCCAGACCCGCGAGCTGCTGCTGCGCGAGGTCGGGCGGGACGCCCGGACCGTGCGGGTGCGGCCGGAGCTGGTGGTGGAGGTCGCCTTCGACGGGCTGCAGCGCAGCCCCCGCTACCCGGCCGGGCTGGCGCTGCGCTTCGCCCGGGTGCTGCGCTATCGCACGGACAAGACGGCGCAGGAGGCCGACACCATCACGGCCGTCCGGGCACTGGCGCCGGCGGACCTGTAGAGGCGAACGCAATCCATCACGAATCAACATCGTCGCGCACAGGGACTGTTGATGTGTGACATGTGCCATTACGCTGCAACGCACGACAGCCCCTTGCCGGTCAGGGTTTCGCACCGGGCGAGGGCTCGCGTCCGCGCTGTTCGTTTTTGTTCCCACCCCCCGGAGTCGTCCTTGCGCGCATCACGAAGAATCCGCCGCCTGCCCAGCGTCCTGCTGACGCTGGCCCTGACCGTCCCCGGGCTCGCCGTCAGCGTCGGGGCGGGTGCCCTGGTGGCGGCGACCCCGGCCGCCGCCCTGGACAACGGGACCGCGCTCACGCCGCCGATGGGCTGGAACTCCTGGAACAGCCTGGGGACGGGCGTCACCGAGCAGCAGGTCTCCGACACCATCGACTACATGTCGGCCAACGGCCTGGTGGCGGCGGGCTACAACACCGTGACGATCGACGACGGCTGGTCGCTCTCGCACCGCAGCGACCAGAGCACCGACCTGGTGAAGAACGCGTACAACGCCATGCAGTTGTACGACGGCAACGGCAACCCGGTGCTCGGCACCGACGGCACCGGCAACGACCCGACGTCGGGCCACCTGGTCCCCAGCCCGGACCGCTTCCCGAGCCAGGTCGTCAACGGGCAGACCGTGAACGGCATCCAGTACCTGGCCTGGTACGCGCACAGCAAGGGCATGAAGTTCGGCCTCTACGGCACCGACACCTACACCACCTGCCAGGGCCACCCCGGCAGCCTGGGCCACGAGAGCACCGACGCCACCGACTTCGTGTCCTGGGGCGTCGACTACGTCAAGTACGACGACTGCCCCTACGGCCCGCAGATCGTCGGACCGGACGGGCACAACTACTACACGCAGGGCGAGGGCAAGGAACTCACCGAGTCCATGTACGCCCGGGTGCAGACCTTCCAGAAGGATCTGGACGCCGCCTCCGCCGCGCAGGGCCGCCCGAAGGTGGTGATGAGCGTCTCGGCGCAGCCCGTGCACAGCGGCGTCCCGTACCTGCTCAACGCGAACGACCCGGCCCGCACCGACCCGGTGATCCTGGCCGCCGGCACCCCGCAGTACAGCTCCCCCGGCTACGCCCCCACCGGCACCTGGTGCGGCCAGGTCGCCAACCTCTGCCGGATCGGCGGCGACCGCGACAGCGAGATCAGCGGCGTCCTCTACAACGGGCAGCTGCAGACCGCGCTGCTGGACTCGGGCAACGTGCGGCCGGGCAGCTGGAACGACATGGACATGATGTTCACCGGCTGGAACGACCCGTACGGCGTGTACGGCGTCACCGACAACGACGTCCGTGCCAAGTCGTTCACCGACGACGAGTCGCGCACCGAGGTGTCGATCCTGTCGATGATGGCCTCGCCGCTGATCTCCGGCGCCGACCTGCGCACCGCCGCGCAGTCCCAGCACAGCTACAACGGCGTCAACTGGTCCACCGGCATCAACGCCGACTCGTTGGCGATCTACAAGAACGCCGGCGTGATCGCGGTCGACCAGGACGCTCTGACCAAGCCCGCCACCCTGGTCGGCAGCGCGCCCAACTCGCCGACCGCGCCCGTCGTTCTCAAGCGCCAGCTGGCCAACGGTGACACCGCTGTCCTCCTGATCAACCAGGACCCGGCCAACAGCCAGACCGTCGGCACCAGCCTCGGCGCGCTCGGTCTGACCGGGCCCGGCTACAACGCCAAGGAGCTGTGGAGCGGCACCTCCGCCAACGTCACCGCCTCCGCCGGCGGCACCCTCAGCGCCTCGCTGGCCCCGAGCGCCGTGGCCATGTACCGGCTCAGCGCGCTGCCCAGCACGATCCCCGCCACCGTCGTCGGCGACGGCAGGTACCACAGCATCAGCGCCGGTGGCACCGGCGGCCAGGTGCTGGAGGTCGCCGGCACCTGTAGCGCCGCGCTCGGCGCCAACGCCGACGTCAACGCCTGGGACCCGACGCACACCTCCGAGCAGTGGACCTTCACCGCCAATCCCGACGGAACCGTCCGGATCAGCGACAACTGCAACACCGGCACGCAGGTCCACACCGTCCTCGCCGGCGGCGGCGGAGTCGGCAGCGCCTACCTGCTGAACTACTCGGCAGGCAACCCCTGGCAGGAGTGGCGGGTCGTACAGAACACCGCGACCGGCGCGCTGGGCATCACCAACGTCGGCACCGGCCTGGCGCTGGACGCCTCCGGCACCGCCGCCGGCTCCACGGCGGTGACCGACCCGGCCAACGCGGCCGCGCCCGGCCAGTCCTGGACGCTGAAATCCTGACGCAGCATCAATGAGGGCTCTGGACGCGGACGGCGACGGTGTAGAGCGGATAGCCGTAGCGGTCCTGGTGTCCGCGGACGGCGTCGAAGCGCTCGTCGGCGGTGAGCAGCGCCGCGACCGACTCGGCGTGCAGATGGCCGTGTTCGAGGACGAGGCTGCCGCCGGGCGCCAGCAGCCGGCCCGCGGTGTGCACGGTCTGGCGGATCACGCGCAGGCCGTCAGGGCCGCCGAAGACCGCCAGTTGCGGCTGGTGGACCCCGAACTCCGGTGGGAGCTGGGCCTCGTCGGGCATGAAGGGCGGGTTGGCCAGCACCAGGTGCACGGTGGCGTCCAGTGCGGACAGCAGGTCGGGGTCGGCGAGGTCGGCCTCGTGCAGGACGATCGGGGTGTCCCCGAGGGCGGTGCGCCGCGCGCTGTTGCGGCGGGCGAACGCGAGCGCGTGCGGGTCGCAGTCCACCGCGTGCACGGTGGCCTCGGGCCGCCGGTGGGCCACCGCCAGTGCGAGCGCCCCGGATCCGGTGCCGAGGTCGACCACCAGCGGGGCCGCGAGGTGCTCGGTGGTGCGAAGGCCATGGTCGAGCAGCGCCTCACTCTGCGCCCGGGGCACGAACACCCCGGGCCCGACCTCCACCTCGATGCCGCCGAGCGCGGCCACCCCCGTGAGGTGGCCCAGCGGCACCCCCTCGGCCCGCTGGCCCAGCAGGTCGGCGAAGCGGGCGGCCGCCGCTTCGCCGGGTCGGCCGTTCGGGGCGAGTGCCGCCGGGTCCGCGCCGAAGACGTGAGCCGCCAGAGCCTCCGCCTCCTGCCGGGGCGCGATCACGTTTCCCGTGCCGACGAGAACCTGGATCGCGTCCTCGATGTGCTCTGTGAAGGTTGTCGGCTGCATGGCGGGCCCTTCTGCTTGCTCGTCGCGCCCCGCGTTCGCGGCGTCGCGAGGCCACATCATGCAGCGAAAACGCTGGGGAAAACCCGAGACTTTCCCGCTGTCACAATGGCGGCCATGGCTACCGTCAACGGAGTACCGGCGTCCCTGGACGCGCTGCAGACCCTGGCCCTGATGAACTACGGGCACTTCACCACCATGCTGGTGACCGACGGCGCGGTGCGCGGCCTCTCGCTGCACCTGGAGCGCCTGGTCCGCGACTGCCAGGCCGTGTTCGGGGCGCGGCTCGACCCCGAGCGGGTGCGCGGGTACCTGCGCCGGGAGGTCGGCGTGCGGCCCGGCACCCTCACCGCGCGCGTCACCGTCTTCGATCCGGCGCTCGAGCTGCTGCGCCCCGGCGCGGACGCGGACCCGGTGGTCCTGATCACCACCCGCGCCGCCGCCGGCTCCACCCCGCCGCCGCTGACGGCGAAGAGCTTCACCTTCAGCCGCGACCACGCGGCGGTCAAGCACGTCGGGCTCTACAGCCAGGTCCGGCTGCGCAGGGAGGCGCAGTTGGCCGGCTTCGACGACGCGCTGCTGGTCGAGCGCGACGGCCGGATCGCGGAGGGCAGCACCTGGAACATCGGCTTCGTGGACGGGCGCGGCCAGGTGCGCTGGCCGCAGGCGGACGTGCTGCCCGGGATCACCATGCGCCTGCTCAAGGAAGCGAGCGGGGGCGACGTCACGGTTCCCGTCCCGATCGGTGAACTGCCCTCGATGCGCGCCGCCTTCGCCACCAACACCTCGATCGGCGTCCGCACGGTCAGCGCCGTCGACGCGGTGGGGTTCCCGGGGGACGAGGCGGTGCTCGACGAACTTCGCGCACGGTATGCCGCGGTCCCGTACGACATTCTGTAAGGAATCCACCAGTGGTGGATCCATAGACTGCGCTGGTGATCGAACGCATTCTTCCGTCCGGAGTGGTGAGTTCCGAGTCCTTCGGCGATCCGGCGCAGGTGCGGCTGCATCCCAGGGAGGCCCTGGTCGTCCGGGACGCCGTGGAGTCGCGGCGCCGCGAGTTCGCCACCGGACGCTGGTGCGCCCGCCGCTCGCTGGCCGAACTCGGGCTGCCGCCCGATCCGTTGCTGCCCGGTCCGCGCGGGGCACCGCGCTGGCCCGACTCCGTCGTCGGGAGCATCACGCACTGCGTCGGCTACCGGGCGGCGGCCGTCGCGCGCTCGGAGCGGATCAGCATGATCGGCATCGACGCCGAGCCGCACTCCGCCCTGCCCGAGGGGATCCTGGAGACCGTATCGCTGCGCGAGGAGCGGCTCTGGGTACGGCAGTTGGGGAGAAGCGCGCCGGGGACGCACTGGGACCGGCTGCTGTTCAGTCTCAAGGAGGCGGTGTACAAGGCGTGGTCCCCCGCCACCGCCCGTCCGCTCGGCTTCGAGGACGCCAGGATCACCGTCGATCCGGCCGCCGCGACCTTCGAGGCCCACCTCCTGGTGCCCTCACCGCTGTTGCGCCACGGCCGGCCGCTGCACCGGCTGCGCGGCCGCTGGCTGATCAGCGGCGGGCTGGTGCTGTGCGCCATCGCCGAGCCCGCCGGCGCGGACCTGCCGTCCGGTCAACCCCCGTCGGCAGCAGGCCCGTTGGGCATCGCTACTTGACGTAGTCCGGGACCACCTTGGGCGGCCAGACGCCGACCTTGAGCACGCCCATCGAGTAGGCCCGGGAGACCAGCGCGGCCCGGTTGGGGACCCGGAGCTTACGCAGCAGGCAGGTCACGTGGTACTCGACGCCCTGCCGGCTCAGGTAGAGCCTGGCCGCCAGCGGGACGGTGGAGACGCCGGCGGCTATCCCCTCCAGGATCCGCGCGTCTATCTCGCTGAGGATCTTCTTGCGGCTGCTGGCGACCCCCGCGCCCGCGGCGGGCGCGCCGTCCTCCTGAGCGGTCATCATCACCAGGATCGCGGTGACGTCCGGTGAGCCGTCCCGCACGGCAACGGCCGCCAGCGGCACGGTGAATGCCGTGTCGTCGGCTCCCACCGCGATCACCTCGGTGGCGAAGCGGTCGCGCCGGCCCTCCAGCAGGCCGGAGAACTGGCGCTGCAACGGCTGCTGGACGCTGGGGTGCACCAGGTCGCTGAAGGTACGTCCGCACAGCTCCACCGAGGAGCGGCCGAACCTGCGGAAGAACTCCTGGTTCGCCTGCTGGATGGTCAGCGACCGGTCCAGGCAGGCCATGTCCAGGTCGGGCCGCCCGACCTGCCCTGCGCCCTGCGCCGTTCCGCCGGGCTCCTGTGCCAGCGCCTGCGCCAGATCGACCAGTTCGGGAGCGAAAATCGTCAAGGAACTCATTCTCCTCATGACATTGGGCTGCTCGGAAACGAGCCTTCGCGACATCGTCACCCGTGGCTGGGAATCCGCTCTTCGGGTGAGGTCTGTAATTAACCCTAGATAGGTTGAGGCAAGGTGGTCAATGCCACTCGGGCCGCCACCGCCAACCCCGTGGTCGCCCGCCCCGGGGGTTCGGTCCGTACCGCGGGGTTCGGTGGTTCGGTACGGTACGGTCCGACGTCCGTGCAGGTCAGAGCCCAGCTGAAGGAGGAACCGAGGTCAGACGACGGCGGGATCGGAGCCCTTCCAGAGCGCCACGAACTCACGCCGGCCAGGGGTCCCGAGTTTCCGGTAGGAATTCGTCAGGTGCTTTTCCACCGCGCGCGAACTCACCCCGAGTTCGCCGGCGATCTCCTGGTTGGTCAGCCCCCGGGTGACCAGCGCCGCAACCCGGGACTCGGTCGGCGTCAGCAGGGCCTCGGGCGCGGCGCCGCCGGGCGCGCCGGGCGCCTCCTCGCCGGCCGGAGCGCCGCGTTCCGTCCGCCAGGGGGCCGCACAGGCGCGGGCCAGCACGGCGGCCTCCCGCAGGACCGCCTGCGCCTGCCCGCCGTCGCCCAGCCGCCTGCCCAACGCTCGCAGGGTGCGGGCGAGTTCGAGCTCGTTGGCGGAGCCGCGCAGCACCTCGACCGCCTCGCGCAGCAGCGCGGTGCCCGGCTCGCCGCTCAGCAGTGCGCCGTGCAGCCGCAGCGCGCGGCCCACCGCGGCGGGCGCGCCCCAGGCGGTGGCGCGCCCGTGCTCCTCCTCGGCGAGCACCAGCGCCGAGCGGGTGTCACCGAGTCGGCGGTAGAGCCCGATCGCCCAGGGGCGCCAGGGGAACAGCAGGGAGTTGTGCCAGCCCGCCGCCTCGAACGTCCGGCCGCCGGCGAGCACGGTGTCCAGCGCGTCGCTCCAGTGGCCGCGCTGCGCCTGGGCCGCGCCCTCCAGCAGCCGTCGCAGTCCGGTGGAGATCAGACCGGCCGGCTGGTGGCGGCCCAGGTGGCAGAGCACCCGCTCGGTGAACATCGGGTCGCGCACCTCCAGGGCCACGGCGCACAGTGCGGCGGTGGCGATGTCCCCGGCCTCCTGCCAGTCGGCCGGGCCCAGGTCGAAGGCGGACTCCACATGCTCGCGAGCGGGTGCCAGCCGCCCGAGGCCGACGAACACCAGCGCGCGTTCGGCGTGCACCAGCGCGTCGACGGCGGCGCCGCTGTGCCGGCGGGTCTGCTCCTCCGTCGCGTGCCAGGAGCACAGCGTGCGCAGCGAGTCCGCGCCAAGGAAGCCCAGCGCCAGTAGCGGCAGCACCGAACGGGACCGGGCGGAGGTCGCCGGTTCGCGTTCCAGGATCCGGTTGGCGTGCCGGGCGACCTCGGCGGCCGGCACGCCGGCGCTGAGCGTCGCGGCGTTGAGCAGCACGGCCAGCAGCTCGCGCTCGGCGCCCGAGCACACCGCCGGCTCCTCGCCGAGCCGGCGCAGGCGCTCGACGGCGTCGGCCAGTTCGGCCGCGTCCTCGCGGGCGGAGTGCCGCAGCCGCGCCTCCAGCCGCAGTCCCACGTCGCGGGCCGAGCCCCTGAGCTGGTCGGGGCAGCCGAGCTCCTCGGCGGCCCGGCGCAGCAGGTCCACGGCCGAGGGCGGCAGCGTGCCCAGGAAGCCCGGGAAGATCCGCAGTGCGGCGGCGGCCCGGTCCCTGGCCGTGCTCAGCAGCGGGATCGCCTGCGAGATGTGCCGCTCGCAGGCCGAGGTGTCGAAGGAGCGCTCGGCGGTGGCCAGGTCGATGAGCAGCCGGGCCCGGTCCTCGCCCTGCTCGGAGCTGTCCAGCAGCGCGCGGCGCAGGTAGCGGGCGGCGACGTCGGGCGCGCCGCGGCGGACCGCGGTGTCGGCGGCGGTCCGCAGCACGGCCGCCGACCAGGGCATGCTGGAGGTGGCGACGGCCATCAGCTGGGCTGCGACCTGCTCGGCGGGACGGCCCGCCTGGTAGAGCCGGGTCGCCGCGGACTCGTGCCAGTACTGGCGCTGCGCCACGGTCATCGAGGACTCCACCGCGTCCTGGACGACGCGGTGGACGAAGCGCGGTTCGCCCGCGTCGGCCAGCAGCCCCAACTGGTGCAGGCCGCGCAGCGCTTGCTCGGTGCCGATCTCGTCGAGTCCGGCCAGCCGGGCGATCAGCACGGGGTCGCCGTGCTCGCCGAGGGTGGCGATCGCCGCCGCGAGGTCGCGCACGGGTGTGGACTGGGCGCGCAGCGAGTTCGCCAGACGCTCCCTGAGCTGACGGGGGCGCAGCGAGCGGGCCGCCTGGGCCCGGTCGGCGGTCGGGCGGTGGCCGCCGACCGCCAGGCCCACCAGGACCGCGAGCAGGAAGACCGGGTTGCCCGCCGAGATCTCGTGGCAGGCGCGGACGAACTCCTCCTCCCCCGGTTCGCCGAACTTCAGGCGCACCATCGTGCGCACGGCCGCAGGCGACAGCGGCTGGGGGCGCAGCACCAGGGTCGAGCTGTCCACCACCTCGCGCACCAGCGGGTCCTGGGCCCGCGGGTCGCCGTCGCGCACGGTGCAGACCAGCACCACCCGCAGGCCGTTCAGGCGCTTGCCCAGGTAGGCCAGCCAGCGCAGCGAGGAGGTGTCCGCCCAGTGCAGGTCGTCCAGCAGGATCAGCAGCGGCGCGTCCGCGCTCACCCGCGCCAGCAGCGAGCGCAGATCGTGCAGGACCGCCTCGCAGGCGCAGTCGGGGCTCTCCTCGTCGGGCAGGGCGTCGTCGGCGAAGACCAGCCGGGCGGAGCCGGCGTCGCGCAGCCAGCGCTCGCGGTCCTCCGCGGGGGCCACCGCCAGCAGGCTGTCGAAGAGTTGGCGCACCACGCCGAAGGCGAAGTCCTGTTCCATCGGCGCCGCGCCGGCACGCAGCACGTACACCTCCTGGCCGGCGTAGCCGGGCAGCTCCTGGAGCAGCGCCGAGCGGCCGATGCCCAGCGGGCCGGTCAGCAGGATCTGCGCGGACCTGCCCGCCGCGGCGTCCCGCAGCGCCTCTGCGACCTGCGCCGTCTCCGAAACGCGTTCAAGCAGCATCCGTCAGCGTCCTTCCATCGCGCGTACCAGTGCCGACAGTTCCTGGCGGCCACCGATACGAAGCTTCTTGTACGTGCGGCTCAGCCGGAGTTCGACCGTGCGCCGCGACACCGACAGCATGTCGGCGATGTGCTGGTTGCTGTGGCCGTTGCCGGCCAGCGCCGCGGTGTGCCGCTCGGTGTGCGGCAGGGCGGCCCAGAGGGCGGACACGGCGGGCGCGGCGGCCGAGGGCAGCTCCAGCTCCTCGGCCAGCAGGCGCGCCCGTTCTGCCATCGGGCCGGCGGGCTGGGTGGTGGTGAGCGTGCTGAGCCGGGCCAGCGAGGCCGCGGCGGCGCACCGGTCGCCCTCCCCGGCGGCCAGCTCGGCGGCCGCCAGCTCCGCCAGTGCACGCGCGTAGACCATCCCGAAGGGAGCGCCCTGCAACGTACGAACGGCCTCCCGGGCGCCCAGCAGCCGCTGGCGGCCGGCCATCCGGCCGACCGTCAGCTCGGCCCAGCCCAGCGCGCTCGGCGCTCCCCACTGCCGGGCGAAGGCCAGCTCCTCGCGGCTCAGCCGCACCGCCTCCTCCTGCTCGCCGACCGCCTGGGCCGCCAGCGCGGCCATCGAACGCCAGGGCAGGACCGCGGGGTTGACGTGGTGACGGCTGAGCAGCCGGCGCCCGCACTCGCGCAGCAGCTCCCCCGCCCGCGCCGGGTCGCCGTCGGAGGCGGCCACCATCGCCCGGGCGAAGAGCAGGTGCGCCCAGTGCATCCGCTCCTCGCTGCCGGGCGGAGTCTGCACTGCGGCCAGCGCCCGCGCGCTGTCCGGTCGGCCGCTCTCCAGCTCCAGCACGATCCGCACCGCCCGCAGGTGCAGCAGGGTCGGGTCGGCGCCGCCGGGCACCGGCAGCGTCCGGGCGGCGGCGGCCAGATCCTGCTCGGCGGCGCCGATCCGGCCGGCCCTCAGGTGCAGTTCGGCGCGCACGGCCAGCACCTGCGCGACGCCGACGTCCAGGTGGTCGCCGCGCAGCTCGGTGAGCAGCGCGCCCAGCCCCGCCTCGGCCTCCTCGTAGTCGTCGCTCAGACACAGCGCCCGGCAGGCGGCCAGCCGGGCCCGGACCGGCGTGCGGCGGGCCGCCTGCCGCGACAGCGCCCGGCGGGCCAGCTCCCGTACGGTACTCAGCGCGCTGCCGCGCACGGCCAACTCCCAGGCGCGCACGCCGGCCTGGGCCGGGCAGGTGGGGGTGTCGGGCAGCGCGGGCACCTCGGGCGAGATCAGCTCGCAGTCGTCGCGCCGGGAGTGGTCGGCCGACCAGAACAGGGCGATCAGGTTGTCCCGTTCGGCGCCGCGCGCCTGGGGCAGGACGTCGGCGACCGCGCGGCACATCCGGTCGGCGTCGCCCAGGGTCAGCCCGAGGTCGATGGCGCGGACCCGGAGCTCGGCGTGGCCGCCGGGATCGCGGACCAGCGCGTCGAGCAGGCGCCGGCCGGCCTCGGGAGCGGTGACCAGCTCGACGGCGGCCAGCTCGAAGGTCAGCTGGGCGCGCAGGGCCGGCGCCAGCGGCTCGTGCAGGGCCCGGGCGAGGTAGCCGACCGCCAGCCGGTGGTCGCCGCGCCGGATCGCGGCCAGCGAGCTGCGGTGCAGGGCGAGGACCGCCCAGGGCGCGCCGAGCGGCCGGGTGCAGAGCAGCAGGTCGGCCACGGCGCGGTCGTCCGCGGCCGCGCGGTGGGCGAGTTCGGCGGCGCGGGCGTGCAGCTCGGCGCGTTCCTGGAGGCTCATCTCCGCCAGCACCCTGGCCCTGGCCACCGGATCCACCCGCAGGCCGCTCGCAGTGGCCACCGCGATACCGGTCGCCACCAGTTCCGCACGCAGCCGCAGCTCGCCCAGCGAGGTGGACCCGGCCAGCGTGCAGGCCATCGGCAGGTCCAGCAGGGGTCCGCCGACGGCCAGCGCGCGGACGGTGGCGACGGTCAGCGGGCACAGCCCGCGCAGCGCCCACAGGACGCGCTCGCCGGCGACCCGCGCGGCGATCGCGCGCAGCTGCGCCACCTGCCCCGCGACCGGCCGGTGCCCCTCGCGGACGAAGGTGGCGAGCGCGTCGCGCAGCACCGCGGGGCTGCCGCCGGTGGCCTTCCAGGCCGCCGCGCTGAAGGCCGCCTCGCCCCTTTCGCCGCAGGCCAGTTCGACCGTGCGGGCGACCTCGCAGCGGCCCAGCGGCGCGAGCACCAGCTCGTGGGCGATCGCCGGGGCCGGCGAGGTGAGGCTCAGCCAGTCCGGGCCGCCGGCCGACAGGCCGCTGCCCGCCGCCAGCAGCGCCAGCGGCACGCCGCGCGAGCGGCGCAGCAGCGCCTGAAGCCAGCGCAGCGAGTGCGGGTCGAGCCACTGGGCGTCCTCGAGGGCCAGCAGGGTCGGCCGCTCCCGGGCGGCGCCGAGCAGTTCGGCCAGGCCCGGGTGCCGGCCGCCGCGCTGCGGGGCGGCCAGCGCCCGCACCGCCGCCTGCGCCAACCCGTCCAGCGGCGACAGGAGTTGGGCGGCCACCCCGTGCCGCAGGCCGGCCTCCACCGAGCTGGCCCGGGCGCGCAGCACCCGCACCCCGAGTGCCTCGGCGCGCGAAGTGGCCTGGCGCAGCAGGGCGTTCTGCCCGAAGCCGGGCCGGCCGGTCACGGTGGCCACGGCGGGGCGGCCCGCGCCGAGCGCGTCCACCACCGAGGCCAGCACGGCCCGTTCGGGCTCGCGGTGGTGCAGGGCGGGATCGGCGGAGCTTTCACGGGGGTTTTCACGGGGGTTTTCAGGGCAGTTGAACGCAAGAGGCAGATGCATGGTCATACCAGGTCTTCGGGTCGCCGTCCGGTCCGTTCACCGCGGACCTCGTCGTTGAGGTCCGCGCCGCAGTCCTCGGGTCGGCGTCAGGGCACCCGTGCGAGGGCTCGCCCGGCGGGGGCGGCCGGGTTGTGCAGCGCCGAGGCCAGGCCCACTCGTCGGCTGACGCCCAGTTTGCGGTACACGCTGGTCAGATGGGTCTCCACGGTCCGTACGGTGACGAAGAGCGAGGTCGCGATCTGGCGGTTGCTGGCTCCCGCCACCGCCAGGTCCGCGACCCTGCGTTCGGTGTCGGTGAGGATGTCGGCCCGGGAGGCGGTGATCTCGCGCATCCGCCCACCGGCGGTGATCAGCCGACGCCGGGCGGTCCGGGCCAGCGCGAGCGCGCCGCAGCTGCGCGCCAGGTCCGCGGCGACCCGCAGGTGCTCGCGCGCGCCACGCTGGTCGCCCGTCGCCAACAGCGCGCGGCCCATCACGAGTTCGGCCCTGGCGTGGTCGCCCCGGGCGGGTGAGGAGGACAGCAGCTCGACCGCCTCGGTGAGCAACTCGACGCCCGGCGCGCCGGGCGTGATCGCGCCGCGTGCCAGCGCCGCGAGCCCCAGCGCCCGGGCGCTGCCCCAGCGGCGGGCCAGCTCGCCGCCGTGGGCCGCCGCCTCCAGGGCCTCGTCGGTGCGGCCCAGCACCGCCAGGATCCGGGAGGCGCCGATCCACCAGGGAGCGAAGACCGGGTTGGCGAGACCGGCCTGCGCCTGCGCCCGCCCGCTCTCCTGGAGCAGGCGCAGGGCCGTGCCGCCGTCGCCGGCGGCCCAGCGCAGCCGGGCCCTGGCCGTCAGGTGGAGGTGGTACTCCAGGCAGGCGCCGTCCGGGGCGGGCGGCTCGATCCCGTCGAGCAGCTCCTCGGCGCGCTCCAGCTCGCCGCGCTCGGTCAGCACCGAGGCCAGCGCCAGCCGGGGCATCGGCGAGGGGGCGCCACCGCCGTGGCCGTCCTCGGGGAGGGCGGCCACGGCGGCCCGGGCGTCCGCGAGGGCGTCGGGGATCCGGCCGAGGCCGCGCAGCACCAGGGCCCGCTGGGAGAGCGCGAGCGCGCGCGTCCAGGAGGGGCCGCCGCCCTCGCCGCCGCCCTCGCCGCGGGCCAGGACGCGGTTCAGGGCGCCGAGCGCGCCCTCGCTCTCGTCGGCCAGGCCGAGGGCCAGGGCGGCGGTGATCAGCGATCCGCCGCTCGGCGCCGCGCCCGGCGTGTCCGTGACGCCGCGGGCGTGGTCGACCGTGCGGCGGATCGAGCAGCCGTCCAGGGCGGTCAGCAGCGCGGCCAGGGCCGCGCCGTCGTGCCGCATCGCGAGGTCCGGGAAGCTCGCGGGCAGGCGGGCCAGACGCACCCGGACCGGGGCCGCCGCCGCCCCGCTGTGGGCGCACTCGACGAGCAGCCGGGCCGCCTCCAGACGGTTGGTCAGCTCCCGGTGGGCGGCGTCCGGGCCGGGCAGGCGCGCGGCCCGGAGCGCGTCCAGTGCCTCGTCCAGCACCCGTACGGCGGCAAAGGTGCCCTGCACGGCCAGCGAGGTCGTCGCGTGCTGCACCGCGAACCGGGCCCTGGTGCGGACGTCGGTGGCCGCGTCGAGCGCGCCGCGCAGCTGGGCGAGCGCCGCGAAGGGGTCCGCCTCGGCCTGCGCGACGGCGAGTCGCAGCCGCGCCGGGACGTCGCCGGGTTCGGCCTCCAGCACCCGGTGCAGGTAGCGGACGGCCGTGTCGGGGGCGCTGCGGCCGTCGGCCGGCTCGGCCGCGGCGCGCAGCAGCGTCACCATCCAGGGCTCGGGCGTTCCGGGCAGCAGCAGCAGGTGGGCGGCGACCTCCTCGGCCGGGCGGCCGGCGTCACTGAGCAACAGGGCGGCCCGGGCCCGTAGTTCGGCGAGCCGGTCGGCGTCGACCGTGTCGAGCACGGCCCGGCGCACCGCCTGGTGCGCCAGGGCCGGCCGGTCGGGGGCCACCGCCTCGGCGCGGCGCAGTACGGTCAGCGCGTCCTCGACCAGCATGCCGCTGACGCCGGCCAGGGCGCCGAGGTGCACCACGGAGTCCTCGCCGAGCACCGCGATCGCGACGGCCACGTCCCGGACCCAGGGGGCCTGGGTGTCGAGCAGCTCGGGCACCGCGCGGGCGACCAGCAGCCCGCCGATCCCGGCGACCCGCGAGGCGCCCTCGGCGTCCGGTGACACGCCGTCACGGCGCAGCTCGCGCAGCAGGGAGACGGCAGTGCCGGGGTTGCCGCCGGAGACCGCCGCCAGCCGCTCGGTGAACGCGGGGTCGACCGGGCCGGGGAAGACCTGCCGGGCGATGCACCCGATGTCGGCGCCGCTCAGCGGGCCGAGCGCGAGAGTGGTCGCCAGGTGCTGGGCGCAGAGGCCGGCCCAGGCCTCGGCCGCGACGGGTTCGGCCTCGGTGCGGTGGGCGAGCACCACGAGCAGTGGCAGCTCGCCTGCCCGCCGCAGCAGGAAGTCCAGCCAGCGCAGCGAGTGTTCGTCGCACGCGTGGGCGTCGTCCAGGACCAGGGCGACCGGGCGCCGCGCCGTCAGATGCCGCACCAGGCTGTACAGACCGTGCAGGACGGGGTAGGCCGAGGCGGCGTCGACCGGCTGCCCGCCGTCGGCGGCGGGCAGCAGCGCGGGCAGGGCGTGCCGGGCGCTGCCGCGCAGCAGCGGATGCGTGTCGTGCCCGTCGGGGCCGGACAGGCCCAGCGGGCGCAGCAGTGCCCGCACACCGGCGTAGGCCGTCGGATCGGCGCTCCCCCCGGACGCCGATCCGTGCAGCACGGTCATATCGCGGCACTGCGGGCCCGCCAGGAATTCCCGCAGGAGACCGGTCCGGCCCATCCCGGCGGGACCGGAGAGCAGCACCAGGCCCGGCCGGCCGCCGCGGGCGGCCAGGGCGCGGCCGTTCAGGACCTCCAGCTCGTCGGCACGGCCGGTAAACGCCCCGGGCAATCCGGGGATATCAGCCCGATCCAGCAAGGAACCCCCCTCGCATGACGAAAACTACCGGAGCAGTGTTCGGAGATCATTTTCCCGCAACAAATCCAGGATGAACAGAATGATTCAGAATTGATACGGCCGAGTGTACCCGCAGGCCGCTCGCCCGTCCGTCAGAGAACCATTAAGAACACCTTACCTGCCTACCCGGCCCGACGGCAGGCCAATCTCTCGATTCGGAAGCAGGGGACATAAGCGGACAGACCGTGGCAAACCTTCCGGGAGTCTAAGGATTTCCCGGCGCGGACCGTGAGACCAAGAAGTCGTGCAACCAACAGACCCGCCCATGACCGGGCGCCGGACCGGCTTCGGCACCCTCAGCAGCCATCTCCCGGAGGGACCGCGATGACTTCCGCGCCACGGCCGATCCTTTTCGTCAGCCTTCCGGAAAGCGGCCTCGTCAACCCGCTGCTCGTGCTCGCGACCGAGCTCTCCCGGCGCGGCGTGCCCGACCTGTGGTTCGCCACGGACGATCCTCGCCGCGCGGACGTGCAGGCCCTCGCGGTCGGCAGCCCCGTCGAGTTCGCCTCGCTCGGCGAGGTGACCCCCGAGCTGTCGGCGGTCAGCTGGAGCGACGAGGTCTACCGCGAGGTCACCCAGTCCTCGCGCTTCAAGGCCCACCGGGCGGTCATCCGACAGTCGTACAAACCCGCCCTCCAGGCCGAGAAATACCGGGCCCTCGAATCCGTGGTGGACAAGGTGCGGCCGGCTCTCATGGTGATCGAGTGCATGAGTTCCTTTGCGATCGACCTGGCACTGACCCGGCAGATCCCTTTCGTGCTCAGCGTTCCGTTCGTGCCGAGCAACGTGCTCACCTCGTACAACCCGTTCGGCAGGTCCTACACCCCGCAGAATTTCCCCGTCCCGCACTCCGGGCTGCCCTACCCGATGAATTTCGCGCAGCGCATGAGCAACCGGCTGTTCAAGTTCCGGACGCTCGCCATGTTCTTCAACCCGGCGATGGGAAAAGTCCTCTCGGAGGACAACAGGATTCGCCGGGAACTCAACCTCCCGGCGCCCGACATGATGACCAGGATCGACCGGGCCGAAATGGTCCTGTGCAATTCCGTCGCGGAGCTGGACTATCCGTTCGAGATTCCGGAGAAAATGAAGCTGGTCGGCGCGATGACGCCGCCGCTGCCGGAGGCCGGGGCGGACGACGAGCTGGCCCGATGGCTGGACGCCCAGAGCTCGGTGGTCTACATGGGGTTCGGCACGATCACCCGGCTCACCCGGGCCGAGGTCGGCTCGCTGGTGGAGGTCGCCCGCCGGCTGGAGGGCCGGCACCAGCTCCTGTGGAAGCTGCCCAAGGAGCAGCAGCACCTGCTGCCGCCGCGCGAGACGCTGCCGGGCAACCTGCGGATCGAGAGCTGGGTGCCCTCGCAGCTGGACGTGCTGGCCCACCCGAGCGTGGAACTGTTCTTCACCCACGGCGGCGGCAACGGCTTCCACGAGGGCCTGTTCTTCGGCAAGCCGCTGGTGGTGCGGCCGCTCTGGGTGGACTGCTTCGACCAGGCCGTCCGGGGCCGCGATCTCGGCGTCAGCCTGACCCTGGACCGGCCGCAGGAAATGGACCCCGACGACGTGGTGGAAAAACTCACCCGGGTACTGGGAGATCCCTCGTTCCGTCAGCGGGCGTCCCGGTTCGCGCAGTTGCAGGAGGCGGCGGGTGGGCGAAGGGCCGCGGCGGATCTCCTGCTCGGCCTCCCAGCCCTGACATGACAAACCCTGACATGACAAAGCCCGCCGCCCCGATGGCTCACACCTCGATGCCATACAACCCGATTTCGCCGGACAAATCCGGAAGTGGCCGGCAGCGAACTGGCCAGCGACAGAGCGAGGATGGAATGTCGTTCAGGTACCCCGTTTCCCGGCCGAGTCTCGACGGACGGGAACTGGAATATGTCACCGGCACGATCGGCGACGGCTGGATCTCCTCCCAGGGGCCGTACGTCCAGCGGTTCGAGAAGGCCTTCGCGCAGTACAACGGAAGCGCGCACGGCGTCGCCTGCTCCTCCGGCACAGCGGCCCTGACGCTGGCTCTGCGGGCGCTGGGCATCGGCCCCGGCGACGAGGTGATCGTCCCCGAGTTCACCATGATCGCCTCGGCCTGGGCCGTCACCTACACCGGCGCGACGCCGGTCTTCGTCGACTGCGCGGACGACCTGAACATGGACGTCGCGCGGATCGAGGAGAAGATCACGCCCCGGACGAAGGCGATCATGCCCGTCCACGTGTACGGGCGGCGGTGCGACATGGACGCGATCATGGACCTCGCGTTCCAGTACAACCTGCGGGTGGTGGAGGACTCCGCCGAGGCGCACGGCGTCCGGCCGGTGGGCGACATCGCCTGCTACTCGCTCTTCGCCAACAAGATCATCACGGCCGGCGAGGGCGGCATCTGCCTCACCGACGACCCCCGCCTGGCCGGCCAGCTGGCCCACCTGCGGGCGATGGCCTTCACCACCGACCACAGCTTCGTGCACAAGAAGCTCGCCTACAACTTCCGCATGACGGCCATGCAGGCGGCCGTCGCACTGGCCCAGGTGGAGCGGCTCGACGAGATCCTGGCCGCCCGCAAGGAGATCGAGCGGCGCTACGACGAGGGGCTGGCGGACGTCCCCGGCGTCACCCTGATGCCGGCCCGCGACGTGCTGTGGATGTACGACCTGCGCGCCGAGCGGCGCGAGGAGCTGCGCGCGTACCTGACCCGCGAGGGCATCGAGACGCGGCTGTTCTTCAAGCCGATGAGCCGTCAGCCCGGCTACCTGGACCCGGTCTGGCCCTCGCTCAACGCCAACCGGTTCGCCGAGGACGGGCTCTACCTGCCGACGTACACCGGGCTGACCGCCGCCGACCAGGAGTACATCACCGGGAAGGTCCGCGCCTTCTACGGCGCGGTCTGAGCCGCAACCATCGAGAGAGACGTGGAAGACATGACGAGCAGCGAACCCCCTGTGGTCGACTTCCCGCTGCGCAGGCCAGGTGAGGCCTTCCCGCCTCCCCGCTACCAGGACTACCGGGGGCGCGAGGGGCTCGTGGTCTCCTACCTGCCCAACGGGAACAAGGCCTGGCTGGTCACCCGGCACGAGGACGTCCGGGCCGTGCTGACCAGCCGGAAGATCAGCTCCAACCCCGACCACCCGGGCTTCCCCAACATCAGCGACACCATGGGCGTGCCGCGCCAGGAGCAGATCCCGGGCTGGTTCGTCGGTCTCGACTCGCCCGAGCACGACCGCTTCCGCAAGGCGCTGATCCCGGAGTTCACCGTCCGCCGGGTGCGCGAGATGCGTCCGGCGATCGAGCGCACGGTGGAGATGCGGATCGACGCGATGCTGGCCGCGGGCGACCGTGCCGACCTGGTCGCGGACTTCGCGCTCCCGGTGCCCTCGCTGGTGATCTCCTCGCTGCTCGGCGTGCCGCCGGCCGACCGGGAGTTCTTCGAGTCGCGCACCCGCACCCTGGTGGCCATCCGCGCCTCGACCGACCAGCAGCGCGACACCGCCACCAAGGAACTGCTGCGCTACATCAACCGCCTGGTGGCCATCAAGGTGCAGTGGCCCGGCGACGACCTGATCAGCCGGCTGCTGGCCACCGGCACGCTCGATGCCCAGGAGCTGCCGGGGGTGCTGATCCTGCTGCTGATCGCGGGTCACGAGACCACCGCCAACAACATCGCGCTCGGGGTGATGACGCTGCTGCAGAACCCGCAGTGGATCGGCGACGACCGCGCCGTCGAGGAGAGCCTGCGGTTCCACTCGGTCGCCGACCTGGTGTCGCTGCGGGTGGCGATCGAGGACGTGGAGATCTCCGGGCAGCTGGTACGGGCGGGCGAGGGCATCATCCCGCTGGTCGCCGCCGCCAACCACGACACCTCCGCCTTCGCCTGCCCGCACCTCTTCGACCCGGCGCGCGCCGAGCGCCAGCACGTGGCGTTCGGCTACGGCGTGCACCAGTGCCTGGGCCAGAACCTGGTCCGGGTCGAGATGGAGATCGCCTACCGCAAGCTCTTCGAGCGGATCCCGAGCCTGCGGCTCGCGGTGCCGGTCGAGGAGCTGCCCTTCAAGTACGACGGTGTGCTGTGCGGCCTGCACGAGCTGCCGGTGAGCTGGCAGGAGAGCTGATCATGCATGTCACCGTGGCCGCCGACCGCTGCGTCGGCGCGGGCCAGTGCGTCCTCAACGCGCCGGAGGTGTTCGACCAGGGCGACGACGGGCTGGTCACCGTCCTGCGCGAGCGGCCGGCCCCCGAGGAGGCCGCCGCCGTCCGGCTGGCCGGCACGCTCTGCCCCTCGCGCTCCATCACCATCCATCAGGACTGAGAGGACCGGCTCCCTTGACCATCGCCAGTGCCCTGTGGCTGCGACGCTTCCACCCGGCCCCCGACAGCCCCGTCCGGCTGGTGTGCTTCCCGCACGCCGGCGGCTCCGCCCCCTTCTTCCACCCCGTCTCGGCGCACTTCGCCCCCCGGGTGGACGTGATCTCCCTTCAGTACCCCGGACGGCAGGACCGGCGGCGCGAGCCCTGCGTCGAGTCCCTGCACACGCTGGCCGACCTGGTCACCGACGAGCTGCTCACCCTGGACGAGCGGCCCACCGTCTTCTTCGGCCACAGCATGGGCGCCACGCTGGCCTTCGAGACGGCCTGGCGACTGGAGCAGAAGGGCCGGTGCGCGCCGAAGGCGGTCATCGCCTCCGGGCGGCGCGGCCCCTCGACCACCCGGCTGGAGACCGTGCACCACCGCGACGACGACGGCATCCTCAGCGAGCTGCGCCTGCTCAACGGCACGAACCCGCAGCTGCTGGGCGACGAGGAGATCGTCCGGATGGCGATGCCGGCGATCCGCGGCGACTACCGCGCGATCGAGAGCTACCGCTGCGAGGCCGACCGCCGGCTGCGCTGCCCGATCACCGTGCTGACCGGCGAGTCCGACCCCCGCACCTCGCTCGCCGAGGCGCAGGCCTGGAGCGTCCACACCGAGGGCGCGTTCCGGCTGGAGGTGTTCAGCGGCGGCCACTTCTTCATCGCCGACCACCAGGCCGCGGTGAACCGGGAGATCTCGCGCGAACTCGGCCTGGAACTCGGCCTGGAATGAGGGACTCCGCGATGCGCACACTGCTGATCGACAACTACGACTCGTTCACCTACAACCTCTTCCACTACCTCGCCGAGGTCAACGGGCGGGAGCCGGAGGTGATCCGCAACGACGATCCGAGCTGGCGCCCGGAGCTGCTGGACGCCTTCGACAACGTCGTGCTCTCCCCCGGCCCCGGCACCCCGCACCGCCCCGCGGACTTCGGCTACTGCGCGGAGACAGCCAGGGAGGGCCGACTGCCGGTGCTGGGCGTCTGCCTGGGCCACCAGGGCATCGCGCTCGCCCACGGCGCCACCGTCGGGCGCGCACCCGAGCCCCGGCACGGGCGCGCCTCGATGGTGCGCCACGTCGGCACCGGGCTCTTCCACGGGCTGCCCGATCCGCTGGAGGTGGTCCGCTACCACTCGCTCGCCGTCACCGACCTGCCGTCGGTCCTGGAGCCGATCGCCTGGGCCTCGGACGGCGTGGTGATGGCCCTGCGCCACCGCGAACTGCCGCTCTGGGGCGTGCAGTTCCACCCCGAGTCGATCGGCACCGAGGGCGGCCACCGGCTGCTGGCCAACTTCCGCGACCTGACGGAACGCCACCGGTGGCAGCGTCGCAGCGGGACGGCGCCGGCGGTTGCGCCCGTGACCGCGCCGCCGGTGCGGGAGCGCGGGCGGCGGCTGCGGGTGCTGGCCGAGCAGCTGCCCACCCGCTGGGACCCGGAGGTGGTCTTCGACCGGCTGTTCCGGGCCGGCGACCACCCGTTCTGGCTGGACAGCAGCCGCGCGGACGGCAAGCTGGGCCGCCTGTCGATCATGGGCAACGCCTCGGGCCCGCTCGCCCGGGTCGCCACCGCCGACGTCTTCGCCGGCACCGTGACCGTCACCTCGGCGGACTCGACCCGGGTGGTCCGCGACGCGTTCCTGGACTGGCTGGACCGCGACCTGTGCGAGGCCCGGGTCGAGGCGCCCGAGCTGCCCTTCGACTTCGCGCTCGGCTGGGTCGGGGCGCTGGGCTACGAACTGAAGGCCGAGTGCGACGGCGACCGGGCACACCGCTCACCCGATCCGGACGCCGTCATGGTCTTCGCCGACCGCGCGATCGTCCTCGACCACCTGACCGGCACCACGCACCTGCTGGCCCTGGCCGAGGAGGACCGCGAGGACCCGGCGCGCGGCTGGCTGCGCGAGGCGGCGGCGGCGCTCGGCGGGCTCGTGGACCGGGCGCCCGAACCGTGCGAGGCCCCCGGCGCCGGTGGCGCGGAGCTGCGGCTGCGGCACCACCGGGAGGCGTACCTCAAGCTCATCGACGTCTGTCAGGAGGAGATCCGGGCCGGCGAGACCTACGAGGTCTGCCTCACCAACATGATCGAGGTCGAGGCCGACCTCGACCCCTGGCAGGCCTACCGCTTCCTGCGCCGGGCCAGCCCCGCGCCGTTCGCCGCCTTCCTGGACTTCGGCGAGCTGTCCGTGCTGAGCACCTCGCCCGAGCGGTTCCTGCGGATCGACCGGGACGGCGCGATGGAGTCCAAGCCGATCAAGGGGACCCGCCCGCGCGGCGCCACCCCGGACGAGGACGCGCTGCTGGTCGCCGATCTGACCACCAGTGAGAAGGACCGCGCCGAGAACCTGATGATCGTGGACCTGGTCCGCAACGACCTCGGGCGGTGTGCGGAGGTCGGCACGGTCACCGCCGGCCCGGTCTTCCAGGTGGAGACCTACGCCACCGTCCACCAGCTGGTGAGCACGGTGCGCGCCAGGCTGCGCCCGGGCACCAGCGCGGTGGCGGGCGTGCGCTCGGCCTTCCCCGGCGGCTCGATGACCGGGGCGCCGAAGATCAGGACCATGCAGATCATCGACCGCCTGGAGGCCGGCCCGCGGGGCATCTACTCCGGCGCCATCGGCTACTTCTCGCTGACCGGGGCAGCCGATCTGAGCATCGTGATCCGCACGCTGGTGCTCAGCGGCGGGCGGCTTCGGTACGGGGTCGGCGGCGCGATCATCGCGCTGTCGGAGCCGCGGGAGGAGTTCGAGGAGACGGTGGTGAAGGCCACCCCGCTGCTCACGCTGCTGGACGCCGAGATCCCCGGGCAGCGGGTCGCCTCCAGCACGGGCGGGACCGCGCACTTCTAGGGCTTTCCCGGCGGGCATCGGCCGAGCATGGAGCGGAAGCCGCCCAGTGATCTCCGGGGAGTAATGGTGTCCGTCCGCAGCGATGACCAGGTGACCGATTTGGACGCTGGGCTCGAGGGGCTCACGCTGCCGGGGGTCTTCGCGGCCGCCGTGAGCGCGGCGCCGGACGCCGTCGCCCTCGTCGACGGCGAGCGATCGCGGACCTGGCGCCAGTGGCAGGCGGAGGTCGACGCGCTGGCCCGCGGGTTGCAGGAACTCGGGGTCGGCGTCGGCGAGGTGGTCGCGGTCCAGCTGCCGAACTGCTGGGAGTTCCAGAGCCTGCACCTGGCCGTCGCGGCCGTCGGCGCCGTCCTGTTGCCCGTTCACCAGGGCCACGGCAGCGCCGACGTGCGTGCGCTGCTCGAGCGGGTGAGCCCGGTGCTGGTGGTGCTGCCGAGCGACTCGCCGCACGCGGCGGACCAGGGGCGCGCGCTGTGCGAGGCGCTGCCCTCGGTGCTGGCCGTGCTGGTCGCGGGCGAGGGCGGCGGTGTCGACCGGCTGCTGGCGCGGTGGCTGGGCAGCGCGCCGCACCCGGTCGACGTCCGGCCGCAGATGCCGTTCGTGCTGATCCCGTCCTCCGGGACCACCTCGGCACGGCCGAAGATCTGCCTGCACAGCCACGACGGCCTGCTCTCGAACACCTCGGCCGTCACGGCGCAGGCCGCCGACGCCTTCGCCGAGGCGGTCCTCACGGCCTGCCCGCTGACCCACCTGTTCGGCCTCCAGTCGCTGCACTCCGCGCTCTTCCGCTCCTGCCGCCAGGTGCTGCTGCGCAGCTGGGACCCCGACCGCTTCCTCGACCTGGCCCGGGTCGCCAACCCCAGCGCGGTCTTCGCCGTGCCCGCCCAACTGCACGACATCGTGGGGAGGTTGGCCGAAACGCGGCAGCCCGCCGGGTTCCGTCCGGTGGAGGTGCGGACCGCCGGCGCGGCGATCCCCGGCGCGCTGGTCGCGCAGGTCCGCGAGGCGCTGGACACCAGCCTGGTGGTGGTCTGGGGGATGTCCGAACTCGGCACCGGCACCTGCACGGTGGCCGCGGACCCCGCCGACGTGGCCGCCCGCAGCGTCGGACGGCCGACCCGCGGCGCGCGGGTCAGGATCGTCGGTGAGGACGGCGCGCCCTGCCCGGCGGGCGGCTCGGGCGAGTTGCAGTACCGCAGCCCTGGCATGTTCCTCGGCTACTACGGCGAACCGGAGTTGACCCGGTCGGCGCTGACGGCGGACGGCTGGCTGCGCACCGGCGATCTGGCGAGCCTGGACGAGGACGGCCGGGTGCGCTTCGACGGGCGCTCGGCCGAGCTGATCAACGTCGGCGGACGGAAGTTCAACGCCACCGAGATCCAGCGCCTGCTGGCCGACCTGCCCGGCATCGGCCCGCTGGCCGTGGTCGGCCTGCGCGACCAGCGGCTCGGGGAGCTGCCCTGCCTGGTCGTCACCGGCCGGGCGAGCGCGGAGATCGGCCTCACCCGGGTGACGTCCTTCCTGCGCGAGCGCGGGGTGGCCGACTACAAGATCCCGCTGGAGCTGGTGACGGTCGGCGAGCTGCCGCGCACGCCCGCGGGCAAGCTGCACCGGCGGGCGCTGGAGGCGCTGCTCGCGAGCGGCGCCGTCCGGGCGGGCGCCCCCGCTGCGCCCGGCCGGTGGGCGGGGAGCTTCGGCGAGGCGCTCGACCTGGTCCGGGACTGCGTCGCGGCCGTGCTGGGTCCGTCCGCGGCAGCCGCGGTGTCTGCGGCGTCTGCACCGATCAGGCCCGGGGCCACCTTTCGCAGCCATGGCCTGGACTCCATCCTGAGCATCCGGCTGCGCAATCTGCTGGTCGAGGCGACCGGGCTGGCGCTGCCGGTCAGCCTGGCCTTCGACGCGCCCACGCCGGCCGCGGTCGCCCGACTGCTGACCGGGCAGACGGACCTCGAGGACGTGGGTGTCCAGGGCGCGGCGGACGAGCCGGTGGCCATCATCGGAATGGCCTGCCGGCTGCCCGGCGGGGTGAGCTCCCCGGACGAGCTGTGGACGCTGCTCGCCGACGGGACCGACGCGATCTCCGGTTTCCCGACAGACCGCGGCTGGGACCTGGAGCAGCTGTTCCACGACGACCCCGAGCACCTGGGCACCTCGTACGCCCGGGAGGGCGGCTTCCTGCACGACGCGGCCCACTTCGACGCCGCCTTCTTCGGGCTCTCCCGGCGCGAGGCGCTGGCGACCGATCCGCAGCAGCGGCTGCTCCTGGAGACGGCCTGGGAGGCGCTGGAGCAGGCCGGGATCGTCCCGGACACCCTGCACGGCAGCCGCACCGGCGTCTTCACCGGCGCGATGTACCACGACTACGCCGCGGACGCGCTGTCCGCGGCGGACGAGTTGGAGGGGCTGATGACGATCGGCACGGCCGGCAGCGCGCTGGCCGGGCGGATCTCCTACACCTTCGGGCTCGTGGGCCCCGCGCTGACCGTGGACACCGCCTGCTCCTCCTCGCTCGTCGCCCTCCACCTGGCCTGCCAGTCGCTGCGCTCGGGCGAGTCCTCGCTCGCGCTGGCGGGCGGCGTCGCGGTGATGGCCACACCGACCTCGTTCGTGGAGTTCTCCCGGCTGCGCGGGCTCGCCCGCGACGGCCGGTGCAAGTCCTTCGCGGACGCCGCCGACGGCGCCGGCTGGTCGGAGGGCGTCGGCCTGCTGGTGCTCGAGCGGCTGAGCGACGCGCGACGCAACGGGCACGAGGTGCTGGCGGTGGTGCGCGGGTCGGCCGTCAACCAGGACGGCGCGTCCAACGGTCTCACCGCGCCCAACGGCCCGGCCCAGCGACGCGTGATCCGGCAGGCGTTGGCGAGCGCGGGTCTGTCGGCGGCCGACGTGGACGCGGTGGAGGCGCACGGGACGGGGACGAGGCTGGGCGACCCGATCGAGGCGCAGGCGCTGCTGGCGACCTACGGGCAGGAAAGGCAACACCCTTTGTGGCTGGGCTCGGTGAAGTCCAACATCGGGCACACCCAGGCGGCGGCCGGTGTGGCGGGGGTGATCAAGACGGTGCTGGCGATGCGGCACGGTGTGCTGCCGCGCACGCTGCACGTGGACGAGCCGTCCTCTCGGGTGGACTGGTCCGCCGGGTCGGTGGAGCTGCTGACGCAGGCCCGCCCGTGGCCCCGGGAGGAGGGGCGGACCCGGCGGGCGGGGGTGTCCTCGTTCGGGATCAGCGGGACCAACGCCCACGTGATCCTGGAGGAGGCTTCCGCTGAGGTGGTGGAGACGGTGGAGGCGGACGGCGTCGTCCCGCTGGTGCTGTCCGCACGCAGCGGGCCCGCGCTGCGCGCGCAGGCCCGTCGGGTCGCCGCGCGGCTGGCGGCGCGGCCCGGGCTGTCCGTCCGCGACGTCGGCCTCTCGCTGGCCACCACCCGCGCGGTGCACGACCACGGCAGCGTCGTCATCGGCCGGGACCGGGAGGAGTTGGTGGCCGCACTGGCGGCGCTCGGCGCGGACGAGGGCGCGGCGGGGAGCGTCCAGGAGCGCACCGGCAGCGGGGCGTTGGCGTTCGTCTTCACCGGGCAGGGCAGCCAGCGGCTCGGCATGGGACGTGAACTCGCCCACGCGTTCCCGGTGTTCGCGGAGGCACTGGACGAAGTCCGGGCAGCGCTGGACCCGTTGCTGGACCGGACGCTCGACTCGGTGATGTGGGCCGACCCCGACGCAGCCGATGGCGGGCTGCTGGACCGTACCGGGTACGCGCAGCCCGCGCTGTTCGCCTTCGAGGTCGCGCTGTTCCGGCTCTTCGAGTCCTGGGGTGTGCTGCCCGACCTGCTGGCGGGCCACTCGGTCGGCGAGATCGCCGCCGCGCACGTGGCCGGGGTGCTCTCGCTGCCGGACGCCTGCGCACTGGTGGCCGCGCGGGGCCGGCTGATGCAGGCAATGCCGGCGGGCGGCGCGATGCTGGCGGTGCAGGCGTCGGAGGAGGAAGTCCTCCCGCTGCTGAGTGAGTTCGTCTCGCTCGCGGCGGTCAACGGCCCGCGCTCGGTCGTCCTCTCGGGCGCGGCGCAGCCGCTCGCGGACCTGGCCGAGCAGCTCGCCGCCGCCGGGCACCGGACCAAGCGGCTCGCGGTCAGCCACGCCTTCCACTCGCCACTGATGACCCCGATGCTGGCCGAATTCCGGGACGTGGTCAGCACCTTGGCCTTCGGTGCGCCGACGGCCGTCCCGCTGGTCTCCGGCCTCACCGGCCGCCGCCTGAGCGAGCAGGAGGCGCGCGACCCCGACTACTGGGTGCGGCAGGTGCGCGAGCCCGTCCGCCTCCTGGACGCCGTGCAGCATTTGCGGAGCGAACGGGTCGACACCTTCCTGGAGTTGGGCCCGGCCGCCGCGCTCACGCCGATGATCGACGAGTGCCTGGCCGACTCCGGTGCGGCCGTGATCCCCACCGCTGAGGGGGAGGGCGAGGAGCCGGCGGCCGTGCTCACGGCGGTCGGACGGCTGCACCTGCGCGGGGTGCCCGTCGCGTGGGGGGCGGTCCTGCCCGGGGCGCGGCCGGTCGCACTGCCCACCTACCCGTTCCAGCGCGAGGCGTACTGGCTCGCCGCCGGACTCCGCACGGCCGGGGTGGATGCCTCTCTCGAACAGCCCTCCCTGGTAGGCCGGTTGGCTACTCTGGGCGAGGACGAGCAGGAGGCCGTCCTGCTGCGCCTGGTCCTGACGCAGACCGAGGCCGCCCTCGGCGGGCGCCCGCTGAGCGACGCCGACGCCGTCCAGCCGTTCTCGGGCCTGGGCGTCAACTCGGTGAACGCCATCGAGCTGCGCAACCGGATCATCGCGGCCACCGGCCTGCGGCTGCCCGCCACGCTGGTGTTCGACCACCCGACTCCCGCCGCCGTCGTCCGGCTCGTCCGGACCGTTTGGGCCGAACTCGCCGACCGTGGGGCGCAGTCGGCGCCGCGGCCGCGGTCCGCCGATGAGCTGCTGGACGCGCTGGAACGGCTGCTCGCGGCGGGCGAGGGCGTCGAGGCGGACACCGCCGCCCGGCTCAGGAGCCTCGCGCGGCAGTGGGCACCGGCCCCGGCCGTCGCCGACGGCGGCGTCGACCTCGACGGCGCCACGGACGAGGACCTCTTCCGCCTGATGGACGGCGCCAACGGCTGATGTCCGCCACTGAGTTGGACAGGCCCTCTCTCTGCCTCTGGACTGTAGGAGATCACCCATGACCAGGCTCACCGCACCTCCCCCGTCGGAGGTCATGATCGAGGCCCACGAGGTGAGCAAGGTGTACGGCACCGTGCGCGCGCTGGACTCCGTGAGCATCTCGGCGCGCCGAGGGACCGTGCTGGCCCTGCTCGGCCACAACGGCGCGGGCAAGACCACCCTGGTCGGCATCCTCACCGCCGCCCTGCCGCCCACCTCGGGACGGGCCGCCGTCGCCGGGTTCGACGTCGCCAGCCGGCCCCGGGAGATCCGTCAACGCATAGGCCTCACCGGCCAGTTCGCCTCGGTCGACGGCCAGCTGAGTGGACGGGAGAACCTCGTCCTGCTGGCCCGGCTGCTCGGCGCCGGCCGCAAGGCCGCCCGAGCCCGGGCCGACGAGCTGCTGGAGCTGTTCGCGCTCGGCGAGGTCGCGACCCGCCGGGCCCAGACCTACTCCGGCGGCCTGCGCAGGCGCCTCGACCTCGCCGCGAGCCTGGTCGGCCACCCGGAGGTGATCTTCCTGGACGAGCCGACCACCGGCCTCGACCCGTCCAGCCGGATCAACCTCTGGGAGATCGTGGAGGGCCTGGTGGCCGAGGGCACCACCGTCCTGCTCACCACCCAGTACCTGGACGAGGCCGACCGGTTGGCGGACTCGATCACCGTACTGTCCTCCGGAGCCGTGATCGCCAGCGGCACCGCGGCGGAGCTCAAGGCCAGTGTCGGCCAGCGCACCGTGACCGTCACCCTCGACGGCGCCGACGATCCGGCCCTCGCCGTGGCTGCTCTGCGCGAGGCCGCCATGGAGCCGGTGACGGGCCGCCAGGACGGCGCGATCGTCATCCCGATCGCGGCCTCGCGGGACATCGCGGCCGTGGTCAGGGCCCTGGACAACGTCGGGATCGAGGCCGCCGAGCTGTCCTTCGGCGAACCGAGCCTCGACGACGTCTACCTCACCCTGGCCGAGCAGCCCGCCCGGCTCGCCTCCCCGTCCCTCGCCCTGGGAGCAACCGTATGAGCGCCACCACCACGACCACCTCAACCCCCAGCATCCCGCAGTGGGACGGCAGTTCGATGTTCCACCAGATCCGGGTACTCACCGGGCGCTCGCTGCGCGCGCTGGTGACCGACCCGGGCGTGGTGCTGTTCGGGCTGCTGCAACCGGTGATCGTGCTCTTCATGCTGACCCAGGTCTTCAGCAAGATGGGTCCGCCGCCGCACTTCCCCGCCGGCATCAGCTACCTGGACTTCGTCCTGCCGGCCGTCCTGATCGACAACGCCGTGCAGTCCGCCGTGCAGTCCGGGGTCGGCCTGGTCGAGGACCTGAAGAACGGGATCGTCGCCCGACTGCGCTCGCTGCCGATCGTCCCCAGCTCGCTGCTGATCGCCCGGAGCATCGCGAACCTGGTGCGCAGCGCCGTCCAGGCGGTCATCATCCTGGTGCTGGCCGTCACCGTGCTCGGCTACTCGCCGCACGGCGGCCTGGCGCAGGTGGCGGCCTCGGTCGGGCTGACACTGTTCATCAGCTGGTCGCTCGGCTGGGCGTTCATCGCGGCGGGCGCCTGGCTGCGGCGGGCCGAGCCGATGCAGAACCTCGCGATCATCGCGGTGCTCCCGATGATGTTCGCCTCCAGCGCCTACATCCCGATCGCCGACCTGCCCGCCTGGCTGGGCGCGGTGGCCCGGGTCAACCCGCTGACGTACGCGATCAACGCCACCCGCGCCCTGGCCCTCGGCATCCCCGGCGCCGGTGACGTGCTGCCGGCGCTGCTGTTCGGCGGCATCATCGCCGCGGCAGGCGCAACCCTCGCCGTCTACGGCTTCCGCCGCCCGATGTAGCGCCGGATGAGGACCTGAACGGCGGGCACCCCGCTCCCCGCAACCGGGTGCCCGCCGGCCGGTACGCTGCACGACATGATCAACTCACCTGCTGGCCTTGACGATACCGGGGTCGCGACAGCGGCGGCGCGCGCGGGCGCGGAGGTGGTGCGCAGCATGTACGGCCGGCGACTCCCCCGCATCGACAAGGGCGCTGGGGACTTCGCCACCGCCGCCGACATCGAGGCCGAGCAGGCGATCCTCGGCGTCATCCGCTCCGCACGACCCCAGGACGCGGTGCTCGGCGAGGAGGGTGGGCAGCAGGGCGGCACCGAGACTGCGCGCCAGTGGCTGGTCGACCCCCTGTGCGGCACGCTGAACTACGCCGTCGGCAACCACCTGGTGGCCGTCAACGTGGCGCTGCGCGACGGGCCCGCGGCGGTGGCCGACCCGTTCAGCGGCGAGGTCTTCTTCACGGACGGCGAGACCGCCAGGGTGCGGCGGCCCGGCGGCACCGAGGCGCTGCTGGCTCCCACGTCCGCCACTCGGCTGGTGGACGTCAACCTGGACCCGCCGTTCCCGAGCGCACCCGCCTTCCGCGCCGTCAACCTGCTGGCCCACCCCGGATTCGCTGAGCACTTCCGCCCGCGCGTCGTCTCCACCACGCTGGCCCTGGCCTGGGTCGCCGCCGACCGGCGCGCCGCCTACGTCACCGACGGCGGCGACCTCTCCGCAAGCGTCCACTTCGCCGCAGGTATCGCCCTCTGCCGCGCCGCCGGCTGCACCGTCACCGACATCGAAGGCGCCCCACTCGGACCGTCCAGCCGCGGACTCCTGGCGGCCGCCGACGCCAAGACCCACGCGCTGCTGCTGTCGCTGATCCGCAGCTGAGCAAGTTGCATCCAGTAACTCGTCGGGCCCCTGCCCGCTCCCGCTTCGCGTCCGACAGATCGCCGCGTTCATCGAAATCCGTGTCGATCGTTGCTCCGGGGCCCGTACTGTGGCGCGGTGATGACTCGGATGATCGTTCTCAACGGTGGCTCCAGCTCGGGGAAGTCGGGGATCGCCCGGTGCCTGCAAGCGGTCCTGCCGGATCCGTGGCTGGCCTTCGGGGTCGACGGGCTGATCCAGGCGATGCCCGCGTCCATGCGGGCGTCTGATGCGGGGATCGAGTTCGGTCCGGATGGCGGGGTGCTCGTCGGGGCGGAGTTCCGGGCGCTGGAAGCGGCGTGGATCGAGGGGATCGCCGCGATGGCACGTGCGGGCGCCCGGGTCATCGTCGACGAGGTCTTCCTCGGTGGAGCGGCGTCCCAGCAGCGGTGGCAGAAGGCTCTGGGCGGGCTGCAGGTGCTGTGGGTCGGTGTCAGGTGCGAGAGCGCGGTTGCGGCCGGCCGCGAGGTCGCACGAGGCGATCGGGTCACCGGGATGGCCGCGTCACAGGCGGATGCGGTCCACGAAAGCGTGTTCTACGACGTGGAGGTGGACACGACGCATGCCGAGGCGATGGAGTGCGCGCGGGTCATCGCCGCTCTGTCGGGTGACGGACGGCGCGGTTGTCCGCTAGTTCCGGTACCGACGCATGCTCCTCCTCGATCGGGCCCGCGGGGGCCGTCCTCAGGTTAGTTGGGCCAGCCCCACGGAGGCCCGATCAACACTCCTCCACGAGCTACCTGCGATGCCTTGTTCTCCGGGCATGCTGCAGCTTGCGGGTGAAGCGGTGCATATGGGGATCGAGCAGCTCGTCCGGCTGTTCAAGTACCTGCTCGGCTGACAGCCACCGGATGGCGTCGAACTCGTCCTGGTCGTAGGAGGTGATGGACTCCG
Source organism: Kitasatospora sp. MAA4 (assembly GCF_029893355.1). Taxonomy (GTDB): domain Bacteria; phylum Actinomycetota; class Actinomycetes; order Streptomycetales; family Streptomycetaceae; genus Kitasatospora. The sequence goes on from NZ_JARZAI010000010.1 coordinate 138,136, forward strand.
CGCCGGCATCGAGGAGGTACCAGAGCGAGACGTCGGTGTGTGCGCCCTGTCCCCGGGTTCGGGTGACGGTGAGGAAGAGGGGATGCTCGCCGGTGATCGGCGATGCCACGGCCTCGATGCCCAGCTCCTCATGGCATTCGCGGACCACGGCGGCCCACGGATCCTCACCGGGCTCGACGTGTCCGCCGGCCGGGAGCCACAGGCCCGCCTTGCGGTGCGCGACAAGCAGCAGCTGCCCGCGCGAGCCGTCGAGGACCACGAAGTAGCTCACCAAGTGCATCGCCGGAACATCCGGTTTGCGCACCCGGTAGAGCGGAGCTCCCCCGGCGATCCATTGCGCAGCGGTCCTGAGATGGGTGCGTTCCAGGTCGTCCCACGGCTCGATGGCGCCGACCAACTCCAGGAGAAGGGCGCGCGGCTGATCGTCAGGAGCGGTGAGCAGGCTGTCCGGTGAGGTCATCCATGAATCCTGGCAGGAGGCACCGACACATGACGTCGAGACCGGCCGAGGCAGTCGCGAAGCAGCGGCGGGCCCGTCGGCGGTGTGGGGGTGCAGCAGCGCAGGGGTTACCGCTGCGCTGGCGATCCCTCCGTCAGGACGGGGCGCCCGTAGGCCAGCATGACCGCCAGCACCAGTACACCCGTCAGCACGATGAGCAGCCCGAAGGACGCCCAGCCGGACAGCGCGACGGCCAGGGCGGCCAGCACTGCGTTGAAGACCGCGCAGACGAGCAGCAGGATCCGCACGGCCGGCCGCACCTCCGTGCGCCCGGCCGAGAGCGCCACCAGCACGGCGCAGACCAGCAGGAAGACGGCCAGAGCCCCCTGACCGATCCAGGAGCCCATGGCCATCCTGGAGCTGGAGAGCCCGCCGATCGACATGTGCTGCCGGCTGGCCGCGACACCCATGATCAGCCCGACGAGTCCGAGCACCAGCGACTCGACCAGCAGCACCACCGCCGCCGCTGTGAGCACCACTCTGCGCATACCCTCCGCCTCCCACCTCCGTGAGCGCGGGACCGCTGCTCGGCCACGCCGCAGCCAGAGGTTACTGACGAGTTGTCTTACTCCTCAAGAGGTGGACAGCACCACTTGCCTCCAGGTGCCCGACCGGCGGCGGTCACCCCAGCGTGAAACCAACGGGTCTACGTGCCCGTTCGGGGCGGTGATGTCAGCGCGGCCGGCGTCGCGGTGCCGGCGCTGACCGCACCTGCGTGGCCGTTCGGCATTCGCTTGCCACCACGTGTTCTGACATTGACCAAGAGCTCGCGCGGAATGGTCCGGCTGGTGGGCACAGGCGCTGCTTTGCCGATCGGGTACGGTGTGCCACCGTAGGGCGGCATGAGCGATGATCACGAGAGGGCCGCGGCGCTGACGCGAGCGGTGCAGTTGCGGGAACAGGGACAGGCTGGGCAGGCGCGGGAACAGTTGATGGAGCTGACCGAGCAGTATCCCGAGGATGTCGAGATCGCCTACCAGACCGCCTGGGCACACGATGTTCTCGGCCTGGAGCGCGAAGCCGTCCCGTTCTACGAGCGGGCCCTGGGCGGTGCGGGCCTGTCTCCGAAGGATCGTCACGGGGCCTTTCTGGGGCTGGGGAGCACTCACCGGGTCCTGGGTTCCTACAGGGCAGCCGTGCAGACTCTGCGCTGCGGACTGGAGGAGTTCCCGGACGATCCGGCGCTGCGGACTTTCCTGGCCATGGCGCTGTACAACGACGGTGAGGGCCGCGAGGCGATGCGGCTGCTGTTGAAGACGCTGACCGCCACCAGCAGTGACCGCCGCGTGCAGGACTACCGGCGGGCGATCGAGCACTACGCCGACGACCTGGACGGCGTGCAGCAGACGCATGAGGAGCCGTAGCCGCCCAACCCTTTTACCGAGCCGCCAGTGAGCGGTGATGGCGCAGGCCAGGGCGGCCGTTGATGCTGATGTCGCCCACGACGGCGAACCCGTTACGGGTGAGCACGGCCGCCGAGGCCAGGTTGTCGAGCGTGGTTCTCGCGGTGAGGGCGTCGAGCCCGTAGGCCGCGGCGGCCAAGCGGCACACTTCCCCGACAGCGGCTGTGGCCACGCCCCGGCCGACGGCGCGCTCGGCGATCCGGTAGCCGAGTTCGGCGACCCCGTCCTGCACGTTCATGAGATTCACCCGGCCGATCAGGTCTCCCCGGTCGTCCACGACGACGTGGAAGTGGTCGGAGCCGGTGTCCTGGTCGGCGAGCAGGGCACGGTAGCGGGCGGCGAACTCGGCGAAGAACGCGTCCCCGCGATCCGGGATGGAGCGTGCGAAGTACGCGCGGTTGTCCCGCTCGAACTCCAGCAGGGCAGCCTCATGGTCGGCTCGCAGCCGCTCCAATGTCACCATGGGCGCCAGCATACGAGGCTACGACCCGCGCCCTACTGCTTCCTAATGCTTCCTACTGCTTCAGGAGCTCAGCGAAGCGGTCCAGCGCACGATCGGTGCGGTGGCGGTCGCCGGTTGCTGTGAGATCGAACAGCAGACCCCGGACAACGGCCATGACCAACGTGGGCGTGACGGTGTCGTCCGGACCGCTGGAGACGTCGCGGAAGGTGGCGCCGAGCGTGTCGAACCAGTCAGTGATCGCCTGGCCCTGGTCGGGGTAGTTCTCGGGGTGGACCAGGCCGTCGGCGTGCACCTCGAAGAACAGCCGGACGAACGGCGCACGTTCGTCCGCGCTCATCCACGCCCAGATGCCACGCAGCCGCTCCTGCACCGAGCCCGTCGTTGGCGGAAGGTGCTCGGCCACGCGCACCGCGCCCCGGCGACGGGCCTCGGCGAGGACCGCCGCGACCAACTCCTGCTTGCTGCCGAAGTCGTAGAGCAGCATCCGAGGGCTGGTGTCGAGGGCTGCGGCCAGTGGTCGCAGGCTCAGGCCGGCCAAGCCGTGCGCCAGCACGTAGTCGGTCGCCCGCGCCAGCGTGCGCTCGCGACGGGCGGGATCTGCTGGTCGCCCCACGGTGGATCTCCCCTCGGCGAATCGGAGTTGAAACAGTATCGGCGAGTATATGGTACGACTGTTTCAACAACGAGGGGAGACCACCATGCACACCTTCGACCGAGCACTCGTCCTGGGCCCCGGAAGTCACGTCGGCACCGCCTGGATGGCCGGACTGGCCTCCGGGCTGCGCCGCGACGGCGTGGACCTGGGCGCGGCCGACCTGATCGTCGGCACATCGGCCGGCGCGATCGTCGGAGCGCTACTCGCCACCGGGCAGGACCCGGGGCGGCTCGCTTCTTCGGCCCGCCCAGCCGCTCACCGGGTCAAGGCCGACCCCGGGCGAAGGGGCGCAGTGTTCGCCGTACTCGGCGACCGCAGCCTGGAACCCGGCGAGGCCAGGCGTCGCGTCGGCCGCCTGGCGCTCGACGGCGCCGACCCCCAGGCCGAGGAGGCACTGATCGCGGGGCGCGCTGCCCTGATCGGTGCGGACGCGTGGCCGGAGCGACGACTGCTGATCACCGCCGTGGACGCGACCACCGGTGAGCCCGTGGTGTGGGACCGCGACAGCGGCGTGCCGCTGGTGCACGCGGTGGCGGCGAGCAGCGCCTTCCCCGGAGCCGCGCCGCCGGTCGCCGTCGACGGCCGGCGGTACATGGACGGTGCGTTGCGCGCGGGCCCCAACGCCGACCTCGCGGCCGGCGCCCGCACGCTGGTCGTGGTCGAGCCGATGGCCCACCTGGTCCCCCGCGAGCCACTCAACCAGCAGCTGGCGGCCGTAGCGGCAGACACCGTGGTGACCATCGGACCCGACCCGGCCTCCGTGCACGCTTTCGGCTCGGACGCGGGCGACCTGGCAGCTTGGGAACCGGCCTACCGAGCGGGTCTCCGCCAGGCCGGCGACGTCGGCGCACAGCTCCGCTCCGCGTGGAGGGCAGCAGCCGACGCGGGCTGACCGTGCTGCTGAGCGGATCGGGTCACGACAGGCCCAGCTCGTTGTCGAGGAGGTCGAAGACCTCGTCGTCGGAGGCGGAGTCGAAGTCGAACACCTCACCGTCGGCGGTGGTGATGCTGCCGCTGCCGGTGTCGCGCAGAGCTCCCCACTTGGCCTTGAGGACGTCCAGCCGGCCCGCGACCTGGTCGAAGACCTCCTCGGTGACCTCCAGTTCCCCGAACGAGCGCTCCAGCTTCTCCAGTTCGGCGAGGATCGCCGCCGGACCGGTCGGCGACTGCGGCGCGAGTGCGAGTTGGGTGAACAGGTGGTCCACCAGCTCCGCGGGCGTCGGGTAGTCGAAGACCAGCGTGGCCGGCAGACGGACCCCGGCGAGCGCGCCCAGGCGGTTGCGCAGTTCGATCGCGGTGAGGGAGTCGAACCCGAGGTCCTTGAAGGCCAGTTCGGGATCCACCTCGGCCGCGTTGCTGTGCCCGAGCACGACGGCGACCTGCCCGCACACCGCCGCCAGCAGCGCCTCGCGCCGCTCGGCCTGCGGCAGCGCGGAGAGCCGGCGGACCAGGTCGGGCGCCGAACCGGCGACGGCGCTCCGGCGGGCGGGTGCGGTGACCAGTCCGCGCAGCAGCGGGGGCACCTCGCCGTGCGCTCGCAGAGCCGCCAGGTCCAGGCGGATCGGCAGCACGCTCGGCTCGACACCGGCCACCGCCGCGTCGAAGAGCGCGAGCCCCTGCTCGGGCGTGAGCGGCGGCATCCCCGAGCGGGCCATCCGCTGTGCCTCGGCCTCGGTCAGCTCACCGGTCATACCGGCGGTCCGGGCCCAGGGGCCCCAGGCGAGCGAGACGCCCGGGAGGCCCTGCGTCTGGCGCTGCCGGGCGAGCGCGTCCAGGAACGCGTTGGCGGCGGCGTAGTTGGCCTGTCCCGGGTTGCCGAGCGTGCCGGCTGCCGAGGAGAAGAGGACGAAGGCCGACAGGTCCAGCTCGCGGGTCGCCTCGTGCAGGTTCCAGGCCGCGTCGACCTTGGGGCGCAGGACGGTGGCCAGGCGGTCGGGGGTGAGGGACGGGAGGACGCCGTCGTCCAGGACGCCGGCCGTGTGCACCACCGCGCGGACGGGGTGGCGGGATATCAGGGCCGTGACGGCGTCGGGGTCGGCGACGTCGCAGGCCTCGACGAGCGCCTGCGCGCCGAGGGCGGCCAGTTCGGCCAGCAGCTCGGTGACGCCGTCTGCGGCGGGGCCGCGGCGGCTGACCAGGAGAAGACTGCGGATGCCGTGCTCGGTGACCAGGTGGCGGGCGACGAGACGGCCCAGGCCGCCCGTGCCGCCGGTGATCAGCACGGTCCCTTCCGTGTTCCAGGACGGCGCGGCATCCGAGGTGGGAACCCGCGCGAGCCGCGCCGCCAGCACCTCACCGGCACGAACGAGCAACTGCGGCTCGTCCGACCCCAGCGCCGCGGTGGCGTCGTCCTCGACGCCGTCCAGGTCCACCAGGCCGAAGCGACCCGGGTTCTCCGACTGCGCGGAGCGGACCAGACCCCAGACCGCAGCCGCGGGCAGATCCGCGCCGGAGACCGCGCCACGGGTCACGAAGACGAGACGCGAGACGGCGAACCGCTCCTCGGACAACCATTCCTGCACCAGACCAAGCGCCCGGGCCGTCAGCGCGTGCACCGAGTCCGCGCCGGGGCTGGAAGCGGCCAGCGGGACGACGACGACCGGCGGGACGTCGACCAGCGCGTCGAGGACGTCGACCTCCACGAAGGAGACCGGCGCACCGGCCGAGACCGGCACCCAGTCCAGCTGGAACAGCGGAGAGGTCGCCCCCAGCTGCCCGGCCGAGATCGGCCGGACCACGAGCGACTCCACCGAGGCGACCGGCGCACCAGCGGTATCGGCCAACGCCAGCGACAGCGTGCCGTTGGGCGAGCGCGTCAACCGCGCCCGCAGGGCCGAAGCACCGGTCGCGTGCAGTGACACACCCGTCCAGGAGAACGGGACGCCGCCCTCGCCCTCGCCACCGAGGAAGAGCGCGGCATGCAGGGCCGCGTCGAAGAGGGCGGGGTGGAGGCCGAAGGCACCGCCATCAGCCTGGTCCGGCAGGGCGACCTCGGCGAACAGCTCCTCCCCGCGCCGCCACACCGCCCGCAGCCCCTGGAACACCGGCCCGTAACCGAAGCCGCTGTCCGCGAACCGCTCGTACGCGCCCTCCACCGACACCGACTCAGCCCCGGACGGCGGCCACACCACCGCATCGAACACCGCAGGCCGCGTGCTGGAAGGCGCCAGCACACCGCTCGCATGCAGCGTCCACGCCGTCTGCGGGCTGCTGCCGGGCCGCGAGTGCACGCTGACCGTCCGGCGTCCGGACTCGTCGGCCGCGCCGACGCCCACCTGGAGCTGAACGCCGCCCTGCTCCGCCAGGACCAGCGGTGCGGCGAGCGTCAGTTCCTCCAGCAGGTCGCAGTCCACCGCGTGGCCGGCCCGGATCGCGAGTTCGACCAGGGCCGTCCCCGGCACCAGCACCGAGCCCAGGATCTTGTGATCCGCCAGCCATGCGTGCGACTGCTGGGAGAGGCGACCGGTCAGCAAGAAGCCGTCGGAGCCTGCCAGTTCCACGGATCCCGTGAGCAGCGGGTGCTCCGGGGATTCGAGGCCGGCGAAGCGGACGTCACCGGCGCGCAGGGCGGAGCCGGTCGGCCAGAAGCGCTGGTGCTGGAAGGCGTAGGTGGGCAGCTCGACCTGGCGGGCGCCGGTTCCGGCGAAGAGTGCCGTCCAGTCGACCTTCGCGCCGTCGACGTGGAGCTCTGCCAGGGCCTGGACGAGCGTGGCCTCCTCGGCTCGGTCCCTGCGCATGACCGGGACGAGGAGCGCGTCGGCGTCGGCCGACTGCTCGGCGAGCGCGGACAACACGCCGTCAGGGCCCAACTCCAGGAAGCGGGTGACACCTTGGGCGGTCAGGCAGGCGACGCCGTCGGCGAAGCGGACGGCCCGGCGGACATGGTCCACCCAGTACTGCGGCGAGCAGAGCTGGTCACGGGTGGCGAGTTCACCGGTCAGGTTAGACACGACGGGGATGCTCGGGGTGTTCAGCGACAGGCCCGCGACGACCGTCCGGAAGTCTTCGAGCATCGGATCCATCAGCGGCGAGTGGAAGGCATGCGAGACCCGCAGACGCGTCGTCTTGCGGTCCGCGAAGTGGGCCAGAACCGCGTCGACGGCGTCCTCGGCACCGGAGAGCACGACGGAGGACGGGCCGTTCACCGCAGCAATCGACACGAACTCGTTTAGCAGCGGCAGGACTTCGTCCTCCCTCGCCTGCACCGCGACCATCGCACCACCGGCAGGCAGCACCTGCATCAGCCGACCGCGCGCCGCGACCAGGGCGCAGGCGTCCGCGAGGGAGAACACCCCGGCAACGTGCGCTGCCGCGATCTCGCCGATCGAGTGGCCGGCCACGAAGTCCGGCCGCACTCCGAGAGACTGGACGAGGCGGAAGAGCGCGACTTCGACCGCGAAGAGACCCGCCTGGGCGAAGTCCGTCCGGTTCAGCAGCTCCTCGTCCTCACCCCAGACCACGTCGCGCACGGGAGCGTCGAAGGCCGCGCACACCGCGTCAAAGGCATCGGCGAACACCGGGAAGCGGGCGTAGAGTTCGCGGCCCATTCCGAGTCGTTGCGAACCCTGGCCCGAGAACAGGAACGCCGTCCTGCCTCCACGTGCCGCACCTTCGATCACGCCGGTGACGGGCTCGCCTGCGGCCAGGGCTGCCAGTGCCTCGGATCGGTCAGCCGCGACGACCACCGCGCGGTGCGCGAAGAGCGAGCGCGAGGTGACCAACGAGTGTCCCACGTCCACCGGTTCGAGGCCGTCGGCGTGCGCGAGCAGGCGCGCGGCCTGGGCCCGCAGGGCGGACTCCGTCCGGCCCGACAGCACCCACGGCACCACACCGGCCGTGACGGATGCCTCCGCGACGGCGGGTTCGAACTGCGGCTGCTCAAGCACCACATGCGCGTTGGTGCCGCTGATCCCGAACGACGACACGCCCGCCCGACGCGGACGATCCGCATCCTGCGGCCACTCCACCGGCTCGGTCAGCAACTCGACCGCGCCCGCAGTCCAGTCCACGTGCGAGGACGGCGCGTCAACGTGCAGCGTGCGCGGCAACATGCCGTGCCGCATCGCCATCACCATCTTGATCACACCCGCCACACCCGCCGCAGCCTGAGTGTGACCGATGTTCGACTTCAACGAACCCAACAGCAAAGGCCGTTCCCGCTCCTGACCATAGGTCGCCAGCAGCGCCTGCGCCTCGATCGGGTCACCCAGCGTCGTGCCCGTGCCGTGCGCCTCCACCGCGTCGACGTCGGAGGTCGACAGACCGGCGGACGCCAGCGCCTGGCGGATCACCCGCTGCTGCGACGGTCCGTTCGGGGCGGTGAGGCCGTTGGACGCGCCGTCCTGGTTCACCGCACTGCCACGCAGCACCGCCAACACCCGGTGCCCATTGCGCCGCGCATCCGACAGACGCTCCAGCACCACCATGCCGACGCCCTCGCCCCAACCCACGCCGTCGGCCGAGTCACCAAAGGCCTTGCAGCGGCCGTCCGGTGAGAGGCCCCGCTGCCGGGAGAACTCGACGAAGGTGCTCGGGGTGGACATCACCGTCACGCCGCCGGCCACCGCCAGCGAGCACTCGCCCGAGCGCAGCGCCTGCGCCGCCAAGTGCATCGCCACCAGCGACGAGGAGCAGGCGGTGTCCACGGTCACCGCCGGACCCTCCAGGCCCAGCGTGTAGGAGACGCGGCCCGAGGCCACACTGCCCGCGCTGCCGCTGCCCTGGTGGCCTTCGAACTCCGGTCCGCCGAGCAGGTTGGCGTAGTCGTTGTACATCACGCCGGCGAAGACGCCGGTCTGGCTGCCGCGCAGCGAAACGGGGTCGATCCCGGCCCGCTCGACGGCCTCCCACGTTGTCTCCAGCAGCAACCGCTGCTGTGCGTCGGTCGCCAGCGCCTCGCGCGGGCTCATCCCGAAGAACGCCGGGTCGAACTGCCCTGCCTCGCGCAGGAATCCACCCGAACGGGTGTAGGAGGTGCCCAAGTGCTCCGGGTCCGGGTCGAAGAGCGATTCCACGTCCCAACCGCGGTCGGTCGGGAACCCCGAGATCGCGTCCACGCCGTCCGAGACCAGGCGCCACAGATCTTCCGGCGACTGGACCCCGCCGGGGTAGCGGCAGGACATCCCGACGATCACCACCGGGTCGTCCGCAACCGGCGGCAACACCCGGACCGGCAGGGCACGTTCGGCGCCGAGGAGCTCGTCCAGCAGGTAGCCGACCAGGGCGTCGGCGCTCGGGTAGTCGAAGACCACCGTCGCCGGCAGCCTCAGGCCCGTCACCGCGCCCAGCCGGTTGCGCAGCTCGACGGCCGTCAGCGAGTCGAAGCCGAGATCCTGGAACGCCCGCGTCGGATCCACCGTCTCCGAACCCGCGTGGCCCAGCACCAGCGCAATCTGGCCGCGCACCAGGTCGAGCAGCACCTCACGGCGCTCAACCACGGACAGCCCGGACAGACGTGCCGCGAGATCGGCCCCCACGCCGGAGGCGGCGACCCGGCGGACAGGCAGCCGGATCAGCCCCCGCAGCAACGCCGGAACCTCACCGTGCGCCCGCAGCGCCGCCAGGTCCAGGCGGACCGGCAGCACGCTCGGCTCGACACCGGCCACCGCCGCGTCGAAGAGCGCGAGCCCCTGCTCGGGAGCGAGCGGTGGGACTCCTGCCCGGGTCATCCGGTCCACGTCGGCCTGGCTCAGTTCGCCGGTCATACCGCCACCGGTGCTGATCCACGGACCCCAGGCGAGTGAGACGCCCGGCAGGCCCTGCGACTGGCGATGCCGGGCGAGCGCGTCCAGGAAGGCGTTGGCGGCGGCGTAGTTGGCCTGCCCGGCGCTGCCGAAGGTCCCCGCGACGGAGGAGAAGAGGACGAAGGCCGACAGGTCCAGCTCGCGGGTCGCCTCGTGCAGGTTCCAGGCCGCGTCGACCTTGGGGCGCAGGACGGTCGCCAGGCGGTCGGGGGTGAGGGACGGGAGGACGCCGTCGTCCAGGACGCCGGCCGTGTGCACCACCGCGCGGACCGGGTGGCGGGATATCAGGGCCGTGACGGCAGCGGGGTCCGCCACGTCGCAGGCCTCGACCAGCGCCTCGGCGCCGAGGGCGGCCAGTTCGGCCACCAACTCGGCGACACCGTCCGCGGTGGGACCGCGACGGCTCACCAGCAGCAGACTGCGGACACCGTGCTCGGCGACCAGGTGGCGAGCCACGAGGCGGCCCAGACCACCCGTACCACCGGTGATCAGCACGGTCCCTTCCGTGTTCCAGGACGGCGCGGCATCCGAGGTGGGAACCCGCGCGAGCCGTGCCGCCAGCACCTCACCGGCACGAACGAGCAACTGCGGCTCGTCCGATCCCAGAGCCCCGGCGAAGTCCGCCGCGTCACCGTCCAGGTCCACCAGGCCGAAGCGGCCCGGATTCTCCGACTGCGCCGACCGGACCAGGCCCCACACCGCAGCCCCGGCCAGATCCGCACCGAAGACCGCCCCACGGGTCACGAAGACGAGACGCGAGACGGCGAAGCGCTCCTCGGACAACCATTCCTGCACCAGACCAAGCGCCCGCGCCGTCAGCGCGTGCACCGACTCCGCGCCAGCGCCGGAAGCGGACAGCGGAACGACGACAACCGGCGGGACGTCGATCAGCGCGTCGAGGACGTCGACCTCCACGAAGGGAACGTCGGCGGCCGGGGAGACCGGCGTCCAGTCCAGCTGGAAGAGCGAGTCCCGGGTGAGCGGATCGGTCGCGCCCAGCTGCTCGGCCGAGATCGGCCGGACCACCAGCGACTCCACCGACGCGACCGGTGCACCCGCCGTGTCGGCGAACGCGAGCGACAGCGCGCCGTTGGCCGAGCGCGTCAACCGCACCCGCACCGCCGAAGCACCCGCCGCATGCAGCGACACCCCCGTCCAGGAGAACGGCACCCCGCCCTCACCCTCGCCACCGAGGAACAGCGCGGCATGCAGCGCCGCGTCGAACAGCGCCGGGTGCAGACCGAACGCGCCGCCATCGGCCTGGTCCGGCAGAGCGACCTCGGCGAAAACCTCGTCCCCGCGCCGCCACACCGCCCGCAGCCCCTGAAACACCGGCCCATAGCCGAAGCCGCTGTCCGCGAACCGCTCGTACACACCCTCCACCGACACCGACTCAGCCCCGGACGGCGGCCACACCACCGCATCGAACGCCGCAGGCACCACGCCCGCGGTCCCCAGCACACCGCTCGCATGCAGCGTCCACACCTGATCCGCCGCACCATCAACGCAGGAGTGCACAGTCACCGCACGACGACCTGCGACGTCCAGCTCACCGACCCACACCTGCACCCGCACACCACCCACCGCCGGCAGCACCAGCGGCGCAGCAAGCGTCAACTCCTCCACCTGACCGCAACCGACCTCGTCACCCGCCCTGACCGCCAGTTCAAGCAGCGCCGTGCCCGGTACGAGCACCGCGCCCTTCACCACATGGTCCGCCAGCCACGCATGCGACTCCACCGACAACCGACCCGTGAACAGGTACCCGTCGGAGCCGGCCAGCTCCACCGACCCTGTGAGGAACGGGTGTTCGGCGGACTTCAGGCCGACGGACTCCGCTGTCCCCGCGTACGCCGTCGCGGCCGACCAGTACCTCTGGCGCTGGAACGCGTACGTCGGCAGATCCACCCGGCGGGCGCCCGTCCCTGCGTAGAACGCGGCCCAGTCGACCTTCACGCCGTGGACGTGGAGCTCTGCCAGGGCCTGGACGGCCGTGGCCTCCTCGGCCCGGCCCTTGCGCAGCACCGGTGTGAGGACCGATTCCTCTCCCGCCGACTCCTGGGCCAGCGCCGACAGGACGCCGTCCGGGCCCAGTTCCAGGAACCGGGTCGCGCCGAGCGCGCGCAGCGTCCGCACGCCGTCGGCGAAGCGGACGGCCCGGCGGACATGGTCCACCCAGTACTGCGGCGAGCGCAACTGCTCGCCGGTCGCCACCTCACCCGTCAGGTTCGACACCACGGGGATGCTCGGGGTGTTCAGCGACAGGCCCGCGACGACCGCGTGGAAGTCTTCGAGCATCGGGTCCATCAGCGGGGAGTGGAAGGCATGCGAGACCCGCAGACGCGTGCTCTTGCGGTCCGCGAAGTGGGCCAGGACCGCATCGACCGCGTCCTCGACGCCGGAGAGCACCACGGACGACGGACCGTTGAGTGCCGCGATCGAGACCAAGTCACCGAGCAGCGGCAGGACTTCGTCCTCCGACGCCTGAAGAGCGACCATCGCGCCACCCGCGGGCAGCGCCTGCATCAGACGGCCGCGCGCCGACACCAGCACACACGCGTCCGCCAGCGAGAACACCCCGGCGACGTGCGCGGCGGCGATCTCGCCGATCGAGTGGCCGGCCACGAAGTCCGGCCGCACACCGAAGGATTCGAGCAACCGGTACAGCGCCACCTCCACCGCGAACAACCCCGCCTGCGCGAAGTCCGTCCGGCTCAACAGCCCCTCGTCCCCACCCCAGACCACGTCACGCACGGGAGCGTCGAACTCCGCGCACACCGCGTCGAAGGCCTCCGCGAACACCGGGAAGCGGGCGTGCAGTTCACGCCCCATCCCGAGTCGCTGCGACCCCTGGCCCGAGAAGAGGAAGGCCAGCAGTCCCCCGCCGCCCGACCCCGCGGGCCGCTCTCCGCGCGCCAACACGGCCAGTCCGGCCAGGAGTTCATCGCGGTCGGCGGCAACGACCGCCGCCCGGTGGTCCAGGGCGGCCCTGGTCGCGGTCAGCGAATACGCGATGTCGAGCGGACGGAGGGTGGCCGTCCGGCCGACCAGAGCGAGCAGGCGCTCAGCCTGCGCCCGCAGGGCTTCCGGCGTCGCGGCGGAGAGCAGCCACGGGACGACGACCGGATCCAGGGCTGAGGCCGGGCCGTTCGCCGTTGCGGCGGGCGCCTCCTCCACCAGGACGTGGGCGTTGGTGCCGCTGATCCCGAAGGAGGAGACGCCCGCGCGCCGCGGCCGGTCGCTCGGGCCCCACTCCCGGGCCTCGGTCAACAGCTGGACCGCCCCCGCCGACCAGTCGACCTGGCTGCTCGGCTCGTCGACGTGCAGGGTCGCCGGCAGTGCGCCGTGGCGCATCGCCAGCACCATCTTGATCACGCCTGCCACACCCGAAGCAGCCTGCGTGTGACCGATGTTGGACTTGACCGACCCCAGCAGCAAAGGCCGGTCGCGGTTCTGCCCGTAGGTCGCGAGCAGCGCCTGCGCCTCGATCGGGTCGCCCAGCGTCGTCCCGGTCCCGTGCGCCTCGACCACGTCGATCTGGTCGGCGGCGAGCCGGGCGTTGGCGAGCGCCTGCTTGATCACGCGGCGCTGCGAGGGGCCGTTGGGGGCGGTGAGGCCGTTGCTCGCGCCGTCCTGGTTGACGGCCGAGCCGCGGATCACCGCGAGGACGGGGTGCCCGTTGCGGACGGCGTCCGAGAGCCGTTCGACCACCAGGAAGCCCGCGCCCTCCGCGAACCCGGTGCCGTCGGCGGCCGAGGCGAACGCCTTGCAGCGCCCGTCCGAGGCGAGCGCCCCCTGGCGGCCGAACTCCACGAACACGCCGGGGGTCGCCATCACGGTGACGCCACCGGTCAGCGCGAGCGAGCAGTCGCCCTGCCGGAGGGCCTGGACCGCGAGGTGGAGGGCGACCAGCGAGGAGGAGCAGGCGGTGTCCACCGACACCGCGGGCCCCTCCAGGCCGAGCTTGTAGGAGACCCGGCCGGGGACGACACTGCCGTTCCCGTCGCTGCCGGGATAGTCGTGGTACATCACGCCGGCGAACACGCCGGTCCGGGTACCGCGCAGCGAGGTCGGGTCGATGCCGGCCCGCTCCAGCGCCTCCCAGGAGAGTTCGAGCGTCAGGCGCTGCTGCGGGTCCATCGCCAGCGCGTCCCGCGGGGAGATGCCGAAGAAGTCCGGGTCGAACTCGGCTGCCTTGTGCAGGAATCCGCCCTCGCGGGTGTAGTAGGCGTCCGGCCCGTCGGCGTTCGGGTCGCGCAGCGAGGAGAGGTCCCAGCCGCGGTCGTTCGGGAGCGCGGAGATCGCGTCGCCGCCGGACATCACCAGCTGCCAGAGCTCCTCCGGGGTCGTCACACCGCCCGGGTAGCGGCAGGCCATCCCGACGATGGCGATCGGCTCGTGCCGGGTCGCGACGAGCTCGCGGTTCTGCGCACGCAGCCGCTGGGCGTCCTCGCGTGCGGCGCGCAGCGCGTCGCCGTCGTCCTCACGCTCGCCGTCCAGGTCCGCTGGAGCAGAGGTCGCGATGCGGACCTCCGCCAGTTCGAGCAGGCTGTCCATCAGCCCCGCATCGCGCAGGCGGCTGGTCGGGATCGACTGGAGGGCCTGCCGGATCTCGTCCTCGCCACTGCCGCTGCCCGCCGTACCCGACCACAGCTGCTCGCAGAGGTGGGCGGCGACGGTCTGGGCGTTGGGGTAGTCGAAGGCGAGGGTGGCCGGCAGGCGCAGGCCGGTGAGGATGTTGAGCTGGTTGCGCAGTTCGGTGGCGGCGAGTGAGTCGAAGCCGAGCTCCTGGAAGGCGCGGTCGGGTTCGATCGCCTCGGCCGAGGCGTGCCCCAGCACCGCCGCGACCTGCGCACGCACCAGCTGGAGCACCGCACGGTCCCGCTCGGCGGCGGCCAGCCCGGCCAGCCGCTCCCCCAGCGTGGTCGTCGGCACAGCGGCGACTACGGCGCGGCGAGCCTTCGGGGTGAGGCCGCGCAGCAGGGCCGGGACCTCGTCGGCCCGCGCCCGCAGCGCGGCCGCATCCACCCGGATCGGCACCACGTTGGCCCGCTCGGAGCGCAGACCGGCCGCGAACAGCGCCAAGCCCGCCTCGTGGGTCAGCGCCGGGACGCCCTGACCCGCCATCCGCTTCCGGTCCACATCCCGCAGGAGCTCACCGAGTCCGGCGCCGACTTCCCAGAGGCCGAAGGCCATCGAGGTCGCGACCAGGCCCTCGGCGCGACGCTGCGCCGCCAGACCGTCCAGGAACACGTTCGCCGCCGAATAGTTGCCCTGACCCGCCGTCAGCACGAGACCGCCGGCCGAAGAGAACAACACGAACGCCGCCAGATCCATCCCACGCGTCAACTCGTGCAGGTACCAGGCCGCATCGGCCTTCGGCGCCAACACCGCGTCGATACGCTCAGGAGTCAGCGCACCCACCAGCGCGTTGTCGCCAACACCGGCGGCGTGAACGACGCCGGTCAGCGGACGCAACGCGACGATCCCCTCCACCAGGCCCGCCAACGCGGCACGATCGGACACATCACACGCCACCACCTGGACGGCGGCACCCAGTTCGGACAGCTCGACCACCAACTCCGCTGCACCCGGCGCCTCCAGGCCGCGACGACTCGTCAACACCAGGTGCCCAACCCCGCAGTCGGTCACCAAGTGGCGGGCCACCACCGCGCCCAGACCACCGGTACCGCCCGTCACCAACACCACACCATCAGCATCGAAGACCGACTCGGACGCACCCGGCGCCAGACGCACCAGACGCGGCACCCACACCTCGCCGCCCCGCACCGCACACTCCGGCTCACCCAACACCGCAGCAGCCACAGCCTCCTGAACACCCGCATCGGTATCCACCAGCAGGAGACGCCCCGGGTTCTCCGCCTGCGCCGAACGCACCAGACCCCATACCGGAGCCTGCACCACGTCCACGCCCGCACCCTCAGCCGTCGCCACCGCATCCCGCGTCACCACCACCAACCGCGAACCCGCGAACCGCTCATCCGCCAACCACACCTGCACCGCGTCCAGCACCCGACGCAGCACCGCGCGCACCCCCGACGGCACATCCACCATCGGACCGGCAGCACAGTCCAACACCACCACCGCCGGCACCGCTGCCGACTCCGACAGCTCCTCCCACGCCACCCAGGAGAGACCATCAGCCCCGCCCGACGGCACCACCGACCACTGAACCCCGAACAACGGATCCACCGAACCCAGTTGCTCCACCGACACCGGACGGCCCACCATCGAGTCCACCGACAGCACCGGCCGGCCCGCCAGATCGGCCACCGCCAGCGACCATCCGGCGTCACCCACCCGCGCCAACCTCACTCGTACCGCCGACGCACCCACCGCATGCAGCGACACTCCGTTCCACGCGAACGGAATGGCCGTGTCGCCCGAACTCGTCAGGATCGCCGCGTGCAGGCAGGCGTCCAGCAGCGCGGGGTGCAGTCCGAAGGGACCGCCATCAGCCTGGTCCGGCAGCGCGACCTCGGCGAACAGCTCGTCCCCACGCCGCCAGACCGCCCGCAGTCCCTGGAACACCGGCCCGTAACCGAAGCCGGCCCCCGCAAAGCCCTCGTACGCACCCTCCATCGACACCGGCTCCGCGCCGACCGGCGGCCAGGCGCTCAGGTCGAACGCGGCGACGGCGGCGGTAGCGACCGCAGGCGTCAGGAAGCCGGACGCATGACGCGCCCACGCCTCGCCCTGCCCGCCGTCCGGACGGGAGTGCACGGCCACGCTCCGACGGCCGGAGCCGTCGGGTTCACCGATCCACACCTGGACCTGCGCACCGCCGTGGTCGGGCAGCAGCAGCGGTGCGGCGAGCGTCAGCTCCTCGACCACCTCGCAGCCGACCTCCGAACCGGCCCTCAGGGCGAGTTCGAGCAGTCCCGTACCCGGCACGAGCACCCGCCCGAGCACCGCGTGATCCGCGAGCCACGGGTGCGACTCCAGGGAGAGCCGACCGGTGAAGAGGTACCCGTCCGTGTTGACCAGCTCGACGGCCGCGCCCAGCAGCGGGTGGTCCGCCGCGCCGAGACCGACCGAACTCAGGTCCGCGAGCGGGCTGGTGGCGTCCAGCCAGTACTCCTGACGCTGGAACGCGTACGTCGGGAGGTCAACGGGCCGAGAGCCGGGCCGGGAACCGGCGGCGGGGAAGAGCCCGTGCCAGTCCACGGCCGCGCCGGCGGCATGCAGCCGGGCCACCGCCGTCACCAGCGTGCGGACCTCGTCCCGGTCCCGGCGACAGGCCGGCACCAGCAGGGCACCGGCCGCCGCCTCGTCCAGGCCGTCCTGGACCATGCCGGTGAGCACCGCGTCCGGCCCGATCTCCAGGAACCGGGTCGCGCCGAGCGCGTGCAGCGTCCGCACGCCGTCGGCGAAGCGGACGGCCCGGCGGACATGGTCCACCCAGTACTGCGGCGAGCGCAGCTCCTCGCCGGTCGCCACCTCACCCGTCAGGTTCGACACCACGGGGATGCTCGGGGTGTTCAGCGACAGCCCCGCGACGACCGCGTGGAAGTCTTCGAGCATCGGGTCCATCAGCGGGGAGTGGAAGGCATGCGAGACCCGCAGTCGGGTCGTCTTGCGGCCGGTGAAGTGGGCGAGGACCGCGTCGACCGCGTCCTCGGCGCCGGAGAGCACGAGGGACGACGGGCCGTTGAGTGCCGCGATCGAGACCAAGTCACCGAGCAGCGGCAGGACTTCGTCCTCCGACGCCTGAAGAGCGACCATCGCGCCACCCGCGGGCAGCGCCTGCATCAGACGGCCGCGCGCCGACACCAGCGCGCAAGCGTCCGCCAGCGAGAACACCCCGGCGACGTGCGCGGCGGCGATCTCGCCGATCGAGTGGCCGGCCACGAAGTCCGGCCGCACACCGAAGGATTCGAGCAACCGGAAGAGAGCGACCTCGACCGCGAACAACCCCGCCTGCGCGAAGTCCGTTCGGTTCAACAGCCCCTCGTCCTCACCCCAGACCACGTCGCGCACGGGGAAGTCGAAGGCGGCGCAGACCGCGTCGAAGGCGTCCGCGAAGACCGGGAAACGGGCGTGGAGTTCACGACCCATCCCGAGTCGCTGCGACCCCTGGCCCGAGAAGACGAACGCCGTCGATTCGCCGCTCCGCGCGGACGCCGTGAAGACATCGGGCGCCGAGTCGCCGTCGGCCAGTGCGCGCAGGCCGCTGAGCAGCTCGGCGCGGTCGGTGCCGATCACCACCGCGCGGCGTTCGAGGGCCGCCCGGGTGGTGGCCAGCGCGGCGGCGGTCTCCAGCGGACCTGGCGCCGACGCGGACTCTGCAAACGCGAGCAGTCGTCCGGCCTGGGCCCGCAGGGCCTCCGGCGACGCCGCCGAGAGCAGCCACGGGACAGCGCCGGACGGCTCGGCCGTCGGCGCGGGAAGAGGCTGCTGCGGTCCCTGCTCCAGGATCACGTGGGCGTTGGTACCGCTGATGCCGAACGCCGAGACGCTCGCGCGCCGCGCACGGCCGGTCTCCGGCCAGTCCACCGGGTCCGTCAGCAGCTCGACCGCGCCCTCGGACCAGTCCACGTGCGGCGACGGCCGGTCCACGTGCAGGGTGCGCGGCAGCACACCGTGCCGCATCGCCAGCACCATCTTGATCACGCCTGCCACACCAGCCGCCGCCTGGGCGTGGCCGATGTTGGACTTGATCGAACCCAGCAGCAAAGGCAGGTCACGGTTCTGCCCGTAGGTCGCGAGCAGCGCCTGCGCCTCGATCGGGTCGCCCAGCGTGGTGCCGGTCCCGTGCGCCTCCACCGCGTCGACGTCCGAGGCCGACAGACCGGCGGACGCCAGCGCCTGCCGGATCACCCGCTGCTGCGACGGCCCGTTCGGCGCGGCGAAACCGTTGCTCGCGCCGTCCTGGTTGACGGCCGAGCCGCGGATCACCGCGAGGACGGGGTGACCGTTGCGCAGCGCGTCCGACAGCCGCTCGACGAGCAGCACGCCGACGCCCTCCGACCAGCCGACGCCGTCCGCCGCACCGGCGAACGCCTTGCAGCGGCCGTCCGCGGACAGCCCGCGCTGCCGGCTGAACTCGATGAACATGCCCGGCGTGGACATCACGGTGGCTCCGCCGGCCAGCGCCAGCGAGCACTCGCCCGAGCGCAGCGCCTGCGCCGCCAGGTGGAGCGCGACGAGTGAGGACGAGCAGGCGGTGTCCACCGTCACCGCGGGGCCCTCCAGGCCCAGCGTGTAGGAGACCCGGCCCGACACGACGCTGCCGCCGCTGGTACCGGAGGGGTTCGTGTTGAGCGCGTAGTCGTGGTACATCACGCCCGCGTACACACCGGTCCGGCTTCCCTTGAGCGAGGCCGGGTCGATGCCCGCCCGCTCCAGCGCCTCCCAGGAGGCTTCGAGCAGCAGCCGCTGCTGCGGGTCCATGTAGAGCGCCTCGCGCGGCGAGATGCCGAAGAAGGCCGGGTCGAACGCCGCCGCGTCGTGCAGGAAGCTGCCTCGGCGGGTGTAGCTCTTGCCCTCCTTGCCGACCTCCGGGTCGTAGAGGTCCTCGATGTTCCAGCCGCGGTTGCCCGGCAGGTCCGAGACGGTGTCGCGGCCGTCCACCAGCAGCTGCCACAGCTCGTCGGGGCTGCTCACGCCGCCCGGGTAGCGGCAGGCCATGCCGACGATGGCGATCGGCTCGTCGTCCGAGGCGGCGGGCTGCACGGGGGCGTCCGGGCCCGTGGCCGTACCGGTAGAGCCGCCGAGCACCCCGAGGATGTGGGCGGCGACGGTCTGGGCGTTGGGGTAGTCGAAGGCGAGGGTGGCCGGCAGGCGCAGGCCGGTGAGGATGTTGAGCTGGTTGCGCAGTTCGGTGGCGGCGAGTGAGTCGAAGCCGAGCTCCTGGAAGGCGCGGTCGGGTTCGATCGCCTCGGCCGAGGCGTGCCCCAGCACCGCCGCGACCTGCGCACGCACCAGCTGGAGCACCGCACGGTCCCGCTCGCCCGCGGTGAGCCCGACCAGCCGCTCCCCCAGGGTGCTCGGCACCGGCAGAGCGGCAACGACGGCGCGGCGAGCCTTCGGGGTGAGGCCGCGCAGCAGCGCCGGGACCTCGTCGGCCCGCGCCCGCAGCGCGGCCACATCCACCCGGATCGGCACCACGGTTGCGCGCTCGGAGCGCAGACCGGCGGCGAAGAGAGCGAGGCCGGTGTCGTGCGGGAGGACGGGGACGCCTTGCGTCGCCAGTCGCTTGCGGTCGATGTCGGCGAGGAACCGGCCCATGCCCGTGCCGGCGTCCCAGAGGCCGAAGGCCATCGAGGTCGCGACCAGGCCCTCGGCGCGACGCTGCGCCGCCAGACCGTCCAGGAACACGTTCGCCGCCGCATAGTTGCCCTGACCCGCCGTCAGCACGAGACCGCCGGCCGAAGAGAACAACACGAACGCCGCCAGATCCATCCCACGCGTCAACTCGTGCAGGTACCAGGCCGCATCGGCCTTCGGCGCCAACACCGCGTCGATACGCTCAGGAGTCAGCGCACCCACCAGCGCGTTGTCGCCAACACCGGCGGCGTGAATGACGCCGGTCAGCGGACGCAACGCGACGATCCCCTCCACCAGGCCCGCCAACGCGGCACGATCGGACACATCACACGCCACCACCTGGACGGCGGCACCCAGTTCGGACAGCTCGACCACCAACTCCGCTGCACCCGGCGCCTCCAAGCCGCGACGACTCGTCAACACCAGGTGCCCAACCCCGCAGTCGGTCACCAAGTGGCGGGCCACCACCGCGCCCAGACCACCGGTACCGCCCGTCACCAACACCACACCATCAGCATCGAAGACCGACTCGGACGCACCCGGCGCCAGGCGCACCAGACGCGGCACCCACACCTCGCCGCCGCGCACCGCGCACTCCGGCTCACCCAACACCGCAGCAGCCACAGCCTCCTGAACACCCGCATCGGTATCCACCAGCAGGAAACGCCCCGGGTTCTCCGCCTGCGCCGAACGCACCAGACCCCACACCGGAGCCTGCACCACGTTCACGCCCGCACCCTCAGCCGTCGCCACCGCATCCCGCGTCACCACTACCAACCGCGAACCCGCGAACCGCTCATCCACCAACCACACCTGCACCGCGTCCAGCACCCGACGCAACACCCCACGCACCCCCGACGGCACATCCACCACCGGACCAGCAGCGCAGCAGTCCAACACCACCACCTCCGGCACCACACCCGAGGCCGACAGCTCCTCCCACGCCACCCAGGAGAGACCATCAGCCCCGCCCGACGGCACCACCGACCACTGAACCCCGAACAACGGATCCACCGAACCCAGTTGCTCCACCGACACCGGACGGCCCACCATCGAACCCACCGACAGCACCGGCCGACCCGCCGCATCGGCCACCGCCAGCGACAGCCCGTCCTCCCCCACGCGGAGCAGCCGCACGCGCACCGCCGACGCACCCACCGCATGCAGCGACACATCGTTCCACGCGAACGGGACGACGGTGTCGTCGGTACCGCTCTCCAGGATGACGGCGTGCAGCGCGGCGTCCAGGAGGGCGGGGTGCAGTCCGAAAGGACCGCCATCGGCCTGGTCCGGCAGCGCGACCTCGGCGAACAGCTCCTCCCCGCGCCGCCAGACCGCCCGCAGCCCCTGGAACACCGGCCCATAGCCGAAGCCGGCCCCCGCGAACCGCTCGTACGCACCCTCGACCGACACCGGCTCCGCGCCGACCGGCGGCCACTCCGAGGCGGCGAACGCCTCTGGCTCGACGGAGTCCGCCGCCAACACGCCGCTAGCGTGCCGCGTCCAGGGGCCGTGCTCCTGGCCGTCCGGCTGGGAGTGCACGCTGAGCGCCCGCCGTCCGGACGCATCCGGTATCCCGACGCGCACCTGAACCCGGACACCGCCCCGCGCGGGCAGCAGCAGCGGGGCCGCCAGCGTCAGCTCCTCGACCTGGCCGCAGCCGACCTCGTCGCCCGCCCTGATCGCCAGTTCGAGCAACGCCGTGCCCGGTACGAGCACGGCGCCCTTCACCACATGGTCCGCGAGCCACGGGTGCGACTCCAGTGAGAGCCGACCGGTGAGCAGGACACCCTCGTCGTCCGCCAGTTCGACCGCCGCCCCGAGCAGCGGGTGCTCCGCAGACGTGAGGCCAGCGAAGCGGACGTCACCGGCGCGCAGGGCGGAGCCGGTGGGCCAGAAGCGCTGGTGCTGGAAGGCGTAGGTGGGCAGCTCGACCTGGCGGGCGCCGGTTCCGGCGAAGAGCGCCGTCCAGTCGACCTTCGCGCCGTCGACGTGGAGCTCTGCCAGGGCCTGGACGACCGTAGCCTCCTCGGCCCGGTTCCTGCGTAGCGTGGGAGTGATCAGCGCGTCGGCGTCGGCCGACTGCTCGGCGAGCGCCGACAAGACGCCGTCCGGGCCCAACTCCAGGAAGCGGGTGACACCTTGGTCGGTCAGGGTGCGGACGCCGTCGGCGAAGCGGACGGCCTGGCGGATGTGGTCCACCCAGTACTGCGGCGAGCGCAGCTCCTCGCCGGTCGCCATCTCACCGGTCAGGTTCGACACCAGGGGGATGGTTGGAGCGTTCAGTGTCAGGCCCGCGACGACCGCGTGGAAGTCTTCGAGCATCGGATCCATCAACGGGGAGTGGAAGGCGTGCGAGACGCGCAGGCGGGTCGTCTTGCGGCCGGTGAAGTGGGCCAGGACCGCATCGACCGCGTCCTCGGCGCCGGAGAGCACGACGGACGACGGACCGTTGAGTGCGGCGATGGAGACGAAGTCGCTGAGCAGCGGTAGGACTTCGTCCTCGGTTGCCTGCACGGCGACCATCGCGCCACCTGCGGGCAGCGCCTGCATCAAGCGGCCACGCGCCGCCACCAGCGCGCAAGCGTCCGCGAGGGAGAGGACACCGGCGACGTGCGCTGCGGCGATCTCGCCGATCGAGTGGCCGGCCACGAAGTCCGGGCGCACACCGAAGGATTCGAGCAACCGGTACAGCGCGACTTCGACGGCGAACAAGCTCGCCTGGGCGAAGTCCGTCCGGTTCAGCAACTCCTCGTCCCCGCCCCAGACCACGTCACGCACGGGAGCGTCGAACTCCGCGCACACCGCGTCGAAGGCCTCCGCGAACACCGGGAAACGGGCGTGGAGTTCACGACCCGTCCCGAGTCGCTGCGAGCCCTGGCCCGAGAACAGGAACGCCGTCCTGCCCCCGCGCGCCGAACCCTCGACCACCCCGGCGACGGGCGCGCCCGCGGCCAGTGCAGCCAGCGCCTCCGAGCGATCCGCCGCCACGACCACCGCGCGGTGCGCGAAGAGCGAGCGCGAGGTGACCAACGAGTGCCCCACGTCGACCGGTTCCAGGTCCCCGGCATGCGCGAGCAGCCGCGCGGCCTGGGCCCGCAGCGCGGATTCCGTCCGGCCGGACAGCACCCACGGCACCACACCGGCCGTGACGGACGCCTGCAAGACGGCAGGCTCGAACTCCGCCTGCTCCAGCACCACATGCGCATTCGTGCCGCTGATCCCGAAGGACGACACACCAGCCCGACGCGGACGCCCCGGACCCTCCGGCCACACCGTCTGCTCAGTCAGCAACTCGACCGCACCGGCACTCCAGTCCACATGCGAGGACGGCGCGTCCACATGCAGCGTGCGCGGCAGCACACCGTGCCACATCGCCATCACCATCTTGATCACCCCGGCGACTCCCGCCGCCGCCTGGGTGTGGCCGATGTTGGACTTCAAGGAGCCGAGCAGAAGCGGGCGGACACGGTCCTGGCCGTAGGTGGCGATCAGTGCCTGGGCCTCGATCGGGTCACCCAAGGTGGTACCAGTCCCGTGTGCCTCCACCGCGTCGACGTCGGAGGTCGACAGGCCGGCGGATGCCAGGGCCTGGCGGATCACCCGCTGCTGCGACGGACCGTTGGGGGCGGTGAGTCCGTTCGACGCACCGTCCTGGTTGACCGCGCTGCCGCGCAGCACCGCCAGCACCCGGTGCCCGTTGCGGCGCGCATCCGACAGACGCTCCAGCACCACCATGCCGACACCCTCGGCCCAACCCACGCCGTCCGCCGAGTCCGAGAACGAACGGCACCGGCCGTCGGCCGACAGGCCGCCCTGCCGCGAGAACTCCACGAACGTGTGCGGGGTGGACATCACCGTCACACCGCCGGCCACCGCGAGCGTGCACTCCCCCGAGCGCAGCGCCTGCGCCGCCCAGTGCAGCGCGACCAGCGACGAGGAGCAGGCGGTGTCCACCGTCACCGCCGGGCCTTCCAGGCCCAGCGTGTAGGAGACCCGGCCCGACGCGATGCTCGGCGCACTGCCGCTGCCCTGCTGACCCTCGAACTCGGGCGCGCCGAGCAGGTTGGCGTAGTCGTTGTACATCACGCCGGCAAAGACGCCGGTCTGGCTGCCGCGCAGCGACACCGGGTCGATGCCCGCGCCCTCGAACGCCTCCCAGGTCGTCTCCAGCAGCAACCGCTGCTGGGTGTCCGTGGCCAGCGCCTCACGCGGGCTCATCCCGAAGAACTCGGGGTCGAAAGCGGCGGCGTCGTGGAGGAAGCCGCCCGAGCGGGTGTAGGAGGTGCCGAGCATCGCGCGGTCTGCGCTGTAGAGCGACTCCACGTCCCAGCCTCGGTCGGTCGGGAAGTCCGAGATCGCGTCGACGCCGTCCGCGACCAGGCGCCACAGATCCTCCGGCGACCGGACCCCGCCGGGGTAGCGACAGGCCATGCCCACGATCACCACCGGGTCGTCCGCAACCGGCGGTAGGACTCGGACTGGAACAGAAATTTCGGCGCCGAGGAGCTCGTCCAGCAGGTAGCCGACCAGGGCGTCGGCGCTCGGGTAGTCGAAGACCACCGTCGCGGGCAGCCGCAGACCCGTCACCGTCCCCAGCCGGTTGCGCAGCTCGACCGCCGTGAGCGAGTCGAAGCCGAGATCCTGGAACGCCCGCGTCGGATCCACGTCCGCCGCACCACCGTGTCCCAGCACCACCGCGATCTGCCCGCACACCAGGTCGAGCAGCACCTCACGCCGCTCTACCACCGACAGCCCGGACAGGCGTGCCACGAGATCGGTCGCCGCACCGGAGGCGGCGGTCCGACGGGCAGGCATACGGATCAGCCCCCGCAGCAACGCCGGAACCTCTCCCTGTGCCCGCAGCGCCGCCAGGTCCAGGCGGACCGGCAGAACCGCCGGCTGTCCACCGGACAGCGCGGCGTCAAACAGCGCCACCCCGCGCTCGGGAGAGATCGCCGGCATGCCGAGTCGCGCGATGCGCTCCACATCGGCGTCGCTCAGCCCACCCGTCATACCGGCGGTCTGCGCCCACGGACCCCAGGCGAGTGAGACGCCCGGCAGGCCCTGCGACTGGCGCAGTCGCGCCAATGCGTCCAGGAAAGCGTTGGCAGCGGCGTAGTTGGCCTGCCCCGCGCTGCCGAAGGTCCCCGCGACCGAGGAGAAGAGGACGAAGGCCGACAGGTCCAGCTCGCGGGTCGCCTCGTGCAGGTTCCAGGCCGCGTCCACCTTCGGACGTAGGACGGTCGCCAGACGTTCCGGTGTGAGGGCCGGGACGACACCGTCGTCCAGGACGCCGGCCGTGTGCACCACCGCACGCACCGGGTGACGGAACACCAGGGCCGCCACGGCGTCGGGGTCCGCCACATCACACGCCTCGATGAGGACCTCCGCGCCGAGCGCGGCCAGCTCGGCCACCAGCTCGCCGACGCCGTCCGCCGCCGGGCCGCGACGGCTGACCAGCAGCAGGCTGCGCACCCCGTGCTCGGTGACCAGGTGACGGGCCACGAGACGCCCCAGACCACCCGTACCACCAGTGACCAGCACCGTGCCCTCGGCATCCCACACCGGACCGGTAACCGCATCCGACACGGGAACGCGCACCAGCCGCGCCGCCAGCACCTCACCGGCACGAACGAGCAACTGCGGCTCGTCCGACCCCAGCGCCCCGGCGAAGTCCGCCGCGTCACCGTCCAGATCCACCAGGCCGAACCGGCCCGGGTTCTCCGACTGCGCCGAACGCACCAGGCCCCACACCGCAGCCCCGGCCAGATCCGCACCCGACACCGCACCACGCGTCACGAACACCAACCGCGAGCGACCGAAGCGCTCCTCGGACAGCCACTCCTGCACCAGGCCCAGCACCCGCGCCGTCAACGCGTGCACCGACTCCGTACCAGCGCCGGAGCCGGCCAGCGGGACGACGACAACCGACGGGACCTCGACCAGCGCATCCAGGACGTCGACCTCCACGAAGGAGACCGGCACACCAGCGGGGACCGGCACCCAGTCCAGCTGGAACAGCGAATCGGTCGCGCCCAGCTGCTCCACCGAGATCGGCCGGACCAGCAGCGACTCCACCGACGCCACAGGCGCACCCGCCGTGTCGGCGATGGCGAGGGACAGCGTGCCGCTGCCCGAACGGCTCAGCCGCACCCGCACTGCCGAGGCACCCGCCGCGTGCAGCGACACCCCCGTCCAGGAGAACGGCACCCCGCCCTGGCCCTGCTGCTCACCGTCGAGGAAGACCGACGCGTGCAGGCAGGCGTCGAAGAGCGCGGGGTGCAGGCCGAAGGCACGGCCATCGGCCTGGTCCGGCAGCGCGACCTCGGCGAACAGCTCCTCCCCGCGCCGCCACACCGCCCGCAGCCCCTGGAACACCGGCCCGTACCCGAAGCCGGCCTCCGCCAGACCCTCGTACGCGCCCTCCACCGACACCGACTCAGCCCCGGACGGCGGCCACACCACCGCATCGAACACCGCAGGCACCACGCCCGTAGCCCCCAGCACACCGCTCGCATGCAGCGTCCACACCTGATCCGCCACACCATCGACGCAGGAGTGCACAGTCACCGCACGACGACCCGCACCATCCAGCTCACCGACCCACACCTGCACCCGGACACCACCCACCGCCGGCAGCACCAGCGGCGCAGCAAGCGTCAACTCCTCCACCCGACCGCAACCGACCTCATCCCCCGCCCTGACCGCCAGTTCCAGCAACGCCGTCCCCGGCACCAACACCGCACCCAGCACCACGTGATCCGCCAGCCACGCATGCGACTCCACCGACAACCGACCCGTGAACAGGTAGCCGTCCGTGTTCACCAGCTCGACCGCCGCGCCGAGCAGCGGGTGCTCCGCGGATTCGAGGCCGGCGAAGCGGACGTCACCGGCGCGCAGGGCGGAGCCGGTGGGCCAGAAGCGCCGGTGCTGGAAGGCGTAGGTGGGCAGCTCGACCGGGCGGGCGCCGGTTCCGGCGAAGAGCGCCGTCCAGTCGACCTTCGCGCCGTCCACGTGGAGCTCTGCCAGGGCCTGGACGAGCGTGGCCTCCTCGGTTCGGTCCCTGCGCAGGACCGGGACGATGAGCGCGTCGGCGTCGGCCGACTGCTCGGCGAGCGCCGACAAGACGCCGTCCGGGCCCAACTCCAGGAAGCGGTTGGCACCTTGGTCGGTCAGGGTGCGGACGCCGTCGGCGAAGCGGACGGCCCGGCGGACGTGGTCCACCCAGTACTGCGGCGAGCAGAGCTGGTCACGGGTGGCGAGTTCACCGGTCAGGTTCGACACGACGGGGATGCTCGGGGTGTTCAGCGACAGGCCCGCGACGACCGTGCGGAAGTCTTCGAGCATCGGGTCCATCAGCGGCGAGTGGAAGGCGTGCGAGACGCGCAGGCGGGTCGTCTTGCGGTCCGCGAAGTGGGCCAGGACCGCGTTGACGGCGTCCTCGGCACCGGAGAGCACGACGGAGGACGGGCCGTTCACCGCAGCAATCGACACGAACTCGTTTAGCAGCGGCAGGACTTCGTCCTCCCTCGCCTGCACCGCGACCATCGCACCACCGGCAGGCAGCACCTGCATCAGCCGACCGCGCGCCGCGACCAGGGCGCAGGCGTCCGCGAGGGAGAACACCCCGGCAACGTGCGCTGCCGCGATCTCGCCGATCGAGTGGCCGGCCACGAAGTCCGGCCGCACTCCGAGAGACTGGACGAGGCGGAAGAGCGCCACTTCGACGGCGAAGAGACCCGCCTGGGCGAAGTCCGTCCGGTTCAGCAACTCCTCGTCCCCGCCCCAGACCACGTCACGCACGGGAGCGTCGAACTCCGCGCACACCGCGTCAAAGGCATCGGCGAACACCGGGAAACGGGCGTGGAGTTCACGACCCGTCCCGAGTCGCTGCGAACCCTGGCCCGAGAACAGGAACGCCGTCCTACCTCCGCGCGCCGAACCCTCGACCACCCCAGCGACGGCCTCGCCCGCGACCAGTGCAGCCAGCGCCTCCGAGCGATCCGCCGCCACGACCACCGCGCGCTGCGCGAACAGCGAGCGCGAGGTGACCAACGAGTGACCCACGTCGACCGGTTCGAGGTCCCCGGCATGCGCGAGCAGCCGCGCGGCCTGGCCCCGCAGCGCGGATTCCGTCCGGCCCGACAGCACCCACGGCACGACGCTCGCCGTGACGGACGCCTGCGCGACGGCAGGCTCGAACTCCGCCTGCTCCAACACCACATGCGCATTCGTGCCGCTGATCCCGAACGACGACACACCCGCCCGACGCAGACGCCCCGGACCCTCCGGCCACACCACCGGCTCGGTCAGCAACTCGACCGCACCCGCACTCCAGTCCACATGCGAGGACGGCGCGTCCACATGCAGCGTGCGCGGCAACATGCCGTGCCGCATCGCCATCACCATCTTGATCACACCCGCCACACCCGCCGCAGCCTGCGTGTGACCGATGTTCGACTTCAACGAACCCAACAGCAAAGGCCGTTCCCGCTCCTGACCATAGGTCGCCAGCAGCGCCTGCGCCTCGATCGGGTCACCCAGCGTCGTGCCCGTCCCGTGCGCCTCCACCGCATCGACATCCGAGGCCGACAGACCACCGGACGCCAGCGCCTGCCGGATCACCCGCTGCTGCGACGGCCCGTTCGGCGCCGTCAAGCCATTGCTCGCGCCGTCCTGGTTCACCGCCGACCCGCGCAGCACCGCCAGCACCCGGTGCCCATTGCGCCGAGCATCCGACAGACGCTCCAGCACCACGATGCCGACACCCTCGCCCCAACCCACACCGTCCGCCGAGTCCGAGAACGAACGGCACCGGCCGTCGGCCGACAGCCCGCCCTGCCGCGAGAACTCCACAAACGTCCCCGGCGTCGACATCACCGTCACGCCACCGGCCACCGCGAGCGTGCACTCCCCCGAGCGCAGCGCCTGCGCCGCCAGGTGCATCGCCACCAGCGACGACGAACACGCCGTGTCCACCGTCACCGCCGGACCCTCCAGACCCAGCGTGTACGACACCCGACCCGACGCGATGCTCGGTGCGCTGCCGTTGCCTCGGAAGCCCTCGAACTCCTCGCCCGCCAGCGCGTCGCGGTAGTCGGTGTACATCACGCCCGCGAAGACGCCGGTCTGGCTGCCGCGCAGCGACACCGGGTCGATGCCCGCGCCCTCGAACGCCTCCCAGGTCGCCTCCAGCAGCAACCGCTGCTGGGCGTCGGTCGCCAGCGCCTCGCGCGGGCTCATCCCGAAGAAGTCCGCATCGAAGTCACCGGCCTCGTACAGGAAGCCACCGGAACGCGTGTAGGAGGTGCCCGGGACCTCGCGGTCTGCGCTGTAGAGCGACTCCACGTCCCAGCCGCGATCGGTCGGGAAGTCCGAGATCGCGTCGACGCCGTCCGCGACCAGGCGCCACAGATCCTCCGGCGACCGGACCCCGCCGGGGTAGCGGCAGGCCATGCCCACGATCACCACCGGGTCGTCCGCAACCGACGGCAACACCCGGACCGGAACGGCAGGTTCGACCTCGGCACCGATGAGCTCGTCCAGCAAGAAGCCGACCAGCACCTCCGCGCTCGGGTAGTCGAAGACCACCGTCGCCGGCAGCCGCAGACCCGTCACCGTACCCAGCCGGTTGCGCAGCTCGACCGCCGTCAGCGAATCGAAGCCCAGATCCTGGAACGCCCGCGCCGGATCCACCGTCTCCGAACCCGCGTGGCCCAGCACCACCGCGATCTGCCCGCGCACCAGGTCGAGCACCACCTCACGCCGCTCCACCGCCGACAGCCCGGACAGGCGTGCCGCGAGATCGGCCCCCGCACCGGAGGCGGCGCTTCGACGGGCCCGCGCCCGGACGAGTCCGCGCAGCAGCGCGGGGGTCTCGTCCTGGGCCTGGAGCACGGCGAGGTCGAACCGCACGGGCAGGACCAGGGCGTCCGCCACCGAGGCCGTCATCGCGGCGTCGAAGAGCGCCACGCCCTCCGCAGCCGAGAGCTCGGGCATGCCGGTCCGGGCGATGCGCTGGAGGTCGACCTCGGAGAGCGTGCCGATCATGCCGCCGTCCGGAGTCCACGGGCCCCAGGCCATCGAGACGCCCGGCAGACCCCGGGCTCGGCGGTACTGCGCCAGCGCGTCCAGGAACGTGTTACCGGCGGCGTAGTTGCCCTGGCCGGGGCCGCCGAAGATGCCGGACACCGACGAGAACAGCACGAAGGCCGACAACTCCAGGTCCCTGGTGGCCTCGTGCAGGTTCCACGCCGCGTCCACCTTCGGGCGCAGCACGGCCGCCAGGCGGTCGGGGGTCAGGGCCGAGATGACGCCGTCGTCCAGCACGCCGGCCGTGTGCACCACCGCGCGGACGGGGTGGCGGGATATCAGGGCTGTGACGGCGGCGGGGTCCGCCACGTCGCAGGCCTCGACGAGCGTTTCGGCTCCGAGGGCGGCCAGCTCGGCCACCAGCTCGGCGACACCCTCTGCCGCCGGACCGCGACGGCTCACCAGCAGCAGACTGCGGACACCGTGGGTGCTGACCAGGTGACGGGCGACCAGACGGCCCAGGCCGCCCGTGCCGCCGGTGACCAGGACCGTTCCCTCGGTGTCCCAGGACGGAGTGGCAGGCGCGTCGGGGGCCGGAACCCGGCCGAGCCGGGCCGCCAGCACCTCGCCAGCGCGCACCAGCAGCTGCGGCTCGTCCAGGCCCAGCACCCCGGCCAGGTCTGCCCCCTCGCCGTCGACATCCACCAGGCCGAAGCGGCCCGGGTTCTCCGACTGCGCCGAGCGCACCAGGCCCCACACCGCAGCCCCGGGCAGGTCCGCACCCGACATCGCGCCACGCGTCACGAAGACGAGACGCGAGGCGGCAAAGCGTTCGTCGGACAGCCACCCCTGCAGCAGGCCCAGCACCCGCGCTGTCAGCGCGTGCACCGAGGAACCGGCCAGCGGAACCACGACAACCGGCGGCACCTCCACCAGCGAGCCCAGGTCGTCAACCTCCACGAAGGAGACCGGCGCAGCCCCGGAAACCGCCACCCAGTCCACCCGGAACAGCGAGTCCCCACCAGCCGGGGCGGCCGACACCGGCCGCAGCACCAGCGACCCGACCGACGCCACCGGCCCGCCGGCGCCGTCGGCGACCGCCACCGACACCGAGTCCTCGCCCGTACGGGTGACCCGCACCCGCACGGCGGCCGCGCCCGCCGCGTGCAGCGAGACGTCGGTCCACGAGAACGGGACGACGCCCTTCGGCAGGCCGTTGAACGCGGTGACGTGCAGCGCCGCGTCCAGCAGCGCCGGGTGCAGGCCGTAGGCACCGCCATCGGCCTGGTCCGGCAGCGCGACCTCGGCGAAGACCTCGTCGCCGCGCCGCCAGGCCGCGCGCAGGCCCTGGAACAGCGGGCCGTAGTCGAATCCGCCCTCCGACATACCCTCGTAGAGACCGGTCAGGTCCACCGGCTCGGCCCCGGCCGGGGGCCAGACGGAGGCGTCGAACTCAGCACTCCGCTCGCCGCTCGCCAGGACGCCGCTCGCGTGCTGGACCCAGGGCCACCCTTCGCCGCCCTCCTGCCGGGAGCGCATGGTCAGCGTGCGGCGACCGGTCTCGTCCGGGGCTGCGACGCGCAGCTGGAGCTGGACTCCGCCACGCTCCGGCAGCACCAGCGGTGCGGCGAGGGTCAGTTCCTCCACCAGGTTGCAGCCGACCTCGTCACCGGCTCGGACCGCCAGTTCCAGGAAGGCGGTGCCGGGCAGCAGGACCGAGCCCCGCACGACGTGGTCCGCCAGCCACGGGTGCGACTCCACCGACAGCCGGGTGGTGAACAACAGGCCGTCCCCGTCGGACAGTTCGACGCAGGCGCTGAGCAGCGGGTGGTCCGTCGCGTCCAGGCCGGCCGCGGCGACGTCACCGGTCGACGGCGCGCCGGTCCTCGGCCAGAAGCGCTCGCGCTGGAAGGCGTACGTCGGCAGGTCGAGCTGCCGGGCGCCGGTGCCCGCGAAGAGTGCCGGCCAGTCGACTGCCAGGCCCGAGACGTGCAGCCGCGCCACCGCCGCCAGCGCGGTGCTCTCCTCGTCCTGCTGCCGGCGGAGCATCGGCACCAGCACGGCATCGTCCCCGTCATCGCCCCCGTCCGGAACGGACTCCGCGGCCATCGCGGTCAGTACGCTGTCCGGCCCCAACTCCAGGAAGCGGGTGACTCCTTGGGCGGCCAGGCAGGCGACGCCGTCGGCGAAGCGGACCGCCTCGCGGACATGGCTCACCCAGTACTCCGGGGAGCACAGCCGCTCCTCGGCGGCGATCTCACCCGTCAGGTTGGAGACCACGGGCACCGAGGGCGCGTGGAAGGCCAGCCCCTCCACCACCGCGCGGAAGTCGGTCAACATCGGGTCCATCAACGGCGAGTGGAACGCGTGCGACACCCGCAGCCGGGTGCTCTTGCCGAAGTGCCCGCAGACCTCCGCGACGGCATCCTCCGAGCCGGAGATCACCACCGACGACGGACCGTTCACCGCCGCGATCGAGACGAACTCACCCAGTGGCGGCAGGACTTCGGCCTCCGTCGCCCGCAACGCCACCATCGCACCACCCGCCGGCAGCGCCTGCATCAACCGGCCCCGCGCCGCCACCAGCGCGCACGCGTCCGCCAGCGAGAGAACCCCCGCCACATGCGCGGCAGCGACCTCGCCGATCGAGTGACCCGCCACGAAGTCCGGCCGCACGCCCCAGGATTCGAGCAGCCGGAACAGCGCCACCTCCACCGCGAACAACCCCGCCTGTGCGAAGTCCGTCCGGTTCAGCAGCTCCTCGTCCGTCCCCCACACGACCTCCCGCACCGGCGCCTCGAACCCGGCGCACACCGCGTCGAAGGCCTCCGCGAACACCGGGAAGCGGCCGTACAACTCCCGTCCCATACCGAGTTGCTGCGATCCCTGCCCCGAGAACAGGAACGCCGTCCTGCCCGCCCGCGCCGAACCCTCGATCAACCCGACGGCGGTCTCACCCGAAGCCAGGGCCGCCAGCGCCTCGGAGCGGTCCGCCGCCAGGACCACCGCACGGTGCGCGAGCGTCGAACGCCCCGTGGCCAGCGAGAAGCCGGTGTCCAGGGCGAGGCCGGGCCCGCCACCCTGCCGCAGGTGGTCCAGCAGCCGGGCCGCCTGCCCGCGCAGCGCGGCGTCGGTCTTCCCGGAGAGCACCCACGGCACGACGCCGGGCGAGGTCACCGGCTCCTGCGCGGGCAGCACCTCGGCCGCCTCCGCCTGCTCGAGCAGCACGTGCGCGTTGGTGCCGCTGATCCCGAACGCCGACACGCCCGCCCGGCGCGGCCGGCCCGTGGCGGGCCAGTCCGTCCGCTCGGTGAGCAGCTCGACGGCGCCCGCACTCCAGTCCACGTGCGAGGACGGCGCGTCCACGTGCAGCGTGCGCGGCAGCACACCGTGCCGCATCGCCATCACCATCTTGATCACGCCGGCCACACCCGCCGCCGCCTGCGCGTGGCCGATGTTGGACTTGATCGACCCCAGCTGCAAAGGCCGGTCACGGTTCTGCCCGTAGGTCGCGAGCAGCGCCTGCGCCTCGATCGGGTCGCCCAGCGTCGTCCCGGTCCCGTGCGCCTCGACCGCGTCGACCTGGTCGGCGGAGAGCTGGGCGTTGCCGAGGGCCGCGCGGATCACGCGCTGCTGGGAGGGGCCGTTGGGGGCGGTGAGGCGGCTGCTGGCGCCGTCCTGGTTGACCGCGGTGCCGCGCACCACCGCCAGCACCTGGTGCCCGTTGCGGCGCGCGTCCGAGAGGCGTTCGACCAGCAGCAGGCCGACGCCCTCGGCCCAGGAGGTGCCGTCGGCGGCCTCGGCGAAGGGCTTGCAGCGGCCGTCAGGGGCCAGGCCGCGCTGTCGCGAGAACTCGGTGAACAGGCGCGTGGTCGGCATCACCGCGACGCCGCCCGCCAGCGCCATCGAACACTCGCCGGCGCGCAGCGCGCGGACGGCCAGGTGCAGCGCGACCAGGGCCGAGGAGCACGCGGTGTCGACCGTGACGGCCGGTCCCTCCAGGCCGAAGGTGTAGGCGATCCGGCCGGAGAGCACGCTCACCGCGCCACCGGTCAGCAGGTGCCCCTCGGTCTCCTCGGACTGCCGGGCCAGCGAGCCGTAGTCGGTGTCGGCGCCGCCGATGAAGACGCCGGTCTCGCTGCCGCGCAGCGAGGCCGGGTTGATCCTGGCCCGCTCGATCGCCTCCCAGGCCGCCTCCAGGAGCAGCCGCTGCTGCGGGTCCATCGCCAGCGCCTCGCGCGGCGCGATGCCGAAGAGGTCCGCGTCGAAGTCGCCCACCCCGTCGACGAACCCGCCGTGGCGCACGTAGCTCTTGCCGGGCGTGCCGGGGACGGGGTCGTAGAGCGACTCGACGGCCCAGCCGCGGTCCTGCGGAAGGTCCCCGATCGCGTCGCCGCCGTCCGCGACCAGCCGCCAGAGGTCCTCGGGTGAGCGGACGCCTCCCGGGTACCGGCACGCCATGGCGACGATGGCGATCGGCTCGTTCTGCCTTGCCTCGACGGACTCCAGGCGCTGCCGGGTGCGCCGCAGGTCTGCGGTGACCTTCTTGAGGTAGTCGCGGAGCTTGTCTTCGGAGGTGCTGGCGCTGGCCATGGGAGGAAAACCTCGCAGTTCGGAACTGGCGGTACGGAAGGGGGCGGTACGGAAGGGGCGGTCAGGCGAGGCCGAGTTCGCGGTCGATCAGGTCGAACATCTCGTCGTCGGTGGAGGCCGCCAGGTCGGCGCCGCCGTCCTCCTGGTCCTGGCCGTCGTCAACGGCGTCGGCCGTGTCGAGGGCCCACTGGAGGGACTTGAGCCGGCTGACCAGCCGGGCCCTGGCCTCGTCGCCGAGGGCGGCCCCGGCGAAGGCCGCCTCCAAGGCCGCCAGTTCGGCGAAGACCGGGGACTCGGTCCCGGCACCCGGGCCGGCCTGCGCGCCGAGGCGCTCGCGCAGGTGGCGGGCCAGGCCGATCGGGGTCGGGTGGTCGAAGACCGCCGTGGTGGGCAGCCGCAGGCCGGTCTCGGCGTTGAGGCGGTTGCGCAGCTCGACGGCGGTCAGCGAGGACATCCCGAGGTCCAGGAAGCCGCGGTCCGCGTCGATCGCGCCGGTGGTGGCGTGGCCGAGCACGGTGGCGACGTGACCGGCGATCAGCTCGACCAGCAGGCTCTGCTGCCTGGCCTCGCTCAAGCCGGCCAGCCGCTCGCGGACCCCGTGGTCGGCGGCAGCCGCCGCGGTGGCCGTCCGCCGTGCGGGGGTGCGCCGGGCGGGCGCGAGCCCGCGCAGCAGCGACGGGACGTCGGCCGAGCCCAGCGCCCGCAGGTCCAGCCGGACCGGGACGAGCAGCGGGCTGTCGAGGGTCGACGCCGCGTCGAGCAGGCCGAGCCCCTGCTCGGCCGAGAGCGGCAGCATTCCGGAACGCGCGAAGCGTGCAACATCCACGCGGTCCAGCGTGCCGGTCATTTCACTGGATTCTCCCCAGTATCCCCACGCCAGCGAGACGGCCGGCAGGCCCTGCGCCCGGCGGTGCTGGGCGAGGGCGTCGAGGTAGCTGTTGGCCGCCGCGTAGTTGGCCTGGGCCAGGCCGCCGGCGACACCGGCGAAGGAGGAGAAGAGCACGAAGGCCGAGAGCCCGGCGTCGCGGGTCAGCTCGTGCAGGTTCCGGGCGGCGTCCGCCTTGGGGCGTAGCACGGCTGCGAGTTGGTCGGCCGTCATGCTCTCCAGCAGCCCGTCGTGCAGGACGCCGGCCGCGTGCACGACGGCGCTCAGCGGGTGCGCGGCCGGGATCGCGGCGAGCACCTCGGCCAGCCGATCGCGGTCGGCGGCGTCGCAGGCGACGACGGCGACCTCGGCGCCCAGCGCGGCGAGTTCGGCGCGCAGGGCCTCGGCGCCGGGGGCGGCCGGGCCGCGCCGGCCGGTCAGCAGCAGGTGGCGCACGCCGTGCCGGGTGACCAGGTGGCGGGCGACCAGGGCGCCGAGCGTGCCGGTGCCGCCGGTGATGAGCACGGTGCCGCCGCCGTGGGCGTCCCACGTCCAGACCGGCCCGGCGGCCGGGTCCGGCTCGACAAGGGCCACCCGGCTCAGTCGCGGCACGGTCACCGTCCCGGCACGCAGGGCGAGTTGGGACTCCCCGGCCGCGACGGCGGCGGCCACGGCCGCCGGCAGCGCCTGCTCGGAGGCCTGCTCCCCGTCCAGGTCGGCGAGCAGGAAGCGGTCCGGGTTCTCCGACTGCGCGGAGCGGATCAGCCCCCACACCGCGGCGTGCTCCAGCGCAGGAGCCCGGTCGGCCGGACCGGTGGCGACCGCGCCCCGGGTCGCCAGGACCAGGCGCGCGTGCGCGCAGCGGGCGTCGGCCAGCCAGGACTGGGCCACGGCCAGTACCTCCGCTACGGAGGCATCGGCCGCGAGCCGCAGCAGGACGGTGTCGGGAATCGGTTCCGCCAGGGCTGCTAGTGCCGCGTCAGGCAACCTTTGCCCGGCGAGGGTTGCCTGACGCGGCACTAGGTCCGGGAGCGTCCCCACCGGCGAGTCGACGCCCGCCAGCGGGATCCACCGGACGTCGAACAGCGCGTCCTGGCGGGCGGCCTGGCCGAACCGGTCCGCGTCGATGGGCCGGACGGCCACCGACTCGGCGCTCAGCACGGGCGCGCCGCTCCCGTCGACGGCGGTCAGCGCGAGGGTGCCGTCCGGCGCGGGGGCGAGCCGGACCCGCAGCGCGTCGGCGCCGGTGGCCAGGACGCGGACGCCGCGCCAGGCGTACGGGAGGGCGGGCACGGTGTCGGCGGTCCCCAGCGTCAGGAGGGTCTGCAGCAGGGCGGGGTGGACCCGGAACCCGTCCGCCGCGGCGGGCTCGGGCTCGGCGAGGGCCACCTCGGCGAAGGTCTCGCCGTCGCGCTGCCACAGCGCCCGGACGGTGTCGAACAAGGGTCCGTGGCCGTAGCCGTGCTCGGCGAGCCGCCGGTGCAGCGGCTCCGGGTCGACGGGCCGGGCCCCGGCCGGCGGCCAGCTGTCGGACCAGGTCACGTCGGGATCGGCTGCGGCGGCACCGAGCGTTCCGGAGGCGTTGCGGGTCCACGGGCCGTGCGCCTCGGTCCGCGTGTACACGGTGACCGGGCGCAGGCCCGAGGCGGCGTCGGGTGCGCCGACGCTCAGCTGCACCTCGGCGGCGCCGTCCTCGGGCAGCGTCAGCGGCAGGTGCTCGATGAACTCCGCGACCACCGCGCAGCCGGTCTCGTCCCCCGCGCGGACCGCCCAGTCGAGCAGCGCCGTGCCGGGGAGCACCGCCGCGTCCAGCACCCGGTGGTCGGCGAGCCAGGGGTGGCTGCGCAGGCCGACGGTGCCGGTGAGGTGAGCTGAGCCGTCGTGCGCCGAGCGGATGATCGTATCGAGACCGCTCGGTTCGGCCCGGCGCCCGGCGACGGCCGGGGCCGCGTCCAGCCAGTACCGCTCGCGCTGGAAGGCGTACGTCGGCAGGTCCACCGGGCGCCCGCCCGCGACGCTCTCCCGCCAGTCGATCCGGACGCCGTGCACATGGGCCTCGGCGAGCGAGGCGAGCACGCGCAGCGGTCCGCCGTCGTCGCGGCGCAGCGACCCGATGACGACCACCTCGGCCTCCTCGGCGGCGGCGGTGTCCTCGATCCCGGTGGTGAGGACCGGGTGCGGGCTGGACTCGACGAAGACGTCGTGGCCCTGGCGCAGCAGCGCGCGCAGCGACTCCTCCAGCCGGACGGTGCGCCGCAGGTTCTGGTACCAGTAGTGCGCGTCGAGCGCGGTGTCGCCGTCCAGCCAGTCGCCGGTGACGGTGGAGAAGAACGGGATCGTGCCGGGGCGGGTCTCGATGCCGGCCAGCTCGCTCAGCAGGGTGTCGCGGATCAGTTCGACCTGCGCGGAGTGCGAGGCGTAGTCGACGGGGATCCGCTTGGCCCGGACGCCGTCCGCCGTGCAGGCGGCGATCAGCTCGTCCAGCGCCTGCGGCTCGCCCGAGACGACCACGGTGGCCGGCCCGTTGACGGCGGCGACCGAGATCCGCTCGCCCCAGGGCGCCAGGCTGCGCAGGATCTCCTGGTGCGAGGCGGTGACCGCCACCATGCCGCCGCGCCCGGACAGCTCCTCGGCGATGGCCCTGCTGCGCAGCGCGACCACCTTGGCCGCGTCCGCGAGCGAGAGCACCCCGGCCACGCAGGCCGCCGCGATCTCGCCCTGCGAGTGGCCGAGTACAGCGGCGGGCACCAGGCCGTGGCTGCGCCACAGTTCGGCCAGCGAGACCATCACGGCCCACAGCGCGGGCTGGGCCACCTCGACCCGGTCCAGTGACGGTGCGTCAGGAGAGCCGCGCAGCACGGCAGTCAGCGACCAGTCGACCCAGGGCGCCAGCGCCTGCTCGCAGGCGTCCATCCGGGCGGCGAACACCGGCGCGGTGTCGAGCAGTTCGGCGCCCATGCCGGCCCACTGGGAACCCTGGCCCGGGAAGACCAGGACGGTCCTGCGCGGCCGTCCCGAGCCGGCCCGGCCGTTCAGCAGACCGGGGGCGGGCGCGCCCTCGGCGAGAGCGCGCAGGGCGGCGCGCAGCTCCTGGCCGGTGCTGCCGAGGACGACGGCGCGGTGTTCGAGGGTGGCGCGGGTGGTGGCCAGCGCGTGGGCGAGGTCGAGCGGCGTGCCCTCCCCCGCCGGGGTGTCCAGGTGGGCGAGCAGCGCGCGGGCCTGGCCGCGCAGGGCCGGTGCGGTGCGGGCGGAGAGCAGCCACGGCACGGCCCGCTCGCTCGGGGCAGGAGCCCCCGGCTCGACGGCCGGGGCTGCTTCCAGGATCACGTGGGCGTTGGTGCCGCTGACGCCGAAGGAGGAGACGCCGGCCCGGCGCGGGTGCTCGTCGGACGGCCAGGGGGTCGGCTCGGTGAGCAGCTCGACCGCGCCCGCCGACCAGTCCACCTGCGGCGTCGGCGCGTCGATGTGCAGGCTCCCGGGCAGCACGCCGTGCTGCATCGCCAGCACCATCTTCATCACCCCGGCGACGCCCGCGGCGGCCTGGGTGTGACCGATGTTGGACTTCACCGAGCCGAGCAGCAGCGGGCGTTCGCGGTTCTGGCCGTAGGTCGCGAGCAGCGCCTGCGCCTCGATCGGGTCACCCAGCCGGGTGCCCGTGCCGTGCGCCTCCACCGCGTCCACCTCGGCGGCCGCGAGTCCGGCGGCGGCCAGCGCCTGCTGGATCACCCGCTGCTGGGACGGGCCGTTGGGGGCGGTCAGGCCGTTGGAGGCGCCGTCCTGGTTGACCGCGCTGCCGCGCACCACCGCGAGGACGCGGTGACCGTTGCGGCGGGCGTCCGAGAGGCGCTCGACCACCAGCAGGCCCACGCCCTCGGAGAACCCGGTGCCGTCGGCGGCGGCGGCGAAGGACTTGCAGCGTCCGTCCGCCGCCAGGCCGCGCTGGCGCGAGAAGTCGACCACGATCGCCGGGGAGGACATCACGGTCACCCCGCCCGCCAGTGCGAGCGAGCACTCGCCGTTGCGCAGCGACTGGGCGGCCAGGTGCAGCGCGACCAGCGAGGAGGAGCAGGCCGTGTCCACCGTCACCGCCGGGCCCTCCAGGCCCAGGGTGTAGGAGACCCGGCCGGAGAGCACGCTGACGGCGTTTCCGGCCTTGACGTACCCCGCCAGCTCCTGCGGGACCTCGCTCGCGCCGGTCAGGTAGTCGGTGGAGGAGAGGCCGGCGAAGACGCCGGTCCGGCTGCCGCGCAGCGCCTTCGGGTCGATCCCGGCGCGCTCGACCGCCTCCCAGGCGGTCTCCAGCAGCAGCCGCTGCTGGGGGTCCATCGCCTTCGCCTCGTGGGGGCCGATGCCGAAGAAGTCGGCGTCGAACTCGGCGGCGTCGTACAGGAATCCGCCCTCCAGCGGGCGGGCGGCGCCGGGGTCCTGCGGCAGCGCGTCATAGAGCCCGGCGAGGTCCCAGCCGCGGTCGGTGGGGAAGCCGGCGATCGCGTCCGTGCCGTCGGCCACCAGCCGCCACAGATCCTCCGGCGAGCGGACGCCGCCGGGGTAGCGGCAGGCCATGCCGACGATCGCGACCGGCTCGTCGGCGGCGAGGGCGGTCGGTGCGGGTGCGGGTGCCGGTGCGGGGACGGCTTTCTCGAAGAGCCGATCGTCCAGGTGCTCCGCGAGGGTGACGGGCATCGGGTAGTCGAAGACCAGGGTGGCCGGCAGGCGCAGCCCGGTCGCGGCGGCGAGCCGGTTGCGCAGCTCCACCGCCGTCAGCGAGTCGAAGCCCAGGTCCCGGAAGGCACGCCCGGCGTGCACCGGGTCCGCGCTCGCGTGTCCCAGCACGGCGGCGGCGCAGGAGGTGACCAGGTCCAGCAGCAGTGCCTGCCGCTCGTCGGCGGCCCGCCCGGCCAGGCGCTCACGCAGCCCGCCGCCGGCCGCCGCGCGCCCGGAGTCCGCGGTGCGCCGGGCGCCGTCCCGGACGAGTGAGCGCAGCAGGACGGGCACGGCCTCCCGCTCGCGCGAGCGCAGCGCGGCGGTGTCCAGCCGGACGGGCACCAGCAGGGACCGGGCCGCCGGCAGCGCGGCGTCGAAGAGGGCGAGTCCGTCGCGGCTGGACAGCGCCAGACCGCCCGCCTGGCGGGAGCGGGCCAGGTCGGCCTCGCCGAGGTGGCCGGTCATCGCGCTGGCCTGCGCCCACAGGCCCCAGGCCAGCGAGGTGGTGGCAAGACCGCGCACCCGGCGGTGCTGGGCGAGGCCGTCCAGGAAGGCGTTGGCCGCCGCGTAGTTGCCCTGCCCGGCGGAGCCGAGCACGCCGGCCGCCGAGGAGAACAGCACCAGGTCGGCCAGGTCCAGGCGTTCGGTCAACTCGTGCAGGTGCCAGGCGGCGTCCGCCTTGGGGCGGGAGACGGTCCGCAGCCGCTCGGGGGTGAGCGAGGAGACCACGCCGTCGTCCAGGACGCCCGCGGCGTGCACGGCGGCGGTGAGCGGGTGAGCGGCCGGGACGGCGGCCAGCAGCGCGGCCAGTGCCTCGCGGTCGGCGCCGTCGCAGGCGGCCACGGTGACGGCGGCGCCCTGGGCGGTCAGTTCGTCGCGCAGCTCCCGGGCCCCGGGGCCCTCGATACCGCGGCGGCTGGTGAGCAGCAGGTGGCGCACGCCGTGCTCGGCGACCAGGTGGCGGGCCAGCAGGCCGCCGAGCTCGCCGGTGCCGCCGGTGATCAGGACGGTGCCCTGCGGGTCCCAGGCGCGCGGGACGGTGAGCACCAGCTTTCCGACGTGCCGGGCCTGCGCCATGTGCCGGAAGGCGTCCCGGGCGTGCCGGACGTCCCAGCCGGTGACCGGCAGCGGGTGCAGGACGCCCTGCTCGAAGAGTTCGGCCAGCTCGGTCAGCATCTGCTGGATGCGCTCCGGTCCGGCCTCCACCAGGTCGAAGGCGCGGTAGCCCACGCCCGGGTGGGCCAGGGCGAGTTCGTCGGCCGCGCGGATGTCGGTCTTGCCCATCTCGACCAGGCGGCCGCCGGGCCGCAGCAGACGCAGCGAGGCGTCCACGAACTCCCCGGCCAGCGAGTTGAGCACGACGTCCACGCCCCGGCCGCCGGTGGCGGCGCGGAAGCTCTGCTCGAAGTCGAGGGTGCGCGAGGAGGCCAGCCGCTCGGCGGGCCAGCCCTCGGCGCGCAGCAGCTGCTGCTTCTGCTCGCCGGCGGTGCCGTAGACCTCGGCGCCCCACAGCCGGGCGAGCTGGGTGGCGGCCATCCCGACGCCGCCGGCGGCGGCGTGCACCAGCACGGACTCGCCGGCGCCGAGGCCGGCCAGGTCGCGCAGCGCGTAGGAGGCGGTCAGGAAGGCGACGGGGACAGTGGCCGCCTCGGCGAAGGTCAGCCGCTCGGGGATCCGTACCAGCACCCGGTGGTCGGCGACGGCCAGCGGGCCGAAGCCGCCC
This sequence comes from Kitasatospora sp. MAA4, assembly GCF_029893355.1. Classification (GTDB taxonomy): domain Bacteria; phylum Actinomycetota; class Actinomycetes; order Streptomycetales; family Streptomycetaceae; genus Kitasatospora. The sequence continues at coordinate 180,109 of NZ_JARZAI010000010.1, forward strand.
TCCACCATGCCCATCACCCGGTCGCCGGGGGCCAGTTCGGTGACCCCCGGGCCGGTCTCGACCACGACGCCGGCCGCCTCGGCGCCAAGGAACCGCGCCCCGCCCGGGTACATACCGAGCGCGTTGAGGACGTCGCGGAAGTTCAGCCCGGCGGCCCGCACCGCGATCCGGACCTGGCCCGGCTCCAGCGGCGCCGCCGCGTCCGGGGCCGGCGCCAGCACCAGGTTGTCGACGGTGCCCTTCTCGGGGATGTCCAGGCGCCAGGCGGCTTCGTCCGTGGGGAGGGTGAGGATGTGGGCGCCGTGGGTGCGGGCCAGCCGCGGCGCGTGGGCGGTGCCCTGGCGCAGGGCCAGTTGGGGTTCGCCCGTGTCGACGGCGGCGGGCAGCGCGCGCCAGGAGGCGGGGTGGCCGTCGACGTCCACCAGCGTGATCCGGCCGGGGTGCTCGGTCTGCGCCGAGCGGATCAGGCCCCAGACGGCGGCGCCGGGCAGGTCGCGGACGTCGCCGGCGGCGTCGGGGGCGACCGCCTCGCGGGTGGCCACGACCAGCCGGGTCCGCGCGCAGCGCTCGTCGGCGAGCCAGCGTTGCAGCAGCTCCAGGACGCGGTCCAGGGCGGGGGCGGGGAGCTGGGTTTCGGTCGGGGAGGTCGCCAGGAGGAGGACGGTGTCGGGGAGTTCGGCGCCCGGCTGGTCGTCCCAGTCGTACAGCGGCAGGCCGCTGGTGGCGGCCGAGCCGTCCGGATCGCCGCCGGCCAGTGCCCAGCGGACCGGGTTTCGTGCAGTCGGCTCGCTCTCCGGGAGCGCGGTCCACTCCAGATGGAAGAGCGCGTCCCGGACCACGGCCGGGGCCGGGGCGGCGGCCTCGACCGCGAGCGGGCGGACCACCAGCGAGTCGATCACGGCCACCGGACGGCCCGTCCGGTCGGCCATCAGCACCCGGACGGCGTCCGGACCGGCGGGGGTCAGCCTGACCCGCAGCTCGGTGGCGCCGGCCGCGTGCAGCGAGACGCCCGTCCAGGAGAAGGGCAGGCGGGCGCGGTCGTCTGTCGGGGTGAGGTGGGCGGCGTGCAGCGCGGCGTCCAGCAGCGCCGGGTGGATGCCGAAGCGGGCCGCGTCGCCATGGGCCTGCTCGGGCAGCCGCACCTCTGAGTAGAGGGTCTCGCCGTGCCGCCACGCTGTCCGCAGGCCCTGGAAGACCGGGCCGAACGCGTAGCCCCGGGCGAGCAGTTCAGGGTAGAGGCCATCCACGGGGACCGGTTGCGCGCCGGGCGGGGGCCAGGCGGTGAGGGCGTCGGCGGGCTCGGCGACCGGCGCCGAGAGCGCGCCGGTGGCGTGCAGGGTCCACGCCTCGTCGCCTTCGGCCCGGGTGTGCACGGTGACCGGCCGCAGCCCGGCGGCGTCCGGCACACCGACCGCGATCTGCACCTGAAGCTCGCCGCGCTCGGCGAGCAACACCGGTGCGTGCAGGGTGAGTTCGTCCAGTCGGCCGCAGCCGAGCTCGTCACCGGCCCGGATCACCGCCTCCGCGAGCGCAGCGCCGGGCACGATCACCCGACCCGCCACGGCGTGCTCGGCCAGCCAGGGGTGGGTGCGCAGCGACCAGCGGGCGGTGGCCACCAGGCCCTCACCGTCCGGGAGTTCGAGCGCGGCGGTCAGCAGCGGGTGGTCCAGCGCACCGAGGCCCGCCGAGCCGACGTCGCCGGCGGCGTCCGAGGGCGCGGGCCAGTACCGCTGGTGCTGGAACGCGTACGTCGGCAGCTGGGCCGGGCGGATCTCCCGGCCGCCGAAGAACACCTCCCAGTCGATCCGGGCGCCGTGGTTGCGGGCCTCGCCGAGCGAGTGCAGGAAGCGGTCGAGCCCGCCCTCCTCGCGCCGCAGCGTGCCCGTCGCGGCGGCGGTCGCGCCGGCGGCCTCCACTGTCTCCTGCACGGCGGTGGTCACCACCGGGTGCGGGCCGGCCTCGACGAAGACCCGGTAGCCGTCGTCCAGCAGCGCGCGGGTGGCCTGCTCGAACAGCACCGTGCCGCGCAGGTTCCGGTACCAGTACGCGGCGTCCAGCGCGGCGGTGTCGATCGGGGCGCCCTCGAGCGTGGAGTAGAACGGGATGTCCGCCGAGCGCGGCGCGATCGGCGCCAGCACCGTGAGCAGCTCCTGCTCGATGCGCTCCACCTGGGCGGAGTGCGAGGCGTAGTCCACCGGGATCCGGCGGGCCCGGACGCCGTCGCCCTCGCAGCCGGCCAGCAGCTCCGCCAGGGCCTCCGGCTCGCCGGAGACCACGACGGAGCTCGGACCGTTGACAGCGGCGACCGAGAGGCGCTCGTCCCAGGGCAGCAGCCGCTGCCGCACCTGCTCGACACCCTGGGCGACGGAGACCATGCCGCCGAGGCCCGCGAGCGCGGTCAGCGCCCGGCTGCGCAGCGCGACCACCCGGGCGGCGTCGTCCAGGCTGAGCGCTCCTGCCACGCAGGCGGCCGCGATCTCGCCCTGGGAGTGGCCCACCACGGCCGCCGGCTCCACGCCGTGCGCCCGCCAGAGCTCGGCGAGCGAGACCATGACGGCGAACAGCACCGGCTGGACCACGTCGACCCGATCCAGTGACGGTGCGTCAGGAGCGCTGCGCAGTACGTCCAGCAGCGACCAGTCGGTGAACTGCTGCAGCGCGGCCGCGCATTCGTTCATCCGCTCGGCGAAGGCCGGTGCGGTGTCCAGGAGTTCGAGTGCCATGCCGGCCCACTGGGAGCCCTGGCCGGGGAAGACGAAGACCGTCTCGCCCGGGGTGTCGCACCGGCCCTCGCTCAGCCCGGCCGCGGCGCGGCCCTCGGCCAGCGCGTCCAGCCCGGCCAGGAACCCGTCACGGTCGGCGGCGACGACGGTGGCCCTGTGCTCCATGGCGGTCCGAGTGGTGGCCAACGAGTGGGCGACGGCGGTGAGGTCGCAGTCCTCGGTGGCGCGGACCTGCGCGGCCAGGCGGCGGGCCTGCTCGCGCAACGCGTCCGCGCCCTTGGCCGAGAGGACCCAGGGCAGGGTGACCGCCGCTTCGGGCGCGGGCTGGGGATCGGGGGTGGGGGCCGCTTCCAGGATCACGTGGGCGTTGGTGCCGCTGACGCCGAAGGAGGAGACGCCGGCCCGGCGCGGCCGGTCGTCGGACGGCCAGGGGGTCGGCTCGGTGAGCAGCTCGACCGCGCCCGCCGACCAGTCCACGTGCGGCGTCGGCGCGTCGATGTGCAGGCTCCCGGGCAGCACGCCGTGCTGCATCGCCAGCACCATCTTGATCACTCCGGCGACGCCCGCGGCGGCCTGGGTGTGACCGATGTTGGACTTCACCGAGCCGAGCAGCAGCGGGTGTTGACGCCGTTGGCCGTAGGTCGCGAGCAGCGCCTGCGCCTCGATCGGGTCACCCAGCCGGGTGCCCGTGCCGTGCGCCTCGACGGCGTCCACGTCGGAGGGCGACAGGCCCGCGTCCGCGAGCGCCTGGCGGATCACCCGCTGCTGGGAGGGTCCGTTGGGGGCGGTCAGGCCGTTGGAGGCGCCGTCCTGGTTGACCGCGCTGCCGCGCACCACCGCGAGGACGCGGTGACCGTTGCGTCGGGCGTCCGAGAGGCGCTCGACCAGCAGCAGGCCCACGCCCTCGGCCCAGCCCGTGCCGTCGGCCGCCGCCGCGAACGGCTTGCAGCGCCCGTCCGGGGCCAGTCCGCGCTGGCGGGAGAACTCCACGAACACCTGCGGGGTGGACATCACGGTCACCCCGCCCACCAGCGCCAACGAGCACTCCCCGCGCCGCAGCGACTGGGCGGCCAGGTGCAGCGCGACCAGCGAGGAGGAGCAGGCCGTGTCGACCGTCACCGCCGGGCCCTCGAAGCCGAAGGCGTAGGAGAGCCGCCCGGAGACCACGCTCGCCGCGTTGCCGGTCATCAGGTAGCCGGCGACGTCGTCCCTGGTGTCCGCCAACAGGGTCTGGTAGTCCTGGAAGTTGGAGCCGACGAAGACGCCGGTCGCGCTCCCGCGCAGCGAGTGCGCCGCGATCCCGGCCCGCTCGACGGTCTCCCAGGCGGTCTCCAGCAGCAGCCGCTGCTGCGGATCCATCGCCAGCGCCTCGCGCGGCGAGATGCCGAAGAAGCCCGCGTCGAACCCGGCCAGGTCGCTGATGAATCCGCCGTCGCGCACGTAACTGGTGCCCTGGTGGTCCGGATCGGGGTCGTAGAGCCCCTCGGCGTCCCAGCCGCGGTCCGGCGGGAAGGCGGTGATGCCGTCCGTTCCGGAGGCGAGCAGCTCCCAGAACTCCTCCGGCGTGCTCACCCCGCCCGGGTAGCGGCAGGCCATCGCCACGATGGCGATCGGCTCGTCGGTGGCGGTGGTGGCCGGTAGGAGGGCCGCGGCTTCCGGGGTGCCCAGCAGCTCGGCGCGCAGGTACTGCGCCACCGCGGTGGTGGTCGGGTGGTCGAAGAGCAGGGTGGCGGGCAGCCGCAGGCCGGTTACGGCCGTCAGCCGGTTGCGCAGCTCGACGGCGGTGAGCGAGTCGAAACCCAGCTCGCGGAAGGCGCGGTGGACGTCGACCGCGCCGACCGAGGCGTGGCCCAGCACGCGGGCGATCTCCGCCCGGATCAGCTCGACCAGCACGCGGTCCTGCTCGGCCGGCGACAGGGCGGCGAGGCGCTCGCGCCAGGAACCGTCCGGGGCGACAGTCGCCGACGCCTCCAACAGGCGGCGCACCTCGGGAAGTTCGGCGATCAGCGGGCTGGGCCGGGCAGCCGTCAGCGCGGCGGTCAGCGGCTCCCAGTCGACGTCGGCCACGGTCACGCAGGTGGTGCCGCGGGCGACGGCCCGCAGCAGTGCGGCGATCGCCTGCTCGGGGTCCATCGGGACCAGGCCGCCGCGGCGCACCCGGTCAGGCGCGGTGCCCGTCGCCATGCCGCCGTCCGCCCAGGCGCCCCAGGCGACCGAGGTGGCGGGCAGGCCCAGCGAGCGGCGCTGCTCGGCCAGGGCGTCCAGGTAGGCGTTGGCCGCCGCGTAGTTGGCCTGTCCGGCGTTGCCCAGCACGCCGGTGATCGAGGAGAACAGCACGAACATCGAGAGCTCGTGCGCGCGGGTCAACTCGTCCAGGTGGCGGGCGGATTCGGCCTTCGCCCGCAGGACGGCCGCGAACCGGTCGACGGTCAGCGACGCCAGCACCCCGTCGTCCAGCACACCGGCCGCGTGGACGACGCCGCTCAGCGGCAGCGCCGCCGGGATGCCGTCGAGCAGCCGCGCCAGCGCCTCGCGGTCCGCAACGTCGCAGGCCGCCACCGTGACCCTGGCCCCGAGCGCCTCCAACTCGGCTTTGAGAGCGTCCGCGTTGGAGGCTGCCGGGCCGCGCCGACTGGTCAGCAGCAGGTGTTCGGCGCCGCACTCGGCCAGCCGACGCGCGACGCGGGCGCCCAGCGCGCCCGTGCCGCCGGTCACCAGGACGGTGCCGCGCGGGACCCGCCAGTCAGCGTCCGGGCCGGTTCGCGCGGGGACGCGCTCGATGCGGCGGGCGAGGATGCCGGAGGAGCGGATCGCCACCTGGTCCTCCGGTGTGCCCCCGAGCGCGGCGGCCAGCCGGGCCGCCGTGCGGGCGTCCAGCTCCAGGGGAAGGTCGACCAACCCGCCCCAGCGCTGCGGGTACTCCAGCGCGGCCACCCGGCCCAGGCCCCAGACCTGCGCCTGGACCGGGCTGGACAGCACGTCCAGCCGGTCGGCTGCGACCGCGCCGCGGGTGGCGCACCACAGCGGCGCCTGGATTCCGGCCTGCTCCAGCGCCTGGAGCAGCTCGGTCGAGGCGGCCAACCCGCGTGGCACGGAGGGAAATTCCGGGTGCTGGCGCTCGTCCAGCGCCAGCAGCGACAGCACGCCGGCGAACGGCCGGTCGTCGGCAGCGCTGGCCGCGCGCAGCTGGTCGGCGGGGGCGCCTTCGGCTGCGGACAGCACCAGGCGCTCGACGGGAAGCCCGCAGGCGTCGAGGCCGTCGAGGAGGCGGTCGATCCAGGTGCCGGCGGCGGCGCTGTCGGGCAGCACGGCCAGCCAGCGGCCCTGCGCTGGTGCGTTCGGGGCTGCGTTCGGGGCGCCGGTCACGGCGGTCCAGGTCGTCCGGTAGGACCACCCGTCGATCGTGGCACGGACGCGGCGCTCGCGGCGCCAGGAGCCCAGCACCGGGAGCAGGCCGTCGAGCGAGGCTTCGGCGCCGGGTGCGCCCGTGATCCCCAGGGCTGCGGAGGCAGCGGCGAGGTCACCCTGCTCGACTGCTGCCCAGAAGCCGGCCTCCGCCGCGTCTGTGGCGGGCGCCAGCTGCGGCGCGGCGGGAGCAAGCCAGAAGCGCTGGCGCTGGAAGGCGTAGGTGGGCAGCTCGACCGGGCGGACGGCGGTGTCAGCCAGGAGCGCGGACCAGTCGACCTTCGCGCCGTGCACATGGAGCTGCGCCAGGGCGCGCAGGACGCCGGCCTCCTCCTCTCGGTCCTTGCGCAGCACAGGAACGAACAGCGCATCGGCGGCCGACTCCTGGGCCATCGCCGACAGTACGCCGTCCGGGCCCAACTCCAGGAAGTTCCCGACCCCTTGGGCGGCGAGCATGCGGACGCCGTCGGCGAAGCGGACGGCCTGGCGGACGTGGTCCACCCAGTACTGCGGCTCGCAGAGCTGCTCGGGCGTGGCGAGTTCGCCCGTTAGGTTCGAAACCACAGTCATCGCCGGCGCGTTCAGCGTCAGGCCCTCCACCACCGCGCGGAAGTCTTCGAGCATCGGGTCCATCAGCGGCGAGTGGAACGCGTGCGAGACCCGCAAACGGGTGCACCTGGCGAAGTGCCCGCAGACCTCCTCCACCGCAGCCTCGGTACCGGAGATCACCACCGACGACGGACCGTTCACCGCCGCGATCGAGACGAACTCACTCAGCAGCGGCAGAACTTCAGCCTCCGACGCCCGCAACGCCGCCATCGCACCACCGGCCGGCAACGCCTCCATCAACCGACCCCGCGCCGCGACCAGGGCGCAGGCGTCCGCCAGCGAGAACACCCCCGCCACATGCGCGGCCGCGACCTCGCCGATCGAGTGACCGGCCACGAACTGCGGTCGGACACCGAAGGATTCGAGCAGCCGGAACAGCGCCACCTCGACGGCGAACAGCCCCGCCTGGGCGAAGTCCGTCCGGTTCAGCAGCTCCTGGTCCTCGCCCCACACCACCTCCCGGACCGGCGCCTCGAACTCCCCGCAGACCGCGTCGAACGCCTCCGCGAACACCGCGAAGCGGCCGTACAACTCCCTTCCCATGCCGAGCCGTTGCGAGCCCTGGCCCGAGAAGAGGAACGCCGTCGCCGCCCGGTCCGTCGCCACGCCGTCGAACAGCCCGCCTGCCGCCCGCCCCTCCGCAAGCGCGTCCAGACTGCTCAGCACCTCCGCGCGATCGCCGGACACCACCACCGCGCGATGCTCCATCAGTGCCCGGGTGGTGGCGAGCGAGTACGCAAGGTCGGCGGGGGCCAGGTCGGCGCGGGCGCGCAGGTGGGCGGCCAACCGCTCGGCCTGGGTACGCAGGGCGTCCGCGCTGCGGGCCGACAGCAGCCAGGGCAGCGAGCCGTCCTGAGAAGCCGCCTCCCCCTCCTCCCCCTCGGGAGCCTGCTCGATGATCACATGCGCGTTCGTCCCGCTGACCCCGAAGGAGGACACGCCCGCCCGCTGCGGCCAGGCGTTGACCGGCCAGGCCGTCTGCTCGGTGACCAGCTCGACGGCACCCGCACTCCAATCCACGTGCGGCGAGGGCGCGTCCACGTGCAGCGTCCCCGGCAGCACGCCGTGCCGCATCGCGAGCACCGTCTTGATCACGCCCGCAACGCCGGCCGCCGCCTGGGTGTGCCCGATGTTGGACTTCAACGATCCCAGCAGCAGCGGCCGTTCACGATCCTGACCGTACGTCGCAAGCAGCGCCTGCGCCTCGATCGGGTCACCCAGCGTGGTTCCCGTCCCGTGCGCCTCGACCACGTCGACCTCGGCGGCCGACACGCCCGCGTCGGCCAGCGCCCGGCGGATCACCCGCTGCTGGGAGGGCCCGTTCGGCGCCGTCAGACCGTTGCTCGCACCGTCCTGGTTGACGGCCGTGCCGCGCACCACCGCCAGCACCCGGTGCCCGTTGCGCCGCGCGTCCGACAGCCGCTCCACGAGCAGCACTCCGGCGCCCTCGCTCCAAGCGGTCCCGTCGGCAGCGGCCGCAAACGGCTTGCACCGCCCGTCCGGAGCCAACCCGCGCTGGCGGGAGAACTCCACGAACATCTGCGGAGTCGACATCACCGTCACCCCGCCCGCGAGCGCCAGCGAGCACTCCCCGCGCCGCAGCGACTGGACGGCCAGGTGCAGCGCCACCAGCGAGGAGGAGCACGCCGTGTCCACCGTCACCGCCGGGCCCTCCAGGCCCAGCACGTAGGAGATCCGCCCGGACGCCACGCTGACGGTGTTCCCGGTCAGTAGGTGCCCGCCGACCTCCTCGGGACGGGCGGAGGCACTGTCGTAGCCGCCATGGCCGGCCCCGATGAACACGCCGGTGGCCGTCCCGCTCAGCGCCTCCGGCGAAATGCCCGCCCGCTCGACGGCCTCCCAGGAGGTCTCCAGCAGCAGCCGCTGCTGCGGATCCATCGCCAGCGCCTCGCGCGGCGAGATACCGAAGAACGCCGGGTCGAACTCACCGGCGTCGTGCAGGAATCCGCTCTCGCGCGTGTACGTCGTCCCCAGCCGCTCGGGGTCCGGATCGAACAGCGCCTCCAGGTCCCACCCCCGGTCGGCCGGGAACCCGGACACCGCATCCACCCCGCCCAGCACCAGCTCCCACAACTCCTCGGGCGAACGCACCCCGCCCGGGTAGCGGCAGGCCATCCCGACGATGGCGATAGGCTCCCGGCTCTTCTCGCTCACCTCTCGAAGCTGTTCGCGAGTCTCGTGGAGATCGGAGATCGCCCGCTTCAGATAGTCGCGGAGCTTCGCCTCGTTCGACATCAGGATGTCAACCTCTCGGGGTGAGATGCCGGGAAACGCCGGTCGCGAAAGGTCCGCGGCGCGGTCCGACCCGTGTCCGGCCCAGTCTGGTCACCCTGGACTGCGGTTTTCCCTAGAGACGCACAGAAGGAGGGCTTACCGGCCCCCTCGCGGGTAGGCCGGTAGGCCCTCCATGTCCTAACGGTAGTCAGTCCAGCTGTCGTCGAAGGTCACCGCGCATGATCCCCGCGACGAAGGTGTCGTACTCGGCAACGATGCCTTGATCGAGGAAGGTGACCCTGCTCGATCTCGCCGCTCAGATGCCTCCCGCAGTCCTCCATCGGCTCCTGGGAGTCAGCATCGAGTGCGCCCAGTTCTGGTCGGCAGGCGCCAGCCGGAACGGCTGCGCGGCCGAGCTGGCGCGTCGCTATGAGCATTCCCAGAAGAAGCGTCCTTCGCGGTGATCGGGGCTGACGAAGGCGAATCCGTAGCCGTAGCCGAAGTTGAGGAAGTACGGGTCGTCCTCGGCTTCGCCGCCGTCGCTGATCTTGAAGAGGAACTGCCAGGGGGACTCGACCCGCGCGTAACAGTTGGGGTAGCAGGCGGCACCACCGAAGTAGTCATGCAGGTCCTCGCCGCCGGGAAGATCGACGTCAGGACCGTCGCCACGCATGCTCCGCTCCCAGGCTGCGTGCTCATCAATCGAACAGTCGACCTCTGGCGACACCGGTTGGAGATCGACGTGCCACTCGACGGGGATCTCCGATTCGTCGGGCCCCCAGCGCCAGAGCGTCCGACCGCGCGTTCCGGGCGGCCCGACGACTGCGAAGGAGGGGATACGGCCTCCAGGCTGAACCAGTAGGACGCCGTCTCCGACCTCCGGGTCCATCCCACCCATGCAGATGTCTTCTTCGTGGAGAAAGAGGTAGGCCAGACGGAAATCATCGCCAGGGATGGGGAACTGACCGATGAACACCAAGGGCACCTTGGTGCGCGGGTCCACGGGCCAGGTGGGTTCGGAGAGCCAGACAGGCTCTCCGCCGAGCTTCGCCACTGGATCAGTGATCGGTCGCTCGGGCGCCCGAAGGACTATCTGCTGGCGCGGTAGGAAGGCGGCGCCGTACGGCCCATCCGCCTGCCCTGTGGGACGCGTGATCATGCCGTGGACCCTACGACACCGCGCTGACTTCGCTGACCTGAGTTGAGGTGGCGCTCAGTCGTCCTCGGTGCCTGCACTGGCGCTCCAGGCGGCAGTGACACATCCCTCTTCCCAGTGCCACCAACCTTTCGCCTCGCCGTGTTCCAACAGCTTGCGGATCCGCTGGATGTCCGCTTCCGGCGGGATGTCCAGCGCGACCATCCGGAACTGCTCAATGCCCTCGCCGGTGGTGCCGAGTCGGTGGAAGGTCTCCAGCACGGTCTGTCGGGCCGCAGCTGAGCCTCCGTCCTTCAGCACGATCAACCGGATGGTGCAGTTCTCCGAGGCGTGAACGGTCTCCCCGGCCCAGCGCAGGCCGTCGTTATCGATGTCCACGCGGATGACATCGCCACTGGCGACCCCGCGGACGAACCATGGAGTGTTGTCGAGACGAACCGTTCCGTCGCCGAGGTCCACTGCCCACAGGCTCTCGACGCTCGCCGGCGGCCAGCCGTCCTCGTCCACCTCCATTCGGAAGTGGACCTTCACGTGGGCGTCGCTGATGTTCGTCACTGGGCCATCATCCACGCTGACTGACCGCCGCTGACAACGGCACCTGAGCGACTGCTGCCGGTCTATTCAGCACCACCGAATATCGGAGACCACCAGTAGGCATGGCCGGCTACACCGAGAACGGCATCATCGTTGGCAGTTGCCGGCCTGAACCGGTGGGACGGGCTGTGAAGCGGTTGTCGTGGCCTTGCCGAAGGGGAAGTTGCCGTTCTGATCCTCCAGCTTGACCGCCGTACCATCACGACATGATCAAAGGTGTGATGTTCGACTTCTCCGGCACACTGCTGCGCATCGAGTCGACCGCAGAGTGGCTCGGCGCGGTCCTGACGTCGGCTGGCATCCGTCCGGCCGACGACGAGTTCGCCGACTTGGTAAGGCGGCTGACGGAGTACGGAGCGCTTCCAGGCGGACCGGCACCGCGGCACGTGCCCACGCACCTCGAAACGCTCTGGCGCGAGCGGGACCTGAGTGCCGGCCGACACCGGGCCGCCTACACCGCACTGGCCCAGGAAGCTGGGCTACCAGTAACGGAGTTGGCGCAGGCACTGTACGACCGCCACATGATGCCCGCCGCATGGCGGACCTACCCGGATACCGAATCGACGCTGCGTGAACTGCGTGGGCGGGGGCTCCCGGTGGCTGTAGTGAGCAACATCGGATGGGACCTCCGGCCGATCTTCCGCGCGCACGGACTGGACGGGCTGGTCGACGCCTACTTGCTCTCCTTCGAGCTGGGCGCACAGAAGCCCGACCCGGCGATCTTCAGGGTCGCCTGCGACCGGCTCGGCCTGTCACCCGCCGATGTACTGATGGTCGGCGACGACCGTATCGCGGACGGCGGCGCGCAGGCCCTGGGCTGCCCGGTGCACTTCGTCGACCACCTGCCGGTCGATCAGCGCCCGCGCGGACTGGCACCGGTCCTGGGCCTGCTCGGGTCCTCGTAGTGACGGCGGGCCTCGGCTTCGCCGAGGGGCACGAACTTGACTGTCTGCACCGGATGCGGCTCCGTGCAGGCTGCCCATGCCTCATCGGCCGGCCAGAGGAGCGGGCCGCCCACTGAGCTGTCCTGAGGTATCGGAAAACCGGGCCGGGGATGCAACCGCACCGCCGGACGGCTGAAATCGGCCAGCTGGTTGCTGACTGGCTCCACCACGCTCCCAGGCTGGATCGGATCGGAGGCCGACCCCAGGAAGGAGTGGGGTCGGCCTCGGGTACCTACAGCTGCTGGAGCCAGTCCTCGACGAGCTGGGCCGTCAGGGCGGAGTCCTCGCGGATCAGGGAGAGGTGGTCGGCGTCGACGGTGCGGATGTCGGCGCCGGGGACCAGGGGGGACGGCTGGGAGGGGGTCTGGTCGGTGGGGAAGAGGGGTTTGGTGCAGGTGATCAGGAGGACGGGGGCGGTGGTGTGCTGGACCTCCAGTTGGTTGAGCAGGACCATCCAGCGGCCCATCGCGGAGAGACGGGAGTTGGTGAGGCGGACCGGGGAGGCGTCCGCGCTCCTGGTGAAGTTGAGCTTCATCATGCCGGTGTAGTCGACGCCCTCGTCCGCGTTGTGCTGGAAGCTCAGGGTGTCGAGCAGGACCACGCCCGCCGGGCGGATGCCCCAGGTGCTCTCCAGCAGGCCGGCCGCCGCGTAGGCGAACGAGCCGCCCGAGGAGTGGCCGACCAGGACGAACGGGTTGCCGTCGGCCGCGCGCAGGGCGCTCTCGGCGATCACGCGGACTGCGGCCTCCGGGTTGGCCGGCAGGCGCTCGCCGGAGGCGAAGCCGACCAGGGGCAGTGCGCAGACGTCCCGGTCGCCGCGGAAGTGGGCGGCGAGGCGGGCGTACTGGTGGATGCCCGCGTTGGCGGTGGGCGCGCTGACGCAGATCAGGCGCGGTCCCCGTGCGCCCTCGGCGAGGGTGGCGGCCCAGGGCAGATCCTCCAGTTCGGCGGTCGCCGCGAAGGTGGGGCGCAGCGCGGCGACGGTCGCCAGCATCCGCTGCGCCTCGGCGACCTTGCCGGTGCCGAGCGCGTCCATGAACAGCCGCTCCAGCGAGTCGATCTCCGTCTCCCCGCTCGGGACGGCGACGGTGAGGGCGCCCGAGTCGTCCAGGCTCGGCTGTGCGGACAGTTCGCTGCGGATCCAGCCGGCCAGGTCGCCGGGGGTGCGGCTGTCGAAGACCACCGTGGCGGGCAGCCGCAGTCCGGTGACGGCGGCCAGGCGGTTGCGCAGTTCGACGGCCGTCAGCGAGTCGAACCCGAGCTCGTAGAAGTCCCGGTCCTCGGCGATGTCGGTCGGCGAGGCGTGGCCGAGCACCACGGCGACCTCGCTGCGCACGGTGTCGACCAGGAAGCGCATCCGGTCCTGCTCGCCCAGCTCGACCAGCTGCCGGGTGAAGGAGAGCGCGCTCTCCGCAGCGCCGACCGCGCCCGCGCCGGCGGCCGAGCGGCGGGCGGTGCGGACCAGTCCGCGGAAGAGCGGCGGCACGTCGTCCTGCGGCCGCATCGGGCCGCCGGCCAGCGCCAGCGGGATGATCAGCGGTTCCGCGCGGCCGATGGCGGCCTCGAAGAGCGCCAGGCCCTGCTCGACGGAGAGCGGCGGGATGCCGCCGGACTGCATGCGCCGCATGTCGGTGTCGCTGAGCTCGCTGGTCATACCGTCGTCCTGGGCCCAGGGGCCCCAGGCGAGCGAGATGCCGGCCAGGCCGAGCGACCTGCGGTGGTCGGCCAGGGTGTCCTGGAAGGAGTTGGCCGCCGCGTAGTTGCCCTGGCCCGGACTGCCCATCACACCGGCGATGGAGGAGAAGGTGACGAAGGCGGCCAGGTCCAGGTGCCGGGTGAGTTCGTGCAGGTTCCAGGCCGCGTCGACCTTGGGACGCAGCACGTCCGAGAGCCGCTGCGGCGTGAGTGAGGTGATGATGCCGTCGTCCAGGACGCCGGCGGTGTGCACGACGGCGGTCAGCGGGTGCGCGGCCGGGACGGCCGCGAGCAGGGCGGCGGCGGCCTGGCGGTCGGCCGTGTCGCAGGCCGCGATCGTCACCTGGGCGCCGAGCGTGCGCAGTTCGGCCGCGAGCTCGGCGGCGCCGGGTGCGTCCGGGCCGCGCCGGCTGGTCAGCAGCAGGTGCCGCGTGCCGCGGGCGACCAGGTGCCGGGCGAGGTGGCGGCCGAGGGCGCCGGTGCCGCCGGTGAGCAGCACGGTGCCCTCGGTGTCCCAAGTCGCTGCGGTGGACGTAGCGTTGCTCAGCCGGGCCAATCGGCCGACCCGCAGGACGCCCTCGCGGACCACGAACTGCGCCTCGCCGGCGGCCAGCGGGGCCCGCAGCGCGGGCAGGGCGGCGCTGACGTCCTCGTCCTTCTCGATGTCCAGCAGGGCGAAGCGGTCGGGGTGTTCGGAGTTGGCCGAGCGCACCAGGCCCCAGGCCGCGCCGCCGGCGAGGTCGCCGACCAGGTCGGCGTCGGCGCCGCGGATCGCGCCGCGGGTGACGAAGACCAGCCGCGAGGCGGCGAACCGCTCCTGGGCCAGCCACTCCTGGACCAGAGCGAGCACCCGCGCGGTCTGCGCGTGTACCGTCGCCGGGACGTCGTCGGCCGTGGACGGCAGCGCCACCACGACCAAATCGGGTATGTCAGACGTGAGTTCGGAGAGTGAGCTGGCGGTGGAGCCGAGCGAGAAGCCGTCGACCCCCAGGGCGACGCAGCGCACCGGCTCGGGCGACTCGGCGACGGCGGCCGGCACCCATTCGACCCGGAACAGCGGGTCACGCCTGCTGACGCCCGCAACGAGTGCGCGAAGCTCCAGCGAACGGACCGTCAGCACCGCGGTGCCCTCGACGTCGACCGCTGTCAGGGCGACCGCGGACTCGTCGAGCCGGGTCAGGCGCACCCGCAGCGCCGAGGCGCCGCCCGCGTGCAGCGACACGCCCTGCCAGGCGTGCGGCAGCAGGGTGAGTTCCTCGTCGCCGACGCCGACCAGCGCGGCGGCGTGCAGGGCCGCGCCGAGCAGGGCCGGGTGCAGGCCGAAGTACTTGGCGTCCTCGGCGGGTTCGCCGGAGAGCTCGACCTCGGCCAGCACGTCCTCGCCGTGCAGCCAGGCCGCCCGCAGCCCCTGGAAGGCGGCGCCGGGTCCGCTCGCGCGGTAGAAGCCGTCCAGGTCGACGGCGATCGCGCCGGCCGGCGGCCAGGGCGCGGACTCGGCCTGCGGCGCGGGCGCGTCCGGGCTGAGCGTGCCGGTGGCGCAGCGCGTCCAGGGCTCGTTCGGGGCCGCCTCGGCGGATCGGGCGTAGCAGCTGACCGTCCGATCGCCGCTCGCGTCGGGTGCGCCCACCCAGACCTGGAGGACGGGGTCCTCGCCCTCGGTGAGCGGCAGCGGCTCGGCGAGGGTGAACTCCGTCACCCGGCCGCAGCCGACCTGGTCACCGGCGGCGACGGCGAGCTCCAGGAAGCCGGTGGCGGGGAAGAGCAGGGTGCCGGACACCCGGTGGTCGAGCAGCCACGGGTGCACCCGGGTGGAGAGCCGGCTGGTGAAGAGCAGCCCGTCGGAGTCGGCCAGCGGAACGGCGGCGCCGAGCAGCGGGTGCTCGGCCGGGACCAGGCCCGCCGAACCGACGTCGCCCGAGAGCGCCGCCGGGCGCGGCCAGTAGCGTTCGTGCTGGAAGGCGTAGGTGGGCAGGTCGACCCGGCGGGCTCCGGTGCCGGCGAACGCCTGGGTCCAGTCGATCCGCACACCCGCGACGTGCAGCTGCGCGAGGCCGGTGAGCAGCGCGGCCTCCTCCGGGCGGCCCCTGCGCAGGGCCGGGGCGGCGACGGCGTCCTCGTCCGCGACCAGCGCGGTCAGCACGCTGTCGGGGCCCAGCTCCAGGAACGCCGCGGCGCCGCGCGAGCGCAGGGTGGCGACGCCGTCGGCGAAGCGGACGGCCTCGCGGACGTGCCGGACCCAGTACTCCGGGGTCGAGACCAGCTCCGAAGTCGCGCTCCCGCCGGTGAGGTTGGAGATCAGCGGGATGGTCGGGGCGGCGAAGGAGAGCCCGTTCAGGACCTCGCGGAAGTCGGCCAGCATCGGGTCCATCAGCGGGGAGTGGAAGGCGTGCGAGACCCGCAGACGAGTGCTCCTGCGGTCCGCGAAGTGCGCGCGGACCTCCTCGACGCCCTGCTCGGTGCCGGAGATGACCACGGAGGACGGGCCGTTCACCGCCGCGATGGAGACGAACTCTCCGAGCAACGGGAGGACTTCGTCCTCAGTGGCCTCGACGGCCAGCATCGCGCCTCCGGCGGGAAGGGCCTGCATCATGCGGCCGCGCGCGGCCACCAGGGCGCAGGCGTCGGCCAGCGAGAGGACGCCTGCCACGTGCGCGGCGGCGACCTCGCCGATTGAGTGACCGGCCACGAAGTCCGGTCGGACACCGAAGGATTCGAGCAGCCGGAACAGCGCGACCTCGATCGCGAACAGCCCGGCCTGCGCGAAGTCCGTGCGATTGAGCACTTCTTCGTCCGCGCCCCAGACCACCGCGCGGACGGGCAGGTCGAACTGCGCGCAGACCGCGTCGAAGGCCTCCGCGAACACCGCGAAGCGCCCGTACAACTCCCTACCCATGCCCAGGCGTTGCGATCCCTGGCCGGAGAAGAGCAGTGCCAGCGGGCGATCGGCGGCCACTCCGCGGGCGATCTCGGTGCCGTCCAGCAGCACCGCGCGGTGCCCGAAGTCCGTCCGTGCCGCCAGGGAGTAGCCCACGTCCAGCGGCGAGGCATCGGTGAGTGCGGTGATCCGCTCCAGCTGGGCGTCCAGGGCGGCCTCGGAGGTGCCCGAGACGATCTGCGGCGCCGGCACACCCGGCAGGGCGAGCGGCTCGACCGGCGGGGCGGGCGGGGCCTGCTCGATGATCGTGTGGGCGTTGGTGCCGCTGATCCCGAAGGACGACACGCCCGCGCGCCAGGGCCGGTCCACCTCGGGCCAGGGCCTGGCCTCGGTGAGCAGGTCCACCGCGCCGGCCGTCCAGTCCACATGGGTGGACGGCTGGTCGATGTGCAGCGACTTGGGCAGCACGCCGTGCCGCATCGAGAGCACGGTCTTGATGATCCCGGCGACCCCGGCGGCGGCCTGGGTGTGGCCGATGTTTGACTTCAACGAGCCGAGCAACAGCGGGCGTTCGCGGTTCTGGCCGTAGGTGGCGAGCAGCGCCTGGGCCTCGATCGGGTCGCCCAGCGAGGTGCCGGTGCCGTGGCCCTCCACGACGTCCACCTCGGCGGCGGACAGGCCGGCGCTGGCGAGCGCCTGGCGGATCACCCGCTGCTGGGACGGGCCGTTGGGGGCGGTGATGCCGTTGGAGGCGCCGTCCTGGTTGACCGCCGAGCCGCGGACCAGGGCCAGCACCTGGTGCCCGTTGCGCCGGGCGTCGCTGAGCCGTTCCAGCACCAGGACGCCCACCCCCTCGGACCAGTTGGTACCGTCGGCGGAGTCCGCGTAGGCCTTGCAACGGCCGTCCGAGGCAAGCCCGTTCTGGACGGTGAAGCCGGCGAAGCTGACCGGCGTGGTCATCACGGTCACGCCGCCCGCCAGCGCGAGCGAGCACTCGCCGTTGCGCAGCGACTGGGTGGCCCAGTGCAGAGCGACCAGCGAGGAGGAGCAGGCGGTGTCGACCGTGACGGCCGGGCCCTCCAGACCGAAGGTGTAGGAGATCCGGCCGGACAGCACGCTGGTGGCCAGTCCCGTGCCGGCGTGGCCGCCGATGTCCTCGCGGGAGTTCATCATCAGCGTGGCGTAGTCCAGACCGTTGGTCCCGACGAAGACGCCGGTCCGACTGCCCTCCAACTGCCCGGGGGCGATGCCCGCGTGCTCGAAGGCCTCCCATGAGGTTTCGAGCAGCAGGCGCTGCTGCGGGTCCATCGCCAGCGCCTCGCGCGGCGAGATCCCGAAGAAGCCGGCATCGAAGTCGGCGACGCCGGGGACGAAGCCGCCCTCCAGGGTGGTGCTGCGGCCGCGGCCGTCGCGGTCGCCGGCGAGCAGCGTGCGCAGGTCCCAGCCGCGGTCCTCGGGGAAGCCCGCGATCCCGTCCCGGCCGGCGGCCACCAGCTGCCACAGCTCCTCCGGGGAGCGCACGCCGCCCGGCAGGCGGCAGGCCATGCCGACGATGGCGATCGGGTCGTCGGCGGGCTGGGCCGCAATGGTGGGCTCGTGCTGCTGGTCCTGCTCGTCCAGGAGTTCGGCGAGCAGGTGCTCGGCCAGGACGGTGGAGGTCGGGTAGTCGAAGACGGTGGTGGCCGACAGCCGCAGGCCGGTCGCCAGCTTCAGGCGGCCGGGCAGCTCGATCGCGGTGAGCGAGTCGAAGCCGAGGTCGCGGAACTTGCGGTCCGGCGCGATGGCCGACCGGTCGGCGTAGCCGAGGACAGCCGCGACGTGGGTACGCACCAGGTCGGTGAGCAGCGCCAGGCGCTCGGCCCCGGACAGGGCGCGCAGCCGCTGCCCGAGCTCGGAGGCGGCCGAGGCGACCTCGCGGCGCGCCGCGTCGGCGTGCGCGATCGCCTCCCGGGCGGCGGGCAACTCCTTGAGCAGCGGGTTGCCGCGCAGGCCGACCAGGGTGTCGAGCAGCTGCGGCTGCAGCAGGTCGAGCAGCACCAGCGCGGGCGCCGTCCGGGTGACGGCCTGCCGCAGGGCGGCGACGGCCAGCTCCGGGTGGATCACCGGGATCGCGGTGCGGCGCGGCGTGTCGGACTCCTCGGCCAGTGTGTCCGCCGCGTCGTCGCCCAGCCAGGCACCCCAGGCCACCGCGGTGGCAGGCAGGCCCTGCGTACGCCGGCGCTGGGCGAGGGCGTCCAGGACGGCGTTCGCGGCGGCGACGTTCGCCCGGCCGGGGCTGCCGACCGCGCCGGCCACCGAGGAGAACAGGACGAAGGCGTCCAGCTCCTGATGCTGCGTCAGTTCGTCCAGGTGCAGGGCGGCGGTGACCTTGGCGCGGTGTACGGCGGCGAAGCGCTCGGGCGTCAGGTCGTCCAGCACGCCGTCGTCGATCAGGCCCGCCGCGTGCACGACGGCCGACAGCGGCCGGTGCGCTGGGACACCCGCGAGCACGGCGGCCAGCTGCTCGCGGTCGGCCGTGTCGCAGGCGACCACGGTCACCTCGGCACCCGAGGCGCGCAGCTCGTCGGCGAGCTCCATGGCGCCGGGCGCCTGCGGGCCGCGCCGGCTGACCAGCAGCAGGTGGTCGGCACCGGCGCCGGCCAGCCAGCGGGCCAGGTGGGCGCCGCGGCCGCCGGTGCCGCCGGTGATCAGGACCGTGCCGCGCGGCTCCCAGCCGGCGTCGGGCGAGCCGGTCGGCGCGGGCAGCAGGCGACGTCCGTAGAGGCCGGAGGGCCGCACCGCGACCTGGTCCTCGCCGTCCAGACCCGCCAGCACGCCGGCCAGGCGCTGCACCGCGCGCTGATCCATGATCGGCGGCAGGTCGACCAGACCGCCCCACAGCTGCGGGTACTCCAGTGCCGCGACCCGGCCCAGGCCCCAGACCCCGGCCTGCGCCAGGGCCGTCAGCGGCTCGGTCCGGTCGACCGCGACCGCGCCGCGCGTGACGCACCAGAGCGGTGCGGTGATCTCGGTGTCGCGCAGCGCCTGGAGCAGGGCGGCGGTCGCCGTGACGGGCGCGGAGGTGGAGTCAGTTGCGAGCAGGGACAGGACGCCCGTGAACGGGGTTCCGGTGGTGGGGAGTTGCCGCAGCAGCGCGGCGAGCGCCGTGCGCTCGGCCGCCTCGACGTTCAGGCAGAGCGCGTCGGGGCCGACCGCCTTGAGCACGGCCGCCGTCCACTCCTCGTCGGCGCTGCGGGCCGGGGCGACGACCAGCCACGGACCGCTGGTCGGTCGAGCGGCCGAGGCGCCGGAGAGAAGCTTCCAGGACGCGTGGAAGCGCAGCGCGTCCAGCTGCGACTGGTCACGGCGGTGCCGGCGCCAGGACGACAGGGCGGGCAGCACCGCGCCCAGCGCGTCGGTGTCGACGTCCAGATCGGCAGCGAGGCTGTGCAGGTCCTCGCCGTCCACCGCGGCCCAGAACTGCGCGTCGAGTGGGTCCTCGGCCCTGGCGGCTCCCCGATCGGGGGCGGGGTTGGTCTCGGGCCAGTAGCGTTCGTGCTGGAAGGCGTAGGTGGGCAGGTCGACCCGGCGGGCTCCGGTGCCGGCGAACGCCTGGGTCCAGTCGATCGGCACGCCCGCGACGTGCAGCTGCGCGAGGCCGGTGAGCAGCGCGGCCTCCTCCGGGCGGCCCCTGCGCAGGGCGGGGGCGGCAAGGGCGCCGTCGACCAGCGCGGACAGGATGCCGTCCGGGCCCAGCTCCAGGAACGCCGAGACGCCCTCGGCGGTGAGCGCGTCAAGGCCGTCGGCGAAGCGGACGGCCTCGCGGACGTGCCGCACCCAGTACTCCGGCGTGGACACCAGCTCCGGCGACGCGACGGCACCGGTCACGTTCGACACCAGCGGGATGCGCGGCGCCTCGAAGGACAGGCCCGCGACGACGGCGTGGAAGTCCTCCAGCATCGGGGCCATCAGAGGGGAGTGGAAGGCGTGCGAGACGCGCAGGCGGGTGCTCCTGCCGAAGTGCGCGCAGACCTCCTCGACGGCGTCCTCGGTGCCGGAGATCACCACGGACGACGGGCCGTTCACCGCTGCTATCGACACGAACTCACCCAGCAGCGGCAGGACTTCTTCCTCCGTCGCCCGCAACGCGACCATCGCACCACCGGCGGGCAGCGCCTGCATCAGGCGGCCGCGCGCCGCGACCAGCGCACAGGCGTCCGGCAGCGAGAACACCCCGGCGACGTGCGCCGCCGCGATCTCACCGATCGAGTGACCGGCCACGAAGTCCGGTCGGACGCCGAAGGATTCGACCAACCGGAAGAGCGCCACCTCCACCGCGAACAGGCCGGCCTGCGCGAAGTCCGTCCGGTTCAGCAACTCCTCGTCCGCACCCCAGACCACCTCCCGGACGGGAGCGTCGAACTGCGCGCAGACCGCGTCGAAGGCCTCCGCGAACGCCGCGAAGCGGCCGTACAACTCCTGCCCCATGCCCAGGCGTTGCGAGCCCTGCCCGGAGAAGAGCAGCGCGAGCGGACGGTCCTCGGCGGTTCCGCGGGCGACCTCGGCGCCGTCCAGCAGCACCGCGCGGTGCGCGAAGTCCGTCCGTCCCGCCAGCGAGTAACCCACGTCGAGCGGCGAGGCATCGGCGAGCGCGGTGATCCGCTCCAGCTGGGCGTCCAGCGCCGCGTCGGACTTGCCGGACACCACCCACGGCACCACCGGCGCCTCGGTCTGCGCAGCCGGCTCGACCGGCGGAGCCGACGGCGCTTGCTCGACGATCACGTGCGCGTTGGTCCCGCTGATCCCGAACGCCGACACCGCCGCACGGCGCGGCCGGTCGCTCTGCGGCCACTGAGCGAGCTGCGTCAGGAGTTCCACCTCGCCCGTCGACCAGTCGACGTGCGTGGACGGCGCGTCCACGTGCAGCGTCTTCGGCAGCACGCCGTGCCGCATCGCCATGATCATCTTGATCACGCCCGCGACACCCGCCGCCGCCTGGGTGTGGCCGATGTTGGACTTCAACGAGCCCAGCAGGAGCGGACGGTCCTCCGAGCGGCCCTGGCCGTAGGTCGCGAGCAGCGCCTGTGCCTCGATCGGGTCGCCGAGCGTCGTGCCGGTGCCGTGGCCCTCGACGGCGTCCACCTCGGCGGCCGACAGGCCCGCGTTGGCCAGCGCCTGGCGGATCACCCGCTGCTGGGCCGGGCCGTTGGGAGCGGTCAGGCCGTTGGAGGCGCCGTCCTGGTTGATCGCGGAGCCCCGGACGACGGCCAGGATCTCGTGCCCGTTGCGCCGCGCGTCGCTCAGCCGCTCCAGCACCAGGACGCCGACGCCCTCCGACCAGCCGGTGCCGTCCGCCGCGTCCGCGAAGGCCTTGCACCGCCCGTCGGTGGCCAGTCCGCCCTGGCGCGTGAAGCCCGGGAAGCCGAGCGAGGAGGACATCACGGTGACGCCGCCGGCCAGCGCCAGCGAGCACTCGCCGCTGCGCAGCGACTGGGCGGCGAGGTGCAGGGCGACCAGGGAGGAGGAGCAGGCGGTGTCGACGGTGACGGCCGGGCCCTCCAGGCCGAAGGTGTAGGAGATCCGGCCGGAGACCACGCTCGCGGCGAGACCCGTGCTGGCGTGGCCCTCGATGTCCTCGCTGGAGTTCATCACCAGCGTCAGGTAGTCCTGGCCGCCGGTGCCGACGAAGACGCCGGTCTGGCTGCCGCGCAGGGTGGCGGGGTTTATCGCCGAACGCTCGATCGCCTCCCAGGAGGTCTCCAGCAGCAGGCGCTGCTGCGGGTCCATCGCCAGCGCCTCGCGCGGCGAGATCCCGAAGAAACCGGCGTCGAACTCCGCCACCCCGTGCAGGAATCCGCCCCGGGCGGTGGCGCTGCGCCCGCGCGCGTCCGGCGCGCCGCCGAGCAGCACGTCCAGGTCCCAGCCGCGGTCGGTCGGGAAGTCCGCGATGCCCTCGCGGCCTTCGGAGACCAGGTCCCACAGATCCTCCGGGGACCCGATCCCGCCCGGCAGGCGGCACGCCATGCCGACGATGACGACGGGGTCGTCCGAGACCCCGGTCGCCGCCACGGGGGTGGCCGAATCGCCGTGCTCGTCCAGGAGTTGAGCGATCAGATGCTCGGCGAGGACGGTGGGAGTCGGGTAGTCGAAGACAAGGGTTGCCGGCAGGCGCAGGCCCGTGACGGCCGTCAGGCGGTTGCGCAGCTCCAGTGCGGTCAGCGAGTCGAGGCCCAGGTCGTGGAAGTCCCGCTCCGCGCCGATGCTCTGCGCCGAGGCATGGCCCAGGACGCCCGCAGCCTCGGTGCGCACCAACTCCACCAGCAGGCGGACGCGTTCGGCGCCGCGCAGCTCGAAGAGCCGGGTCGCGAGCGCGGACGCCGTCCCCGCGCCGCCGTCGGCGGTGGCCGCCATCCGGCGACCGCCGCGAACCAACCCGCGGAACATGGTGGGGACTTCACCGCGCATCGGCGCCGCGCCCGAGGACGTGAGGCGGCCGATCGGGACCAGGTAGGCCCGGTCGACGGTCATCGCGGCGTCGAGTAGGGCCAGGCCCTGGGCGACGGTCAGCGGCGGGACGCCGGAGGCGTTGATGCGGTGCATGTCGGCGTCGGAGAGGGTGCCGGTCATGCCGGTGGCCTGCGCCCAGGCGCCCCAGGCGAGGGACTGGGCGGCCAGGCCACGAGAGCGGCGGTGCTGGGCCAGGGCGTCCAGGAAGACGTTGCCGGCGGCGTAGTTGCCCTGGCCTGCGCTGCCCATCACACCGGAGATGGAGGAGAAGAGGACGAAGGCGGAGAGGTTCAAGTGCGCGGTGAGCTCGTGCAGATGCCAGGCCGCATCCACCTTCGGCCGCAGCACACCGGAGAGGCGCTCGGGGGTAAGGGAGGTGACCACGCCGTCGTCCAGCACACCGGCCGTGTGGATCACCGCGGTGAGCGCAACCCCCGCCAACGCGCCTGCGAGCGCGGCGCGGTCCGCGACATCGCAGGCAGTTACGGTCACCTCGGCACCCAGAGCAGCGAGCTCGACCACCAACTCCTCAGCGCCAGGCGCTTCGAGACCACGACGGCTCAGCAACAGGAGACTGCGCACGCCATGCTCGGCCACCAGATGGCGGGCCACCTCCCGGCCCAGACCACCCGTGCCACCGGTGACCAGGACTGTGCCCGACGGATCCCAGGTCGCCGCGCCCACGGAGGTGCCCAGGCGGGCCAGCCGGCCGACCAGCACCGCGCCGTCGCGCACCACTACTTGCGGCTCCCCCGCCGCCAGCACCCGCGCCCACGGCACATCCGCACCCGCCTCCGCGTCCACCAGCAGGAACCGGCCCGGGTTCTCCGACTGCGCCGACCGCACCAGACCCCACACCGCCGCAGCAGCCAAATCCTCACCCGACACCGCGCCACGCGTCACGAACACCAGACGCGAACCCGCGAACCGCTCCTCCGCCAACCACTCCCGCACCAGACCCAACACCCGCGCGGTGGTCACGTGCACCGCGCCCGGCACGTCCTCGGCAGAGCCTGAGATCGGGACCACCACCAACGCCGCGTCACCCGACACCTCCGCCAACGAGACGGCATCGGCGCCGAGCACCACCCTGCTCGGCACCTCGACCGCTGAACGGCCCCCGGCGGCCGGCACCCACTCCAGCGTCAGCAACCCGTCCAGGCCGGCACCGGCAGTGGCGACGAGCGAGGTGGGCGGTGCCGAGAAGGCGACCGACTCAGCGGAGAGCACGGGCGCGCCTTCGACGTCGACCACCGCGAGGGACACCGAGTCCACGCCGGTCCTCACCAGCCGCGCCCGCACCACCGACGCGCCCGCCGCGTGCAGCGACACCCCGCGCCACGAGGACGGGAGCAGCTCCAGCCCCACGACGCCGGCCGCCCCCAGCACCGAGGCCAGCAGCGCAGGGTGCAAGCCGAAGCGACCGGCGTCACCCGTCAGCTCAGCCTCGACGAAGACCTCGTCCCCCCGCCGCCACACCGACCGCACCCCCGGCAGCCCGTCAGCGTCCAGCACCACCGCACCGCGGGGCGGCCACACCGACGCGTCGAACTCCGCCACCCGCTCACCCGCCACCAACACACCCGACGCATGCTCAACCCACGGACCGTCCACCACCCCCGCCCCACGCGAGAACAGGCTCACCGCGCGAGCACCCGAGGCCTCGGGAGCGCCCACCCACACCTGCACCGCCACCGCGCCGTCCTCGGACAGCACCAGCGGCTCGGTCAGACTGAACTCCTCCACCCGGTCGCAGCCGACCTGGTCACCCGCGCGCACGGCCAGCTCCAGGAAACCGGCGGCCGGAAAGACCACTGCACCGTTCACCACGTGCTCGGCCAGCCACGGATGCGCGTTGAGGGAGAGCCGGCCCGTGAACAGCATGCCCTCGGACGTCGCCAGGGCGACGGTCGCGCCGAGCAGCGGGTGCTCGGCCGGGGTCAGGCCGGCGCCCGTCACGTCACCGACGTGGACGGCGGGGCGCGGCCAGTAGCGCTCGTGCTGGAACGGGTAGGTGGGCAGGTCCATGCGGCGGGCGCCGGTGCCGGCGAACACCTGCGACCAGTCCAGCCGGACGCCCGCGACGTGCAGCTGCGCGAGGCCGGTGAGCAGCTCGGTTTCCTCCGGGCGGTCCCTGCGCAGGGCGGGGGCAGCGACTGCGTCCTCGACCAGCGCGGACAGCACGCCGTCGGGGCCCAGCTCCAGGAACGCCGAGACGCCCTCACCCGTCAGTGACTCCAGGCCGTCGGCGAAGCGGACCGCCTCGCGCACGTGGCGCACCCAGTACTCCGGCGTGCACACCAGCTCCGGCGACGCCACCGCGCCCGTCACGTTGGACACCAGCGGGATGCGCGGCGCCTCGAAGGTCAGACCCGCGATGACGGCGCGGAAGTCCTCCAGCATCGGGTCCATCAACGGCGAGTGGAACGCGTGCGAGACCCGCAGGCGGGTGCTCTTGCCGAAGTGCGCGCAGACCTCCTCGACGGCGTCCTCGGTGCCGGAGATCACCACGGACGACGGGCCGTTCACGGCCGCTATCGACACGAACTCGCTGAGCAGCGGCAGGACTTCTTCTTCCGTCGCCCGCAACGCCACCATCGCACCACCCGCGGGCAGCGCCTGCATCAGGCGGCCGCGCGCGGCCACCAGGGCGCAGGCGTCGGCCAGCGAGAAGACGCCTGCCACGTGCGCGGCGGCGACCTCGCCGATCGAGTGACCCGCCACGAAGTCCGGCACCACGCCCCACGACTCGACCAGCCGGAAGAGCGCCACCTCCACCGCGAACAGCCCGGTCTGCGCGAAGTCCGTCCGGTTCAGCAACTCCTCGTCCCCACCCCAGATCACTTCACGGACGGGAGCGTCGAACTGCGCGCACACCGCGTCGAACGCCTCCGCGAACACCGGGAAGCGGGCATACAACTCCCGTCCCATCCCGAGGCGTTGCGAGCCCTGCCCGGAGAAGAGCAGCGCGAGCGACCGCTCCACCGCCACTCCTCGCGCAACCTCCACACCGTCCACCAGCACCGCGCGATGCGCGAAGTCCGTACGCCCCGCCAACGAGTAACCGGCATCCAGAGCGGGCAGCCCGGCGAGCTGCGACAGCTGCGCATCCAGCGCCGCCTCCGACTTGCCCGACACCACCCACGGCACCACGCCAGCGGCGCGCGAGGGCTCCTCGGGCTCGACCGGCGGTGCCTGCTCGATGATGGTGTGCGCGTTGGTCCCGCTGATCCCGAACGCCGAGACCGCCGCACGGCGCGGGTGGCCCGTCTCCGGCCACTCGACTACCTCGGTGACGAGCCTGACCTCGCCAGCCGACCAGTCGACGTGCGTGGACGGCGCGTCCACGTGCAGCGTGCGCGGCAGCACACCGTGCCGCATCGCCAGCACCATCTTGATCACACCCGCAACACCCGCCGCCGCCTGCGTGTGCCCGATGTTCGACTTCACCGAGCCGAGCCACAAAGGGTGTTGACGCTCCTGCCCATACGTGGCGAGCAGCGCCTGCGCCTCGATCGGGTCACCCAGCGGCGTCCCCGTCCCATGCCCCTCCACCGCGTCCACCTCAGCAGCCGACAGACCCGCGCTCGCCAACGCCTGCCGGATCACCCGCTGCTGCGACGGACCGTTCGGCGCCGTCAGCCCATTGGACGCGCCGTCCTGGTTCACCGCCGACCCGCGCACCACCGCCAACACCTCATGCCCATTGCGCCGCGCATCGCTCAACCGCTCCAACACCAGGACGCCGACGCCCTCCGACCACCCCGTGCCGTCCGCCGCATCCGCAAACGCCTTGCACCGCCCGTCCGTTGCCAGCCCGCCCTGCCGGCTGAAGCCGGAGAAGGCCATCGGCGTGGACAGCACCGTCACACCGCCCGCCAGCGCCATCGAGCACTCCCCCGCGCGCAGCGAGTGCGCGGCCACGTGCAGGGCCACCAGGGACGACGAACACGCCGTGTCCAGGGTGACGGCCGGACCCTCCAGGCCGAGCGCGTAGGAGACCCGCCCGGAGAGCACGCTCGCGGTGAGGCCCGTGGTCGCGTGGCCCTCCATGTCCTCGTCCGAGTTCATCACCACGCCGACGTAGTCGACGCCGGCCGTGCCGACGAAGACGCCGGTCCGGCTGCCCCGCAGCGACACCGGGTCGATCCCGGCCCGCTCGAACGCCTCCCAGGAGGTTTCGAGCAGCAGCCGCTGCTGCGGGTCCATCGCCAGCGCCTCGCGCGGCGAGATCCCGAAGAACCCCGCGTCGAACGCGCTCGCGTCGACGAAGCCGCCCTCGATCGTCGCGCTGGAACCGTCCCCATGCCCCGCCAGGGCATCGAGGTTCCACCCCCGGTCGCCTGGGAAGCCGGAGACCCCGTCCCGCCCTTCGGCGAGCAGCTGCCAGAACTCCTCCGGCGAGCGCACCCCGCCCGGCAGGCGGCAGGACATGCCGACGATGGCGATCGGCTCCTGCCGGCCCGACTCGACTTCCAGCAGCCGTTGGCGAGTCTGGTGCAGGTCGGCCGTGACCCACTTGAGGTAGTCAACGAGCTTGCTGTCGTTCGACATGAGGTGAAGAACCTTCCTTTGGTGACGGGAGTCGGATCAGCGGTCGCTCAGACGGCCGAGCTCGTTGTCGATGAATGCGAAGACTTCGTCCGTACTGGCGGACTCGATCCGCTCGGCCACACTGGCCGCCGCGCCGTCCGCATCGGCCTCCCGCCACTTCTCCAGCAGGTGGCGCAGCCGGGCGGAGACGGCGGCCCGGGTCAGCTCGTCCGGCTCGCCAGCGGTCAACACGGCGTCGAGGCGGTCGAGTTCCGCCAGCAGCGACGGCCCCTCGGCTGCGCCGCGTTCGTCCAGCAGCTCGGCGAGCAGGTGATCGGCAAGGACGACGGGACTTGGGTAGTCGAAGACCAGGGTTGCCGGCAGACGCAAGCCGGTGACGGCCGTCAGCCGGTTGCGCAGCTCCACCGCCGTCAGGGAGTCGACGCCCAGGTCGCGGAACTCCCGTGTCACGTCGAGGGACTTGGCCGACGCGTGGCCCAACACCCCTGCTGCCTCGGTCCGTACGAGATCCACGACGAAGCGCAGCCGCTCGCCGTCGCGCAGTCCGCGCACCCGGGCCGCGAGGGCAGCCGTCGTCCCCGCGCCACCGCCGCCGGTCGCCGCCGCCCGCCGGGTCCCGCGGACCAGGCCGCGCAGCAGCGCGGGCACCTCGCCCTGCATCCGCATGGCACCGGCGGCCCTGCCGATCGGGACCAGGTAGGCCCGGTCGACGGTCATCGCGGCGTCGAGCAGGGCCAGGCCCTGGGCGACGGTCAGCGGCGGGACGCCGGAGGCGTTGATGCGGTGCATGTCGGCGTCGGAGAGGGTGCCGGTCATGCCGGTGGCCTGCGCCCAGGCGCCCCAGGCGAGGGACTGGGCGGCCAGGCCACGGGAGCGGCGATGCTGAGCGAGGGCGTCCAGGAAGACGTTGCCGGCGGCGTAGTTGCCCTGGCCTGCGCTGCCCATCACACCGGAGATGGAGGAGAAGAGGACGAAGGCGGAGAGGTTCTGGTGTGCGGTGAGCTCGTGCAGATGCCAGGCCGCATCCACCTTGGGCCGCAGCACACCGGAGAGGCGCTCGGGGGTGAGGGAGGTGACCACGCCGTCGTCCAGCACACCGGCCGTGTGGATCACCGCGGTGATCGGGACCCCCGCCAGCACGGCTGCGAGCGCGGCGCGGTCCGCGACATCGCAGGCGGTTACGGTCACCTCGGCACCCAGAGCGGCGAGTTCGACCACCAACTCCTCAGCGCCAGGCGCTTCGAGACCACGACGGCTCAGCAGCAGGAGACTGCGCACGCCGTGCTCAGCCACCAGATGGCGGGCCACCTCCCGGCCCAGACCACCCGTACCACCGGTGACCAGCACCGTCCCGGACGGATCCCAGGTCGCCGCGCCCACGGAGGTGCCCAGGCGGGCCAACCGGCCGACCCGGAGGACGCCGTCCCGGACGGCGAACTGTGCCTCCCCGGCCAGCCCCGGCAGTGCGGTGGCGATGTCCTCGTCCTTCTCGATGTCGAGGAGGACGAACCGGCCCGGGTGCTCGGAGGCGGCGGAACGCACCAGGCCCCAGGCCGCGGCGCCGGCCAGATCCTCACCCGACACTGCGCCGCGCGTCACGAACACCAGTCGCGAGCCAGCGAACCGCTCCTCCGCGAGCCACTCCCGGACCAGACTCAACACCCGCGCGGTGGTCGCGTGCACCGACTCCACCACAGCGCCGGAACCAGCCAGCGGAACCAGCACCACCGCCTCGCACCCGACCCCCGCAAGCGAATCGGCGTCGGGGGCGAGCGTCACGCTGCGCGGCACCTCGGCCGCGACCCGGTTCCCGGCGACCGGCACCCACTCCAGCGTCAGCAACCCGTCCAGGCCGGCATCCGAGGCAGGCGCGAGCGCGATCGGCGGCGCCGACAGCAGGACGGACTCCACCGAGAGCACCGGCAAGCCCTCGGTATCGGCCACGGCCACGGACACCGAGTCCGCGCCGGTCCGCACGACCCGCAGCCGGACCGACGTCGCTCCCGTCGCGTGCAGGGACACCCCGGTCCAGCGCGACGGCAGCAGCAGTTCCTCGTCGTCCACCCCGGCAAAGCCGACAACCTGCACCGCGGCCTCCAGCAGGGCCGGATGCAACCCGAACGCCCCGGCATCGCCGACCAGTCCTGAGAGGGCGGCCTCGACGAACACCTCGTCGTCCCGCTGCCATACCGACCGCACCGTGCGGAAGGCGGGCCCGAACGCGCTCGGCTCGTAGAAGCCGTCCATGTCCACAGCCACGGCGTCCCGAGGCGGCCACTGCGCGGCGTCGAACTCCACCGACTGCGCGTCCGCGTCCGCGTCCGCCAGCGTGCCCGTGGCGTGCCGCGTCCAGGGCTCCTCGGGGGCAGCATCGGCGGGCCGCGCGTAGCAACTGACCGCGCGGGCACCGGAGTCGTCGGGGGAACCCACCCACACCTGGATCGCCACGGCGCCGTCCTGGGAGAGCACCAGCGGCTCGGTGAGAGTGAGCTCCCCGACCCGGTCGCAGCCGACCTGGTCGCCCGCACGGACGGCCAGCTCCAGGAAGCCGGTGGCCGGGAAGACGACGACCCCGTTCACCGTGTAATCCGCAAGCCACGGGTGCGACTTGAGCGACAGTCGCCCGGTCAGCAGCGCGCTCGCGGAGTCGGCCAGCGGTACCGCCGCGCCGAGCAGCGGGTGCTCGGCCGGGGTCAGGCCGGCGCCCGTCACGTCACCCGGCTGGGCGGCCGGCTCGGGCCAGTAGCGCTCGCGCTGGAAGGGGTAGGTGGGCAGGTCCATGCGGCGGGCGCCGGTGCCCTCGAACGCCTGCGACCAGTCCAGTCGGACGCCCGCGACGTGCAGCTGCGCGAGGCCGGTGAGCAGCGCGGCCTCCTCCGGGCGGCCCCTGCGCAGGGCGGGGGCGGCGACGGCGTCCTCGACCAGCGCGGACAGGACGCCGTCGGGGCCCAGCTCCAGGAACGCCGAGACACCCTCGCTGGTGAGTGCGTCCAGCCCGTCGGCGAAGCGGACGGCTTCGCGCACGTGGCGCACCCAGTACTCCGGCGTGCACACCAGCTCCGGCGACGCCACCGCGCCCGTCACGTTCGACACCAGCGGGATGCGCGGCGCCTCGAAGGTCAGACCCGCGAGGACGGCGCGGAAGTCCTCCAGCATCGGGTCCATCAACGGCGAGTGGAACGCGTGCGACACCCGCAGGCGGCTGCTCTTGCCGAAGTGCCCGCAGACCTCCTCGACGGCGTCCTCGGTGCCGGAGATCACCACCGACGACGGGCCGTTCACGGCCGCAATCGACACGAACTCGCCCAGCAGCGGCAGGACTTCTTCCTCCGACGCCCGCAACGCCACCATCGCGCCACCCGTCGGCAGCGCCTGCATCAGGCGGCCGCGCGCCGCAACCAGCGCACAGGCGTCCGCCAGCGAGAACACGCCGGCCACATGCGCGGCCGCCACCTCGCCGATCGAATGACCCGCCACGAAGTCCGGCACCACACCCCACGACTCGACCAACCGGAACAGCGCCACCTCCACCGCGAACAACCCCGCCTGCGCGAAGTCCGTCCGGTTCAACAGCTCCTGATCCTCACCCCACACGACATCCCGCACGGGACCGTCGAACTGCGCGCACACCGCGTCGAACGCCTCCGCGAACACCGGGAAGCGGGCATACAACTCCCGTCCCATCCCGAGGCGTTGCGAGCCCTGCCCGGAAAAGAGCAGCGCCAGCGACCGCTCCACCGCCACTCCTCGCGCAACCTCCACACCATCCACCAGCACAGCCCGATGCGCGAAGTCCGTACGCCCCGCCAGCGAATAGCCCGCATCCAGCGCAGGAAGCCCGGCGAGCTGCGACAGCCGCGCGTCCAGCGCCGCCTCGGACCTCCCCGACACCACCCACGGCACCACCACCCCCGCCAACACGACCGGCTCGTCCACGACGGCTGCCGGCGCCTGCTCAAGCACCACATGCGCGTTGGTCCCGCTCAAGCCGAAGGAGGAGACGCCCGCCCGCCAGGGCCGTGCCGTCTCAGGCCAGGGTGTCGGCTCGGTGAGCAGACGCACCGCTCCTTCGGACCAGTCGACGTGCGTGGACGGCGCATCCACATGCAGCGTGCGCGGCAGCACACCGTGCCGCATCGCCAGCACCATCTTGATCACACCCGCAACACCCGCCGCCGCCTGCGTGTGCCCGATGTTCGACTTCACCGAGCCGAGCCACAAGGGGTGTTGGCGCTCCTGCCCGTACGTGGCGAGCAGCGCCTGCGCCTCGATCGGGTCACCCAGCGGCGTCCCCGTCCCGTGCCCCTCCACCGCGTCCACCTCGGCGCCGGACAGGCCCGCATTCGCCAACGCCTGCCGGATCACCCGCTGCTGCGACGGACCGTTCGGCGCCGTCAGCCCATTGGACGCGCCATCCTGGTTCACCGCCGACCCGCGCACCACCGCCAACACCTCGTGCCCATTGCGCCGCGCATCGCTCAAGCGCTCCAGCACCAGGACGCCAACGCCCTCCGACCACCCCGTGCCGTCCGCCGCATCCGCAAACGCCTTGCACCGCCCGTCCGTTGCCAGCCCGCCCTGCCGACTGAAACCGAGGAAAGCCATCGGCGTGGACAGCACCGTCACACCACCCGCCAGCGCCATCGAGCACTCGCCGCTGCGCAACGAATGCGCGGCCAAGTGCATCGCGACCAGCGAGGAGGAGCACGCCGTGTCGATGGTGAGCGCGGGACCCTCCAGGCCGAGAGCGTAGGAGACCCGCCCCGAGATGACACTGTTCGCCAGACCGGTGCTGGCGTGGCCCTCGACGTCCTCGCGGGAGTTCATCACCAGCGTGGCGTAGTCCTGGCCCGTGGTTCCGACGAAGACCCCGGTCCGGCTGCCGCGCAGCGACACCGGGTCGATCCCGGCCCGCTCGAACGCCTCCCAGGAGGTTTCCAGCAGCAGCCGCTGCTGCGGGTCCATCGCCAGCGCCTCGCGCGGCGAGATACCGAAGAACCCCGCGTCGAACGCGCCCAGTTCGGTGAGGAAGCCGCCCTGCCGGGCCGCGCTGGCGCTGCGGCCCTCCGGCCCGGAGCCGAAGAGGGCCTCCAGATCCCAGCCGCGGTCGGTCGGGAATGCGGTCATGCCCTCGCGGCCCTCGGAGACGAGGTCCCAGAGCCCCTCGGGCGTGTCGACCCCGCCCGGCATCCGGCAGGCCATGCCCACGATGACGATCGGGTCGTCGCTGTCCACGTCGGCGGCCACCGCCGGGGTACCGAGATCGCCGTGCTCGTCCAGGAGTTGGGCGAGCAGGTGCTCGGCGAGGACGGTGGGACTCGGGTAGTCGAAGACAAGGGTTGCCGGCAGACGCAGGCCGGTGACGGCCGTCAGCCGGTTGCGCAGCTCCAGCGCGGTCAGCGAGTCCACGCCCAGGTCGCGGAACTCCCGCGCAGGGTCCACCGACTTGGCCGACGCATGGCCCAACACCCCTGATGCCTCAGTCCGTACGAGGTCCACGACGTAGCGGATCCGGTCGGCCTCGCGCAGGTCGGACAGCTGGGTCACCAGCGCCGCCACCGTCCCCGCACCGCCGTCGGCGGTCGCGGCCAGTCGCCGGGAGGGCCGGAAGAGCGAGCGGAACAGCGGCGGCACCTCGCCCGGCACGGCCTTGGCCCCTATGGTCAGGCCGAGGGGGACGAGGAAGGGTGCGTCGACGGTCATCGCGGCGTCGAGTAGCGCCAGGCCCTGGGCGACGGTCAGCGGCGGGACGCCGGAGGCGTTGATGCGGTGCATGTCGGCGTCGGAGAGGGTGCCGGTCATGCCGCTGGTCTGCGCCCAGGCGCCCCAGGCGAGGGACTGGGCGGCCAGGCCACGGGAGCGGCGATGTTGAGCGAGGGCGTCCAGGAAGACGTTGCCGGCGGCGTAGTTGCCCTGGCCGGCGCTGCCCATCACACCAGAGATGGACGAGAAGAGGACGAAGGCGGACAGGTTCAAGTGCGCGGTGAGCTCGTGCAGATGCCAGGCCGCATCCACCTTCGGCCGCAGCACGCCCGAGAGGCGCTCAGGGGTGAGCGAGGTGACCACACCGTCGTCCAGCACACCGGCCGTGTGGATCACCGCGGTGAGCGGAACCCCCGCCAGCGTCTCGGCCAGCGCGGCGCGGTCCGCGACGTCGCAAGCCGCCACCACGACCTCCGCGCCGAGGCCGGTCAGTTCGGCCACCAGCTCCTCGGCACCGGGCGCGGCCAGACCGCGACGGCTCAGCAGCAGGAGACTGCGCACGCCGTGCTCGATGACCAGGTGACGCGCCACCTCGCGGCCCAGACCCCCCGTGCCACCGGTGACCAGGACTGTGCCCGACGCGTCCCAGCTCTCGGCGCCGACGGACGCACCCAGACGGGCCAACCGGCCCACCAGCGCCACGCCGTCGCGTACCAGCACCTGCGGCTCCCCCGCCGCCAGCACCCGCGCCAGCGGCAACTCCGCATCGCCCTCCACGTCCACCAGCAGGAACCGGCCCGGGTTCTCCGACTGCGCCGACCGCACCAGACCCCACACCGCCGCAGCAGCCAGATCCTCACCCGACACCGCGCCACGCGTCACGAACACCAGCCGCGAGCGGCTGAAGCGCTCCTCCGCCAACCACTCCCGCACCAGACCCAACACCCGCGCGGTGGTCACGTGCACGGACTCCACCACAGCGCCGGAACCAACCAGCGGAACCAGCACCACTGCCTCGTCCCCGCCGACCTCTGCCAGCGAGGCGGCGTCGGCAGCGAGCGTCACGCTGCGCGGCGCCTCACCCGCGACCCGGTCCCCGACGGCCGGGACCCACTCCAGCGTCAGCAACGACCCCAGATCGGTGCCCAGTTGTGCGACCGATGCCGCCCCGAGGACGACCTCCTCCGCCGAGAGCACAGGCGCGCCTTCGACATCGACCACCGCGAGGGACACAGCGTCCGGACTGGTCCTCACCAGCCGCGCCCGCACCACCGACGCGCCCGACGCGTGCAGCGATACGCCGGCCCAGGACTGCGGGACCATTTCCAGCGGCCCCAGCACCGAGGCCAGCAGCGCAGGGTGCAAGCCGAAGCGACCGGCATCACCCGTCAGCTCCGCCTCGACGAAGACCTCGTCCCCCCGCCGCCACACCGACCGCACCCCCGGCAGCCCGTCAGCGTCCACCACCACCGCACCACGCGGCGGCCACACCGACGCATCGAACTCCGCCACCCGCTCACCCGCCACCAACACACCCGACGCATGCTCAACCCACGGACCGTCCACCACCCCCGCCCCACGCGAGAAGAAACCCACCGCGCGAGCACCGGACGCGTCTGGGCCGTCGATGCGCAGCTGGACGACCACGTCCCGGCCCTCGCCAAGCAGCAGTGGCGCAGACAGCGTCAGCGATTCCACCCGGTCGCAGCCGACCTGGTCACCGGCCCGGATCGCCTGCTCCAGGAAGCCCGCCGCCGGGAAGAGCACGGTCCCGTCCACCAGCTGCTCGGCCAGCCACGGATGGTCCCGCAGCGACAGCCTGCCCGTGAACAGCACGCCCTCGGAGCCCGCGAGCGGGAGTGCTGCGCCGAGCAGGGGGTGCTCGGCCGCGATCAGCCCGACGGCCGTCACGTCGCCCGCGTCGGGTGACAGCGCGGGCCAGTAGCGCTCGCGCTGGAACGGGTAGGTGGGCAGATCCACCCGGCGGGCGCCGGTGCCCTCGAACACCCGCGACCAGTCCAGCCGGACGCCCGCCACATACAGCCGCGCGAGACCGGTCAGCAGCGCAGCCTCCTCCGGGCGGCCCCTGCGCAGGGCGGAAGCGGCGACGGCGTCCTCGACCAGCGCGGACAGCACACCGTCCGGGCCCAGCTCCAGGAACGCCGAGACACCCTCGCCCCTCAGCGCGTCCAGGCCATCGGCAAATCGGACGGCCTCGCGCACGTGCCGCACCCAGTACTCCGGCGTGCAGACCAACTCCGGCGACGCGACCTCACCCGTCACGTTCAACACCAGCGGGATGCGCGGCGCCTCGAAGGTCAGACCCGCCACCACCGCCCGGAACTCCTCCAGCATCGGATCCATCAACGGCGAGTGGAACGCATGCGACACCCGCAGCCGGGTGCTCTTGCCGAAATGCCCGCAGACCGCCTCCACGGCCTCCTCCGCACCGGAGATCACCACCGACGACGGACCGTTCACCGCCGCAATCGACACCAACTCACCCAGCAGCGGCAGAACTTCAGCCTCCGACGCCCGCAACGCCACCATCGCACCACCCGGCGGCAGCGCCTGCATCAGGCGACCACGCGCCGCGACCAGCGCACACGCATCCGCCAGCGAGAACACCCCCGCCACATGCGCAGCCGCCACCTCACCGATCGAATGACCCGCCACGAAGTCCGGCACCACGCCCCACGACTCGACCAGCCGGAAGAGCGCCACCTCCACCGCGAACAACCCCGCCTGCGCAAAGTCCGTCCGGCTCAACAGCTCCTCATCCTCACCCCACACAACCTCCCGCACCGGCACCTCGAACCCGGCACACACCGCATCGAACGCCTCCGCGAACACCGGGAAACGGGCATACAACTCCCGTCCCATCCCCAGCCGCTGAGACCCCTGCCCCGAGAACAACAGCGCCAGCGACCGCTCCACCGCCACCCCCCGCGCAACCTCCACACCATCCACCAGCACAGCCCGATGCACGAAGTCCGTACGCCCCGCCAACGTATAGCCCGCATCCAGAGCGGGCAGCCCAGCAAGCCTCGACAGCTGCGCATCCAGCGCCGCCTCCGACTTGCCCGACACCACCCACGGCACCACCACACCCGCCAGCACGGACCCCTCAGCATCAACTGGCGGCACCTGCTCGACAATCACATGCGCATTGGTCCCGCTGATCCCGAACGACGACACGCCCGCGCGCCAAGGCCGGTCCACCGCGGGCCAGTCGGTCGACTCCGTCAGGAGCGCCACATCCCCGGCCGACCAGTCCACGTGCGTGGACGGCTCGTCCACATGCAACGTCCGCGGCAGCACACCTTGCCGCATCGCCAGCACCATCTTGATCACGCCCGCGACACCCGCCGCCGCCTGCGTGTGCCCGATGTTCGACTTCACCGACCCAAGCCACAACGGGTGTTGACGCTTCTGCCCGTACGTCGCCAGCAGCGCCTGCGCCTCGATCGGGTCGCCCAGCGGCGTCCCCGTCCCATGCCCCTCCACCACGTCCACCTCAGCGCCGGACAGACCCGCGCTCGCCAACGCCTGCCGGATCACCCGCTGCTGCGACGGACCGTTCGGCGCGGTGAAGCCGTTGCTCGCGCCGTCCTGGTTCACCGCCGACCCGCGCACCACCGCCAACACCTGATGCCCGTTGCGCCGCGCATCGCTCAGCCGCTCCAACACCAGCAGGCCGACGCCCTCCGCCCAGCCCGTGCCGTCCGCCGCGTCCGCGAATGCCTTGCACCGCCCGTCCGAGGCCAGGCCGCCCTGTCGGCTGAACTCCATCAGCGAGCCGGGCGTCGACATGACGTTCACTCCGCCGGCCAGCGCCAGCGAGCACTCGCCCGAGCGCAGCGCCTGGACCGCCCAGTGGAGTGCCACCAGGGACGAGGAGCACGCCGTGTCGACCGTCACGGCCGGGCCCTCCAGGCCCAGCGTGTACGAAAGGCGGCCGGAGGTGGCGCTGGCGGCGATGCCGGTGCCGATGTCACCGGTGGCGTCCGCCAGCGAGCGCACCAGGAGGTACGCGTAGTCCTGGCCGTTCGTGCCGACGAAGACGCCGGTCCGGCTGCCGCGCAGCGACACCGGGTCGATCCCGGCCCGCTCGAACGCCTCCCAGGAGGTTTCGAGCAGCAGCCGCTGCTGCGGGTCCATCGAAACGGCCTCGCGCGGCGAGATGCCGAAGAAATCGGCGTCGAAGTCCGCGACGGTGTCCAGGAATCCGCCGCCCCGGCTCACCTTGGTGCCGCGTGCGTCGGTGCCGGCCTGCCGCAGGGCGTCGAGGTCCCAGCCCCGGTCGGTGGGGTAGTCGGACATCGCGTCGGTGCCGGAGGACACCAGGTCCCAGAGGTCCTCCGGTGAGGTGACGCCGCCGGGGTAGCGGCAGCTCATCGCGACGATGGCGATCGGCTCGGTGGCCGCGGCGAGCAGCTTCCGGTTCTGCCGCCGCAGCCGCTCGGCCTCCTTCAGCGAGGACCGGAGGGCTTCGGCAACCTTGTCTTGGGGCATGGTCATGATCCGCTCTCCGTCAGTCCTGCGCGTCATAGTTCTCGTCCTGCTCGGAACCGCCCTGCAGGGCCGCCTGCACCAGGTCGTCGAGGTCCATCGCGTCGATCGAGTCCTCATAACCGTCGCCGTCACCACCACCGGCTGCCTCCGCGGCCAGCTTCAACAGCGGCTCCAGCACGCCGATCCGGCGCAGCTCGGCGACCGAGACGGACGCGAGCAGGCTCTGCACCCGCGCCCGGTCCAGCTCCTCGTTCAGCTCGCCGCCGACCGCGGCGCCGCCGTCCGCCGCCCCCGCCGGTGCCAACTCCCGCAGGATGTGCTCGGCGAGCTCGGCGGGCGTCGGGTGGTCGAAGACGAGCGTCGCGGACAGGCTCAACCCCGTGGCGGCGCAGAGCTGGTTGCGCAGCTCCACCGCGCCCAGCGAGTCGAACCCGAGGTCCCGGAACGCCTTGTCGGCGCCGACGACGTCCGCGCTGCTGTGGCCCAGCACCTCCGCGGCGCGGTTGCGGACCAGCGTGAGAACCGCCGCCCGGCGCCGGGCCTGCGAGAGCCCGGCCAGCTCGGCGCGCAGCGCCGGCGCGGCGGCCGCCGCCTCCGAGGCCTGGTCCAACCCATCGGCCGCGCCCACGAGTTCGGCCAGCAGCCGACTCGGCCGCACCGAGGTGAAGGCGCGGACGAACTGGCCCGGCTCCACGTCGGCCACCACCGTGGTGGGGGCCGAGTCCATGACCGTGCGGCGCAGCGCCCGGACCGCCAACTCGGGGTCCAGCGGCCGGACGCCGCTGCGCTGGGCTGCGCCGGCGGCCCGGTCGTCGGCGGCCATTCCGCCGCCGCCCCAGGCACCCCAGGCGATCGAGGAGCCCGCCAGTCCGCTCGCCCGGCGCCGCTCGGCGAGCGCGTCCAGCATGGCGTTCGCCGCCGCGTAGTTGCCCTGGCCGGGGTTGCCGACCGAGGCGGAGGCGGAGGAGAACAGGGCGAAGACCACCAGGTCCAGGTCCCGGGTCAGCTCGTCCAGCAGCAGGGCGGACCCGACCTTCGAGCGCAGGACCGGCTCGAAGCGCTCGGGGGTGAGGCTGTCCACGACCCCGTCGTCCAGGACACCCGCCGCGTGGACGACGGCGGTCAGCGGCGCCGCTTCGGGGACGGCGGCCAGTACGGCGGCCAGTGCCTCGCGGTCGGCTGCGTCGCAGGCCGCGACCGTGACGCTCGCGCCCAACTCGGCCAGCTCAGCGACCAGTTCGTCTGCTCCGGGGGTGTCCGCACCGCGTCGGCCGACCAGCAGCAGGTGCCGGGCGCCGGCGCCGGCCAGCCCCCGGGCGACATGGGCGCCCAGAGCGCCGACGCCTCCGGTGATCAGCACCGTGCCGTCCGGGTCCCAGGCCCGCGCCGGCGTCGCATCGGCCGCTACCGGGCCGAGCCGCCGGCCGAAGAGGGCGGCCGGGCGGACCGCGACCTGGTCCTCGCCGTCCGGGTCCGCGAGGAAGCCGGTGAGGCGGGCGCCGGTGCGCTCGTCCAGCACCTCGGGGAGGTCGATCGACCCGCCCCAGCGCTGCGGGTACTCCAGCGCGGCGACCCGGCCGAGGCCCCAGACGCCCGCCTGGAACAGGCCGGTGACGGGCTCGGCGGGCGAGACCGCGACGGCGCCGCGCGTCACGCACCACAGCGGCGCCGCAAGTCCGGCGTCGCCGAGCGCCTGGATGAGCGCGGCCGTCAGCGCGAGCCCTGCGGGCACGCTGCCGGTCAGCGTCTCGTCCAGCGCGAGCAGCGACAGGACGCCCGTGAACTGCTCCTCGTTGGCCGCGACTTCACCCAGCCGCTTGGCGATGACAGGACGGTCCAGCTGGTCCGTCGCCAGTTCGAGGCGGACGGCGTCCGGCCCGAGCAGGTCGAGCAGAGCCGCCACCCATGCGGTCTGCCGGTCGGCCGGAACAACCACCAGCCAGCGGCCGGGGTTCCGGGACGGCCGCCCGTGACCGCTGAGCGGCTTCCAGCTGATCCGCTGGCGCCATCCGTCCACGGTGGCCTGCTCGTCGCGTCGCAGGCGCCAGTCGCGCAGGGCCGGCAGGACACGCGACAGCGCGTCGCTGTCGACGTCCAGGGTGCTGACCAGGTCCTCGAAGGACGCGTTCTGCACGGCCGACCAGAAAGCGGTGTCCTCGGTGTTACCGGCATCCTCGGCCGGCGAACCCGCCGCCCAGAACCGCTGGTGCTGGAAGGCGTACGTGGGCAGGTCCACCCGGCGGCCGCCGCTGCCGTCGAGGACGGCGGACCAGCGCGGGCCCGCGCCGTCCACGTGCAGCCGGGCCAGCGCGGTGAGCAGCGTCAGCTCCTCGCCGCGCCCGGCGCGCACGGCCGGGACGGCGACGACGGTACGCGAGGAATCAACCAGGTTGCCCTGGACCATCGCGGACAGCACGCCGTCCGGTCCGAGTTCGAGGAACCGGCTCACGCCGCGCGCGGCCAGCGCCCGCACGCCGTCGCCGAAGCGGACGGTCTCGCGCACGTGCCGCACCCAGTACTCGGGGGTGCAGACCAGTTCGGCCGCCGCCACCTCGCCCGTCACGTTCGACACCAGGGGCACGCTCGGGGCGGCGTAACCGATCCCCCGGGCGACCTGGGCGAAGTCATCGAGCATGGCGTTCATATGCAGGGAGTGAAACGCATGGCTCACCCGCAAACGCCTAGTCTTGCGGCCTTCCGCCGCGAATGCTGCCGCCAGCCGCGTGACCGCAGGCTCGTCGCCGGCGATCACCACGGCCTGCGGGCCGTTG
Organism: Kitasatospora sp. MAA4; assembly: GCF_029893355.1. Taxonomy (GTDB): domain Bacteria; phylum Actinomycetota; class Actinomycetes; order Streptomycetales; family Streptomycetaceae; genus Kitasatospora. Next base: position 220,374 of record NZ_JARZAI010000010.1, read on the forward strand.
ACCGCAGCGACCGACACGCCGTCCAGCCCACCGTCCGACACGCCGTCCGACTCGCCGTCCGACACGCCGTCCAGCAGCCGGCCCAGCACCTCCTCCTCGGTGGCCTGCACGGCCACCATGGCGCCGCCGACGGGCAGTTGGCCCATCAGCCGGGCCCGAGCCGCCACCAGTGTGCAGGCGTCCTCCAGCGAGAACACCCCGGCGACATGCGCGGCGGCTATCTCACCGATCGAGTGGCCCGCCACGAAGTCCGGCCGCACACCCCAGGACTCCACCAGCCGGAAGAGCGCCACCTCCACCGCGAACAGCGCGGGCTGGGTGTACGCGGTGTCGTCCAGCAGCGCCGCCTCGGCGCTACCGGCCTCCGCGAAGAGCAGCTCCCGCAGCGGACGCGGCAGCAGCGCGTCGAAGCGTGCCAGCACCGCGTCCAGTGCCTCGGCGAAGGCGGGGAACCGGCCGTACAGCTCCCGGCCCGTGCCCGCGCGCTGCGAGCCCTGGCCGGAGAACAGGACGGCGGTCCGGCCGCCGGCAGCCTCCCGGCCCTGGACGACCTGCGGCGCGAGGCGCCCGTCGGCCAGCGCCGTCAGGCCCTGCACCAGCTCGGCCCGGTCGTTCGCCAGGACCGTCGCACGGTGCTCGAAGGCAGAGCGAGTGGTGGCCAGCGAGTACCCGAGGTCGGCGACGGTCAGCTCCGGGCGGCCGGCCAGCTGGGCCAGCAGCCGCCCGGCCTGGGCGCGCAGCGCCTCGGGCGTGGCAGCTGACACCGCCACCGGAACCAGGCCGGTGTCGGATGCCTGCTTCACCTGCAACTCATCGGCCGACGGGGCCTGTTCGAGGATCACGTGCGCGTTGGTGCCGCTCGCTCCGAAGGACGAGATACCGGCCCGGCGCGGGCGGCCGGTCTGCGGCCAGGCCCGCTCCTCGGCGAGCAGCTCGACCGCGCCCGCCGACCAGTCGACGTGCGAGGACGGCTCGTCCAGGTGCAGTGTCTTCGGCAGCACGCCGTGCCGCATCGCCATGATCATCTTGACCACGCCGGCGACGCCCGAGGCGGCCTGGGTGTGGCCGATGTTCGACTTGACGGCCCCGAGCAGCAGCGGCCGCTCGGCGTCCCGGTCGCGCCCGTAGGTGGTCAGCAGCGCCTGGGCCTCGATCGGGTCGCCCAGCGTGGTCCCGGTGCCGTGCGCCTCGACGGCGTCCACCTCGACAGCCGTCAGCCCGGCGTTGGCCAGCGCACGCCGGATGACGCGCTGCTGGGACGGGCCGTTCGGCGCGGTGATGCCGTTGGACGCGCCGTCCTGGTTGATCGCCGAGCCGCGCAGCACGGCGAGCACCTCGTGCCCGTGGCGGCGGGCGTCCGACAGGCGTTCCACGACGAGCACGCCGACGCCCTCCGACCAGCCGGTGCCGTTCGCCGTATCGGCGAAGGATCGGCAGCGGCCGTCGGGCGACAGGGCGCCCATCTCGCCGAACTCGATGAAGCCGACCGGGGTCGACATCACCGTCACGCCGCCGGCCAGCGCCATCGAGCACTCCCCGGCGCGCAGTGCCTGCGCGGCCAGGTGGAGGGCCACCAGGGAGGACGAACAGGCGGTGTCGACGGTCACCGAGGGGCCTTCAAGGCCCAGCGTGTAGGACAGCCGACCGGAGAGCAGGCTGGCCGACTGGGCGGTCTCCACATGGCCGATCTGGCCGATCCGGGGACGGTAGTCGCCGCTGCCACCGCCGACGAAGACGCCGGTGTCGCCGCCGCGCAGGGTGGCCGGGTCGACGCCGGCGCGCTCCAGCGCCTCCCAGGCGGTCTCCAGCAGGACGCGCTGCTGCGGGTCGATGACCAGTGCCTCGCGCGGCGACACGCCGAAGAAGGCGGCGTCGAAGTCCGCGACGTCGAACAGGAATCCGCCGTTCTGGGTGACGCTGCGCCCGCGGCCGTCGCGGCCGCCCCGGGCGAGCCGGTCCAGGTCCCAGCCGCGGTCGGTGGGGAAGCCGCCGATGGCGTCCACCTCACCGCGCAGCAGCTCCCACAGATCCTCGGGCGAGCGGACGCCGCCGGGGTAGCGGCAGCTCATGCCGACGATCACGATCGGATCGTCGGACGTCTGGGTCCCGGCGCCCACGAGCGGTGCAGTGTCCGGCAGTTCGCCGAACAGCTCGACCCCCAGGTGCGCCGCGAGGGCGGCCGGGGTCGGGTAGTCGAAGACCAGCGTGGCGGGCAGGCTCAACCCGGTGGCGGCGCTGAGCTGGTTGCGCAGGTCGACCGCGGTGAGGGAGTCGAAGCCGAGATCCTTGAAGGCATGGCCGGACGGGACGGAGTCGGTGTCCCCGTACCCGAGCACGGCCGCCACCTCGGAGCGCACGATCGTCAGCAGCGCCTCACCGCGCTCCGCCTCGGAACGGGCGAGCAGCCCGTCCCGCAGCGCGGCGGCACCGGCCGGGGTGGTCGAGGTCGTCGGCACGGCGATCGCCAAGGCCGCGCGTGCCTCGGGGAGTTGAGCGAAGAGCCGGTTCGGACGGCCCTGCGTGAAGGCCGGCGCGAACCGGTCCCACACGACGTCGGCCACCGTGACCGAGGCCGTCCCGTCACCGACCGCGTGGCGCAGCGCCGCAAGGGCGCGCCCCGGGTCCATCACCGGCAGCCCGTTGAGCCGCAGGTGCTGGGCGAGCGAGGCCGGAGTGGCGTCGCTCCAGGCGCCCCAGGCGACCGACAGCGCAGCTGCGCCGGCGGCCCGGCGGCGCTGGGCGACGGCGTCGAGGTAGGCACTCGCCGCCGCCCCGATCTCCTGGCCCCGCACACCCCAGGTGCCGGCGATCGACGCGAACAGCACGAACGCGTCCAACTCCCGTTCACCGAGGGCGGATTCCAGGGTGTCCAGGCCGGCCTGGAGCAGCGTGAGGTACGCCTGCGGCCCCTCACCCTCGCCCTCGGCAGGCGGCGCTGGGTGACCGGTGTGGATCACGGCGCGCGGCGGGAACTCATCGAGAAGCTCCGCCAGAGCCAGACGATCCGTCAGATCAGTGAAGAAAACCGTTAGTTCAGTGCCGAGATCAGCCAACTCGGCGCGCAGCTCCGCCACCTCGGAGCCGTCCGGTGCGCCCGCGCCGACCAGCAGCACGTGTTCGACTCCCTGACCGGCGAGCCAGCGGGCAACGGGGGCACCGAAGCCGGTCGCCTCGCCGACGACCAGCACGGTCCCGGCCGGGTGCCAGCCGGAGCCCGACGGGTCCGTGCCGGCGCGCACCAGGCGCCGGGCGAAGACACCCGAGGGCCGCAGGGCGACCTGGTCCTCGCCGGACCCGGCCGTCAGCACGCCGCGCAGCCGGGCCGCCGAGCGCTCGTCCAGCACCTCGGTCACGTCCAGCAACCCGCCCCAGCTCAGGGGTTGCTCCAGGGCAGTCACCCTGCCCAGCCCCCAGGCGGCAGCCTGGACAGCGCTGCCCGGCGCCTCGGAGCGGCCGACCGACACCGCGCCGCGCGTCACGCACCACAGCGGCGCCTCCACGCCGGCCTCGGTGAGCGCTGCCACCAGGGCGTCCGGCCAGGTGAGACCGGTGGGCAGCGTCTGGTCATCACAGGCGGCGGCCAGCAGTGAGACGACGCCCGCGAAGGCGCCCTGGTGCTCCTGGAGGCGCCGGACGAGCGCGTCGCGCCCACCGTCGCCGCACTCGACCTCCACCCGCACGGCGTCGTCGCCGAGCGCGCTCAGCAGCGCCGCCGTCCAGGCGTCCTCGGACGTTCCCGCCGGGGCGAGCACCAGCCAACTGCCCGGCAGGGCGGCGGCGGTGACGCCGGCGAGCGGCTCCCAGTCCACCCGGTAGCGCCAACTGTCGACGGCCGAGCGCTCGTTGCGCTCGCGCCGCCAAGCTGACAGGGCCGGGAGCAGCGTCGAGAGCGAACTGTCGTCCAGGTGCAGGGACGAGGAGAGCGAGGCGACGTCCTCGCGTTCCACGGCGGACCAGAACTCGGCCTCCACCGGGTCGGCCGTGCCGTGCGCCGCAGTCGCGGGTGCGCTCTCCGGCCAGAACAGCTCGCGCTGGAACGGGTAGGTGGGCAGATCCACCCGGCGGGCGCCGGTGCCCTCGAACACCCGCGACCAGTCCAGCCGGACGCCCGCGACGTGCAGCCGCGCGAGACCGGTGAGCAGCGCAGCCTCCTCCGGGCGGCCCCTGCGCAGGGCGGGGGCAGCGACTACGTCCTCGACCAGCGCGGACAGCACACCGTCCGGGCCCAGCTCCAGGAACGCCGAGACACCCTCACCCCTCAGCGACTCCAGGCCATCGGCGAATCGCACCGCCTCACGCACGTGCCGCACCCAGTACTCCGGCGTACACACCAGCTCCGGCGAAGCCACCGCGCCCGTCACGTTCGACACCAGCGGAATGCGCGGCGCCTCGAACGACAGACCCGCCACCACCGCCCGGAACTCCTCCAGCATCGGATCCATCAACGGCGAGTGGAACGCATGCGACACCCGCAGCCGGGTGCTCTTGCCGAAGTGCCCGCAGACCGCCTCCACGGCCTCCTCCACGCCGGAGATCACCACCGACGACGGACCGTTCACCGCCGCAATCGACACCAACTCACCCAGCAGCGGCAGAACTTCAGCCTCCGAAGCCCGCAACGCCACCATCGCACCACCCGCCGGCAACGCCTCCATCAGCCGACCACGCGCCGCAACCAGCGCACAGGCGTCCGCCAGCGAGAACACCCCCGCCACATGCGCCGCCACCACCTCACCGATCGAATGACCCGCCACGAAGTCCGGCACCACACCCCACGACTCGACCAACCGGAACAGCGCCACCTCCACCGCGAACAACCCCGCCTGCGCAAAGTCCGTCCGGCTCAACAGCTCCTCATCCTCACCCCACACAACCTCCCGCACCGGCACCTCGAACCCGGCACACACCGCATCGAACGCCTCCGCGAACACCGGGAAACGGGCATACAACTCCCGTCCCATCCCCAACCGCTGAGACCCCTGCCCCGAGAACAACAGCGCCAGCGACCGCTCCACCGCCACCCCCCGCGCAACCTCCACACCATCCACCAGCACAGCCCGATGCACGAAGCTCGTCCGGCCGGCGGCCAGCGAGTACCCCGCGTCAAGCGAGGACAAGCCCGCAAACTGAGCCAGCTGCGACAGCTGCGCATCCAACGCCGCCTCGGACTTCCCCGACACAACCCACGGCACCACCACACCCGCCAGCACGGACCCCTCAGCATCAACTGGCGGCGCCTGCTCGACAATCACATGCGCATTGGTCCCGCTGACACCGAAGGCGGACACGCCCGCCCGGCGCGGCTGCCCGGTCTCCGGCCAGCTCTGCTGCTCGCGCACCAGCGCGACGGCGGCGTCCGACCAGTCCACGTGCGTGGACGGCTCGTCCACGTGCAACGTGCGCGGCAGCACACCGTGCCGCATCGCCAGCACCATCTTCATCACGCCCGCGACACCTGCCGCCGCCTGGGTGTGGCCCAGGTTCGACTTGACGGCGCCGAGCAGCAGCGGCCGTTCCCGCTCGCTGCCGTAGGCCGCGATCAGGGCGTTCGCCTCGATCGGGTCGCCCAGCGTGGTGCCCGTGCCGTGCGCCTCGACGGCGTCGACCTGCGCGGGGGTGATTCCGGCGTCGGCCAGGGCCTGCCGGATCACCCGCTGCTGTGCCCGCCCGTTGGGGGCGGTCAGGCCGTTGGACGCGCCGTCCTGGTTGACCGCTGTCCCAACTACCACCGCCAGCACCGGGTGCCCGTTGCGCCGCGCGTCCGACAGCCGCTCCAACACCAGGACGCCCGCGCCCTCGGACCACGCGGTGCCGTCGGCGGAGTCGGCGAACGCCTTGCACCGGCCGTCGGGGGCGAGGCCGCCCTGCGCGGTGAACTCGATGAACGCGTCGGGGCTCGACATCACCGACACACCGCCGGCCAGCACGAGCGAGCACTCACCGCCGCGCAGCGCGCGGGCGGCGAGCTGGAGGGCGACCAGCGAGGAGGAGCAGGCGGTGTCGACGGTGACTGCCGGGCCCTCCAGGCCCAGCGTGTAGGAGAGCCGCCCGGACATCACGCTGGCCGTGTTGCCGGTGGCGACATGGCCCTGTACCTCGGAGACGCCCCGGCGCAGCACGGTGGTGTAGTCCTGGCCGTTCGTGCCGATGTACACCCCGGTTGCTGTCCCGCGCAGCGAGTCCGGCGCGATGCCCGCGCGCTCCAGCGCCTCCCAGGAGGTTTCGAGCAGCAGCCGCTGCTGCGGGTCCATCGCCAGCGCCTCGCGCGGCGAGATCCCGAAGAAGCGGGCGTCGAACCGGCCGACGCCGTCCAGGAAGCCGCCGGACAGGGTGGCCGAGCCGCCCCGGCCGAGCGCCGCGGTGTCCCAGCCGCGGTCGTCGGGGAATGCGGTGACGGCGTCCTCGCCGCGTACCAGCAGCTGCCAGAGATCCTCCGGCGACTCGATCCCGCCGGGGAAGCGGCAGCCCATCCCGACGATGGCGACCGGGTCGTCGTCCACCGCCCGCGGACCGGCCGCCTGGGTTTCGAACTCGGGGAGTACCCCCAGCAGTTCGGCAAGCAGGTGTTCGGCGAGCAGCAGCGGGTTCGGGTAGTCGTAGACCAGTGTGGAGGGCAGCCGCAGGCCGGTGGTGGCCGTCAGCGCGTTGCGCAGCTCGACGATGGTCAGCGAATCGAAGCCGAGGTCGCTGAAGGCCTGGTCCGGCTCGATGCTCTCGCCGTCCGGGTGGCCCAGGACGGCGGCCACCAGGGTACGCAGCAGGTCCAGGACGAACCGGCCGCGCGCGGACTCCGGCAGCGCGGCCAACCGGGCCCGCAGCTCGGAGTCCTGGCCACCCGCACCGGCCGCCGCCGGGACGGCTCGGCGGACCTCCGGCAGGTCGCCGACCAGCGGGTTGGGCCGCAGCGCGGTGAAGACGGCGGCGAACCGCTCCCAGTCGACGTCCGCCACGACCAGTGCGGTGTCCTCGTGGTCGAGGGCGTTCTGCAGGGCGGCGAGGGCGAGTTGCGGGTCCATCGGTGCGAACCCGCCACGCCGCACGCGCTGTTCGACGCCCGCGCCGTCGACGGCCATCCCGGCCTGCGCCCACGGGCCCCAGGCGATCGAGGTCGCGGGCAGCCCGTCGGCTCGGCGCTGCTCGGCGAAGGCGTCCAGGAACGCGTTGGCGGCGGCATAGTTGGCCTGTCCGGCGGCGCCGAGGGCACCGGCGGTCGAGGCGAAGAGTACGAAGGCGGTGAGCGGGAGGTCGCGGGTCAGCTCGTGCAGATGCAGCGTCGCGGTGACCTTGGGCCGCAGGACGGCGGTGAACTGCTCCGGTGTCAGGGTGTCCAGCACGCCGTCGGCGACGATGCCCGCAGTGTGGAAGACGGCGGTCAGCGGCAGCTGCTCCGGCACGGCCGCCAGCACCTCGGCGAGGGCCGCGCGGTCGGCGGTGTCGCAGGCGGCCAGGGTCACCCGGGCGCCCAGCGCGGTGAGTTCGCGGCGCAGCTGGTCCGCTCCGGGTGCCTGGTCGCCGCGGCGGCTGACCAGCAGCAGGTGCTCGGCGCCGCGGCCGGCCAGCCAGCGGGCGACCTGGCCGCCCACCCCGCCGGTGCCGCCGGTGACCAGCACGGTGCCGGTGGGGGCGAACGCGCGCGGCGCCGTGCGGTCACCGACCGGGTGGTGGACGAGTCGGCGCCCGAAGGTGCCGACGGCCCGGACCGCGACCTGGTCCTCGCCGTCCGTCCCGGCGAGCACGCCCGCCAGCCGCCGGACGAGGCCCTCGTCCAGAAGGTCAGGCAGGTCGACCAACCCGCCCCAGCGCTCGGGCCGTTCCAGGGCGACGGCCCGGCCGAGCCCCCAAACAGCGGTCTGCGCGGGGTCGTTGAGCCGCTCGGAGGGGCTGACCGCGACGGCGCCGCGGGTCAGGCACCACAGCGGCGCATCGATCCCGGCGTCACCGAGGGCCCGCACCGCCGTGACGGTGGCGGCCAGGTCAGCGGTCGGCAGAGCCAGCACACCGGTGAACCCGGCCGCGGTGGCGGCCAGTTCGCGCAGCCGCGACGCCAGCGCCGCGCGGTCCTCGCCGGCGACGGGCAGGCGGACGGTCTCCACGGGCAGGCCGGCGAGCAGCGCGTCGGCCCACTCCTGCTCCGGACCGTCGGCCGGGACCAGGGCCAGCCAGCTGCCGGTGAGCGGGATGGCCACGGTAGAGGTGAGCGGCTTCCACTCGACCCGGTAGCGCCAGCCGTCCACGGCGGACTGCTCGCGGCGCCTGCGGCGCCAGGTGGAGAGCGCGGGCACCATCGCCGTCAGGGTCTCGTCGTCCAGCTCCAGGCTGGAGCCGAGCGAGGAGAGGTCGGCGCGCTCGACGGCCGACCAGAACGCGGCGTCCGCCGGGTCCTCGCCGGTGGCCGGGCCGTGCCCGGTCGGGACGCCGTCCTCCGGCCAGAAGCGCCGGCGCTGGAACGGGTAGGTCGGCAGGTCGAAGCGGCGGACGCCGGTGCCGGCGAAGACCGCCTCCCAGTCCACCGCCACGCCGTGCGCGTGCAGGTGGGCGAGCGCGCTGGTGAGCGTGCGGGCCTCGGCGCGCCCGCGCCGCAGCGCCGGGACGGCGGCCGCGCCCGGGTCTTCGCCGAGGGTCTCGCGCGCCGCGCCGGAGAGCACGCCGTCCGGACCCAGTTCGAGGAAGGTGGTGGTGCCCTGGTCGGCCAGCAGCCGTACGGCGTCGGCGAACCGCACCGTGCCGCGCACCTGCTCGACCCAGTACTCGGCCGAGCCCAGCTGCTCGGCGGTGGCGAGCGTGCCGGTCACCGTGGAGATCAGCGGGATGGCCGGGGCCTGGTAGCTCAGGCCGCGGGCGACGCGGGCGAACGCGTCGAGCATGGCGTCCATCCGCGGCGAGTGGAAGGCATGCGAGACCCGCAGCAGGGTGGCCTTGCGGCCGGTCGCCCCGAAGTGGGCGGCCAGCTCCAGGACCGCGTCCTCGTCACCGGAAACAACCAGCGAGGTAGGCGAGTTGATCGCGGCGATGGAGACGGTGTCGCCGAGCAGCGGCAGCACCTCCGCCTCGCTCGCGCGCAGCGAGACCATCGCTCCCCCGGTGGGCAGCGCGGCCATCAGCCGGGCCCGGGCGGCGACCAGCGTGCAGGCGTCCTCCAGCGACAGCACGCCTGCGACATGCGCGGCGGCCAGTTCGCCGATCGAGTGGCCTGCCACCGCGTCCGGTCGCACACCCCAGGACTCGAGCAGCCGGAAGAGCGCGACTTCGAGCGCGAACAGGGCCGGCTGGGTGTAGGCGGTGTCGTCCAGCAGGGCGGCCTGCGCGGTGCCCTCCTCGGCGAACATCACCTCCCGTACCGCGTACGGCAGTTCGAGGTCGAAGCGGGCCAGCACGGCGTCCAGCGCCTCGGCGTGGACCGGGTGGCGCTCGTAGAGCTCGCGGCCCATCGCCGGGTGCTGGCTGCCCTGGCCGGTGAAGAGGAAGGCCGTTCGGCCCCGACCGGAACGGCCGGTGACCAGAGCGGTGGACGGCAGACCGTCACGCAGGGCGGCCAGCGCCCGCAGCAGCTCCTCACGCTCGGCGGTCACCACGGCCGCGCGGTGGTCCAGGGCCGAGCGGGTGGTGGCGAGCGAGCGGGCGAGGTCGGCGAGCGGTAGTTCGGGACGGTCGGCGAGGAAGGTCAGCAGGCTCTCGGCCTGGGCGCGCAGGGCGCCCTCAGTGCGGCCGGAGAGCACGACGGGGAGGACGTCCACTGAAGCCGATGATGGCGTCAACTCAGCTACGGCAGGCGCTTGTTCGAGGATGGTGTGGGCATTGGTACCGCTCAGCCCGAAGGAGGAGACGCCGGCCCGGCGCGGGCGCCCGGTCTCGGGCCAGTCGACCCGCTCGGTCAGCAGGTCGATGGCGCCCGCCGTCCAGTCCACGTGTGAGGAGGGCGCGTCCACGTGCAGGGTCTGCGGCAGCACGCCGTGCCGCATCGCCATCACCATCTTGATCACGCTCGCGACACCGGAGGCCATCTGGGTGTGGCCGATGTTGGACTTGACCGAGCCCAGCAGCAGCGGACGGCCCTGTGGGCGGTCCTGCCCGTAGGTCGCCAGCAGCGCCTGGGCCTCGATCGGGTCGCCCAGCCGGGTGCCGGTGCCGTGGCCCTCCACGGCGTCCACCTCGGCGGCGGACAGGCCCGCGCCGGCGAGCGCCTGGCGGATCACCCGCTGCTGGGACGGGCCGTTGGGGGCGGTCAGCCCGTTGGACGCGCCGTCCTGGTTGACCGCGCTGCCACGCACAACAGCCATCACCGGGTGCCCGTTGCGCAGCGCGTCCGAAAGCCGCTCCACCAGCACCAGGCCGACGCCCTCGGCCAGGCTCATGCCGTCGGCGGCCTCGGCGTACGCCTTGCAGCGGCCGTCCACGGCCATCGCGCGCTGCCGGCTGAAGCCGACGAACGCGTTGGGCGTGGCCATCACACTGACGCCGCCGGCCAGCGCCAGCGTGCTCTCGCCGTTGCGCAGCGACTGGCAGGCCAGGTGCAGCGCGACCAGCGAGGAGGAGCAGGCGGTGTCGAGCGTGACGGCCGGGCCCTCGAAGCCGAAGGTGTAGGAGAGCCGGCCGGACAGCACGCTGGAGATGGTGCCGGTGATCAGGTGGCCCTCGGCGCCGTCCTGGCCGGAGCCGCCCGAGGTGTAGTCCTGGTAGCTGGCGCCGATGAAGGCGCCGGTACGGCTGCCGCGCAGCGTGGCGGGGTCGATCCCGGCGCGCTCCATCGCCTCCCAGGAGGTCTCCAGCAGCATCCGCTGCTGCGGGTCCATCGAGAGGGCCTCGCGCGGCGAGATGCCGAAGAAGGCGGCGTCGAAGTCGGCGGCGCCGTGCAGGAAGCCGCCGCGGGTGGAATAGGTGCGGCCCGGGCGATCCGGGTCCGGGTCGTAGAGGCCCTCGGCGTCCCAGCCGCGGTCGAGCGGGAAGTCGGAGATGGCATCGCCGCCGGCCGCGACCAGGTTCCACAGGGCGTCGGGCGAGTCGACGCCGCCGGGGTAGCGGCAGCTCATGGCGATGATGGCGATCGGGTCGTCGTCGACGGCGGTCTCGACGCGCGCGACGCTCTGCACCGGCGCGCCGCCCACCTGGGTGCGCAGGAAACCGACCAGCGCGAGCGGGTTGGGGTAGTCGAAGACCATCGTGCTCGGCAGGGTCAGCCCGGTCACGGTGGACAGCCGGTTGCGCAGGTCGACTGCCGTCAGCGAGTCGAACCCGACGTCGCGGAAGGCGCGTTGCTCGGAGAGGACGTCGGGCGAGGCGTGGCCCAGCACGATGGCCGCCTCCGCCCGGACCAGGTCCAGCAGCACCCGGTCCTGCTCGGCGGCCGGCAGCTTGGCCAGCCGGATGACGAACTCGCCGTCGGAGGAGGGGCGTTCGGCGGCAGCTGCTGCCAACTGCCGGACCTCAGGAACCTGTTCGAAGAGCGCGGTGGGTCGACCGGAGGTGAAGACCGGGTGGTAGCGGTCCCACTCGATGTCGGCGATGGACAGCACCTGCTCGTCGCCGTCCAGCGCCTGGCGCAGGCCGGTCAGCGCCAGCTGCGGTTCCATGAAGAGCAGGCCGCTGCGGCGGATCGCCGAGGGGTCGACCCGGCCGAGCTTCAGGTCGTCCGACCAGATCCCCCAGGAGATCGACAGGGCGTGCGCGCCGCGCGAACGGCGGTGCTCGGCCAGCGCGTTGAGGTAGGCGTTGGCGGCCACGTAGGCGGCGTGCCGACCGCTGCCCCAGAGTCCGGCCGTCGAGGAGTAGAGGACGAAGGCGTCCACCTCCTCGTCGTCCAGCAGCTCGTCCAGGTGCTGCGCGCCGGCGACCTTGGCGTGCACGACCTTGGCGAAGCCCTCGGGACCGGTCTCCTCGATCGCGGCGAGCTCGATGACGGCGGCGGTGTGCACGACGGCATGCACAGGGTGCCCCTCGGCCCGCAGACGCTCCAACAGGCCTGCCACGGCCGCGCGGTCGGTGATGTCGCAGGCCGCCGCGGTGGCCTGGCAGCCGAGGTCGGCGAGTTCGGCGAGCAGCTCGCCGATGCCGGGGGCGTCTTCGCCCCGGCGGCTGGTGAGCACGATGCGCTCGGCGCCCTGCGCGGCCAGCCAGCGGGCCAGGTGCGGGGCAAGGGTGCCGGTGCCGCCGGTCACCAGCGTGGTGCCGCGCGGCGTCCAACTGCGCCCGGCAGCCGGGGCCTTGGGGGCGCGCACAACGCGGCGGGCGAGCACGCCGGAGGGGCGGATCGCCAGCTGGTCCTCGCCGGTGGCGCCCGCCAGGACGGCGGCCAGCCGCTCGGCGCCGCGCCGGTCCAGCGTCTCGGGCAGGTCCACCAGACCGCCCCAGCGCTGCGGGTGCTCCAGCGCCGCCGTCCAGCCCAGGCCGTGGATCTGGGCCTGGACGGGACGGGTGAGCCGGTCGGCGCGGCCGGTGGAGACCGCGCCGCGGGTCAGGCACCACAGGGGTGCGTCGATTCCGGTGTCGCCCAGGGCCTGGATCAGCGCGAGCGTGAGGGCGATGCCGCCGGAGAGCGCCGGGTGCAGGGCGCTGGGCGCCTCGGCGGCGGCCAGCAGCGAGACCACGCCGTTGAGTTCACCGAGTTCACCGAGGTCGCCAAGCCGGGTGGCCAGGCGCTCGGACAGCGTCGCACGGTCGGTGCAGGCGTCGTCCAGCACCAGGTGCCGGACGGTGGCGCCGTGCGCGGTCAGGACCTCGGCGACCTCATCGACGGCGTGGTCCTCGGCGCTGACCAGCAGCCAGTTGCCGGTCAGCGCAGCCGGGGCCTGGGCGCCGAGCGGGGTCCAAGTGGCCCGGTAGCGCCAGGAGTCGACGGTGGAGCGGTCGCGCCGGCGGCGGCGCCAGTCGGAGAGGGCCGGCAGCACGGGGGCCAGCGAGGAGCTGTCCAGGTGCAGGTCGGCCGCCAGGCCGTCGAGGTCCTCGCGCTCGACGGCGGTCCAGAACTCGCTGTCGGCGGGGTCGCCGCCGCCGTCCTGCGGTCGAACCGGGATCGCCCAGAGGTGCTCGCGCTGGAAGGCGTAGCCCGGCAGGTCCACCCGGCGGGCGCCGCTGCCGGCGAGGACCGGCGCCCAGTCGGCCCGCGCGCCCTGCACGAAGCCCTCGGCGAGCGAGGCCAGGAAGCGGTCGGTGCCGCCGTTGTCGCGGCGCAGCGTGCCGACCACGGCGGCCCGGCCCCCGGTCTCCTCGACGGTGGCCCGCACCGTCATGGTCAGCACCGGGTGCGGGCTCACCTCGACGAACACCCGGTGCTCCTGGGCGAGCAGTTCGCGCACGGTGGGGTCGAACTGCACGGTCCGGCGCAGGTTTCGGTACCAGTACGCGGCGTCGAGACCGGTGGTGTCCAGGAGTTGACCGGTCACCGTCGAGTAGAACGGCACCTCGGCGGCGCGCGGCCGCACGGGGGCGAGCACCGTCAGCAGCTCGTCCCGGAGCAGTTCGACCTGCGCGGAGTGCGAGGCGTAGTCCACCGGGATCCGCCGGGCGCGGATGTCCTCGGCGGCCAGGTCCTCGATGAAGGCGTCCAGCAGCTCGGGCGCGCCCGCGACCACCACGGTCTGCGGTCCGTTGACGGCGGCGATCGAGATCTCCCCGCCCAGCGCCGCCAGGCGCTCCTCGATCGCGGCGGCCGACATCGGCACCGAGACCATGCCGCCGGAGCCGGCCAGCACCCGGCCGATCGCCTGGCTGCGCAGCGCCACCACCCGGGCGGCGTCCTCCAGCGTCAGGGCGCCGGCCACCGCGGCGGCGGCGATCTCGCCCTGCGAGTGGCCGAGCACGGCGTCCGGCCGGATGCCGTGCGCCTGCCACAGCCGCGCCAGCGAGACCATCACCGCGAAGGTGGCGGGCTGGACGACGTCGACGCGCTCCAGCGAGGGCGCGCCCTCGGCCTGGCGCAGCACGTCGGTGAGCGACCAGTCGACGTACGGCGACAGGGCGGCGGCGCACTCCTCGACGGATCGGGCGAACACCGGCGACTCGTCCAGCAGTCGGGCGCCCATGCCGGCCCACTGGGAGCCCTGGCCGGGGAAGACGAAGACGGTCCGGCCCTCGTGCTCGGCCGCGCCCTGGATCAGGCCGGCCGAGGAGCGGCCCTCGGCGAGCGCCGCGAGTTCGGCGCGCAGCGCCGGGGCATCGGCGCCGAGCAGCACCGCCCGGTGCTCGAACAGCGCGCGGGAGGTGGTCAGCGAGTGGCCGACGTCGACCGGCCGCAGGTCCGCATGCGCGTCCAGGTGGGCGGCCAGCCGCTCGGCCTGGGCGCGCAGCGCACCGGGCGTCCGGGCGGAGAGCACCCAGGGGACGGTGGTGGCGGGCTCAGCGAAATCGACAGGGGCAGCGACAAGAGCCGGCGCCTCTTCGAGCACCACGTGCGCGTTGGTACCGCTGATGCCGAAGGCGGAGACGGCCGCGCGGCGGGTGCGCTCGCCCGCCGACCACGTCAGCGGCTCGCTCAGCAGCGCGAGCGTGCCGGGCGTCCAGTCGATGTGCGAGGACGGCTGGGCTGCGTGCAGCGTGCGCGGCAGCTGTCCGTGTTGCAGGGCCAGCACCATCTTGATCACGCCGGCCACGCCGGCGGCCGACTGGGTGTGCCCGATGTTCGACTTCACCGAGCCCAGCAGCAGCGGGCGCTGCGGGTCCCGGTCGCGACCGTAGACGGCCTGGAGGGCCTGGGCCTCGATCGGGTCGCCGAGCGCGGTGCCGGTGCCGTGCGCCTCGACGGCGTCGATGTCGCCGGCGCCGAGCCCGGAGTTGCTCAGCGCCTGGCGGATCACGCGCTGCTGGGAAGGCCCGTTGGGGGCGGTCAGGCCGTTGGAGGCGCCGTCCTGGTTGATCGCCGAGCCACGCACGACAGCCAGCACGCGGTGGCCGTTGCGCTGCGCGTCGGAGAGTCGTTCCAGGACCACCACGCCGGTGCCCTCGGCGAGCGTCATGCCGTCGGCGGCGTCCGAGAACGGCTTGCAGCGGCCGTCGGCGGCCAGCGCGCGCTGGCGGCTGAAGGCGATGAAGGAGGCCGGGTTGGTCATCACGGTCGCGCCGCCGGCCAGCGCGAGTGAGGTCTCGCCGTTGCGCAGCGACTGGCAGGCCAGGTGCAGCGCCACCAGCGAGGAGGAGCAGGCGGTGTCGACGGTGACGGCCGGGCCCTCCAGGCCGAAGAGGTAGGCCAGGCGGCCGGAGAGCACACTCGGGCTGGTGCCGGTGACGGCGTGCCCGGCCGAGCCGTCCGCCATGCCGAGCCCGTACTCCTGGTAGGTCGAGCCGATGAAGGTGCCGGTGGCGCTGCCGTGCACGGTGGTCGGGTCCAGGCCCGCCGACTCGAGGGCCTCCCAGGTGGTTTCGAGCAGCAGGCGCTGCTGGGGGTCCATCGAGAGCGCCTCGCGCGGCGAGATCCCGAAGAAGCCGGGGTCGAACTCGCCGGCGTCGTGCAGGAATCCGCCCTGGGTGGAGTAGGTGCGCCCGGGTGCGTCGGGGTCGGCGTCGTAGAGGCCGGTGTCCCAGCCGCGGTTGACGGGGAAGTCGGAGATCGCGTCGGTGCCCTGCTCGATCAGCTCCCAGAACTGCTCGGGCGAGCGGACCCCGCCGGGGAAGCGGCAGCTCATGCCGACGATGGCGATCGGCTCGTCGAAGCGGCCCGAGGCGGCCGCCGGGACGGGCGCCAGCTCGTCGGCGGCGCCGAGGATCCGGCCGAGCAGGAAGCCGGCCAGTGCGACGGGCGTCGGGTAGTCGAAGGCCATCGTGGTGGGCAGCGCCAAGCCGGTCAGGGTGACCAGGCGCTTGCGCAGGTCGACGGCGGTCAGCGAGTCGAACCCGGCGTCGCGGAAGGCCCGGGTCGGCGGCACGCCGTCGGCGGAGGTGTGCCCGAGCACGACGGCCGCCTCGCGGCGGACCAGGTCGAGCAGCACGCGTTCGCGCTCGGTCTCGGCGAGCGCGAGCAGGCGCCGGACGAACTCCGAAACGGCTTCCCCACTGTGGGCCAGGTCCCGCACCTCAAACAATTCCCCGAAGAGCATGCTGGGCCGCGAAGAAGTGAAGACCGGGACGTAGCGCGCCCAGTCGACGTCGGCGACCGTGACGGCGACCTCGCGCTGCACCAGGGCGCGGCGCAGCTCGGCGATCGCGCTCTCCGGCGCCAGGAAGCGCAGGCCCTGGCGCAGCAGGCTCTCCGAGACCGCCTCGTGGGTGGCCATCCCGGCCTCCGCCCACGGGCCCCAGGCCAGCGAGGTCGCGGCCAGGCCGCGCGAACGGCGGTGCTCGGCGAGCGCGTCGAGGTAGGCGTTGGCGGCGCCGTAGGCGCTCTGGCCGGCGCTGCCCCAGACGCCCGCGACGGAGGAGAACAGCACGAAGAAGTCCAGCTCTCGCTCACCCAGCAGCTCGTCCAGGTGGGCCGCGCCCGCCATCTTCGCCGCCGTCAGCTCGGCGAACTCGGCGAGGGACGTGGCGGCCAGCGGCGCGGCCTGGCCGACGCCGGCGGCGTGCACGACGCCGGTCAGCGGGTAGTCCTGCTCGATGCTCGCGAGCAGCGCGGCCAGCGCCTGGCGGTCGGCGAGGTCGCAGGCGGCGATCGTCGTACGGGCTCCCAACTCGGTCAGTTCGTCGGCGAGTTCGCGAGCGCCGGGGGCGTCCGGGCCGCGTCGGCCGACGAGCACCAGGTGCTCGGCACCGCTGCGGGCCAGCCAGCGGGCCACCTCTGCGCCCAGCGCGCCCGTGCCGCCGGTGATCAGCACCGTACCGGAGGCGGTGAAGGCGTCGGCCGCGGGCAGGTCGGCGCCGGGGTGGCGGACGAGTCGGCGGCCGAGCGCGGCCGAGCCGCGCAGCGCGAGCTGGTCCTCGCTGCCCTCGGCGGCGGGCGCGGCCAGCGCGCTGACCAGCCGCTGCACGGCGGGGGCGTCGAGCGCCGGCGGCAGGTCGAGCAGGCCGCTCCAGGCCTGGGGCCGCTCCAGCGACGTACTACGGCCCAGGCCCCAGACGGCCGCCTGGACGGGGTTGACGAGCGGGTCGGCGGGGCCGGTGGAGACGGCGCCGCGGGTCAGCGTCCACAGCGGCGCGGCGAGGGCGAGGTCGCTCAGCGCCTGGGCGAGCAGCACGCTGAGCGCAAGGCCGGCGGGCAGGGCGTCGGTACGCAAAGGTCCATCGGCCAGTGCCAGCAGCGAGAGCACCCCGGAGGGTTCACCCAACGCGGCGATCTGCTCGGCGAGTTCGGCGCGGTCGCGCAGGCCGGCGTCCAGCACCAGGCGCTCGAAACGGGCGCCGTGGCCGCGCAGTGCGTCCAGCAGCTCGCCGTCGTCGGTGCCCTCCGCGCTGACCACCAGCCAGCTGCCGGCCAGCACCGGCGCGGCGCCGGCGCGCACCGGCTGCCACTGCACCCGGTAGCGGGCGGCGTCCAGCACGGCCTTCTCGTGCCGCTGGCGGCGCCAGTCGGCGAGGGCGGGGAGCAGTGCGTAGAGGTTGGCGTGCTGCTCGTCGCGCAGGCCCAGCAGGGTGGCCAGTTCGGCCGCGTCACCGCGCTCGACGGCGCCCCACAGCTCGGTGTCCCGGGAGGCTTCGGCCGGGTCGGCGGCGCCTGCCGAGGCGGCGGAGGTCTGCGGCCAGTAGCGCTCGTGCTGGAAGGCGTAGGTGGGCAGTTCGACGCCGCGCGCGGCCGTCCCGGCGTAGTACGCCGTCCAGTCCACGGCGATCCCGCGCACGTGCAGGCGGGCCAGCGCGGCGGCGGCGGTGCGCGGCTCGGCGCGGTCGGCGCGCAGCAGCGCGACCAGGTCCGCGCCGTCCTCGTCGCCCAGGGTGTCCTGGGCGAGCGCGGACAGCACGCCGTCCGGCCCCAGCTCCAGGAAGGCGGCCGCGCCGAGCGCGCGGGCGGTGCGCACGGCGTCGGCGAACCGGACGGTGCGGCGCACGTGCTCCACCCAGTAGTCGGGGGTGCACAGTTCGGCACCGGTGGCGAGTTCACCGGTGAGCGCGGAGACCAGGGGGATGCGCGGCTCGTGGAAGCGCAGACCGGTGACGACCCGGCGGAACTCCTCCACCATCGGGTCCATCAGCGGCGAGTGGAAGGCGTGACTCACCCGCAGCCGAGTGGTCTTGCGTCCGTCAGCGGCGAACTCGGCTGCTATCCGCAGGACTTCGTCCTCGTCCCCGGCGATCACCACCGCCTGCGGGCCGTTCACGGCGGCCACCGAGACCCGCTCGGTCAGCCGGGGCAGCACCTCCTGCTCGGTGGCCCGCAGCGCGACCATGGCGCCGCCGGCCGGCAGTGCCTGCATCAGAGCGGCCCGGGCGAGCACCAGCGTGCAGGCGTCCTCCAGCGAGAGCACTCCGGCGGCGTGCGCGGCGGCGATCTCGCCCACCGAGTGGCCGAGCAGCTGGTCGGGCCGCACGCCCCAGGACTCGACGAGGCGGAAGAGCGCGACCTCGACGGCGAAGAGCGCGGGCTGCGCCCAGCCGGTCAGGTGCAGCAGCTCCGCCTCCGGCGTGCCCTCGGCGGCGAACAGCACCTCGCGCAGCGGACGGTCCAGACCGGCGTCCAGCAGGCGCAGCACCTCGTCCAGGGCCTTGGCGAACACCGGGAAGCGGTCGGCGAGTTCACGCCCCATCCCGGCCCGCTGGGAGCCCTGGCCGGCGAAGAGCAGCGCCAGGCGCCCCGGCCCGCCGCTCTCGCCCTCGGTGAGCGCGGCATCGCCCTCGCCGGCGGCCAGCGCGCTCAGTCCCCGCAGCAGGTCCGCCCGGTCGCCGACCAGCACGGCGCGCTGCTCGAAGCTGGAGCGGGTGGTGGCGAGCGCCCGGCCGACCTCGGCCGGGTCCAGCTCCGGACGGGCCTCGGCGAACGCGCGCAGGCGGGCCGCCTGGTCGCGCAGTGCCGCCCGGGTGCGACCGGAGACCGGCCAGGCCACCACCGTGTCCGCGGAGCGGACGTCAGCGGCCGGGGCGTCCGGCGCCTGCTCGATGATCACGTGCGCATTGGTCCCGCTGAACCCGAACGAGGAGACGCCCGCCCGACGCGGTCGGCCCGTCTCGGGCCACCGGGCCTGCTCGGCCAGCAGCTCGACCGCACCCGCCTCCCAGTCCACGTGCGAGGAGGGCCGGTCGGCGTGCAGGGTGCGCGGGACGACGCCGTGACGCATCGCCAGCACCATCTTGATCACCCCGGCCACGCCCGCGGCGGCCTGGGTGTGGCCGATGTTCGACTTCACCGAGCCCAGCAGCAGCGGCTGCTGCGGGTCGCGGTCCCGGCCGTAGGTCGCCAGCAGCGCCTGGGCCTCGATCGGGTCGCCCAGCGTGGTTCCGGTGCCGTGGCCCTCGACCACGTCGACATCGCCGGTGGACAGCCCGGCGCCGGCCAGCGCCTGCTGGATCACCCGCTGCTGCGAGGGACCGTTGGGCGCGGTCAGCCCGTTGGAGGCGCCGTCCTGGTTGACCGCGCTGCCGCGCACCACGGCCAGCACCTGGTGCCCGTTGCGCCGCGCGTCGGAGAGCCGCTCCAGCACGAGCACGCCGACGCCCTCCGACCAGCCGACGCCGTCCGCGCCGTCACCGTAGGCCTTGCAGCGCCCGTCCGGGGAGAGGCCGCGCTGACGCGAGAACTCGATCAGCGAGGTCGGGGTGGACATCACGGTGACGCCGCCGGCCAGCGCCAACGAGCACTCGCCGGCGCGCAGCGCCTGCATCGCCCAGTGCATCGCGACCAGCGAGGAGGAGCAGGCGGTGTCGACGGTGACCGCCGGGCCCTCCAGGCCCAGCGTGTAGGAGACCCGCCCGGAGGCGATGCTCGGCGAGGTGCCGCTGCCCTGGTGGCCCTCGAACTCGCCGCCGGTCAGCAGGGCCGCGTAGTCGTTGTACATCACCCCGGCGAAGACGCCGGTGCGGCTGCCGCGCAGCGCGAGCGGGTCGATCCCGGCGCGCTCGATCGCCTCCCAGGACGCTTCGAGCAGCAGGCGCTGCTGGGCGTCGGTGGCCAGCGCCTCGCGCGGGCTCATGCCGAAGAACGACGGGTCGAACTCGGCGGCCTCGTGCAGGAACCCGCCGTAGCGGGTGTACGCCGTGCCGAGGTGGTCCGGGTCCGGGTCGTAGAGGTTCTCCAGGTCCCAGCCGCGGTCGGCGGGCAGGCCGGAGATCGCGTCGGTGCCCTCGCTCACCAGCCGCCAGAGGTCCTCCGGCGAGGCGACGCCGCCCGGGTAGCGGCAGCTCATGCCGACGATCACGATCGGGTCGTCGGCTGTGTCAGCACTGCGGGTGGCCGCTTGGACCACGACTGCGCCCAGGAGTTCGTCCAGCAGGTGGCCGGCCAGCGCGGTGACCGTCGGGTAGTCGAAGATCACGGTGGCCGAGGTCCGCAGGCCGGTGACCGTCCGCAGCCGGTTGCGCAGCTCGACGGCGGTGAGCGAGTCGAAGCCGAGGTCCTGGAACCGGCGCAGCGGGTCGACGTCCGCCGGGCCGGCGTGCCGCAGCACCGCGGCCACCTGAGCGCGGATCAGCTCGACGACCGCCTCGGTACGGGCCGGCCCCTCCAGCCGCGCGAGCCGCTGCGCCAGGCCCGCCGCCGCCTCGGAGCCGGCCACCACCGAGCGGCGCACGGGCGTACGGATCAGCGCGCGCAGCAGCGCCGGCACCTCGCCGCGGGCGCGCAGCGCGGGCAGGTCCAGGCGCACCGGCAGCAGGGCGGGCGCGCCGAGCGCGAGCGCGGCGTCCAGGAGCGCGAGGCCGTCCTGCTCGGAGAGCGCCGGGGTGCCCATCCGGGCCAGCCGGTCGAGTTCGGCCTCGGAGAGTCCCGCGGTCATCCCGCCCACGGCGGCGGACAGCGCCCACGGGCCCCAGCCGAGCGACTGGCCCGGCAGCGCGGCGGTGCGGCGCTGCCGGACCAGGGCGTCCACGAACGCGTTGGCGGCCGCGTAGTTGCCCTGGCCGGGCGCACCGACCGTTCCGGAGAGCGAGGAGAAGACCACGAACGCGGCCAACTCCAGCCCCTCGGTGGCCTGGTGCAGGTTCCACAGCGCGTCGGCCTTGGGCCGCAGGACGGCGCCGATCCGCTCCGGGGTCAGTGACTCGATCACGCCGTCGTCCAGCACGCCGGCGCTGTGCACCACCGCCGTCAGCGGGTGCTCGGCCGGCACGCCGGCCAGCAGTCGGTCCAGCGCCGCGCGGTCGGCGGCGTCGCAGGCCTCGATCGCGACGCGGGCACCCGACGCCCGCAGTTCCTCGGCCAGTTGCTCGGCGCCCTCGGCCGCGGCACCGCGGCGGGTGGCCAGCAGCAGGTGCCGGACGCCGCGCTCGGTGACCAGATGACGGGCGACGAGCCGGCCCAGACCGCCCGTGCCGCCGGTGATCAGGACGGTACCCTCGGGATCCCAGGGCGCCGCGCCGGTGTCGGCGGCGCGGACCCGGGCGAGCCGGGCGACCAGCACCTCGCCGCCCCGGACGGCCGCCTGCGGCTCGTCGCCGCACAGCGCCGCCAGCGCCTTCAGGGGCACATCAGCGGAGTCCAGGTCGAGCAGGCCGAAGCGGCCGGGGTGCTCGGCCTGCGCGGAGCGCACCAGGCCCCAGACGGCGGCGGCCGCCAGGTCGGTGACCTCCGCTCCCCCGGCCCCGGTGGCGCCGCGGGTGACGAAGACCAGCCGCGCGTCGGCGGACTCGTCCGCCAGGTGGGCGTGCAGCTGCCCGAGCACCCGCGCGGTCAGCCGGTGGGCGGCGGCGGCCGGGTCCGTACCCGGCTCGCCGGTCACGGACGCGAGCAGGACGGCCGGGCCCGCGCCACCCGTCGCCTCGGGCAGCACCAGGTCGCCCTCAGAGCCTTCGAGCAGCGCGACCGCCTGCGGCTCGCTCTCGGCGCCGCCGCGCAGGCGGCTCCAGGCCAGCTCGAACATCGCGTCCCGGGCGAGCCCTGCGCCGGCCGGCTGCTCGTCCGCCGCCGCACGCAGCACCAGCGAGCCGACCGAGGCGACCGCGCCGCCCGCAGCGTCGGCGACGGTGACCGAGACGGCGTCGTCGCCGACCGGCGCGAGCCGCACCCGGACGGACCGCGCGCCGCTCGCGTGCAGGCTGACGTCCTGCCAGGCGAACGGCAGGCCGCCGCGCACGTGCTCGCCGAGGTCCAGGAAGGCGCAGGCGTGCAGGGTCGCGTCGAGCAGTGCGGGGTGGATGCCGAAGGCGTCGGCGCCATCAGCCTCCGGCAACGCCACCTCGGCGAAGACCTCCTCACCCCGGCGCCAGGCGGCGCGCAGGCCCTGGAACACCGGCCCGTAGCCGAACCCGCTGCCGGCCAGCCGCTCGTACAGGCCCTCCAGCGGCACCGCCTGCGAGCCCTGCGGCGGCCACACGCCCGCGCTGAACTCCTCGAAGGAGGCTCGGTGTTCACCGTCGGCCAGGATGCCGGCGGCGTGCTGCGTCCAGGGCTGCTCCTCGGCGGTGTCCGGGCGCGAGTGGATGCTCAGACTGCGCCGGCCCGCCTCGTCGGCGCTGCCGAGCCACACCTGCACCTGGATGCCGCCCTGCTCGGGCAGCACCAGCGGTGCGACGAGCGTCAGCTCCTCGACCCGCTCGCAGCCGACCTCGTCGCCCGCGTGCACGGCCAGTTCCAGGAAGGCGGTGCCCGGCAGCAGCACGGCGCCGCGCACCGCGTGCTCGGCGAGCCAGGGGTGGCTCTGCACGGAGAGCCGGCCGGTCAGCAGCAGGCCGTCGGAGTTGGCCAGCGAGACGGCCGCCACCAGCAGCGGGTGGTGGGCAGCGCCGAGACCGGCTGCGCGGACGTCGCCGGCCCGGCCGGGGAGGTTCCGGGGCCAGAAGCGGCGGTGCTGGAACGCGTAGGTGGGCAGGTCCACCCGGCGGGCGCCGGTGCCCGCGAAGTACTGCTTCCACTGGACGGGCACTCCGCGAACGTGCAGGCCGGCCAGCGCCTCCGCACTGGTCGCGATCTCGCCCCGGCCCGGACGCAGCAGAGGCAGCACAGCCTCGTCGCCCTCCTCCAGGCAGGTCCGGGCCAGCGCGGACAGGACGCCGTCGGGGCCCAGCTCCAGGAAGGCGCCCGCGCCGTGCCCGCTCAGCCAGCCGATCGCGTCGGCGAACCGGACGGTCTCCCGGGCGTGGTCCACCCAGTAGGCGGCGGAGGTCAGTTGCTCGACGGTGGCAGGCGTGCCGGTCAGCGTCGACACGATCGGGATCACCGGGGCCTGCGGCGAGAGCGCGGCCACCACCGCCCGGAACTCGTCCAGCATCGGCTCCATCAGCGGCGAGTGGAAGGCATGCGAGACGCGCAGCCGCTTGGTCTCGCGCCCCAGCTCGGCGAAGTGCCGGGCGACCTCGGCACTTTCGCCCGCCGCACCGGCGATCACCACGGCCTGCGGGCCGTTCACGGCGGCGATCGAGACGCGGTGGCTGCGACCCTCGATCAGCGGCAGCACCTCGGCCTCGCTCGCCCGCAGCGCGATCATCTCGCCGCCGGCCGGCAGCGCCTGCATCAGCCGGCCCCGCGCCAGCACCAGGGTGGCGGCGTCGGCAAGCGAGAAGACCCCGGCGACGTGCGCGGCCGCGATCTCCCCGATCGAGTGCCCGGCCAGGAAGTCCGGCCGCACGCCCCAGGATTCGACCAGCCGGAACAGCGCGACCTCGATCGCGAAGAGCGCGGGCTGCGCGTACCCGGTCAGGTGCAGCAGCTCCGCCTCGGGCGTGCCCTCGGCGGCGAACAGCACCTCGCGCAGCGGACGGTCCAGACCGGCGTCCAGGTGCCGCAGTACCTCCGCCAGAGCCTCGGCGAACACCGGGAAGCGGTCGGCGAGTTCACGGCCCATGCCGATTCGCTGGGAGCCCTGGCCGGCGAACAGGAAGGCCAGCCTGGCCCGGCCCTGGGCGTTGCCGCGCACCAGCCCGTCGGCGGTGCCGTCCTGCTCGATCGCGGTCAGCGCCGCGACGACCTGCGCCCGGTTCTCGGCGGTGACCACCGCGCGGTGCTCCAGGGCGGCGCGGCTGGTGGCGAGGGAGAAGGCCAGGTCGACCGGGTCGGCCGCCGGGTCCGCGTCGAGGTGGGCGAGCAGGCGGGCGGCCTGGGCGCGCAGCGCGTCCGGGGTGCGGCCGGAGAGCGGCCAGGGGAGCACGTCCGCGCGCAGCGGCTCGGCGGCGGGCTCCGCCACCTCGGCCGGGGCCTGCTCGATGATCGCGTGCGCGTTGGTCCCGCTCAGGCCGAAGGAGGAGACGCCGGCCCGGCGCGGCTCCTCGCGCTCCGGCCAGGCCGTCTGCTCGGTGAGCAGCCGAACCGCCCCGGCCGTCCAGTCGACGTGCGTGGACGGCGCGTCCACGTGCAGGGTCCTCGGCAGGATGCCGTGCCGTATCGCCAGGACCATCTTGATGACACCCGCCACGCCGGCCGCCGCCTGGGTGTGGCTGATGTTCGACTTGACCGAGCCCAGCAGCAGCGGACGCTGCGGGTCCCGGCCGCGCCCGTAGGTGGCCAGCAGCGCCTGGGCCTCCACCGGGTCGCCCAGCGTGGTGCCGGTGCCGTGCGCCTCGACCACGTCGACCTGGTCGGCCGAGAGCCGCGCGTTGACCAGCGCCTGCTCGATCACCCGCTGCTGCGAGGGGCCGTTGGGCGCGGTCAGCCCGTTGGAGGCGCCGTCCTGGTTGACGGCGGTGCCCCGGACCACGGCCAGCACCCGGTGCCCGTTGCGCCGGGCCTCCGAGAGCCGCTCCAGGACCAGCACGCCGACGCCCTCCGCCCAGCCGGTGCCGTTGGCGGCGTCGGCGAACGAGCGGCAGCGCCCGTCCGAGGCCAGGCCGCCCTGCCGGGCGAACTCCACGAAGGTGGTCGGGCTGGACATCACCGTCACCCCGCCGGCCAGCGCCAACGAGCACTCCCCCGCGCGCAGCGACTGCGCCGCCAGGTGCAGCGCCACCAGCGAGGAGGAGCAGGCGGTGTCCACCGTGACGGCGGGCCCGACGGTCCCGAAGAAGTACGAGAGGCGGCCGGAGATGACGCTGGTGGCGTTGCCGGTCAGCACGAAGCCCTGGACGTCGTCCTCCGGGCCCACCCGGTAGTCCTGCGGCATCGCGCCGACGAAGACGCCGGTCCGGGTGCCGCGCACGGTCGCCGGGTCGATGCCCGCGCCCTCGAAGGCCTCCCACGCCGACTCCAGAAGCACCCGCTGCTGCGGGTCCATCGAGAGGGCCTCGCGCGGCGAGATGCCGAAGAAGTCCGGGTCGAACCGGGAGGCGTCGTGCAGGAATCCGCCGGAGATCGCGGTCGGCCCGTCCTCGCCGTCCAGCTCCCAGCCGCGGTCCGCCGGGAAGCCGGAGATCCCGTCCTCGCCGTTGACGAGCATGGTCCAGAGCTCCTCGGGACCGGTCACCCCGCCCGGGTAGCGGCAGCTCATGCCCACGATGGCGATCGGCTCGCTCGCGGCCGCCTCCAACTCGCCGACCCGCTGCCGGGAGCGCTGGAGGTCGGCGCCGGCCCGCTTGAGGTAGTCCCGGAGCTTCTGTTCCTTGTCCATCATCAACTCAACCCATCCCCAGCGCAGCACCGGCATTCCCGCACACCAGCGGCCAGTGTCCGGCGACCGCGCCAGGAAAACCCCTAGTGATCGCCACCGGTCGCAAGGGGCCTGCGAGACTAGGGATTTGCCGGGCTCTCCCGGCGCACGATCGAAGGGTGCTGGACGACCTCGACCAACTCGAACTCACCGAACCGGGCGCGGACGCGGACGCGGAAGGGCTCGACCTCCTCGCCCTCCTCGACCAACAGCTCATCGCCCGGCTGCTGTTGAGGGTGCGCTGGGCCCGCGAGCAGCAGCTCCAGCGGCGGGCCGTCGGCCTGCCGGCCACCGCGCTGGCCCAGGAGAACGCGATGCTGCGCCAGTACGTCGCCCGGCTCGGACCGGACGGCGCCGGCATCGCCCTGGCGATCCTCGCGCTGTCCGCCCCCGCAGCCCGTCCGCTGCCGGCCGACCCCGCAACCGACCGCTGAGCGCACCAACGCCCGTCGGGTACCCGGCCGTTCGACCGGGTACCCGACGGGCGTTCGCACTCCTGCCGGCACTACCAGCGCGCCCCGGAGAGCATCGCGCCGTAGTCCCGGACCAGTTGGGCCTGGTTGAGGTCCGACTCCACCATCATCCGCATCAGTTCGGCGAAGTCCACCTCCGGCTCCCAACCCAGCTCCTGACGGGCGTTGGAGGAGTCCGCGCAGAGCGTCTCCACCTCGGCCGGGCGGACCAGACCGGGATCGACCACGACGTGCTCCTCCCAGTCGAGGCCCACGCACTCGAACGCGATCCGCGCCGCATCCCGGACCGAGTGCATCCGCCCGGTACCCACCACGTAGTCACCCGGGCTGTCCTGTTGGAGCATCAGGTGCATCGCGCGGACGTAGTCGCCCGCGAAACCCCAGTCGCGCACCGCGTCCAGGTTGCCCAGGCTCAGCCTGTCCTGGAGCCCGAGCTTGATCTGCGCCACCGCCAGCGAGATCTTCCGGGTCACGAACTCCGCACCGCGACGCGGCGACTCGTGATTGAACAGGATCCCCGAAACGCCGTACATGCCATAGGACTCACGGTAGTTGAGGGTGATGTAGTGCCCGTACGCCTTGGCCACCCCGTACGGACTGCGCGGATGGAACGACGTCGACTCGCTCTGCGGCGCCTCCACCACCTTGCCGAACATCTCGGAGGAGGACGCCTGGTAGAACCGTATCTGCCCCGAGGTGTCACCCCCGGCGGACGGCTTGTTCAGCCCGCTCACCAGCCGGATCGCCTCCAGCACCCGCAGCACGCCGGTCCCGTTGACCTCGGTCACCAACTCCGCCTGCTGCCAGGACATCGGCACGAACGAGATGGCCCCCAGGTTGTAGACCTCGTCCGGCTGCACCGCGTCCACCGCCGAGACCAGACTGCCCTGGTCCATCAGATCGCCGTCCACAAAACGCAGCCCCGGAATCAACTGCGCTATCCGGTCCTTGCGCGGATTCGCCTGCCCCCTGCTGAGCCCCCACACCTCGTACCCGAGCCCGATCAGGTGCTCGGCCAGATACGAGCCGTCCTGCCCGGTCACGCCGGTGATCAACGCACGCTTGGACATCCGTTCCCCTTTCGCGCCACGGAATTACTCCTACCGCGGGGTCGAAGTCCGCGATCCCGGACGTCCCTCGCAGGCCGTTTCCCGGCAGGGTCAGCGAAACACGGAACAAGCTAAGGAATTTTCGAGACTTCGAGGCCCCCCGCCCACCCACCGCAACCAAGATCGGCACGGGCTCGTCCCCCTAGTGGATCGAAGGCACCGAACACCAGGGGGACACGATGGCCGCGGCCGAACCGCACAATCCGTACGCAGCGGCGGACTGGCGCCTACCGGAGCCGTCCACACCGAGCCCGCGGCGGCGGGTCCTCGCCCTCGGATCGGCCTGCGCCCTCCCGTCGTTGACCTCGGTGGCCCTCGGCAGCGCCGTCCCGTACCTCGACGGCACGGGCGTCCAGGATCTACTGGCGAGCGCTCGCGTGATGCTGACGCTCGCGACGGCGATCCCGGCGCTCTTCTTCGCACTGCACGCCCTGCGGCCGTCCGGCCCTCGGCGGCGCTGGCTGCTGGCGCCCGCGCTGATCGCGGTCGCCCTCGCCGCGACCGGGGCGCTGGGCCACCTGCTGCCCTTCCGCCCCGGCCTGCTGAGCGTACTGGTCTTCGCCCTCCCGTCCTTCGCGCTGGCCGGCGCCGCGGTGCTGCGCTCTCGCGCCGCTCTGCTGACGGCCGCCGGCCTGCTGCTGGGCGTATTCGCCCTCGCGCTGCCCCTCCGAGCGGCGCAGCAGGAGATCGGCGTCCAGGACCTGCTGATCGGCACCGGCATCCCGTCCCGGTCCCTACTGCAACCGATCACCTCACCCGGGGTGGAGGTCACCGGGTTGAGCTCACAGGGACGGCAGGCGGTCTTCGTGTTCAGTGATCAGCAGGACCTGGACGACGGCAGCGGCGGATTCAGCAGCGCCTTCGAAAAGGCCGCGGTCGAGACGATCTCCCCGGGCTACAGCGATCCCTGCAACCGCCCTCTGCTGTCCGCGGACGGTGAGCGCCTCACCACCAGTCCGCTCACGCCCTGCTTTCCGGAGCCGGGCGGCCTGTGGTCCGACGGCGCGAGCCAGTACGTCCTGCAACGCGACGGCCTCACCATCACGCTGTCCGCCGCCCCCAACCTGAGCACCCTCCACGGGCACGTCGCCCCGGCCATCCTGTCGACCCATCCCGTCACCGACCCCGAACTGCGCACCCTGGAGGGCTGGTTCCCCTACAGCTGGCTCGGCGTACTGCTGCTCTGACCACCCTGCGGAGAAGGCAGGATTCGAACCTGCGCGGGCTTGCACCCGACCGGAACCAAAGCTCCGACCCCCGATGGACCACTCCGGGCACCTCTCCCCGGGACCGAGCACCTGCCGGTGCGCCGTCCCCGTGCTCACTACTGTGCCAGCATCCCCCTGAGATCCCCCTGACACCGCTCTGACACCAACTCCATTGACCTCAGCTCCCGTTCCCCACGGCCAGGACGTGCGCGGCCGCCTGCCCGGCAGCGGCTCTTACTTGGTGGACCGGCATGACGGCAGCATCCATCACATCCCCGCCACCACGTGGATAGCCGAGGACTGTCGGAACTCCACCTACGGCAGCCAGTAGCAGCCCGGACGAGGGGGCGAGGTTCAGGCCGTGTTGCTGGTCCACATCGGGGGAGCCGACAGACGACTCCTGCGCCAGGGCTTCACTTCCTGCGGAGTTCACCACGCATGATGCCCGCGACGAATGTGTCGTACTCGGCGTCGTCGAAGATGTGAGGCACCTTGTCTCGGTTCTTGGAGTCACGAATCGCCACGATTCCGCGGTCAAGGAAGGCGATCTCGACGCAGTTGGTCCCGCCGCTGCTGGCGGTCTGCCACTCAGCGCTGGCGAACTGGTCGTCGAGCCAGGCGGGGTCGAGGTCGTTCTTGTTCATGACGCGAGTTCCTTGGCGATGGTCTTGAGCAGTGACAGGGATGCCTTCTGTCCAAGGGCATCCGATTTCAGGTGATTGCTGGTGGTCCGGTACACCTCGACCGACTCCGAGTCAGTGAGGTGGAGGCGGGCACGGGTCGCCTCGATCGTGACAGTATCGCTGCCGGTGGCGAACGACATCAGCATGAATGGCCCGTCCATGCCCGCGTGAGCGCCGGCGCTCAGCGGCAGGATCTGGATCGTGGTGTTCGGATCGCCCCGCAGCAGGTCAATCAGGTGCTCGACCTGGGCCTTCGCCGCCGGGCGACCGCCAACCTCCTGACGCAGGAGCCCTTCAGGGATCACGGCCCAGATCTTCAGAGGCGGTTGGCGCTCAGCCATGACCCGCCGGTGCTCGGCGCGCATGGCAATGAACCGCTCGATGTCGTCGGCGGTGGTCCATGCACGGCTACCTTCGATGATCGCCCGCTCGTACTCGGGGATCTGTAGCAGGCCATGCAGGACTCCGGAATCCCAGTGGAAGAGGTCGACAGCTTCCTCGATCTCGGTCAGGTAGTCGCTGAGGGGATCGTCCACGACACCCTGGTAGCGCTGGTGCCAGTCCGGCTCGGCAGCCCGGCGGACCAGCTCGCGCCATTGGGAACGTCGGGCCTCTTCGTGGATCTGCAGGACCTCGAAGAAGTGAGGCAGGACCTGGAGTTTGACTCCCTGTGTCCCGTTCTCGATCTTGCTTATGGTCGACAGCGCCTTGTAGCCGAGCTGCTGAGCGGCTTCCTCCTGACTCCAGCCCAGCGCCTCGCGAGCGCGCCGGATCTCAGTCCCCAGGCGCCTTCGGCGCGGGGTTGGCTCGACGGGCATCGCACCTCCTGTCTCACGATCCGCATCTCTCTCAGGCCAGGGTAGTGCCCGTGCCACTACCGGCATATGACAGCCCGCCAGAAAGAAAGACTTTCCTTTCAGAGCGACTTGCCCTTCCGCCAATGCAGGGTCCATCATCGATGACACGGAAGCGCAGAGTGCCCATCCGGGCACGGAACGCAACGATCGCTGCCGTGTTCGCACTCTGGGAGGCTCCATGCCTGTCGCGTCTGTCGATCTTCTCGGCGAGTGCCGTTTGGCGCTCCCGGCCGTTCGCCCCGAGACGATGGGCCTCGTGCGCCAGATAGTGCGGACCCAGCTGCGGATGTGGGGCAAAGACGAGCTCTGCGAGGCGGCGGAGCTGGGAGTCACCGAACTGCTGACCAACGTCCTGGTCCACGCGAGCGGCGACTGCGAGTTGCTGGTGGGCGAGATCAGCGACGGAGTTGTGGTGGGAGTGACCGACTTCGACGACGGGCTGCCGGTCGCCAAGGTGCCCACCGACGACGAGCCCGGCGGGCGGGGGCTGTTCCTGCTTTCTCAGCTCGCGGAAGAGTTCGAAATCCACGCGCTCACCCGGGGGAAGCAGGTCTGGTTCCGCCTGGCCCTCGCCCCGGGTGCCGACGAGAAGCAGCCGGGCACGCCAGCCGATCCGAGGCGAGAGATCACCTGTTGACCGAGGCAGCCGCCTCGTCCCAACTCAGTGAGGAAGATCATGGATTTAAGTTCCGTTCCGCTGCTGCCCGGGGCCTTCACCATCGGCAAGAAGCTCAGCTTCGAGGCCGGCCACCGACTTCCCGGGCTGCCGCCCGAGCACAAGTGCTCCCGACAGCACGGCCACAGCTACGAGGTCGAGGTCATCCTCACCGCCCCATGCCTGGAGGAGCCCGGCTTCGTCACCGACTTCGGTGCCCTCGGCCCGTTCAGGACGTTCCTCGACACCGAGTTGGACCACCACAACCTGGACGAGATCCTGCCCTTCGAGCCGACCTCGGAGCGCCTGGCACAGTTCCTGGCCGGCTGGTTCATCCAGCACCTCCAGCCGAAGGTCCCCGGCCGCCTGATCGCCGTTCTCGTCCGCGAGACCGGGAGCAGCTGGGCCCGCTTCGACGTGAAGGGGAAGTGACCATGCCCCAGCCGATCGCCGCCGGACCCGCCACACATGACCCCGCGTCCGGGCTGATCCTCGCGGAATGCTTCGGTGTCGAGGTTCCGACCTTCCAAGGCGAGGGTCCGAGCTGCGGGCACCCCGCCCTGTTCATCCGCCTCTCCCGGTGCAACCTGACCTGCGCGAAGTGCGACACGAAGTACACCTGGGACTGGTCCCGGTTCGACCCGCGCCAGGAGTCGACGAGGCGGACGGTGGCGGACCTGGTGGCCTGGGTCGCGTCCTCCCCGGTCGAGCTGGTCGTGATCACCGGCGGTGAGCCGCTGATCCAGCAGGCGCGCTTGGTGCCGCTCGTGCGGGAGCTGCTGACCGCCGGGAAGCGGGTGGAGTTCGAGACGAACGGCACCATCGCACCTGTGCCCGAACTCGTGGTCCACGGGGTCCGGTTCAACGTCTCGCCCAAGCTCGCCAGCTTCGGCATGGAGGAGGGCAAGAGCATCGTGCCCGCTGCGCTGAGGACGTTCGCGGCGTCTGGGCGTGCTGTGTTCAAGTTCGTCGCTTCCTCGGTGGCCGACCTTGACCGGATCGCCGAGTTGGCCGACACCCACCAGCTCTCGCCGGTGTGGGTGATGCCGGAGGGCACCACCGCGCAGGCGGTCACCGAAGCGACCCGGGTCCTCGCGGACGCGGTGGCGGCCCGGCACTGGTACTTCACCACGCGGTTGCACGTGCTGGCGTTCGCGGACGCCCGAGGCCGCTGACCGTACGCACCTGTTCCTGCCCACAACCCCAGAAAGCGAGTTGAGCCCATGGCGACCTCGATTGCCACCTCAGAGGCGGACCGGAGCGCCGCGGCCCCAGGACCCGGCCGGCCCGCCCTGGCCATCGACACCAGCCGGGTCGCCGACCTGGTCACCCAGCTGCTGGTTGAGCTGGGTGAGGACCCCACCCGCGACGGTTTGGCCGACACGCCGGACCGTGTCGCCGCCTGGTGGAGCGCCTTCCTGTCCCCGGACGACAGCGCGGTAGCTACGTGCTTCGCCGAGTCCCAGCTGAGCGGTCAGCTGGTCGTCGTGGGCGGTATGAGCGTGTGGTCGCTGTGCGAGCACCACATGCTGCCCATGAACCTCCAGGTCACCGCCGGGTACGTGCCGGACGGAGAGGTGGTGGGCCTGTCGAAGTTCGGGCGGATCGCCCAGCACTTCGCCGGTCGGCTCCAGGTCCAGGAGCGATTCACACGGCAGTTCGCCGAGCACCTCACCGGCTTGATCGGACGTGAGGACGTCGCGGTCGCCGTACGCGGCCTCCACCTGTGCATGAACATGCGCGGCGTGCGGATGGAGAAAGCCCGGACCACAACGGTGCACACCGGCGGCCGGTTCGCCAGCGACCCGGTGCTCAACCAGCAGTTCCTCACCCTTGCCGCCGATCGGCATGAACCCCAAGAAGACGGTGAATCCCATGAACAGGTTACCGACGCCGTCGACGCACGGCGCTGACGGGTCCGGGCCTCTGTACCTGACGTGGGACGACATCGGCGCCGCGACACGGACCCTCGCCGAACAGGTGACGACTGCGGGGGTGCCGCAGGTTGTGGTGGGCATCGTGCGCGGCGGCATGATCCCGGCGGTGTGGCTCGCCCATCGCCTCGGAGTCCGCGACGTGCGGAGCGTCGAGGTCACCCGCACCACCAGTGACAGCATCAACGCCGCCAAGACCACGCTGCCGACCACTCGCAACCCCGCCTCGCTCGGCGACCTCGCGGGCCTGGACGTGCTGCTCGTCGACGACATCGCCGGCAGCGGCGCGACCCTCGCCCACACGGAGGACATGCTCCGCGACCTCGGTGCCGCCCAGGTGCGCACCGCGGTCCTCACCGTGAACCGGGCCAACTGGGCGCGGGAGGCCGAGCCCCAACGCGTCATCGACTACATCGCATCGCTGAACAACACCTGGATCGTTTTCCCCTGGGAGGGACAACAGCATGAGCGCTGAACTGGACGAGCAGTACCGCACCCGTCCGGGTACGCCGATGATCGGCCCGTACAGCACCAACCAGATGGACGACTTCTACTCCGCGCTCGCCCGCGGCGAGGCGAAGCCGTCCGGCCTGATGAACCTGCTGCAGCACCTCATCGTCGCCGAGCGGTGCGCGGACGGGGCGAACGTGCTCGACGTGTGCTGCGGCCGTGGACTGGCCCTGCCACTGCTCCACCGATACGCGCCGAAGATCGCCCGCTACGTCGGTCTCGACGTCAGCCCGGCGAACCTCGCCGAAGCCCGCACGCGGCTGATCGCGCTGCGGGAGGAGTACGGCAACCCGTTCCCCGTCGAGTTCGTCGAGCACGACGTCTCCGACCCATGGCCGGAGCTCCCGCAGTTCGACGTCGCGCTGTACACCTCGGCGCTGGAACACCTGCCGTACGAGCTCGGCGTGAAGAGTCTGGTCGAAACGGGAGCCGCGCTCGCCCCAGGCGGCGTGCTGTACCTGTCCACGCCGCAGGCGTTCGGGCCACCGCCGCGCCCGTTGCAGTACCGGGTCCACGTGTACGAGTGGTCGCGCGAGGAGGTCGTGCGCGCCGTCGAGGCCGCCGGCCTGGTCGTGGACGATGTCATGGGTGTGCTCCCGCCCGAACCGGACGAGGTGGTCACCGAGTTGGCGGAGCGGTACGGGGCCGGCGCGGTCGACTGGTACCGCGACCTGGCCGCCCGGGTACCGAAGGCCCTGCTGGACACGGTGTCGTCGGTCGCCGTGCCCGACCGGGCGACCGAGCTGCTGTTCGTCTGCCGGAGGCCGGCATGACCGTCATCACGGTTCCCGCTCCCCGCCGCGCCTCGGACGATTCAGGCCGACCGCTGTGGGTGAGCGTGGAGGGCATCAACGGAGTCGGGAAGACCACCGCGGTCCGCGCGACGGCCGCCTCGCTCGGCTCGCGGTGCCTGCGGCTGGACGAGCTGACCGACCAAGCCGCCGACACCCTGCCCGGACAGGTGATCGCCGCCCTCTCCGCGGAAGGGGACGTCTGCCTGCGGACTGGGCACCCGGTCGTGGAGACGCTGGCGCTGCTGGCGCTCAAGTTCCGTGAGGTCGAGCGCCTGACCCCCGAGCTGCTGAACGGCGTCGCCGTGATCCTGGAGGACCGCGGCGTGGACAGCGTGGCCGTGTGCCAGGGAGCGATCCTGCACGCCGAGCACCGGGCAACGCCGGCCCGGGCGGTGGCCGAGCAGATCCTGGCCACCGCCCGCCGGTGGCGGTCGATGCCGGACGCCACCCTCCTGCTGACCGGCGACCGCGAGGTGTGCACTGCCCGGTTCGCCGCCCGGATCGGCCGCACTCTCCCGGCGAGCGCCCTGGAGGTGATCAAGCAGACCGAGCACCTGTACCAGGAGCTGGCCGCCGCCGAGCCGGACCGGTTCACCGTGATCGACGTGACCGGCTACGACCGAGAGGAGACCGGCAAGGCCGTCGAGGAGACCGTCCGCGCCATCGCGGCGCACCGGGAGGTCGACCGTGCCTGGTGACATCACCCTGCTGTGGGCCCTGCGTTCCCCCTGCTCGTTCGGCTGCCCGCACTGCTACTTCGGGGAGTTGGAGGTACACAAGGAGGCTCTCCCGGAGGGCCCGGGATTGCTTTCCCACATCCCGGTCCGCGACCTCGACCGCACCGTCATGGAGGCGTTCGCGCAAACCCTGGCTTACTCGCCGGTCGAACGGGTCGTCCTCGCCGGCGGTGAGCCGCTGGACTGGCTGCCCGCCCTCAGCCTGATCAAGACGATCAAGGAAGCCGGGTGCGAGGTCGTCGTCGCGACCAACGGCGTGCCGCTCACCCGCCCCGGCATCGCCCAGCGGCTCGTCGAGCTCGGCGTCGACGGGGTGTCAGTGTCCCTCGACAGCGCGGACGCGGCCGCCAACGATCGGCTGCGGCCCTCCCGGTCCGGCCGGGTCGGTCACCGCGAAGTCCTGGCCGGCATCAGCACCCTGCTGAGCGAGCGCGGCTCCGGGCCCGGCCCCCGGATCGGCATCTACACGGTGGTCATCCGCGACCGGCCCCAGGAGATCACCGACGTGGCCCGCCTCGCGCGGGAGATCGGCGTCCACTACTACGTCCCGCAGCCCATCTCCCTCCCGCCCGACCACAAGCTCTTCGCCGAGCGCTGCCACACCCCCAGCGACGTGCCCGCCGTCGAGAACGAACTGCGCCGCCTCCAGCAGGACCCCGGCGGGCTCACCATCCCCGGCCCTACGTACATGCGACAGTTCGTCACCTCGATCTCCACCCAGGACAGCGGCCGGGTCGAGGACTGCTTCGGTGGTGCCCAGCTCTTCTTCATCCAGCCCGACGGCTCGGTGTGGGACTGCCCCTCCGACCGGCGGATCGCCGCCACGCCGCCCCAGGAGCACCGCACGATCGTCGGCGCCGACGCGCAGGTCCTGTTCGCCGACCGCCCAGCGTGCACGGACTGCTCCCACTTCTCCCGGGACTGCGTGAACATGGGCCCGCTCGTACTCGGCATGCCCCGCTTCCTCGCCCGGGAGGCAACATGACCGGCCTCCCACCGCTGCCCTCGGCGCAGAGCCTCGGCGAGGGCATGCTGGCTGCGCTGGCCAGCATGCCGGACCCCGCCGGGGCCGAGTTCACCAGCGGGCTGGAGCACGACCTCGCTGACGCGTTCTCCAGCCGGCACGCAGTCGCGGTGTCGTCCGGCACGACGGCCCTGCACGCCGCGCTGTCCGCGATCGGGGTCGGCCCGGGCGACGAGGTTCTGGTGCCGGCTCTGACCGTCGTCATGACTGCCGCGCCAGTTGTACTGCTCGGCGCCACACCGGTGTTCATCGACAGTGATCCCCGGACGCTCGATCTGGACTTCGCCGACGCCGCCACCAAGATCACGGCCCGCACCAGAGCGATCGTTCCGGTGCACCTGTGGGGCAGGATGGGCGCCCCAGCCAGCCTGCTCGCGTTCGCCGCCGAGCATGGGATCGCTGTTGTTGAGGACGCCGCCCAGGCCGCGGGGACGTCGCGCGCCGGTGCCATGGCCGGGACGGTCGGCGCAGCCGGGTGTTTCAGCCTGAAAGACGGCAAGATCCTCTGGAGCGGTGAGGGCGGCTTCGTCCTGACCGACGACAGCGCTCTCGCCGCCCACACCAGGGCCTTCCGCAGCCACTGGCTCCAGCCCCCACCCGGCAGCCACCCCCAGGAACGGATCGCCCTCAACGGCCGTCTGGCCGAACCGCTCGCCGCGCTCGCCCACGCCAACCTGCGCAGATTCCCGGCCCTGCTGGAGCACCGCCGCGCCCAGACCGCGCATCTGATCCGCGCCCTGGACAACGCCCGCGGACTCACGCCGCTCCAGCCGGCCACCGACGAGACGTGGAACCACTACGCCCCGCTCGTCCACATCGGACTGCCGAACCCCCGGGCATTCGCCGAACACCTCGCCCAGCAGGCAGTACCGAACTCCACCGGCACCTTTCGACTGGTGCCCAGCGACACCCGGCCCATGTTCACCGGGGCGGACCGGAAGCCGTGCCGCGGGGCCGCGCAGATCCTGGACCGCACCCTCGCGCTCGTCCTGACCGAACGCGACGACGAAGCGGTGCTCGACCACCACGCCGCCGTCATCACCCGGGAGGCCGCCGCATGGTGCACATGACCGACGCCCCGGACTCCGCA
This sequence comes from Kitasatospora sp. MAA4, assembly GCF_029893355.1. GTDB lineage: Bacteria > Actinomycetota > Actinomycetes > Streptomycetales > Streptomycetaceae > Kitasatospora. The sequence continues at coordinate 256,965 of NZ_JARZAI010000010.1, forward strand.
CCGACCGGAACGCCGCTTCCGGAACTTCCCTGCTTTCGTCGCCGAACGGATGCCGCCGCATGACGACCTCACCGCAACTCGCTGCCTGCACCCGCGGCCCGCTGATCTCCGCCGAGGGTCTCAACGGAGTCGGCAAGACGTACCTCACCAACCGCGCCGTCGACGGGCTCGGCACCAAGCCACTGATGCTGGACGAGTTCTCCCAGCGGGCCAACGGGCGCCCGGGCCTGGGCGAGGCCCTGCTGCGCTCACTGCGCGAGGCCAGCGCCGGTGACCCGTTCCTGCGCGGCGGCACCCCCATGGCCGAGGCGCTGATCCTCATGGCCATCAAGCGGCACGACCTGGACACCGTCCTGCCCGAACTGTCCAGCGGCCGTCCCGTCGTTGAGGGCCGCAGCGTCGACACCACCGCCGTGTGCCAGGCGCTGCTGCTGCACCCCAGAGACCCGGACGCCGCTCTCCAGACCGCGATCGCCCTGCTCGGCCTCTCCTCCTCCTACCGGCCGCTGCCGGACCTCACGATCCTGGTCACAGACGACGCCTCGAAGGCCCTGGAACGAGCGCAACGACGGGACCAGTGCGTCTTCACCACCGAGCAGGCCACGTTCATGACCGAGGCGTGCACACTCTTCGAGCAGCTGGCCGCCACCGATCCGGACCGCTACCGAGTCGTGGACCGGCGCCAAGTCAACGAGCACGAGGCGGCCGAGCAGATCCGGGCCTGGATCGAAGGCGCCGGCGGCAACCTGGGCTGCATGGTGGAGCCGTGGCAGGGCCCGGGAGCCGCGTGCATCTGCTGCGGCCGGCTCGCCGAGATCAAGTCGGCATGAGCACGGAGCTTCGACACTCGTCACACACCGGGCAGCCCTGTCCGGGGAGTTGTGTTCCCGCGATCCCCAAGGGTGTCGAGGCCCTGATTCTCGACTTCGACGGAACCCTCGCCGACACGACCGCAGGCCATGAGGACGCGCTGCGTACGGCACTTCTGCCGTACGGCATCGACCTGGATCACGACTGGTACCGCCAGCACGTTGGGCTGTCCATCCGTGACCTCCTGGCGGCCCTCTCCGGCGGTCTGCCACTGCCCTATGACGAGATCATCGCGAAGAGCCGCGCTCACCTGCTGGCCACCGTGCACACGATCAAGCCGATCGCGTGCGTCGTCGCGCTCCTGAGCCTGGCGCGCCATGCCGGGCTGCCCTGCGCCGTGGCATCGGGCGCAAGCCGCTTGCTCGTCGAACCCGGTCTCGACGTGCTGGGCCTGACACACGAGTTCGCTGCCGTCGTCGCACGCGAGGACGCCACGAACGGCAAGCCGGACCCGGAGCTGTTCCTCACGGCTGCCCGACGCCTGGGGGTCTCGGCGGGCAACTGCCTCGCGGTAGACGACGCTCCAGACGGCATCGCCTCCGCCCGCGAGGCCGGCATGCGGGTGCTCACGGTGATCGGCGGCCACCTCGCCCCAGTCGGATCTGCGGAAAGGGCCGCGCCGGCTAGCTCACCCGCCGGGGGCCGCGACGCTGCGGCACCACCGGCCACCGCATCGCCCCGATCCGCAGATCCCGCCCGATGACGGCACGATGCCGTCGAACCCGAGGAGCATGATGCCCGTCCTCCACTCGACCAAGAACCTGCAAATCGTCGAACCTCCCACCGCAACCAGTGAAGGCGTCGGCATCTTCGAGTACACGGACAACTACACCGTCTTCCACTACGGCCGGATGCCGGACCCGATTCCCGGCAAGGGCGAGGCGGTCTGCCGCATGGCCGTCGCCAACTTCACGATGTTGGAAGCAGCCGGTGTACGGACCCACTTCCGCCGCTTCATCGCCCCGAACCGAATCGAGTTCGCTCTCGCGCGCCTCCCGGCCCTCACCGTGCGCCCCTTCACCTCGAAGCAGGGCAACTACCTCATCCCCCTCCAGATCCTCTTCCGCAACGAGCTCCCACCGGGAAGCTCCGTCCACCGACGCCTGGCCGCCGGTGACCTGACCCCGGCCGACATCGGCCTGCTCGTGATCCCCGCGGTCGGCGAGAAACTGGAACGACTGCTCATCGAGTACGCGACCACCCGCGAGGACGTCAACCGGTTCATCGCCCCCGGCGAGGCCCAGCGTCTCGCCGGCTTGGACGACGAGCAGTTCGAGGCCATGCGAGAGACCACCGTCAAGGTCAACGAGGTGCTGACCGGGCACGCTGCCAAGATCGGGCTGAGCCACTGCGACGGCAAGGTGGAGTACCTGGTGACGGGCGATCAGGAGCTGGTGCTCGCCGACAGCCCCGGCACGCCGGACGAGAGCCGCCTGATGTTCAACGGCGTGCACTGCGGCAAGCAGACCCTGCGGGACTGGTACGTCGGCTCCGGGCACGAGATCCCGGTCAGCAGGCTGATCGCCGAGGGCGTGCCCAGGAGCCGGTGGCCGCAGCCGGCACCGCTCCCGCCCGCGTTCGTGCCGGTGATGACGGACCTGTACCGGTCCCTGAGCGAGGCGTGGACGGGCGAGCGGCTGTGGGACGCACCGGACCTGGAGGCCGCCACCCGCGCCGTCACCGAGGTCATCGGCCAGTGACAGTGCGTCAGAACAGCCGGCGTTCCGGCATGCTCGTATGGGTATGCCGGGCGCCGGCTGGCACCGGTGCGGACCTCGCGAGAACGGTGGACACATGGGAAGCCTGACCGACGATCCCGCTTTCCGAGCGATGACGTTCGTGGTCATCGACTTCGAGACAACGACGCCGACGGGCCACCCGCCCCAGCCGATCGAGGTCGCCGCTCGCGCTCTGCGCCACGAGAACGGCGGATGGGCGCAGAGGGGAACAAGCGCATCCCTGATCCGGCCACCCGCGTTCGCACCGGTGACACCGGCCGACACCGCCCAGACCGGTCTGACGGCCGAGCAACTGCGGCAGGCACCCACACCGGCCGAAGCGCTGGGCGTGCTGGACAGGCGGTTCACGGTCGGCACCCCGTACCTGCTGGTGGCCCAGCACGCCGCCACCGAGGCCAATGTGATTTACAACCAGCGCGAGCACTGCCCGGCGCTGGCCCGTATCGACTTCCTCGACACGATCCCGCTGGCCAAGCACCTAATCCCGGGCCTGCCAAACTACAAACTCGACACCCTGCTCGCCCACTTCTCCATCCAGCAGCCAGCTGACCGACACCGGGCCTACGCCGATGTCGACGTCACCGCGCAGGTCTTCCTGCGGCTCGTCACCCTCGCCGACGAGAGCGAGCACCTCAGCGACCTCACGGCTCTGGTGAAGACCGCGGGGCGCACGGCCAAGTGCAACCGGCCCGCCCAAGGCGGACTCTTCGACCTCTAACGCCCCGGACCAAGCACGACAGCCCAACCACTCCTAGAGAAGACGGTGCCGATCTGATGACCGACACGCAACCTGACCGCGAACCGGTCCCGTTCTGGTTCGACCCGCTGTGCCCCTGGGCGTGGATCACCTCGCGCTGGCTCCTGGAGGTGGAGAAGATCCGGCCGGTGCAGGCCGACTGGCGGATCATGTCACTTTCCTACCTGAACGTCGTCCAGCGCGAGGGCAAGGGGCTCAGCGACGACTATCGGGAGCTGATGACGAAGGCATGGGGCCCGGTGCGGGTCTGCGCCGCAGCCGCCGAGCACGACAGCCCCGCCGTGTTCGGAGCTTTGTACACGGCCATCGGCACGCGGCTGCACAACCACAAGCGCCGCGACGATCCCACGGTCATCACCGAGTCTCTGACGGAAGTTGGCCTTCCCGAGGCACTTGCAGCTGCCGCCAGCAGCACGGAGTTCGACCAGTTCATCAAGGACTCGCACCACGAGGCATTCGACGAGGTCGGCCTCGACGTCGGGACACCCGTACTGCGCATCCGCGGCACAGCCCTGTTCGGCCCCGTCGTCACACCGGCTCCCCGTGGTGAGGCCGCCGGACGGCTCTGGGATGGCCTGGTCCTGGTCGCTGAGACGGATGGCTTCTTCGAGCTCAAGCGGAGCCGCGACCGCAAGCCGTCCTTCGAATGAGCGCGCTACCCGGCCCGCAGCAGTCGACGGGGTGGTCAGCCGAGCCGAGCCGGCGCGCTCACCGCCCGGCCGATACGGTGCCCGACCAGGCGCTCGGCCATGGCGAGTGGGTACCAGGCCGCGCCCGTCACCTCGGACTCCTGCAGACGGCCCACGTCCACATTCGCGTGAGCAGTCCGGAAGGCGAATCCAAGGTCAAGATGATGGTGGGCCGGCTCGTCCTTCTCCGGCCGAGCCGGAACCTGGCCGTACTCGATGTAAACAGGCGCGTGCGACGCAGGGAGCACATCGGCGGGGTCCAGCCCGGTCTCCTCCGTCAGCTCGCGTACTGCGGCGGCACACAGATCGTCATCGGTGGGCTCAAGGTGGCCACCAGGCTGCAGCGTGATCCCGTACGCCAGGTGCTCGATGAGCAGGACCTCAGCGTCGTCGCGAACAAGGAGCGCGCCAACGGTCACGTGCATGGGGAAGCTTCGCCGCGAGGCGAAGTCCCGCCCTTGGGCTAGGAGCCGCAATGGCTCGGACAACTGCTCGACCTCGTCCGGGTAGCGCTCAAGGTAGGCGGCAAGGACGTCCGCGACAGCCGAATCACTGATCGCCACGGAGCACCTCCACGCCAGCCTGAGAGCCAACCTCCCCGTGACCGATCGGTCGGATGCGAGCAACGAGCGCTAGCAATGTCAGCTCCAACAAGGCGTGTGGCGGACAAGGAAGTTCGCACTCTACAAGTTGGGCCTGAGTCGACGCGCGCCAACGCGCCGTCTCGCTGGTGTCCGTCGAACATCGCGGGCTCTCTGCTGGTGCCACCGTCAGGACCACCCAGGCCCTCAGCTCCCGTTCCCCACCGCCAGGACGTGCGCGACCGCCTGGCCGGCCGCCACGGCGCCGTAGCCGCCGCCCTGGATCTCGGCGGCGACCGCGAGGTCACCGCGGTAGGCGATGAACCAGCTGTTGGGGGCCGGGGCGCCGTCCACCTGGGCCGTGCCGGTCTTGGCGCCGACGCGGCCGGTCAGTCCGGCCATCGCCGACTGGGCCGTGCCGTCCGCGGCGGTCTTGGCCATCATGGTGCGCAGCTCCTGGGCGACCGCGCCGGGCAGCGGCTGGGCGGCCTTGGGCTGCGGCAGGCCGGGGAGCAGGATCGGCTGGCGGAAGGTGCCGCTCTCGACGGTCGCCGCCACCGACGCCATGGCGAGCGCGTTGGCCCGGATCGCGCCCTGGCCGATCACCTGGGCGGCCGCGTCGTCCGAGTCCGTCGGGGCCGGGATCGTCGCGTCGTAGCTGCTCACGCCCGGTCCGGTGGACCAGGGGATGCCGAAGCCGAACTGCTGTGCGGCCTGGCCGAGCGCGCCGGGGGCCAGTTTCGCGTGGCTCTCGTCGATGAAGGCGGTGTTGCAGGACTGCGCGAAGTCGTCGGCCAGCGTGTAGTCGAGGTGGTCGCCGGTCTCGTCGTTGTGCCACAGCTTGGGCGAGTTGGTGGTGGCCTTGCAGGGGACGGCGCTCTGCGGCTGGTCCCCGGCCTCCAGCAGGGCGGCCGCGGTGATCACCTTCATCGTGGAGCCGGGCGCGATGCTCGCCAGGAACGCGTTGTCGAAGCCGTTGGCCGGTGCGTTGGCCACCGCCAGGATGTGGCCCGTGCTGGGCTCGATCGCCACCAGCGAGGCGGGGCCGCCGCCTGCGGACTGCTGGGTGACCGCCGCCTCGGCCGCCGCCTGGACGTCGGCGTCCAGGGTCAGCCGCTCCTCGGGGCCGGCGGCCGGCGGGGAGATCACGAACAGCTGGTTCGCGGGGCTCCCCTCGGTGCCGCCGGCGATCACCAGGGCCTTGCCGGCGGCGGCACCGGCCGTGGTCCCACCGCTGCCGGCGGGCTGGAGCGAGGCCAGCAGCGGGGTGAGCGAGGGGAACGCTGTCAACGGCCGGCCCTGGCGGTCCGTCACGGTGGCGGTGGGGACGGGCAGCGACCGGACGGCTATCGACTCCCCCCGCCCCAGCCGCGGGTGGATCACGGTGGGCGCCCAGTGCACCAGCGTCTGCCCGTCGCCGCCGCGCTCCACGCCCACCTGCCCGTCGTACGTCCACGGGCCGGTGGCGCCGTCGATGGAGACCGTGGCCTTGAAGCCGAGCGTCAGCACCCCTGGCACGGCGGGCGTCGCCACCGTCCCGGCGGCGGGCGGACCGCTGGGGACGAAGGCCAGCGAACTCGGGTGCACGGTCTCCCCGAACGCCGTCAGCGCGTCGATCGCGGTGTCCGGATCATCGGTCAGCGCCCCGGCCCCCGCCAGGTCCCCCTTGGCCCAGTCGCTCAGAAACGCCTGCTCGGCGGCCGCCGCCTGGTCGGCCGCCGGCGGGACGGTACTGGACGGCGACGGCGAGCGGCCGCCCACCGGCGGGCCGGCCGCGTGCGAGCCGCCCTCGATCGCCGACGCGAGGTTGTACGCCCCGAGCCCGCCCACCACGAAGAGTCCGAGCACGACGCCGGCCAGCCCGACCTTCAGCGCCGTACCGGCCTGCCGCCGCTGCCCGGGCTCCTCACCGTCGCCGTCGCCGTCGCCGTCCCCCTCCGGCATGTCGTGCACGTCCTGCAGCTCGTCGTCCTGGTCCATCGACTTCTCTCCCCCCGGAGTCATGAATGCGTCCTGGCGATGACCTTAGGGGACTCGAACTGGTTCGAACACATCTCCCCCACCGATCCTGCCCTTCCCACCGACGATGTCACTGACCCAACGCCGCGACCCGCTCCCCGCGTTGCACCCTTTTCGAGGATTTCGAGATTGGTTCGGCCACCGCCTCACCCCGCGCCGGCCGCGAGGACGGCGTCGGCGACGGCGGTGCGGGCGTAGAGGACGGATCGGCCGGCGCGGTGGGCGCTGACCAGGCCGGCCTCGCGCAGGGCGGTGAGCTGCTGGGAGACGCCGGGGGCGGAGATGCCGGTGCGGCGGGCCAGTTCGGTGGTGGAGGCGGGGGTCTCCAGTTCGGTGAGCAGCTGGGTCCGGGAGCGGCCGAGGACGGCGGCGATGGCGGCGGTCCCGGTGACCGGGCGTGGCTCCCAGAGGGTTCCCACGCCGCGTGCGCGGTAGGCGAGTTGGAGCGGGTCCGGCAGGGTGACCCGGGTACGCAGGGAGGATTCGGTGAAGGCCGTGGGGAGCAGCAGCAGGCCCGCGCCGGAGGTCTGCCGGGACAGGGTCCGCTGCCGGCGCACCACGCGCAGCACGTTGTCGTCCCACCGCACCGACGGGTGCAGGTCGTTGAAGAGGTGGCCGACGCCGTGTTCGGCGACCTGGCGGGCCCGGTGGAACACGTCGGCGTCGAGGACGGTCCGGATCCGCGCCCAGTAGGGGGCGAGTGCCAGCTGCCAGTAGGTCTCGATCGCCTCCACGACCCGGGGCAGCCGGGCCCGCGGCTCGGTGTACAGGGTCCGCAGCCGCGGGCCGAGGCCTCCCTGATGGCGCTTCAGGTGGTCGAGGTCGCTGCGGATCCGGTCGGCGGGCACGGACAGGATCGTGTCCAGTTCCTCCGCCAGGGTGGGGGCCGGTCCGGCGGGCGCCGGGTTGAGGAAGTCGGGCACATAGCCGGAGGGCGGGATCAGCTCGGCCAGCCAGCCCTGGTCCAGGCCGGCGGCCACCACCCGCGGCCGGACCTGCTCGACCCAGCGCCGGTGCACGGGATGCGCTGAGTCCGAGTCCGAGTCCGAGGTCAGCAGCCGGAAGCTGGGGGTGATCTCCCACATCGGCGAGACGGCGAACCGCAGTTGCGCCAGATCGTTCGCCGAGAAGGCCAGTTCCGCCATCATGTCGACCACCCCCGTGGTTTCAGCCATGGCTTAATCCATGGCGACCCACTCTAGCGCGCGACGATCATCTGAACATGACATCACACACGACCTCGCACGCGGTCAGCGCTGCCGCCGCAGGCACCTGGCGGCTCGGCGACCTGACGGTCAACCGGCTCGGCTTCGGCGCGATGCGCCTGCCGCAGCACGGCCCGGCCTTCGCCCCCGGCGCCGCGCCGAGCGATCGCGGCCGCGCGATCACCGTACTGCGCCGCGCCGTCGAGCTCGGGGTGAACCACATCGACACCGCCGCGTTCTACTTCTCACCGCTGCGCTCCGCCAACGAACTGATCAACCGGGCCCTGGCGCCCTACCCGGACGACCTCGTCATCACCACCAAGGTCGGCCCCGGCCGCGACCCGTCCGGCGCGTGGCTGCCGCACGCCACCGCGCCGCAGCTGCGCGGCCAGGTGGAGCAGAACCTGCGCCAACTCGGCCGCGACCACCTGGACGTGGTGAACCTGCGCGTCCTCGGGACCGATTCGATCGCCGAGCGCTTCGGCGCGCTCGCCGAGCTGCGCGAGGCCGGGCTGATCCGTCACCTGGGCGTCTCCAACGTCACCCCCGAGCAGTTCGCCGAGGCCCGGGCCGTCGCGCCGGTGGTCTGCGTGCAGAACCTGTACGGCCTGGGCGTGCGGCCGGAGCAGGACGCGTTCGTGCGCGCCTGCGGTGAGCAGGGTGTCGCCTTCGTACCGTTCTACTCGATCGCCGGGGCGGGGCGCGACGCCGGTGCCACCGGCGTCGACAGCGCGGAGCTGCTGGCCGTCGCCCGCTCCCACGGCGCGAGCACGGCACAGGTCCGGCTGGCGTGGACCCTGCACCGGGGGCCGCACGTGCTCGCCATCCCCGGCACCGGCAACCCCGACCACCTCGCCGAGAACGTGTCCGCCGCCGCCCTGCGCCTCACCGAGGACGACCTGGCCCGCCTGGACGCCCTCCACCTTGACGCGCCATGACCAAGCGGAGGGCGGCTTGCCACCTTGCGGCGACCTCTGGCAATCCTGCGGTCCGGCACATAGCGTGTGCGTCAACTCGCCGTACGGGGCGGCGAGTTTACGCTTCGAGCCAAGCTCGGAGCGAGAGGAGTGAACCATGCGTACTCGCAAGAGTTCGGCGCTGCTCGCTGTTGCAGTGACCGTCGGCATGGCAGCCTTGGGGCTGGCCCAGACCGCGAACGCCGCCACCGCCGGGGCGCCGAAGGTCATCGATGTGACCTCCGTCGCGCAGATCCCGACGGTGCACAGCCACCTCAAGGGGCAGGTGACGCCGAACGTGGTCTACCGGCTCACCATGACCAACAACCACGGCGGCAAGTGTCTGGACGGGGACCTGAACACCATCGGCAACAACGGTGGCGTGGTCCAGCTGTGGGACTGCAACGGCTGGAACAACCAGGTCTGGGACTGGGTGCCCTCCACCGTGAACGGCGCCGGCTGGTACACCATTCAGAACGACCACGGTGGCCAGTGCCTGGACGGGGACCTCAACGGCATCCCGAACAACGGCGCCAAGGTGCAGCTGTGGGGCTGCAACGGCTGGAACAACCAGCAGTGGGCCTGGGGCGGCGCCACCCTGGTGAACGGAACCGGCGGGCAGTGCCTGGACGGGGACCTGAACACCATCGGCAACAACGGTGGCGTGGTGCAGCTGTGGGCCTGCAACGGCTGGGACAACCAGGCGTGGACGACGCACTGACGCACTGACCGGTAGTCCGTAGTCGGGGGGGGGGGGGGGGGGGCCCCCCCCCCCCCCCCCGCCGGGGGGGGGGGGGGGGGGGGGCCCCCCGCCCGGGGGGGGGGGGGGGGGACAACCGGCCCGGGGCCGGGGGGGGAGGGGGGTGGGGCGTGGGGCCGAACAA
>NZ_JARZAI010000011.1 GCF_029893355.1 Kitasatospora sp. MAA4
AGTAATGGGTGGAGCTGACCGGTACTAATAGGCCGAGGGCTTGTCCTCAGTTGCTCGCGTCCACTGTGTTGTTCTGAAACAACGACCCCACGTTTTCCCCTTGGCCGGGATCGTGGTGCGGTTGACAGTTTCATAGTGTTTCGGTGGTCATAGCGTGAGGGAAACGCCCGGTTACGTTCCGAACCCGGAAGCTAAGCCTCACAGCGCCGATGGTACTGCAGGGGGGACCCTGTGGGAGAGTAGGACGCCGCCGAACAATCATTCCAAGTAAGCCCCATCCGAGAAATCGGATGGGGCTTACTTGCGTTTCCCCACGGGTTCGCTGACGTAAAGTCGGTTCATGGACGCGACGACGGGGGCGAGCCCCGACAAGCAGCAGAGTGCGGTCATCACAGACGCGGTGCTGCCGCCGGACCAGCGGGACAGCGCACTCCGGGTTCTGGCTGCCGCCTTCGGAGAGGACGGTCGCGAGGCCGTCTCCGAGCAGGGGCGGATCCGTCTGCGCTCCTCGGAGCAGGCGAGGCCGGGCGTCACCCACTTCCTGCGACCGGAGGTGAGCTACGCCCAGCTGGAGGTGCCGGCCGAGGGCAGCGGAGTTCCGACAGCCGAGCTGGTGGTCACACCGCAGCAGCGCGGTCGGGGGCACGGCCGGGAGCTGCTGGACACGGTCCTGGCCGTAGCCGGCGGCCCGGTCGACTTCTGGGCGCACGGCGGCCACCCGGCGGCCCGTCACCTGGCGGACCGTTACCGAGCCGAGCTGGTCCGCGAGTTGCGCCAGATGCGCCGCACCCAGCCGACCGTCGACGACGTGCCGCTGCCCGCCGGCATCACGCTGCGTACCTTCCGCCCCGGCACGGACGACGAGGCCTGGCTGCGACTCAACGCGCTCGCCTTCGCCCACCACCCCGAGCAGGGCTCCTGGACCCGTCAGGACCTGGCCGACCGGATCGCGGAGCCCTGGTTCGACCCGAACGGCTTCTTCCTCGCCACCCGCGGCGACCGCCTGGTCGGCTTCCACTGGACGAAGGTCCACCCGGCGGCCGCGCCCGAACCGGCGCTCGGCGAGGTCTACGTGGTCGGGGTGGACCCGTCGGAGCAGGGCAACGGCCTGGGCCGCGCGCTCACCGCGGCCGGCCTGCGCCATCTGGCCCGGGACCGCGGCCTGTCCACCGTGCTGCTTTACGTGGACGCGGACAACCCCGCCGCCGTCCGCGTCTACGAACGCCTCGGCTTCACCGTGCACGAGGCCGACCTGGTCTACCGGGTGCCCGTCCCAGCGGCCCCGACCACCCCGGCGGAGTAGCGTTCGGCGGTGGGGGAGAAGCGGGCTCCGGCCCCGGCCGCGGGGCCGACCGCCTCAGCTTTCCTCCTGGCCATGCGGTGTTTACCGTGGATTCAATTACCGCCGCGAAGATCACAGGATGACGTCCGTAGTGTCTCGCTCCCGCAGCTCTGGCCCCGCGGCCCGGGCCGGTCGGATATCGACCGCACCGGGCAGCCGGACCTACCCGCAGGCGGCGACGGTTTCGGAGCCCCCGGAGCACTCGGACCTCATCTCTCTGGAGGAGCTGGAACCCATGAGCATCCCCCGCCCCGTCACCGCCGGAGCACCATCGGGAGAGGAGTCCGGAACGCCTGACGCGACCGGCGGCACTTCCGCCGCCGCGCGGTCGGGCGGGGCCCCGGGCCTCCCGCTCGATCAGCTCGTCGTGCTCGCCGACCTGGACTCCGAGGAGCTCCCGCAGGGGCGCTTCCTCGACCGTGAGCGCAGCTGGCTCGCCTTCAACGAGCGCGTGCTCGAACTGGCCGAGGACCCGCAGATCCCGCTGCTGGAGCGCACCAAGTTCCTGGCGATCTTCGCCAGCAACCTGGACGAGTTCTTCATGGTCCGGGTGGCCGGCCTGAAGCGGCGGATCGCCACCGGGGTCGCCCAGCGCAGCGCCTCCGGCCTCCAGCCGCGCGAAGTCCTCGATCTCATCTGGACCAAGTCGCGCGAGCTCATGGCCCGGCACGCGGCCGCCTTCCAGCAGGAGGTGCTGCCGGACCTGGCCGCCGAGGGGATCGGGCTGGTCCGCTGGTCCGAGCTGTCCGACAAGGAGCAGGCCCGCCTGCACACCCTGTTCCGCCAGCACATCTTCCCGGTGCTGACCCCGCTCGCGGTCGACCCGGCGCACCCGTTCCCGTACATATCGGGCCTGAGCCTCAACCTGGCCGTGGTGGTCCGCAATCCGGTCTCCGGTCACAAGCACTTCGCCCGCGTGAAGGTTCCGCAGTCGCTCTCGCGCTTCCTGGAGGCCTCCGCCCAGCGCTACGTCCCGCTGGAGGACGTCATGGGCGCGCACCTGGAGGAGCTCTTCCCGGGGATGGAGGTGCTCGCCCACCACGCCTTCCGGGTGACCCGCAACGAGGATCTGGAGGTGGAGGAGGACGACACCGAGAACATCCTCAAGGCGCTGGAGAAGGAGCTGATGCGCCGGCGCTTCGGGCCGCCGGTCCGGCTGGAGGTCGAGGAGTCGATCGACCCGTACATCCTGGACCTGCTGATCCGCGAGCTGAACATCACCGAGGCCGAGGTCTTCCCGCTGGCGGGCCCGCTCGACCTGACCGGGCTGTTCGGCATCGCCGACCTGGACCGTCCGGAGCTCAAGTACGCCAAGTTCGTGGCCGGCACGGCCCGCGGGCTGACCGACGTCGAGTCGGCCTCGCAGCCGGACATCTTCGCCGCGATGCGCGAGCGCGAGGTCCTGCTGCACCACCCGTACGACAGCTTCTCCACCTCGGTGCTGGCCTTCCTGGAGCAGGCGGCCGCCGACCCCAACGTGCTGGCGATCAAGCAGACGCTCTACCGCACCTCGGGCGACTCGCCGATCGTCGACGCGCTGATCGACGCCGCCGAGTCCGGCAAGCAGGTGCTGGTCCTGGTGGAGATCAAGGCGCGCTTCGACGAGCAGGCCAACATCAAGTGGGCCCGCAAGCTGGAGGAGTCCGGCTGCCACGTGGTCTACGGCCTGGTCGGGCTCAAGACACACAGCAAGCTCTCCCTGGTGGTCCGCCAGGAGGGCGACATGCTGCGCCGCTACGCGCACGTCGGCACCGGCAACTACCACCCGAAGACCGCGCGGATGTACGAGGATCTCGGTCTGCTGACCGCCGACCCGCAGGTCGGTGCGGACCTCTCGGACCTCTTCAACCGGCTCTCCGGCTACTCACGCCGCGAGTCCTACCGCCGGCTGCTGACCGCCCCGCGCAGCCTGCGGGACGGACTGATCGCGAGGATCCACCAGGAGATCGAGCACCACCGCGCCGGGCGGCCGGCCTCGGTGAAGATCAAGGTCAACTCGATCGTCGACGAGGCCGTGATCGACGCGCTCTACCGGGCCTCCCGCGCCGGCGTGTCGGTGGACGTCTGGGTGCGCGGCATCTGCGCGATCCGGCCGGGCGTTGCCGGGCTGAGCGAGAACATCAGGGTGCGCAGCATCCTGGGCCGCTTCCTTGAGCACTCCCGGATCTTCATCTTCGGCAACGGCGGCGACCCGGAGGTCTGGTTCGGCAGCGCCGACATGATGCACCGCAACCTGGACCGGCGGATCGAGGCGCTGGTCCGGCTGGCCGACCCGGGGCACCGCGTCGACATGTCCAGGCTGATCGACATGGGGATGGCGGACGACACCTCCTCCTGGCACCTGGGGTCGGACGGGGCATGGACCAGGCACAGCCAGGACGCCGACGGGCATCGGCTCCGCGACATCCAGGAACTGCTCATCGACTCGCGCCAGCGCCGTCGGAGTTCCTCCACCGCGCTCTGACCCATCCGTCGCCTGCCCTGGGGGAACGGGGAGTACCCAAGACATGACTGACGCGCCCATGACGACTCCGGCGGGTTCCACCGCGACCGCCGGAGAGACGCTCTCCCGCTATCTGACCAACCAGGCGAGCGCCTTCCTGCGCGCCCTGCCGCAGGCGGTCGGCGAGGCGGGCGCCAGACCCGGCGCCCTGCCGTCCGTGAACGTGCCCGCCGGAACGGCGGGTACGGGGGAGCTGCTGCGTGCTGTGCGCCGGATCGGCGGGGCGCTGCACACCTTCGGCGCGCTCTTCGACGACGGCTGGGCGCAGGAGTCGCGCACCGAGCTGCGCTGGCTGCTCAACCTGCTCGCCCAGGAGCCCGCGTACGTCCGCCGCTCGGCCCGCCTGCTGGCCGCGCTCGACTCGCTCAGCTCGACCGCGCCGGCCGGCGACTGCGCCGGTCCGGGGATGCTGGCGGGCCACCAGGGCGCGCCCAAGGCCCGGGCGCTGCTCGACCGGCAGCTGACGCTGTCCCGGACCAGGGCGCACAGCACGCTGCTCCAGGAGCTGCGCTCCTCCCGGCTGCATGCACTGGCGGACCGGATGACCCTGCTGGTGGGGGAGGCGCCGCTGATCCAGCCGGCGGCCGGGCAGAGTGGGGCGGCGCTGCTGGTGCAGGCCTCGGGCGCCTTCGGCACGCTGGCTGCGGCTGTTCAGGGGCTGCCGCTGCAGCGGGTCGCCGGAGCTTACCACGGTGACGCGCTGCACCGGCTGGGCGCGACGGCGGCGCCGACCGGGGGCGTCCCGGTCCAGGCGCGCGGTGCGGGTGCGGCTGCGGTGACCGCGCCGGGCGATGCCGACGCGGCGCTGGCAGCGGACGACGCGCCGTGGCGCCGGGCCCGGATCCTGCTGAAACGGGCCCGCTACGCGCTGGAGGTGTGCGGCCGCTCGGCCCCCGAGCTGGACGCGCTGGACCAGGTGCTGGACCGTCACCAGGACGCCTCGGACGCGGCGATGACCGCCGCCACCGCGGCGCGCACCCCGAGGATCACCCCGGCGACCGCCTACGTCCTCGGGGTGGTGCATGCTGATCAGCGACTTGAGGTGGAGGCGGCCCGGCACGCCTTCGGCCGTCAGTGGCCTGACCTCCCGCACCACGGATGGCATGAATGGGCGAGCGCCTGACCGCAGAGCAGCAGCAGAAGCACTCCGGACCCCGGATGGCGGCGTCCCGGCGCGCGGAGGGCACCGAGCAGCTGGAACACCTGGAGCGCCGCAAGCTGCGCGAGGCCAAGAAGCCGAGCGGGTGGACCGGCCCCGGCCGGGGCGCGGCCAAGTCCGCCGCCCCCCACCAGGCCGGAGCGAAGAAGAGCGGCCGCGGCAGCACGATCCTGGCGGCCGGGGCGGTGCTCTGGGTCCCCGGCGGGACGCGGAAGGACGGCAGCCTCCGCAAGCCGCGGATCGCGCTGATCCACCGTCCGAAGTACGACGACTGGAGCCTGCCCAAGGGCAAGCTGCTGGCCGGCGAGACCCCCTGGCAGGGCGCGTTGCGGGAGGTGGAGGAGGAGACCGGCCTGGTCTGCCGACTGATCGCGCCGCTGCCGGCCCAGCACTACCTGGCGAACGGGCGGCCCAAGGAGGTCCGCTACTGGGCGGCGGTGCCGGTGAGCGGCGAGTTCCGGCCCAATCGGGAGGTGGACCGGATGAAGTGGCTCAAGCCCGGCAAGGCCCGGGAGAAGCTGACCCACGCCCGCGACCGCGAGCTGATCGACGCTCTGCTGGAGCAGCTGGCGCAGGCCGGCGGGTAGCCGGAGTTCGGCGTGTCTTGGCCGAACCCTTGCTGTGATGCAACCGTGACTACCGGCTGGTGTTTCCTGGCATCCTTTCGAGGTTCACTCTCCGTTCATTTATGACCGGCTGACGTGTCACTTGCCCGGCCTAACTTCGGTCCTACCGGAGGGCCGGAGAGGCCCCGGACCACAGCAAGGTCCGCCCCGTCCGACCGTTGGTCGGGCGTGCGCGGTGGACCGTGCCAAAGAAAGGGACACCCTGTGAAGCTCCAGCGGAACGGCCGCACCAAGGCCCTCGCGATCGGTGCCGTGGCGCTCGTCAGCTCGCTGTCGCTCGCTGCCTGCGGCTCGGACAACAACACGACCGCCACCGGCGGTTCCTCCAGTGGCGCTGCCGCCTCCCCGGCCGCGATCACCTGCGCCGCCAAGCAGGCGCCGCTGCTCGGTGCCGGCTCGACCGCCCAGGGCGACGCGATCGACGTCTGGAAGAACGTCTTCGGCGCGGCCTGCTCCGGCAGCACGCTGAGCTACAACCCGGTGGGCTCCGGCGCCGGTGTTCAGCAGTTCAACCAGGGCAAGGTCGCCTTCGCCGGCTCCGACTCGGCCCTGAAGCCCGCCGACGTCACCGCCTCCAAGGCGGTCTGCGCGGGTGGCGGCCAGGGTGTCGACATCCCCATGGTCGGCGGCCTCGTCTCGGTCATCTACAACGTGCAGGGTGTCAACAACCTGGTGCTCGACGGCCCGACGATCGCGAAGATCTTCGACTCGCAGATCACCAAGTGGAACGACCCGGCCATCGCCGCGCTGAACCCGGGCGTGACCCTGCCGGCCGACAACATCCAGGCGTTCCACCGCTCGGACGACTCGGGCACCACGCAGAACCTGACCGCCTACCTGGCGAAGACCTCCGGTGGTGCCTGGTCCTACCCGTCCAGCAAGACCTGGGCCGGCAAGGGCGGCCAGTCGGCCAACGGCAGCGCGGGCGTCGCCTCGCAGGTCAAGACCGTGCCGAACTCGATCGGCTACGCCGAGCTCGCCTACGCGCAGAGCAACAACCTGAAGAGCGCCTCGATCAACACGGGTGCCTCCAAGCCGGTCGAGGCGACCGCCGCGAACGCCGCCACCACGATCGGCACCGCGCAGTTCGTCGGCACCGGTAACGACCTGGCGCTGAGCCTCGACTACGCGACCAAGACCGAGGGTGCCTACCCGATCGTCCTGGTCACCTACGAGATCGCCTGCGACAAGGGCAACGCCCCCGCCACGCTGGACACCCTCAAGTCCTTCCTGACCTACACGATCAGCGACGCCGGCCAGAAGGCCATCGGCGACAAGGGCTACGTCCCGCTCCCGTCGTCGGTCACGGACAAGGTCAAGGCCCTGGTCCCGACCCTCGCCTGATCCACCAGTTTGTCCGGCCGGCGGTCCCGCTCAAGGGGGGACGGGACCGCCGACCGGGGTTCGACCCAGCACACCACTCGTCCGGGGCACCGCCGCCATGGTGCCGCCCTCGCGGGGCGGCGCCGCCAGACCGGAGTAGAACCTCATGACCTCATCCACCCCTGACTCCTCCGGGGGCAGGACCACCGCGTCCCGGACGGGCTCCCTGCAAGGGAACAGCCGCCGGGGCGACCGCCTGTTCTTCGCCGCCTCCGCCGGCTCCGGAATCCTGCTGCTGGTCATCATGGCCGCGATCGCCGGCTTCCTGCTGTACCGCAGCGGCATCGCGATCAGCCACGACAAGACGAACTTCTTCACCACCTTCGAGTGGGACCCCGACAACATCCTGAAGCCGAGCTTCGGCATCGCGGTGCTGGCCTTCGGCACCATCGTCAGCGGCTTCATCGCGATGGTCATCGCCGTGCCGCTCGCGATCGGGATCGCGCTCTTCATCTCCCACTACGCGCCGCGGAAGATCGCCCAGCCGTTCGCGTACCTGGTGGACCTGCTGGCGGCCGTCCCCAGCATCGTCTACGGCCTGTGGGGTGCACTCTTCCTGGTGCCGCACCTGGCCGGGCTGAACAGCTGGCTGAACACCTACCTGGGCTGGACGTACATCTTCCAGACGACCCACACGGGTGCCCCGGCACGCAACCTCTTCACCACCGGCATCCTGCTGGCGATCATGATCCTGCCGATCATCACCGCGGTCAGCCGCGAGGTCTTCCGGCAGGTTCCGCGCAGCCACGAGGAGGCGGCGCTCGCGCTCGGCGCGACGCGCTGGGAGATGATCCGCACCGCCGTCCTGCCGTTCGGACGCCCCGGCGTGATCTCGGCCTCGATGCTCGGCCTGGGCCGCGCGCTCGGCGAGACGATGGCGGTCGCCATCGTGCTCTCCTCGAGCAACGTCCTGTCGCTGCACATCCTGGACGCGGGCGGCGGAACCTTCGCGCAGAACATCGCGCTGAAGTACAACGAGGCCGGCCTGCCCGGCAAGGACGCACTGATGGCCTCCGGCCTGGTGCTGTTCGTGATCACTCTGCTGGTGAACGGCGGCGCCCGGTTGATCATCGCCCGCCGCAAGGAGTACTCGGGGGCCAACGCATGAGCACCGCAACTCCGGTCGCCGACCAGGCGCCGCTCCCGCAGCTGCACCGCCGGCTGACCACCGCCCGGCTGCCCCGCTGGGCACCGGCCGCCACCGCCGTCCTGGCGATCGCCCTCGGCTGCGCCATCGGCGCCGGAGCGGGCCTCCGGAGCCACCTGCAGTGGGGCCTGCTCTCCGCACTCCTCTTCGTGGCGATCAGCTACGGTGCCTCGGCCAAGGTCGAGGGCCGCCGGCAGGCCAGGGACCAGTTGGCCACCTCGCTGGTCTGGGTCGCCTTCATCCTGGCCGTCGTCCCGCTCGTCTCGCTGATCGTCTACACGATCCAGCAGGGCGCGAGCGTCGTGAACATCGACTTCCTGACGCACTCCATGAAGGGCGTCTACTCGTCCGGTCCGGGCGGTGGCCTCTACCACGCGCTGCTCGGCACCATCCAGCAGGTCGGCCTGGCCACCGCGATGGCCGCACCGGTCGGTCTGCTGACCGCGGTGTACCTGGTCGAGTACGGCCGCGGCCGGCTCGCCAAGGTGGTCACCTTCTTCGTCGACGTCATGACGGGCATCCCGTCCATCGTCGCCGGTCTGTTCATCCTCTCGCTGTGGATCCTGGCGCTGGGCTTCCAGTACTCCGGCTTCGCGGGGAGCCTCGCCCTGGCCATCCTGATGATGCCGGTGGTCGTGCGCTCCACCGAGGAGATGCTCAAGCTCGTCCCGAACGAGCTGCGCGAGGCCTCGTACGCGCTCGGTGTGCCCAAGTGGAAGACCATTCTGCGGATCGTCATCCCCACCGCGATCGGCGGTATCGCCACCGGTGTGATGCTGGCGGTCGCCCGCATCACGGGTGAGACGGCGCCGGTGCTGATGCTGGTGTTCGTGTCGGACTCCATCAACAGCAACCCGTTCGTGGGACCGCAGATGAACCTGCCGATCTACATCTGGCAGCAGTACGCGCAGGTCAACAACAGCTTCGGCTACGCGCGTGCCTGGGGGGCCGCCCTGGTGCTGATCGCCTTCGTGATGGGGCTCAACCTCATCGCGCGGGGCATCGCCCGCTGGCGCTCGCCCAAGTCCGGGCACTGACCGACCGACTGACGTACGTAAAGACGAGAGAGACGAAAGATCATGGCGAAGCGCATCGACGTCAGCGGACTGTCGGCCTACTACGGCGCCACCAAGGCCATCGAGGACATCTCGATGACCGTCGAGCCCCGCTCGGTGACGGCCTTCATCGGCCCCTCCGGCTGCGGTAAGTCCACCTTCCTGCGCACCCTCAACCGGATGCACGAGGTGATCCCCGGTGCCCGGGTCGAGGGCAAGGTCCTGCTGGACGACGAGAACCTGTACGGGTCGAACGTGGACCCGGTGGCGGTGCGCCGCACCGTCGGGATGGTCTTCCAGCGGCCCAACCCGTTCCCGACCATGTCGATCTACGACAACGTCGCGGCCGGACTGAAGCTCGCGGGCGTCCGCAAGAAGTCCGTGCTGGACGGTGTGGTGGAGAACTCGCTCAAGGGCGCGAACCTCTGGAAGGAGGTCAGCGGCCGACTGAACAAGCCCGGCGCCGGCCTCTCCGGCGGCCAGCAGCAGCGGCTCTGCATCGCCCGCGCGATCGCGGTCGAGCCCCAGGTGCTGCTGATGGACGAGCCCTGCTCGGCCCTCGACCCGATCTCCACGCTGGCCATCGAGGACCTGATCGGCGAGCTCAAGGAGCGGTTCACGATCGTGATCGTGACCCACAACATGCAGCAGGCGGCCCGCGTCAGCGACCGCACCGCCTTCTTCAACCTGGCCGGTGTCGGCCAGCCCGGCAAGCTGGTCGAGCTCGACGACACCCAGCGGATCTTCTCCAACCCCTCGGTCCAGGCGACCGAGGACTACATCTCCGGCCGCTTCGGCTAGGCCGACCGGCCCGACCGGCCGTCGCCCGGCCGGTCGGAGACTGTGTGGAGCACGAACTGCTCTGCGGCGCTGCATGGCGGTGCCGCCGCAGAGTATGAGGAAGGGCCCGCCCCCGGGATATGGGGGCGGGCCCTTTCGTTTCTCGCCGATGCGATGCGATGCGATCAGAGGAAGATCGCGTGCACGATCCAGTACGCCAGCGCGGCCACCAGGGCCGCGGCCGGCATGGTGATGAACCAGCCGAGCACGATGTTCTTGGCCACGCCCCAGCGGACCGCGCGGACCCGCTTGGTGGCCCCCACGCCCATGATCGCGGCGGTGATCACGTGGGTGGTGGAGATCGGCGCCTTGAAGACGTACGAGGTGACGTACATGATCGTCGCCGCGGTGCTCTCGGCGGCGAAGCCCTGCGGCGGGTCCAGCTCGATGATCTTGCGTCCCAGGGTCCGCATGATCCGCCAGCCGCCCGCGTAGGTGCCCAGCGACAGCATGGTGGCGCAGGAGACCTTGACCCAGATCGGGATCGCGTTGCCGGTCTGGTGGCCCGAGATGGTGAGCGCCAGGACCACGACGCCCATCGTCTTCTGGGCGTCCTGCAGGCCGTGGGCCAGTGCCATGGCGGCGGCCGAGGCGGTCTGCGCGACCCGGAAGTTGCGCTTGGCCCGGTGCGGGTTGGCCCGGCGGAAGATCCACAGGATCGCCAGCATCACCAGGTAGCCGGCCACCAGGCCGACGATCGGGGAGACGAACATCGGCACGATGATCTTGTCGATCACCCCGCTCCAGATCACCTTGGTACCGCCGGCCAGCGCCGCGCCCACCATGCCGCCGAAGAGCGCGTGCGAGGAGGAGGAGGGGAGGCCGAAGTACCAGGTCGTCAGGTTCCAGACGATCGCGCCGACCAGCGCGCCGAAGAGGATGGCCATCCCCTGGCTGCCGGTCGGGGTCTCGATGATCCCCTTGGAGACGGTGTTCGCCACTCCGCTGCCGAGGAAGGCACCCGCCAGGTTCATCACGGCGGCCATCGCGAGGGCGGCCTTCGGGGTCAGCGCCCGGGTGGAGACCGAGGTGGCGATGGCGTTCGCGGAGTCGTGGAACCCGTTGGTGTACGTGAAGAAGAAGGCCACGCCGAGGACGGCGATGAGTGCTGCCATGTCCACGCTGGTCAGGACTCCTTGACGGCGATGGTCTCCACCGTGTTGGCGACGTGCTCGAAGGCGTCGGCCGCCTCTTCGAGGATGTCCACCACCTGCTTCAGCTTGAGCACCTCGATCGCCTCGTACTGCCCGCTGAACAGGTGCGCGAGCAGCTTGCGGTGGATCTGGTCGGCCTGGTTCTCCAGCCGGTTGATCTCGATCCAGTACTCGCTCAGACCCGACATGCTCCGCAGGTTCGGCATCGCCTCGGCGGTCAGCTCGGCGGCCCGGGCCAGCACCTCGATCTGCTGCTCGACGCCCTTGGGGAGGGTCTGGATGTCGTAGAGGACGACCAGGTCGACGGCCTCCTCCATGAAGTCCATGATGTCGTCGAGCGAGGAGGCCAGGTTGTAGATGTCCTCGCGGTCGAACGGCGTGATGAAGGAGGAGTTGAGCTGGTGGAAGACCGCATGGGTGGTGTCGTCGCCCGCGTGTTCGGCGGCGCGCATGCGCTCGACGATCTCCGCTCGGGCTGACACGTCTGAGCCCAGCAGTTCCAGCAGGAGCTTCGATCCGACGACCAGGTTC
This sequence comes from Kitasatospora sp. MAA4, assembly GCF_029893355.1. GTDB lineage: Bacteria > Actinomycetota > Actinomycetes > Streptomycetales > Streptomycetaceae > Kitasatospora. Next base: position 11,741 of record NZ_JARZAI010000011.1, read on the forward strand.
TCCGCCGCGGCGGCGAACATGTCGTAGAAGCTCGTCTCCTTCGGGGTCAGGCTAAAACGCACGGATATCTCCGATGTGCGGGGTACGGACTGAACGATGCTAGGTGCTCCGCGTCAGGAGTACGCAAACGGGGTGCGCTACAGGGAACCGGATGCTCCTCTTCCGGACGGATGTCGTCCGAGGACCGATCGGCCCCGCACCTCGGCGTGCGGGGGGAAGTGAAGCCTCAGTCTGACGGAACCTCGGACGGAATGCCCCCGTTCTGCACACCGTCCTCCGTTCGCGCCGCCCGGACGGGGGAACACCGCGGCGGCGTCCGGTGCGGGACACTGGAACCGGGAGACCGGGGTGACCAGCGGCGATCGGCCGCACCAGGACGAGAACGGGGCAGGCCGATGACCACCGACACAGCACCGCAGCACGGGCCGCACGGCTACAGCTCGCACAAGGCCGACCACCTCAAGCGGCTGCGCCGGATCGAGGGTCAGGCCCGCGGCCTGCAGCGGATGGTCGAGGAGGACGTCTACTGCATCGACATCCTCACCCAGGTCTCGGCGAGCACCAAGGCGCTGCAGTCCTTCGCGCTGGCGCTGCTGGAGGAGCACATCAAGCACTGCGTCGCGGCCGCCGTCGAGGAGGGCGGGCCGACGATGGACGACAAGGTCGCGGAGGCGATGGCGGCGGTCAGCCGACTGCTGCGGACCTGACGCGCGGCGTCAGCCGACCGGGCCGGGGCCCGGTTGCGCGGGCCCGGGCCGGGTGGCGGCCTCGGAGGCGTCCGGCTCGGGGCCGCTGAGCAGCACCTCGTCGATCCGGGCGGTCGGCAGCCGCTCGTCGGCGCTGGCAGTGGCGGCGATCATCAGCTCGCCGGCCAGGTCGATCTCGTCGAGGGCCGTGCTGTCGTGGCCGACCGTTCGGTCCGTGGAGGACGACACCCTGCACCACCCCTTCAGCGCCTGCACACCGGGGCGGCAGTTACCCGTTTCCCAGCTTAGGGACTGCCGGGCCCGGCCACATGGCACGGACGGACCATCTCTGCCGCCGAAACGGGTGGCTGGACAGCGGCCGGCCACCGGTGCCGGCCGACCGCTGAACCTGTCACTTCTGCGGGCTCGGGCTGCCGGAGTCCTGCATCTGGAAGACGTCGGCGGCGGCCGGCTCGGCCACGTCCACCGGCTTGCCGAACGCGTTGAGGGTCAGCGTCGAGGTGACCTTCACCTGGTCCTTGGGGTCCTTCGAGCCGGCCACCCCGGCGAAGGTGAAGACCTCGGTCACCTTGTTCAGCCGGCCCTGGGCGTCCAGCCAGACGTCGAACGGGATCTCCTTGACGGTGAAGGTGCCGGCGGCCATCCGCAGTCCGTACGCGCCCTCGCCGCCGGTGGCGTCCGCCGCCTTGGCCAGGTCCAGGGTGCCCCGGTAGTGCTTCACGGCCACCCCGTCCAGCGTCTCGTCGCCGACCGCCTGGGCCTGCTGCGCGCCGCGCAGCGCACCCGCCGCGCTGGCCGGGTCGGTGGCGCCGTTGCTGATCAGGTTGCCGTCGGCGAGCTGGCGGACGTCCAGCCGTACCCACTTGCCCGCCGGGACCTTGGCGCCGCTGTTCTGCAGGTAGACGATGCCGGGCTCGACCACCTCGACCACCTTGCCGGTGGTCGAGGCGCCCGGAGGCACGGCGACCTCCAGCTTGCCGATCCGCTTCTCGTAGTCGTAGCCGCCGGAGCCGGTGAAGGAGGCCTTCTTGTCGCCGGACTCGGTGGTCAACTGGGTGGCGGCCGCGGCGGAACCGGTCCGCCCGGTGATGTCGGCGGCGTTGCGGACCGCGGTCAGCGGGTCGTCGGAGAGCTTGTCGGCGGCGGCGCTCTGCGCTCCCGAGGTGTCCGAGGAGCTGCCGGAGCCGCCTGAACAGGCGGCGAGCGAGGCGGCCAGCAGCGCGGAAGCAGCTGCCGAGCCGAGGAAACGCGCGCGTCGGCGCTGCGACTGAATCATGGTGATCTCAACCCCCATGGTGATCTCAACCCCCTCGGGCCGAGTGCCCGGCCAGCCGCCGCCCCTGCTGGGCGGAGCCGTCCATTCGAGAACGAGGGCACGGCCCGGGAGTTACGAGCTGACCGGCGCGCACCGGGCATCGCACGCCGGGGGCGGCGCGCGTTACGGTGAAGGACGTGTCTCCGGAGCTGTCGGCGCTGCCCGACCCCCCTGCCGCCCGTGACCGACCGTCAGACTCCCCGGCCGACGCCGTCGATCAGGAGTCCGAGCATCGAGTGAAGATCACCGAGCGCGGCTCCTTCGCCTTCGCCACCTGCGGGTGCGGCTGGTACGCCCCGGCGCGGCGCTCGCGCGACCTGGCCCGGCGGGACGCGGCCGGACACCTGGTGAGCCCTGACTGACCCGTCCAGGGAGGAGCGTCAGGCCGCGAGGTCGGAGTCCGGCGTTCGCTCCGCGGCCGGGGCCACCGACCCGCCCCGGCGCCGCCGCCCGCCGGTCCGGCCCTGCTCGACCCGGCCGCCCGCGACGATCAGCGGCGCCGCCGCCGTCCGGGAGACCGCGTGGCAGAGCGGGACCAGCACCGCCATCGCGATCGGCGCGAGCAGCAGCACCACCGCGGTGGCCAGCGCGTAGCCGCCGAGCACGTCGGTCGGGTAGTGCACACCCATGAACATCCGGCAGAAGCCCTGCAGCAGCGCCAGGCCGCCGGCGATCCAGCCGAGCTTGCGGTTGACCAGGAACAGCCCCACCGCGATGCCCATCGAGATGGTCGAGTGGTCGCTGACGAAGGAGTGCGTGCCGGCCTTGCCCGCCACCAGGACGTCGAGTCCGGGGTGGTCCACGAAGGGCCGCGGCCGGTCCACGATCGAGGCGATCGGGAGGTTGGCGAGCTCGGCGATCGCGACCCCGAGCGGCGCCCAGAGGACGCCGGCCACCGCGACAGGCGCGTTCGGCCGGCGGCGGGCCTGCAGCCAGCCGACCGTGCAGAGCGTCAGCAGGCCGATCAGGATGCCGTACTCGCCGATCCACGAGACCAGGCTGTCCAGCCAGGGCGGGGAGGCCTTGGCCCAGCCGTTGATGGCGTAGAGCAGCCCGAGGTCGGGGTTCGTGGTGTCGGCCAACAGCGTCGACACGCCGTACCTCCTGGGATCTGCCGTCTGATCAGCTCGTTCGCCTGGACAGAACGCCGCAGGTGAGGCATAGCGTTCCACGGAAACCGGGTGTTATGGAAACTTGACTCATTGTGCACATATCTGTCACGCCGTCAGGGTGCCGAATCGCCGTCAGCCCGTGGTCACCGGCGCCGAACCGGCGGTGATGGGTCCGTTGTTGGCGCCTCGGACGGGCAGCGCCGCAGCACCGTCCTGGGTGACCCGGGTGGCGCCGATGTAGTCCTTCTGGTCGATCTTGTCGTAGCGGATCACTGCGCCGGTGTGCGGTGCGTTGATCATGTAGCCGCCGCCGACGTAGATCCCCACGTGGTGGATGCTGCGCGGGTCGTTGAGGTCGGTGGCGAAGAACACCAGGTCCCCCGGGCGGAGCTGATCCCGCGACGGATGCTGCCCGGCGTACCACTGGTCGTTGGCGACCCGGGGGAGCGAGATGCCGACCGAGGCGTACGCGGCCTGGGTCAGGCCCGAGCAGTCGAACTGGCCGCCCTGCGAGGCCAGCCCCTCGCCGCCCCACAGGTACGGCGTGCCGAGCTTGGTCTGCGCGAAGTAGATGGCCGCGGAGGCCTGCGGCGAGACGGCGACCGTGGTGGTGGGCGCGCTGAAGCTCTGGGTCAGCGCGGTGATCGAGCGGACGTAGCCCTGGGTCTCGGCGTACGCGGGCACGCCCTGCGCGCTGATCACGGCGTACGGACCGGCGTTGTACGCGGCCAGCAGGTTGGCCTGGGCGTTGCCGGGGACGTTCGCGGTGTCCCGGGCGAGGGCGCAGTCGTAGGTCGCGGCGGTGGGGATGGCGTCGGCCGGGTCCCAGATGTCCTTCTTGCCGTCCCCGTTCCCGTCCACGGCGTACGTCGCCCAGGTGCTCGGCAGGAACTGGGCGATGCCTTCGGCGCCCGCGCTGCTGTGGGCTGACGGATCGAAACCGCTCTCCTGGTACAGCTGAGCGGCCAGCATCGGCGGCGAGATCTGCGGACAGAGGGCGCCCCACTGCTGGATCAGTCCCTGGTAGGCGGCGGGAACGGTGCCCGCGGCGATGCTGAGTCCCGAGCCGCCGGCCTGGGTGGCACCGCTCGCGGCGTACGTGCCCATGCCGACCAGACCGACGAAGCCGAATGCAACAGCACTCGCAGCGGCCGCCGCTGTCAAGCCTTTCCGGAGTACCATCAGCACCATCCCGATGCAGTGTCAGAGCGCGTGTGCCCCAAGGGCGCAGCCCCCGGCTCGGCACCGGTACGCATATGCCCCCCGCACGCGCCAAGTCGATCGGCCGACACCTCCAGCAGTCTGCTGGAAGGCGTTGCCCAGCGCAATCATCAGAGATACAAAGAGTGAGAGCTATCCTTCGTACGGTGGACATCCTGGCGTACGAGTCGGATGCCGCACGACCAATCCGCGAGAAGTAGCCAAGTCGACATCAGATCTGGCCAAGAATGGGTCCCAGCCCTTCGCTTGACCCTGGTGGGGGGCCTTGAATTTGCCTGATCGGGCGGTGAGACAGGAATGCACTTGAGCAACGTAGTGAGCAGTGTGAGCGCCACGGCGAGCGGCTATGCCAACGGCTACCTGGCCGACACCCCGCCGGCCAAGGGCAATATCAACACCATTATCGGTGGGATCGCCCCGGATTGGGGGCCTTTCTCCACGCTCGGGTCGGAGGCCAGGATCATGGTCGAGGTGATCATGGCGGTCGCCATCCTGGCCTGCCTGGCCATCGCGGTCTGGGGTGCCGCCAAGCAGCGGATCGGCGCCACTGCGATGCGGGACACCTTCAGCGCCGAACAGGGCAAGGGGCTGATCGTCGCCGGGCTGACCGGCGTGTTCATCATCGGATCACTCGGCACTCTGTTCACCATTGTGTACGGCATGGCCATCTGACGATCGGACAGTCAGCCCGGCAGCTGCCGAGCCAACCGAATCCGCATCCGACCCCGGAACGCAATCCCGGAGCCCCCCACCGGCTCCCTGTCCCAGGAGGGCCGCCGTGCCGTTGCCCGACGACCAGCCGCACACCCGTACGCGGCTGCCGGTCGGCGAGCAGTCCTCCCCTCATCCGTCCACCCGTCAGGCCAGGCCGCTGCGCACCCTGCTGGCGGTCCTGGTGGTGGTCACCCTGCTGGTGCTCGCCATCTCCGTCGCCAACCGGGGCAAGACCGTCCCGGCCGCCGGCGCGGGCGGCTCGGCGGGCACGTCCGGTCAGGACGGCTCCGGCGGCCGGCCCGGCGCTCCGCCGCCCACCGCGCCCAGCGGCGACCAGCCCGTCACCTCCACCAGCAACGGCATCGGTGTCGGCTACCCGCACACCGAGCAGGGCGCCCAGTCCGCCGCCGCCAACTACGCCGTCGCCCTGGGCAGCGCGGACATGTTCCGGGCCGACAGCCAGCGGACGATACTGACCGCCATCGCCGACCCGGCCGCCCTGGACGTCCTGCAGAGCCGGTTCAGCCCGAGCCTCGCCCCGGCCGCCCTGGCCGCCCTGGGGCTGGACGCCCAGGCCAAGCCCCCCGCCGGGCTCACCTTCGTCAGCCGCACCACGCCCGTCGGCACCAAGACGGACGGCTACACGGCCGACTCCACCCACGCGTCGGTCTGGTGCGTCGGGCTGAGCGGCCTGGCCGGAACCTCCTCCAGCATGCCGGTCAGCGACTACTGGTACACCGTCTCGCTCACCCTGCACTGGACCGGCAACGACTGGAAGCTCACCGACTTCAGTCGCCAAGCCGGCCCCGCCCCGGTCCCTGCCGACCAGCAGGCAGCCACCGCCGGGGAGATCACCGGCGCCGTCCAGCAATTCGGAGGCTTCCGCTATGCCCGCTGACGGCGCCGACCACTCCCCGCGCCCCTTCCTGCGCACCGCCGGCACCCTGGCGTGGGCGCTGTCGATGGTCCAGCTCGCGGCCCTGCTGGCCGCCCAGGGAGCCTTCGCAGCGGGGCCCAGCCCCAGCCCGAGCCCGAGTTCCAGTAGTTGTGCCGCTCTTCCACTACCGGGGAACGACGTCTACTGCGCCCAGGGCGGGGGCTCCGGGCTGCCCGGGTCCTCCACGGTTGGCTCCGTCACCGATCCGCTCGGTTCGCTTGCCAAGGGCTGTGCGCAGGCGGCCGCGTGGCTGGTGCGCAAGCTGTCCAGTGCCATCGACGGCACCACGCAGGTGGACTTCACCAACGCCGCCTTCCTCCAGCAGTACGCGGTGGTCTTCGCCGGTTCCACGGTGGTCACGTTGATCCTGTGGCTGCTCGCGGTCACCAAGCGCGCCGTGCGCGGGGCGCCGCTGGGGCAGGCGATCTCCGAGGCGATCGGCTTCCTCTGGCTGACCGTGGTGGCCTCGGCGTTCACCCCGCTGATCCTCTACACCGTGGTCAGCGCCACCGACGGGCTGACCACGGCGATCGCGGCCGGCACCAAGTCGGACACCGGCACGTATCTCGGCGGGTTCGCCGACACCCTGGAGAACGGCTCACTCGGCGGCGGTCCGCTGATCCTGATCATCGTCTCGCTGGTGGCCGTGCTGGCCGCCGCCGTGCTCTGGATCGAGCTGCTGATCCGCGCCGCGATGCTCTATGTGGGCGCGCTGCTGGGGACGGCGGTCTACGCCGGGCTGGTGGACAAGCAGCTGTGGAAGCACGTCCGCCGCTGGGCCGGTCTGATGGCCGCCGTGGACCTGGCGAAACCGGTGATCGTGATCATCCTGGGGCTGGCCAGTGCGGTGGCCTCCGGGGCCGGAGTGTCGGACGACTTCTCCAAGGTGCTCTCCGGCCTCGCCATCCTCTTCCTCTCCATCTTCGCCAGTGGCGCGATCTACCGTTTCGTCCCCGGCTTCGGCGACGAGATGCTGCACATGCGCCAGGCCCGAGCCAGCGCGGTGTCGGCAGGATCGGCGATGATCAACGGCCCGGCGAACCTGGTCAAGCAGGGCATCTCCGCGCACGGTTCGCGCGGCGGCCCGGAGGGCGCCACCGGCGGCGGTGGCGGTGCGGGGGGTGGCGGCTCGGCCGCCGCCGGCATCGCCGCGCACGCCTCCCGTACCCCGGCTCCGCCCGCGAGCCCGGCCGCGCCCGCGGCACAGAACCCAGCGAAGGGAGGGTGACGCACCATGAGCAGCGAACCGCTCGGACAGTACGGAGGCCAGTACGGCCAGGGCTACGTCCACCAGCGCCGCACCTATCTGATCGGCAAGGCCCGGCCCAACGCGCCGATCGGCCGCAACCGGGAGTCCGGCGAGATCGTGCTGATCATCTTCGGGGCCTTCCTGGGGATGCTCTGGGGCCTGCTGATGCCGATCCTGCCGCTGCGCATCGCCGGTCTGGTCGGTCTGCCGCTGCTGGCGATCGCCGCCGTCTACATCCCCTACCGGCGCCGGACGTTCTACAAGTGGGTGGAGATCAACCGCACCTACCGGCGGACGGTGCGCAGCGGCCGCGCGCTGTGGCAGTCCACCGCGATGGACTCCGGGACCCGTCTCGACGGCCAGGAGATCGAGGTCGGACCGCCCCCGGGGGTGGGCCGGCTGCGCTGGCTGAGTGCCCCGTTCGGCCCGGACGAGGTCGGCGTGCTGATGCACCTGGAGCGCCGCACCGTCACCGCGGCGATCGAGATCGAGGGCCCGGGCGTCGGTCTGCGCGACTCCGAGGACCAGGAGGCGCTGGTCGACCGGTTCGGCACGCTGCTGAAGCACGTCGCCAACGGCGACGGCTTCGTGACGCGGCTGCAGATCCTGGCCCGCACGCTGCCGGCCGACCCCGACGCGCACGCCAAGGACGTCGAGCGGCGCGGTGACCACGACGCCCCGCGCTGGCTGCAGGACTCCTACGACCAGTTGCAGTCGATGGTCTCCACCTCCTCCGAGCAGCACCGCGCGTACCTGGTCGCCTGCATGCACTACAACCGCGACCTGGCCGCCGAGGCGCACGCGATGGGCCGTACGGCCACCGGTGAGCGGGCCCGCGACGACGACGGCCTGGCGGCCGTGATGGCGCGCGAACTGACCGACATCTGCGCCCGGTTGGCGGAGGCCGACATCCGGGTCCGGCAGCCGCTGGGCCAGGCCCGGCTCTCCTCGCTGCTGCACTCGATGTACGACCCGGACCACCCGATCGACCACATCCAGGCGATGTCCCGGCGCAACGCCTGGCCGGCCGAGCTGGACGCCACCCATCCGCAGTACCTGCAGGCCAAGACCCGCGAGTCGCAGACCCGCGAGCCCTGGTGCCACGCCACCGCCTGGGTCAAGGAGTGGCCGCTCACCCCGGTGGGCGTCAACTTCCTGGCCCCGCTGCTGGTGCACACCCCGGACGTGATCCGCACGGTGGCCGTCACGATGGACCTGGAGCCCACCGACGTGGCCATCGAGCGGATGCTCACCGAGAAGACCAACGACGAGGCCGAGGCCAGCCGCGCCGCCAAGATGAACCGGACGGTGGACCCGCGCGACCTGGCGCACACCGGCCGGGTCGACCAGCGCGGTGACGACCTCGCCTCCGGCGCGGCCGGGGTGAACCTGGTCGGCTACATCACGGTCTCCTCCCGCAACCCCGAGGCGCTGGCCCGCGACAAGCGGACCATCCGGGCCTCGGCCGGCAAGAGCTACCTCAAGCTGGAGTGGTGCGACCGCGAGCACCACCGCGCCTTCGTCAACACGCTTCCGTTCGCCACCGGCATCCGCCGCTGACCTCAGGGGTCCCGATGGCATCTCCGCTCAGTTCCCTCACCGACTCCTTCACCAGCCTGATGTTCGGCAAGGTGGAGACCTCCAGGCTGCCGGTCCGTACCTCGACCGGTCAGGCCCAGGCGGTCTACCTGCCCACCGCCGCACCGGGGTTGGGTGACTCCGGGGTGATCATCGGCCGCGAGGTCTACAGCGGCAAGGGGTACGTCTACGACCCCTTCCAGCTGTACGGGCAGCAACTGCCGGCCCCGCACTGGCTGGTGCTCGGCGAGTCCGGCAACGGCAAGTCCGCGCTGGAGAAGACCTATGTGCTGCGGCAGTTGAGGTTCCGCGACCGCCAGGTGGTGGTGCTGGACGCGCAGGGCGAGGACGGCGTCGGCGAGTGGAACCTGATCGCCAACGCGCTGGGCATAAGGTCCATCCGACTGGACCCGATGGCAGCCCGGGACGGCGGGGTCAAGCTCAACCCGCTCGACCCGGCGATCACCACCACCGGCCAGCTCTCGCTGCTGCGCACCATCATCGAGGTCGCCATGGGACGCGGCCTGGAGGAGCGCGCCGGCTTTGCCCTGAAGGCCGCGCACGCGCACGTCCGGGCCACCGTGACGGATCGTCAGCCGATCCTCGGCGACATCATCGACACGCTGCGCAAGCCCGACATGTCCTCGGTGGAGTCGCTCGGCGTGGCCACCGAGGACGTCCAGTCCTGGGGCCTGGATGTGGCGTTGGTGCTGGACCGGCTGGTCGACGGCGACCTGCGCGGCATGTTCGACGGTCCGACCAGCATCGGGATCGACCTGGACGCGCCGCTGATCGTCTTCGACCTCTCGCACATCGACCGCAACTCGATCGCGATGCCGATCCTGATGGCGATCGTCGGCGTCTGGCTGGAGCACACCTGGATCCGCCCCGACCGGAAGAAGCGCATCTTCCTGGTCGAGGAGGCCTGGCACATCATCAACAGCCCGTTCGTCGCCCAACTCTTCCAGCGGCTGCTGAAGTTCGGCCGACGGCTGGGCCTGTCCTTCGTCGCCGTGGTGCACCACCTCTCGGACGTGGTGGACGGCGCGGCGGCCAGGGAGGCCTCGGCGATCCTCAAGATGGCCTCCACCCGTACCATCTACATGCAGAAGGCCGACGAGGCCAGAGCCACCGGCCGGGTGCTGGGCCTGCCCCGCTGGGCGGTGGAGATCATCCCCACCCTCTCGCCCGGCATCGCGGTCTGGGACGTCAACGGCAACGTCCAGGTGGTCAAGCACATCATCACCGAGGCCGAGCGCCCGCTGGTCTACACCGACCGCGCGATGACCGAGGACGCGGTGGCCGAACGCATCCGCGCCGAACGCCAGTTGGAGGCCGAGCCGGGGGTCTGAGCCTGGCTCAGACCCCCGGCTCGGGCGGGGTCGGCCCGCCCGGGAGGTGGACGGTGGCCAGCGTGCCGGGGCCGCCGTCCGTGGCCGGTCCGAGCGAGACCTCGCCCTCCGACTCCTGGACGGTCTGCGCGACGATCGACAACCCCAGTCCGGAGCCCGGCAGTTGGCGGGAGGACGGCGAGCGCCAGAAGCGGTCGAAGACGAACTGCAGCTCGTCCGTCGGGATGCCGGGACCGTGGTCGCGGACGGTGAGCGTGCCCTCCCGCAGCAGCACCTCGACGGGGGCGGCCGGCGGGCTGTACTTCACGGCGTTGTCGAGCAGGTTCATCACGGCCCGCTCCAGCGCGGCCGCGTCGGCGCGCACGTACCAGGGGGCGAGCTCCACCCGGTACTCCAGTCCGGGGCCGCGCAGTTTGGCGCGCTCGACGGCCCGCGCGGCGATCTCGTGGAACGCCACGGTGGCAACGTTCTGCCCGGGCCTGGGGGAGTCGGGCCGGGAGAGCTGCAGCAGATCGCCGATCAGCAGGGTGAGTTCCTGCATCTGGGCCTTCATGCTGCCGAGCAGCTTGGTCTTGGTGGCCGACGGCAGCGGCCGTCCGGTGTCGTCGCTGCGGATCATCAGGTCGACGTTGGTGCGAAGCGAGGTGAGCGGTGTGCGCAGCTCGTGGCCGGCGTCGGCGATCAGACGGGTCTGCCGGTCCCGGGAGTTGGCCAGCGCGGTGCTCATCGAGTTGAACGAGCTGGAGAGCCGGGCGATCTCGTCGTTCCCGTGCACCGGGATGGTGGTGCCGACCTCCTCGGTGCGGGCGATGTGCTCGACCACCTCGGTGAGTTCGTGCACCGGCTTCAGTGCGGTGCGGGCCACGATCCGACCGGTGATGCCGGCGCCGAGCGCGCCGATCGCGACCACGCCGAGCAGCAGCAGGCCGAGTTGCTGGAGGGAGTCGTCGACACCGGAGAGCGGGGAGGCGGTGATCAGGACGTAGTCCTGGACCGGCTCGCCGCCCGACTGGAAGTGCGTCAGGCGCAGCATCGCGGGTTCGCCGTTGAGGTAGCTGCCGACCCGGAAGATCGCCTGGTCCTTCTCGAGGCTGAGCGCGTCGAGGTAGGAGGGCGACTCCTTGATGCCCAGCGAGGTCGCGCCGATCGGCAGGCAGACCTTGCTGCCGTCACTGCTGATCAGCTCGGTCTCCCAGCGGTTGGTCCGCTCGGCGGGGTTGGGCAGCGCGGGGTACTTGGCGGGGATCTCCGCGTTCGCGGCCTTGAGCTCCGCCAGGGCCGCCTGCGGGGTGGCTCCGCAGGCGATGTTCGGGGTGATCCGCAGCAGCGGTGGGTTCGGCGGAGCGCTGGAGAGCTGCGCCTTCTGCAGGTTGTAGAGGTTGGTCCGGACGATGAACCAGGAGGCCAGCGAGCACAGCAGGATCGCGACCGCGACCGCGAGCGAGGACAGGATCGCCAACCGGCTGCGCAGCGAGCGGCCGTGGTACCAGCGGGACAGGCGGCCCCGGTGGTGTGGAGCGGAGCTGCTCATCTCCTCAGGCCGCCGCGCCCGACGGTGCGCGCAGGGCGTAGCCGACACCGCGGACCGTCTGGATCAGCCGGGGCATGCCGCCCTGCTCGGTCTTGCGGCGCAGGTACATCACGTAGACGTCCAGCGAGTTGGAGGAGGGCTCGAAGTCGAAGCCCCAGACGGCCTTGAGGATCTGCTCCCGGGTCAGCACCTGGCGCGGGTGCGCCAGGAACATCTCCAGCAGCATGAACTCGGTGCGGGTGAGCTCCACCGGCTTGCCGTCGCGGGTGACCTCGCGGGTGGCGGTGTTCATCCGCAGGTCGGCGAAGGCCAGCACCTCGGAGTCGTCCTCGGTGACGGTGGCCCGGGCGGCGGCCTCGGTGGCGAGGGCGTTGCGCCGCAGCAGGGCGCGCACCCGGGCGAGCAGCTCGTCGAGCTCGAAGGGCTTGGCGAGGTAGTCGTCGGCGCCGACGTCCAGGCCGGTGACCCGGTCCCCGACGGCGTCGCGGGCGGTGAGCATCAGCACCGGCGCGGTGTCGCCGCGCGAGCGCATCCGGCGGACGGCGGTGAGGCCGTCCATCCTCGGCATCATGATGTCGAGCAGCACCAGGTCGGGCCGGTCGCGCTCGACGGCGTCGAGCGCCTCGTAGCCGTCGGTGGCCGTGGTGACCTCGTAGCCCTCGAAGGCGAGGCTGCTCTCCAGGGCGTCCCGCAGCGCGGGCTCGTCGTCGACCACGAGCAGTCGGGCCGGGGAGCCCGGCTGCTCGGCAGGGGTGCGGTCGTCGGCGCGGGGAGTCATCTGCGGTGTGGCCCTCTCTGGGTCCGGAAGGGGTCTTGCCATTGTGCGGGGTGGACGGGCTTTGCGGGCGTACTCAGAGGGTCTCGAACTCAGAGGGTCTGGCCGGCCTGCATCTTCGGCAGCACCTGCTTGATGCTGTTGATCGGGATGGAGAATCCCAGGCCCACACTGCCGGCCTGGCTGCCGGTGGAGCTGGAGCTGGAACCGCTGCCGGAGTACATCGCGGAGTTGACGCCGATCACCTGGCCGCTGGCGTTGATCAGCGGGCCGCCGGAGTTGCCGGGGTTGAGCGCGGCATCGGTCTGGAAGGCCGAGTAGGTCGCGGTGGCGCCGGAGGAGCCGGTCGAGCCGCCGGAGCCGCGCCCGCCGTACCCGGGGAAGCTCGGGAAGCCGAAGCCGCCGTTGCTCTGCGTGCTGCCCTCGTCCACCTGCACCGTGACCTGGCGGTTCTTGGCGCTGATGATGCCCGAGGTGACGGTGCCGGTGAGGCCGTCCGGGTTGCCGATGGCGACCACCGAGTCGCCGACCGCCATCGCGTCGGAGTCGCCGAGGACGGCCGGGGCCAGGCCGCTGACCCCGCTCGCGGTGATCACTGCGACGTCCAGCGACTTGTCGGTGCCGGTGACGGTGGCGCTGGTCTTGTTGCCGTTCTGGAAGGTGACGGTGACCGTGCCGCCGTCGCTGACCGCGCCGGAGATGACGTGGTAGTTGGTGAGGATCTGGCCGCCCGGGGTGAGGATCACGCCGGTGCCGGTCGCGGTGCCGGTGGTGGTCTGCACGGTGATCTGGACGACGCTGGGGGAGACCGCGGCGGCGATCGCCGCGGCGTTGGCGGTGCCGTCGGTCTTGGCGGACACCGGGCTCACGATGGTGCTGGAGCTCGCGGTGGTGGTGCTGTGCTGCGAACCGGCCACCGCGCCGCCGGCCAGGCCGCCGAGGACGGCGGCGATCGCCGCCACGGCGGTGACCAGGACGAGCCGGCCGCGCAGGTACCCGTTGCGGGTCCGCTTGGCGTGGCCTGCGACCGGCTGCTCGACGGGTTCGCCGACCGGGACGCCGCCCCACGCCGGTGCGGCGTGTGCGGTGGTCTCGGAGTGTTCGGCGTACCCGGAGGCGTACCCGGAGTACGGCTCGTAGGGACCGGCCGCCGCGTAGGACGCGTTCGGCGCGGAGAAGTCTTCGTGGACGTGAGCGGGCGGTACCTCGGCCGGCTTCGGCGGGAGGGGCTGCCCCGACTCATCTGCGGAACTGCGGTGCTGGTCGCTCATGGATCCAACGTCCGCCCGCTGGGTGAAAGTCTCATGAGAGCCGGGTCAGAACGGACAGAGAAGCCCGTTGAGTTCTCATAAAGACCGGTTACCCTCCGGCGCTACCCGAGGGCCATGACCCGAGGCACTACCCGCGGGTGTCCTCGCCGCAGCCGCAGGAGCGCCGCACCACCAGGCGGGACGGGAACCGCCGGACCCGCTCGGTGTCCGAGCCCGGCACCATCAGCGAGTCGTCCAGCACCAGGTCCACCGCGGCCCGGGCCATCGCCTCGCGCTCGCTGGCGACCGTGGTCAGCGGCGGGTCGGCCAGCGCGGCCTCCGGCACGTCGTCGAAACCCGCCACCGCGAGGTCCTCGGGGACACGGATGCCGACCTCGCGGGCGGCGCGCAGCAGGCCGATCGCCTGGTCGTCGGTGGAGCAGAAGATGGCCGGCGGCCGGTTCGGCGAGCGCAGCAGCTTGACCGCGACCTCGTAGGCGCCGTAGCGGTGGAACGGGGCGTCGATCAGGTGCTGCTCGGTGGGCAGCCCGTGGGCGTCCATCGCGCGCTGCCAGCCCTCGACGTGGTCGATCACCGGGTCGCCCGGCGCGGGGGAGTCCACCGGACCGCCGAAGCAGACCACGTACGGGTGGCCGTGCACCTCCAGCAGGTGGCGGACGGCCAGCTCGGCGCCGCCGACGTCGTCGGTCACCACCGAGACGTCGTCGATGGCCTCGGGGCGGCGGTGCAGCAGCACCACCTTCGCGCCCTCCATCGCGGCGAACTCCTTGGCCGCGCGCTGCGGTGCGCCCTGGCTGACCAGGATCAGGCCGGAGACCCGCATGCCGAGGAAGGCCCGGATGTAGTGCAGCTCGCGGTCGTCGACGTAGTCCGAGTTGCCGATCAGGACCAGCTTGCCGCGGTCCGAGGCGGCCCGTTCGACCGCGTGCGCCATCTCGGCGAAGAACGGCTGCCGGGCGTCCGGCACGATCATGCCGATCAGGTTGGTCCGGCGGGAGGCCATCGCCTGCGCGACGCTGTTCGGCCGATAGCCGAGCTGCTCGATCGCGGCGAGCACCTTCTCCTTGGTCGCAGGCGCCACCGGGCGCGGACCGTCGTTGATGACGTAGCTGACGACCGCGGTCGAGGTCCCAGCCAGTCGGGCTACATCGTCGCGCGTCACCTTGGCCACGCAGGGAGTCTACGCGTGTTTGTCCAGTCCCAGGTGGGCCGGTCCCGTCTGTCGTCCCCGGCGGGGGACGGGACCGGCCGTGGGGTCAGGCCTCGTGCAGGCCGGCGACCGGTTGGTCGATGGCTCCGCGCTCGCCCTTTTCGCCCTGCGAGGGCACGACGAAGCGGTAGCCGACGTTCCGTACCGTCCCGATCAGCTGCTCGTGCTCGACGCCGAGTTTGGCCCGCAGCCGCCGCACGTGCACGTCGACCGTCCGGGTGCCGCCGAAGTAGTCGTAGCCCCAGACCTCCTGGAGCAGCTGGGCGCGGGTGAAGACCCGGCCCGGGTGCTGGGCGAGGTACTTGATCAGCTCGAACTCCTTGAAGGTGAGGTCGAGCACCCGCCCCTTGATCTTGGCGGAGTACGTCGCCTCGTCCACCGAGAGGTCGCCGTTGCGGATCTCCATCGGGCTGTCGTCGTTGGCCACCTGTTGCTGGCGGCCCATCGCCAGCCGCAGCCGGGCCTCGACCTCGGCCGGGCCCGCGGTGTCCAGCAGGACGTCGTCCACGCCCCACTCGGCGGTGACGGCGGCCAGGCCGCCCTCGGTGACCACCAGGATCATGGGTGAGCTGATCCCGGTGGAGCGCAGCAGCTGGCAGAGGCTGCGGATCTGCGGCAGGTCGCGCCGGCCGTCGACGAGTATCACGTCGGCGCTGGGGGTGTCGACGAGGGCCGAGCCCTCGGCCGGGGCCACCCGCACCTGGTGCAGCAGCAGTCCCAGGGCCGGCAGCACCTCCGCTGACGGTTGCAGTGCATTGGTGAGCAGGAGGAGAGAACTCATACCCGGGTCGTCCCCTTTCCGGGTCGTCGCGGTCGCATGACAGCGGAGCTTGGCTACCACTCGCTAGGACGTCAGGTTCGGCGTCCTGAAAGCACAAAAGGACCCGGGGGCGACTCTGCCCGGATCCCTTACGCCATGAGAATAGCCCAACACTCCTGGTCGGCGAAGGGGACGAGGGACGTGATC
This sequence comes from Kitasatospora sp. MAA4, assembly GCF_029893355.1. Lineage (GTDB taxonomy): Bacteria > Actinomycetota > Actinomycetes > Streptomycetales > Streptomycetaceae > Kitasatospora. The sequence continues at coordinate 27,680 of NZ_JARZAI010000011.1, forward strand.
CCGGTCGCGTTCGGCCCCGTGCGCCCCGGCGCCGACCCCGCTGGCCTGCGAAGTTCCCGCCTCGCGGGGCGTGCGGGCCATCATGGGTCACGGCACCGACCGGCACAGTCCGGGTACACCTTTCGAGAAGGGGCCGCCATGACCGCGACCACCGAACCCTCCCCCAGCCTCCGGCCGGGAGGTACCCCCTCCCTGGTGACCGGCACGATCCGTTACTGGGCCGCTGCCAAGTCCGAGGCCGGCATCGCCGAGGAGCCCTACCGGGCGGCCACCCTCGCAGAGGCCCTGCAGCACGCCCGCGAGCTGCACGCGGACCGGCCGCGCTTCGTCCAGGTGCTGGGCATCTGTTCTTTCCTGGTGGACAGCGAGCCCGTGGGCGGGCGCGACCGCGCCGCGGTGCGGCTCACCGAAGGCGGCACCATCGAGGTGCTGCCCCCGTTCGCAGGCGGCTGACCCGTACGGAACCATGACCCCGGACAGATCGTCGTACCGACTGGTACGAGAACCACGGACGGGGAGAGTTTTCGATGCGGACCTTGATCAAGGTGCTGATCGGTGTCGTGGTCCTGGTCGGCCTGCTGGTCGGGGCCGACCGGATCGCCCTTTCGACGGCGGAGAGCAAGGCCGCGGACCAACTGGCCAACCGGCAGGGCATCAGCGGCCGTCCCTCGGTGACGATCGACGGGTTCCCGTTCCTCACCCAGGCGGTGGACAAGAAGTTCGACAGCGTGCGGCTGTCGGCGAGCAGCGTGCAGCTCTCGGGCGGCGGCCAGACGGTCCAACTGGACTCCTTCGCCGCCCACCTGAAGGGTGTTCGGGTGAGCGGCGACTACAAGTCGGCCACCGTGGACACGGGCACCGGCTCCGGTCGGCTGCCGTACGCCAACGTCGAGAGCCTGCTCGGCCTGGACTCCCGCACCACCCTCGGCTATGGCGGTCCCGGCCTGCTCAGGGTCACCGCCCAGGTGCTGGGCCAGAAGATCAGCACGACGGTCAAGCTGCGTACCGACGGCAACCGGGTGCTGGTGGACAGCGTGGGCGACATCCCGGGGGTGGGGCAGATGCCGGGCGTCAGCTCGATGGTCTCCGCGGCGATCGGGTCCAAGAGCTTCACCCTGCAGAACATGCCGGTCGGACTCACCCTGAGCCAGGTCACCCCGCAGCCGGACGGCCTCGCGCTGGCCTTCCAGGGCACCTCCCTGCAGCTGGTCGGCTGACCTCCGGAGCACCCCGGCACCTCGTACCCCGTCCCGCCCCGTGAGACCCGCCGTCCGGCAGGTCCGCGGGGCGGGGCTGTTTCCGGCCGCCCGCCAGGACGCCGAGGGGTGAAATCCCACTCCTCGAACATATTCGTCTCAGCATTCGACACCCTGATGACAGGGAGGCTCTCCGGTCCCTAGCATCATCGGCATGAAGCGACAGGCGGACCTCACAAAGCGGCGGGCGGTAGACCTCTGCCGCGTGGCTGCCTGCCTGTGTCGAAAGCGCTGATCGGCGGCCCGGTCCGGCAGTATTTGATCCGCCGCCACGCCCTTTCTCAGGCCTGATCAGGCGATTTCCCGCCCTCGGCCACCCCTGGGACTCCCGCTCGACGGCACCCGTTCCCGCCCCGTCCCAGTATCCGGACAGTTATTCGGACAACCTGGACGGATGATCGGATCGGGCCGCGCCGGGCACCCACCTTCCGCACACCGCCCCCGGATGGAGACACATCTCATGAGCCGCAGTGACGTCCTGGTCGACGCCGACTGGGTCCAGGCGCACCTGGACGACCCGAAGGTCGTCGTCGTCGAGGTCGACGAGGACACCGCCGCCTACGACAAGAACCACATCCGCAACGCCGTCCGGATCGACTGGAAGAAGGACCTCCAGGACCCGGTGCGCCGCGACTTCGTCGACCAGGCCGGCTTCGAGGCGCTGCTGAGCGCCAAGGGCATCGCCAACGACGACACCGTGGTGCTCTACGGCGGCAACAACAACTGGTTCGCCTCGTACGCCTTCTGGTACTTCAAGCTGTACGGCCACGGTGACGTGCGCCTGCTCGACGGCGGCCGCAAGAAGTGGGAGCTGGACTCCCGCGACCTGGTCGACGGCGCCGAGGTCCCGGCCCGCGCCGCCACCACGTACAAGGCGCAGGCCCAGAACACCTCGCTGCGCGCCTTCCGCGACGACGTGCTCGCCGCGATCGGCAGCAAGAACCTGGTCGACGTCCGCTCGCCCGACGAGTTCTCCGGCCGCCTGCTCGCCCCGGCCCACCTTCCGCAGGAGCAGTCGCAGCGTCCGGGCCACGTCCCGAGCGCCCGCAACATCCCGTGGTCGAAGAACGCCAACGACGACGGCACCTTCAAGTCGAACGAGGAGCTCACCGCCCTCTACCAGGCCGAGGGCGTGGACCTGGCGAAGGACACCATCGCCTACTGCCGCATCGGCGAGCGCTCCGCGCTCACCTGGTTCGTGCTGCACCAGCTGCTCGGCCAGGAGAACGTCAAGAACTACGACGGTTCGTGGACCGAGTACGGCAGCCTGGTGGGCGTGCCGATCGAGCTCGGCAGCAACTGAGCACCGCGCAGTACCCGTAAGAAGGAGACCGACATGTGTGGTGCGAAGGCCGGCGGCCCGGACCTGGCAGGAGTAGACGTGGCGAACGAGACGATCATTCAGGGCTCGGTCACCCGAGACGGTGAGCCGGTCAACGGCTACGTCCGGTTGCTCGACGCGGGCGGCGAGTTCACCGCGGAGGTGCCCACCTCGTCCACCGGGCAGTTCCGCTTCTTCGCGGCCCCGGGCAAGTGGACCGTGCGTGCGCTGGTTCCCGGCGCGACCGTGGACCGCGTGGTGGTCGCCTCCCAGGGCGCCCAGACCGAGGTCCCGATCGCGGTCTGAGTTGAACTGAACACTGACTGAGAGCCCCTGCCACGGCGGGGGCTCTCAGCCGTACCGTGGTGGTGTGCAGCACAACCGCAGGCAGCGCTACTACTTCGTGATGATGGCCGGATGCATCGGGCTCTTCGTCCTGGCCTGGGGCGTGGTGCGCTTCTTCTCGGTCCCGGCGGCGATCGGCATGTGCCTGGTCGCGATGGTCATCCCGCCACTGGCGGCGATCTTCGCCAACAAGCGCGACCCGGAGGACGACTGGTGGAACGACCCGCGCTGGGACGATCCGCGCTGGGACGAGCCGGGCCACGACCGCGACAAGCCGGATCGGTAGCGGGAGTCAGTAGACGAGCGCCTGGACGCCGTCGGCCATGATCTCACTCAGGAAGACCTGGGCGCCCGCGATGCGGACACCGTCCAGGGTGTCCGCCTGCTCGATCCCGCGCCGCACTGCGCACTGGGTGCAGAGCGTGACCGTGCCGGCCGCCAGCACCGAGTCCAGCAGGTCGGGCAGCGGCGCGGCGTGCGGCAGCTCGAACTCGGCCGCCCGGCCCGGCAGCGCGAACCAGGACGACTCCCCGGTCAGCCAGAGCGAGACCTCGACCCCGCTGGCGACCGCGACGGCCGCCACCGTGAACGCCTGCGAGCACCGCTCGGGCGCGTCGGCTCCTGCGGTGACCTTGATGACCAGCTTCTTCGACACGCTGCCGAGCATAGAGGGTGGGCCTCACCGCGAGTCGCCGACCGCCGCCGGATAGACTCGCGCCGTCGTATCCGTCCGCTATCGCCATACCGGGAGCGCACCGTGAGTGGTCTCGAACTCTTCTACGACGGCCTGCTGGCCCTGATGGCCGTCCTGATCACCTGGTTCGCCATCTTCTCCGTGATGAAGCTCTACCAGGGCCAGCGCTGACCTCTCCCGTACGGTTGATCCCGTACGGCTGAGCTCCGGCACGCCACCCCCGCCCCCGACTGCGACCAGGATCATGATCGAGATTCCTTCTGACCTCCACCCGGACGTCGTTTCGCTTGCCTTCCTTCTCGGCACCTGGGAGGGCGCGGGGGTCTACGCCCCACTGCCGGTCGAAGGGGGCCCTGGCACCGAGAAGTGCAACTTCGGCCAGGAGGTCGTGTTCCGGCACGACGGCCGCCCGTTCCTGGAGTTCCGCTCGCGGACCTGGGTGCTGGACGACGAGGGCGAGAAGATCCGCCCGCTGGAGAACGAGCACGCCTTCTGGCGGATCACCAGCAACCACCGGGGCACCAGCGGCGAGCGCGGCGTGGAGATCTCCTCGGTGCGCGACGACGGCACCGTGGAGATCTGGTACGGCGAACTCGCCGACGGCAAGCCGCAGATCAACGTGGCCACCGACGCGGTCGCCCGGATCGAGGGCTCGGCCCCGTACAGCGGCGGCAAGCGGCTCTTCGGCTTCGTCAACGAGGAGCTGCTCTGGGTCGGCGAGAAGGCCGCCCCCGAGGTCCCGCTGCGGCCGTACATGTCCGCGCAGCTCAAGAAGGTGCTCAGCCCGGCCCAGCTGATCAAGGACATCAACGACCTGCCGGACGACGGCATCGCCTTCTTCCGCTGACGTCCTTCCACTGAGGCCGGTCGCCCGCCGCTGATCCCTACACTGGACCCCCGGGACCTCAATCCGAGCAGGGGCAGCATCGTGGCGAACAACTGGACGAGCGCGTCGACCGACTGGAAGACCGACCTGCGCCAGCGCGGCTACCGGCTCACCCCGCAGCGCCAGCTGGTGCTGGAGGCGGTCGACGTGCTCGACCACGCCACCCCGGACGAGATCCTCGGGCAGGTCCGGCTGACCGCCAGCGGGGTCAACATCTCCACGGTCTACCGGACCCTGGAGCTGCTGGAGGAGCTGGGGCTGGTCTCGCACGCCCACCTCGGCCACGGTGCCCCGACCTACCACCTGGCGGGTCGGCACACCCACCTGCACCTGGTCTGCCGGGACTGCGACCGGGTCACCGAGACCGACACCGCGATCGCCGCCCCGCTGATCGACAGCCTGCGCTCCCAGCACGGCTTCGACACCGACCTCAAGCACTTCGCGATCTTCGGCCGCTGCGCCGACTGCACCGCCAAGCTCCCGCCGGAGTAGGCCCAAGGCGTGGAGTCGTAAGCTGACTGCCATGAAGAGCCCGCTGCTGAACCTGCCCGGTGCCGTCCCCGCCGAGGGGGCCGACGAGGGCGTCGCGGCCCACTACGGCGACCTCTTCCGCGAGCAGCGGGAGCTGGCGGCGGGCCGGGCGTTCGTCGACCTGTCGCACCGCGCGGTGGTCACCGTCACCGGCCCCGACCGCCTCAGCTGGCTGCACCTGCTGCTGACCCAGCACGTCAGCGAGCTGCCGCCGCAGCAGGCCACCGAGGCGCTGATCCTCTCGCCGAACGGGCACGTCGAGCACGCCCTCTACCTGGTCGACGACGGCACCACCACCTGGGCGCACGTCGAGCCGGGGACGCAGCAGGCGCTGATCGAGTACCTGGAGCGGATGAAGTTCATGTACCGGGTGGAGATCGCCGACGCCACCGCGGAGTTCGCGGTGGTGCACATGGCGGCCGGCTCCACGGCGTCCGCCGAGGGCGCCGCCGCCGTGCGCGAACTCACCTACGGGCGCGACCTGTTCCTGCCCCGTGCCGAACTCGCCTCCGCCACCCGCGGGTTCGGCTCGCCGGCCGGGATCTGGGCGTACGAGGCGCTGCGGATCGAGGGCCACCGCCCGCGGCTCGGCTTCGAGACCGACCACCGCACCATCCCGCACGAGGTGGACTGGCTGGCCTCCGCCGTCCACCTGCAGAAGGGCTGCTACCGCGGCCAGGAGACGGTGGCCCGGGTGCACAACCTGGGCAAGCCGCCGCGCCGGCTGGTCTTCCTGCACCTGGACGGCACCGAGGAGGTGCTGCCCCCGCACGGCACCGAGGTGCGGCTCGCCACGGACGGGCAGGAGGCCCGTGCGCTGGGCTTCGTGACCTCCTCGGCCCGGCACTTCGAGCTCGGCCCGATCGCGCTGGCCCTGGTCAAGCGCAACGTCCCGGTGGACGCGGTGCTGCGCGCCGGCAGCGTCCCGGCCAGCCAGGACGTCGTCGTCCCCCAGTAGCGGGCCCGCAGTAGCTCAGACCTCGACCAGCACGGTGAACGGCCCGTCGTTCACCAGCGACACCTTCATGTCCGCCCCGAACCGGCCGGTCTCCACCGTGGCACCGAGCGCGCGCAGCTGCGCCACCACCTCGTCGACCAGCGGTTCCGCGACCGGTCCCGGGGCAGCGGCGTTCCAGGTGGGGCGGCGCCCCTTGCGGGCGTCGCCGTAGAGCGTGAACTGACTGATCACCAGCAGCGGCGCGCCCAGGTCGGAACAGGACTGCTCGACGTCGGCGCCGTCGAAGATCCGCAGCGTCCAGAGTTTGCGGGCCAGTTGGGCCGCCTGCTGGGGCGTGTCCTGATGGGTGACCCCGACCAGGACGCAGAGCCCCGGCCCGTCGATCGCGCCGACCTGCTCGCCGGCCACCGTCACGGCGGCCTCACTCACCCGCTGCACCACTGCTCGCATGCGGGCCATTCTCCCCGGGGCGCGCGCGTGCTCGGTACGCGCCGGTGGTGCGCGACGTACGCCCCGGGGCGGACGGGGTGGTGGCGGCGACTGCCTGGTCATATCAGCCATACCCGTTCGCCACGGGGCCGTTCGGGTGCATCGATGCCCCGTCGCAGCCCATGGGGTGGCACGATTCGGGACGGCAGCGGGCTCCGAGGCGGGTGAGAGTGCGGCCAGGTGTTCGGGCGCTCGTACGTCCGTACCGGGTGCGCTCGCTCATGTGGGTGGCGCCGGGTCGACCGGGGAACCCCGCAGGGGCCGCCGGGCGTGCCTCAGGGGAGTGCGGCCGTAAGGGCGGGACCAGGACAACGGCAGGTGGTTGGTCGATGGACACGAACAGAGTGCCGAGCGAGCCCGCGGTGGCCCGGACGGAGCTGGAGACGCTGGGCCTCGACGCGCTGCGCACCCTGCGCCGGGACGCCCGGGAGCAGGAGGCCGATCTCTCCTACCTGCGCCGCCTGCTCCAGGGGCGGGTGGACATCCTGCGGGCCGAGCTCGACCGCCGCACCCTGGACCGCAGGCAGCGCCCGATCCACCCGGACACCCTGCTGCACCGGTTGCCGCAGATCCTGGCCGACGCACCGTCGCCGGTCCGCAGCTCGGCCCGGCACGTCACGCTGGGCCCGCCGCGCGGCGAGCAGTACCGCGAGGAGGCGGACGCCCTGATGGGGGACGTCCAGCTGGCTGACCTGGCCGCGCACGCCTCGGCGGAGCTGCTGGCGGCGCTGGATCGGCTCACCGCGCACGAGCGCGAGGTCTCCGGGCGCCGCCAGCTGCTGCAGCGGACGGCGGACGGCTGCAGCGCCGAGATCACCCGGCGGTACCGTGAGGGTGAAGCGCGGGTCGACGACCTGCTCGCCGGGGGCTCGCCGGCCGACTGAGACCCGGTCGCCAGGGATGCCTCCGGACAACCCTCGTCCGCTCCGGAAGGCTCCCACCCCATGCCCGACTCTGCCGATGTCCTGCCCGTCCTCGCCGAGGTGGTGCGTTCCGGCTTCACCGAGGGTCACCACCGCGGTTCCCTGGTGGTGCTCGCCGCCGACGGCTCGGTGGACCTCACCCTCGGCGCGCCCGCGCGCCCGATCTTCCCCCGGTCCTGCAACAAGCCCTTCCAGGCGGTGGCCACGCTGAAGGCCGGCCTGCCGATCGAGGGCGAGCTGCTGGCACTGGCGGCCGCCAGCCACTCCGGAGAATCGTTTCACCTGGACGGCGTGCGGACCATCCTGGCGGGCGCCGGCTTGACTCCCGAGGACCTCCAGACCCCGCCCGACCTTCCGCTCGACCCGACCGAGGCAGAGCACCTCCTCGCGGCCGGCGGGACCAGGGCGCCGCTGCTGATGAACTGCTCGGGCAAGCACGCCGCCTGGCTGGCCGCCAGCAAGGCCAACGGCTGGGAGACCGCGAGCTACCTGGACCCCGGGCACCCGATCCAGCAGCTGGCGAAGGAGGCGCTGGAGGAGGCCTCGGGCGAGTCGATAGCCGCCCTGGGTACGGACGGCTGCGGCGCGCCGCTGCACGCCGTCTCCCTGGTCGGCCTGGCCCGCGCCTACCGCTCGCTGCTGCTCGCCGAGCCCGGCACCCCGCAGCGCCGGGTGGCCGACGCGATGCGCGCGCACCCGCAGTACGTGGCCGGCACCCGCCGCCCCGACACCTGGCTGATGCAGGCGGTCCCCGGAGCGCTCTCCAAGATGGGCGCGGAGGGCGTCCAGGCGGTGGCCCTGCCGGACGGGCGGGCGCTCGCCTTCAAGATCGACGACGGCGCCGGCCGGGTGCTCGGCCCGGTGCTGGCCGCGGTGCTGCGCCGACTCGGGCTGGACGACGCGGTGCTGGAGCGGATCGGTGCGGCCCCGCTGCACGGCGGCGCCGCCGTGGTCGGCGAGATCCGCGCCGTGCTCTGACCCCTGCGGACGCACCGGAGGCCGGGGTCGGTGGAGACACTCCACCGACCCCGGCCTCCGGGAGGAGCAGCCGTCAGGGAACCCTGAAAGATCCGCCGTACAGGCCCTAACGCCCTCAGTGGGCGTCGCCGGACTCCTGCAGACGCTTGATCGAGGCGACGATCTCGGCCTCGGCCTCGATGCGGCCGACCCACTCCGCGCCCTCGACCGACTTGCCGGGCTCCAGGTCCTTGTAGACCTCGAAGAAGTGCTGGATCTCCAGGCGGTCGAACTCCGACACGTGGTGGATGTCCCGCAGGTGCTCCCAGCGCGGGTCGGTGGCCGGGACGCAGAGCAGCTTGTCGTCGCCGCCGGCCTCGTCCGTCATCTTGAACATGCCGATGGCACGGCACTTGATCAGGCAGCCGGGGAAGGTCGGCTCGTCCAGGATGACCAGGGCGTCCAGCGGGTCGCCGTCCTCGCCGAGCGTGCCCTCGACGAAGCCGTAGTCGGCCGGGTAGCGGGTCGAGGTGAAGAGCATCCGGTCCAGACGAAGGCGGCCGGACTCATGGTCCACCTCGTACTTGTTGCGGGAGCCCTTCGGGATCTCGATGGTGACGTCGAACTCCAACGGTTCCTCCAAGGTAGGGACTGACAGAATCCAAGTGTCTCCTACGGGAGGGAGTGCTGTGGAAAGGGGCTGGGCAGTGGCAGGGGCAGGGACACGTAGAGGTGCGCGGGCGGCGGTGTCGACCGCCGTGATCGCGACCGCGCTGGTCGTGGGCGGTACGGGGGCGTCGGCGAGCGGACTTACGGCGCAGACGACGGTGCAGACGACGGCGGCGCCGGCGCTCGCGCCGCCGGTCCTGGTGCCGGCGGTGACCGCGGCCGGCAGCGACCTGCCGACCACCGCGGGCCTCCAGCGCGCGCTGGCCCAGCTGACGCAGGACAAGGCGCTCGGCACGCTGAACTTCGCGGTGACCGACGGCGGCACGGGCAAGCTGCTGCTCGGCTCGGGCGAGGGCACCCCCGCCACCCCGGCCTCCACCACCAAGCTGGCCACCTCGGTCGCGGCGCTCAGCCTGCTGCCGGGCGACACCCGGATAGCCACCCGGGTGGTGGCCGGCGCCACGCCCGCTGACATCACCCTGGTGGGCGGCGGCGACCCCACGCTCAGCGGGCTGCCGCTCGCTCAGATCCGGATCGCCGGTGCCCCGGTGGACGCCGAGTCCGCCCCGGCCTCGCTGACCGAGCTGGCCCAGCAGACCGCCGCCGCCCTCAAGGCGTCCGGTGTCACCGCCGTGAACCTCGGCTACGACGGCTCGCTCTTCACCGGCCCCGCCGCGCACAAGTACAACGACGGTACGAACATCGGTCCGATGTCGGCGCTGATGGTGGACGAGGGGCGCAACGACCCCACCCAGGACATCGAGGCCCCGGTCCGGGTCGCCGACCCGGCGGCCCAGGCGGCCGGGCGGTTCGCCGACCTGCTCGGCGCTCAGGGCGTCAAGGTGAACGGCAAGCCGGCCGAGGCGACGGCGGCGCCGGGCGCGGCGCAGCTGGCCCAGGTGCAGTCGCCCACCCTCTCCCGGCTGGTCGAGCGGCTGCTCACCAACTCGGACAACACGCTGGCCGAGGCGGTGGCCCGGCAGGTGGCGATCGCCGCGCACCAGCCGGTCAGCTACGACGGCGCGGCCGCGGCCGTCACCCAGCAGCTCACCAAGCTCGGCATCCCGATGGCCGGCGTGCAGCTGAACGACGGCAGCGGCCTGAACGTGAAGAACGTCATCCCGCCGCTGGTGCTCTCCGACCTGCTCGCCCTGGCCGCCTCCCCCGAGCATCCGCAACTGCGACCGGTCCTGACGGGCCTTCCGATCGGCTCCTTCAGCGGGACGCTGCTCAGCCGCTTCACCGCCGCCCAGGGGTCGGCCGGCGGGGCCGGCATCGTGCGGGCCAAGACCGGCAGCCTGAGCGGTGTCAACACGCTGGCGGGCACCGTGGTGGACGCCGACGGCCGCCTGCTGGTGTTCGCCCTGATGACCAAGACCCCGGCCAACGCCGACACCGCCCGCGCGGCGATGGACCGGATCGTCACCGCCCTGGCGGCGTGCGGCTGCAAGTAGTCGCCAAGGGGTGGGGGCGGCGGCGCGGAGCACGTACGGTGATGGCATGACGAGCGCGAGTGGCGGTGCCGACATGGTCGACTGGAATCTCGCGGTCGCGACGGCGACCCGGTTGGTCCGACCGGGTCCGCAGGTGTCCCGCGACGAGGCCCGCAAGGTGGTGGCGGAGCTGCGCGAGCACGCCCGCACCGCCGAGGGCGCGGTGCGCGAGTTCACCCGGATGCGCTCGACCAGCCTGGGCGCCGACGGCGCCGCGCCGGTCCTGGTGGTGGACCGGCCGGGCTGGGTGCGCGCCAACGTCGCCGGCTTCCGGACGGTGATCAGGCCGCTGGAGCAGAAGCTCTCGGCCCGCCGCGCTGCGACCCCCGGCGGCGCGGTGCTCAGCGCGGTGGGCGAGAAGATCACCGGGGTCGAGGTCGGCGCGGTGCTGGCGCTGCTCTCCGGCAAGGTGCTGGGCCAGTACGAGACCTTCGCCGCCGCCGAGCCCGCCGAACGGGCCGTCCCGCACACCCCCGACAGCCCGGCCGGGCTGTTCGACCAGCCCAGGCTCGGCCCGGACCAGCCGGGTCCGGGCCGGCTGCTCCTGGTGGCGCCGAACATCGTCCAGGTCGAGCGGGAGCTGGCCGTCGATCCGCACGACTTCCGGCTCTGGGTCTGCCTGCACGAGGAGACCCACCGCACCCAGTTCACCGCCGTCCCCTGGCTGCGCGACCACGTCCAGGCCGAGGTGCAGTCCTTCCTCGCCGAGACCGACGTGGAGCCGACCGCCCTGCTGGAGCGGCTGCGCGAGGTGCTGTCCCCCGCCGGGGACCGGCCGCAGCGCGACACCCTGCTGGAGGTGGTCCAGACGCCCGCGCAGCGCGAGATCCTCAACCGGCTGACCGCCGTCATGTCGCTGCTGGAGGGCCACGCGGACGTGGTGATGGACGGGGTCGGGCCGAGCGTGGTGCCGAGCGTCGGCGAGATCCGCGAGAAGTTCCAGCGCCGCCGGGACAAGGGCGCCGGGCGCCTCGACCTGCTGCTGCGCCGGCTGCTGGGGATGGACGCCAAGCTGCGCCAGTACCAGGACGGCGCGGTCTTCGTGCGGGGCGTGGTGGACCGGATCGGGATGGACGGCTTCAACCGGGTCTGGACGTCCCCGAACACCCTCCCGACCAAGGACGAGATCCACAACCCGGCCGCCTGGGTGGCGCGGGTCGGACGCCAGTCCTAGCCGTCACCCTCGGACGGGTGAGCGGGTGAGGTGAAGATACGTTTCTTCATTCACCCGTCCGTGGGACGGTGGTCGTACCGGTGGCGCGGGTGGCCCGACCGCACCCCCACTTCTGCGACGATCTGTGAGCACTCGGTAACGGGCTGCTATCAGTGCCTCTGGTCGCGTGCCCGCCCCCAGCAGAGGAGTTGCTCACCGTGGGTCCACATCCCGCCGTCGCGGCGATACGCCTGGCCGTCCGCCGCGCCCTCGCCGACCTCGTGGCCGAGGCCGGCACCGCTCTCACCACCCCGGCCTCCCCCATCCGGGCCATCGCCGCCGCCACTGCGACGGCCACCGCGGCCTCGCCCGCCACCGTCCTGATCGGCAACGCCCGGCGCCACCCGTCCGGCCTGCCGCGCACCCCCGCCGCCCCCGGCTCCCCGCTCGTCCTGGTCGCCGTCAGCGGCGGCGCCGACTCCATGGCGCTCGCCACCGCCACCGCCTTCGAGGCGCCCAAGCTCGGCCTGCGGGTCGGCGCCGTCACCGTCGACCACGGCCTGCAGGACGGCTCGGCCGCCCGCGCCCTCCAGGTCGTCGAGCGCCTGCGCGCGCTCGGCCTGGACCCGGTGGAGGCCGTCCCGGTCCGGGTCGGCCGCCAGGGCGGGCCCGAGAACGCCGCTCGCGACGCCCGCTACGCCGCACTGGACGAGGCCGCCGAGCGCCACCAGGCGCTGGCCGTCTTCCTCGGCCACACCCGCGACGACCAGGCGGAGACCGTGCTGCTGGGCCTGGCCCGCGGCTCCGGCGCCCGCTCGCTGGCCGGGATGCCCGCGCAGAAGGGCCGCTACCGCCGCCCGCTGCTGGACCTCGACCGCTCCGCCACCCGGCAGGCCTGCACCGCGCAGTCCATCCCGGTCTGGGACGACCCGCACAACATGGACCCCGCCTACACCCGCGCCCGGGTGCGCCACGAGGTGCTGCCGGTACTGGAGAAGCACCTGGGCAACGGCGTGGTCCAGGCGCTGGCCCGCACCGCCCGGCTGTTCCGCGACGACGCCGACGCCCTGGACCAGTGGGCCGATCTGGTGGAGAAGGACCTGTCCCGGCGTGATCTGCACGACGGTACGGGCACCGTGGACGCGGTCAGGCTCGCCGAGCTGCCCTCCGCCGTCCGGCGCCGGGTGCTGCGCCGAACGGCGCTGCAGGCGGGCTGCCCGGCCGGTGATCTCTTCTCCCGGCACCTGGAAACGGTGGATCTGCTGGTCACCGCCTGGCGCGGCCAGGGGCCGTTGCACCTACCCGGGGGCGTCGAGGTCACCCGAAGGTGTGGCAACCTGGTGTTTCGGCGGCAGGGCGACTGACGCCGAAACAACAGGACCACGAACACTTGAGGACGTACTCCCGGTGGACGACAAGGACATGGGCGCCGACCTGGCGAAGGTGCTCATCAGCAAGGACGAGATCGACGCCAAGCTCCTGGAGCTGGCCGAGCGCATCGACCGGGACTACGCCGGGAAGGACCTGCTGATCGTCGGCGTCCTCAAGGGCGCCGTGATGGTCATGGCGGACCTCGCCCGGGCCCTGCACTCGCGGGTGACGATGGACTGGATGGCCGTCTCCTCGTACGGCATGGGCACCAAGTCCTCCGGCGTGGTGCGGATCATGAAGGACCTGGACACCGACATCGCGGGCCGCGACGTGCTGATCGTCGAGGACATCATCGACTCCGGCCTGACGCTCTCCTGGCTGCTCGGCAACCTGGGTTCGCGCGGTCCGGCCTCGCTGGAGGTGTGCACCCTGCTGCGCAAGCCGGACGCGGCGAAGGTCGAGATCGACGTCAAGTACGTCGGCTTCGACATCCCCAACGAATTCGTCGTCGGGTACGGCCTGGACTACGCGGAGAAGCTCCGCAACCTGCCGTTCATCGGTACGCTCGCCCCACACGTCTACGGCGGCTGACCGCAGAAGCCGTAGAACGGGGAACAGTCCGCCGGCCCCACCCGTTGGAGTCGGCGGATGACAACTCCACAGACAACAGCACGTCACGCTTCCACAGAGCGGGGCACCACTGCTGTACGGTCAAATTACCCGCTCTTCGTACGACTCCCAGCCGGATGGGAGCGGGGTGCACATGCACATACCGGATGCGCCGACGGCCGAGAGCCGTGCAGCGCCGTTGAGTGGCAGGAGGGACGGGGCGGCAACGCCCCGCATGGATGGACGTCAAGCGATACTTCCGCGCGCCGATCGCATGGATCCTCCTGGCCGTCGTCGCCGTCATTGTGCTGATGCAGGTCGTTTCTGACTCGAACGGCTACAAGACGGTGGACACCGGCCAGGTCGTTGCAGCAATCGACGCGGGCCAGGTCAAGCAAGCCCAGATCACCACCGGTGATTCCAACACCGTCAAGATCGAACTGCTCCCGGGGGCCAGCCTCACCAACGCCGGCTCGGGTGGCAAGAGCCCGTCCGGCAGCAAGTTCCAGGCCTCCTACATCGGGGACCAGGGCAAGGACATCGCAGCCACGCTGCAGGCCCAGGTCAACAAGGGGTCCCTGCCGCAGGGCTACACGATCAGCCCGGAGAAGCAGTCGACCTTCGTCAGCCTGCTCCTCTCGATGCTGCCCATCGTGATCATCGTGCTGGTCTTCCTCTTCCTGATGAACCAGATGCAGGGTGGCGGCTCGCGGGTCATGCAGTTCGGCAAGTCCAAGGCCAAGCTGCTCACCAAGGACACCCCCAAGACCACCTTCGCGGACGTCGCGGGTGCGGACGAGGCGGTGGAGGAGCTCCACGAGATCAAGGAGTTCCTGCAGGAGCCGGCCAAGTTCCAGGCCGTCGGTGCCAAGATCCCCAAGGGTGTGCTGCTCTACGGCCCGCCCGGTACCGGTAAGACGCTGCTGGCCCGCGCCGTCGCCGGCGAGGCCGGCGTGCCGTTCTACTCGATCTCCGGCTCCGACTTCGTGGAGATGTTCGTCGGTGTCGGCGCCAGCCGGGTCCGCGACCTCTTCGAGCAGGCCAAGGCGAACGCCCCGGCGATCGTCTTCGTCGACGAGATCGACGCCGTCGGCCGGCACCGCGGTGCGGGTCTGGGCGGCGGCCACGACGAGCGCGAGCAGACCCTCAACCAGCTGCTGGTCGAGATGGACGGCTTCGACGTCAAGGGCGGCGTGATCCTGATCGCCGCCACCAACCGTCCGGACATCCTGGACCCGGCGCTGCTGCGCCCGGGCCGCTTCGACCGTCAGATCGCGGTCGAGCGCCCCGACCTGCAGGGCCGCCTGGACATCCTGAAGGTGCACCAGAAGGGCAAGCCCGTCGCGCCGGACGTCGACCTCAAGGCCGTCGCCAAGCGCACCCCGGGCTTCACCGGTGCGGACCTGGCCAACGTCCTCAACGAGGCCGCGCTGCTGACCGCCCGCTCGGACAAGAAGCTGGTCGACAACTTCACCCTCGACGAGGCGATCGACCGCGTGGTGGCGGGCCCGCAGAAGCGGACCCGGATCATGTCCGAGAAGGAGAAGAAGATCACCGCGTACCACGAGGGCGGACACGCCCTGGTCGCGGCGGCTTCTCCGAACAGCGACCCGGTCCACAAGATCACCATCCTGTCCCGCGGTCGTGCGCTCGGCTACACCATGGTGCTGCCGGAAGAGGACAAGTACTCGACCACCCGTAACGAGATGCTCGACCAGCTGGCGTACATGCTGGGCGGGCGTGCGGCGGAGGAGCTGGTCTTCCACGACCCGACCACCGGCGCCTCGAACGACATCGAGAAGGCCACCGCCACGGCCCGGGCCATGGTCACCCAGTACGGGATGACCGAGCGTCTCGGCGCGATCAAGTTCGGCACGGACAGTTCCGAGCCGTTCCTGGGCCGCGACATGGGCCACCAGCGCGACTACTCGGAAGAGGTCGCCGGGCTGGTCGACGAAGAGGTCAAGAAGCTCATCGAGAACGCCCACAACGAGGCCTGGGAGATCCTGGTCGAGAACCGGGACGTGCTCGACAACCTGGTTCTGGAGCTCCTCGAGAAGGAGACCCTGAACAAGGAGCAGATCGCCGAGATCTTCAAGTCGATCGTCAAGCGTCCGGCCCGGCCGGCCTGGACGGGGTCCTCCCGTCGCACGCCGTCCACCCGGCCGCCGGTGCAGTCCCCCAAGGAGCTGGCGCTCACCAACGGTGCCGCCGCCTCCCTGGACGTCACCGCGGTGGACATCGTGAAGCTCCCGCCGGTCATCGGTGACAGCAGCTCGGAGAGCTGATCCAGCCGTCCGGAATGGATGCCGCGCCCCCGGGGTTTGTACCCTGGAGGCGCGGCATCTCTGCTGCTCAGCCACATCTCCCAGCACTAGCGAGGCTCGAATGATCGACCCGGTGACGCTCGACGGTCAGTCCGCCATCGGAACCTTCGACCAGAAGCGGGCCGAGAACGCGATCCGCGAGCTGCTGCTCGCGGTCGGCGAGGACCCGGATCGCGAAGGGCTGCTGGAGACCCCGGCCCGGGTGGCCCGGGCCTACAAGGAGATATTCTCCGGGCTCTGGCAGGAGCCCGAGGACGTGCTGACCACCACCTTCGACCTCGGCCACGACGAGATGGTGCTGGTCAAGGACATCGAGCTCACCTCGGTCTGCGAGCACCACCTCGTCCCGTTCCGCGGGGTCGCCCACGTCGGCTACATCCCCTCGGTCAGCGGCAAGATCACCGGCCTGTCCAAGCTGGCCCGGCTGGTCGACGTCTACGCCCGCCGCCCGCAGGTGCAGGAGCGGCTGACCAGCCAGGTGGCCGACGCGCTGATGCGGATCCTGGAGCCGCGCGGTGCGATCGTCGTGGTCGAGTGCGAGCACATGTGCATGTCGATGCGCGGAATCCGCAAGCCCGGGGCCAAGACCATCACCTCGTGCGTGCGCGGCCAGCTGCGCGACCCGGCGACCCGGGCCGAGGCGATGAGCCTCATCATCGGGCGCTGAATCGGGCGCTGAGCCTGCCCGTTCCTCAGCCGCGCGGCTCGCGGTCGGGGACCGGGGCCAGCTTGTCGCTGATCCACTCCAGGGCGGCCGGCAGCTCGCGCTTCCAGGTGTCGAAGCTGTGACCGCCGTCGGCCAGGAAGAGCGACTCGACGCTGAACTCCGGGTGCGCGGTGGCGACCGGCTGGGCGACGGCCAGGAACTGCTGGGTCGCCGCGTAGTTGTCCTCGGTGCGGGTGGAGACGACCAGCAGCGATGCCTTGGGGGCGGGCAGGTTCTCCAGCCGCCAGGTCAGGTCGTACTGCTGGGCCAGCCCCGGGTTGCCGGAGTACAGGTCGCCGCTGCTGCCGAACGGGTCGGGCACCACCTTGTAGTCCGCGTGGAGCCCGGCCGCCGCGCTGTACGTGTCGGGGAAGCGGTCGGCCAGCCGCAGCGCGCAGCCGCCGCCGGTCGAGTAGCCGAGGACGCCCCAGGAGCCGGCCGAGCGGCTGACCCGGTAGGCCGAGCGCAGCGCGGCCGGGACGTCCTTGGCGAACCAGGTCTCGGTCTGCGGCCCGCCGGGGACGTCCACGCACTCGGTGTCGCGCGGCGCGGCCACGCTGGGACGGGCCATCACGACGATGGTCGGCGCCATCTTCCCGGTGCGCTGGAGGTCCCAGATCGTCTTCGGCTCGTCCATCTCCTGCATCAGGTGCAGCGGGGTGCCGGGAAAGCCGGCCAGGCTGAGCAGGACGGGAAAGCGCTCCCGGGAGTACTTCGGATTGAAGTACTCAGGCGGCAGGTAGATGAACATCTGGTCGGAGAGACCGGACTCCTTGCCGTGCACCAAGATCGACTCCCACTTGCCCACCTGTTCGGGAGTGCCCTGCGGGAGGTCGTCGACCGTGTCCAGACCGCCCTCGGTGGTCGGCTGGACCAGCGCATCGGTCTTCGGAGGACTGCTCTTGCCCGTTCCGCCGACCGGGGGAGCCAGCGCCAGCGGGGCGTCGCCCGGATGGAGCAGGTCGGTCCAGGACGAGTAGAAGCCGAAGGTGTTGTTGACGGCCAGCGCACAGACCGCCAGGACGGTCAGCTGAGTGGCCGTCAGCAGGCCGATCCGGCCGAGCATCGGCAGCAGCCGCTGCGGGGCCAGCCTGGGCCACAGCCAGAGTGTCGCCAGCACGGTCAGGACGGCGAGTGCGACCAGGGCATACACCAGACCGCTGCTGGTCAAATTCATGCGACGGGCTCCCCGGGCGGTGGTGGCTGTGCTGTCGGTTCATCATCGGAGTGCGGTCGGGGCACGGCCACCGGAGTTCGTCCCCTACACCGGGGGAACGCGACGCGAACGGCGTACGGCACGGGCACGGGGGGAGCCGGTCGGGCGGCTTCACCCACACGAACCAAGGGCCTAGACTTCGGCGTTGCGGTCTGCGCGGGGCGCGGCCGAGCCGCCTGCCGGGCGCTGCGGCTACCACAAGGCCAAGGGATTACCCCCTCTTGACGGTCATTTTGTCAAGGTAAGGAATAAGCATGAAGGTCCACCACGGCTCATCCCTCAGGGTGACCGGACGCCCCTCCGCAGCCTCTACGCTGAGTTTTCATGAGCGTTCCCGTGTCCGCTGAGTCGTCTCCCGAGCAGCCCCGTCGCCGAGGTCTGCAGACGCTGCGAACCCAAGCCTCCACCGTCCCGCGCGCCTGGCTGCCGGGGGCGGTCGGCTATGCCTGTCTGCTGATCGGCCTGGTGGACATCGCCAGTGCGATCTTCCCCAAGCTGAAGCACTCCAGGATGCACACCTGGACCGGCCAGCTCCCGGGCGGCACCACCACCCTCGCCGCGGCCGGCACGCTGATCGTCGGCATCCTGCTGGTGCTGCTGGCGCACGCCCTGCGCCGCCGCAAGCGCCGCGCCTGGCGGATGGTCTGCGTGCTGCTGCCGATCAACACCGCGCTGCACGTCCTGCGCTGGCACCAGATCGGCCCGGCCGTGGTCTCGCTGACGCTGTTCGCGGTGATCCTGCTGCACCGGCGCGAGTTCTACGCCAAGGCCGACCCGCGCACCCGCTGGCGCGCGCTGCTCAACCTGATCGTGATGGGCGCCGTGAGCCTGGGCCTGGGCCTGCTGATCGTCAGCGCCCACCCGAACTCCGAGATGGGCAACCCGGACCTGCTGGCCCGGCTGAAGGAGACCGTCTGGGGACTCTTCGGCCTGGACGGCCCGGTCGACTACCGGACCGACCGGACCCGCGACCTGGTCGGCTACTCGCTGGCCGCGCTCGGCCTGGTGACCGCCTTCACCAGCGGCTACCTCGCGCTGCGCCCGGAGAAGCCCGAGCCGGAGCTGACCCCCGAGGAGGAGGTCAAGGTCCGCGCGCTGCTGGAGCGGCACGGCGAGCGCGACTCGCTGGGCTACTTCGCGCTGCGCCGCGACAAGAGCGTGCTCTTCTCGCCGACCGGCAAGGCCGCGATCTCCTACCGGGTGATCTCCGGCGTGATGCTGGCCTCCGGCGACCCGGTGGGCGACGTCGAGGCCTGGCCCGGTGCGATCAAGGTCTTCATGGCGGCGGCTCGCGAGCACGCCTGGGTGCCGGCCGTGATGGGCTGCAGCGAGGTGGGCGGCGAGGTCTGGACCCGCGAGGCGGGCCTGGACGCGCTGGAACTCGGCGACGAGGCGATCGTGGACGCGAGCACCTTCTCGCTGTCCGGTCGCGCGATGCGCAACGTCCGCCAGATGGTGAAGCGGATCGAGCGCAACGGCTACTCCTGCAAGGTCCGCCGGGTCGGTGAGCTGGACCGCGCGGAGAAGCTGAGGATCGCCGACGCCGCGGCCCGCTGGCGCGGTACCGACACCGAGCGCGGCTTCTCGATGGCGCTGGGCCGCTTCGGCGACCTCGGCGACGACGAGTGCGTGGTGGTCACCGCTCACAAGGCCCCGGAGGAGGGGGAGCCGGCCGGCGACGACCTCAAGGCGGTGCTGCACTTCGTGCCGTGGGGCCCGGACGGCATCTCGCTGGAGCTGATGCGCCGCGACCGCGCGGCCGACCCCGGCCTGAACGAACTGCTGATCGTGGCGGCCCTGCAGGCCGTCCCGGCGCTGGGCGTGCGCCGGGTGTCGCTCAACTTCGCGATGTTCCGCTCGGCCCTGGCCCGCGGTGAGCGGATCGGCGCGGGACCGGTGCTGCGGGCCTGGCGCGGACTGCTGGTCTTCCTCTCGCGCTGGTTCCAGATCGAGTCGCTGTACAAGTTCAACGCCAAGTTCCAGCCGGAGTGGGAGCCGCGGTTCCTGATCTACCCGAGCACCCGGGACCTGCCGCGGATCGGCTTCGCGGCGATGCAGGCCGAGGCGTTCATCACGCTGGGGATGCCGAAGTTCGGGCGCAAGCGCCAGCGGCAGGGCCTGATGCCGACCCCGGCCGGTGCGGAATCGGTGGCTCCGGCCGCCTGACCGGGCGGCGGGCCGTGGCCGGATAATAGGGCCATGAACACCCCGCTGCCCGGCCTTGCGAACCTCGACCGCTGCGCCGTGATGGGCGTCGTCAACGTCACACCCGACTCGTTCTCGGACGGCGGCCTCTGGCTCGATCCGGAGGCCGCCGTCGCGCACGGTCTGGGCCTGGTGGCCCGCGGTGCGGACCTGGTGGACGTCGGCGGTGAGTCGACCCGGCCGGGGGCCCACCGGGTCACCGAGCAGGAGGAGCTGCGCCGGGTCGTCCCGGTGGTCCGCGAACTGGCCGCGGCCGGGGTGGTGGTCTCGGTGGACACCATGCGGGCCGCCGTCGCCGAGCAGGCGGTGGCGGCCGGCGCCCGGCTGGTCAACGACGTCTCCGGCGGCCTGGCCGACCCGGCGATGGCCTCGGTGGTGGCCGACCTCGGGGTGCCGTTCGTGGTGATGCACTGGCGCGGACAGTCGGTGGACATGGACCGCCTGGCGGTCTACCGGGACGTGCTGGCCGAGGTGGTCGCCGAGCTGCGCGAGCGCGCCGACGCGCTGCTGGCCGCCGGGGTCAAGGAGGAGCAGCTGATCCTCGACCCGGGCCTCGGCTTCGCCAAGACCACCGAGCACAACTGGGCCCTGCTGGCCGGGCTCGGCACCCTCACCGCGATGGGTCGGCCGGTCCTGGTGGCGGCTTCGCGCAAGCGCTTCCTGGGTACGCTGCTGGCCGACCCGGAAACCGGGGAGCTGCGGCCGGCCCGGCAGCGCGACGACGCCACCGCGGCGGTGTCGGTGCTCTCCGCACGGGCGGGAGCCTGGGCGGTGCGGGTGCACGATGTCGCGGGGACGGCCGATGCCGTACGGGTCGTGGCGGCCTGGCAGGCTGCCGGGGAGAGCTGACCGAGGGAGTGGGTGGTGGCGTGACTGGTGACGGCGCGTTGAGCAACGGGGCGGCAGCAGGGTCGCTGGAGGCGGACCGGGAGGCCGTGCTGGCAGCAAATCAGCGCCTCTACGACGCGTTGGAAATCGGCGATCTGGAGGCGATAGAGGATGTCTGGCTCTCCGCCGCCGATGCCGACGACAAGCACGGTGTGATCTGTGTGCACCCGGGGTGGCCGGTGCTGCGCGGCCGGGCCCAGGTGACCCGGTCGTACATGCTGATCATGATGAACACGGAGTACATCCAGTTCTTCCTGACCGACGTCGAGGTCGAGGTCCAGGGCGATGTGGCCCTCGTCACCTGTACCGAGAACATCCTCTCCGGCGGCGAGGCCGAGGAGGAGGGCGAGCTGGGTCCGCTGGTCGGCGGCAAGGTCGTGTCGACCAATCTGTTCCGTCGTACCGAGGCGGGCTGGCGGCTCTGGTCGCACCACGGTTCACCGGTGCTGACCAGCGGCGATGACGAGGACGAGGACTGACCCGGGACCGGGCTCGCGGGGCCGGCGGGAATGGGCCGGCGGTCATCTGATGTTCACCGTGCTCGACGGCCCGACGTGCGTGGCCGAGGCCCGGTCCGGGTAGGAGCGCTCCGTCCGTGGCGCCGAGTTGTCATGTGCCACGGGTAGATTCGATGGACGCCGGGCGACGAGGCCTGGCGTTCCAAGATCAGGAGCAGTGATTCAGTTGCTGGACCGCGTCACCCTGCGGGGCCTGCGTGCCCGCGGCCACCACGGCGTCTTCGAGCGGGAGCGGATCGAGGGGCAGACCTTCGTGGTCGACCTCGTGCTCCACCTGGACACCCGCCCGGCCGCGTCCGGCGACGACCTCACCCGTACGGCGCACTACGGCGTCGTCGCGGAGGAGGTCACCGCGATCATCGCGGGGGAGCCGGTCGACCTGATCGAGACCCTGGCCCAGCGGATCGCCGACCAGTGCCTCAAGCACGCGGCGGTCGAGGAGGTCGAGGTCACCGTGCACAAGCCGGACGCGCCGATCACCGTGCCGTTCGACGATGTGACCATCACCATTCACCGGGGCCGCGCATGACGTCCCCGGTGGTTCCGTGTCCGCTCGCTTCAGCCGCAGAGGGAATCCGATGAGCACCAGCGACCCGACCGCCTCGCCGACCACGTTCGACCTGGAGCGCCGGGTGGACTCGGCCGACACCACCCTGCACAACCCGCGCTACGCCGTGGTGGCCCTGGGCAGCAACCTGGGCAACCGGCTGGAGACCCTGCAGGGCGCGGTCGACACCCTGGCCGACACCCCCGGTCTGAAGATCAAGGCGGTCTCGGCGGTCTACGAGACGCCCGCCCTGGGTGGACCGGGCGAGCAGCCCAACTTCTACAACGCCGTGGTGGTGCTGCGCACCACGCTGCCGCCGCGCTCCCTGCTGGAGCGGGCCAACGCGATCGAGGACGCCTTCGGGCGGGTCCGCACGGTCCGCTGGGGCGCCCGCACGCTGGACGTCGACATCCTCAGCTACGAGGGCGTCACCAGCGACGACCCGGTGCTTCAGCTGCCGCACCCGCGGGCGCACGAGCGGGCCTTCGTGCTCGCGCCGTGGGCCGACGCGGACCCGGTCGGCGAGCTGCCGGGCCTCGGCCTGGTGTCCGACCTGCTCAAGGAGCTGGGCGGTGAGGGCGCGCAGGGCGTGGTCCGCCGCGAGGACATCCAGCTGCGCCTGCCGGAGTAGCGCGCCCGCAGGGCCGGTCCGCCCGGTCCGGGGAACTTCGCGAGGGTCCCCGGCCGTACCAAGGAGGGGCGTTCCTCCCGGTACGGTGGCCGGGCGCCGCCAACGCGCGACCGTTCGTGGGGAAGGACCCTGTCCGAGTGAAGCTGCTCCGCCTCCGTCTGCTGGTGGCCATCGTCGTGGTTTCGACGGCGCTGGCCTGGGCCGGTGCCAAGCTCTGGAACTCGCTGGACTCGCTGCCCGGCGTGCCGACCGCGGCGCCGGTGGTGCTGGCGGCCGTCGCGGTGGTGCTGCTGGCGACCGCGATCTCGCTGCGGTCCAGACTGAAGGCGGTCCGCGACCGGGTGCCCGGGGCCAAGGGCGTCGACCCGCTGGGCGCCGCCCGCGCGGTGGTGCTCGCCCAGGCCAGCGCGCTGGTCTCGGCGGTGGCGACGGGCGTCTACGCGGGCCTGGGGATCTTCCTGGCCACGCTGTCGGACTTCAGCGCGCACCAGGGCCCGGCGATCACCGCCGGGCTCGCGGTGGTGGCGGGCGCCGGGGTGATCGCCGCGGCGCTGTGGCTGCAGCACGTCTGCAAGTTGCCCGAGGACGACGGCAGTGGCGGCAAGGGCGCGGCTCACAGCCCCCGGTGACACTCGTTGCGCCTGGTGAGTGATCGACTCCGCTCGGTGGCGCAAGCCGCCTGTCAAGGCCCGGATTGCCCCCGAGGCTGACAGAGGCCTTATTCGCACGCTAGTTTCTTGTTCATGCCACGCGGACGCCACCGTCATTCCTCCGTTCTGAGCCGGGCCCTGCCGCCGGCCGCCGCCGTCGTCCTCACAGTGGCCGCCCTGGCCGCGCTGGTCGCCAGCGGGGACACCGAGGTGGTCCGCTCGGTGGGCTTCGCCGCGGTTCTCGCCGTGCTGGGGCTCGCCCTGGTGCTCCGTCAGCGCGACCGGGCCGCCCAGGCCGCCGCCGAGGTCGCGGCGATCCGGCGGGTCCGGGACGAGGAGCGCTTCGAGGAGCAGCTGGCCGAGGCCGAGTACGCGGCCGAGGTCGCCGAGGAGCGGGCGACCCGGCTCGGCCGGCGGCTGACGGCGGAGAAGTCCCGGCTGGCGAAGGTCGAGACCGAGATGGCCCGGCTGCTGCGCGAGCGCGCGGTCATGGCGGCCGAGCAGGCGCTCAAGGAGGCCGAGGCGACCCAGCGGGCCATCGAGGCGGCCCGGCCCAAGCACCCCGTCACGGCGGTCGCGTACCTGCGGGCGGGCTCCGCGCTGCGGCACCTGGAGCGGCGTGCGCAGGCGGCCCGGACGCAGTGGGAGGCCGAGCAGCGGGCCGAGCGCCGCCGGGCCCTGATGGAGCGTGAGCAGGCCCCGGCTCTCGGCACGGTGGACGACCAGGGCGGCGCGACCCACGAGCAGGCCTCGGCGGCGCCGCGGATCGGCCGGCTGGAGCCGGCCCACCAGACGGCCCGCCAGGTGGCCCAGCAGCCGGTGCGGCAGGCGGTGGCGGCCTCCCCGGTGCGTCCGGTGCTGACGGCTCCGGGGGAGCGGCAGGCCGGTGCGCCGGCCACCGCGATCGTCCCGGTGGAGCGGCAGCGTCCGCGTCCGCAGCCGGCCGGCCAGGGGCGTCCGGCGAACTTCAGCTTCTTCGGCCGTAGCTCGGCCGCGGGTGCGGCGGCCCTGCGCGCGGCCGCACCGGCGCCGTCGGTCGGCAGCGTCAACGAGCTGGCGGACCAGCAGCCGGCCGAGCAGCAGCAGTCGGCCGAGCGGGTGGTGCCGGTGACGGCGGCTCAGGATCTCGCCGACGTCCTCGGTGACGAGGTGGCCGGTGCCGCCGCGGGCGGCGTCCCGCGTCCGGCCGTGGTCGACCTGACGCCCGAGGACGAGACCGAGCTGCTCGACCTGCCGGAGCTGCGCGCCGCGCACTGAGCCGGAACGCAGAGGTCCCCCCGGCGCGGGCGCGCCGGGGGGACCTCTGCGTTCGTCAGAACGCCACGCCGAAGTCCTGGGCGATCCCGGCCAGGCCGGAGGCGTAGCCCTGGCCGATGGCGCGGAACTTCCACTCGGCGCCGTTGCGGTAGAGCTCGCCGAAGACCATGGCGGTCTCGCCCGCAGCGTCCTCGGAGAGGTCGTAGCGGGCGAGCTCCGAGCCGCCGGACTGGTTGAGCACCCGGATGTAGGCGTTGCGGACCTGGCCGAAGCTCTGCGAGCGGGCCGTCGCGTCGTAGATCGACACGGGGAAGGTGATCCGGTCGGCCTCGGCGGGCAGGCCGGCCAGGTCGACCTTGATCGCCTCGTCGTCGCCCGCGCCGTCACCGGAGCGGTTGTCGCCGGTGTGCACGACGGTGCCGTCCGGGGTGCGGAGGTTGTTGAAGAAGACGAAGTGCCCGGCGGACAGCACCTTGCCGGAGGCGTCCAGCACGATCGCGCTGGCGTCGAGGTCGAACTCCGTCCCGGTGGTGGTCCTGGCGTCCCAGCCGAGGCCGACGGTGACCGCGGTCAGCCCCGGGGCCTCCTTGGTCAGCGAGACGTTGCCACCCTTGGAGAGGCTCACTGGCATGGTGTGTGGTGTCCCTTCGTCGCGTGCTCGTGCCCGGAAGAACGAGAGCGCGGGACCCGGCGGTTCCGGATCCGGTCAACCAATTGCCAAGAGATTCCCAAGGAACGGTACAAATGCCAGGTCAGACCCGGGGGAAGCGGCCCTGGACGGTCCAGATGCTGGGGTTGTCGGCGAGCTCCGGGTGCAGGTCGGCCAGGTCCGCCAGGACGTCCTGCAGGAAGTCCCGGGCCTCGCGGCGCAGATCCTCGTGGCGGACCACGGCCGGCGGCTGGTCCAGCCAGGTCGCCGAGATCTCCACCAGGCCGAACCGGCGGGCGAACCGCAGCAGCTCGGTGGACTGGGTGAAGTCGAGGTCCGCGGTCTGCACGGCGGCGGACCGGCTGCCGCGCGGGTCCTGGTCGAGCTGCTCGACGATGTCGCAGAGCGCCCAGGCGAAGTCCAGTACCGGCACCCATCCCCAGGCTGTGGAAAAGTCCAGGCCGTCGGCGTCGAGGAAGACGTCGCCGCAGAACAGGTCGTACCGCAGCGAGCGGACGGCCGCCGAGCGGTAGTCGGTCTGCGGGGGGTCCGGGAAGCGGGGGGAGAGGGAGTAGCCGAGCTCGATCACGGGGCCATTCTCCGGCACGGCGCGGGCGGTGATAACCGGGTGACGGCGCGGTTGCCCGGCAGGGATGATGGACCCATGCCTGAGCCCATCCGCGTCCGGGGATCGGTGGTCGTCCCCGACGCCGAGCTCGTCTGGCGCTTCTCGCGTTCTTCCGGCCCCGGTGGCCAGCACGTCAACACCTCCGACACCCAGGTCGAGCTGCGCTACGACCTGGCCGCCTCGGACGCACTCCCCGAGGTGTGGAAGCTGCGCGCCCTGGAGCGGCTGGCCGGCCGGCTGGTGGACGGCCGGGTCCTGGTCGTCCGGGCGTCCGAGCACCGCTCGCAGTGGCGCAACCGCGAGGTGGCCGCCGCCCGGCTGGCCGCGCTGCTCGGCGAGGCGACGGCGCCGCCGCCCAAGGCCCGCCGGGCGACCAAGCCCAGCCGCGGGATGGTCGAGCGGCGGCTCACCAACAAGAAGCGCCGCTCCGAGGTGAAGCGCGGCCGGGGCCGACCGGGCGCGGAGTAGCCGGCGTACGGGCCCGGACCGGTCAGGCAAGGTCAGGCGAGGTGCCGGTAGCCGCCGCGGAAGTAGAGCAGCGGCGGCCCGTCCGGTGACGGCACCCGGGCCTCCAGCACCCGCCCGATCAGCAGCGTGTGGTCCCCGGCGGCTATCCGCTGCTCGGTGCGGCACTCGACGGTGGCCAGCGCGCCCTCCACCAGCGGTGCGCCGGTGGCCGGGCCGCGGTGGTGCGGGGTGTCGGCGAAGAGCAGCCGGTCGCTGAGCCGCCCCTTCATGGCGAACCGCGAGGCCACCGTGCGGTGCCGCTCGCCGAGCAGCGAGACCGCCCACAGGTCGACCCGCGAGAGCAGCTCGTCCATTCGGGAGTCCTCGCGCACCGAGACCAGCACCAGCGGCGGCTCCAGCGAGACGGACAGGAACGACGTCGCGGTCATTCCGGCGTCCTCGGCCGGCCCGGCCTCGCCCTGGTCGTGCACGGTCAGCAGCGCCACCCCGGCGGCCAGCTGGGAGAGGGCGGCCCGGAACTCGTCCGGCGTGGCGAGGGAGGCAGCTGCGGGCTGCGGCGACATGGACACGTACTGCACGGTAGTCGGCGCGCGGGGGCCGCGGCATCGGGCGGTGGACCTAGTCGGTCCTAGGACCATTTCCGGAGAGTGGGCCGATCGGCGGTCGCCGGATTCACCCTGGGCGGGGCCGACCTCACCCGCAGGGGTGACGTGGCAGGGCCCGGCGGCGGGCAGGCGGCTTCAGTTCCGGCCGTCCACGACCGACGTCGAAGGTGGCCATCGCGGAATCGTGTCCGGGCATGACCGAGATGAACCGGGTTTGCCTGTCTATGGGTTGTGTGATTTGAGTCACAAGTGACGACCTATTGCTGACCGAGCGTGCCGAATGCTGTGCTCGCTGTGATTCAGTTCTTCTGGCAATCGGACGATAACCATCAAGACCTATCCGAAGAAGCCGGGGAGCCCCCGCATGGAAGCCGAGTCGGAGCCGTACGTCCGTCTCGCGACCCTCCGCACCTTGCACCGGGTCGTGGCGGACCTCAACGCTGCCCGCAGCCTGGCGGGCACCCTCCAGGCGGTGGTCGAGGGCTCGGTGCACGGGCTCGGCTTCGGCGCGGCCGCGGTGAGCCTGGTGCGGCCGGACGGCGACCTGATGGTGGCCGCCGTCTGGGAGTACGAGGAGCGCGAGTTCGGCGGACCCTCGGTGCTGCTGGGCCAGGTGGGCTCGCGCGAGTCCTGGGACCGGCTGCTGGCGGTCAGCGACCACTGGGGGACCCTGCGGTTCCTGCCGCACGACCGCGGCTGGGCGGTCGGCGCCGACATCCCGCGCTGGACCGGAGACGGCCCGCTGCCGGTCTACGCCAACGACTGGCACCCCGAGGACGGCCTGCTCGCGCCGATG
The DNA here is from genome assembly GCF_029893355.1 of Kitasatospora sp. MAA4. GTDB lineage: Bacteria > Actinomycetota > Actinomycetes > Streptomycetales > Streptomycetaceae > Kitasatospora. The sequence goes on from NZ_JARZAI010000011.1 coordinate 55,426, forward strand.
TACAGCGCCGGCGGCGACCTGCTCGGCGTCCTCTCGGTGGACCGCCCGCGCAGCGGCAAGCGGCCCGGCGCGTGGACCAGGGAAGCCCTGGAGATGTTCTCGCTGCAGGCCTCGATCGCGATCGGCAACGCCCGCCTGCGGGCCGAGATGCAGCGTGCGCTGGCCCGCCTGGAGAAGGAGCAGCAGGCGCTGCTGGCCAGTGAGGAGAGCTTCCGCCAGGCGTTCGAGTACGCGCCCAGCGGGATGGCCATCACCGAGCTGCACGGCGCCGCCCGGGGGCAGCTGACCCGGGTCAACGACGCGCTCTGCCGCCTGCTCGGCCGCCCGCGCGCCGCGCTGCGCCAGCAGAGCTTCCTCGACCTGGTGCACCCCGACGACCGCGGCCTGCTGGAGCGCACCAGCGCCGAGAGCGGCCGGGCCGAGCTGCGGCTCTCCCGCCGGGACGGCGGCTACCAGTGGGTCTGCCTGCGCAACTCGGTGGTCGCCGACGCCGCCGAGGGGCCGAGCTTCCTGCTCACCCACGTCGAGGACATCGAGGACCGCAAGCGCCACGAGTTCCAGCTCGCCCACCGGGCCAGCCACGACGCGCTCACCGGCCTGCCGAACAGCGCCGAGCTGCGCAGCCGGCTGGCCCGCCGGCTCTGTCCGCTGCCGCAGGGCCCCGGCGGCGCCGCCGCGCACGGCGCGGCCACCTGCGCGCTGGAGGGCGCGGCCGCCTCGCACAGCCCGTCCGGCTCGTACGGGCCGCACAGCCCGCGCAGCGGCCAGGAGGCGCTGGAGGGCGCGCCGGGTGGCGCGGGGGCGCCTGGCGGTGCGTCAGGGGCACTGGAGGGGCTGTCGGGGCCCGGCGCCGGCCGCACGATGCTGATGCACGGCTACGGCGAGCACGAGCGCTACTCAGGATCCGGCTACGGCGGGCGGGACGTCATCCCCGAGCGGCCGCCCGGCTACGGCGAGCCGCCCCCCGACCACGTGCACGCGGTGGTCCCGGCCGACCCGGGCACCGCCGCGGAGCCGTGGAGCGCCCCGTTCCGCGCCGGCTCCGGTGCGGGCGCGGCGCCCGCGGCCCAGAAGGGTCTCGCGGTGGTCTTCTGCGACCTCGACGGCTTCAAGTCCGTCAACGACCGGTTCGGCCACAACGCCGGGGACGCGGTGCTGGTGGAGGTGGCCCGCCGGCTGCAGCAGGTGGTCCGTGAGGGTGACACGGTGGCGCGGCTCGGCGGTGACGAGTTCGTCGTGCTCGCCGACGGCATCGGCTCGGAGGAGGCCACCGAGCTGGCCGTCCGGCTGCGCAACGCGATCATCCCGCCGATGCGGATAGCCGGACGCGTGATGCGGGTCGGAGTCAGCCTGGGGATCGGCTGGGCGGGCTGCGGGATGAGCATCGAGGAGGTGCTGCACGCCGCCGACAAGCGGATGTACGACGAGAAGCGGGCCCGCGGCGGCGCCGTCCGCGGTGCCCGCGGCGAGCGCTCGCACCGCCGCGCGGGCTGATCCGGGCGCCCGCACGGGCGCCGGTGAGCCGACTCTTACTTTTTTCCCTGCCATGTGCTGCGGGTAGTGTGCCGTGCGTACGGCCAGACAGGGCGTCGGGGCAGGACACGGCATTGGGGAGTTGAGCACCGCGATGACGGACGGCAGCAGCGGAGCGCCCGAGAACGGTGCGGGCGGGCCCGCGCAGGACGACGACGTGTTCGCGTACCTCTACCGACCCGCCGAGGGCGAGGAGGGGGCGGAACGCGCGCCGGTGGCGCCGCGCAACGCCTACCAGCGTCCGATGGAGGTCGGCCGGGCGCAGTACGGCCAGCAGCAGCCCTACCGCCAGTACCCCCAGCAGCAGCCGCCCCAGCAGCACCAGCAGGGCCAGCGGCCGCAGGGCCCCGGCGCCGAGTCGACCACCCAGCTGCCGCAGCAGTCCCGCTACGCCGAGCGCTCCCGTCCGGCGCCCGGTGAGGACACCCCGCGCGGGCGCGGCAAGGGCCCGGTGATCGGCGTGGTGGCGGTGGTCGCGGCCATCGCGATCGGCTCCGGCATCGCGCTCTCGGGCAACGACGCCAAGGACACCAGCGCGGGCGGCCACCCGGTGTCGAGCACCGGCTCGACCCACGCCGGCTCCTCCGGTTCGCCCGGCTCCACCTCGCCGTCGGCCTCCCCGTCCCCGTCGGCCGGCCAGACCGGCAGCGCCGGCAGCGTGCTGGACGCCTCCAAGGCGCAGGCGCAGAACGCCCCGTCGGCGAACACGATCAAGGGTGCGGTCTCCTCGGACGGCAGCTACCTGACGCTCCAGACGGGCTCCTCGGTGACCTGGACGGTCACCGTGCCCACAGCCGGTAAGTACAAGTTCTGGATCCACTTCAACAACAGCGGCGACCTGGTGCAGGCCGCGGTCGCCGTCAACGGCACCGACCGCAGCGGCGGGGTGCCGTTCAAGAACTACGGCGCCAAGGGCGCTGACCCGACGCAGTCCTGGTACTCCACGAACATATGGCCGGACCTCCAGGCGGGGACCAACACCCTCACGGTGTCGGCCCCGTCCGGAGGGTCCGTCCTGATCGACCAGGTGGCGGTCACCACGTTCGACGTGAACAGCTACCCGACCGGCGGCGCCGCCCCCGCGCCGGCGTCGAGCTGAACCGGGCTCCTGCGCCTGCGGCCTGACCAATCGTCAGGTTGCGGCCGCAGGGGCGAAGCGGTCGCCGCCGACGATCCACTCGCCGCGGCGGACCACCGCGAGCAGGTCGTACGAGGCGGAGTCCAGCACCACCAGGTCGGCGTTCTTGCCGGCCTCCAGGGTGCCGATCGAGTCGGACAGGCCGAGCAGCCTGGCCGGCGTGGTGGAGATCGACTGGACGACCTGCGGCAGGCTGAGCCGGTTGATCGTCACGGAGCGCTTGAACGCCACGTCCAGGGTGAGGGTGGAACCCGCGATCGAGCCGCCCTCGACCAGCCGGGCCACCCCGTCGGTGACCTGCACCTGGAGCGGGCCGAGCGGGTAGCGGCCGTCGCCCATGCCGGCGGCGCCCATCGCGTCGGTGATCAGCGCGACCCGCTCGGCGCCGGCCGTGCCGTACGCCAGGTCGAGCACCGACGGGTGCAGGTGGGTGCCGTCGTTGATCAGCTCGACGGTGACCCGCTCGTCCTCCAGCAGGGCGACGATCGGGCCCGGCGCGCGGTGCTGGACGCCCGGCATCGCGTTGAACAGGTGGGTGGCGACGGTGGCGCCGGCCTCGATCGCCTCCAGCGTCTTGGCGTAGTCGGAGTCGGTGTGGCCGACGGCCGCGATCACGCCCAGCTCGGCCAGCATCCGGACCGACTCCAGGCCGCCGGGCAGCTCCGGGGCGAGGGTGACCATCCTGGCGTGGCCGCGGGCGGCGTCCACCAGCTTGCGCACCAGCGCCGGGTCCGGGTCGCGCAGCAGGTCGGGGCGGTGCGCGCCGCAGCGGTGCTGCGAGATGAACGGGCCCTCGAAGTGGATGCCCGCCAGCACGCCGTCCTCGACCAGTTCGGACAGTACGGCCGCCTGCCGGCAGAGTTCGTCGATCTCGCCGGTGACGGTGGAGGCCATCGTGGTGGTGGTGCCGTGCTCCAGGTGGGCGCGGGCCGCGGTCAGCGCCTCCTCGGCGATGCCCTCGGTGAACGCGCCGCCGCCGCCGCCGTGCACGTGGAGGTCGACGAAGCCCGGCACCACCGTGCAGCCGGTCAGGTCGAGGTCGCCGGCCTGCGCGGTGCCGCCGACGGACTCGATCGTGCTCCCCGCCAGGGTGAGGCGACCGTCCTCGACCACGCCGGTGGGCAGCACCAGCCGCGCGCCGGCCAGCACTGTACGCACAGCAGTCACTCGGTCACCTCCGTTGAGAGCAGATCCCAGGCGAGCAGACCCGCGCCCAGGGATGCCGCGGTGTCCTTGAGCGTGGCCGGGACGACCTTCGGGGTCATCTGGAAGGTCAGCCGGTCGCTCACCGCCGCGCGCAGTGGTGTGAAGAGCGTGTCACCGGCTTCGGCGAGCCCGCCGCCGACGATCACGGTCGACGGGTCGAGCAGGCTCTGCGCCAGCGTGATGCCGTCCGCGAGGGCGGCCACGGCGTCCTGCCAGACCGCCAGGGCCCGCTCGTCGCCGGCCTCGACGGCCGTCGCGCAGTCCGAGGCCTCGGCGCGCGGGTCCCCGCAGGCCTCGGCCCAGGCCCGGGAGACGGCCGAGGCCGACGCCAGGGTCTCCAGGCAGCCGCGGGCGCCGCAGCCGCACCGGGGACCGCCGGGGCGGACCACCACATGGCCGATCTCGCCCCCGTAGCCGTGCGCACCGGCCTCGATCCGGCCGCCGATCCCGATCGCCCCGGCGATGCCGGTGCCCAGCGCGATGAAGAGGAACCGGTCGACCCCGCGGCCGGCGCCGAGCCGCCCCTCGGCGAGCCCGCCGGAGCGGACGTCGTGGCCCAGCGCGATCGGCATGGCCTCGCCGCCGGGGCCGGCCAGCCGCTCGCCGAGCAGCTTGCGCAGTGGCAGGTCCCGCCAGCCGAGGTTGGCGGAGAAGACCGCGATCCCGTTCCTCTCGTCGATCGTCCCCGGTACGGCGACGCCCGCGGCGAGCGGCCGGCAGCCGAAACGGCTGAGGCCCTCGTCGGCGAGGTCGGCGGCGAAGTCGAGGATGGTGGCGACGACGGCATCGGTGCCGTGCTCCCGCCCGGTCGGTCGGCGTGCCTCGAACAGCACGGAGCCGTCCTGGGCGAGCAGCGCGGCCTTCATGCCGGTGCCGCCTACATCGAGTGCGATGACGTGCTTCACGGGGGACAGTTTCCCTTGGCCGAGGACGAGAGGTCTAGTCCAGTGGCGTGATTGGTCTGAGCCACGGGCAGTGAGCTTGGTCGCGTCCTCCCAGGATGGACCACCTGGGTGTCTCTCGGGAGGGGTCAGAGCTGGACCGACCGGGTGAGTGCGCGCGGGTGGTCGGGGTCCAGGCCGCGCGCCTCGGCGAGGGCGACCGCGAGGCGCTGGGCGCGCACCAGATCGGCCATCGGGTCGAGGCCGTCCGGGCCCGAACCGGCCACCAGCAGGCCGCCGGTGCGGGCGATGTCCTCGGCCAGGCCGTCCGGCAGGGCGCCGAACATCCAGGCCGCGCGGCCCGGCGCGGTGATGGCGATCGGGCCGTGCCGGTACTCCATCGCCGGGTAGGACTCGGTCCAGGCGCTCGCCGCCTCACGCATCTTCAGGCCCGCCTCCAGCGCCAGGCCGTTGGTCCAGCCCGCGCCCAGGAAGGTGACCTGCTCGGTGGCGACCAGGCCCTGCGGCAGCGGCTCGGTGACCGCGCGCTCGGCGTCGTCGGCGGCCTCGGCCAGGCTCTTCAGCCCGGGTGCGAGGGCGCCCTGGGTCTCCAGGTGGGCGCGCAGCAGGGCGAGTGCGGTGGTCGCGAAGCGGGTCTGCACCACCGAGCGCTCGTCGGCGAAGTCCAGCACCACGACGTGGTCGGCGGCCTGCATCACCGGGGTGGCCGGGTCGCCGGTGAGGGCGGTGGTGGGGGTGTGGCCGCGCAGCCGGTCCAGCAGCGCGAGCACCTCGGTGGTGGTGCCGGAGCGGGTGATCGCCACCACTCGGTCGTAGCGGCGCCCGTACGGGAACTCGGAGGCCGCGAACGCGTCGGTCTCGCCGTGCCCGGCGGCCTCCCGCAGGGCGGCGTACGCCTGCGCCATGAACCAGGACGTGCCGCAGCCGACCACGGCGACCCGCTCGCCGGCGGCGGGCAGGGCGGGCGAGGACGGGCCGGCCAGTTCGGCGGCGCGGCGCCAGCAGGCGGGCTGGGTGGCGAGCTCCTCGGCGGTGAGCGAGCTGCCCGTGGTGGTCATGCCAGTCATGCCGACGTCTCCCTTGGTTGCGTGAAAGTGATTGATTTATAGCTGTTTTGCGCATGAGTGCGCAATACCCTGATCCGAGGGTCGAACGCGCGCCGCCCCTCGCGCGGCTCTGTGCGACGCTGTCACCGCAGTGCTCGTCGAGAAGAGGGAGTGGCACGGCGTGTCCAGATATGAGCGGTGGAACAGTCTCCTTGAACTCCTTGCCGAACACGGCAAGTTGGAGGTCGAGGAGGCGGCTGCGGCGCTCGATGTCTCGGCGGCCACGATCCGTCGCGACCTCGACCAGCTGGCCCGCCAGCAGATGGTCACCAGGACCCGGGGCGGCGCGGTCGCGCACAACGTCTCGTACGACCTGCCGCTGCGGTACAAGACCGCGCGCAACGCCGGTGCCAAGCAGCGGATCGGCGCAGCGGTGGCCGGGCTGATCGCCCCCGGGGAGGTGGTCGGGCTGAACGGCGGCACCACCACCACCGAGGTGGCGCGCGCGCTGGCGGTGCGCCCCGAGCTGACCGAGCGCGCCGAGTCGGGCGCCGGCCAGCCGCTCACCGTGGTCACCAACGCGCTCAACATCGCCAACGAGCTGACGGTCCGTCCGGCGGTGAAGATCGTGGTCACCGGCGGGGTGGCCCGGCCGCAGTCATACGAGCTGATCGGCCCGCTGGCCAGCGCCGTGCTCGGCGAACTCACGCTGGACGTCACGGTGCTGGGCGTGGACGCGCTGGACGTCGAGGTGGGCGCCACCGCGCACCACGAGGGCGAGGCCAGCGTGAACCGGCTGCTCGCCGAGCGGGCCCGCCGGGTGGTGGTGGCCGCCGACTCCAGCAAACTCGGCCGCCGCGCCTTCGCCCGGATCTGCGGCCTCGACCGGATCGACACGCTGGTGACCGACGAGGCGGTGGACGAGGAGCTGGTCCTCGCCTTCTCCGACGCCGGGGTGCGCGTGCTGGCGGTGTGACCTGGACCTGTGTGACCTGGACCTCCCGGTCGGTTGCACGCTGTGCAACGCGACCGGGCACTTCGGTAACGTTCGGCGGGCGGAGCCCTCTGGTGTGGACCACTGGGGGTCCGATTTGGCAACGTTTCGGACACCCCTCGTAACCCCTGACGAGGTCCCCCCGTAGCTCGAAGGCGGTCCCCCGTGTTGAACTCCCGGCTCTGTGCTGCCCTGGCGACGGCCACCCTGCTGCTCTCCGGGTGCGGAACGCTGGGGCTGGGCTCGGACGGCACGGTCACCCTGAAGCTGGTCGCGGCCGACTACGGCGACAGCGAGGCGAACAGCTCCACCCACTACTGGAACGACGTGGTCAGCCGCTTCGAGGCGGCCAACCCCAAGATCAAGGTCGACGTCCAGGTGCTCGCCTGGACCGACATCGACGCCAAGGTCGCCGCGATGGTCAAGTCCGGCCACTCGCCCGACATCGTGCAGACCGGCGGCTTCGCCGACAAGGCGCAGGCCAACGAGCTCTACCCGGTGCGCGAGGTCCTCTCGATGGACACCGAGGCGAACCTGCTGAACGTCTTCGACCAGGCCGGGCAGGTGCTCGGCACCCAGTACGGCATGCCGTTCGTCTCCTCCTCGCGGGCCTTCTTCTACAACAAGGCGATCTTCGCGCAGGCCGGCATCAGCCAGCCGCCGGTCACCTGGGCCGACCTGAAGGCGGACGCCGACCTGATCCGCGCCAAGGTGCCCGGCGTCACCCCGTACGCGCTGCCGCTGGGGCCCGAGGAGGCCCAGGCCGAGTCGATGATGTGGATCAACAGCGGCGGCGGCCAACTCGCCGACGACGCGGGGAACTACGCCCTCAACAGCTCGCAGAACATCAACACCTTCACCTGGCTGCGCACCAACCTGGTGGAGACCCACGACACCTACCCCGACCCGTCGACGGTGGACCGCGGGAAGGCCTTCGCCGACTTCGCGGCCGGCAAGGTGGCGATGCTCAACGGCCACCCCACGCTGATCCAGCAGGCCGCCCAGGGCAAGATCGACTACGGCACCGCGCCGATCCCGCGCAAGGACGCGGCCGCCAAGCCCACCACGCTGGGCGTTGCCGACTGGATGATGGCCTTCACGGCGAACGGGCACCGGGACCAGATCCGGACCTTCCTCAACTTCGCCTACCTCAAGCAGAACATGCTCAAGCTCGACGAGACGTACAACTTCCTGCCGGTCACCCAGGACAGCCTGGACGCCATGACCGCCGGCGGGCAGCACAACGACCTCAAGCCCTTCCTCGACGCGCTGCCCAACGCCAGCTTCTACCCGTACGGCGACCCGGCCTGGGACACCGTCAGCGGACGGCTCAAGAAGGACATCGGCAAGGCCGTCAAGGGCGACCCGGGCCAGCAGCTCGGCACGCTGGAGCAGTACGCGACGGACCAGGCCAAGAGCGCCCGCCAGCAGTAGCACACTTGCGGTATGAGTGGTGGAGAACTGAGCGAGCGCGAGATCGCCGTGCTGGCCCTGGAGGGCCGGGCCTGGCGGACCCAGGGGGCCAAGGAGCAGGCGGTCCGGGAGGAGCTGGGGATCTCCAGCACCCGGTACTACCAGCTGTTGAACGGCCTGCTGGACCGGGAGGAGGCGGTCGCGCACGCCCCGGTGCTGGTCTACCGGCTGCGCCGGATCCGCGACGCCCGCCGCGCCGAGCGTTAGGGGCGGGCGGGCCTGGGTAGGGTCGCTGCCATGGGCCCTGCTGCGTTCGAACCGAGCACACCGTCCGGCCGCGCGGGGCTGGCAGCCCTGCTGGCGGCACCCGCCGAGGCGGTCGTCGCGCTGGACTTCGACGGCACGCTGGCCCCGATCGTCGCCGATCCCGAGCAGGCCCGCGCCCACCCCGGCGCGGTCCCCGTGCTGGCCGAGCTGGCACCGCTGGTGCGCGCGGTGGTGGTGGTGACCGGCCGCCCGGCGCAGGACGCCGTCCGGCTCGGTGGCTTCGCGCGGGTGCCCGGCCTTGAGCACCTGGTGGTGCTGGGCCACTACGGCGCCGAGCGCTGGGACGCGGCGACCGGGGAGCTGCGGGCCACCCAGGTGCACCCGGGGGTGGCCGGGATCCGGGCCGGACTGCCGCCGCTGCTCAAGGAGTTGGGGGCTCCCGAGGGCACCTGGACGGAGGACAAGGGCCGTTCGCTGGCGGTCCACACCCGGCGCACCGCCGATCCGGACGCCGCCCTGGAGCGACTGCGCGAGCCGCTCGCCGAGCTCGCCGCCGCGCACGGCCTGGTGGTCGAACCCGGCCGGATGGTCGTGGAGTTGCGCCCGCCGGGGGTCGACAAGGGAGCCGCCCTGACGGAGTTCCTGCGGGCGGTGGGCGCCGGCTCGGTGCTCTACGCCGGTGACGACCTCGGCGATCTGGCCGCCTACGCGGCGGTGCGCGAGCTGCGCGCCGAGGGCCTTCCCGGACTGCTGGTCTGCGCCGGCCCGGTGACCGGCGAGTCGCCGGTGCGCGAGGTGGCCGAACAGGCGGACCTGGTGGTGCCCGGGCCCGGCGGGGTGGTCGCGCTGCTGGAGAACCTCTATACGAGCGCGTCCAGTTGATCGAGGAACCACTGCTGAGGGGATAGCGCGACGGCCGCCGCGGCCAGCCGCTTGGTCCGCTCGGTCCGCTCGTCGGCCGGCATCGACAGCGCGCGGTGCAGCGCCTCGGCGGTGGCGACCACGTCGTACGGGTTGATCGTCAACGCGTCCTCGGCGAGCTCCGCGTGGGCACCCGCCTCGCGGGAGAGCACCAGCGCGCAGCCCTGGTCGCTGACCACCGGGATCTCCTTGGCGACCAGGTTCATGCCGTCCCGGATCGGGTTGACCAGAGCCACGTCGGCGAGCCGGTAGGCGGCCAGCGAGCGGGCGAAGTCGTCCTCGACCTGGAGTATCAGCGGCTGCCAACTCATCGTTCCGAACTCGGTGTTGATCTCCTCGCTGATCCGCCGTACGGCCGCGGTGTAGGAGCGGTACTCGGCCAGGTCCTGCCGCGAGGGGTAGGCGAAGGCGACGTGCACCACCCGCTCGCGCCACTCGGGCCGGGTGCGCAGCAGATGGCGGTAGGCCAGCAGCCCGCGCACGATGTTCTTGCTCAGCTCGGTGCGGTCCACCCGCACGATGGTCTTCCGCTCGCCCACCGCGCGGCGCAGTGCGGCCAACCGCTCGTCCACGTCGGGTCGGTGGGCCCGCTCGCGGAGGAACTCGCCGTCCGCGCCCAGGCTGTGCACGCCGAGCTTGGTGGTGCGGCCCTGGAAGGTGACCGAGAGGTCGACTCGGTCGACCTGCGCGCCCAGCAGCTCCGCGCAGCAGTCCGCGAAGGCGGTCGCCCAGCGGCGGGTGTGGAAGCCGGCCCGGTCGGCGCCGAGCACGCCGGTCAGCACCTGCGCGGCGATGTCGTCGGGCAGCAGCCGGAAGTAGTCGACCGGGGCCCAGGGGATGTGCGAGAAGTAGCCGATCCGCAGGTCCGGGCGCAGCTCGCGGAGCAGTGCCGGGGTCAGCGCGAGGTGGTAGTCCTGCACCAGCACCGCCGCGCCCGGCGCGGCCTCGGCGGCCAGCGCCCGCGCGAAGGCGGCGTTGTACTCCTCGAAGGAGGCCCATTGCTCGCGGAAGCCGGCGTCGAAGGACGGCGCGGTCGGGGTGTCGTACAGCAGGTGGTGGACGAACCACAGGGTGGAGTTGGCGATCCCGTTGTACGCCTGGTCGAAGACGGCGGGATCGATGTCCAGCATGCGGACGGCCTGCCCGCCGACGTCGAAGCCGCCGCGGTCCAGCCGGCCCTGCGGGGACTGCCGGGCGGCCGCCCGGTCGGCCTCGCCCAGCGCCGCGCAGACCCAGACCGCGTTCGGGTCCTCGATCGCGGAGAGCCCGGAGACCAGGCCCCCACCGCCGCGCCGCAGGGTCAGCGTCCCGTCCGGCGAGCTGCTGAAGGAGACCGGACCCCGGTTGGAGGCCACCAGAATGCGTGCGGTCGTCAGTTCGGCCATAACTCCAACCTTGCCGTGGTCAGGGGGTGGCAAACCCCCGGTACTCCTCGACCTCGATCATCGGCGGGCGTTCCAGCGCGATCACCGGGTGGCTGTCGGCGGTGAAGGCGCGGGTCCGGGCGTCCCGGGAGAACTGGGTCAGCACCGGTCGGGCGAGGTCCTCGGCGGCCTTCAGGCGGTGCGTGCGGTCCAGACGCTCCAGCGCGGTGCGGTAGATCGTGGCGGCCATCCGGCCCAGCGCCTGGCCGTCCTGGTGGCGGTGGTGGCGCACGCCGACGTCCACCTGGGCCAGTGCGTCCAGGCCGGCCAGCTCCAGGGCGTCCACCAGCAGGCCCAGTTCGACGCCGTAGCCGGTCGGGAAGTGCAGCCGCTCCAGCAGCGAGCGGCGGGCCGCGTACTCGCCGCCGAGCGGCTGGACGAAGCCGGCCAGCTGCGGCCAGTGCAGGTTGAGCAGCGGCCGGGCCACCAGCTCGGTCACCCGGCCGCCACCGGCTGCCACGACCGCGCCCTCGGTCTCCAGCGGACGGTCGTACATCGCCTTGACCAGCTGGATCGCCGGATCGGTGAGCAGCGGGCCGACGATCCCGGAGACGAAGGTCGGGTCGAACTCGCGCAGGTCGGCGTCGACGAAGCAGACGATCTCGCCGGAGGTCACCAGCAGCGAGCGCCACAGCACCTCGCCCTTGCCGGGTACGGCGGGAAGCCGCGGCAGGATCGTGTCGCGGTGCACCACCCTGGCGCCGGCCGCCGCCGCGACCTCGGCCGTCCGGTCCTTCGAGCCGGAGTCGACCACCACCAGCTCGTCCACCAGCGGCAGCCGTTCCATCAGCTCGCGGCGGATCACCGCGACGATCTCGCCGACCGTGGACTCCTCGTCCAGCGCGGGCAGCACCACGCTCACCGTGCCCGCCCGCCCGGCGGCCCGCTTGGCCGCGAGCAGCGCGGACTCGGGCCGGTCGGCCGCCGTCCAGGAGCGGCGGCGCAGCCAGGATGCGGCTTCCGGGAGTAGTGCGGGACTCTGCTCGGCTGGCAAATCTCGCTCCTTGTCTGGTCCATCTCGCGTTGCGGACGGTCGAGGCCGTGACGCGGGCCTTCGGATACAGTCTTCGTACAGCGGTCAGACCTTCGCACGCCGGGGTCGGCCGCACCGCATGACCACAACTTCACAGAGCTCATCCAGAGGGACTGAGGGAACGGCCCGTCGAAGTCCCGGCAACCTTCTCGCACGGCTACTGACCACTTCGCTGGTCGAGGCCCCGGCGGGACAGGTGCCAATTCCGTCCTGTGTCGCAACCGCGGCACGGGGAAGATGAGGAGAGAGGCCTCCGCCATCATGGCTGTTGACGCACCCGCACCCACTTCTTCGACCGTAGACCTCGGTCCCGCCGCCGCGCTGTCCTGTCGCGAGTGCGGCACCCGCTTCGAGCTCGGCCCGATCTTCGCCTGCGTCGAGTGCTTCGGCCCGCTGGAGATCGCCTACGACTTCGGCTCGTACGAGGCCGAGGAGCTGCGCAAGCGGATCGAGTCCGGCCCGGCGTCCATCTGGCGATACGCGCCGCTGCTGCCCGTTCCGGCCGACGTCGCCGACAAGCCCAACCTGAACCCGGGCTGGACCCCGCTGGTGAAGGCCGACAACCTGGGCCGCGAACTCGGCTTCACCGCCCAGCTGCACGTCAAGGACGACTCGGGCAACCCGACCCACTCCTTCAAGGACCGGGTGGTGGCCTGCGCGATCGAGGCGGCCCGCGCCTTCGACTTCACCACGCTGTCCTGCTCCTCGACCGGCAACCTGGCCGGCGCGGTGGGGGCCGCGGCCGCCCGGGCCGGCTTCAAGTCCTGCGTCTTCATCCCGCACGACCTGGAGCAGGGCAAGGTCGTGATGGCCGGTGTCTACGGCGGCGAGCTGGTCGGCATCAAGGGCAACTACGACGACGTGAACCGGTTCTGCTCGGAGCTGATCGGCGACCCGGCCGGCGAGGGCTGGGGCTTCGTCAACGTCAACCTCCGGCCGTACTACGGCGAGGGCTCCAAGACCCTGGCGTACGAGATCTGCGAGCAGCTGGGCTGGCGGCTGCCCGAGCAGCTGGTCATCCCGATCGCCTCGGGCTCCCAGCTCACCAAGATCGACAAGGGGCTGCAGGAGCTGATCAAGCTCGGCCTGGTCGAGGACCGGCCGTACAAGATCTTCGGCGCCCAGGCGGCCGGCTGCTCACCGGTCTCGGCGGCGTTCAAGGCGGGCCACGACGTGATCCGCCCGGTCAAGCCGGACACCATCGCCAAGTCGCTGGCGATCGGCAACCCGGCGGACGGGCCGTACGTGCTGGACATCGCCCGCCGCACCGGCGGCGCGGTCGAGGACGTCACCGACACCGAGGTGGTGGAGGCGATCCGGCTGCTGGCCCGCACCGAGGGCATCTTCGCCGAGACGGCGGGCGGCGTGACCATCGGCGTGCTCAAGAAGCTGGTGGAGAACGGGCTGCTCGACCCGTCGAAGGAGACCGTCGCGATCAACACCGGCGACGGCCTGAAGACGCTGGACGCGGTCTCCGACGCGGGCCTGACCGCCACCATCCAGCCCACCCTGGAGTCCTTCCGCGCCGCCGGCCTGGCGTCCTGACCACCTCGAAGCCCGTCGAAAGCTAGGAGATCCCCCATGAGCTCCACCGTCCGCATCCCGACCATCCTGCGCACCTACACCGGCGGCAGGTCCGAGGTCCCCGCCGAGGGCGCCACGCTGGCCGAGGTCGTCAGCGACCTGGAGAAGAACCACCCGGGCATCAGCGCCCGGATTCTGGACGACTCCGGCAAGCTGCGTCGCTTCGTGAACGTCTATGTGAACGACGACGACGTGCGTTTCGCCGAGGGCCTGGGCACCGTGATCGCCGACGGCGCGGGGATCTCGATCATCCCCGCGGTGGCCGGCGGCTGCTGAAGTCCCACCGTCCGCAGGGCGCCCCGAGCCTGACTTCTCGTCAGGCCCGCGGCGCCCTGCGGCGTGTCCGCGGCCGGGTCCGCCAGGGCATAGGCTTCGTCCGGCCGGTGAGACGTCCCGTCCGGCGTTCCGTTCGAACATGTCGGCGACGTGTCAGAATTCCTCGGACAATTCGCACGATTGGTCCGCTATGCCCGGCATGAATTGCTGAGTTCTGTCGCATTCATCCCCGAAAGTCCCTTAAAGGCGTTCCTGAATTCCCCGCCAGTGGGCCTGTTGCAGAGGGCTTCGATACGGATACATTCAGCCGCGGTCGACGCATCCGTCCCTGCCAACGGCGCCAACTGGCGTTCGGGGGTTGGGCGCTGCGGCGTTCAGGGCTGCGCTCCGGGGGGTATCCCGAGCCGGTCCGACCAGAGACCCGGGCCCGCGACCTGCGGACCTGTGAAGGGCCAGCACAGTACTAGGGGAGTTCGGAATGGCTCAGGGCACCGTCAAGTGGTTCAACGCGGAGAAGGGCTACGGCTTCATCGCGGTCGACGGTGGTGCGGACGTGTTCGTCCACTACAGCGCGATCCAGATGGACGGCTACCGCACCCTCGAGGAGGGCCAGCGGGTCGAGTTCGAGATCTCCCAGGGACAGAAGGGCCCGCAGGCGGACATGGTCCGTGCGCCCGCGGTCTGACCTTTCCGAACCTCGGAACCTCGGCTCGCTCGCGGGCTGGTGATCCAGCAGGGTCTGCACGCTTCCCCGGCACCGGGGGAGGGTGCGGACCCTGCTGTCGTTCCGGGTGGCTCGTGCGCGCGGCTTGCCGGTAAGAGCTTGCACTCGCCACCCGAGAGTGCTAATCATTGGCGTTAGCACTCACAGCATGAGAGTGACAACGGACCGGGTCGGTGAGGCCCCCGGGAGCGGTAGGGGACGAGACCCCCGCACACCAGGGCCGTCCGTCGCGGGCACCTGTCGGTCCGGTGCAGTCGACGTCGTCCCGGAGGACCACTTCACATGGCAAAGATCATCGCGTTTGACGAGGAAGCTCGCCGCGGCCTTGAGCGCGGGATGAACCAGCTTGCCGACGCCGTCAAGGTGACGCTGGGCCCCAAGGGCCGCAATGTCGTTCTTGAGAAGAAGTGGGGCGCCCCCACGATCACCAACGATGGTGTTTCCATCGCCAAGGAGATCGAGCTTGAGGACCCCTACGAGAAGATCGGCGCCGAGCTGGTCAAGGAGGTCGCCAAGAAGACCGACGACGTCGCGGGTGACGGCACCACCACCGCCACCGTGCTCGCCCAGGCTCTCGTCCGCGAGGGTCTGCGCAACGTCGCGGCCGGCGCCAACCCGATGGCGCTGAAGCGCGGCATCGAGAAGGCCGTCAAGGCCGTCTCGGACGAGCTTCTCGCGCAGGCCAAGGAGGTGGAGACCAAGGAGCAGATCGCTGCCACCGCCTCCATCTCGGCCGCCGACACCCAGATCGGCGAGCTCATCGCCGAGGCGATGGACAAGGTCGGCAAGGAAGGTGTCATCACCGTCGAGGAGAGCAACACCTTCGGTCTGGAGCTCGAGCTCACCGAGGGCATGCGCTTCGACAAGGGCTACATCTCGGCGTACTTCGCCACCGACCTGGAGCGTATGGAGACGTCCTTCGACGACCCGTACATCCTGATCGCCAACTCCAAGATCGGCTCGGTCAAGGACCTGCTGCCGCTCCTGGAGAAGGTCATGCAGAGCGGCAAGCCGCTCCTGATCATCGCCGAGGACGTCGAGGGCGAGGCCCTGTCGACCCTGGTCGTCAACAAGATCCGTGGCACCTTCAAGTCCGTCGCCGTCAAGGCCCCGGGCTTCGGTGACCGCCGCAAGGCCATGCTCGGCGACATCGCCATCCTCACCGGTGGCACCGTGATCTCCGAGGAGGTCGGCCTCAAGCTCGAGAACGCCGGCGTCGACCTGCTGGGCACCGCCCGCAAGGTGGTCATCACCAAGGACGAGACCACCATCGTCGACGGTGGCGGCGACAGCGAGCAGGTCGCCGGTCGCGTCAACCAGATCCGCGCCGAGATCGAGAACAGCGACTCGGACTACGACCGCGAGAAGCTCCAGGAGCGCCTCGCCAAGCTGGCCGGCGGCGTGGCCGTCATCAAGGCCGGCGCGGCGACCGAGGTCGAGCTCAAGGAGCGCAAGCACCGCATCGAGGACGCCGTTCGCAACGCGAAGGCGGCCGTCGAGGAGGGCATCGTCGCCGGTGGTGGCGTTGCGCTGCTGCAGGCTTCGGTCGCGTTCGACAAGCTGGAGCTCGAGGGCGACGAGGCCACCGGTGCCAACATCGTGCGCGTCGCGCTCGAGGCCCCGATCAAGCAGATCGCGATCAACGCCGGCCTCGAGGGTGGCGTCGTCGTGGAGAAGGTGCGCAACCTTCCCTACGGCCACGGCCTGAACGCCGCGACCAACGAGTACGTCAACCTGATCGAGGCGGGCATCATCGACCCCGCCAAGGTCACCCGTTCCGCCCTGCAGAACGCCGCCTCCATCGCGGCGCTCTTCCTGACCACCGAGGCTGTCATCGCTGACAAGCCCGAGAAGGCCGGCGCCCCGGCCGGTGGCGGCATGCCGGGCGGTGACATGGACTTCTGATCCCTCGTCGGATCAGTCGCTTCCTCGATCGCGTGGGCGGTCCCCTTCGGGGGGCCGCCCACGCGGCGTTCGCGCCCCCGCGCGTTTGGGACAATGGACGGATGTCCAGCGATATCGAAGCCGCCCTGCACAGCGCCCGTGCGCTGATCCTTGCCGACCTCACCGCCCGGGACGTCGCCGACGCGACGGTGGTCTCGCTGGTCGAGGACGCCGTGACGCACCGGCGGTGGTGGCTGGAGCAGTGGCCGGACGGGGTGGGCTTCGTGCTCGGGCTGATCGCCCAGGACGTCCAGGACGCGCTGCTGGAGGCCTACGGGCGCTGGCCGCTCTGCCTGGCCTGCGCGGCCGAGGACGACCCGCACGCGCTGAGTGTGGAGCCCGAGCTCGGCCCGGACCCGCACTGGGTGTGCGGCAAGGAGGCCGTCGTGGTGGCGCCGGTCGGCTCGCTCACCCCTCCAGCGTTGTGAGTTCGGTGGTCAGGTTGGCGCGGGCGCGCTGCTCGAAGCGGGCGTGCCCGGCCGGGGTGCGGTAGAGCGCCGGCAGCGCGAGCAGCTGGCGCAGGACGGCGGCCCGGCCCAGCCGGAAGGCCTCCGCCGGGACGAAGTCGTACTCCGCGCGGACGGCCGCCGCGTACGCCGCGTACTGCTCGGCGGTGCCGCCGAGCACGGCGAGGTCGGCGTCGCACAGGACTTCGCCGTCGCGGTCGCCGGGCAGCGGGTCGTGCCCGACGGTGAGCCTGACCAGGCGGACCACCTCGGCGATCGGCTCGGCCGCCAGCCCGGCCTCGCGTAGCGCGCGGACGGCCAGCTGGGCGCTGCGCTCCTCGTTCTCGGAGCGGTCGGGCCGGTAGACGGCGTCGTGGAACCAGGCCGCGAGCCGGACGGTGTCCGGGTGTTCGGCGTGCTCGGCGAGCGCGTCGACGTGGTCCAGCACGGCCAGCAGGTGGTCCGTGGTGTGGTACCGGCGCTGCGGCTCGGCCCAACGGGCCAGCAGGGCGCGGCCGTAGGGCTCGGGGTCGACGGTGGCGCCGGAGCGCTCCAGCGCGGAGTGCCAGCGCCTCAGCAGGACATCGGTGGCCGGGTGCGGGTCGGTCGGCATGCGCTCATTGTGAACCCGGGCGCCGGTACTGCCGCGGGTGGGGGGTCTCGCCCGCCGGGCGCCGATATGGCAGGCTGTCGATATGTCTAGACCAATTTTCGAAGTCATCGCGCTGACGGCGCAGGATGCCCAGGCCGCCCAGTCCGGCGGCGCCGACCGCCTCGAACTGGTCACGGACATGGCCGCCGACGGTCTCACCCCCACGGTGGCGGGCTTCGCCGAGATCCGCGCCGCGGTGGACCTGCCGCTGCGCGTGATGCTGCGCGGCCGGGTCGGCTTCGAGCCCGGCAGTCTGGACGAGCTGCGCGCCGCCGCCGCGGCACTGCGGGCCGAGGGCGCCGACGAGTTCGTCTTCGGCTTCCTGGACGCGCAGGGCGGGCCGGACCTCGCCGCGGTGCGGGGGCTGGCGGAGGCCGTCGACGGCTGCCGCTGGACCTTCCACCGGGCGATCGACCACAGCGCCGACCGGTCCGCCGTGCGCGACGCGCTGGCCGAGCTGCCGGGCCTGGACACCTTCCTGACGGCGGGCTCGCCGGCCGGCGTCTCGCACGGGCGCGAGGTGCTGGCGGGCGAGCTGGCCAAGGCCGGCGAGCCCGGCTACCGTCCGCAGATCCTGATCGGCGGCGGGCTGTGCGCCGAGCACGTCCCGGAGCTGCGCGCGGCGGGCTTCGACGCCTTCCACGTCGGCGGCGCGGTGCGGGCCGGCGGCTGGGACTCGCCGGTGGACGCCGGCAGGGTCGCCCACTGGCGGGCGCTGATCGACGGCTGAGCGCCGGGTCCCTTCGCCGCGAAGGGACCCGGTCCCCGCGTCAGCCCAACTCGGCGGGCAGCGGCTCGGCGTGCAGCACCGTCAGGCCGGAGACCGCACGGGTGAGGGCGACGTAGAGCCGCCGCAGCCCGGTCCGCTCGTCGGGCTCGCCGGCCACCACGGCGGCCGGTTCGTCCAGCACCACGTAGTCGTACTCCAGGCCCTTGGCCAGCGAGGCCGGCACCAGCGTGAGCCGGGCCTGCTCGGTGGTCTCCGCGCCCGGGGTCAGGTAGGGCAGCCCGGCGTCGGTCAGCGCCTTCTCGAAGAGCGGGATCCGCGCGTCGGCGGCGATCAGGCCGGTCGAGCCCTCGTGCCCGAGCGCCGTGCGGCAGGCCGCGACGACCGCGTCGGTCAGCGCCGCGTCATTGGTGTGACGGATCGTCAGCGATCCGGGGGTGTCGCGGATCGAGGTGGCGGGGGCCAGCCCGGGGGCGATCGCGGGCAGCAGCCGCGAGGCGTAGGCGATCACCTCCTCCGGCACCCGGAAGCCGGTGGTCAGCTCCTCGATGTGGGCGGCCGGCTTGCCCAGGTGGTGCAGGGCGTCCGCCCAACTGGCGGTCGCCCAGGGGGTGGTGCCCTGCGCGAGGTCGCCCAGGACGGTGGCCGAGCCGGTGCTGCAACGGCGGCCCACCGCGCGGTACTGCATGGGCGAGAGGTCCTGCGCCTCGTCGACCACCACATGGCCGAGCGAGGCAGTGCGCTGCACCAGGTCGTTGGCCTCGTCGATCAGCACGGCGTCGGCGGGCGTCCAGGGTGCGGTCTTCAGCGAGCGGCCGGCCGTCCGGTGGATCAGTGCCTGCTCGTCCTCGTCCAGCAGGCCCTCTGCGCACTGCGCCAGGAACGCGGCGTCGGTGAGCAGCCGGTGCACCAGCTTGGCCGGGTCGACCGGCGGCCAGCAGGCCTTGACGGTGGCCTTCACCTGCGCCGAGCGGGCCACCGCGTCCTGGACGCGGTCGTCGGGCGCCTCGCCGCCCTGCTCCATCTTCAGCAGCACGGCGTGCGAGATGCGCTGCGGCAGCGCCTCCATGGCAGCTCCGTAGCGCATCTCCCGGGCGGCCAACTCCTCGATGATCTCGACCAGTTCGTAGGCCGGGACGCGCCAGCGCCGGGAGCCGCGGATCACCACGCAGGGCTCGGTGGGCAGCGTGATGCCGGACCGCACGGCGCGCCGCAGCACCTCGGCCATCCGGGCGTCGCCCTTGATCCGGGCGGCCGGGGCGGAGTCCTCGGCGCGGACCTCGACGTGCGCCACCAGCTGCTGCACGGTGGCCTGCGCGACGTCCAGCTCGCCGAGGGCGGGCAGCACCTGCTCGATGTAGGAGAGGAAGGAGCTGTTCGGCCCGATCACCAGGGTGCCGGTGCGGGCCAGCCGGTCGCGGTGCGCGTACAGTAGGTAGGCGACTCGGTGCAGGCCGACCGCGGTCTTCCCGGTGCCGGGGGCGCCCTGGACGCAGACCGTGCCGGTGATGTCGGCGCGGACGATCTCGTCCTGCTCGGGCTGGATGGTGGCGACGATGTCGCGCATCGGGCCGACGCGGGGCTTCTCGATCTCGGCGGCCAGCAGGGCGGAGGCGGTGTTCTGCTCGCTCGGGTCGCTGAGGTTCTCGTCCTCGTAGGCGGTCAGCTCGCCGCCGGTGTAGCCGAACCGGCGGCGCTTGTCGACGTCCATCGGGGCCGTCCGGCTGGCCCGGTAGAACGGCTGCGACACCGGCGCCCGCCAGTCGATCACCATCGGGTCGCCGCTGGCGTCGTGCACGTGCCGGCGCCCGATGTAGAACCGCTCTCCTCCCGCGCCCTCCGACTCGTCCGAGGAGATGGCGTGCAGGTAGTCCAGCCGGCCGAAGAAGAGCGGGGTGTGCGCCAGGTCGGCCAGCGCGGCGATCCGGTTCTGGATCTGGTTGTGCAGGACGGCGGCGGTGACCCAGGTGCCGGCGACGTCGGAGATGTCCAGCGCCTGGGCGTCCTCGCGCATGGCGCGCAGTGCGGCACGGGAGGAGGCGAGGTGGTCGCGCTCCCGTTGCAGGGGGTCGGTGGTGGCGGGGGAGTGCACAGCGAACCTTCCCGGCCGGGTGTTCGGTCCCGGCGGTTCTCGTCGTAGCTCACGGTGAGAGCCCGGAGGCTCTGGGGGAACCTGGCCGGTTGCCGAGCGGCCAGGGCCTCCCCCGGCTGCCGACGGACGGCACCACGGTTCGGGAGGGGGCAAGACCGACCACCCTAGACCCAGCAGGCGGTGGGGCGCCAAGGCTTTTCGCCGTAGGGGTGGCGTACGCCGGGAGGACGAGACCGGTCCCGAGAGTGGTGACCTTTGGGGTGATGTGTCCGGGATGTCGGGAAACTACGGTGGAACACATGAGCCCCGTATCCATGACGGCGCCCCCGGCAGCGGCCAAGGCCCCCCGGGCGCGCACCCCGATGACCGAATCCGTCCCGACCCCGACGCCGACTCTCCCGACCCACGGCAGCACCGCGGCCGACCCCGACCGCCGCCGCGGCCCGCTGCTGACCGCCGTCCGCAACGTCGGCATCGTGCTCGACACCGCCGCGCGGGTGGTCTTCCTCGGCCGCGACGGCGTCAAGCTCTAGCCGTAGCGCCTAGCCCTGGCGCCTAGACGTCGTCCGCGTCGATGATGCGGTACGCGTACCCCTGCTCGGCCAGGAAGCGCTGCCGGTGGGCGGCGAAGTCCTGGTCGACGGTGTCCCGGGCGACCACCGAGTAGAAGTGCGCCGAGTGCCCGTCGGCCTTCGGCCGCAGCACCCGGCCCAGCCGCTGGGCCTCCTCCTGACGGGAGCCGAAGGTCCCGGAGACCTGGATGGCGACGGTGGCCTCCGGCAGGTCGATCGAGAAGTTCGCGACCTTCGACACCACCAGGACGCTGATCTCCTTGGTGCGGAAGGCCTCGAACAGCTTCTCGCGCTGCGCGTTGCTGGTCTCGCCCTTGATCACCGGGGCGTTCAGCACCTCGCCCAGCTCGTCCAGCTGGTCGATGTACTGCCCGATGATCAGGGTCTGGTCCTTCTCGTGCTTCTTGACCAGCGCCTCCACCACCCGGCGCTTGGTCGCGGTGGTCGCGCAGTACCGGTAGCGCTCCTCCGGCTCGGCGGTCGCGTAGGCGAGCCGCTCCGAGTCGGTGAGGGTGACCCGGACCTCGCAGCAGTCGGCGGGCGCGATGTAGCCCTGCGCCTCGATCTCCTTCCACGGCGCGTCGAACCGCTTGGGCCCGATCAGCGAGAAGACGTCGCCCTCCCGGCCGTCCTCGCGCACCAGCGTGGCGGTCAGCCCGAGCCGGCGGCGGGCCTGGAGGTCGGCGGTGAACTTGAAGACCGGCGCGGGCAGCAGGTGCACCTCGTCGTAGACCACCAGGCCCCAGTTGCGGGCGTCGAACAGCTCCAGGTGCGCGTAGCTGCCCTTCCGCTTGGTCGTCATCACCTGGTACGTGGCGATGGTGACCGGGCGGATCTCCTTCCTGGTGCCGCTGTACTCGCCGATCTCGTCCTCGGTCAGCGAGGTCCGCTTGACCAGCTCGTGCTTCCACTGCCGTGCCGAGACGGTGTTGGTGACCAGGATCAGCGTGGTCGACTTGGCCTCCGCCATCGCCGCCGCGCCGACCAGCGTCTTGCCCGCGCCGCAGGGCAGCACCACGACACCGCTGCCGCCGTGCCAGAAGCCCTCGACCGCCTGCTGCTGGTACGGGCGCAGCTGCCAGCCGTTCTGGTCCAGCTCGATCGGGTGCGCCTCGCCGTCCACGTACCCGGCGTGGTCCTCGGCCGGCCAGCCGAGCTTGAGCAGCGTCTGCTTGATCTGCCCGCGCTCGGAGGGGTGCACGAGCACGGTGTCCGGGTCGACCCGGGCGCCGACCAGCGGCATGATCTTCTTCGACCGCAGGATCTCCTCCAGCACCGGACGGTCGGTGGTGGTCAGCACCAGCCCGTGCACCGGGTGCTTGCTGAGCTTCAGCCGCCCGTACCGCGCCATCGTGTCGGCGACGTCCACCAGCAGCGCGTGCGGCACCGGGTAGCGCGAGTACTTCACCAGCGCGTCCACCACCTGCTCCGCGTCATGCCCGGCAGCCCGCGCGTTCCACAGCCCCAGCGGAGTCACCCGATAGGTGTGGACGTGCTCGGGCGCGCGCTCCAACTCGGCGAAGGGCGCGATGGCTCGGCGGCACTCGGCGGCTGTGGGATGGTCGATCTCCAGCAGCAGAGTCTTGTCGCTTTGTACGATCAGCGGGCCGTCGTTCACTTTGAGCGATCCTCCATCGGTCAGACGCAGACCCTCCAGTGTCGCTCACTCCGGGCGCTTTCGGTCCTCCAGCCAGATGTACGAGGCGAAGCGGCCGGTCAGCGGATCAGGACGACCTTGGTGTGGAAGAGGTTCTCCAGGTCCTTCCAGGCCCGGTCACTGGTCATCGCGGGCAGGCCGAGGCGCTCGGCCACCGCGATGCAGATGCCGTCACCGAGTGACAGGACTGCGGTTTTCTCCTCGCCCCGCCTGGTGCGGCAGTCGCGCTCGTCGTAGGAGAGCCGGATCAGTTCGGCCGCGCGCACCGCGTCGGCAGGGGTGACGGTCTCCTCCAGGGTCAGCCCGGCGCTGACGAGATCCTCGGCGAGGTCGGCGGTGGCCCGCTGATATCCGCGCTGTTCAGCCCGGCGGCATACCTCCGCAAGGTTGGTCGTGGTCAACGTGGCACCGGTCAGGACCGGGTCGACGACCTCTTCGCCGCGTTCCTGGAACAGCCAGGCGAGGACGGCCGAGGAATCGAGGACATGAGTCACGGGGCGCCGTGCCGGGCGGTGTCGTTCTCGGCAGCCTCTTCTTCCGCGGCGTCCTCGCGGGCCTCGGCGGCCGAGTCCCCGTCGCCGACGGGGGCGGCTGCGCGCAGTCGGCGCTTGACGGCGTCGAGGGTCTCCACGATGAAGGTGCCCTCGCCCAGGGAGCGGATGACGACCTCGGTGCCCTCGCCCACGTGGACGGTGTTCTGGATTGCGACAGGGATCACCATCTTGCCGCGCTGACCGATTCTCGTCCGGCTCACCGGGAGTTCATGTGTGACGCTCATATCACGATGGTACTCCCGGATCTGGATGGTGAGCAGATCCTTACATGGTGACCGAGCCTTGGCTTCGGTCCTCCAGCCAGATGTACGAGGCGAAGCGGCCGGTGCGGTGGTCGCGGCGGTGGGAGAAGAGGTCGGGGTCCTCGATGGTGCAGCGGGGGTCGTGGCGGATCTCGGTGAGGCCGGCGGCAGTGAGTTGGGCGGTGATGGCGGCGCGGATGTCCAGGGCGGGGGTGCCCTGGCGGGTGGTGGACCAGAGGGCGGGGAGGGTGGCGCTCGCTTCGGCGCGCATGGGCTCGGGGACCTCGTAGCAGCGGCCGCAGGCCATCGGGCCGACCAGGGCGGTCATCCGGGCGGGTTCGGCGCCGGCCTCGGCCATCGCGGCGACCAGGTTGGGCACCACGCCGGCGAGGGTGCCGACGCGTCCGGAGTGTGCGGCGCCGACCAGTCGGGCCACCGGGTCGCCGAGCAGGACCGAGGCGCAGTCCGCCGCCAGCGCGGCAAGGGCCAGGCCGGGCTCGTCGGTGAGGACGGCGTCCAGGCCGGGGGCGTCCGATCCCCAGGGCCGGGAGACCCGGGCCACCGTGGCGCTGTGGACCTGCCGCATCCAGACCACCCGGTCCGGCGCCAGGCCCAGCTCGCGCGCGGTCGACTCGCGGTTGCGCAGCACGTCCTGGTAGCTGTCCTCGGTCGCGCCGCCCAGGTGCCGGGAGTCGAACGGAGGCCCGCTGAAGCCGCCGTGGCGGTCGGTGACGGCGTAGCGGATGCCGGGGGCGAGTTCGGTGCCGGCGGGTTCCATGCTGACGGGCCTCAGTTCTCGTCGAGTTCGGCGACGCCGGTGATCCGGTGCAGGGCGAAGGTGTTGAGCTTCTCGGCGTGGTGGTCGAAGGCGGTCACGAAGCCGCCCTCGACCTTCACCGGGTCGATGACGCGCTGCGAGGCCAGGCCCTCGGCGTTGATGTAGCCGATCCACATCCGTTCGCCGAGCATCACGGCGGTCTGCAGCGCGGCGAGGGTGTCGGCGGCGGCGGTGCGCGGGAGTTGGCGGGTGTCGGTGCGGGCCGGGCCCTGCGGGGGGCGGTTGGCGGCCGGCCCGGTGACGGTCTCGCGGCGGACGGCGGTGGCCGCCCGGTCGCCGGCCCGGATCGCCTTGACGGCGGCGCCGAGCAGCACGGCGTCCGGCGTCGAGGGGCCTTCCGAGACGGGGGTGGGCGCGCTGCGGTGCGGGGTGCGGTGGCTGTCGGGCCGGGTGATCAGCAGGTCGCCCTCGAAGGACTCGGCGGCCGGCGCGTACCCCATGGTGCGCAGCACGGCGAGCACGGTCTCGGGCGGGGCCTGGGCGGCGAGCACGGTGGGCGCGAGCAGCCGCAGCCGCAGCTCGACGGTGCGGCGGTCGGCGAGCACCTCGGCGAGCAGGCCGCCGTCGTCGCAGCGCAGGTACGCCGAGGCGGCGCCGACCCGCATGACGCCGTGCCGTCGGGCCACGTCGTCGATCAGGTAGCTGAGCGGCTGCGGTACGGGCGTGCGGGAGTGCTGGCCCAGGAAGACGTGCAGGTCGGCGGCGCTGCGTCCGGCGTCCAGTGCGCGGCGGATCGATTCGGCGGTGAAGCGGTAGACCGTCGCGCCGCCCTTGGACTCGATCTCGGCGCAGAGCGAGAGGGCCTGCGAGAGCGGGGTGAGCAGCGGGCCCGGTGCGATCGCGGTCAGGTCGGGCTGCAGGATCACGTGGTCCAGCGGGCGGGGCAGCAGCGGGGCGAGCACCGGGCCGGGGTCCTCGCCGGCCAGCAGGGCGCGGGTGTGGGCGGCGAGGGCGCCGCGGCCGGTGAGGCCGAGCAGCTCGGCCTCGGTGAGGGTCCAGCCGGTGAGCTGCTCGCGCAGGTCCAGGCCGTCGGGGCCGGCCGCGCCGCCGCGCAGCGGGCGGTGCCAGCGCTGGACGGCCAGCAGGGTGGCCGGGTCCGCCACGCCGCCGGGCGGGAGCTGGGCCAGCAGCTCCAGGACGGCGCGCCGGGTGGCGGGGGCGAGCACCCGGTCGAGCTCGGGGCCGAGCGGGGCGCGGGCCTTGCCCTTGCCGTCGGGGGCGCCGATCAGTCCGGCGACCCGGGTGGCGGCCAGCCAGGTCCGGGCCAGCAGCTCCCAGCGTTCGGTGACCGGCTGCTGGAGCCAGAGGTCGTACGCGGGGGTGGGTGCCCAGACCTCGCCGATCCGGGCGGGCGACTCGGAGCTCTCGCCGTCCGGGGCCAGCAGGCCTGCGCCGTAGGCGAGTTCGAGCCAGAAGGCGGCCTGCTGCTCGGAGCAGTCCAGGGTGAGCGCGGTGCGCTTGAGGTCGCGGACGCCGAGGCCGCCGGCGCGCAGCGTGGCGGGGGGCTGCAGCCCCCAGAAGTCGAGCAGCTCCTCGATGGTGCGCACCGCCGTGTACGCCTGGCCGGCCGCCGCGCTGTCCACAGCCTGTGGATCGCGCTCGACGGTGGGCACCAGCGCGGGCGCCGCCGGCTCGACCACCTGGTGGCTGCGCCCGCCGCGCAGGTGCAGTGCCAGCTCGCGCGGCAGCACCACGGTGCCCGGGCCCGAGGGCAGCAGCAGACCGCGGGCCAGCAGCCATTCGACGGGGCTGCGCGCGTCCCCGACGGTCACCGGGCGGCCGGCGTCCGGGACGGTGCCGGTGGGCGGGCCCCAGACCAGCTTGTCCAGCACGCCGAGGGCGGCCTCCGGAGCCTGCGCGAGCAGCGCGGCGCACCGCTTGCGGTCGGTGAAGAGCCCGCTCAGCGCCGCCACGCCGGTCACCGGGTCGGCCGTGCCGGGCAGGCCGGCACCGGTCACCAGCTGCTGCAACCGGGCAGGGGACATCCCCAGGGTGGCCTCGGCCAGGGTCGGGCCGAGCCGGGTGCTGCCGGGGGCCGAGCTGGTCGGGGCGAGCGCCTCGCGGACCGCGATCACCAGGCGCAACGCGGAGTCCGGACCCCAGAGCAGGGCCCGGTCGCGCAGTGCGGCCAGTGCCTTGGGGAGCGCGGCGACGACGGCCGCCCGCTCCACCGGCTGGGCGGCCGGGTGCGGTTTGACCCGGGCCGGGCCGGCCAGCAGGTCGCGCGCGACGGTGTCCGGACTGCCGTCGGGGGCCGCGGCCAGCGCCTCGGCGACCTGGAGGGTGAAGCGGTCCAGGCGCTCCAGCGCCCGCAGCGCCGAGGCCCGACTGGAGAGCCGGGCGGAGAGCTGGGTGAGATCGCTCGGGACCGGGTTGAGCAGATCGGGGCGCAGCCGCAGCAGGGTGGCCAGCGCATCGTCGCTGCGGGCACGGAGCTCTTCGGCGAGGGTGCGGGCCCTGCCGGGCTGTCCGTTCGGCTCAGTGGTCATCCGATCCAGAGTAGTCGGCCCAGGTGAAGCCCGGGAGCCGTGACCGGGTACGGGTTCTGCTGGGCGGGTAGGTGGGTCGCGTCGAGGGGCGGCAGTCGGTAGCGTCAGCGGGCGGCAGGGCCTGGCGTACGGAACAGGGTGGCTGGCAATGGCGGGTGGGCAGTCGGACGGACAGCCGGGCGGGCGCCCGGAGGACCGGTCGCAAGGGCACGCCGACGGGTACACGGGCGGCCTGTCGGGCGGTGAGTGGTGGCGGGTGGACGGTCCCTGGCGGGTCATCGGCGCCGCGACCCCGCCGGAGGAGGCCTCGGACGAGGCGTCGGACGAGCCGCAGGGCGGCGACGGCGGCGACGGCGTCTACGTCGTGGACCCCGCCGAGTTCGCGGCACCCGGCCCGGTGCGGCCGGGTCCGGTCCGACCCGGACCGAGCCTGGCGAAGCCGGTGCCGCCGAGCCGGTCGACCGAGAGCCGGTCCGTCGCCGGTCCCGCGCAGCCCGCCGGGCCGCCGGCGCCGGAGGTCCCGGTGCAGCAGTCCCGTTCGATCTTCCGCAAGCGCTCGGTGGCCGCGCCGCCGGTACTCCCGCCGATGCCCGAGCAGCCGCCGGCCTGGCTGATCGCGCCGGTCTCACCCGGTCCGGTGCTGCCGAGGGCCACGGCCGCCGACTACCCCGGCTGGGACTCCGTGCAGATCGCGTTCCCGCCCGACGACACCGAGCCCGCCGAGGCCGCCGAGCCGCCGGAGGAGGTCGCGGCGGTGGAGCCGCCGGCCGCCCGGTCGCGCTGGATCCCGGTGCAGCGCCGCCCGGGGATCGCGCCGGTGACCGCTGCGGCGGACGTCGTGGACGCGCAGCCGCTGCCCAGCCGCGGGTTCCTGGCCGGCCGCCGCCCCTCACCGCTGCTGCTGCTCTCCGCGGCGGTGCTGGTGGGCGGGTCGGTGACCGGGCTGATCCTGGTGATGCTGGCCGGCTGGGTGCTCGGCTACCTCTCGCAGCAGCTGGGTGAGCTGACCAAGCGGTTCGCGGTGATCGGCATCCCGCTGATCACCATGACGGTGTCCGCCTTCTGGTTCTGGGGGCGCAGCACCGGGCGCTGGGGCGAGCCGCTGGCGAAGGGGGCGCCGATGACGCACGCCGTCTTCACCTCCACCCCCGGGGTGCTGCGGTTGGCCGCGGTGCTCTCGGCGCTCTTCCTGTTCGTCGTGGCGATGCGCCGGCGCTCCCAGGCGTAGAGCCGCTGCTCAGTTCACGTCAGCTCGGCTCAGCCGGTCGACCAGCTGGACGAGCGCCGCGCGGCGGCTCTCGGTGCTGTCGTTCGGCAGGTCCGCCATGATCATCGCGATCACCCGGGGAGCCGCGAACCACCAGGCCGCCATCGCGAAGGCCGCGTAGAGCAGGTGCTGCGGCGCGACTTCGGAGGTCGCCGTCCCGGCCTGCTGCGCGCGGACCACGGCGGCGACCTTTTCCGCGTAGTGCGCCGCGCGCTCGGCGTCGCCGACCACCGGACCGTCCCCGACCAGCAGTCCCTCCCAGCGCAGCAGCCGCAGGAAGGTGGGGTCGGCGGTGTGCGCGTCGAAGAGCCGCCCGGCGTACTCGCCGAGGCTGGCGCAGTCCTGCGGATCGGGTGAGGCGACGGCCATCACTCGGCTCAGCTCCTGCTCGATGACGTGGCCGAAGAGCTGCTCCTTGTTGCCGAAGTACTGGTAGATCCGCTCCTTGTTGACGCCGGCGAGCTTGGCGATCCGGTCCACCCGGGCGCCCTGCGGGCCGTGTTCGGCGAACTCCCGGACGGCGGCGTCGAGCAGCAGCTGCTTGGTCTTTGCGGTGTCCCATGCCATGGGTGCAGCGTACGGCAATCTCCAACTGAATGGTTGGACTCTGGTCGGAGTCCGTGGCAGACTCCAACTATCCAGTTGGAGATTCTCTCCTTCGACGCCTCAGGGGGCTCCCGTGCAACCGAACATCCACCACCGCGCACTGATCACCTGGCTGGCCGTCTACCCGACGATCACCCTCGCCTCGACCCTGCTCGGCCCGCACACCGCCCATCTCCCGCTGGCAATGCGCACCCTGATCCTGACCGCGCTGGTGGTGCCGGTGGTGTCGTACGGCGTCATCCCGGTGCTGTTCCGGGCGCACTCCGCCGTCACGAAGCGCGCGTCCGCTACCCGCTGAGCGCCGTGGTGTACCGGATCGCCGTCCGGCGGACCAGGCTGCCGTCCGGCCGGGCGAGCGGGGCCAGCTCGGCGAGGGCGGCCGCGCGCGCCTCGTCCAGCCGCTCGGCCGGGATGCTCTCCAGCAGCCCGCGCCAGCCCCCGGCGCGCAGCGACTGCCACCAGGCGGTGGCGTCGGGGTAGTGCGTCGCGGCGGGGTGCTCGACCGTCCGCAGGTCGGTGAACCGGGCCCGGTGCAGCAGTTCGGCGGCCTCCTCGGCGCTGCGGCCCAGCGGGTTGAACTTGGCCGCTCTGCTCTGCCGGCGGCGCGCCGCCTCGGGCGGCAGGAAGGCGTTCAGTGCCGCCATCGGACGGTCCCAGCCGGGTTCGTCGGCGCCGAAGGCGGTGAAGCCGAG
Source organism: Kitasatospora sp. MAA4 (assembly GCF_029893355.1). Classification (GTDB taxonomy): domain Bacteria; phylum Actinomycetota; class Actinomycetes; order Streptomycetales; family Streptomycetaceae; genus Kitasatospora. The sequence continues at coordinate 84,665 of NZ_JARZAI010000011.1, forward strand.
CCGCCCGCCCGGGATCAGTACCCGGTGCAGCGAGTCCAGCGCGGCCTGCGGGTCGGGCGTGAAGATCAGCGCGAACGAGGAGAGCGCCGCCTCGAACGAGCCGTCCGGGAACCCCAGCGACTCGGCGTCGTCCACCCGGACGCTGACGTTGCGCAGTCCCCGTCCGGCGGCCTGCGCGGCGGTGGCCCGGACCATCCCGGGCGCGAGGTCCACGCCGGCCACGTACCCCTCGGGTCCGACCTCGGCGAGCGCGGCGAAGAGCACCGCTCCGCGGCCGCAGCCGACGTCCAGGACGCGATCACCGGGCCGCAGCCCGGCCAGCTGGGCGAGTCGGACGCCGACCGGGTTGAAGAACGGGCCGTTGGCCTCGTCGTACTCGTCGGCGGCGAGCGAGAAGGCGCGGGCCAGCGCGGCTTTGCGCCGCCGTGCCCCGGATCCGGACTGCTCGTCGGATGCTGACTCACCTCTGGTCTGAGTGTTCGTCATATCGCCATGGTGGGCCCGCTGTGGCGTACGTCACAAGATGTCGGGAGGCCCTATCGGCCGGACAGGCCCTAAGAGCCCAGCAGGCACTGGAGCTGGGCCAGTACCAGTTCGGCGCCGGTGTACCCGATGCCCTCGAACCAGAGCTGGTCGTCCACCGGGAAGGCCCGGTGCGCCCGCACCGCGCTCAGTGCCCGCCAGCCCGGGGAGGCCAGTGCGGCGGTGGTGCCGGCCGCGGCCGGATCGCCGTAGGTGGCGTAGAGCAGGACGTCGCCGTCCGCGCCGGCGAGCTGGTCGAGCGTGATCTCGACGTCGAACTGGTCGACGTTCTGTGCGGCGGGCCGGCCGAGCTGGAGGTCGGCGAGCAGCGTGCCGGGGAAGTTCTGCCGCCCGTAAAGCCGGATCCGCCCGCCCGGGACGAACCGCACCAGGCTGACGTGCTTCGCCGAGGTGCCGCCCGGGCCGCCGAGGGCGCGCGACACCTGCGCGACCTGGCCGCGGTAGGCGGTGACGATCGCGGCGGCCTCCGTCAGGCGGCCGAGCGCCTGGGCGTGCAGCTGGAAGTTGGCCTTCCAGGGGGAGCCGGTGGTCTCGCTGAGCACGGTCGGGGCGATCTCCCGCAGTGCCTCGTAGCGGGCGGCGTCGCGCACCCGGCTGCTCAGGATCAGCTCCGGCCGCAGTGCCCTGACCAGCGCGAAGTCCGGATCGGCGACCGCCCCGGTACCGGCCACCGCGGCCAGCCGGGAGGCCGGCCAGTAGCCGGGCAGGGTCCGGTCGGCCGCCGGGCGGGAGGCGCCGACCGGCGTGATCCCCAGGGTCATCACGGAGTCCAGCTCGGCGGTGTCCAGCACCACCACCCGCAGGGGTGCGGCCGCCACCGCCACCGGCCCGTTCGCGGTGCCGACGATGCTGCTCGGCTGGGCTGTCGGCGCCACCGCGGCTCGGCCGCCCAGCGGCGTACAGGCGCCGAGTGCGGCCGCCGCCGCCGTGCCCAGCACGGCCCGGCGCGTCAGTTGACGAGGCATCGGCGCTCCCTGGCGGTCGGTGCGCCCATCATCGCGCAGAACCCGCTCGCGGGCCTGGCTAGGCTGGCCCGTATGCCTACCTCTGCCGCTCCCGCCCTGCTCACCGTCGGTTTCGACCTCGACATGACCCTGCTGGACACCCGTCCGGGCATCAAGGCGACCTACGAGGCGCTCGTCGCCGAGACCGGGGTGCCGATCGACGCGGACCTGGTGGTCACCCGGCTCGGTCCGCCGCTCGCCGACGAGCTGGCCAACTGGTTCCCCGCGGAGCACATCCCGCAGATGCTCACCCGCTACCGCACGCTCTACCGCGACCACGCCTTCGCGCCGACCGTCCCGCTGCCGGGCGCGCTGGAGGCGGTGGCCGCGGTCCGCGCCCACGGCGGCCGGGTCGTCGTGATCACCGGCAAGTACGAGCCGAACGCGCGCCTGCACCTGGAGCACGCGGGCATCGAGTCCGACGCGGTGGTCGGCGACCTCTGGGCGGAGACCAAGGGCACGGCACTGCGCGAGCTGGGCGCCAGCGTCTACGTGGGCGACCACCTGGGCGACATCGTCGGTGCCCGCGCGGCCGGTGCGGTGGCGGTCGGGGTGACCACCGGCCCGTACGCGGCCGAGGAGCTCACCGCGGCCGGCGCCGACGTGGTGCTGGCGGACCTGACCGCCTTCCCCGGCTGGCTGGCCGGGCACCTGGCGCGCTGAGCGCAGCGGCTACGCGGCGTCGGCGCGGCGGCGCTGGGCGCGGGCGGAGCGGTACAGGCCGACCAGCGCGAGCAGGAAGCCGAGCGGCATCAGCATGCTCGCCCAGTACGCCGGCGTCGGCAGCGGCGTGAGGTGCAGGAAGAGCGGCACGAAGGTCACGATCGTGGCCAGCGCGCCCACGCAGAAGACGATGGCGCCGGTCCGGACCAGGCGCTCGCCGGCATCGCTGCTCACCACGGATCTCCTGACATTTGGGTGCTGGCGGACGTCCCAGTCTCGCAGACGGGAGCTCCGGCGGGGCTCCCGGCGGCCTGACGGGCCGTCACTGCCTGCGGTTCCTCGTGGACAGGGAGTTTTGACCGCAGGCAGACAGGGGTATGCAAGGTCTCGCACGGGGTCACCGACGACCCCGCTTCCTGCCAGGGGGTGTGAGCCAGTGGAGAGTGCCGCGTCGCGACCCGGTCCCGCCGTACCCTGGCCGCCCGCCCGCGCCAGAGCCGGGCACCGTGCCCCGGCCGTACGCGAGTGAAACCCTTGAGCGGTCGTTAGTCTGCGGCGAAAGCCCGCGAATGACGGCCCGTTGCCCAGCCGTCCATCTGCTCCGCGTCCACCTGTCACTGATTCCGGACGTGCCGAGCCAGGTCCGGCCCCACCACTCCGTTCGGTTCCCCGGTTCAGCTGCCGGGGTGCCCACCTCCACACCAAGGAATGTCGAGATGCCCACCGGCCAGGTCAAGTGGTTCAACGAGACGAAGGGCTTCGGCTTCCTGTCGCGCGACGACGGCGATGACGTCTTCGTCCACAGCAAGGCGCTCCCCGCCGGGGTGAGTGTGCTCAAGCCGGGTCAGCGGGTGGAGTTCGGGGTGGTCGCCGGGCATCGCGGCGAACAGGCGATGTCGGTGACCCTGCTGGACGCGCTGCCCTCGGTGGCCGCCGCGCAGCGGCGCAGCGCCGACGACATGGCACCCATCGTGCAGGACCTGATCACCACGCTGGACGGCATCCTGCCCGGGCTCCAGCACGGCCGCTACCCGACCAAGCCGGCCGGCCCGCAGCTCGCCGCCCTGCTGCGCGCGGTGGCGGACCAGTTCGACGTCTGAGCCGCACGCGCTGGCCGTCCGCTACGGGAAGGCCAGCGCGTCCGGTCCGATCGCGGGGACCAGGCCCTCGGCCGCCGCCCTGGTCAGCAGCCCGCGCACGGCCGCGTAGCCGGCCTCGCCCAGGTCGGCGGTGAACTCGTTGACGTAGAGCCCGATGTGCTGGTCGGCGACGGCCGGGTCCATCTCCTGGGCGTGCGCCAGCACGTACGGGCGGGAGGCCGCCGGCTCCTCCCAGGCGGCCCGCACCGAGCCGCGGATCGCCTCCGCGATCTCCTGCAGCCGGGCCGCGCCCAGCGAGCGGCGGGCGACGATGGCGCCCAGCGGGATCGGCAGGCCGGTGCTCCGCTCCCAGGCCTCGCCCATGTCGGCGAGCTTCGCCAGGCCGTACTGCTGGTAGGTGAACCGGGCCTCGTGGATCACCAGTCCGGCGTCCACCCGGCCGTCCCGGACGGCCGGCATGATCTCGTGGAACGGCAGCACGACGATCTCGCCGAGCCCGCCGGGCACCGCTTCGGCGGCCCAGAGCCGGAACAGCAGGTACGCCGTCGAACGCTCGCTCGGCACCGCGACCCGCTTGCCGCTGAGGTCGGCCGAGGCGTCCGGCCGGGTCAGCACCAGCGGCCCGCAGCCGCGTCCCAGCGCCCCGCCGCAGGGCAGCAGCGCGTACTCGTCCAGCACCCAGGGCAGCGCGCCGTAGCTGATCTTCAGGACGTCCAGCTCCCCGCGCTCGGCGAGGCCGTTGGTGACGTCGATGTCGGCGAAGAGCACCTCGGGCGCGTCCGCGCCGGGGACCAGGCCGTGCGCCCAGGCGTGGAAGACGAAGGTGTCGTTGGGGCAGGGGGAGTACGCGATCCGCAGTGGCTCAGCCACCGTCCACCTCCAGGAGGAGCTTCTCGTACGGAAGGGCGGCGAAGGCCCGTTCCAGCGCCCCGAGCGCCTCGCCGATCCGCCAGGCGGAGCGGTCGCGCGGGCCGACGGTGTTGGAGACGGCGCGCAGTTCGCCCACCGGCACGCCGTACCGGGCGGCGGCCTCGGCGACGCCGAAGCCCTCCATCGCCTCGGCCGCCGCGCCGGGGTGGCGGGCGCTCAGCTCGGCGGTCCGGGCGGCGCTGCCGGTGACCGTGCTGACGGTGAGGATCGGGCCGGTGACGGCGCCGGTGGCGGCCGCCAGCAGCGCGACGGTGCCGGGCGGCGGGGTGTGCCGGACGGTGCCGAAGCCGAGCGCGGCGACGTCCCGGAAGCCGTCCGGCGTCTCGGCGCCCAGGTCGGCGGCGACGATCGCGTCGGCGACCACCACGGCGCCGATCGGCGCGTGCGGGGCGAAGCCGCCGGCGATCCCGGCGGAGAGCACCAGCGGGTGGCGCCGAACGGCCAGCGCACCGGCGGTGGCCGCGGCGGCCGCCGCCGGGCCGACGCCGGCGGTCAGCACCTCGACCCGGCCGGCCGGGGCGCCGCGCAGCACCGCCTCGGCTTCGGCCGCAACGGCGACGACGACCAGCAGCCGGGCCTCCGGCTGCTGGTCGTCGGGTGCTGCGACGTGGTCCGTCACTGCTGCTGGGACGGGTCCTGGCCCTGCGAGGGGTCCTGGCCCTGGCCCTGACCCTGCGACGGGTCCTGCGACAGCGGCGAGGCGGGCGGCTGGGCGTTGTCCCGCAGCGTCACGAACCAGACGGCGATGATGTTCGGCTGCTGCGAGTTGGCCGTCTTCGGGTCGAACTCGACGATGGTGACCGTGGTGTCGCGGGTCGAGGTGAGGAGGTTCGCCGCCGGCTGCAGGCCCGAGAAGGTGTTGTTCTTCTGCTGCTTGGCGATCGGGGTGCCGCCGCCGCCCTGGCTGCTGCTGCCACCGTTGGTGTAGGCCTGCCAGCCGTTCTTGGCGGTGTTCGGGTCGACGCCGACGCCGATCTGGTCCGCGGTCTCCACGTTGATGACCGGGAACTTGCCGGTCGACTTCGACAGCGCGCCGCAGGCCGCGTTCGCGGCGGCGTCGAACGGCTTGCCCGCGTTGTAGCAGGAAGGCTCGTACGCGTGGGAGTTGCGGCCGACGGTGACGGTGGCGCGGCTCCCCACCGGTGCGTTCTTGCCGGATGCATAGGCGATCGACCCGCCGAGCGTGCCGGCGCCGATCACGACAACGGCGCCGAGACCGGCGATGACACGGGTGCTGAGGCTCATGGACCGAAGGCTACCCAACTCTGACGATCACGCGACGCGGGGGTGCGGTGCGCCGCTGCGAACCCCCGAGCGGAGCAGCGCGACGACCGTCCACAGCAGGACCACCGCGAGCACCCCCGCGGCGATCGACAGGCCCAGCGTGCCGTTCAGCGGCAGCAGGATGCCGAGCGTGCCGCCGGCCACCCAGGAGAGCTGCATCAGGGTCTCCGAACGGGCGAACGTGGAGGTCCGGACCGCCTCGGGGACGTCGCGCTGGATCAGCGCGTCCAGCGCCAGCTTGGCCAGCGAGCCCGCCACTCCGGCGACCGCGGCCACCACCAGCATCGTCACCAGGCCGTACCAGAGGGCGGATGCCGCGGCCGCGGTGGTGGCCAGCAGCAGCATGGCGGTGACGGTGACCTCCCCGCCGCGGGTGCGCAGCCAGGAGCCGAAGACCGAGCCGAGCGCGTTGCCGACGCCCGCGGCGACGGCCACCAGGCCCAGCGCGGCGGTCGGGGCCAGGCCGCCGACCGGATCCGCGCGCAGCAGGAAGGCCAGGAAGAGCATCAGGAAGCCGGAGAGCCCGCGCAGTGCGGCGACCGCGCGCAGGCCGAGCACCACGGCCGGGCCGACCGTGCGCAGGGTGGCCTTCGGCGGCTTGGCGGCCTCGTCGGGCTGTTCGTGATGAGGGGCGGGGGAGGCGTGCAGCACGGCCCGCTGCTCGCCCTTGGCCGAGTCCACCTGGTGCGGCAGGTGGAAGGCCATCAGGGTGCCGATCACGAAGACCAGGAACGCCCCCCGCAGCGGCCAGGACGGCCCGATCAGGTGCAGCAGCGCGCCCACCGGCGCGGCGATCCCGGTGGCCAGCAGGCCGGCCAGGGTGACCCGCGAGTTGGCCTTGACCAGCGTCACCCGAGCCGGTTTCAACCGGGGGACGACCACGCTGCGCACCACGCCGTACGCCTTGGAGGCGACCAGGCAGCCGAGCGCCTCCGGGTAGAGCGCGAGGTTGCCGTCGGTGATCGTGCCGGCCATCGTCCAGGCGAGCACGGCGCGGCCCAGCATCGACATCGCCATCGCGGCCCGGCGGCCGTGCGGGACGCGGTCGAGCAGCGGGCCGATCACCGGGGCGAGCAGCGCGAACGGCGCCATCGTGACGACCAGGTAGAGCGCCACCCGGCCGCGGGCCTCGCCGGTCGGGACGGAGAAGAAGATGGTGGAGGCCAGCGCGATGGTGATCAGCATGTCGCCGAAGGAGTTCAGCGCGTGCAGTTCGATCAGCTTGGCCAGGCCCGACTCGCCCGCGCCGTCGGCGGAGGTGGCCTTGCGGATCCGGCGGCCGGTGCCGTGCACCACCCGGCCGGTGGTGAGACCGGCCGCGGAGGCGCCGCGGACCAGGACGTTGCGGCGCGCTTCGACCGCCGCGAACTCGACTGTGTCGATTTGGGTCGGGGGCGCCGGGGAATCGCCCTCCGGCGGTGGATCCGTAGAGTCCACCGGGGGGACCGAGGTCTGCTGTCGCGGCACGGGCACCGGCTCCGCCGCCGGTCCGCCGCGCCCGTCCTCGGGTTCGACCTGGTCCGACCTGGCAGGCGGTGAAGCGTGCAGGGCGTGCTGCGACGGGTTTTCGTCCGCCACACAGGCAATCCTGCCTGACAATCCGGTGTGCGACGAGAGATTCCGCTTCACTCGGCGCGGCTCGGCCTGTTCGAGCAGCGTTTGGAGGTCCTGCGAAGACCGCGCCGGACCGGGCCTGGCCCGGGTCGCGGGCAGGTCGCGAGCCGGTCGCGGCCGGGTTGCGGAGTGGCCTCGGACTTCCCGGACTGTCGCCGGAGCCGGGGCGACGGGTAGCCTGCACTACGCGTACCGCTGCCTTGGTGATCGCGCAGGGGGACGGACGGTATCGCCCGACGGCGGCGCGGTCGGTCCACGGACCGGCCCGGTTCGCGCAGAATAGGGAGCGGTACCACGAGCGAGCGGTACCAGCGGTTCGTCCGACACGACGCCACGCCCGGGGGGATTCCCGCACCCGGCGGCGGGCCCGTGCACGACGGCCGCGACTGCCCGGCACCGGCCCGGCCGGGCTGCCGGCGATAGGCTGCAGGTAAGAGACTGGGAGAGAACCGACGCCGTGAGTGCTGCGATGCGAAGCCGTACCCCCGATCGGCTCTGTGCCGAGGCCGTCGAACTCGCCAGGCAAGCAGCGGTCGACGCAGTCGGTGCAGAGGCCGTCGGTGCCCACCTGGGGGTTCAGGCCGAGGGCGAGCGGGTCGTCACCCACACCTTCGAGTGCGTGGACGCCGCCTACCGCGGCTGGCACTGGGCGGTCACCGTGGCGCGCGCGCCGCGCTCCAAGCTGGTGACCCTGGACGAGACCGTGCTGCTGCCCGGACCGGACGCCGTGCTGGCGCCGCAGTGGGTGCCGTGGAGCGAGCGCCTGCGCCCGGGCGACCTCGGCCCCGGCGACCTGCTGCCGACCGACGCCGACGACCTGCGCCTGGAGCCCGGCTGGACCGGCGAGGACGAGCCGGCCCCGAACTCGGCGATCTTCGACGGTGACGAGGATCTGGACCTCTCGGACCCCACCGTCCAGCCCGCCCCGGCCCGCGCGCAGATCGGCGCGATCGCCGCCGAGCTGGGGATGTCCCGTCCCCGGGTGCTCTCCCGGCTCGGCCTGCACCTGGCGGCCGACCGCTGGGAGAAGACGCACGGCGCAGAGACCCCGATGGCGCAGTCCGCGCCGGCCTCCTGCACCAGCTGCGGGTTCCTGATCGCGATCGGCGGCTCGCTGGGCCAGGCGTTCGGCGTCTGCGGCAACGAGTACGGTCCGGCCGACGGGCAGATCGTCTCGCTGGCGTACGGCTGCGGCGGCCACTCCGAGGCCGTCGTGCTGCCGGCCGCGACGGCGCCGTCCGAGCTGATCCTGGACGAGCTGGTGGTCGAGCCGATGCAGCTTCACCCCGACCGCACCAGCGGCTCGGTGGAGCCCGACGCCCCGGCCGAGGAGCTCGGCCACTCGTAACAGCACTGATGGCGGCCCCGTTGGTCGGCCGGCCTGCCCGTACGGGGGAGAATGCCCCGACGGCAGGTCAGGTGTGACGACGGGGAAGGCGGCAGGTCCAGTGGAGCCTCGCATCATCGGCAGCGGCGGCGACGAACAGGCCGCCGACCACTTCGACACGGCCGCCCTGCGGCGCCGGGTCCTGGACGCCTGGGCGGCCTCCCCGGCGCGCTTCCGCGAGGACGCCAACGCCGAGGAGGAGTTGGCCCTCGGCGGCTACCGCGACCGGCTGGTGGTCGAGCTCGCGCAGAACGCCGCGGACGCCGCCGGCCGGGCCGGGCAGGGCCCCGGCCGGCTCCGGCTGACCCTGCGGGACGGCGTGCTGGCCGCCGCGAACACCGGCGCCCCGCTGGACGCCGCCGCGGTCGAGTCGCTCTCCACCCTGCGCGCCTCCTCCAAGCGCGCCGACGCGAACCCGACGGTGGGCCGCTTCGGCGTCGGCTTCGCGGCCGTACTGGCGGTCAGCGACGAGCCGATGCTGCTCAGCACCCAGGGCGGGGTGCGCTGGTCGCTCGCCGCCGCGCAGGCGCTGGCCGACCAGCGGGCCGGCGAACACCCGGAGCTGGCTGAGGAGTTGCGCCGCCGCGACGGCCATGTCCCGCTGCTGCGCCTGCCGTTGCCCGCCGAGGGCGAGCCGCCGGCCGGCTACGACACCGTGGTGCTGCTCAAGCTGCGGGACGCCGCCGCCGAGGATCTGACCCGCCGCCTGCTGGACGGCATCGACGACGCGCTGCTGCTCACCCTGCCCGGCATCGCCGAGGTGGTGGTCGAGACCCCGGACGGCCGCAGCCGCACGCTGACCCGCTCGGCCGCCGAGCGCACCGAACACGGCCTGGGCGTGGTCACCCTGACCGACCACGACGAGACGCACGCCGGGCAGTCCGTCTGGCAGACCGTCACCGCCACCGGCGCGCTCCCCGCCGAACTGCTGGTGGACCGCCCGGTCGAGGAGCGGGCCCGCCCGTACTGGACGGTCACCTGGGCCGTCCCGGTCTCGGCATCCGGCACCCCGCAGCCGCTGCCGGTGGCGCCGGTCCTGCACTCGCCCACCCCCAGCGACGAACCGCTCGGCGTCCCGGCCCTGTTGATCGCCTCCTACCCGCTGGACCCGACCCGCCGACACGTCGCGCCGGGCCCGCTGGCGGACTACCTGACCGAGCGCGCGGCCGACGCGTACGCCGAGCTGCTGCGCGCCCGCGGGGCCGACCTCGGCTCGCTGGCGCTGGTGCCCGGCCCGCTCGGGCAGGGCACGCTGGACAACGCGCTGCGCGCCGCGATCCTCGGCCGGCTGCCCGGCACCGCGTTCCTGCCGCACCCGGCCCCCGTCGAGGAGGGCACGCCCGCGCTGCGCCCGCGCGACGCCACGCTCGTCGAGGGGGCCGACGGCTCGGTGGTCGAGGCGCTCGCGCCGATCTTCCCCGGGCTGCTGCCGGCCGGCCTGGAGCGCCGCTCGGAGCTGCGCGCGCTCCAGGTGCGGCGGATCCCGCTGGCCGACGTGGTGGACCAGCTCGGCGGCCTGGAGCGCGAGCCGTCCTGGTGGCGCAGCCTGTACGCGGCGCTGCTCGGCGCCGATCCGGAGGCGCTCGGCTCGCTGCCGGTGCCGCTGGCCACCGGCCGTACGGTGACCGGGCCGCGCCGGGTGCTGCTGCCCTCGGACGCCGCCGACTGGGCCGGCTACCCCGGCTACCCCGAGGCGCTGGCCGAGGCCCTGGAGCGCCTGGACCTGCGGCTCGCGCACCCCGACGCCGCGCACCCGCTGCTGGCCAAGCTGGGCGCGGTCACCGCCACCCCGGCCGGGATCCTGCAGACCCCGGAGGTGCGGGCCGCCGTGGCGCGCTCGCTGGAGGCCGGCGAGGACGACTTCGAGGCCGCCGCCGAACTGGCCGACGCCGTCCTGGCGTTGGTCAAGGCGGCCGAGGCCCGGCCGGGCGACCACCCGTGGCTGGCCCGGCTCGCCCTGCTGGACGACGAGGGCGAGCTCTCCCGGGCCGGCGAACTGATCCTCCCGGACAGCCCGCTGGCCCGGCTGGCCCGCCCGGAGGACGCGCCGTACGTGGACGAGGAGCTGCTGGAGCGCTGGGGCGCCGAAGTCCTCTCGGCGGCGGGCGTGTTGAGCGGCTTCGTGCTGGTCCGCGCGGAGGACGTGGTGCTCGACCCGGACGACCTGGAGCGCCTCGACCCGACCGCCCCCGCCGACCGGGCGGCCGGCGGTTCGCCGACCGGCCTGCTGGACGAGGCGCCCGACGGCCTCGCCGACTGGTGCGAGGACGTGTTGGAGGCCCTGCACGCGGACGATGTCGAGTACGGAGTGCCGCCGGTGGCCGCCGAGTTGCTGGCGGTCCGGGACCTCGACCTGGTGGACGAGGAGGCCTGGCCCGAGGCGCTCGCACTGCTGGCCCGCCCGCCGTACCGGGACGCGGTGGTCACCCCCGTCCGGGTCCTGCTGCCCGGCGGCACGTACACCGACCTGCCGCCGTACACCGCCTGGTGGCTGCGCGACCACCCGGTGCTGGACGGCAAGGAGCCCGCCGGGCTGCGCGCCGCCGGCGCCGACCCGCTGCTGCGCGGCCTCTACGACGAGGCCCGCACCACGCTGGACGAGCAGTTCCTGCACGCGCTCGGGGTGCGCACCACGCTCACCGCGCTGCTGGCCGAGCCGCACGGCCCGGACGAGCTGCTGGACCGGCTGACCGACCCGGCCAGCGAGGTCTCGCACCGCCAACTGCACGGCATCTACTCGGCGCTGGCCGCCGTGGACGACGTCGAATCCCTCGACACCGTCCGGGCGCTGCCGCCGTTGGACGAGCAGAGCGGGCGGCGCCCGGCGCACACCGTGCTGGTGGACGCCACCGAGGCGGTCGTCGCCGACGCGCCCGACCTGGTGCAGCTGCTGCACCCGTACCCGCTGCTGCCGGTCGCCCCCGCGCTGGCGGCGGCCCTGGCCGAGCGCCTGCACGTCTCGCTGGCCAGCGAGATCGCCGGCGGCCGGGTGCTCTCGGACGGCTCGCTGCACCGGGTCCCGGCGTTCGTAAGGGAGTTGCTGCCCGGCTGCCCGGCCGTCTACGAGGAGCACGAGGAGCTGCTGGTGGTCGGGCCGGACGGCGAGGAGGCGGCGATCGACTGGCGCTGGGACACCTCGGCGTCGGCCCCCGAACTGCCGTACGACCCGGAGTCGGCCGAAGTTGCCGATGAGGACGATGAGTTCGAGGTGCCGCCGGTGCCGGGGCTGCTGCACGCGGCCACCCCGGAGGGGTTGGCGGCCGGGCTGGCCTGGTCGGTCGGGCAGTGGCACCGGCGGTTCGAGGTGCTGGCCGCGCTCACCGAGCCGGACCGGGCCTACGAGCTGTCGGCCGCACGGGACTTCGAGGGGTGACTCACTCCTTGAGGTTGTGTCGGACGTAGACCCAGACCAGTTCGAGCAGCAGCCCGGCCGCCAGCGCGATGGCGACGCCGGTCAACGGGTCCCGGAGGCCGACCAGCTTCAGCTGGAAGAAGTTCGAGAGCCACGGCACGGTCAGCACCAGGGCGAAGGCCCCGCCCATGGTGCCGATCAGCAGCAGCCGCCACCAGCTGTAGGGCCGGGCCACGATCGCCAGCACCCAGATCGCCACCAGGAAGAGGGTCAGGGTGGCGACGCTGGTGTCGGCGGTCAGGTCGGTGGCGTGGTCGGAGCGGGCCAGCGCGTACGCGGTGAAGGTGGCGGTCCCGGCGATCACGCCGCCGGGCACCGCGATCCGCAGCACCCGCTTCACGAAGCCGGTCCTGGCCCGTTCGTTGTTCGGCGCCAGCGCCAGGAAGAAGGCCGGGATGCCGATGGTCAGCGAACTCAGCACGGTGGAGTGCCGGGGAAGGAACGGGTACGGCAGCTGGGTGAAGACCACCAGCAGGGCCAGCAGCACCGAGTAGACCGTCTTCACCAGGAAGAGGCTGGCCACCCGCTCGATGTTGCCGATCACCCGACGGCCCTCGGCGACCACCGAGGGCAGCGTGGCGAAGCGGTCGTCCAGCAGCACGATCTGCGCGACCGCGCGGGTCGCCTCGCTGCCGGAGCCCATCGCCACGCCGATGTCGGCGTCCTTGAGCGCCAGCACGTCGTTGACGCCGTCGCCGGTCATCGCCACCGTGTGGCCGCGCGACTGAAGCGCGCCGACCATGTCGCGCTTCTGCTGCGGGGAGACCCGGCCGAAGACGGTGGTGCGCTCCACGGTGTCGGCCAGCTCCAGCGGATCGGCGGACAGCGTCCGGGCGTCCACCGGGCGCTCGGCGCCGGGCAGGCCGAGGCCGGCGGCCACCGCGCCGACCGAGACCGCGCTGTCGCCGGAGATCACCTTGGCGTCCACCCGCTGGTCCGCGAAGTACCGCAGGGTCTCGGCGGCGTCCGGGCGGACCCGCTGCCGGAGCACCACCAGGGCCAGCGGCTGGAGGTCCTTGGCCGGGTCCGGGGCGTCCAGCGGGACGGGCGTGCGGCCGAGCAGCAGCACCCGCAGGCCCTGGGCGCCCAGCTCGTCCACCTCGGCGAGCGCCGGGTGGCCGTCCGGCAGCAGCACGTCGGGAGCGCCGAGCAGCCAGCTGGCCTCGGTGCCGCCCGGCTCCAGCAGCTCCACGCCGCTCCACTTGCGCGCGGAGGAGAACGGCGCGGCCTCCAGCACCCGCCACTCCCGCCCGTCCGGCTCGCCCGGGCCGTAGGCGTCGATGACCGCCTGCATGCTGGCGTTGGGCCGGGCGTCCGCGCCGCCCATCGCGCTGAGCGCGCTCCGCAGCGACTGCTGCTGCGCGCCGTCCAGCGGGCGCAGCTCCAGCACGTCCATGCCGCCCTCGGTGAGGGTGCCGGTCTTGTCCAGGCAGACGGTGTCCACTCGGGCCAGGCCCTCGATCGCGGGCAGCTCCTGCACCAGGCACTGCCGGCGGCCCAGCCGCACCACGCCGATCGCGAACGCCACCGAGGTCAGCAGCACCAGGCCCTCGGGGACCATCGGCACGATGCCGGCCACCGTGCGGCGGATCGCCTCGCGCCAGTCGTTGTGCTCCACCGACCACTGGCTGATCACCAGACCGAGCGCGGTGGGCACCAGCAGCCAGGTGATGAACCGCAGGATGGTGTCGATGCCGCTGCGCAGCTCCGACCTGACCAGGGTGAACCGGCTGGCCTCCTCGGCGAGCTGCGCCGCGTACGCCTCGCGGCCCACCTTGGTCGCGGTGAACGCCCCTGCGCCGGCCACCACGAAGCTGCCGGACATCATCGGGTCGCCCGGCTGCTTGAGCACCGGATCGGGTTCGCCGGTGAGCAGTGATTCGTCGATCTCCAGGCCGTCCGCCTCGCTGACCAGGCCGTCGACGATCACCTTGTCGCCGATGCCGAGCAGCACGGTGTCGTCCAGCACGATCTCGGCGACGGCCACCTGCTGCGCCTGCCCGTCCCGGCGGACCTCGGGCCTGGCCTCGCCGATCAGCGCCAGGCTGTCCAGGGTCCGCTTGGCGCGCACCTCCTGGACGATGCCGATCGCGGTGTTGGCGACGATCACCAGGCCGAACAGCCCGTCCTGGATCGGGCCGACCACCAGGATGATCCCGAACAGCACGCCGATGATCGCGTTGAAGCGGGTGAAGACGTTGGCCCGGACGATCTCGGCGATCGAGCGGCTGGAGCGCACCGGGACGTCGTTGACCTCGCCGCGGGCGACCCGCTCGGCCACCTCGGCGGCGGTCAGCCCGTGCCGCCGGCCCTGGCCGGGGCGGCTGGCGTGGGCGCCGGGGGCCGGATCGACCGCCGCCTCCGCCCGGGCGGGGCCGGGGTCGGCTGTGTCCTCCGCAGGGTGGGTCATGGCACCGACTCTACGGGCGCGAAATGTCCGGTGCGTGCTACTTACATCCGATTTCGGGCCGTCCGAGTGCCCTAAGGCTGATCGGTGCCGGCCGCGCGGTCGCGCAGGATGGCCGCCCGGCGGGCCCGGCAGTACCAGAGGCCGATCAGTCCGAGCAGTCCGCCGCTGAGGCAGACCCACTGCCAGTTGCCGTGTCCGTGGCCCTGGGCCTGAAGGGTGCTGTGGAACGGGAGCAGGACGACGAAGGCCAGGAACCAGAGTGCCGTGCCCGCGCCGACGATCGCGACGTCGTTGGTTTCCAGCGGCGGGGGCGAGGGGCGCAGCGCGATCTTCGGCATGAGGCCCAAGCCTACGGGGGGCCGCCCGCGTCCGTCCGTCCCGGCTCCGGGTGTCTGTCCCGGCGCCGGGTTCTACGCGCGAAGATAGCGCGTGCACGACCGGCAATTCATACTTGGAGGCCCCCAACCCCCATGCTTTCGCCCCATCCTTCTGCGCCCCCACCAGAGGACATCGCATGCCATCCGTGGCCCAGCCGACCACCGAGTCGCCCGAGCCCCACCAGCAGGCGCCGCACACGCCTGCGGGCGTTCTGGACCGCTACTTCAAGATCTCGGCACGCGGCTCCAGCATCCCCCGGGAGATCCGCGGCGGTGTCGCCACCTTCTTCACCATGGCGTACATCCTGGTGCTGAACCCGATCATCCTGTCCAGCGCCGTCGACATGCACGGCACGCACCTGGGCACCGGCCAGCTGGTCACCGCCACCGCCCTCACCGCCGGGCTCACCACCCTGCTGATGGGCGTGATCGGCAACGTCCCGATCGGCCTGGCCGCCGGCCTCGGCGTGAACACCATCGTGGCGCTCCAGCTGGCCCCCAAGATGACCTGGCCGGACGCCATGGGCATGGTCGTGCTCGCCGGGCTCGCCATCATGCTCCTGGTGGCCACCGGCCTGCGCGAACGGGTGATGAACGCCGTCCCGCTCGGCCTGCGCAAGGCCATCGCGATCGGCATCGGCTTCTTCATCACGCTGGTCGGCCTGGTCGACTCCGGCTTCGTCAGCCGCATCCCGGACGCCGCGCACACCACCGTCCCGCTGGAACTCGGCTCCACCGGCCACCTGGTGGTCTGGCCGGTGCTGGTCTTCATCCTCGGCCTGCTGCTCACCATGGTCCTGGTGGTGCGCAAGGTGCCCGGAGCGATCCTGGTCTCGATCGTGACGATGACGGTGGTCGCGCTGATCATCGAGAAGTTCGCCACCATCCCCGCCGACGTCTGGGGTCTGACCGTGCCCAAGTGGCCCGGCAACCCGGTCGCCGCGCCGGACTTCTCGCTGGTCGGCAAGGTCAGCCTGTTCGGCGGCTTCCACCAGGTCGGCCTGCTGACCGGCGTGCTCTTCGTCTTCACGGTGCTGATGTCGAGCTTCTTCGACGCGATGGGCACCATCCTCGGCGTCGCCGACGAGGCCCACCTGCTGGACGAGAACGGCGACCTGCCCGGCATGAGCCGGGTCCTGATGGTGGACGGCATCGCCACCGCCCTCGGCGGCGCGACCTCCTCCTCGGCCAACACCTGCTTCGTCGAGTCGACGGCCGGCGTCGGCGAGGGCGCGCGGACGGGCTTCGCCAGCATCGTCACCGGCGCGCTCTTCATGATCGCGCTCTTCCTCACCCCGCTGGCCACCATGGTCCCCGCCCAGGCCGCCACCCCGGCCCTGGTCACGGTCGGCTTCCTGATCCTGGCGAACTCCATCCGGGAGATCGACTGGAACGACTACACCATCGCGATGCCGGCCTTCCTGACCATGGTCCTGATGCCGTTCACGTACTCGATCACCAACGGCATCGGCATGGGCTTCATCACCTTCTGCATCCTGCGCATCGCCACGGGACGGTGGCGCGAGGTCTCGCTGCCGCTGTACGCGGTCGCGGCGGTCTTCGTCTTCTACTACATGATCCCGGCCCTCGGCCTGGCGTAGCCGACTGCCCCTGCTCTAAGGCCCTTCCGCGCGACCGGCGCGGGAGGGCCCGCGGCGTTGGGGCGCAGGCGGTGTGTCAGGTG
This sequence comes from Kitasatospora sp. MAA4, assembly GCF_029893355.1. Lineage (GTDB taxonomy): Bacteria > Actinomycetota > Actinomycetes > Streptomycetales > Streptomycetaceae > Kitasatospora. The sequence continues at coordinate 101,073 of NZ_JARZAI010000011.1, forward strand.
GTCGGCTCGGCGAGGAACTGGCGGGGTGGGGCGAGGAGTTGGGCGGCGGTGGCGCGGTTGCCGGGGCGGGCGGCGGCGGTCATGGCGGTGGCGGCCTCGGTGGCGGTGGCCCATGGGGGGACGACCAGGAGGAGGAAGTGGTCGTCCAGGCTGCGGGTCACGCTGACGGTGTCGGCGCCGGCGGAGAACCGGCCGATGCGGATGGCGAGGCCGTCGACGGTCAGGCAGCGCGGGATGTCGTCCCAGCCGGAGGTGTCCAGGCCGACGCGGCTGATGTGACCGAGGTGGGCCGTCAACGCCGTGATCAGGCACGGCAGTTCGGCTTCGACGTCGCGGGAGCGAGGCCACCAGGCGCCGTCGAACATGCCGGCGCGGGTGAGGGTCGGCTCCAGGCTCAGCCGGGGGCGGGAGGGCAGCGGGTAGAGCGGCGAGAGGTGGCGGCGGGAGGTCCGGTACGGACGTAGGGGGAGGTCGTTCGATGCCGTGCTCTTCGACACCATGGCGCGTGCCGCCTGTCTCGGCTCCTGCGGAGGCCGACTCTGCTGCCCAGGGCGACACCGGCGCGGTCGCCGACGTGCGGTAGGTCCTCGGTACCTTCGACGGTACTCCGCTGCCGGGCTGAACGGCGGAGTAGGGTGGGGCTACCCAGGGCACTTCGTATTCCGGTCCTCGTTCCGGCGTCGTCCAGGGTGAGCGACAACACCGGGCGGGTGCAGGCCCGCCCCGGGACAGGCAGCGGTGCGACCGTGACTATCGCCATCACCCGAACGAGTAGCTCGACCACCGCGACGGCCGGCAGCCGTCCTTCGACCGTCGCCAAGGCGATGAACCGACCCGGGCACCAGATCTCCGACGACACCCTCGTGGACAAGGCGCTGGAGATCCTCTGCGGCGCGCAGGTCGACCACCTGCTGGTGTCCGGCAGCGACGGCCGGTGCGTGGGGCTGGTGACCCGGGCTCAGCTCGCGCCGTACCTGCCGCGCTCCTGGTACACCGCGCGCACCCCCGTCCGGTCCATCGTGCGCCAGAGCGGACCGTTCGCCTGGCCCGGCATGGCGATCGGTTCGGCGGCCGAGGCGATGCGGATCAGGGAGTTCGACGCCTGGCCCGTCGTGGACGACGACGGCTACGCCGTGGGCGTCCTGTATTTGGAGAAGGCTGAGGCGGCCGTGGCCGTGGGGTCATTCGTCGGGGCGATCGCCGCGTAGGGCGGTGAGGACGGCCGTCGGCGTCCAGGTGCCGGCGGCTCCCGGGCGGGTGGCGAGGTAGTCGGCGCTGCGTACGGGGGACCAGCCGTGGGCGGTGTGCAGGCCGCTGGCGAGATGGCGCAGGTAGCGGGCGGCGGGGGCGTTGAGCGGCGCGTCGGCGATGCGCCAGGGAGCAGTCACGGTGAGGACGGGGATGCCGTCCAGCAGCCCCGGGCAGATCAGTGTCTGGTACCGGCCCGGCCCGAACTCGTCCCGGCCGCAGGCGAGGACGGTGCTCAGGTCGAGATCGTGGCCGGTCGGGTGGCGCATCTCCTGGGCGGCGAGGTCGGAGAACTGCTCGGCGCTCAGGAGGTAGGCGCGAGCTGGCGTTTGGTCTGGGGCGAGCGGGTCGTAGAAGGCCATGGCGCCGGTCCAGACGGTGGACTCCCACGCGAAGTGCAACCGACCGGGCAGCACGACGGGTTCGTCCCGTCGGGGCGGGCGCGGGTCGCGGCAGCCCGGGTTGCGGTGCGCGCCGCCCGGGGGCACGCCGCCGGCCAGGTAGCAGGTCAGCCGGTCGAGGTGCATGTTGGAGCCGTAGGCGGCGTACCACACGAGTTTTGGCGTGAGAGTTGAGTGGCCGTCAAGTCGGGTGAGGGGGAGCACGTTTCGTCCTGTGATGGGTGGGGAAATTGGCCGTGCGGCGCTCTGCCCATTCTTCGATGCGCGTAGCACAGTGAGGTGCGGGCAGACTGCCCGGTGAGGGTAGCGGGAGGGGGCACAGACTGATGGTGCGACGGGACCCAACCAGGGTGGACGAGGCGGACTTTCTACCGGAGCCGTTCCAGACGGCAGACCAGGCATCTCTTTCCGGACAGCGGATGACCCTGCGCTGGTACCGGGGACTGATCCTGATGCTGGTGGCGGCAGCGGCGGTCGGAGCGGTCACCGGACCGGGGAAGCTGGGCAAGACCGATCTGGCGCCACTCGTCTCGGTGGCCGCCTTCGCAGTGGCGGGATTCTTCTGGTCCCGGCTGCGGCGGCACAATCCGCAGGCCGGGTGGTACGAAGCGCGAGCCGTCGCCGAGTCGGTGAAGACGCTGGCCTGGAAGTACACCGTCCGGGCCCGTCCGTTCGGCGGCCCTGCGGACTCGGCCGAGGTGGACCAGGAGTACCTGGGCCAGGTGACCGATCTGCTGGAGGCGTTCCAGGACTCCGGCGCGATCCCGCACGGCGCGGCGGCTGAGATCACCGACGGGATGCGGGAGTTGCGGGCAGCCACGCTGACTGACCGGCGGCTGCTGTACATGCAGTTGCGGGTGCAGGGCCAGCGGACCTGGTACCTGGCCAAGGCGGACGCCTGCGAGTCGCAGTCGGTGTCCTGGGGACTGGGCACGGCCGCACTCATGATCGTCGGTGGCGCGGCGGCGGTGGCCGAGGCGCTCGGGGCGCTGTCGGTGCAGATCTTCGGTGCCTGCTCGGCGGCAGCGGCGGCGATGATCGCCTGGACGCAGCTGAAGCAACTGCGGCCGCTGGTCTCGGCGTACCAGCTGGCGGCCAAGGAACTCGACGTGGTGTACGGCAAGTTGTCGACACTTGACCCGAACGAGCCGGACGCCGAGGCCGGTTGGGCGCGCCTGGCGGGCGACGCCGAGGACGCGGTCGCACGCGAGCACACGAGCTGGCGCGCACGGCGGGCCTTCCCCCGCTGACGGTGGGGAGGCCGGGGGAGAGGCCCGCCGTGCGTTCGGCTCAGGAGAAGATCACTGAGCGCAGCTTGAAGCTGTTGTTGCGGCTTTTGTACGGGTTGATCGAGTTGTAGTCGCCGGTGCAGTTCAGGCCGGTCCAGGCCGTCGCCGTCGAGTCGGTCTGGTTCTCCGGGTGGAAGGCGGGGTCGTAGGCCAGGTCCGTGACCTCGGGGAGGTTGATGCACACCCGGCTGTCGGGGTCGATCAGGGTGCTGATGTGCGGGGCGTCGACCGACCCGTACCGGTAAATGAAGCTGCCGTGGGCACTGGCGGCCGCCGAGGCCGAGCCGGGGATGGAGAGGACGAGGCCGATCGCGCCGAGGGTGGCCACGACGGAGTTGCGCAGACGCATGAGGTGATCCCTTTGAATGGCATACGGGTGAATCGGGATCACCTTAGAGCGGGGCGAATCGGACGAAACGGTTCTTCCGACGAGTACCGCGTGTCGGGGCCGCGGCCACAATTGGCGGCACGACGCAGCACGCGGCACAGCGGCGGTACGTCGACCTGGTGGCGAGCCTGAAGGGCTGACCTGCACAGCGGTGTGCGGGGCGGCTCCACCGGGAGCCGCCCCGCACACGTGCACGTCACAGGGCGAACGATGCCTGACGCAGCATCAGTCGATGGCCTTGACGGCGGCGTCGTAGTCGGGCTCGTCGGCGATCTCGCTGACCAGCTCGGAGTGGATGACCTTGTTGTCGCCGTCCAGGACGACGACAGCGCGCGCCGCGAGACCGGCGAGCGGGCCGTCGGCGAGGGTGACGCCGTAGTCGGCCAGGAACTCCCGGCCGCGCAGGGTGGACAGGGTGACCACGTTGTCCAGGCCCTCGGCGCCGCAGAACCGGGACTGCGCGAACGGCAGGTCGGCCGAGATGCAGAGCACCACGGTGTCGGCCAGTTCGTTCGCCACCTGGTTGAACCTACGCGTGGACGCAGCGCAGGTGGGGGTGTCGATGCTGGGGAAGATGTTCAGGACCTTGTTCTTGCCGGCGTAGTGCGCGAGCGTGACGTCGGAGAGGTCCTTGGCCACCAGGGAGAAGGCCGGTGCGGCGGTCCCGGGCACGGGGAAGGTACCCGAGACGCTCACGGGGTTGCCCTGGAGAGTGACGGTGCTGCTCATGGAGAGGCTCCTGAAGAAGTAGCGGAGTGGGGCGGTGGACGCTCGCATGGGCCCGCCCTGCGGCCAAGTCCACTCGTCGCGTCCAGGAGCAGCCAATCAGATGCGCGCGACCCGCCGCCGGTGGGTGGGCAAGCTGATGCCCCGTCTCAGACCGGCCAGAGCGTCACCTTGAGGATGCGGACACAAGGACCGTCGTCGATGTTCTCGTCGTCGCCGCGCCGGTCCTCCAAGTACCAGATGAGGTAGGGGCCGCGGGCGTAGGTCTGGACAGGAGAGATGCCCGAGGTCCCGTATTCGATCGGGCCGGTGTATTTCACGGCGGCTGCATCCGCCAGCTCCTGGGCGATTCCCTCGACCACGCGGCGATCGGAGTCGCCAAGTCGCGCGCCGCCAGGGGTGTCGCCGACGACGTTGTCTGCGTCCGGTTCGAAGACCCAGGTCCAGTCGCTCACCGCGCCAGCTCGCGCTCGGCTCGGGTGAGGAGGGAGGAGATTTCTGCGGACGCCGCGCGTCGGGTGGTGAGGTCGTCGGAACTACCGACCGTGGCCTCCAGCTCGCGCATGCGGGCCGAGTGGACCGGGTGGCGTTCAATCCAGACCCACACGGCCCACCGGTGCAGAAAGACATGCATGGGGATGACGCTCTCGGTCTGGATGGCCGCTTCCCATGCTGCCCGGAACTCCTGTTCGAAAAGAGCTCCCGATCGTGCGTGCAGGCGCATCACAGCCGCGCGCAGAGCAGCCTCGGTCGTGGCCGGCTGTGCGAACAGCGGCTCACTCACTGTTGACGTTCTCTGTCTGGGCAGTCACCGGATATCGCCTCCTGAGGACCGAGCGTTCTAGTGGCAGCGTACGCCCGCCGCGATGGGTGGAGGCGCTGCCCAGCGGAGGCTCAGACCTCGCCGAAGACGCCTGCGGCGGTGGCGGACACGAACGCCTCCCAGGCGGACGTGGGGAAGAGCAGGGCGGGGCCGTGCGGGTCCTTGGAGTCGCGCACGGGGGTGAGGCCGGGGATGCCGGTGGTGGCCACCTCGACGCAGTCCCCGCCGTTGCTGCCGCTGTAGCTGCTCTTGCGCCAGGCGACGGGGAGCTTGCTTGCGGTGGTGGTCATCTCAGGTCCTTTGCGGCGGCGGCGATCCGATCGATCGACGCGTCGGGCGACAGGGCAACGGCTGTGAGCAGATCATAGGCGCGCTCGGCGGCTCTGACGTCTGCGGGATCGGCCTTGATCTGCCCTTGCAAGAAGCCGTCGACGTAGACAACGCCTGGCCCTTCGTCCAAGGTGAGGGCGGAAAACGCACCATCTACCCCTGCGTGCACCCCGGAGCTGAAGGGGAGGATCTGAATCACCGTGCTCGGCTCCTCCGCTGCGGCGATGAGGCGCTCCAGCTGATTCCGCATGATCTTGTTGCCGCCGAGTGGGCGACGCAAGACGAGTTCGTCGAGGACGACCCACAAGTCGGGGCGATTTTCGCGCGTCAGAATGTGCTGTCGCTCTAGCCGAGCGGTCACCTGCTCGTTCACGAAGTCGGGGTTCTGTCGACGCGCGCCGAACACCGCTCGCGCGTAGTCCTCGGTCTGGAGCAACCCAGGGATCAGCTGGACCTGGAACGACCGAATCGCCGTCGCGGCCTCCTCCAGGTCGACGAACGGCCGGAACCACGCCGGGTACGCGTACTTGATGACCAGCGGCCAGAGTCGTTGGAAGTGGTCCTCCAGCCCGAACGTCTCGTCGGCCAGCTTCGACAGTTCCTTGGTCGGCAGCCGCGTCCCGGCCTCGATCTTGTTGAGCAGCGAGGGCGCCATCAGCGCCAGCTTGGCGAACGCCCGCTGCGAGATTCCGGCCTTCTCCCGCTTGCGTCGCAAGTCGGTTGCGTAGAACGCGAGTACGGATGACGTCGGGTCAAGAAGGTCTGCCAGAGACATGGTTGCGCCCCTACCTGATTGACGGAGGCGAGGTCAACGGCCGCGCCCCTGGAAAGCGTAGACCCGGAGTGCGACTCCTGGCATACAGATAGTGAGGGTGGGGTCAAGACGAGTGAACGGACAGGAAGATGACGTCGAAAATGACCAAGCACACCGCCGAGGCGCGGCAGGACGCGGCGGACGCGCTGGAGGAGTTGCTGGACGCGCTCAGCTTCTCCAGCGTCCCGCTCGTCTCGGTCGGCGTGGACTGGCACTCGGCCAAGTTCACCGGCCGCTACCTGATCGACCTGGGGGCCACCCGTCCCGATACGGCCCGCCGCATGGCGAAGGTTCTCCGGGCGGGCGCGGCGCATGTCGAGCCCTGAGAGTGCGCGTCCGCGCACCAGGGGCGGCGGTGGCAGGCTGGCCGCGTCGCTGCTGCTGATCGTCGCCAGGGTCCGGCCGTCCGGGCCGAAGCCGTGCCCGCTGGCGTGGCCCAACTGCCCGTTGTGCGAGGTGATCTGATCCGATGGACAACGCCAGCTCGATGACCATCCGCACCTACCGGATCACCGGTGACGGTCGGCGCATCGAACTCTCGCCGCGCCAGGAGGTCGACGCCGAGCGCCCGTCGCACGACCCGCTCAACTGGCCGGCCTGCGCGTGCCCCCGGCACCGCGACGGGGAGGCCCGCAGCGAGGTTTGAAGGCCCCGTCAGGGGCTGACGTCGAGCACCCGGACCGGTCGGCCCTTCCAGCCGGCCGGTTCGGCGGTAGCGATGACGGCGTCCTCAGTGCTGTCCGGGCTTTCGGCCAATGGGCATGACCGCCACGGCCCACCGCAACGCACCCGCTTCCAGGCCAGGGCCAGCGCCACGGCCAAACCGGCGGGAGAACCGACGAACCTGACGTGCGTGGCGAGCACCCCCGCTGGTCGGCGGGGGCAAGACCCGAACTGCGGCGGGTTATCCCGGTGATCACTGCGTGGGAGTCTTCGACTGTTGACGCATGATCGAAACGGAGTGCCCGAATGGACAGTCAGGAGAACTGGCCTGACGCCGGCTATGTCCCCGTCGTCGCGGCGGTGGTTTCCTCCGTGGCCTGTGCGGCCGCCTCCCGCGATCTCCCGGACGCGCTCGGGTTCCTGGTGAGCGTCGGCATCGGTTCGGTTGTCGGGGGAGCGGCACGCTGGTGGACGTCTCGCGCGCGGCTGCGCGAGTTCATGGAGGCGGAGCAGCGGTCGCAGCTCAGGACTTGATGCAGAGGCAGAAAGGATGCCCTGCGGGGTCGATGAGTACCCGCCACGTCTCACCGGGCTGGAACTCCGGGAAGGTGGCGCCGAGTTCGACGGCGCGGGTGGCGGCCTTGGCGAGGTCGTCCACGTAGAAGTCCAGGTGGAACTGCTTGCTGCCGTTCGGGTTCGGCCAGGGAGCCGGCTGGTAGCCCGCGACCTGGCCGAAGCCGATCGGGGCGCCGCCCTCCAGCGGGTTGGTGATCATGGCGTACTCGGCCTGGCTGTGGCCGATCTCCCAGCCGAGCAGCTCGCTGTAGAAGCCGGCGAGCACGACCGGGTCGGCGCAGTCGATGGTGACCATGGCGAGGCTGGCGAAGCCCGTCGGGGTGCTGCTCTTCTCCGTCATGAGCCGCAGCCTGCACCCTCCCACTGACAATCGCGCCGTTACCGCGCCGAAGGCCCGGTCAGCTGCTGCCTGCGGCGCCCTGCTGTGCGGAGACGGCGTGGTACGCCTGGAGCGCCAGGGCCGAGACGGTGTCCTTGTCCGGGGTGGCGGGGCTGGCGGTGTAGACGGTGATGACGGTGTTGCCTGCCTGGACGAATATTCGGGCCAAAGCGTTGCCGTACTTGTCGAGCCCGGTCTTGACGAAGATCTTGTTGTTCGGGATCTGCGGTACTGAGGAGGAGCCGCCCGCGTCGTACTTGGACGCGTCCTCGGCGAGACGCGCGTCGTAGAAGCTCTCGGCGCCCTTGGGCGTGCTGAAACGGATGAGGTAGGTGTCGACGAACGCGCTGGAGACGGACATCCAGTTGCGGCGCGCCGCGAACTGCAGCCCGCGTGCCGACTCGGTCGCGTGAGCGCTCGCCTGGGCTGTCGGGGAGAAGAAGCTGCTGACGAACTGGTCGAGGGTGAGCGCTCCCAGCGGCTGGCCGTCGTCGAAGTGCTTCGAGTCGCTCGGCGCCGGCGGGAGGTCGGCTACCAGCTTGTCGATGTCCGCGCTGGAGGGTGACGGCACGGACGTGGGTGTGGGAGCGGCGCTGCCGGACGGGCTCGGCGCGACGGGTCTGGGCTGTGCGGCCGTGCTGGTGTGGGCGGTGGAGCAGCCGGTGGCCAGGAGCAGCAGGAGTACTGACGCGGTGCCCACGAGAGGCCGGCGAGCGGTGGTCGAACGGTCGAACATGCGGGTGGAGCCTCCGGTAGCGGCACGTGGTGGGGCGGGACGCTCGATTCGATCATGGACGTGACAGGAGTCACCAGGGGGACTGGGGTTATCGATTTTCGTTAGACAGGGTAATGACGTAGGCTAAGGATCATGCCCGCCGAGATGTCCGAGGGCGACCTCGCAGCCGTGAGTCAGCTGCGGTCGTCCGTGATGCGCCTTGCCCGCCGCTTGCGGCACCAGCACGTCGAGCAGTCGCTCAGTCCGACCGAGATGGGTGTGCTGGGCACGCTCGCGCGGTGTGGGCGGGCGACGCCGGGTGAGTTGGCTCGGCGGGAGCACGTCCAGCCGCCGTCGATGACCAGGATCATCGCGATGCTGGAGGAGAAGGGCCTGGTGCGGCGCGAGCCGCACCCGGACGACCGCCGGCAGGTGGTGGTCAGCATGACGGAGCAGGCTGAGGAGATCCTCAACGAGAGCCGCCGGCGGCGCAACGCCTGGCTCGCGGAGCTGGCTTCGGGGCTGACCGAGGAGGAGTGGGAGGCGGTCCGAGCGGCCGCGCCCGCGCTGTACAAGCTCGCGCGCCTGTAGCGCGGGGGGAGAGAACGACAGGGCAGGGCCGGACAAAGGGGAGACGCATCACCGCAGCAGGACGCAGCAGCAGGACCATGAGCGCGGCATCGGCCGCGCACCGAGGGGAGAAAGACGTGACACCGCCGGCCGCAGCCAGCGCCGCAACCCGTCCCGACGACACCACCGCCCAGACTTCGAACACCCCGGTACCGACGGCGTCCGCCGCGGTGCCCGCGCCGGTGAATCTGCCCGGCGACGACGACCCCTGCGAACGGGCCGCGACGGCGCCCACCGTCGCATCCGGCCCCACGGGGGCTTCGTTCACCCGACCGGGGGGAATGTTCTCCTCCCTGAAGGTGCGTAACTACCGCTACTTCTTTGCTGGTCAGATCGTCAGCAACACCGGCAGCTGGATGCAGCGCATCGCCCAGGACTGGCTGGTGCTGAGCCTCACCGGCAGCCCGCTCGCGGTCGGCATCACCACCGCGATGCAGTTCCTGCCCACGCTGCTGCTCGGCCTCTTCGGTGGCGTGCTCGCCGACCGGATGCCCAAGCGCCGCCTGCTGGTCGTGACCCAGGGCCTGATGGGCCTGCTCGCCGCCGGCCTCGCGGTGCTCACCGTGACGGGTGCGGTGACCGAGTACTACGTCTACGTGTTCGCCCTGCTGCTCGGCCTGGTGACGGTGGTGGACACCCCGACCCGGCAGGCCTTCGTCTCCGAGATGGTGGGTCCCAAGGACCTCAGCAACGCGGTCAGCCTGAACGCGGCCAACTTCCAGACCGCGCGGCTGGTCGGCCCGGCGGTGGCCGGTCTGCTGATCGCCGCGGTCGGCAGCGGCTGGGCGTTCGCGCTCAACGCGCTCTCGTTCGCCGCCGTGATCGGCGGGCTGCTGGCGATGCGGACCAGCGAGCTGCGTCCGATAGACCGGATCCCGCGCGAGAAGGGTCAACTCCGCGAGGGCCTGCGGTATGTGAAGGAGCGTCCGGACCTGATGTGGCCGCTGGTGCTGGCCGGGTTCATCGGCACCTTCGGCTTCAACTTCCCGACGCTGCTCTCCGGTTTCGCCCACGACACCTTCCACGTGGGTCCGGGCCAGTACGGCCTGCTGAACACCGCGATGGCGCTCGGCTCGCTGGCCGGCGCGCTCTACGCGGCCCGTCGCGGCGCCCCGCGGCTGCGCTGGCTGACCGGTGCGGCGCTCGGCTTCGGTGTGCTGGAGGTGCTGGCCTCGGCCGCGCCCGGCTACTGGAGCTTCGCGGTGCTACTCATGCTGATCGGGATCTGCGGGCTGACCTTCAACACCGCGGTCAACTCCTATGTGCAGCTGGCCACCGACCCCGAGATGCGCGGGCGGGTGATGGGCCTGCTGGTACTGGTCTTCACCGGCGGTACGCCGATCGGCGCGCCGGTGGTGGGCTGGGTGACCGACGTCTACGGCCCGCGGATCGGCCTGCTGGCCTGCGGCGTGGTCTCCGCGCTGGCGGCAACGGTGATCGGCCTGGTCCTGGCGCGCTGCGCCGACCTGCGGCTGCGGGTGGACCTGCACCGCGAGCGGACCGGCCGGGTGGTGGCCTTCGTGCCGCGCGGTGAGAGCCGCGTGCGGGAGCTCGCGACCGCCTGCTGACGCGTGTGTGTTGACGGGGGAGGCCGGGCAGTCGCCTGGCCTCCCCCGTCGCGTACCTGCCGTCAGCCGCGCAGGGTGGTGGTCTGCAGGGTCGGGTCGGCCTTGATCTCGGCCTCGGTGAACCGCTCGGTGACCCACTGCTTCTTCGAGAACAGCGCCGTCTGGTCGCTGTAGTGCGGTGAGCTCTGGTTCACCGACTCGCCGTAGGTGAGCAGGGTCCGGGTGCGCGGGCCCTGCGGCGTCAGCTCGGTCGCGGCTATGAAGCTGGAGCCGTCCGCGCCGTCGTCGGCCGAGGTCGGGTAGACGGCGCCGCTCGCGCCCGAGCCGGCGTCGGCCTGGACGATGTCGAAGCAACCTTCGAGGTTGGTGCAGCCCGGCAGCGGAACGCCCGCCCACTTCTGCATCGCGCCGACGGTGGTGTCGAGCGGGAGCTTCTTGGCCGTGAACGACTCCACGGCGTCGGCCAGCGCCTTCTGGACGCTCGCACTGGAGCCGTTGACGCCGCGCGGCGTGGTGAGCGGCTGGGCCGGGTCGTACGGGACCGTCGCCCAGGACTCGTACCGGCCGGCGGTGCGGGCCAGGTCCTGGTAGAACGCCGTCCAGAGCGGGGCGCCCTCGCTGTCGGCGTCGTCACGGGCGTTCCAGGCGGCGAGGGTCTCGCAGGCCGCCCGGACGTCGACCGAGGTGCCGTCGGTGGCGGTCAGCGCGGGGTGCGCCTGGCACATCGCGACCACGTCGGTGCGGCCGAGCTCGGCCGAGTAGTTGCGGTTGCCGAGCATCGCCGCTTGCAGGGTCGGCAGGGTGAAGCCGGGAGCACCGAGCCCGTCCGTGCCGCCGATGCGCTGCGCGATCATGGTGAGCCCGAGCTGCGGCCGCTGGGCGAGCTGGGTGTCGGTGTTGTACACGCCCGGTAGGCCGGTGATCGGGGCGGCGGGGTTGGTGAGGTACGGGCCGTTGTTGGAGTTGGCCACGTAGTCCGTGCGGCTCAGCGTGGGCCAGTGGCTCGGTCCGTAGAGGCCGGGCTCGATCGAGTCCGGGTCGCTGCCCCAGGCGCAGGCGGTGGTCGAGCCGTCCAGCACGGTGGGCAGGTCGTGCGGGCTGGGCATCGTGCACTGCTTGAGCTGGTCGTCGGTCAGGTGCGGCACAACGGAGGAGTCGGCGAAGTACGTCTTCCCGTCCGTCTCGGTGGCGATCGTGTGGGTCCAGGGCATGCCCTGGTAGGTGGTCTGGGCGGCGCGCAGCTGGTCGAGGTTCTGCGACTGGTCCATCGCCAGCCACTCGTTCATCGAGCGCAGGTTGTCGGCGTTGGCGTCGAGCGCGGCGTAGGCGGTGGTTCCCGTCCAGCCGTAGGAGATGATCGGGCCATAGCGCGAGGTGTAGAGCGTCTGGGTGATCGTGGACGGCTTGCCGTCGGCGCCGAGGACGGTGACCGGCACGGTCTGGCGGTTCATCTGCTCGGTCTTGCCGTCGACCGTGTAGGCGGTCGGATCGCCGGGCACCAGCTTCAGCTGGTAGAGCGAGGCGTGCTGGTCGTAGGCGGTGGTGTGCGTCCAGGCGAGGCCCTGGGTATGACCGATCTCCACCAGGGGCGTGCCGTAGAGGCCGGCGCCGGAGACGTCCATGGTGCCGGGGATCGTCAACTGCACCTCGTAGAACCGGTGGCTGCCGGTCCAGGGGAGGTGCGGGTTGGCCAGCAGGTACCCCCCTTATTCGCACGACCGTGCGAGGCAGGTGGGTCATCATGGAGCGCATGCTCACGACGGAGTACGACGGCTGCGGCAAGTGCCTGGTGGGGGTGCGCCGACTGTCGCGGGAATCGGACGCCAGCTCATCACGCGAGACTCAGATGAACGACGTGCTCAGCGCCATCGCGTCGGTCGGCGGTCACGTGATCGGATGGGCTGATGACTGGGAGGTATCCGGAGCGACCGACCCGCTCACGCGCCCCCAACTCGGGCCCTGGCTGCGCGACGAGATGGGCCCGTACTCCGGGATCGCTGGCTCCGCAGTCGACCGGATCGGCCGCAACCAGCGGGACGTTCTGAACACCGGATACATGATCAAGGACTCCGGTCGACTGCTGGTCACCTACGGGCACGATGGGCCCTGGGACTTGGACGACCCCACCGACGAGATGCGCTTCTCCATGGAAGCGTTCGGCGCTCAGGTCGAGCTTCGCTCGATCCAGCGGCGCAACCGCAAGGAGACCGTTCGCGCGAGGTCCGCAGGCGAGCCCAAGCAGAAGAACTCGTACGGGTACCGGTTCGTCCGGTTGGTACCCACCGCCAAGGTTGATCACGTCGAGATCGACCCTGTCGCCGCCGAGATCATCCGCAACGTGGCGGAGCGCATCCTTGCCGACGAGACCGGCATGATCACAGTGTCCACCGAGGCGGTTCGGCTGACGCGTGAAGGTGTTCTCAGTCCTGCTGATCACCGAGCGGTGATGTACGGGCGCAGCCCCAAGGGCGGCCGCTGGGGAAACAGGGCCCTGCGAGACCTCCTTCTCAGTGAGGCGGCCCTTGGGTACCTCATGCACCAGGGCCGTCCGGTGCTGGGCGCCGACGGCCACCCGGTACGACTTGCTGATCCGCTGTGGGACAGGGCGACGCGCGACGCCTTGCTGATCAAGCTGGCGCCCAAGGTTCCGGGTTTCCGAGCCCCCAAGGGGACACACCTGCTTTCCGGTCTGGCGTTTTGTGGCACCTGTGGACGACGTCTGTACGCCTCCGTCGCCAGCAGCGGGCCTGCCTTCATCTGCAACGGCCGGGTACTCGGCATCCCGTCGTCCGCCCACTGCAAGCCCGCGCCGTCCATGACCGCCGAGTCTCTTGACGCGGTCGTCCGTGATCACTTCCTCTCGGAGTACGGGGCAGTCCCGCTCTTCCGGCGTGAGTACGACCCCGGCTCGGGACACGAGGCGCGCATCACCGAGTTGGAGGCGGACCGCAAGCGTCTGCGGGACGACCGTTCGGCTGGACTGTACGACTCTGCCGACGACTCACAGTGGTTCCGGCGTGAGTACGCCCGCATGACCAAGGAGCTGGCCGAGTTCAAGCAGACGCCGGTTCGGCCGGCTGGGATGCGCTGGGTCCTCACCGGCGAGACCGTTGGCGATCAATGGGAGAAGGCAGCCAGCGACGTTGCCCGCCGAGAGCTGCTCGCGTCCTACAACATCCGGGTGGTGCTCTTCCCTCGCACCGCTACTCCGCGCGTCTGGGTTCACGGCTTGCCGCCCGAGGCCGAAGCCGCAGCGCGGATGGCAGCATGGGAGGCCGACCAGGCAGAAGCAGTCGTTAGGGCGTTCGCTGAGGAAGCGAGGGACGACTCCTGGGGCGACGACGCTGACGACGAACCGTGGCCCGCTGACGAGATCGACGCCTAGTCAGCGGCAGGCCGCTCCCGATCGCGAGAGCCCTCCGGGCAACGTGTCGAAAACTATCTTCACTTACTCAAGAGCGGCGCTGCGCGCCGCCGGGGCGGCCCCTGCCGCCCCGGCCGGGCATGCGGCCTGACGGCCGTTCCGGGCCGGGCGGCCGGGCCGCGCCCGCGCAACCCAACCTTCTGCCCACTCATCGGACCTTCTCTCGTGCTCAAACCTCGGGTAGCCCAAACGGCTGAATCCGTAGACGAAGGCGAAGAGTCAGCATTACGATGGGTGACCCCATCAACGCTACGAGTGATCTTGATCCCTCGTCAGTTTGAAGGACTCAACTCAACATGACCCAAGCGGACCGCCCTTCGGGGCGGGGAAGGTCGCTTGACACCCGAGGCATGACGACGGGTGGTCAGGCGCGTTCCCCAGAGACCACGACCAGACCGCCCGCTTCCGCGCGTTCGCGCTCGGAACGGGACAGGACCCGCACCACCGAGGCGCAGCAGGAACGGGACCGCGCCGCCTACCAGCAGGGCCAGGCCGAGATGGTGGCCAAGGGGCAGCGCTTCGTCTGCCCGGCCTGTGGCCACTCCAGGAAGTCGGACGAGGTGACCGGCGCTCTCGTCCCATGCGCTGCCCCCGGGCCGAAGCCGACGGGGGAGGGCCTCAGTGCTGCTTGAGACCGTCCCCGAGACCGAAGTCCCCGAAGCCTCGAAGGTCTGGGACTGCCCCGTGTGCCGCTGCCTCGACATCAAGGCGGATCAGGCGTGGGTGACCGACGAGACCGGGACGTACCGCAACGAGTCCGCCGCGACGGACATTCGGGTGAGGCGGCGTCAGCACCAGGCCACGGGTACGTGCACGCGGCCCCGGGACTCCTGGTGAACGCCCAACCCGACTCTGAGGGGCCGGAGTTCCTGGCCCCAAGCTGGACGTATGCGCTCGGGGGTCCGGCTCCCGAGCCACTGTCCGAAGGCCAGGACGACTCGGAGCCCGAGCCGCCACCGCTGGAGCCCGTCCACGAGTCCGAGACGCTGCGTCGGGTCCGGGCCCGGATGCACGTGCTCGACCAGTACCGGCACAGGGGTCTGTGATGTCCCGTGTGCTCTGGCCCCCGTACCGTCGCCGCCCGCGCCGGTACTACACCGACCGACCGCCCACGTGGGGCCGTCGGCCGTCCACACAACACTGAGGAGAAGCGCATGCCCAACGCCCGCTACGACCGTCCGCAGTCCGGCTACTTCGACCACATCGACGGGCACCCGCCCCGGGACTTCTTCACCGCGACGGCGAACGCCCCGGCCGTCGCCGAGGAGCCCTCGGAGGACCCGACCGAGGAGACCCCGGCTGAGCCCGTGCCGACCTGCTGATCCCTTTCGAGCTGCCCCGTCCGTGCGTCGTGTCCCTGTGGCGCATGGGCGGGGCATTCGCGTCTGTGGGCTGGGCCGTTCGGCCTACCATCGGGGAATGACCGACACCAGCGTTGAGCCCAGTAAGACGGACGAACTGACTCCCGGCCAGGTGGTCCGGTGGCACTTCACCTTCGGCGGCCAGACCAGCGTTATCGTCCCGCTGCGGGTTGTAGAGGAGACGCCGGAGGGTCTGTTCCTCTGGGTGTTCGGCAACTCGCCAGCGTGGCGCGCAGTGCTCCCTGAGGGGGCGCACCTTCGGGACATCGACCCCGCCGACCGTCCGGTCGGGGGCTTCCAGCTGGAGGCCGGTACGTGGTTCCCAGACAGTGCGCTGATCTATCAGCCGCACGGGGCCGGGCACGCCGTCTGGTGGCGATTCTCCGTGGCCGGGGAGTTCACCGGCTGGTACGTGAACCTTGAACACCGGGTACGCAATGGGCTGGACATCGTGGTGACCGACCTTGAGCTAGACCTGGTGGTCCGGCCGGACGGGTCCTGGGAGTGGAAAGACGCCGAGTCGTTCAGCGCGAAGACGGGCCATCCGGCGTACTGGACCGCTGAGCAGGCCAAGGCGATCCGATCGGAGGGTGAGCGGCTGATCGGGCTCGCGACTGAGAAAGCGTTCCCGTTCGACGGCTCCCGCATCGACTTCCGGCCCCCAGCTGACTGGGCCGTCCCGAAGCTTCCGGCGGCTCGGAGCCTTGCCTAGGCAGTGGGCACCCCGCACCGCGCCGTACGCTGCCGCGCGGTGGCAAAGGGGCGCAGGCGGGAAGCTTTACGCACCCACCACTGGCGGGACCCGCGTCGGGCAAGCCCGGGGGGCCACTCGGCCAAATTGCGGTCAGGCCCAAAAGCCCTGACCGACTCGCGGGCAGCTTACGGCCCCCCGGCCATGCCCGACCCCACCACAGGCAGGACCCCGCCCAAAGCTTCCCGCCGGCGCCGTGCACCAGGTGGCGCGCTCCCCAACTCGGGTTAGGGGAAGCCTCGTTGTTGGGTAGGCTGTGTATAGCCGGGGTACCTGAGCAGCGTGCCGTCGTGGTTCTGCGTGGCGTCCCGGCCCAGGGCCCAGGCGTTGCTGCCGAGTTCGGGCCCGGCGCTGCTGGCGGCGGCCGGAGCGACCAGGGCCTTCAGGGCGGCACGTGCGGCAGGTGCGGCAGGTGCGGAAGGGGTGGCAGGGGTGGCAGGGGTGGTCGGAGCGGCGGGCGTCGGAGGTGTGGCGGTGGCGATGAGGTCGGCGATGCCGGCGTCCCCGGCGTTCGTGTTCACGTCGTAGACCAGGTTCCAGATGTCCTGCGAGGTGATCGGACCGACCCAGGGCTTGCCCTTGCAGTTCGCGTCCGGCAGGTTCGCCACGCCGGTGTCGTGCAGGTAGCGGTTGTAGCCGGCGGCGTAGCCGTCGACCACCTTGCGCAGCTGATCCGTCGGGCCGAGCGGCGCGGGACGGTCGAGCAACCGCTGCACCGTCCCGCCCTGGCGCAGGCTCTGGTAGTACGTGTCGCTCACGAGATTGCTGGTGCCGGGCGAGTCGGCGGAGGGCGCCCCGGTGGGGCCGAAGTACCGGGAGCGGTCGCCTCGCAGCGTCACCACCTGGTCGGCCAGTTGGCACAGGTTGTCCTGCGCGAAGGCGTACCCGTAGCCGTAACCGAGGCCGCCGAAGTCGTGCGCCTGGATGTGCGGGACGCCGTACTCGGTCCGCCGGATCTGCGCTGTGTACCCGTGGCCGCTCACCGCCTGGCCGCCGGGGCCCGCCGCCGTTGCCGACGACGCGGGAAGCACCGCGGCCAGGGCCGTGGCCGTGCACAGGACGGCCAGCCCGGAGGCCAAACGCCTTGCCCAGGAGGTGTCGTGACGGACAGTCGGCTGCTCGGTTTCTCTCATGAGGCAACCGTGCCGTGAAAGCCGTCGCACGGAATCACCCTGGCGAGGTATCTCCTGGATCACCGTAGGCCCTGGGATGTACACCCACAGGGGGAGAATGGGCCCATGAGACTCTTCGTGGCGGTGCTTCCGCCGGCCGGGGTGCTACGGGAACTCGCTGCCGTGCTCGCCCCGTTGCACGCGCTGCCGGGAGCCGACCGCTGGCGATGGACGTCGCACGACAGCTGGCACCTCACGCTCGCGTTCCTCGGCGAGGTGGCGCCGGAACAGCTGCCGGAGCTGGAGGCCGGGCTCGCCCGCGCGGCCGCCCGGCACCCGGCGCACCGGCTGCGGCTGGCCGACGGCGGGCGGTTCGGGGACCGCGCGCTCTGGGTGGGCGTGGCGGGCGGGACGAGGGTGCTGCGCGCGCTGGCCGAGGACGTCCAGCAGGCCGCCGAGGAGGCCGGCTGCGGGGCGCCGGACGACGATCGCCCGTTCCGTCCGCACCTCACGCTGGCCCGCGCCTCGCACGGCCGGCTGGGCGAGGCGGCGGCCCTGCTGGCCGACTTCCGGGGCAGCGAGTGGACCGCCGCAGAGCTTCACCTGGTGCGCAGCGAGTCGGCCGGCGGCAGGTCGCACTACACGACGGCGGCCAGCTGGCCGCTGGGCGCCGCCGGCGGGGTGCCCGAGGTCACCCGGTCCCTGGCCCCGGACGCCTGAGCAGGGCAGGTACGCTCGTGCGTTGTGGACCCCAAGACTCGTATGCGGATCGTGTCCGGCGCGCTGGCGCTCCTGCTGGTGGCCGTGGTGATCGGCGCACTGATCGGTAAGTAGTAAGAAGAACAGGAACGACGACGAAGGGCCGCCGCCTCGGCAGACGAGGCGGCGGCCCTTCCGTGGTTGCCGAGCGTCACAGCTGGTCGACCACGTAGTCGATGCAGGCGGTGAGCGCCTGGACGTCGGCCGGCTCGATGGCCGGGAACATCGCGACGCGCAGCTGGTTGCGGCCGAGCTTGCGGTACGGCTCGGTGTCCACGATGCCGTTGGCACGCAGTGCCTTGGCGATCGCGGCGGCGTCGATCGCGTCGTCGAAGTCGATCGTGCCGACCACTTGCGAGCGCTCGGCGGGCTCCGCGACGAACGGGTTGGCGAAGGAGGACTTCTCGGCCCAGCCGTAGAGGTGCGCCGAGGATTCAGCCGTACGGGCGACGGCCCAGTCGAGCCCGCCGTTGCCGTTCAGCCATTCCAGCTGGTCGGCCAGCAGGAAGAGGGTGGCGATCGACGGGGTGTTGTACGTCTGGTCCTTCGACGAGTTGTCGATGGCCGTCGGCAGGTCGAAGAACGGCGGGATGTACCGGCCGGAGGCGGCGATCTCGGCGGCGCGCTCCAGGGCGGCCGGGGAGAAGGACGCCAGCCAGAGGCCGCCCTCGGAGGCGAAGGACTTCTGCGGGGCGAAGTAGTAGACGTCCGTCTCGGTGATGTCCACCGGCAGGCCGCCGGCGCCCGAGGTGGCGTCCACCAGGACCAGCGAGCCGGCGTCCGCGCCCACCGGGCGGCGGATCGGCATCGCGACACCGGTCGACGTCTCGTTGTGGGTCAGCGCGTAGACGTCCACGCCGGCCTCGGCGACCGGCAGCGGGTGGGTGCCCGGCTCGGTCTTGATGACGGTCGGCTCGGCCAGCCACGGGGCCGCCTTGACGGAGGAGGCGAACTTGGACGAGAACTCGCCGAAGTTCAGGTGCTGCGACTTCTCGCGCACCAGCCCGAAGGCGGCGATGTCCCAGAAGGCGGTGGACCCGCCGTTGCCGAGCACCACCTCGTATCCCTCGGGGAGCGAGAAGAGGCTGCTCACGCCCTCGCGCACGCGCTTCACCAGGTTCTTGACCGGAGCCTGGCGGTGCGAGGTGCCGAGAAGTGAGGTACCGGTGGCGGCGAGGGCACTCAGGGCCTCGGGGCGCACCTTGGACGGTCCGCAGCCGAAACGGCCGTCTGCGGGCTTGATGTCAGCGGGGATCTGGATCTGGGCCACGACGCGCAGCCTACTGGCTCGCCCGGCGACTGTCCGCCGTTTGTCCGCTCGTTGAGATGTGACCTGCGCCCGGTCCCGGCTCCCGCGGGTTTCGCGTGGGCCGGGACCGGGCGCAGGGTATCGCCGCAGGTCAGTGCGCGATGGACTCGAAACCCTCGACGTCGCGCGGGCTGCGCGGGCCGGGGCCGATGTAGCGCGCGGCCGGGCGGACCAGGCGGCCGGTGCGCTTCTGCTCCAGGATGTGCGCCGACCAGCCGGCGGTGCGGGCGCAGGTGAACATCGAGGTGAACATGTGCGCCGGAACCTCGGCGAAGTCCAGCATGATGGCGGCCCAGAACTCCACGTTGGTCGCCAGGACGCGGTCCGGGCGGCGGTTGTGCAGCTCCTCCAGCGCGGCCTTCTCCAGCGCCTCGGCGATCTCGAAGCGCGGGGCGCCGAGCTCCTTGGCGGTACGGCGCAGCACGCGGGCGCGCGGGTCCTCGGCGCGGTAGACGCGGTGGCCGAAGCCCATCAGGCGCTCGCCCTTGTCCAGCGCCTGCTTGACCCACTTCGTGGCGTCGCCGGTGCGCTCGATCTCCTCGATCATGCCCAGCACGCGGGACGGCGCGCCGCCGTGCAGCGGGCCGGACATCGCGCCGACCGCGCCGGAGAGCGCGGCCGCCACGTCGGCGCCGGTGGAGGCGATGACGCGGGCGGTGAAGGTGGAGGCGTTCATGCCGTGCTCGGCGGCGGACGTCCAGTAGGCGTCGATCGCCTTGACGTGCTTGGGGTCGGGCTCGCCGCGCCAGCGGATCATGAAGCGCTCGACGACCGTCTCGGCCTTGTCGATCTCGCTCTGCGGGACCATCGGCAGGCCCTGGCCGCGGGCGGACTGCGCGACGAACGAGAGCGCCATGACGGCGGCCCGGGCGAGCTCGTCACGAGCCTGCTCGGCGGAGGTGTCGAGCAGCGGCTTCAGGCCCCAGACCGGGGCGAGCATGGCGAGCGCGGACTGCACGTCGACGCGGATGTCGCCCGAGTGGACCGGGATCGGGAACGGCTCGGCGGCCGGCAGTCCCGGGTTGAACTTGCCGTCCACCAGCAGGCCCCAGACGTGCCCGAAGGAGACGTGGCCGACGAGCTCGTCGATGTCGACGCCGCGGTAGCGCAGTGCGCCGCCCTCGCGGTCCGGCTCGGCGATCTCGCTCTCGAAAGCGACGATTCCCTCAAGCCCGGGTACGAAATCGGACATCAGGCGGCTCCTCAGTGACGCGACAGGCCACCCGCCGTGGTGGGGGCGGGCATGGCCAGTGACCGTTGGTGGATGGCACTCGGTGCCAGAGTGACAGGCACTGGGTGCATTGCGCCATACACCACCACGGTGATGTTTCCCAAAGGGCCGCTCGGCCCGCCGCCGGACCCGCTCGCAACCGGGGATCTTCCGGTGCGAATCGGGCTGTTCCGGACGATTCCCCAAAGGTTGGGCGGTCGAGCGGTGGCGAGACACCATATCTCTCGATGTCGAGATTCCATAGGCGGAGCGCCGCCCGCTGCTTGTCGTACGGGATGATGTTGGCGTGCAGACCCCGGAACGCGCCCAGCCCGCGACCCTGAGTACCGTGCCCGACCTCGACACGATGCGCCGTCAGTACGCCTTGGCCGGCCTGGCCGAGGAGGATCTGGCCGCCGATCCGATCACCCAGTTCGCCCGCTGGTTCGCCGAGGCGGAGCAGGCCGGGATCCTCGAACCCAACGCCATGGTCCTCTCCACCGCGGACGCCGAGGGCCGGCCCAGCTCCCGGACCGTGCTGCTCAAGGGGATGGACGCGCGCGGGTTCGTCTTCTACACCAACTACGGCAGTCGCAAGGGCGTCGAGCTCACCGCCAACCCCAACGCCGCGCTGCTCTTCCCCTGGCACTGGCTCGACCGCCAGGTGACGCTCACCGGCTCGGTCGAGCGGACCGGACGGGACGAGACGGCGGCGTACTTCCGGACCCGGCCGCACGGCTCGCAGCTCGGCGCCTGGGCCAGCGAGCAGTCCAGCCCGGTGGCCTCGCGGGAGGTGCTGGAGCAGCGCTACGCCGAGCTGGAGAGCCGCTACCCGGAGGGCGAGGGGGTGCCGGTGCCGCCGTTCTGGGGCGGCTACCGGGTGATCCCGCGTACCGTCGAGTTCTGGCAGGGGCGGCTGAACCGCCTGCACGACCGGCTGCGGTACACCGCGACGCCCGAGGGGTGGCGGGTCGAGCGGCTCTGTCCCTAGGGCGCACCCCTACGCAAACTCCGCAACCCGGTCCACACTGGGGTCGGTGGTGCGTGTGAGCGGGGGGCAGTTGTGGAGCCTTACTTCTTTCTGAGCTACGCGCGGGTCGACGATGTCGGTCCGGAGATCGGGCTCTTCTACCAGGATCTGGGGGCGGAGCTGGCCCGGCGGGATCCGCAGGCGGCAACGCTGCCGAGCTTCCGCGATGTGGAGCGGATCCGCCTCGGCGCGGACTGGGAGCGCGTGCTGGCCGGCGCGATCGCGAGCTGCCGGGCCATGGTGGCGCTCTACTCGCCGTCCTACTTCGCCAGCGTCTTCTGCGGCAGGGAGTGGACAGCATTCCGTTCGCGGGTCACCGAGTTCCAGGAGGACACCGGCTGGGACGCCCAGGCGCTGGTCCCGGTGCTCTGGGAGCCGGTGCCGGCCGGTCTTCCGGCAGTGGTGGCCGAGCTCCAGTACAGCGAGTCGGCGATGGGCGAGCGCTACGCGGCGCTCGGTCTGCGCGCCCTGATCCGCGCGGATCCGAACGGCGAGGACTACCGCCGGGTGATCGACGTGGTGGCCGGGCGGGTGCGGCTGGCGGCGAGCCGGGCCAGGTTACCGGGTCTCCCGGGTCTGGACCTGAGGGAGTTTCAGGGCGTCTTTCCGGTGGGCGCCCCGGACGTGCCCCGGCAGGTCTTCGTCAGCTACGCCCCCGCCGACCGGCTCTGGGCGGACTGGGCGGTGGCCGAACTGGCCGCTCTCGGCTACCGGGCCTCGCTGAACAGCGTCGCGGCTCCGGTCGCCGACGGGCTGCCCGAGCTGGGTCAGGTGCTCGACTGCCGGGCCCGGGTGCTGGCCCTGCTCTCCCCGGACTACCTCCGATACCCCCGATCGGGTGAAATCTGGCGGGTGCTGGCCGACCATCACCAGGCCCCGGGCCTGCCCTCGTTGATCCCGTTGCTGGTCCGGCAGACCAGGGGGCCACTGCCCGAGCCGTTCGCCCGTCGAGCGATCCCGGACCTGTTCCCGCCCTCGTCCGCGCAGGCGCCCGAGCGACTCGCCGAGGCGGTCGGACGGCTGTCGGCCGGGCCCGCGGCGGCCGAACCGGTCCCCACCCGGGCGGGCCTGCCCGGGGACCTTCCGGCGGCCTTCGACGGCCCGGTGCGCAACCCCGTCTTCACCGGTCGCGACGAGGTGCTGGAGTCGCTGCGGGACGGGTTCCTCGCGGAGGGCGCGCCGGCGGTCCAGGTGCTGCTCGGCATGGGCGGCGTGGGCAAGACGCAGACCGCGACCGAGTACGCGCACCGTTTCGCGGCCGCGTACGACGTGGTCTGGTGGATCGCTGCCGAACAGCCCGAGTTCATCGCCCCCCGGCTGGCCGAACTGGCCTCCAGGCTCGGTCTGGGGACCCCGAACGACAGCACCGACGCCGCGAGCCGGGTGCTGGACGCCCTGCGGGCCGGCCGCCCGTACGGTCGGTGGCTGTTGATCTTCGACAACGCCGGCCCCCCGGAGGAGCTGAAGCAGTGGCGTCCGGCCGGTCCGGCCGGCGGGCACATCCTGGTCACCTCACGGGACCGGGCCTGGGCGCGGAAGGACGGATCGCTCGAACTCGGCGTCCTCAGGCGACAGGAGAGCCTGCGGTTGCTGGAACGGCTGCATCCGGGGCTGGCTCCCGACGCCGCCGAGGCGCTGGCCGCGGGCCTGGGCGACCTGCCACTGGCGATCGTCCCGGCGGCGGCCTGGCTGCAGGAGAGCGGCATGCCGGTGGCCGGCTACCTGGAACTCCTGGAGGCCACCGCGACGGAGATACTGGAGCGCACCTGGCTGCCGGACGGCGACTATCCGCGTTCGGCGGCCGCGACCTGGCTGCTCTCCCTCGCAGAGCTCCGGCGTGTCAACGCCCCGGCCGCCGAACTGCTCGAGCTCTGCGCCCACTTCGGGCCCGAGCCGATCCCCACCAGGCTGCTCTTCGGCTCGCCGCTGGCCCGCAGGCTGAGGCAGGGGAGCGACGAGGCGGGCGCCCGGATGCACATCGGCGAGCTGGTCAAGGCGATCCACCGCAGCGGCCTGGCCCGGGCCGCGCCGGGCAGCGAGACGCTCACCGTGCACCGGCTGGTACAGGGGGTGATCCGGGGTCAGGTCGGCGGCGAGCGGCGGGCGGAGCTGCGCAGCACGGTGCAGTCGGCCCTGGCCGAGGCGTGTCCGTCGGAGCCGGACCTGTTCGACAACTGGCAGGCGTACGCGGAGCTTCTGCCGCACCTGTGGCCCTCCGGCGCGGCGGACAGCGCCGACCCGCAGGTGCGCCAGTGGGTGGTCGACTCGGTCCGCTACCAGTTCAGGCGCAGTCTCAACGCGCAGGCGCGCGAGCTGGCCGAGCGGACCCTGGCGCAGTGGGAGCACGCGGACCACGGGCCGCAGTCCGCCGACGATCTGCACGTCCTCCAGCTTCGGGTGCAACTCGCCAATGCACTACGCTCGTTGGGGAAGTACCAGGAGTGCTACGCGGTGGACCGGGACGTCGTCGAGCGGTTGCGCGGCACGCTGGGGCCGCAGCACCCGCAGACCCTGTTCGCGCAGGGCGGTCTCGGTGCGGACCTTCGCGCGCTCGGCAGGTTCCAGGAGGCGAGGGAACTCGACCGGGCCACCCTGCCGGCCATGCGGGAGGCACTGGGTGCCGAGCACCCACGGGTCTGGATGATGGTCAACAACCTTGCCGTGTCGGAGGATCTGATCGGTGAGCGGAAGACCGCACTGGAACTCTTCCAACGTTCCTACCGCCACCAGACCCGGTTGTTCGGCGCTGTGAACCTCAACTCGCTCAGCGCGACCTGCAACTACGCGCGGGCGCTGCGCGAGAGTGGGCGACTGCGGGAGTCGCTGAGTCTGCTGGAGGAGACCGAGCGGATCTATCGGCGGACCGTCGGAGATCGACACGTCGCAGCGCTGCGCGTCGGTGGCCACCTCGCGGCGACCCTCTACCGGCTCGGGCGGTTGGCGGAGGCCAACGAGTTGGGGAGCGAGGTGTACCGCAGCAGCACCGAGTCCCTCGGGTCGGGCAGTCCCGAGACGCTGGCGGCCGCGGGGATCTTCGCCGCGGTCCTGCGCGCGCAGGGCGAGGGCGGCCGGGCCGCGGTGATCGCGGACCTGTCCTACCGGCAGTGCCGGTCCCAGTTCGGCGAGTCGCACCTGATGACCTCGGTCATCGCGGTGAACCTCTCGGTGCACCTGCGGGCCGTCGGGCGGCCCGCGGAGGCCAGGGAACTCTCCCGGCAGGCCATGGAGCGGATCCGGGCGGAGGTCGGCCCGGAGCATCCCTACCTCGGTGCGGTGATGGTGAACCACGCCACCGACCTGGCCCTTGTGGGCGACCGGGTCGCGGCGGCCCAGCTCGGCGGCCGGGCAGCCGACCTGCTGACCAGCGCGCTCGGCCCGGACCACTACGACGCTCTGACGGCAACCGCGAACCTGGCGCTCGACCTGGCCGCGACGGGGCAGCCGGACCGGGCCGACGGTCTGCGGGAGGACTGCCTGCGGCGGGCCCGCGCGGCGCTGGGCGAGTACCACCCGATCGCCCTGGCGGTGGCCGCGCGGACCCGCCTCGACATCGAGATCGAGCCCTTCGTGATCTGAGCGGACGACGGCACGACAGCGGACGGGCGACGCGCGGACAGCGGCGCGTCGCAAGCTGATCATGTCTACGCCGGATGGCGGAGGGTAGCGTCACTCCGCTGGGTGATTTCCACCGTGACCCCGCGCGGGTACGGTGTGCTCGCCCGGCTCGACGGCGCAGCTCGACGCGACGAGGTCGTCCGGAGTGTCAGGAATTGTCAGGATACGGTGAGTGGCTATCTCGTGGCAGGCGGCTACTTTGATGTTCAGGTGCCGCGGATCATCCTGGCACCCTTGGCTCTACCCGCGCCCGATGCCTTCGAAGCGCACCAGTTCTGAGAGGAACTCAGATATGCCAACCATCCTGGACGTCAAGCCCGTGGACCAGTCCCAGCAGCCGGTCGCTCGGATGCCACTGGCCGAGCTGTCGGCGCTGGGCGCCGACCGGATCACCGCCGCACTCCATCGCGCCCTGCCGATCGCCGAGGAGGGCCGGGTCGCCGTGGCGGCCTTCAACTCCTCGATCTGACCGGGTCGAAGAACGCGGCGGCCCGACCGGGGTCTCTGCGGTGATGTCCGCACCATCCAGACGAAACGTCATTTCTTCCTAGTGGACGCTCCTATGACGCTCTATCCGGTGCCTTTCTCACAGTTCGTACTGAAGGTCCACAGCCGATGCGATCTGGCCTGTGACCACTGCTACGTCTACGAGCACGCCGACACCAGCTGGCGCGGCAGACCGAGGGCAGTCGCTGCGGAAGTGCTCGATCGAACGGCTGAGCGGATCGCGGAGCACGCGGCCAGGCACCGACTGCGAACCGTCCACATCGTCCTGCACGGTGGGGAGCCCCTGCTCGCCGGCCCGGTGCTGTTGCGCCGGGCCGCCGAGAGTCTGCGCGCCGCCCTGCCGGCCTCATGCGCGCTCGATCTGCGGATCCACACCAACGGGGTCCGGCTGGACCAGGCGTTCTGCGAACTCTTCGACGAGCTGGACATCCGCGTCGGAGTCTCCCTGGACGGTGGGGCCGCCGCGAACGATCGCCATCGCCGCTACGCCGACGGCCGCAGCAGCTACGCTCATGTGATAGCAGCAGTAAGCCTGTTGAGGAAGCCCGAGTTTCGCCATCTGTACGCGGGCCTGTTGTGCACCATCGACGTCGAGAACGATCCCCTCGAAGTCTATGACGCACTGGTTGAGTTGGAACCTCCTCGGATCGACTTCCTTCTCCCGCACGCGACATGGGACGCTCCGCCCAAGCGACCGGCAGGCGCCGGACAACACCCCTACGCGGACTGGCTGTTGGCCGTCTACGACCGCTGGGAGGCGCAGGGCCGCCCGGTCCCGGTGCGGACCTTCGACTCCGTCCACCGCACGCTGCGCGGGCAGTCCAGCCTCACCGAGTCGCTCGGGCTCGACCCCTCCGACCTGGTCGTCATCGAGACCGACGGCACCTTCGAGCAGGCGGACAGTCTCAAGACGGCCTACGACGGCGCGGCGGGCACGGGGTTCGACGTCTTCGCCCACAGTCTGGACCAGGTCGCCGGACACCCCGGCATGATGAAGCGCCAGTCGGGTCTCGCCGGTCTGAGCGAGGCCTGCCGGGCGTGCCCGGTGGTGCGCAGCTGCGGGGGTGGCCTCTACGCCCACCGCTGGCGCACCGAAACGGAGTTCGACAACCCGTCGGTGTTCTGCCCGGATCTCCTGACACTGGTCACCACGATCCGCGACCGGACCGGGCGCACGCCGGTGCTGCCCGCCCAGGCCGGAGCCCCCGAGGCTCTGCGGCCGCCGCTGCTCACCGACCAGCAGCTCGACCAGCTGGCCCGCGGCCACGGCGACGCGGCCACCGTACGGGCCCTGGCCTCGGCCCAACTGGATCTCAGCCGCGGGCTGCTGGCAGCCGTCGCGGACCGTGCCGGGGCCGCCGCGCCGCCCGGCGCCTGGGAGCTGCTCACCGACCTGGACGCCCAGGCGCCACAGGCGGTGGACACCGTCCTCGCCCACCCGTACGTGCGGGCCTGGGCGAGCCGCTGGCTGCTCGACGAAGCCGGTGCGGACCTGGGGGGACTGGCGGAGATCGCCGCTGCCGTCGCGCTGCGGGCGGGCCACCGCGGCGCCCTGCGCGTGCCGATCCGGGACGGTGCGGTGCATCTGCCCACGCTGGGCCGGGTGCTCACCGGCGGCAGCGGACGGGCTCTGCTGGAGTTCGGCCAGGCGGACGGGCAGGCGGACGGGCAGGCGGACGAGCAGGCGGACGGGCGGGTGCGGTTCCGCGTCCGGACGCCGGACGGCGCGGCCGTCCACGTCGCCCCCGACCGGCAGGTCGACGAGCGCTGGCAGCCGCTGCGGCGCGTGCGGGTGCTCGATGACTGGACCGTCGCCCTGGAGGACGTCGACCCGCAGCGGGACAGCCACCAGCGACCGGTGGAGCAGCGGATCTCCGCCGACGCGCTGGCCGACTGGACGGGCGCCCTGCGCGAGGCCTGGGAGCTGCTGGGACGCGATCTGCCCCAGTACGCCGTCGGCATCGCGGCGGGCCTGGGAACGATCACCCCGCTCGCGCCCGGGCCCGCAGGCCGGGAGGTCAGCGCGGCCGCTCGACAGGCGTTCGGCACGGTCGGCATCGCCCGGCCCGCCACCGCGCCGATTCTGGCCATGTTGCTCGCGCACGAGTTCCAGCACGTCAAGCTGGGAGCAGTGCTGGACTTCCACGACCTGTACGATCCGGCCGACACGGGCCGGTACCACGCCCCCTGGCGTCCCGATCCGCGCCCGCTGGAGGCGCTGCTGCAGGGCACCTACGCGCACCTGGCGGTCACCGAGTTCTGGGGGACCAGGGTCGCCGCCTACGACGGTGTCCGCGGCGAGGCGGCCGAGCGCGCCCGAGGCCGGCTGGCCGTCCGGCGCGCCCACACGGACCGGGCGATCGACAGCCTGCTCGACTGCGGAGCGCTCACCGACCTGGGGCTGCGGTTCGCTGCCGGTATGCGCGCAACCGTGGCACCCTGGTTGGACGTTCCGGTCGGGCGCGCGGCCGAGACGCGGGCCCGTAGGGCACTGGCCGGGAGCTGAGGGACAGGTTCCGAGTAGGGGGTGGCGATGTACTCCGTCGAACAACTGGCCGGACAGCTGCGTGCGTTGGGTCTGTCCGAGGACACCGGGATCGTCCAGGTGCATGCCTCGCTGCGTGCGGTCGGCCCGGTGGCGGGCGGCTCCGCCGGCGTGCTGGCCGCACTGCGGGCCGCGCTGGGACCGCAGGGAACCGTCACGGCCTTCGCCGCGACACCGGAGAACTCGGAGACCTCCCGGCTGGACGCGGACGTGACCCGGGGCCTCGACGAGGCCGAACTGGACGCCTACCGCAGGGCGATGCCGGTCTTCGACCCGCTGACCACCCCCTGTTCGCCGACCATGGGCCGACTCTCGGAGGAGATCCGCACGACGCCGGGGGCACAGCGCAGCAGCCACCCGCAGACCTCGTTCGCGGCGGTCGGGCCGATGAGTGCCGCACTCCTGGCCGACCATCCGCTCGACTGCCACCTAGGGGAGTGCTCGCCGGTCGGGCGGCTCTACAAGGAGGGGGCCTGGGTGCTGATGCTCGGTGCACCGCTGACCCGCTGCACCGTCTTCCAGCTCGCCGACTACCGCACGCCGGGGGCGCGTACGAAGAGTTACGGCTGCAAACTGCGTGGTGCGGACGGCGCGCCCGCCTGGGTGCGCTTCGAGGCACTGCACCTGGACGACCGGCACTTCCCGCAGATGCTGGAGACCACCCGTGCGAAGCTCACCGAGGCCCGGGAGGGCCGGGTCGGGGACGCCGACTGCGTGTTGCTGCCGGTCGTCCAGGCGGTGGACACGGCGGCGCAGTGGCTGGATCGCCACCCGGAGGTCTTCGAGGCTTGACCTGATGGCGCCAAAGGGCTGACACCCGACCGGTGGGTGACGCATGATCAGGGGGTGGGACTGGTCCGGGTCAGGGGGAGGCGTGTGTGAACAACGCTGCGGGCGGACAGAAGGCCTCGGCGAAGCCGCACTTCTTTCTGAGTTACGCGCACATGCCGGCGGTCGGTTCGCGCAATCCCAACCTGCGGGTGGCCCGGTTCTACCAGGACCTCTGCGAGGCGGTCCTCCAGCTGACACCACTGCCCACCGCCGATCCGGTGGGGTTCATGGACGAGACCATGCACCAGGGCGACAACTGGGCGGCGATGATCTCCGACGCGCTCGCCACCTGCCGGGTGTTCGTACCGCTCTACCACCCGCGGCTGTTCCGCAGCGTCCCGTGCGGCCAGGAGTGGTACACCTTCGCGCAGCGCTCGACCGGTGCGCCCGGCGGGCCGGCGCTCAACTCGGCGATCGTCCCGGTGCTCTGGGTCGGGATGCGGGAGGAGACGCTGCCGGCGGTGGCGGGCGCTGTGCAGTTCAAGCACTCCAGCTTCCCGCAGGAGTACGTCGAGGACGGGCTGTACGCCCTGATGGCGCAGCGCCATCATCGGGAGAAGTACGAACAGGTGGTCTACAAGCTGGCCCGCCGGATCGTCGAGGTGGCCCTGGAGACCGTCGTTCCGGTGGTGGAGCCGGTCGACTTCACCACCAACCCGTCGGCCTTCCCCGGTCAGTCGGCGGCCGACCAGCTCACCATCGCGGTGCTCTCCTTCAAGGACACCGAACTTCCCGCCAACCGTGACCCGGCGTACTACGGCGCGGGCCGCACCGACTGGCAGCCCTACCAGCGCGGGGCCGCCACGGCGCTTGCCGAGCAGGCCGCGCAGCTCGCCCGGCAGTGCGATCTCAACCCGACCATCCACGAGTTCGACGCGGCGGCCGGGCGGTTGATGGATCTGGACCGGCCCGGCGGTCCGGGCGTGGTGCTGGTGGACCGCTGGGTGCTGCACGACCCGGTCCGTCGCGAGCTGGTACGGGAGTTCGCGCGCCGCAACCCGTCCTGGGTGACGGTCGTGGAGCCGTGGAACCGGGACGATCCGCAGTGCGTGGCGGAGCACGCGGTGCTGGCCGCTCTCAGTGACGAGGTGCTGCGCCAGCGCGGCCGGGTCGCCAAGCCCTCCTTCCGGGCGCCGGTGGCGGACGACGGCGAGTGGGAGGGGATCCCCAGCGCGCGGGAGTTCGGCATGGCCTTCCAGCACGCCGCCGTCCGGGCGCAGAAGGCTTTCAAGGAACGCGGGCTGCCGCGGCCCTCCAGCAGTACCGGCAGGCCCCGCCCCACACTGCGGGATGCCTTCGGGCCGGTCATCCGACCGTCCCTGGGCAGGCCGTCGGAGACCGAGACCGACGAGGACGACAACGGAGGAAACCATGACGTCTGAACAGACACGCAACCTCCGGGTGAGCGGGCGGAGTTCGACATCGCCGCAGCGCGCACCGGGCGCCCCCGTCCCGGCCGAGGAGGACCGCCAGGGGCGGATCATCACCTTCTACTCCTACAAGGGCGGCACCGGGCGCACCATGGCCCTGGCCAACACCGCGTGGATCCTGGCCGCCAACGGGTTCCGGGTGCTCACCGTGGACTGGGACCTGGAGGCCCCCGGGCTCGCCAAGTTCTTCCACCCCTTCCTGGACGCAGCGGAGTTGGACGAGGCTCCCGGGGTGATGACCCTGATCAACGACTACCGCGAGGAGGCGCTGCGGGAGACCGAACTGCACGCCGACCCGCTCTCCGAGCCCGAGCGCTACCAGCAGGAGCTCCACGACATCGGCCACCACCCCGGCTGGCACCTGGACTTCGCCAAGGTCGCCGGGCACGCGCTGCCGCTCTCCTGGGGCGGCTTCCCGGCGGGTGGCAGCATCGACTTCCTGGCGGCCGGTCGACAGGACCGCGACTACTCCGGCACGCTCGGCAGCCTGGACTGGGACCTCTTCTACGAGCGCTTCGACGGCGGCCAGTTCTTCGACGCGCTGCGCGCCGACATGCGCAAGCGCTACGACTACGTGCTGATCGACAGCCGCACCGGTCTCTCGGACACCGCCGAGATCTGCACCGTGCAGATGCCGGACGACCTGGTGGTCTGCTTCACCCTGAGCGACCAGAGCATCGACGGCGCATCGAGGATCGCCCAGCACATCGCGGACCGCTACCGGGACCGCGGCATCCGGATCCTGCCGGTCCCGATGCGGATCGACGACTTCGAGAAGGACAAGGCGGACGCCGGGCGCTCGCTCGCCCGGGTGCGCTTCGACGGGCTGCCCTCCGGCCTCACGGACGAGGAACTGGTCCACTACTGGGGCTCGGTGGAGATCCCGTACCGGCCGTTCTACGCCTACGAGGAGATCCTGGCCACCTTCGGGGACAAGCCGGGCACGCCGACCACGATGCTCTCCGCCTGCGAGCGGCTCACCGACATGGTCACCCAAGGACGGGTCTCCTCGCTGCCGCTGATGGACGAGGAGGTGCGGCTGCGCTACATCGAGGCGTTCACCCGGCGTCGGCCCGCGGTGCTCGCCGACATCTACCTCAGCTACGTGCCCGAGGACCGGATGTGGGCGGACTGGATCGAGCACGTGCTGACCGCCGCCGGCTTCCGGGTGCTGCCCCGCGACGTCGGGGCCGGTTCCGACACCCGCGCCGAGACCGAGCGATCGGTGGACGCGGCGTTCCGCACCGTGGCGGTGCTCTCGCCCGCCTACCTGCGCTCGCCGCAGGCCCGGGCGCTCTGGGAGTCGGTGGTCGGCTCGGACCCCTCCGGCACCCGGCGGCAGTTGATCCCGGTCCGGGTCGGCTCCACCTCGCTGAGCGCGCCGTTCAGCAGCCGCAACCCGGTGGACATGGTCAATCTCAAGGAGCCGCAGGCCCGTTCGGCGCTGGTGAAGGCGCTCGGGCGGGAGGAGGTGCCGATTCTCGACCCGACCAGCGGGCCGAGATTCCCCGGCACCCAGCCGGCGATCTGGAACGTCCCGCCGCGCAACAGCTTCTTCACCGGCCGGGCCGAAGTGCTGGAGCGACTGCGCAACCAGCTCGACGGCCGGACCACCGCCGTGCTGCCGGTGCCGCAGACGCTCTACGGGCTCGGTGGCGTCGGCAAGACCCAGGTGGCCCAGGAGTACGCGCACCGGTTCATGGCCGACTACGACCTGGTCTGGTGGATCTCGGCCGAGCAGGAGGAGGAGATCCAGGGTCAACTCGCCGAACTGGCCCGCAAGATGGGCAAGGCCACCAACGAGCCGGTGCAGCTGGCCGCGGACATCGCGCTGGAGGCGCTGCGCCGCGGGGACCGGGCCGAGCGCTGGCTGCTGATCTTCGACAACGCCGACGAGCCCTCGGAGATCCGGCGGTACTTCCCCGGCGGTTCCGGCCACATCCTGGTCACCTCGCGCAACCAGGCCTGGTCGACCCACGCCGACGCGCTCACCATGGACGTCTTCACCCGCGGCGAGAGCATCGACCACCTGACCCGGCGCACCGACGGCGCGCTCAACCGCATCGACGCCGAGGCGGTCGCCGAGGCGGTCGGTGACCTGCCGCTGGCCGTCGAGGTGGCCGGCGCCTGGCTGAAGGCCACCGGTACGCCGGTCGCCGAGTACATCTCCGCCCTGCAGACCGAGGCCGCCCGGGTGCTGGAGCTCGATCGCCCGGTCGGCTACCCGATGACGGTCGGCGCCACCTGGCGGGTCTCGATCGCCCGGCTGCGCGCGCAGTCCCCGGCCGCCGCCCGGATGCTGCAACTCTGCGCGTACTTCGCGCCGGAGCCGATCTCGATGAACCTCTTCTACAGCGACCAGATGATCCGGGCGCTGGTGCCCTACGACCCGGGCCTGAGCGACAAGTTCCTGCTCGGACGGGTGATCCAGGCGATCGGCCGGTACGCGCTGGCCAAGGTGGACGCCGGGGCCAACAGCATCCAGGTGCACCGGTTGGTCCAGGAGGTGATCCGCTCCGAGATGACCCCCGAGGAGCAGACCGACACCGTCCACGAGGTGCACCGGATCCTGATCGGTGCCCGGCCGGTGGTCGGGGACACCGACGACCCGGCCAACTGGCCGACCTTCGAGGAGATCTGGCCGCACCTCTCGCCCTCGCGCGCGCACGACTGCGACGAGTCCGACACCCGTCAGCTGATGATCGACCGGGTCCGCTACCTGTGGAAGCGCGGCGAGTTCGCGCAGGCCCGGCGGACCGGCCACCTGCTGGACGAGGCCTGGACGGCCAAGCTCGGCGAGGACGACCGGCAGACCCTGCTGCTGCGCTTCCAACTCGCCAACGTGATGCGCTCGCAGGGCCAGTACGCCGCCGCTCTGGAGCTGGACGAGAACACGCTGGAGCGGCAGAAGCGGGTGCTCGGCGACCAGCACCCGTACACGCTGATGACGGCGGGGTCACTCGCCGCCGACCTGCGGGCGCTCGGCGACTTCGACCGGGCGAGGTCGCTCGACCAGGAGACCCTGGAGCGGTTCCGCGAGCAGTTCGGTGAGGACAACCCGCGCACCCTGTCCTGCGCCAACAACCTGGCCATCGACTACCGGTTGGTCGGCGACAGCCGGGCCGCCCAGGAGCTGGACCAGGACACCCTGGACCGTCGCTCCCAGGTGCTCGGGCCCCGGCACCCGTACACCCTCTCCAGCAAGTCCAACCTGGCCCGGGACCTGCGCGAGTCGGGCGACTACGAAGGCTCGGTGACGATCCATCGGGAGGTCGCCGAAACCTTCGCCGAGGTGCTGGACATCGACGTGCCGGAGATCCTGCGCAACGCCAAGTCGCTGGCCGTCTCGCTGCGCAAGGCGGGCCGCCAGGCGGAGGCCCGTCGGCTCACCAAGGAGACCTACGAGCGCTACCTGGAGCGCTACGGGGAGAACGCCCCCGACACGCTCGCCTGCGCGCTCAACCTGGCCGCCGACTACAGCGCGGGCGGCGACAAGGACGCGGCCCGCGACCTGGCCCGCCAGGTCTACGTGGGACACCAGCAACTCTTCGGTGAGCAGCACCCGTTCACCCTGGCCTGCGCGAACAACCTGGCGATCTACCTGCGCGGCAGCGGCAGTGTGCAGGAGGCGGTCGAGCTGGGTCTGGAGACGGTCGGCACACTGCGCCGGGTGCTGGGCCCCGACCACCCGTTCACCCTGAACAGCATGATCAACCTGGCCAACGCGCACGGCGACCTCGGCCACTTCGCGGAGGCGGAGGAGCTGGAGCAGGCCGCCTACCGCGGGCTCTGCGACCGCTACAGCCCCCGTCACCCCGACGCGGTCGCCTGTCAGGCCAACCTCGCCATCACCCTGCGCGGGGCCGGTCGCGCCAACCAGGCCGCCGAACTGCGCTCCCGCGCGGTGGCCGAGTTGATCCGCCAGCTGGGGGAGGAGCACCCCAACACGATCTCCGCCCGCGGGTGGAAGCGGATCAACCGGGACCTGGAACCGCAGCCGGTGTAACGGTCTATCCCGCCGCCCACTTGAGGGCGGCGGTCAGCACCCGCAGGGAGCCGAAGTGGGCGGCGCCGGGCTCCAGGAAGAGCGTGGCGTCGGGGATGTGGGCGGCGAGCCAGCGGGAGTGGCCGACCGGGGACCACATGTCGTCGGCGCCGTGCCAGAGCCAGGTGGGCGCGGCGACGTCCTGCACCTTGAAGCCCCAGTCGGTGGTGAAGGCGAGGATGTCGTCGATCCAGCCGTCGGCGTTCTGCCGGAACGCCTCGCGGTAGTTGCTCTGCAGCATCCGGCGGATCCCCGCGTCGGAGACCACCAGCCGGTCGGTGCTGGAGAGTTCGCTGCGCAGGCCGGCCAGCAGGGCGGCCGGGTCGTCCATGATCCGGCGGGCCCGCAGCTGGATGGTGGCGGCGATCCGCTGGTGGTCGCGTTCGGCGGCCCGGTAGTCGCGGATGTTGGACGGCGTCATCCCGGCGTACCAGTCGAGGTCCTCGGCGTCCCAGGGGGCGAGGCTGACCAGGGCGGCCACCCGGTGCACCCGCTCGGGGAGCAGCGCGCCGCAGGCCAGCGCGTGCGGGCCGCCGCCGGAGCGGGCCACCACGGCGAACCGGCCGAGCCCCAGCTCGTCGGCGATGGTCTGTACGTCGATGGCGGCCGCGGCGACCTGGCGGCCCCGCAACCGGTCCGAACTCCCGTAGCCGGGGCGGTCGAAGGCGATCAGCCGGACCCCGAGGTTGTAGAGCACCGTGCTGCGCGGGGTCGGGCCGAGCCGACTGCCGGGCATGCCGTGCAGCAGGAACACCGGTCTGCCGGCTGGATTGCCGAAGGTCTGTACCGCGAGAGTGCGGCCGTCGGCGGTCTTGACCAGTTGCGGCTGCACGCCGGGGACCTCCAGAGCTCGGGGTTGCGGGGACGGTTCAGTGGTCGTGGCCGCGGACCTCGCGGCGGGCCTGCCAGGTGGTGTGCTCGCGGGAGACCGCGTCCTCGGCGTCCCGGGCCAGCCGGGCCCAGAGCTCCTCGGCGTCCTCGCCGGCCACGTCGAGCTGGGTCAACTGGGCACGCACCAGTTCGAGTTCGTCGGCCGCGAGCCGGTAGGCGACGGCCAGCGGCCGGTACTGGCGCAGCTGCGACCAGGCGCTGATCGAGGCGGCGACGGCCGAGACGGTGCCGAGCGCGTCGTAACTGAACCAGCCGAGCGCGCGCAGCACCGCGAGCACCAGGCCGAGCAGCGGCAGCACGATGCCGAGCAGACCGGTCAGCCGGCCGGCGTGCTCGCAGTACCGGGCCTTGGACTGGTACCAGTCGTGCTGGACCTGGACGCGCTCGCGCAGGTAGACGTCGCGCCGCACGGCGAGCGGCTGGTCGCGCAGGCTGCGCATCCCCGGGGTGACCTCGGTCTGCGTCGCCTCCTCCTCCGGCACCGCCCGGCTGTGCTGGAACCCGCGCAGGATGCCGCGCAGTTGGAGCCCGTAGAGGCCCTCGGCGTCCGGCAGGGTGGTCGGCGGTGGCTGATAGGCGTCGGCCCGGACGGCGAACTTCCACGCCAGCGTCTTCACCGACTCGGCGGCGGCCCGCCCCTCGTACCAGAGGCCCTGCGGGTTCTGCCGGCTGACCACGACGGCCAGGGCGACGGTGGCCAGGTAGGCCGCCGCGGCCGCCCAGGCGTAGGGCATGCCGTCCGCCGAGCCGGCCGCCGCGGCCGCGGTGAGCAGCAGCAGCTCCCAGCGGGCCAGCGCGACCGAGCGCTGCTGGCCCTGTAGGGAGGCCGCGTCGGCGGCCCGGAAGACCGCGGGCATCAGCTCGGCCTCGCGGACGAAGCCCGTGGATCGTGCGCCCGCTGCCATCCGGTCCCCCCGTTGCGCGTCGGATGTCTCGACGCAGACGTACTGCCCTCGGCGGAGGACGGGTACGCCTGGCGCCCGGCCAGTATGGGTGCTCACCGGCCGCGCGCACAGACCTGTACGCGCCGTTTCGCGCGGTCCGCAGGCTCAGAACGTGTAGAAGATCCGGTTCGCGTTGTCGGCCATCAGCTTGGCGTTCCAGTCCGTGCCGCCGTCGACGTTGCCGGAGCGGAACAGGGGTGGAGCGCCGCCCTCACCGGCCAGGGCCCGCTCGGCCAGCGTGCCGACCGCCGAGGCGACCACGGCCTGCATCAGGGCGCTGGTGACGATGGTGGAGACCGGGCCGAAGGACGTCTCGGCGCCGGGGTGGCTCAGCTCCCCGTCCCCGACCGCGACCTTGCTGTCGAGCACCACGTCGCAGTGGTCCTTGAGGAAGGTCCCGGACGGGTGCTGGGAGGTGACCTGGCCGGGGTAGGCGAGCGAGGTCACGCCGACGACGTGCAGGCCGCGGGAGCGGGCGTGCGCGGCCAGCTCGACCGGCATGGTCTGGCGACCGGACAGCGAGATCAGGAAGAGCAGGTCGCCGGAGCGGGCCGGGGTGAGGTCCAGGGTGGCGGTGGCCAGGCCGGAGACCCGTTCCAGCGCACTGCCCAGCGGCGCGGGCATCACGTTG
Organism: Kitasatospora sp. MAA4; assembly: GCF_029893355.1. GTDB lineage: Bacteria > Actinomycetota > Actinomycetes > Streptomycetales > Streptomycetaceae > Kitasatospora. The sequence continues at coordinate 138,018 of NZ_JARZAI010000011.1, forward strand.
ACGCCGGTCATCCCGGGGACGTTCAGCAGGTTGATCGGGACCAGGCCGCCCGCCCGGTACACCACGTCCTGGGCGGCGAGTGAGGAGTGCCCGGCACCGAAGGCGAAGATCCGGCGCCCTTCGGCGACCGCGTCGGCCAGCAGGCGGGCGGCCCGCTCGATGTTCCCGGCCTCCTCGGTGCGGACCCTCTGGAGGTGGGACACCGCGGCGTCGAAGTACTGTTCGACGAGGTCACTCATGAGGAACTTCCCTACCGCCAGTGGAGAAAGCTACGGCGAGCACCGTGGAGCCTGGAGCGTCCCGCTGTCAACAGGGACGAAACAGACCGGGAACAAGCTCGCAGGGCTTCTGTTGTCAGTGCGGTACGTCAGAATTGGCGGTGAGGACACCGAGGAACGGAGCCAGCGGCGATGTCTGGGCTGATCGACACGACTGAGATGTACCTTCGCACCATTCTGGAGCTGGAGGAAGAGGGCATCAACCCGATGCGCGCCCGGATCGCCGAGCGCCTGGAGCAGAGCGGCCCGACGGTCAGCCAGACCGTCGGCCGGATGGAGCGCGACGGCCTGCTCCAGGTCGCGGGGGACCGGCACCTGGAGCTCACCGAGGAGGGTCGGCGGCTGGCCGTGCGGGTGATGCGCAAGCACCGCATCGCCGAATGCCTGCTGGTGGACGTGATCGGCCTGGAGTGGGAGCAGGTGCACGAGGAGGCCTGCCGCTGGGAGCACGTGATGAGCGAGACGGTGGAGAAGAAGGTGCTGGCGATGCTCGGGCACCCCACCCAGTCGCCCTACGGCAACCCGATCCCCGGTCTCGACGAGCTCGGCGACACCAAGGCCGAGGGCGAGGGCTTCGACTCCGCGCTGGTGACCCTGGACGCGCTGCAGCCCGGCGGCGAGGGTGCCGACGTGGTGGTGCGCCGGATCGGCGAGCCGATCCAGACGGACGAGGCGCTGATGCTGCGGCTGCGGCAGGCCGGGATCCGTCCGGGAGCCACCGTCCGGGTCTCGCCGGCGATCGGCGGTGTGCTGGTGGGCAGCGGCGAGAGCGCGGCGGAGCTGGGCAAGGACATCGCGGTGCACGTCTTCGTCGCGCAGTGCTGATCAGCTGATACGGGTACAGGCATGGCAGCGGGGCCCGGCACGTCCCCACGTGCCGGGCCCCGCGTTCCTCACCCCGCCCCCGTTCCCTCCCGTCCCCCCGCATCCCCTCCGTGCCACGCCCGGCTTCCCCGTCCTGGCGTCCCCTCCGGCTCCCCCGGCCCTGATCCCCCGGTCCCCGAGTCGCTTCCGGCTGCCCCTTTCGTCTGCTTTTGCGCCGTCCCCTCTCGGAGGAATTCATCCCCTCGGCCGATCATGGCAATCCTTGAGCCCTGTCACTCGTACGAGGGGCTTTCCCGGCCGTTCGCCGGGTAGACCGGTGTCTTATCCGGAAGTGTTCCCTCCGGGTGGACCGAAGCCGGACGTGCCGAAGGTGGACCTGGCTGGTGACCAGGTCCACCTTCGGGGAGCGGGGGCGCGGGAGATGACGCCGGGTCAGCGCACCACGGCCGGCTGGGACGGTCGGGCGACCCGGGAGGCGGGCGCCTCCCGCCCGCAGGCGTAGGCCAGCGGGTGGATCAGCTCGGCGGTGTCCGGCAGCCAGCGGTTGAGCTCGGACGGCGCCAGCGCCCACTGCGCGAAGCTGTACGGGCCGACCCGGGAGGGCGGCGCGACGATCCAGTCGCCCTCGCCACGGGCCACCAGGTCCAGCCGGCCCGGACCCCAGCCGAGCCCGCGCAGCATGTCCGGCAGCTTGGCGAGCACGCCCGGCAGCACCAGGAACAGCAGCCGCCGCCCGGTCTGGCCGTGCGGGCCCGCCTGCCCGGGCGGCGTCGGGGCCGCGACCACCGGGCCGAGCTGCAGGCCCATCCGCTCCATCCGGGCCAGGGCGAGGCAGCCGGCCACCTCGGGCACGTCCAGGACGTCGAACGAGCGTCCGGTCGGCAGCAGGATCGAGGCCTGCGGGTTCTCGGTCCACCAGCGGCGGACCACGCCCGGGCCCGCGCTGGCCCGTCGCCGCCAGTCCTCGGTGGTGGGGTGCGCGCCGGGCAGGGGGCAGCTCGGGTCGCCGCACGAGCAGCGCAGCGGGCCGTCGTCGTCGATCAGCCAGCTGCCGGGCACGACCTCCCAGTGCCGCTCCTCCGCGTATCTGACCGCCTCGGTCAGGAGCTGGGGGATCGGTTTGCCGTCACTGCCCTGTGCCGGGGCTCCGGGGGTCTCTTCCACGTGCTGCTCAACTACCGGCCGTGGGACGGGTTACGGGCGGGCCTGCGGCGGTCTGTCCCGAGCGCGGAATGTCACCCGAACCGGTGAGCGGCGCCCGGGTCGGGAACTCCGCGGGGGGATGGCGCAGCATGGCGCGGCGGCTGGCGTGGGAATGGCGCGCAACCTGGCGTACGCCCGGTGTTCCGGCGGTGTCGGGGTGGCGTTCGGCAGCTCGCGGACGGCGGGCGCAACGGGGGCGCACGGAAGCATTTTTGAGGGCGCGCATGGGGAACGGGTCGTCCGCATGGGTATCCCGATGGTGTTGTTGATCGCTAACCTGGCCTCAAGTTCCTGCACTGGCCGGGTAGTCGGCGCGCCGCGAGTCTGCCGGACAACGGACTTCGGACGACAGGCGGTCGGCACCAGAGCAGCAGAATCGACGCCCGACGGCCGGCAGCCGGCGGGCGCTGGGGAGGCGAAGCCCATGGCCGCGAGACCACTCGTCGCACGACAGCCCAACGAGCGTCTGCAGTCGCTGATCCAGGAGGCGAGCTGCTCCAACGCGGGACTCGCCCGCCGGGTCAACCTCTGCGGAGCCGAACACGGGCTCGACCTGCGCTATGACAAGACCTCGGTCGCGCGCTGGCTGCGCGGCCAGCAACCGCGCGGCCAGGCGCCGTCGGTGATCGCCGAGGCGCTCGGCCGCAAGCTCGGCCGGGGCGTGACGGTCGACGAGATCGGCATGGCCGACGGCAAGAACCTCACCTCGGGCGTCGGACTCCAGTTCGCCGCCACGCTGAGCGGAGCGCTCGAACAGGTCTGCGAGCTCTGGCGCAGCGACGTCAGCCGCCGCGACTTCCTGAACGGCGCCACGGTGGCGGCCTCCGCGCTGGTGGAGCCCAGCCGGGACTGGCTGATCACCCCGCCCGACCCGGTGGTGGCCCGCACCGGCGGCCCGCGGGTGGGCCTGTCGGACGTCGCGGCGATCCGGGCGACCACCGAGATGCTGGTCGACCTCGACCACCGGTTCGGCAGCGGGCACGTCCGCCCGGTGGTGGTGCACTACCTGAACAGCGTGGTCTCTGGGCTGCTCAGCGGCGGCTACCGGGAGGAGACCGGGCGTCAGCTGTTCGCGGCGGTGGCCCGGTTGACCGAGCTGGCCGGCTACATGGCGGTGGACACCGGGCAGCCCGGCCTCGCCCAGCGCTACTACATCCAGGCGCTGCGCCTCGCCCAGGCGGCCGACGACCGCGGCTACGGCGGGTACGTGCTGGCGGCCTCGATGAGCCACCTGGCGGCCACCCTCGGCAACCCGCGCGAGATCGCCCAACTCGCCCGCGCCGCCCAGGAGGGCGCCCGCTCGGTGGCCACCCCGACGGCGATGGCGATGTTCTACGCCGCCGAGGCGCGCGGTCACGCGCTGCTCGGCGACGCGCGCTCCTGCGAGCTGGTCGCGGCGCGGGCCATGGAGGCGATGGAGCAGCGCAAGCCCGAGGACGACCCGGACTGGATCGTGCACTTCGACGAGGCCTATCTGGCCGACGAGTTGGCGCACTGCTACCGCGACCTCGAACAGGGCAGGCAGGCCGAGCGGCAGGCCCGGATCGCCCTGGACCTGCACCCGGTGACCCGGGTCCGGCGCCGGGCGGTGGACCTGGTGCTGCTCGCCACCGCGCAGTTGCAGCAGCGCGAGATCGAGCGGGCCTGCGAGACGGGGGCGCAGGCGGTCCGGCTGCTGAACGGGCTGCGCTCGAACCGCGGGGTGGAGTACCTGGACGAGTTCCGGCGCCGGCTGGAGCCCTACCGGGACCACCGGGTGGTCCGCGAGTTCCAGCAGCGGGCGGACGCGGAGGCGGCGTAAGCGGCCAACTACTGCACGAGCGGCTACTGAGCGTGGGCTGGTGGTCCCACGGGTCGCGGAGGTTGACTGCTTGTCGACCACTGCGACCAGGGGAACACCCGCCCGCGTAGTCACCCGTATCGGTGAACCGGTAGCGTGGGCCGGACGTTCCGAAGAAACCAGCAGCAGTGGTCCGCCGTCACAGCGAGCGCGCGGAAGAACCGAGGAAGGCCCGGGTGCGGATACCGGAGAGACAGGGCAGGCGGCGCAATGCCGCTCAGTCGTCCCTGGCTGTCCTGGTGTGCCCGCGGCCGTGCACAGGTGAGGAATCGCGTTGAGCCAGCGCCGCTCGTATCCCAATTCCGGTGACTTCAACCTGGACGATCTGTTCCGGCCGGAACCGGCGTCGGGAGAGCCCCAGACCCCGACCCCGCCGCCGTTCGCCCCGCCGGGCGCTGCGGGGGCGCCCGAGTACTACAGCCAGGGGGCGGGCGTCCCAGGCGCCCAGCCCGGGGCCGGCGCGCCGTGGGGCGAGCAGCCCGCGGCGTACGGCGGCGGCGCGGGGGCCGTCCCCGAGCCTGCGCCGGAGACCCAGTACCTGCCGCCGTACCCGACCAGCGATCCCGGCACCCATGGTGGCGGGCAGCCCTTCGGTGAGCCGCAGCAGTCCCAGCAGCCGTCGTACGGCGGGCAGCAGTCCTTCGGCGGCCAGTCCTTCGGGGGCCAGCAGTCCTACGACTCGCAGCCGTCCTACGGCGGCCAGCAGGGCTTCGGCGAGCAGCCGCCGCCGGCACCCCCGCAGCAGCCCCAGCAGCCCACGTACGGGGGCCAGCAGTCCCCGTACGGGCAGCAGCCGTCCTACGGCGGCCAGCAGCCCTTCGTCGACCAGACCGCGCAGCTGGGCCGGTTCCCGCGCCAGGGCGCCGAGGCCGAGCGCGGACGTCCCTCCCGCAAGGTGGTCATCGGCGCGGTGGTGGCGGCCTGCGCGCTCGGCGGCATCCTGGTCGGCGTGCTGGCCAGCGGCGGCGGCAGCAGCAGTGCCGCGACCGGCCCGGCCGCCGGCAGCAGCCCGAAGACGAGCGCGAGCAAGGCGTCCGGCTCGGGCAGCCCCTCCGCGCTGACCCCGGCGGCAACCGCCCAGGCGCAGGCGCTCTCCACGCTGCTCGGCACGGCCAACGCCAGCCGGCAGGCGGTGATCGGGGCGGTCGCGTCGATCAAGACCTGCGACAAGCTGCCGGACGATCAGACGGCGCTCACTCAGGCCGCCGCCCAGCGCCGCCAGTTGCTGGCGAGCCTGGCCACCCTCAAGGTGGACAAGCTGCCGACCGGTCAGCAGCTGGTCGACCAGTTGAACCAGGCCTGGCAGGCCTCGGCGAGCGCGGACGACGCGTACGCCGCCTGGGCCGGCGACCTGGTGGCGGCCTGCGACCCGACCAAGCCGCAGGACGACCCCCACCGCACGGCGGGTGACCAGGCGAGCGGCACGGCGAGCACCGCGAAGAAGCAGGCCTCCACGCTCTGGAACGCGATCGCGAGCCAGGCCGGCCTGCAGTCGCTGGGCGACACCCAGCTGTAGCAACACCCAGCTGTAGCGACACCCAGCTGTAGAGCCTCGAACACGACAGCGCGCCGCCTCCCGAAGAGGCGGCGCGCTGTCGTTGTGAGGGCTGCTACGAGCCGGCCGGGGGCTTGCCGCCGGTCAGCACCCAGCGGACGTCCACGAAGCCCGGCTGCTGCGCGACCAGCCGGCCGCCCTGCACCTGCTGGAAGGTGACCGAGGTGTTCACCATCCGCGGCGCACTGGGGCTCGCCAGCATGTTGGTGAGTCCCCAGGCCAGCGGCGGGGTGGCGCCGCCGGTGGTGAACTGGTCGCCGCTGTCCAGCTCGCCGCGCAGCGCCTTCGCCGTCACCGGCTTGCCGGCCAGCTTGTCGACCGCCTGCTGGAAGACCTGGTAGGCGACCCAGGTGGTCTGCACGCCCGGGTCCGCGTCGTCGATCTGGGCCTCCCCGATCGCGTACTTCTGCAGCGTGGTCCGCAGCGTGTCCCAGGTGTGGGCCGCCTCCGGCGGGTACCAGCCGGTCACGTAGGCGCCGCCGAGCGGGCCGCCGTCGCCGCCGGTGGTGTCCACCACCGACTGCTGGACGCTGCCGATCACCGAGGCCAGCCGGGTGTCGGTGTGCGGCATCCGGCGCAGCGAGTCCAGCAGCGTCTGGGTGGGCACCGGGCTGAGCGCGGCGGTGACGCAGTTGCCGGCCTGGTCGCCGCCGATCGCCTTGCCGGCCGTCCCGGTGTAGTCGGTGGACTTCTCCTGGGCCGGGACGTCCAGCAGCTTGACGCCGGCCGGCTTGAGCGCGCCGGCGAGCTCGCCGACCAGGCCGTCCCCGGCGGGGGTGTCGGGGCGGATCAGCGAGACGGTACGGCAGCCCGCCGCGACCAGCTGAAGCCCGCTGCCCGCGACCAGGGCGGGCAGGCCGCCGTCCACGGGGTAGGAGACCGGGCTGGTGAACTCGGGGGCGGAGAGGCCGTAGCCGCCGAGGTAGGGGATGCCGGCGCTCTCCAGCGCGGGCATGAAGTTGTCGCCGTACTGGCTGTAGGAGCCGATCACCGCGACCACGTTGGCGTCCACTGCCTCCTTGGCGCACTCCGTGGCGCCGTCGGCGGTGTTGTGCTCGTTGCAGGTCAGGACCCGGATCCTGTGGCCGTCCAGGCCGCCCTGGTCGTCGATGCCGCGGCCGATCGCCTGGGCCAGCGCGGTCATGCCGGGGCGGTCGGCCGCACCGGTGTCGGACGGGGACCAGGTCATCACCGTGAGCTCCCCCTGCCCGCTGGCGGCGTCCGCCGGGCCGCCGCAGGCGGAGGTCGCCAGTAACGCCGGAAGCAGCACGGCTGCGGCGCCGAGCGCCGTGGCTGTGCGGTGATGGTGGCGCGGTTTGAGCGTCATCTCGGCCTTCCCTCCCCGGCTGCGCTCCCCGGTGGCGCCAGCCAAGACTCCAGCCTTGACGCGGTGCGGCAAGGCTGGAGGGCCGTCAGGCGAACGGCGGACCAACGGGTCGGGAACTCCAGGTGTGGACGCGTGTAGAGCCGTGTGTAGAACGCACACGCGACGGGAACGTACGATCCTTTGCCATGGCGTTCAGCACAGAATCCTCGGACAGGTCTGCTCGAAACCCTTCTCGTACGGGGCGCCGCTCCAGCACGATGGGCGGCATGCCGCTCAACGATCTGCCCTGGTGGCGCTGGCGCGCCCGGTTGCGCTCAGCCCTGCACATGCTCGCCGACCCGGTCTTCCAGCACGACTACTGGGTGGCCGGCCGGGACGGCTACGGTGACGTCACCGACGCGGTCTACCGGCTCGTCGAGGACAGCTGGCTGGACCGCTGGTCGGCCGAGAAGTACATCGGCACGGTCGTCCGGGACGCGGCCGAGGCCGCGCTGGTCGACGCGGCGGTGCTGCGGGTGCTGCGGATCCTGCACGAGGTGGGGGCGGACGCACCGGCGGCCACCTATCTCGCGCACCCCGACTGGCCCGATGCGGTCCGCGCCGCCGCCGACGCGCACCACCTGCTGGCGGTCAACGACGGCGAGGACCCGCAGGCCCCGCCGCGCTCGCTGGAGGTGCTGCGGATCCTCACCCAGATCGTCTGAGCGGCGGGGTGTCCGGGGGTTGACATCGCGGTGAAGGCGGGGTCCGCCTTGTGGCAGGCTTGGCCAATGTCAATGCAGCAGACCCCGGTGGAGCCCACCCAGTACGTGCTGACCCTGTCCTGCCCGGACAAGCAGGGGATCGTCCACGCGGTCTCCAGCTATCTCTTCATGACCGGCTGCAACATCATCGACAGCCAGCAGTTCGGCGACCGCGACAGTGACAGCGGCCTGTTCTTCATGCGGGTGCACTTCTCGGCCGAGCAGCCGGTCAGCATCGACAAGCTGCGGGCCAGCTTCGCCGCCATCGGGGCCTCGTTCCGGATGGAGTGGGCGATCCACCCCAGCGCGGAGCGGATGCGGGTGGTGCTGATGGTCAGCAAGTTCGGGCACTGCCTGAACGACCTGCTGTTCCGCACCCGGATCGGCGCGCTGCCGGTGGAGATCGCGGCGGTGGTCTCCAACCACGACGACTTCGCCGAACTCACCGAGTCCTACGGCGTCCCGTTCGTGCACCTGCCGGTCACCCGGGAGACCAAGGCGCAGGCCGAGCAGCAGCTGCTCGACCTGGTCGAGGCGGAGCGGGTGGAGCTGGTGGTGCTGGCGCGCTACATGCAGGTGCTCTCGGACACCCTGTGCAAGGCGCTGTCCGGCCGGGTGATCAACATCCACCACTCGTTCCTGCCGAGCTTCAAGGGCGCCAAGCCGTACCACCAGGCGCACGCCCGGGGCGTGAAGCTGATCGGCGCGACCGCGCACTACGTCACGGCGGACCTGGACGAGGGGCCGATCATCGAGCAGGAGGTCGCCCGGGTGACGCACGACGTGTCGCCGGACCAGCTGGTCGCGCTGGGCCGGGACGTCGAGTGCCAGGCGCTCGCCCGTGCGGTGAAGTGGCACAGCGAGCACCGGGTGCTGCTGAACGGGACGCGCACCGTCGTCTTCACGTAGAGCTCTACGGCCGCGACAGCAGCGGCACCGCCGTGAGCACCTCGCGGATGGCGGCCCGGTCGCCGTACTCGCCGACCGGGAGCCGGTCCGGATCGCGGTGGGCGGCCGCGAGCTGGCAGAACTCGATGCCGTCCATCACCAGTTCGGCGACGGGCTCGGCGTCCGGTTCGGGCTCCGGGTGGCGTTCGGCGTCCAGCGGGATCAGCCACTCGCCGGCCGCCGGACCCTCGATCACCAGCTTCAGCAGCCGGGCCGCCGGTCGCGGTCGGCCCGCGGTGCCGGCGTACGCGGCCGTCCGCAGCCCGGCCAGGACGGTCGGCAGCATCCGGGCGGCCAGGTCCACCATCTGCCTCAGGTGCTGCGGGGCGGGACCGGCGTACGGGTAGTCGACGGCCCGCGCGACGTCCTCGCCGTGGATCCAGCACTCGAAGGCGCGGTCGACGAAGGCGTCCCGGACCGGCAGCTCGGCGCCGGGGCCGTAGCGCACCAGGCCCGCGCTGTCCGGCTGCACGGTGCGGATGACCGCCAGGCTCTGCTGGCGCCAGAGCGTGCGGACGGTGTCGGGGCTCAGGCCGGCGCGGGAGTCGGCCAGCCGGTCGCTGCGCTCCACCAGGTGGCCCCAGGGCTCGTACGAGGACCGGGCCTGCGCGGGCACCCGGGCGAGTATCTCCGTCGCACTCGGCTCGACCGGGTCGGGCAGGCCGAGCGTGGCGGCCAGCAGGCCGTCCACTGCCGCCAGATGGCAGACCACCTCGGCCGGGTTGCGCCGCAGCACCCCGCCGTGCCACGGCAGTTCGACCGTCTCCTGCCACTCGGACCGGCCCAGGTCGCGCAGCAGGGCGTCCAGCTTGGCCGTCTCGGCGGCGTACGGTCCGACCCATGGCGCCAGCGGAAGTTCGGGTGCCCGGCGGGACAGGCAGAAGTCCAGGACCTGCTGGCGCAGTCCGTCCGGGCGGTCCAGCGGATCGTCGGGGGCGAGCCGCCCGGCGGCGTGCCGCAGCCGGGCGCCCTCCTCGGCGCAGTCGGGGCACGCGTCGAAGTGGCGTTCCAGCTCGGCCGCTTCGTCGGTGGGGCAGGCCCGCAGGGCCCAGGCGCCGAGCAGGCCGCGCAGTGCCTCGTGTTCCAGCTCCGTCATCACGAGCCGAACTCCAGTTCCGATGCCAGCAGTTGCAGGCCGAGCCGGAGCCGCTGCTTGGCGACCTGCTCGCTGATGCCCAACTGACGGGCGGTCTCCTGATACGTCCGACCGTCGGACCAGGCGGTTTCGATGGTCTGCCGCAGGGTGGGCGGCAGTGCGGCGACCACGTACTGCACCTGGGCGGCGGCCACCCGGTCGCTGATCTCCTCGGCGTCCAGGGCAGTGCGGCGCAGCCGTTGGACGGCACGCTGGTGGGTGAGTTCGCCGATCCAGGAGCGCAGCGAGCGCTCGGCCGGGTCGAACTCCTCCGGATGCGCCCAGAGATGGCCGAAGACCTCCCGGGTGAGCTGGGCCGCCGCCGTCTCGTCCGCCAGGATGCGGCCGGCCAGGCCGTGCACCAGCGGGGACAGTTGGTCGTACAGCTCGCCGAGGGCGGACTCCTCACCCCGGGCCAGCCGGGAGCGCATCTGCTGGTCCCAGTCGGGGGCGGTCATGGCTCCACGGTATAGCGGGGCGCCGCGGCTCGGAGGCGATTCATACGAAGAGCGGTCAAGGCCGTTCGAGCGCAGTGGACATATGTCGTACGGGTGGTTCGTCGCGTGGCCGCCCGCGTGTGGCAGGCCGGGAGCGGTACTTTCGTCACGCCCGTGCGAAGCTCGCCGAGGTGAGCAGGACAGTATGCACCGGCTTGTCCTCCGATCGCTGGAATATGCCCGAAGCACGTGCCGCACTGGTCCCCCCGGATCATCCTGGGCCGTATTGGTGCCGAAGCCATGACAGTCCGACCGGTAGATCGTCTCGCGGGTGGTGGAGCGGTGCAGGTGCTTCAGGTACAGCTGGCAGTGTCGGCCGATCCCGCCGAGGTCGGCCGGGCCCGACGATGGGTGAGAACGAGGCTGCTCGCCTGCGGACTCGACGCGAACGCGCCGTTCGCCGAGACGCTGGTGCTGGTGGTCTCCGAGCTGGTGACCAACGCGGTGGTGCACACAGGCTGCCCCGCCGTGCTGCGGCTGGTCTGGCCGGAGGGCCCCGGGCCGCTGCGGGTCGAGGTGGCGGACGCGAGCTGCGCCGCCCCGGCGCCGCGCCGCGCGAGCGGTGAGGCCGTCAACGGCCGCGGCCTGGAGCTGGTCGAGCTGCTCTGCGAGCGCTGGGGCTGGTATCCGGACGGCTCGGGCAAGCGGGTCTGGTGCGAGCTGGACTGCGGCGAGCCCGGCGCGCCGGCCTGCGACCGCGGGGTGCTGACGGCCTGAGCCTCGACCGGGCGTGGTGGCCGGTCCGAGCCGGTACCCGGCCGAAACCGAGTGCAACCATTCCGAATTTCGGACAAACCATTGACGTGTCGTAGGCAGCTGATCACTCTTGGGTGCAGCTCTCCGACGCGAGGGGACGCCAAGGAACTGACGGCCAGGGGGACCGGAGCCCGCTCCGGTCGCGCCGCAGCGGCCTTGGCGAGTGCGGAGCGCCGCAGGACGGGTCAGGGCCCGTACCTGGCGGCCACGCCGGTCCGTGCCCGGCGTGGCCGCTGTCCACACCGGGCGACGCACCGTCAGCTCGCGACCGTGCGGAAGGTGCGGCGGTAGGTGCTCGGCGGCACGTCCAGTCGGCCGCGCAGCTGGGCGCGCAGCGAGGCCGCCGTCCCGAAGCCCGACTGCCGGGCCACCTGGTCGATGCTCAGGTCGGTCAGCTCCAGCAGCTCCCGGGCCCGCGCGGTCCGCTGCACCGTCAGCCACTGGCCCGGGCTGCTGCCGGTCTCCTCGCGGAACCGCCGGGTGAAGGTCCGCACGCTCATCCCCGCGCGGTCCGCCAACTCGCGCAGCACCAGCGGTTCGGCCAGGTGCTCCAGCGCCCAGGACCGGGTGGGCGCGGTACTGCCGGTCCCCGCGCCCGCCGCGGGGACGTGCAGGTCCACGTACTGGCGCTGGCCGCCCTCGCGCCACGGCGGCACGATGCAGGTCCGGGCCACCTGGTTGGCCACCGCGCCGCCGTGGTCGCGGCGGACCAGATGCAGGCAGAGGTCGACCCCGGCGGCCACCCCGCCCGAGGTCAGCAGGTCGCCGTCGTCGGTGTAGAGGACGTCGGGGGCGAGCTGCACCTGCGGGAAGAGCGCGGCGAACCGGTCGGTGTACCGCCAGTGGGTGGTGGCCGGACGGCCGTCCAACAGGCCGGCCGCGGCCAGGACGAAGGCGCCGGTGCAGATCGAGACCACCCGGGCGCCGGGCCGGATCCGGGCCAGGGCCGCCGCCATCTCCGGCGTCAACCGGCCCTCCAGGTACGGCAGTCCGAGATCGCGGGCGGCGGGCACCACCACGGTGTCGGCCCGTTCGAGGAGTTCGGGGCCGTGGTCGACGGCGATCCGGAAGTCGCTGCTGCTGGCCACCGGCCGGCCGTCCACGGTGCAGGTTTCGACCCGGTAGAGCGGGTTGCCGTCCGGCCCGATGGCCGACTCGAAGATCCGCGAGGGGATACCCAGTTCGAACGCGATCACCCGGTCGAGCGCGAGTACCGCGACGCGATGCACTGCCGTCATGGCCACAGTGTGACCCAGAACCCGAGGACCCGTGGCCGGATCCTTGCGGAAAGTGGCAGTCAGGCCACTCGTCCGGTCAGCGGCGGCCCGCGAGACTCGCTCAGGTGACCGAACTGAGCACCGCCCCCGGCCCACCTGACCAGCTCCCGAGCAGACCGCCGCGCCTGCACTACGCCTGGGTGGTGGCGGGCGTCGCGCTGATCGTCCTGGTCGGTTCGGCCGGCTTCCGGTCCGCCCCGAGCCTGATGATGGACGCCTGGAACAGCCAGTTCGGCTGGTCCCGCGCCACCATCTCCAGCGCCGTCTCGGTCAACCTCGTGCTGTACGGGCTGACCGCACCGTTCGCCGCCGCGCTGATGGACCGCTTCGGCGTCCGGTTGGTCACCGTCTGCGCGCTGCTGACCATCTCGATCGGCTCCGGGCTGACCATCCTGATGACCCAGAGCTGGCAACTGGTGCTCTGCTGGGGCGTCCTGGTGGGCCTGGGCAGCGGCTCGATGGCCGGGGCCTTCGCCAGCACCATCAGCGGCCGCTGGTTCCAGGCCCGCCAGGGGCTGGTGGTCGGCGTGCTGACGGCGGCCGGCGCGGCTGGCAACCTGGTCTTCATGCCGGTGCTCGCCTGGCTGGTGCAGGCGCAGGGCTGGAAGACCGCGGTGGTGGTGGTCTCGCTTTCGGCGACCGTGGTGTCCGTCCCGGTCCTGCTGCTGATGCGCGAGCGGCCGGCCGATCTGGGCCTGCTGCCGTACGGCGCCGGCCCGGACGACGTGGTGCCCGTCCGGCCGACCGGCGGCGCGCTGGCCCGCACCCTGCGGGTGCTGCGCACGGCCGCCCGGCACCGGGCGTTCTGGCTGCTCGCCGGGTCGTTCGCGATCTGCGGGGCGACCACCAACGGACTGGTCGGCACGCACTTCATCCCCGCCGCGCACGACCACGGCCTGCCGGAGACCACGGCGGCGAGCCTGCTCGCGCTGATCGGCCTCTTCGACGTGGTCGGCACGGTGGCCAGCGGCTGGTTCACCGACCGGTTGGACTCGCGCCGGCTGCTGATCATCTACTACACGCTGCGCGGGATCTCGCTGGTCTTCCTGCCGCACCTGTTCGCGGGCACGCTCAAGCCGCCGATCCTGGCCTTCGTGATCTTCTACGGTCTGGACTGGGTCGCCACCGTCCCGCCCACGGTCGCGCTCTGCCGCCGGCACTTCGGCGAGGACGCGCCGATCGTCTTCGGCTGGGTGCTGGCCTTCCACCAGATCGGTGCCGCGGTGGTCGCCACACTGGCGGGCCTGGTACGCGACAAGCTCGGCGACTACACCCTCGCCTGGTACGGCGCGGGCGGGCTGTGCGCGGTCGCGGTGCTGCTCTGCCTGGCGCTGCGCGGCGGGCGTCCCACCGCGGTCGCGGCCGCCTGACGGTGATGACCGAGAATGGCCCGATGAGCCTGCACTTCGCGCTGGACCCCGAGCTGACCGACGAACTGGGCGCGGAGATCCTGACGCTCTGGACCGACGCCAGCAACGCCGGCGGCAGCGTCGGGTTCGTCCCCCCGGTCACCGAGGACGACGTCCGCGCCACCGCCGACAAGCAGTTCGCGGGCGTCGGCACGGCCGCGGACCCCTGGGCCGACCGGCTGCTGGTCGCCCGGGAGGCGGCGACCGGACGACTGGCCGGGGTGCTGTTCTTCGAGTCCATGCGCTTCGGGCTGATGGATCACTGGCGGCTGCTCAAGCGGGTCATGGTGCACCCCGAGTTCCAGGGCCGCGGCTACGGCCTGCGGCTGATGGCGCAGGCCGAGCTGGTCGCCCGTGACTGGGGGCTGGCCGGGCTGCGGCTGACCGTCCGCGGCGGACAGGGCCTGGAGCGGTTCTACCAGCGCTGCGGCTACCGGGAGGTGGGCCGGGCGCCCGGCGCGATCCGGGTGGCGGCCGGGGACGACCGGGACGAGGTCACCTTCTGGCTGGAGCTGCGCCCGTAGGGCCTGTCCGGGCGCGTCGGCAGGCATGCTTCACTGGGAGGCCGGTCCGACCCCGTCCGGTCGGGCCGCCCGCTCCGCCGCCGTACCCGTGAAGAAGGAAGCCTTCCGTGAGCACGAAGTCGCACGCCACGCTCCGTTACACCTCCCTGCGGGCCAGCATCTTCCTCGCCTGCCTGCTGGTCGCCGCCCTGCTGGGGCACTTCGGGATCATCCCGGTGGCGGGTCCGGCCGGGATGGTCTTCCTGGTCCTGCTCGCGGGCCTGGTCTCGGCTCCGATCAGCTACGTGGTGCTGAGCAAGCAGCGCGACGAGATGTCGGAGCAGATCGTGGGCAAGGTGGCCGGCCTGCGCACCCGCACCAGCCAGCGGATCGCGGCGCAGAACGCCGAGGAGGACGCGGCCGACGACGCCGCGCGGGCGCAGTAGGCACGGGTCCGGCACCGAGGTGAACCAGGTGACCGCCGGCAAGCCGCGCCGGCCGACCGGGCGCGACGTGGCGCAGCTGGCCGGCGTCTCGCAGGCCACCGTCTCGCTGGTCTTCTCCGGCTCCGAGGCGGGCCACCGGGTGTCCGAGACGACCCGCCAGCGGGTGCTGGACGCCGCCCGCGGCCTCGGCTACCGGCCGCAGGCGGCCGGTCGGCAGCTGCGACTGGGCCGCAGCGGCATGGCGCTGCTGGCCGTGCCGAACCTGCAGGGCCCGTTCTTCGGACGGGTGCTGGCGGGCGTGCACGAGGAGGCGGCCCGACACGGGCTGGCCGTGGTGGTCAGCTCCGGCTGGAACGCCGCCACGCTGGCCGAGGCCGCCACCACCAGCCGCTTCGACGGACTGCTGATCTGCTCCCCGGACGACAGCCAGCTCGGCGAGCTGCCGCCCGGCACCCCGGCGGTGTTCCTGGACGCCGACCCGGCCACGGCCGGCGGCGCCCCCACCGTCGAACTCGACCTCGCGGGGGGCATGCGGGCGGTTGTCGCGCACCTGGTGGCGCTCGGCCACCGGCGGCTCGGCCGGCTGCGCTCGTCCCACGCCGCGTACACCTTCCGGGTCCGGCAGGCCGCCTTCGAGCAGGCCGCGCAGGGTCTGGAGGTGCTGGAACTCGGGGTCCAGCTGAACCAGGGGGCGGCGGCCGCCCGGCTCGCGGGGCTCGAGCTGCTGGACCGGCCCGACCGGCCGCGGGCGGTGGTCTGCGACGACGACGTGGTGGCCTCCGGCCTCTACCAGGCGGCGGCCGAGCTGCGGCTGCGGATCCCCGCGGACGTCTCGGTGGTCGGCATCGACAACGTCGCGGTGGCCGGGTTGCTCGCCCCGCCGCTGACGACGCTGGACCTGCCGGGCGAGCAGCTGGGCCGGGCCGGGATCGCGGCCCTGGCGGGGGTGCTGCGCGGCGAGCCGGTGAGTCCGGTCGAGCCGCTGGCCACCTCACTGATCGTCAGATCATCCACGACGGCCGCCTGATCGGCTGAGCTGCTCGTGTGAATTGTCGTTCGATCGGACCGCGCCGCCGTTCGTTCAGGCCGTTGCCAGTGCGGCGCTCTCGCCGCCGACCGGGGCCGCGCCGAACCAGCGGCGGGCGCCGAACAGCAGCAGGGCGCCCAGCGAGATCCCGCCGACCGAGCACCAGGCCACCGCCGTCAGCGAGTTCGCCACCAGCGAGCCGGAGACCGCGTAGCCCAGTGCGTTCCCGGTGGCGAAGAGGGTGACCAGCCAGGCGAACGCCTCGGTGACCGTCCCGGTCGGCGCCAGCTCGGCGACCAGCACGAACGCGGCCGCCAGCAGCGGCGCCAGGCCGATGCCCGAGAGCAGCGCCAGTGCGGTCATCGGCCCGGCGGCCGGGAGCAGCAGCAGCGGCAGGTAGGAGACGGCCATCGCGGCCGCCAGCACCCAGGTGCGGGTGGCGGTGCTGCTGCGCCACTGGACGGCACCGTAGGCGAGCGCTCCGAGCAGCCCGCCGAGGGCGGCCAGTGCGAGCAGGGTGCCTGCGCCGCCGAGGAGTTGGCCGTGGTGGCGCTCGGCGTAGGCGATGAAGAGGACGTTCTGCGCGCCGACCGTCCAGCCCGCGCCGGCCAGGCCGATCAGCAGCAGCACCAGGCCGGGGGAGCGCAGCGGCCCGAGCAGGCCGGCGCCGTGCTCGCGCGGCGGCGCCTGCCAGGCGCGGGCCGGTGCGGCGGTCGCCACCACCAGTGCGCCCAGCAGGCCGAGGCCGGCCGCCGTCCAGAGTGCGGCGATCGGGCTGAGCCAGCCGGCGATGCCGGCCACCGCGAGCGGTCCGGCGACGTAGAGGATCTGCTGGGAGGCCGAGTCGAAGGCGTAGGCGGTGTCGAGCTGCTCCTCCTCGACGACCACCGGCCAGAGCGCGCGCAGGCACGGCTCCAGCGGGGGCATCGCGAGACCGGCGATCGCGGCGCCGATCGGCGCGCCGACCGCGCTGCCGGGGTTCAGGGCGAGCAGCGCGTAGCCGAGGCCGGCCACCACCGCGGCGCAGAGCAGCACCCGAGGCTGGCCGGTGCGGTCCACGATCCGTCCGAGCGCCGGTCCGCCGATCGCGGCGGCGATCGCGTAGGCGGCGGTGGCCAGGCCGATCCTGCTGTACGGCGCGCCGGCCTCGCGCAGCGCGAGGGCGATGACCAGCGCGGTCATGCCGGCCGGGAGGCGGCCGAGCAGGGTCCCGAAGAGCAGCCGGGTGACGTGGGGGGCGCGGAGCAGGGCGAGGTAGCCCACGGGGTGTCTCCCGGGCGGCAGGGGTGGTGGACACCTATGAAGTTATACGTATAACCGATCGTCGGTCAATCTGGGATCGGCGGTAGCGGGGGGTCGTTCGTGGGCGCAACTCAAACAAGTACTTTGAACATCTCAAATCTTTACTGCTAACGTGACGCCCATGACCACCTCCAGCCGCCGCGCGTGTCGCCCCCCGCGTCGCAGCTGTAGTTAGGCGGTACGAGCTCCGCTTCACCGAACGCCCGGGCACCTCATCGTCCGGGTAGGTTCCCGCGCCGTGCCGCCGCCCTTCCCCCGGACACCCCTTTTCCCATCCCCGCCCATCCCCTCACCGGTCTCGTCGCCGTCTCCATCGGCCCGACGATCGGTCTGGTGACCAACCCCGGCCGCGGCACCCACCTCTCCACCAGCGGCCTCAAGGCCCCTGCGGACTCCGGCTCCTGGGTCGACTTCCTGACCGGAATCATCCCGACCAACATCGCGGACGCCTTCCTCAAGGTGAACGTCCTGCAGATCGTCTTCCTCGCCGTGGTGGCCGGAGCCGCGATCCTCAAGGTCGGCGAGAAGGCCGCGCCGATCCTCAAGCTCAACGAGTCGCTGCTCGAACTCGTGCAGACCGCCCTGTGGTGGGTGATCCGGCTCGCCCCGCTCGGCACCCTCGGCCTGATCGGCAAGTCGGTGGCCGTGTACGGCTGGGACCTGCTGCAGCCGCTGGCCACCTTCACCGCCGACATCTACCTCGGCTGCGCGCTGGTGCTGTTCGGCGTCTACCCGCTGCTGCTGCGCTTCGTCGGCGGACTCAACCCGCTCAACTTCTTCAAGGGCGCCTGGCCCGCCATCCAGCTGGCCTTCGTCTCGCGCTCCTCGGTCGGCACCCTGCCGGTCACCCGCCGGGTCACCGAACGCCTCGGCGTCCCCGGCGAGTACGCGAGTTTCGCCGTCCCGTTGGGTAGTCGTAGTTAGGGGAGATGAGGGCGGGGGTATGAGCAAGGATGTCACTCCCCGTGATTTTCTGTGGTCCAGCCGGCGTCGGGGACCCGGACGGAAACGGACATGCCGGGCGCAGTGGTGGGAGTGGAGAGTAGTGATGCGCAGCTCGTTCCCGTGGCGTCGCTGGCGTCCATCTGACGGCTTGTGCGGCGGGCAACTGCACGACATGCACGAAGCCCCTACAGGGCCCAGGCGAGCCTTGCAGGGGCTGGGTGGAGGGTCGGTCAGACGGTGCCGAAGTCGCCCGCCTTGACCCTGGCGACGAACGCAGCGAACGCGTCGGTAGGGAAGATCAGGGCGCCACCCTGGGGGTTCTTCGAGTCACGGACGGGGACGGCACCCGGGAAGCCGTCGGCAACCTCGATGCAGTCGCCGCCGTTGCCGCTGTACGTGCTCTTGCGCCAGCTGGCGGCGGTCAGGTCAGGAAGCATGTTCAAAGTCCTCTCGTAGCCTGCGGAACATGGTCAGCGATGCAGCCGGGGACTGCGCTTCGGCTTGAAGTTGATCGTAGTCCTCAGCCCAGCTGGCCACGGTCTCACTATCCCGCTCCAGGTAGCCGCGCTGAAGCCCTTCCGTGTACCCAAGCATCACGCGGCCTGGCATCGTGAGCAGCGTCACGGGGTGGCTTAGCGGGTGTGCCTCGGCGATGGAGTGAAGTGCAATCTGAATCGTCGTCTTCGGCTGCTGGGCAACGTCCTCGAGGTGTCGAAGCTGGCGGATCATCACGTCCGGCCCGCCGATGGGTCGGTCAAGGCATGTCTCGTCCATGATGGTGCGAAGGGTCGGACGTGGTGTCTTGGCGAAGATCCGTTGGCGGTCGAGCAGGAACCTTACGCGCGCGTCGGCCTGGCTCTGGCTGATCTTGCCCCGCCGAACGTTGGCTGTCTCCATAGCGGTCGCGTACTCCGCCGTCTGCAACAGGCCGGGGATGATCCGAGGCTGAAAGATCCGGAGCGCTGTCGCGTTGGCTTCGTGAGCCACATACTCCGGGAAACCCGGAATCAAGGAACCGTTCTTCCAACTCCACCACAGGAGCTCAAGAGACCCCCCAGTGTTCAGGTGGTGGTCGGCTCGCTGTACGAAGGTCAAGCTCGGTGGCTCTTTTGCCGTCTCCGTGTTCGAGATGTAGGTGTTGGAGTAGCCAACCAAGAGCCCCAGTCCAACCTGTGTCAGCCCTGCTGCCTCGCGTGACCTGCGAAGTTGAACGGCCAATGCTGCCAATGGTGATGATGTTGGATCAAGTGTTCGCCGGTTCATGGTCGCCCCCAACTTGAGGTGAGTTCGGTTCCAGAGTTGAAGTGCTTCCGATCGTAGGGCTTGCTGCCGATTCTTGTAGTGGGATCACTACAGGGAGCAGCCGTGACAGAGCTGGAACGCATGAACGAGATGCTGAGACGTCACCAGCAGGAAGCGGAGGACGCTGCGGCAGCGCTGGCGACAGCATTTCAAGTAGCCGAACTGGCCGAACTGCCCGGCCTGCGACCGGCGTTCCACGCAACAGGGATCAAACAGGGCCCGCATGTATACCTGGGCGGGTGCTCGGCCCGACTGGCGCTAGAAATCGCCAACGCGCTGACGGTGTATGCCCGTTGCACGGGGAAGCTGGTCGACGGAGAGTCGTCGCCCATGCTGCGCGCGGTGCTGGCCGATGCAGGTGTGACCCCGGCTCTGCCCAGTAACGGAGTGGTGATTATCCGAGGGGAACTGACATGAGCGCCAAGCCAGTTGTTCCCGCCGTCGGCACGTACGTCGTTGACCTCCGATCGGACCGTGTCGCCGAGGTCATGGACTACCGCGCGGGGGTCCTGTACCTCCGCAAGCCCGCCGGCGGACCGGAATGGACGAGACTCGTCTCGCAGGTCCGGGAGGCAGCTCCTGGAGAGTCCCTGAGTGCCCGTGTGGCCCGTGCAAATGCTGAGAGCAGGCGGTGCGCCGGATGAGCCGCAATCCACCCGCAGAGTTCCGGCTCAGGTTCATGTGGTCGCCCGGCGAGTGCTTCAAGTGCGAAGTGCTTGCCGAGGTAGCCGAGTTGGGGACACTGACCGTCGGGGGAGTGGCTGTTCCTGTCGCTGCCTGTCACGTCTGCGCATGGCGCCTGGAGAGGCACCACCACAACGTCAGGAAGACCCGTCTGCGGGTGCAGATGGCCAGGGCCTGGCAACGAGCCGGACGGACGCTCAGAGAGCCCGTAGCGGCCCCATGGACACCCGCCCTGGGCGGGCCCTGCAAGTGCACGACGACATGGGGAGAGTCCCCGTGTCGGCACAACGTCAGGAGGAATCGATCATGAACTGCCCCGTGTGTGGCGCGCAGATGTACAGCAACGGCAAGGGCCAATTCGCGTGCGGGTCCTGCGGTGCGGTGCGGGCGGTACCGTTGATCGTGCTCCCGTTCCCCGCGTTCCCGCCACCCGCCGAGAGGTAGCCAATGCCCGCCACCGTCGCCCACTCGCGCTACTGCCCCATGTGCGGAACTCCTGTGAAGGACGGCCCCGCTGGCGGGTTCGTCTGCCCGCAGTGCAACCACGTGCAGGAACCGCCCGGAGCACACAAAGCCCGTAAAGAGGCTGCCAGGGCGCGAGCGGAACGGGTGGCGGCAGCTGCGCAGCAGCGCGAGGAAGAGCGTCAGCGGGTGCTGGAAGAGGCCCGCAAGGTCAGCTGACCCGCGAACAGGCCCCGTTCGCTCAGTCCCCAAGGCTGGCCGGGCGGGGCTTCGCTGTCCCCTGGTGGGCCGTTTCCGCAGGTCGGGGTACATCTTCCTTAAGTGCTACTGTCGTTCGGCGCGACGACCAAGATGGACGGCTGCGCCGCGATCTACCCGTCGATCGCCGCGATCTTCGTGGCCCAGGTCTACGGCATCCACCTCGGCATCGGCGACTACCTGCTGATCGCCTTCGTCTCGGTGATCGGCTCCGCCGCCACCGCCGGCCTCACCGGCGCCATCGTGCTGCTGACCCTGACCCTGACCCTGACCCTGACCCTCTCCACCCTCGGCCTCCCGCTGGAGGGCGTCGGCCTGCTGCTCGCCATCGACCCGATCCTGGACATGATGCGCACGGCGACCAACGTCGCCGGTCAAGCGGTCATCCCGATCCTGGTCGCGGCCCGCGAGAAGACCCTCGACCTGGCCGCGTACAACAACCCCACCGACGAGCTCCAGCCGGCGTCCGTTCCGGCCCAGGCCGAGAGCGCTGCGAAGGTCCCCGTGGCCGCCTGACACACAGACACTGGCGGGCCTCAATCCTCGCCTCCTGCCTCAGATCTGGTGGAACAGGTAGCTCTCGACATCGGGTGGAGGCTGTCGGCTCACCATGACGTAGACCGGTCCGTAGGGAGCGGACTGAGCCACCTCCCAGTTCTGCCACTGATCCAGGTCATATCTGCAGAAGCGTTGGAGAAGGTGGATGAACTGCTGGGCCTCGTCGCGGGATAGTGGGCCGTCCTGCTTGCTGTCGTCCATGGACGGCACAGTACTGCGCTGTTGGCCAACGGCCGTCGGGAGGGGAACCTGTGCTGCTGCGTGAGCGGATTCCAGTTGGTGGTTCGGCCAGGGACATGTGGGGGGAACTCCCGAAGAAGGAGCGGCTTCGGGTCATCAGTGAGGCCAGGCACAGTCGCGCGTACGACGATCAGCGAGTAGCTGCCATTGCGGTGGGCTGGGCATGGCAGGTTCTGGGACCGCCCGAGACACGACGGAAGCCCAGCACCTGGGAGCGGCTGCTCTTCATCCTCGACGTCCTCACGACCACTGCCGGTAGCAGCACGGGCGTGGACATCTTCGACGGATCCGCCACCCGGGACAGCAACCCGTACGTCCGCAGCAGGGCCAAGCTGATCGAGGCGGCGAACCCTGTCGCCGCCTGACCCGGGCGTCACTCGTTGGTGTGGAGGCGCCGTTGCGGCGGGCGGTGACGAGTAGCGTGGTCGGCAATCAGGAGGAAGGGGAAGCTGTGGGAGCACTGCCTCGCACGTACACCTCCGACGCGGTCGACCCGGAGCTGGCGCTGAAGTACGCGATCCAGCACATCAGGGGCGACCGCGCGCAGATCGTGGAGGGTGCGATCGAGTGCAGGGCGCCGAGTTGGGACCACGAGGCGGCAGCCGCCAGTGTCCGACGTCAGATCGACTCCAGGCTTGTGGAGCTGGGCTGTGTCGCGGGGTCCGGAAATCTGGACCTTCCGGGGTCCAGCAACTGGTACATCCCGGACGTCGCCGTCGTTCCGCAGAGGCTGGTCAAGGGAGCCGAGGCGCTACTGCCGGATCAGACCCTGCTGGTCGTCGAGGTGACCTCGGACTCCAACGCCGACATCGACCGGCTGGTGAAGCGTCGCCGGTACGCGGAGTACGGCGCGCCGCTCTACCTGCTGGTGGACCGCCAGGAGCGGACCTGCACGCTCTTCTCCGAGCCCGGGCCGCTGGGCTACACCAAGGCGGAGGGGCCGTACCCGTTCGGGACGGCGGTGCGGCTGCCGGAGCCGTTCGGGCTGGCGATCGAGACCGGGGACTTCTAGAGGGCGCGGAAACGGCAGGGGGCCCGCCGGTCTTGTGACGTGGCGGGCCCCCTTGGTACTGCAAGTCATGCTCTGCGGCCCTGGGGAGGGCCGGCGTGGGACCCGGCCGGGGCGAGGTCCTGAGCGATCAGGTCATCCGGAGGATGATCAAACGACGCTGACGTTCTCCGCCTGCGGGCCCTTCGGACCCTGGGTGACGTCGAACGAGACCGCCTGGTTCTCCTCCAGCGAGCGGAAACCGTTCGCGTTGATGGCGGAGTAGTGGACGAAGACGTCGGGGCCGCCGCCGTCCTGGGCGATGAAGCCGAAGCCCTTCTCAGCGTTGAACCACTTGACGGTTCCCTGAGCCATGCCGTTCTCCTTGCGAGGGACGTGGTGGATGCCACACCGTGTGGCATCCGGTCCGCTGCGCTGATCGCCCCGCCTCCGGGTGGGCCCGGAGTTTTTCGCAACAATGCTGAAAAACTACAAAAAGCCCGCGGGTTACATGCTCCGCAGGCTTCAAGTACTGCAAGGGGAATCAAACTGCAACTGGGTGGAACGGTAGCACGCAGGCGCGGGCGCGACCAGAGGCTCCTTGACCCGCCCGGGTGGTGTCTCGGGTGGTGTCGGGGAGGGGCCTGGAGGGCTCGCGACCAGGGGCAGGCATACCCTGCGAAGACAGGACGAACGGGCAGAGGGAGCATGCGGTGGCTGGTCTGGTGGAAGGCTCTGGGATCTCGAGCGGTGCGAGCGCTACGGACGTCGCGGCGGGACAGCGGCAGGTGCGGCCCCGGGTCGGCCACATTCAGTTCCTGAACTGTCTGCCCCTCTACTGGGGGCTGGCCCGCACCGGCAGCCTGCTCGACCTCGACCTCGCCAAGGACACCCCCGAGAAGCTCAGCGACCGCCTGGTGAACGGCTCGCTCGACATCGGTCCGATCACCTGCGTGGAGTACCTGCGGCACGCCGACGAGCTGGTGGTGCTGCCGGACATCGCGGTCGGCAGCGACGGTCCGGTGATGTCCTGCGTGATCGTCAGCAAGGTGCCGCTCGCCGAGCTGGACGGCCGTCCGGTCGCGCTCGGCTCGACCAGCCGGACGTCGGTGCGGCTGGCCCAGCTGCTGCTGGAGGAGCGCGAGGGGGTCCAGCCCGCCTACTTCAGCAGCCCGCCCGACCTGGAGGCGATGCTCGCGCAGGCGGACGCCGCCGTGCTGATCGGCGACCCCGCCCTGCGGGCCACCCTGGAGGCCACCCCGGAGAGCGGGCTGACCGTCCATGACCTCGGGCTGATGTGGAAGGAGTGGACCGGGCTGCCGTTCGTCTTCGCGGTCTGGGCGGCCCGGCGGGACTTCGCCGACAGCCGGCCCGAGACGGTGGCGGAGGTGCACCGGGCGTTCCTGGAGTCCCGGGACCTCTCGCTCGCCGAGGCCGGCCAGGTGGCCGCGCAGGCGGCGCGCTGGGAGAACTTCGACGCGCCGGTGCTGGAGCGCTACTTCAGCCAGGCGCTGGACTTCTCGCTGGGCGAGCGGCAGCTGGCCGGCATCGCCGAGTTCGCCCGCCGGGTCGGCCACGACAGCGGGTTCGCCCCCGACGTGGTGGTCCGGCTGCTCCAGCCGGCGGTCCCGAACTAGAGCACGAACCAGAGCCCGTACGGAGGGTCCAGGGCGCTGCGGGCGAACTGCACAAAAGGGGCCCGGGGCCCTGGCGTAGGCTGGTCCGGTCATCTCTCCGGACAGAAAGTAGGCCCCCAGGTGTCCGAGCCCGCAGCGACTTCCGACGCGCCCAGCACCGATCTGCAGGCCGTCCTCGACCGGGCCGCGGCCGGGGGCCGGATCTCCGCGGAGGAGGCCCTGGAGCTCTACCGCTCCGCGCCGCTGCACGCGCTCGGCGCGGCCGCCGACGCGGTGCGCCGCCGCCGCTACGCCGGTACCGAGCACATCGCGACGTACATCATCGAACGCAACATCAACTACACCAACGTCTGTGTGACGGCCTGCAAGTTCTGCGCCTTCTACGTGGCGCCCAAGAGCGACAAGGGCTGGTCCCGCGACCTCGACGAGATCCTGCGCCGCTGCGCGGAGACCGTCGAGCTGGGCGGCACCCAGATCATGTTCCAGGGCGGTCACCACCCGGACTACGGCGTCGAGTACTACGAGCGCGCCTTCTCCGCCATCAAGGCCGACTTCCCGCAGCTGGTGATCCACTCGCTGGGCGCCTCCGAGGTCGAGCACATGGCGCGGCTGTCCAAGGTGTCCGTCGGGGAGGCGATCACCCGGATCCACGCGGCCGGCCTGGACTCGTTCGCCGGCGCCGGCGCCGAGCTGCTGCCCGAGCGGCCGCGCAAGGCGATCGCGCCGCTCAAGGAGTCCGGCGAGCGCTGGCTGGAGATCATGGAGATCTCGCACGGCCTGGGCGTCGAGTCCACCTCGACCATGCTGATGGGCACCGGCGAGACCAACGCCGAGCGGATCGAGCACCTGCGGATGATCCGCGAGGTGCAGGACCGGACGGGCGGCTTCCGCGCGTTCATCCCGTACACGTACCAGCCGCAGAACAACCACCTCAAGGGCTCCACCCAGGCGACCGTCTTCGAGTACCTGCGGATGATCGCGATCGCCCGGCTCTTCCTCGACAACGTGGCCCACATCCAGGGCTCCTGGCTGACCACCGGCAAGGAGGCCGGCCAGCTCTCGCTGCACTACGGCGCGGACGACCTGGGCTCGGTCATGCTGGAGGAGAACGTGGTCTCGGCGGCCGGCGCCAAGCACCGCTCCAACCTCACCGAGCTGATCCACCTGATCCGCACCGCCGGGCGCACCCCCGCGCAGCGCTCCACCACGTACGAGCACCTGCGGGTGCTGGACGACCCGGCGAACGACCCGGTCGACCCGCGGGTGGCCTCGCACATCGCCTCCACCGCGATCGAGGGCGGCACCGCGCACCCGGAGCTGAAGATCCTCAGCACCACCTGATGCTGACCCTGCACCGGGCCACCGTCCTGCTGGCCTCCCCCACCGCCCCGCCGGTCTCCGACGGGGCGGTGCTGGTGCGCGGGGACCGGGTGGCGGCGCTCGGCCGCTACGAGGAGCTGGCGGCCGCGCACCCCGAGGCGCGGGTGCGGGCCTGGGAGGGGACGCTGACGCCGGGCCGGGCGCATCCGTACGGCGGGCTGCTGCTGGAGCGGTGCTACCACCCCGACCCGCGCGAGGAGCTCGGCGAGGACCCGCTCGCGCCGCCCCGCGAGCTGACCGACGCCGACTGGGGTGCCAGCGCCCGGCGCGGCCTGCAGCGGCTGCTGGCGCACGGGACGACGGCGCTGGCCGGTCCGTTCGAGCGGGCGGCGGTGCGGACGGCGGTGAGCCGGTCCGGACTGCTGGTGGTGCCGCCGATCACCGGGGTGACCGGAATTGGTGCTGCGTCGACCGGATCGGACCGCTTTGTGGCCGAACTCATGATCGGGCCGGCGGCCTTCGCGATGTCCGTTCCCCACGGTGCGCTGACCCCCGGGGGACGGGCGGACTTCGCGGTGTTCGAGGGCGCCCCCGAACCCGCCGAGGACCCCTCCCACCAGGCCTGCGCGGCCACCGTGCTGGCCGGGCGGCTGCTCCACCGCAGGCGCTGAGCCGCCGCCCGGGAGATCGTCGGCATCCGAACTTCGGCTGCGCGCGGACGTCCTGATCCCCCCTCGCCGTGACCTGAGGGTGTGCCAGCAGTTACGATCCCGGTCAGTCCTGCGTGCCCGTCCCGGTGGAGCAGGACAACCTCACCACGCCGTTCGGAAGTCAGGTCAGCGCCCAGCATGCGATCCCCGTCCGCCGCCCCAAGGATCGGCCGAGGTTGGTACCTCGGGGCCGTACTCAGCGCCGTGCTGGCGCTCGGTATGTGCCTGCTCGGCTGGCGGCAGGCCGACCTCGCGGACCGGATCGGCGCGCATCCCGTCCGGGTCCAGGGCACCGTCACCCGGCTGCCCGGCGGCAGCGCCACGTACAGCGCCGTCAGCTACCAGGCCGACGGCGGGCAGCGCCGCGCCACCGACCTCACCCTGCCGACCACCGCCAAGGTCGGAGACCCGATCTGCCTGGAGCACGC
The DNA here is from genome assembly GCF_029893355.1 of Kitasatospora sp. MAA4. Classification (GTDB taxonomy): domain Bacteria; phylum Actinomycetota; class Actinomycetes; order Streptomycetales; family Streptomycetaceae; genus Kitasatospora. The sequence continues at coordinate 164,621 of NZ_JARZAI010000011.1, forward strand.
CGCCGACGACGCGGGCGCCGTCCGGGTCTGCGACCAGCACTACCCGCAGGCCGCCGGGGTCCGGCTGGCGCAGATCAGCGTGCCGGTCGCCCTGCTGCTCTGCGCGCTCTGCCTGGGGCGGATCCTGCGCTTCCGGCGGGCCGAGGGGATCCGGGTGCGCGGGGAGCGCACCAGGATCAGCGCGACGGTGGCCTTCGCGACCGAGGCGCTGGCCGACGGGATGCCGGCGATCACCCACGGCAAGCGCTCCCGGCGGCGCCGCAAGGGCGGCCGCCGCGCGCTGCGCTGAGCCCGCGCGCAGCACTGTCGTCGCCAGGGTGAACAATGGGGGCGTGATGACCCGAGCCTCTCTGGACAAGCAGCCGCACGAAGTCGCCGCCATGTTCGACGACGTCGCCGCCAAGTACGACCGGACCAACGACGTGCTCTCGCTCGGCCAGGCCCGCGCCTGGCGCCGCGCGGTGGCCGAGGCGGTCGCCGCCCAGCCCGGTGAGCTGGTGCTGGACCTCGGCGCGGGCACCGGCACCTCCTCGCTCCCGTTCGTGGAGGCCGGCGCCAAGGTCGTCCCCTGCGACTTCTCGATCGGCATGCTCGCCGAGGGCAAGCGCCGCAACCCCGACCTCCCGCTGACGGCCGGCGACGCGACCCGGCTGCCCTTCGCCGACGCCTCGTTCGACGCCGTCACGATCTCCTTCGCGCTGCGCAACGTCCAGGACACCGACGCCGCCCTGCGCGAGATGTACCGGGTCACCAAGCCCGGCGGCAAGGTCGTGATCTGCGAGTTCTCCACCCCGACCTGGACGCCGCTGCGGACCGTCTACACCGAGTACCTGATGCGCGCCCTGCCGCCCGTCGCCACCCGCGTCAGCAGCAACCCCGACGCGTACGTCTACCTCGCCGAGTCCATCCGCGCCTGGCCCGACCAGCCCGAACTGGCCGTCAAGCTCCAGCAGGCCGGCTGGACCAAGGTCGCCTGGCGCAACCTCACCGGCGGCATCGTCGCCCTGCACCGCGGCACCCGCTGAGCGGGCGGCACCCGCTGACCGATCGACCGAGCGGCCACCGCCCGGGCCCGTAGTGGCCGGGCCATGGCGTGGGGTGGGTGCGCCGTAGACTGCTCGGGACCGTCAGCCCTTGCCTTGCCGCTGTGCTCAGGAGTGTGCCCATCGTGACCGTGACCGAGACCGCCGTCGAGAGCACCGCTGACGTCATCGTGGTGGGGGCGGGCCCGGCGGGCGCGACCACGGCGTACTACCTCGCGCAGGCCGGGCTTGATGTGCTGCTGCTGGAGAAGACCGAGTTCCCGCGGGAGAAGGTGTGCGGGGACGGTCTGACGCCGCGTGCCACCAAGCAGCTGGTGGACATGGGGATCGACGTGTCCACCTCGAACGGCTGGCTGCACAACAAGGGGCTGCGGATCATCGGTGGCGGGGTCCGGCTGGAGCTGGACTGGCCCGAGCTGTCGGCGTTCCCGGACTACGGACTGGTGCGCAAGCGGGCCGACTTCGACGAACTGCTGGCCCGGCAGGCCGAGAAGGCCGGGGCGCGGCTGTACGAGCGCTGCAACGTCTCCGGGCCGGTGCTCGACGAGCGGACCGGGCGGATCGTCGGGGTGAGCGCGAAGCTGGGTGAGGACAAGCGCGAGGTGGTCTTCCGCGCGCCGCTGGTGGTCGCCGCCGACGGCAACTCCACCCGGCTCTCGCTGGCGATGGGTCTGCACCGCCGCGAGGACCGTCCGATGGGCGTCGCGTACCGGACGTACTTCACCTCGCCGCGGCACGACGACGACTACCTGGAGTCCTGGCTGGAGCTCTGGGACACCCGCGGTGGCGACAAGAAGCTGCTGCCCGGCTACGGCTGGATCTTCGGGATGGGCGACGGCACCTCGAACGTCGGCCTCGGCATCCTCAACTCCTCGCCGGCGTTCGGCGAGTTGGACTGGCGCGAGGTCCTCAAGGCGTGGTGCGCGAGCATGCCGGAGGAGTGGGGCTACACGCCCGACAACATGACCGACCCGATCCGCGGTGCGGCGCTGCCGATGGCGTTCAACCGTCAACCGCACTACACCCGCGGGCTGCTGCTGGTCGGCGACGCGGCGGGCATGGTCAACCCGTTCAACGGCGAGGGCATCGCCTACGCGATGGAGTCCGGCCAGATCGCGGCCCGCACGATCGTCCAGGCCCACGCCCGGGTCACCCCGGCCGGCCGCGAGCGTGCGCTGCACGCCTACCCGGCCACCCTGAAGGACGTCTACGGCGGCTACTACACGCTGGGCCGCGGCTTCGTGAAGCTGATCGGCAACCCGAAGATCATGCAGCTGGCCACCCAGCGCGGTCTGACGCACCCGATGCTGATGAAGTTCGTGCTGAAGATGCTGGCGAACCTGACCGACCCGCAGGGCGGCGACGCGATGGACCGCATCATCAACGGCCTGGCGAAGGTCGCCCCGAACGCCTGAGTCCGGGGGCGACCTGCGCCAACGGATGCGTCAGCGGGTGTTGCTGATCCTGACGTGCTTGATGTTGACGGGGAGCGTCGGGTAGCCGTCGCCCGGGCCGTTCTGGTCGTCCTCGCCGCCGGCGGCGATCTTCTGCAGGACGTCGAGGCCGGCGGTGATCTTGCCGAACGGGGTGTAGGCGGGGGAGAGCTTGGTGTCCTTCCAGACGAAGAAGAACTGGCTGCCGTTGGTGTTCGGGCCCGCGTTGGCCATCGCGACGGTGCCGGCGGGGTAGGTGGCGCCGGTCAGGTTCTCGTCGTTGAAGGAGTAGCCGGGGCCGCCGCTACCGGTGCCGGTCGGGTCGCCGCACTGCAGGACCCACAGGCGCTGGGTGGTGAGCCGGTGGCAGTGGGTGTCGTCGAAGTAGCTGTGGTCGGCGAGGAAGCGGAACGAGAAGGTGGTGCAGGGCGCCTGGGCGGTCAGCGCCTGGAAGGTGATCGAGCCCTGGCTGGTCCTCAGGGTCGCGCTGTAGGGCTTGGCGGCCTTCTTGGCGTCGAAGACCGGGATGCCCTGGAAGTTGTCGGCGGGCACCGAGGCCGTGTATCCGCAGGAGGCCGTGGGGGCGGCCGCCGCCGGGGCTGCCTTCGCGTCAGGTGAGACGGTGGCGGCGGACGCGGCGCTGGTGGCGCCGAGGACCAGGGCAGCGGCGGCAGCGGCGGTGACGAGACGCTTGCGGGGCATGGGTGGGGCCTCCGGGGAGAGGAGAGGGGAAGACGGGCCTGGCATGTCCACCCCATCGTGCCCAGGGGGCACTTGAATCATTCCTGCCAACAGCCCTTGGCCGAACGACTGTTCGTGCCAGGATCAGGCGGATGCTGATCAACCGTAACTTCCGTCTGCTCTGGGCGGGTCAGGCCGTCTCGCTGACCGGGGACACGGTCTTCGACACCACGCTGACCCTCTGGGTGGGGACGGTCCTGCTCGCCGGCCGCCCGTACGCGCCGGCCGCCGTCGCCGGGCTGCTGGCCGCCGCGGCCGTCGCCACGCTGCTGGTCGCACCGCTGGCCGGGGTCTTCGTCGACCGCTGGGACCGCCGCCGGACGATGCTCGCGGCCGATCTGGTCCGCGCCGCCCTGATCGGCGGCGTGGCGGCGATGACGTTCCTGCCTACTGGGACGGTGCCGACCGGGGTGACGGTGGTCGTCGTCTACCTGGCGGTCTTCCTCAACGCGGCGGTCTCGCAGTTCTTCGGTCCGGCGAGGTTCGCGATCCTCGGCGAGGTGCTGGCGGAGGCGGACCGGGCCCGGGCGGCCGGGATCGGGCAGTCGACGGTGGGCATCGCGGCCGTCCTCGGGCCCCCGCTGGCGGCGCCGCTGCTCTTCACCGCCGGTGTGCGCTGGGCCCTGCTGCTGAACGCGGTCTCCTTCCTGGTCTCCTTCGCCCTGGTGCACGCGGTCCGCCCGGAGCCCGGGCAGTCGCCGGAGCGCGGGCACCGGCCCGGGGTCTGGCCCGAACTCCTCGCGGGACTGCGGATGGTGGCGTCGCGCGGGGTGGTCAAGGCCCTGCTGATCACCGTCGTCCTGGTGTCACTCGGCTTCTCCGCGCTCAACGCGGTCAACGTCTTCTTCCTCACCGACAACCTGCACGTCGCCGGCAGGTGGTACGGAACGCTGGAGATGGTGCTCGGCATCGGCCTGCTGAGCGGTTCGGTGCTGGCCGCGCCGATGGGACGGCGGTTCGGCTACCACCGGACGTTCCCGCTGGGGCTGTTGGCCGCCGGCGCGCTGCTGGTCGGGTACTCCCGGACGACGCAGCTGTGGTCGGCGCTCGCGCTGACGACCGCGCTCGGGGCGGCGCTCGCGATCCTCAACGCGGCGGTGGCTCCGCTGCTGGTCGAGGCGGTGCCGGCCGAGTACCTGGGTCGGGTCTTCTCGGCGGTCGGGCCGGTCGCGCAGCTGGCCAACATGGTGGGGATGAGTGCGGCGGGGTGGTTCGCCGGCAGTGTGCCGCGCGACTTCCACGTCGAGGTCGGCGGGGTGGGGCTGGGCCGGATCGACCTGGTCATCGGCTGCTCGGGCCTGCTCACGGTGGCCGCCGGCCTGTACGCGCTGTACGGGCTGCGCCTGCGGTCCAGTAAAGGCGTTTGATCACACCATCGGCACTCGGGGAGGATGACAGGTTCGCCGTCCTGCCTCGGAGGGAACCACCCGCATGAGAACTCCTTCACAAGTCGCGCCCCGCGGGATCGTCACCGACCTTCCCGTCCTGCTGGTCGCGGTGGTCTGGGGTTCCAGCTACCTCGCCGTCAAGCACCTCGCGACGCCGGCCACCGTCCTGCCGACGCTGGTGCTGCGCTTCGGCCTGGTGCTTCCGTTCCTCGCGGTGATCGCCTGGCGGGGGCTGCGCGGGCTGAACCGCGGTGAGTGGCTGGGCGGTGCGCTGCTCGGCGGCATCCTCGGTGCGATCTTCCTGGTGGAGACGTACGGCGTGGTGCACACCTCGGCCACCAACGCCGGGCTGATCATCAGCTTCACCATGGTCCTCACCCCGCTCGCGGAGAGCCTGGTCGGCCGCACCCCGCTCCCGCGCGCCTTCGTCGCCGCGGCCGGGCTCTCGGTGGTCGGGGTCGGCCTGCTCACCGAGGGCGCGGGCCTGCGCGCCCCCTCGGCCGGCGACCTGCTGATGCTCGCCGCGGCCGGGATCCGCACGGTGCACCTGCTGGCGATGTCGCGGACCAAGGTGCTCAGGGACACCGACCCGATCGCCCTGACCTGGGTCCAACTCGCCACGGCTGCCGCGATCTTCGTCGTGGTGTCACCCTTCGCCGGTCCGAGCCCGTGGTCGCTGGCGGCCTCGTACGGGCCCGGCCAGTGGGCCGACCTGCTCTACCTCGGGCTGTTCTGCACGCTGGTCGCGTTCCTGGTCCAGATGTGGGCGGTCCGGGCGACCTCGCCGTCCCGGGTCAGCCTGCTGCTCGGCACCGAGCCGCTCTGGGCGGCCGTGGTCGGCATCGTCCTCGGCGGCGACCGGCTGGTGCCGCTCGCGTTCTGCGGCGGCCTGCTGGTGCTGGCCGGTACCGCGTGGGGCCGCCGGGCCGTGGTTCCGGCCGCGCGCGACGTTCTGGAGCCACTGCCGGCCTGACTCCGCGGCCCTCGAAAGCCCCCGCGCACCGACCGGTGCGCGGGGGCTTTCGTGCGCTTGTGAACGAAAGGTCAAGCGACGGTTCCACGGGGTCCACCCGGGAGGGTGAGGGCCATTAGCACGTCAACATGAAGCCCGTAAATTTGCGATGAGCGCGCCATAGTTGATATAGGCGCACGGCTCTGACCAGTCACTTCGCCGATGAATATGACACTTTGTGACCATTTGGGTTCGTTGCGTTCATATCTCGCGACTAGACGCCATTGCGACCGGTTCGCGAGGTGGCGTAGATCACAAAGATCACCCTGAACTGCGTGTCGCAGATCACAAGTCGACGGGCATAAGATGCGCTCGATCCAGGCTTTGTGAACTGCCTCACATGAGGTGGATCCCGGGAACCGGATCACGGGTTCACCCCACAGTGACCCGGCAGTTCCGATCTGCAGTCAAGGACGACTGGACGGAGGGAGCGGCGGTACATGAATGCCTACGCACCGATCCTCGTACTCGGTGCCATCGCGGCGGCGTTCGCGGTCGGCTCCGTCGTGATGGCTTCGCTGACGGGCCCGAAGCGCTACAACCGGGCCAAGTTGGAGGCGTACGAGTGCGGTATCGAACCGACCCCGCAGCCGGTGGGCGGCGGTCGGTTCCCGATCAAGTACTACCTGACGGCGATGCTCTTCATCGTCTTCGACATCGAGATCGTCTTCCTCTACCCGTGGGCGGTCACCTTCGACGCCCTGGGGATCTTCGGGCTGGTCGAGATGCTCCTCTTCATCGCCACCGTGTTCGTCGCCTACGCGTATGTGTGGCGGCGCGGCGGCCTGGAGTGGGACTGAGCAGCACCTGCACAGCAGTCAGCCCGATGTAGAGGCCACTGAGAGGGATGGGTAGATGGGAATCGAGGAGAAGCTGCCGAGCGGCTTTCTACTCACCAGCGTGGAGACCGCTGCGGGGTGGGTGAGAAAGGCCTCGCTCTTCCCGGCCACCTTCGGGCTGGCCTGCTGCGCCATCGAGATGATGACGACCGGCGCCGGCCGCTACGACCTGGCCAGGTTCGGGATGGAGGTCTTCCGGGGCTCGCCCCGGCAGGCCGACCTGATGATCGTGGCCGGCCGGGTGAGCCAGAAGATGGCGCCGGTGCTCCGGCAGGTCTACGACCAGATGGCCAACCCCAAGTGGGTCATCTCGATGGGCGTCTGCGCCTCCTCGGGAGGCATGTTCAACAACTACGCGATCGTCCAGGGGGTCGACCACATCGTCCCCGTGGACATCTACCTGCCGGGGTGCCCGCCCCGCCCGGAGATGCTGATGGACGCGATCCTCAAGCTGCACGACAAGATCCAGCACGAGCCGCTCGGCGTGAACAAGCGGCGGGCCCAGGAGCTTGCCGAGGAGCTGGCCCTGGAGGCCGTCCCGACCAGCGAGATGCGGGGGCTGCTGCGATGAGCGACGGCAACATCCCCGCGACCCGCACCGAGATCCCGGTCGAGGTGGTCGGCAACCGCCAGGGCATGTTCGGCGGCCGCGGCACCGGCGACACCTCGGGCTTCGGCGGCCTGGTCGCCCCGATCGTGCTGCCGGGACCGAGCAGCCGACCGTACGGCGGCTGGTTCGACGAGGTGGCCGACGAGCTGGAGGGCGCCCTGGAGGAGCAGGGCCTCGACCCGGCCGACGCGATCGAGAAGACCGTCATCGACCGCGGCGAACTCACCTTCCACGTCCGCCGCGAGCACCTCCTCCAGGTGTCCAGGACGCTGCGCGACGACCCGGCGCTGCGCTTCGAGCTGTGCCTGGGGGTCAGCGGCGTGCACTACCTGTCCGACCCCGGCCGGGAACTGCACGCGGTCTACCACCTGCGCTCGATCACCCACACCCGGCTGATCAGGGTCGAGGTCACCGCGCCGGACGCCGACCCGCACATCCCGTCGGTGGTCAGTGTCTACCCGACCAACGACTGGCACGAGCGCGAGGCCTACGACTTCTTCGGCATCGTCTTCGACGGCCACCCGGCGCTCACCCGGATCATGATGCCGGACGACTGGCTGGGCCACCCGCAGCGCAAGGACTACCCGCTGGGAGGCATCCCCGTCGAGTACAAGGGCGCCCAGATCCCGGCGCCCGACCAGCGGAGGTCGTACACCTGATGACCACTCACTACGAAGAAGCGGGCACCCGCGAGACCACCGAGGGACGGGTCTTCACCGTCACCGGCGGAGACTGGGGCGAGGTGGTCGAGGCCGTCGCCAAGGCCGACGACGAGCGCATCATCGTCAACATGGGTCCCCAACACCCGTCCACCCACGGCGTGTTGCGGCTGATCCTGGAGATCGACGGCGAGACGGTGACCGAGGCCCGCTGCGGCATCGGCTACCTGCACACCGGCATCGAGAAGAACATGGAGTTCCGCAACTGGGTCCAGGGCACCACCTTCGTGACCCGGATGGACTACCTGACTCCGCTCTTCAACGAGACCGCCTACTGCCTGGCGGTGGAGAAGCTGCTCGGCATCACCGACCAGATCCCCGACCGGGCCACCGTCATCCGGGTGTTGATGATGGAGCTCAACCGGATCTCCTCGCACCTGGTGTGCCTGGCCACCGGCGGCATGGAGATCGGCTCCACGACGCTGATGATCTACGGCTTCCGGGACCGCGAACTCATCCTGGACATCTTCGAGTTGGTCACCGGCCTGCGGATGAACCACGCGTACGTCCGTCCCGGTGGGCTGGCCCAGGACCTGCCTCCGGGCGCGGTGGACCAGATCCGCGAGGCGGTGAAGCTGTTCCGCTCGCGGATGCACGAGTACGACAAACTCGCCACCGGCAACCCGGTGTTCAAGGCCCGGCTGGTCGACGTCGGCTTCCTGGACCTGGCCGGCTGCCTGGCGCTGGGCGCCACCGGTCCGATCCTGCGGGCCACCGGACTGCCGAACGACCTGCGCAAGAGCGACCCGTACTGCGGCTACGAGAACTACGACTTCGAGGTCGCCATCGCGGACACCGCGGACTCCTACGGGCGGTTCCTGATCCGCCTGGAGGAGATGCGCCAGTCGCTGCGGATCGTCGAGCAGTGCCTGGACCGGCTGCGGCCGGGCCCGGTCATGGTGGCCGACAAGAAGATCGCCTGGCCGGCCCAACTGGCGGTCGGCCCGGACGGGATGGGCAACTCGCTCGACCACATCCGGAAGATCATGGGCACCTCGATGGAGGCGCTGATCCACCACTTCAAGCTGGTCACCGAGGGCTTCAGGGTCCCGGTCGGCCAGGCGTACGCGGCGGTCGAGTCGCCCAAGGGCGAGCTCGGGGTCCACGTGGTGAGCGACGGCGGGACGCGCCCCTACCGGGTGCACTTCCGCGACCCGTCGTTCACCAACCTGCAGTCGATGGCGGCGATGTGCGAGGGCGGCCAGGTCGCCGACGTGATCGTCGCAGTGGCCGGGATCGACCCGGTGATGGGAGGCGTGGACCGGTGAGCAATGTCGAACTCGGCCTGCCGGCGCTGCCGGCCAAGCCGTACCCGGCCGAGGTGTACGAACGCCTCGCCGCCGACGCCAGGGAGCTGATCGGCCGCTACCCGGTGGCCCGTTCAGCGCTGCTGCCGCTGCTGCACCTGGTGCAGGCCGAGGACGGGTACGTCACCGCCACCGGGATCCGGTTCTGCGCCGAGCAGTTGGAGCTGACCACCGCCGAGGTGACGGCGGTGGCGACCTTCTACACGATGTACCGCCGCCGCCCCGCCGGGACGTACCACGTGGGCGTCTGCACCAACACGCTCTGCGCGGTGCTCGGCGGCGACCAGATCTTCGAGGAGCTCCAGCAGCACCTGGGCATCAAGAACAACGAGACCACCGCCGACGGCGAGATCTCGATCGAGCACATCGAGTGCAACGCGGCCTGCGACTACGCCCCCGTGGTGATGGTCAACTGGGAGTTCTTCGACAACCAGACGCCGGAGAGCGCCAGGCAGCTGGTCGACGACCTGCGCTCGGGCGCCGAGGTCGAGCCGACCCGCGGCGCCAAGCTCTGCTCGTTCAAGGAGACCGCCCGCATCCTGGCCGGCTTCCCCGACGAGCGGCCGGGTGCGGTGGACGCCTCCGGCGCGGGTGGCGCACCCTCGATGGCGGGCCTGCGACTGGCCAAGGGCGAGGCGCTGCCCGGCACGCCGGGGGCCCGCGTGGTCTCCCCGCGCAAGGTCTCCCCGCGCAACGAAGGGACCGAGGCGTGATGACCGCGACCGAGCCGGCCGAGAAGCTGCTCAGCCCCGTACTGTCCGCCTCCTGGGACGACCACCGGCCGTGGACCCTGGAGACCTACCGGCGCCACGACGGGTACCAGGGCCTGCGCAACGCGCTCGCCATGGACCCGGACGCGCTGATCGCGCTGGTCAAGGAGTCCGGACTGCGCGGCCGCGGCGGCGCCGGCTTCCCGACCGGCCTGAAGTGGCAGTTCATCCCGCAGAACGACGGCAAGCCGCACTACCTGGTGGTCAATGCGGACGAGTCCGAGCCCGGCACCTGCAAGGACATCCCGCTGCTCTTCGCCAACCCGCACGCGCTGATCGAGGGCATGATCATCGCCTCGTACGCGATCCGCTGCGACCACGCGTTCATCTACCTGCGCGGCGAGACCGTGCCGGTGCTGCGCCGGCTGCACGCGGCCGTCGCGGAGGCGTACGCGGCCGGGTTCCTCGGCAAGGACATCCTGGGCTCCGGTGTCGACCTGGACATCACCGTGCACGCCGGTGCCGGCGCCTACATCTGCGGCGAGGAGACGGCGCTGCTCGACTCGCTGGAGGGGCGCCGCGGCCAACCCCGGCTGCGGCCGCCGTTCCCGGCCATCGCGGGCCTGTACGCCTGCCCGACGGTGGTCAACAACGTCGAGTCGATCGCCTCGGTGCCGCCGATCCTGGTGCGCGGCAAGGAGTGGTTCACCTCGCTGGGCACCGAGAAGTCCCCGGGCTTCACGCTCTACTCGCTCTCCGGGCACGTCACCAACCCGGGCCAGTACGAGGCGCCACTGGGTGTCACGCTCCGTCAGCTGCTCGAGGTGAGCGGCGGGGTGCGCTCCGGCCACCGGCTCAAGTTCTGGACGCCGGGCGGCAGTTCGACCCCGATGTTCACCGACGAGCACCTCGACGTGCCGCTCGACTACGAGGGCGTCGGGGCGGCCGGGTCGATGCTCGGCACCAAGGCGCTTCAGGTCTTCGACGAGACCACCTGCGTGGTCCGCGCGGTCACCCGGTGGACCGAGTTCTACGCCCACGAGTCCTGCGGCAAGTGCACGCCGTGCCGCGAAGGGACGTACTGGCTGGTCCAGTTGCTCCGGCGGATCGAGGCCGGCGAGGGCGTCGAGGGTGACCTGGAGAAGCTGCTCGACATCGCCGACAACATCAACGGCAAGTCGTTCTGCGCGCTGGGCGACGGTGCTGCCAGCCCGATCGTCTCCTCGCTCCAGCACTTCCGCGCCGAGTACGAGCAGCACCTGGCCGAGCGGCGCTGCCCGTTCGACCCGGCCGCGTCCACCGTCTGGGCCGACAGCAGCCGGTCCTCCGCCCACCAGTCCGCCACCGAGAGGGAGGTGCACGCATGACCATCACCGAGCCAGCCAAGACTGCCACCGACCTCGTCACGCTCACCATCGACGGCGTCGAAGTCCAGGTCCCCAAGGGCACGTTGGTGATCCGGGCGGCCGAGCAGATCGGCACCCAGATCCCCCGCTTCTGCGACCACCCGCTGCTCGACCCGGTCGGCGCCTGCCGCCAGTGCATCGTGGAGATCGAGGGCCAGCGCAAGCCGGTCGCCTCCTGCACGATCCCGGTGGCCGAGGGCATGGTGGTCCGCACCCAGCTCAGCTCCCCGGTGGCCGAGAAGGCCCAACGGGGGGTCATGGAACTGCTGTTGATCAACCACCCGCTGGACTGCCCGGTCTGCGACAAGGGCGGCGAGTGCCCGCTGCAGAACCAGGCGATGTCCACCGGCGGCCCGGACTCGCGCTTCGACGGCCTCAAGCGGACCTACGAGAAGCCGATCCCGATCAGCAGCCAGGTGCTGCTGGACCGCGAGCGCTGCGTGCTCTGCGCGCGCTGCACGCGCTTCTCGCAGCAGGTGGCCGGCGACCCGTTCATCGAGCTGCTGGAGCGCGGCGCGCTGGAGCAGGTCGGCATCGGCGAGGGCGACGACTTCCAGTCGTACTTCTCCGGGAACACCATCCAGATCTGCCCGGTGGGCGCGCTGACCTCGGCCGCCTACCGGTTCCGCTCGCGCCCGTTCGACCTGGTCTCCTCGCCGAGCGTCTGCGAGCACTGCTCGTCCGGCTGCTCGCTGCGCACCGACCACCGGCGCGGCAAGGTCCTGCGCCGACTGGCCGGCGACGAGCCCGAGGTGAACGAGGAGTGGAGCTGCGACAAGGGCCGCTTCGCCTTCCGCTACGCGCAGCAGCGCGACCGGATCGCCTCCCCGCTGGTGCGTGACCGGGCCAGCGGCGAGCTCGTCCCGGCCTCCTGGCCGGAGGCGCTGGCCGCCGCCGCCGAGGGGCTGCGCGGCGCGCGCGGCGCGGTGCTGACGGGCGGCCGGGTGACGGTCGAGGACGCGTACGGCTACGCCAAGTTCGCCCGGGTGGTGCTCGGCACCAACGACGTCGACTTCCGGGCCCGCCCGCACAGCGCCGAGGAGGCGGACTTCCTGGCCGTCGCCGTGGCCGGTCGCGGGGTGGACTTGGATGGCAAGGGTGTCACCTACCGGGCGCTGGAGAGCGCGCCGGTGGTGCTGCTCGCGGGCTTCGAGCCCGAGGAGGAGTCGCCGATCGTCTTCCTGCGGCTGCGCAAGGCCAACCGCAACGGCCTGAAGATCTACTCGATCGCCACCCACCGCTCGCGCGGCCTGGTCAAGCTCGGCGGCAAGCTGCTGCCGGCCGCGCCGGGCACCGAGGCCGAGTGGCTGGGCGCACTCGCCGCCGAGGAACCGCTCAGCGACGACGCCGGGGGCGCTGCCGCACTGCTGCGGCAGCCCGGCGCGGTGATCCTGGCCGGCGAGCGGCTGGCCGCCGTCCCCGGCGCGCTGACCGCCGCGCTGCGGCTGTCGCACGCGACGGGTGCCCAGCTCGCCTGGGTGCCGCGCCGGGCGGGGGAGCGCGGCGCGATCGAAGCCGGCGCGCTGCCCGGGCTGCTGCCCGGCGGCCGTCCGGTCACCGTCCCGGCCGCCCGCGCCGAGGCGGCCGCCGCCTGGGGCGTCGCCGAACTGCCCGCCCGGCTCGGCCGGGACACCGGCCAGATCCTGGCCGCGGCAGCCCATGGCGACCTGGACGCCCTGCTGGTCGGCGGCGTCGAGCTGGACGACCTGCCGGACCCGGCGCTGGCCGAGGAGGCGCTCAGCCGGGTCGGCTTCGTCGTCTCGCTGGAGCTGCGGCCCTCGGCCGTCACCGCGCACGCCGACGTGGTGCTGCCGGTGGCCGCGGTGGCCGAGAAGGCCGGCACCTTCCTGGACTGGGAGGGCCGGGTCCGGCTCTTCGAGGCGGCACTCAAGGCCGACCAGCTGGCGCAGCGCCATCTCACCTCGGACGTCCGAGTGTTGAACATGCTGGCGGACGCGCTCGGGCGCCGGCTCGGCCTGCCCGACGTCCGGGCGGCCCGGCTGGAGCTGGACACCCTGGCACCCTGGACCGGCGACCGCCCGGCCGCGCCCGCCGGGCACCCGGCCGCGCTGCCCCGGCCGGAGGTCGGCCAGGCAGTGCTGGCGGGCTGGCGCCAACTGCTGGACAACGGCTCGCTCCAGGAGGGCGACCCGCACCTCGCGGGCACCCGCCACCCGGCCGTCGCCCGCCTCTCGCCGGCCACCGCCGCCGAGATCGGCGCCGCTGCGGGCGGCCGACTGCGGGTCACCGGCCCGGCCGGCTCGCTGCTGCTGCCGCTGGAGATCACCGCGGAACTCCCGGACCGCACGGTCTGGCTTCCACTGAATTCCACTGATGGCGGCGTCCACCGCACGCTCGGTACGACGGTCGGCCACCTGGTGGCCATCGCCCCGGTAGGGGAGGAGGAATGATGATCTCCCAGCTCAGCCTCGCCGCCGGCCAGCCCGTCGGCTATGAGACCCTCGGCTACTTCGGCCGGGACCCGTGGTGGCTGGTCGTGATCAAGGCGGTGTTCTGCTTCGCCTTCCTGCTGATCACCGTGCTGGTCTCGATCGTCTGGGAGCGCAAGGTCGTCGCCTGGATGCAGCTGCGGATCGGCCCCAACCGGCACGGCCCGTGGGGCCTGCTGCAGTCACTGGCCGACGGCGTGAAGCTCGCGCTGAAGGAAGACCTGGTGGTCACCGGCGCGAGCAAGGTGGTCTACATCCTGGCGCCGGTGATCTGCGCGATCCCGGCGTTCATGGCCATCGCGGTGATCCCGTTCGGCCCGGCCGACAACGAGGTCTCGATCTTCGGCACCCGGACCCCGATGCAGCTCACCGACCTCCCGGTCGCGCTGCTCTACATCCTGGCGACCGCCTCGATCGGCATCTACGGCATCGTGCTGGCGGGCTGGTCCTCCGGCTCGACGTACCCGCTGCTCGGCGGCCTGCGCTCGTCGGCGCAGATGATCTCCTACGAGATCGCGATGGGCCTCTCGTTCGCCGCGGTCTTCATCTACTCCGGTTCGATGTCGACCTCGGAGATCGTCGGCCAGCAGCACTCCACCTGGTTCGCGGTGCTGCTGCCGGTCTCGTTCATCGTCTACATCATCTCGATGGTCGGCGAGACCAACCGGGCGCCGTTCGACCTCCCGGAGGCCGAGGGCGAGTTGGTCGGCGGCTTCAACACCGAGTACAGCTCGCTGAAGTTCGCGATGTTCATGCTGGCGGAGTACGTCAACATGGTGACCGTCTCGGCGGTGGCCAGCACGCTCTTCCTGGGCGGCTGGCGGGCACCCTGGCCGATCTCGGTCTTCTGGGCCGGCGCCAACCACGGCTGGTGGCCGATGCTCTGGATCATCATCAAGATCCAGCTGCTGCTCTTCTTCTTCATCTGGCTGCGCGGCACGCTGCCCCGGCTGCGCTACGACCAGTTCATGAAGCTGGGTTGGAAGGTGCTGATCCCGGTCTCGCTGGTCTGGCTGATGCTGGTCGCCAGTGTCCGGGCGCTGCGCAACGAGGGCCACGGCTTCAGCCAGGTGGTGCTGTACGTCGGCGCGCCGGTCGCGGCGGTGCTGCTGCTCTCGCTGCTCTGGGACGCCTTCCGGGACAAGGCGGCGGGTGCCGCCAAGGACCAGGAGGACGAGCCGTCCGCGGAGTTCGACCCGATGGCCGGCGGGTACCCGGTTCCGCCGCTGCCCGGCCAGGAGCTGCCGCCGGTCCCGCGCCGGCCCAGCCGGGCCCCGCGGCAGTCGCAACTGCAGGACGCGCTCAACGGCGCCAACCATTCCGAAGGGAGCTGAACCGAGATGCCAGAACCGGACGACAAGCCCTCACTTCTGGGGCCGGCCGCAGGCTTCGGCGTGACCTTCACGGCCATGTTCAAGAAGCGGCTCACCGAGCAGTACCCGGAGCAGAAGAAGCCCACCGCCCCCCGCTTCCACGGCCGCCACCAACTCAACCGGCACCCGGACGGGTTGGAGAAGTGCATCGGCTGCGAGCTCTGCGCCTGGGCCTGCCCGGCCGACGCGATCTACGTCGAGGGCGCGGACAACACCGACGAGGAGCGCTACTCGCCCGGTGAGCGGTACGGCGCGGTCTACCAGATCAACTACGCCCGCTGCATCCTCTGCGGGCTGTGCATCGAGGCCTGCCCGACCCGCGCGCTGACCATGACCAACGAGTACGAACTCGCCGACTCCTCGCGCGAGAGCCTGATCTTCACCAAGGAGCAGCTGCTCTCGGGCCTGACCGAGGGCATGGTCGAGGCTCCGCACTCGATCTTCCCCGGCGCGGACGAGGGCGCCTACTACCGCGGCGAGATCACCGCGGCGGCGCCCGGAACGGTCACCCAGGAGCGGCACGACCGGGAGAGGGAGGCGCAGTCATGACCTCCACGGGCGAGGCGGTCCAGTTCTGGGTGCTCGCGGTCATCGCGGTCGGCGGCGCGCTGGGCATGCTGCTGATGCGCAGGGCCGTGCACAGCGCGCTCTGCCTGGCGGCCACCATGCTGTCGCTGGCGATCTGCTACCTGGCCCAGGGCGCGGTCTTCCTGGGTGTGGTGCAGATCGTCGTCTACACCGGCGCGATCATGATGCTCTTCCTCTTCGTGGTGATGCTGGTCGGCGTCACCTCCGAGGACTCGCTGAAGGAGCAGCTGAAGGGCCAGCGGGTCGCCGCGGTGATCTGCGGCCTCGGCTTCGGCGTGCTGCTGATCGCGGGCATCGCCAACGCGAAGCTCTCGCAGTTCACCGGCCTCTCCGAGGCCAACGCCGAGGGCAACGTTCAGGGCCTGGCACGGCTGATCTTCACCAAGTACGTCTGGGCCTTCGAGGTCACCGGCGCGCTGCTGATCACCGCCGCGGTGGGCGCCATGGTGCTCACCCACCGCGAGCACGTGAAGGCGCCGGCCACCCAGCGCGAGCTGGCCGCCCAGCGGGTCAAGGACAACGTCCAGCTCCCGCCGCTGCCCGCCCCGGGCGTCTACGCCCGGCACAACGCGGTGGACATCCCCGGCCTGCTGCCGGACGGCCGGATCGCCGAGGACTCGGTGATGGGAACGCTGCGCGAGCGCGGCCAGATCCGCGACGTCAGCCAGGACATGCTGCGCCGGATGGCCGAGTTGGAGGCCGACACGGCCGACTGGCTGGGTCGTGCGCCGTCCGCCCGGCCGACCGCCCCCAAGCCCCGCCAGGAGCTGACCCCGGTACCCGGGCATGAGGAGGACGCGGAGTGAACCCCGTCAACTACCTGTATCTCGCAGCCCTGTTGTTCACCATCGGGGCCAGCGGGGTGCTGATCCGGCGCAACGCCATCGTGCTCTTCATGTGCGTCGAGCTGATGCTCAACGCCTCCAACCTCGCCCTGGTCACCTTCTCCCGGCTGCACGGCAATCTGGACGGCCAGATCATCGCGTTCTTCACCATGGTGGTCGCGGCGGCCGAGGTCGTGGTGGGCCTGGCCATCATCGTGAGCATCTTCCGTACCAGGCACTCGGCTTCGGTCGACGACAGCAACCTGATGAAGCTGTAGGGGCCCAGGGTGAACTCTCTCATTCCGCTGCTCGTGGCGGCTCCGCTGGCAGGCGCTGCCCTGCTGCTGCTCGGCGGCCGCGCGCTGGACCGTTTCGGTCACTGGCTCGGCACGCTCGCCGCCGCGCTCTCGTTCGTCTTCGGGCTGGTCCTCTTCTTCTCGATGCTGGGCCGCAGCACCGACCAACGCCCGGTCCACGTACAGCTGTTCAGCTGGGTTCCGGTCAACGGCTTCCAGGCCGACGTGGCCTTCCAGCTCGACCAGCTGTCGATCACCTTCGTGCTGCTGATCACCGGCGTCGGCACGCTGATCCACCTCTACTCGGTGGGGTACATGGCGCACGACGAGCGCCGGCGCCGCTTCTTCGGCTACCTCAACCTGTTCCTGGCCGCCATGCTGCTGCTCGTGCTGGCAGACAACTACCTTCTGCTGTACGTCGGTTGGGAGGGCGTCGGGCTCGCCTCGTACCTGCTGATCGGGTTCTGGCAGCACAAGCCGAGCGCCGCCACAGCCGCCAAGAAGGCCTTCCTGGTCAACCGGGTCGGCGACGTCGGCCTCTCGATCGCCATCATGCTGATGTTCACCGACTTCGGGAACTTCACCTATCTCGGGGTCTTCGGCGCCGCCGGCCAGGCGAGCAGGAGCCAACTGACGGCGATCGGCCTGATGCTGCTGCTGGCCGCCTGCGGCAAGTCGGCCCAGGTGCCGCTTCAGTCCTGGCTCGGTGACGCGATGGAGGGCCCGACCCCGGTCTCCGCCCTGATCCACGCGGCCACCATGGTCACCGCCGGCGTCTACCTGATCACCCGCTCGCACGCGATCTTCGACCTCGCCCCCGACGCGCAGACCGCGGTGGTCTGCGTGGGCGCGGTGACGCTGCTCTTCGGTGCGATCGTCGGGTGTGCCAAGGACGACATCAAGAAGGCGCTGGCCGGCTCGACCATGTCGCAGATCGGCTACATGATCCTGGCCGCGGGCCTGGGCCCGATCGGCTACGTCTTCGCGATCATGCACCTGGTCACCCACGGCTTCTTCAAGGCCGGGCTGTTCCTGGGCGCCGGGTCGGTGATGCACGGCATGGACGACGAGGTGAACATGCGTCACTACGGCGGCCTGCGCAAGTACATGCCGATCACCTTCGTCACCTTCGGCCTCGGCTACCTGGCCATCATCGGGTTCCCGGGCCTGTCGGGCTTCTTCTCCAAGGACAAGATCATCGAGGCGGCGTTCGCCAAGGGCGGCACCGAGGGCTGGATCCTCGGCCTGGTCACCCTGGTCGGCGCCGCGGTCACCGCGTTCTACATGACGCGGGTGATGATCCTGACCTTCTTCGGCGAGAAGCGCTGGCAGGCCGACGACGAGGGCCACCAGCCGCACCCGCACGAGTCGCCGTCCACCATGACGCTGCCGATGATCGTGCTGGCCTTCGGATCGGTCTTCGCGGGCGGCCTGTTCGCCTTCAACAGCTCGTTCCTGAAGTGGCTGGAGCCGATCACCGGGCACTCCGAGGGCAACTCTCCACTGTCCTCGCTCACGGTCACCCTGCTCACCTCGGCCTGCCTGCTGGTCGGCGTCGCGCTCGCGTACGTCGTCTACGGGCGCAGCCCGGTGCCGGTCACCCCGCCGGTCGGCTCGGTCCTCACCCGGGCGGCCCGCCGCGACCTGCTGCAGGACGAGTTCAACCACGCCGTGCTGGTGCGGCCCGGTTCGGCGCTGGCCGCCGCGCTGGTCTACCTCGACAGCAAGGGCCTGGACGGCTTCGTCAACGGCCTGGCCGCGGCCATCGGCGGGATCTCCAGCCGCCTGCGCCGGGTGCAGAACGGCTACGTCCGCAGCTACGCCCTCTCCATGTTCGGCGGCACGCTGGTGCTGGTCGCCACCACTCTCCTGATGAGGTC
Source organism: Kitasatospora sp. MAA4 (assembly GCF_029893355.1). Lineage (GTDB taxonomy): Bacteria > Actinomycetota > Actinomycetes > Streptomycetales > Streptomycetaceae > Kitasatospora. The sequence goes on from NZ_JARZAI010000011.1 coordinate 183,240, forward strand.
GGTCTGATGAGTGTGACTCACCCCATTCCCGGTCAGGAGGAGCGGTCATGAGCTACCTGCTGACGGCCACCTGCGTCGTCCCGGCGGCCGGGGCGATCCTGACCGCCGCGCTGCCCGCCGGCTCCACCGAGGCCCGCCGGCGGACCACCAAGCTGACCGCGCTGGCCGTCTCGGCGGCGACCCTGGCGCTGGCCGCGGTGGCCGCCGCCCGGTTCGAGCCGGGCGGCGCCCGCTACCAGCTCACCGAGTCGTACAGCTGGATCCGCTCGTTCGGGATCAACTTCTCGCTCGGCGTGGACGGCATCGGCGCGGTGCTGGTGCTGCTCACCGCCGTCCTGGTCCCGATCGTGATGCTGGCCTCCTGGCACGACGCCGATCCCGCCCCGGCTCCGGAGGGCACCTTCGAGAACCGTAGGCGCACCCAGGGCTTCTTCGCCCTGATCCTGGCGGTCGAGGCGATGGTGATCGTCTCCTTCCTGGCCACCGACGTCTTCCTCTTCTACGTCTTCTTCGAAGCCATGCTGATCCCGATGTACTTCCTCATCGGCGGCTTCGGCGACAAGGCCGGCGGCCCGGAGGCGGCTCGCCAACGCTCCTACGCGGCAGTCAAGTTCCTGCTGTACAACCTGCTCGGCGGGCTGGTCATGCTGGCCGCCGTGATCGGCCTCTACGTGATCGCGCAGCAGCAGGGGCAGGCCACCTTCGACCTGCAGTCGCTCACCTCCGCCATCGCGGACGGCAAGCTGGTGATCGACCCGACCGCCGAGCGCGCGCTCTTCCTGGGCTTCTTCTTCGCCTTCGCGGTGAAGGCCCCGCTCTGGCCGCTGCACACCTGGCTGCCGAACGCGATGGGTGAGTCGACCGCCGGAACTGCCGTGCTGATCACGGCGGTTGTCGACAAGGTCGGCACCTTCGCGATGCTGCGGTTCTGCCTGGGCCTGTTCCCGGACGCCTCGAAGTTCTTCGCCCCGGCGATCCTGGTGCTCTCGGTGATCGGGATCATCTACGGCGCGCTGCTGGCGGTGGGCCAGAAGGACATCAAGCGGCTGATCGCCTACGCGTCGATCTCGCACTTCGGGTTCATCATCATGGGCATCTTCGCGATGACCAGCCAGGGCCAGAGCGGCGCCACCCTCTACATGGTCAACCACGGCATCTCCACCGCCGCGTGGCTGCTGGTGGCCGGCTTCCTGATCTCCCGCCGGGGCTCGCGCCTGATCGCCGACTACGGCGGCGTGCAGAAGGTCGCCCCGGTGCTGGCCGGCACCTTCCTGATCGGCGGCCTGGCCACCCTCTCGCTGCCGGGCCTGGCGCCGTTCGTCAGTGAGTTCCTGGTGCTGGTCGGTACGTTCAGCCGCTACCCGGTGCTGGGCATCATCGCCACCTTCGGCATCGTGCTCGCCGCGCTGTACGCGCTGGTGCTCTACCAGCGCACCATGACCGGCCCGGTCAAGGACGGCGTGCGCGGCATGGCCGACCTGAAGGTCCGCGAAATCGCGGTGGTGGCGCCGCTGGTGGCGCTGACCGTGTTCCTCGGCGTCTACCCGAAGCCGCTCACCGACCTGGTGAACCCGGCCGTCAACGACACCCTCTCCCAGGTCCACCGGACCGACCCGGCCCCGGCCCACCCGGTGGCCGAACCCGCAGGAGGTGAGCAGAAGTGAGCGCTGTCCACAGCCTGTGGATGGAAGCGGCAGGTGCCAACACCGCCAGTATCCCGGCTCCCAAGATCGAGTACGGCCAGCTGTCCCCGATGCTCATCGTTTTCGGCACGGCCCTGGCGGGCGTCCTGGTCGAGGCCTTCCTGCCCCGCCGGGCCCGCTACGGCGTCCAGGTGGCGCTGGCCCTGAGCGGCCTGATCGCCTCCTTCGCGGCCGTCGTGGTGCTCGCCGCGGACGGCTACGGCAGCACGAAGAGCGGCCTGCTCGCGATGGGCTCGGTGGCTCTGGACGGCCCGGCGCTCTTCCTGCAGGGCGTGATCCTGCTGGCCGCCGTGGTCTCCGTGCTGATGTACGCCGAACGGCGACTGGACCCGCGGGTGGAGGGCGTCGCCTCCGACGCCTTCACCGCCCAGGGCGCCGCCACCCCCGGCGGCGAGCAGGAGCGGCTGGCCACCAAGGCGGGCTTCGCCAGCACCGAGGTCTACCCGCTGACGCTCTTCGCGGTCGGCGGCATGCTGCTCTTCCCGGCCGCCAACGACCTGCTGACGATGTTCGTGGCGCTGGAGGTCTTCTCGCTCCCGCTCTACCTGCTCTGCGCGCTGGCCCGCCGGCGCCGGCTGCTCTCCCAGGAGGCGGCGGTCAAGTACTTCCTGCTGGGCTCCTTCGCCTCGGCGTTCTTCCTGTTCGGCACCGCGCTGCTGTACGGCTACGCGGGCACCGTGCGGCTGCCGGAGATCCGCGACGTGATCTCGGGCGTCGCCCCGAGCACCCCGGCGCTGGCGAACAGCACCCAGAACGACGCGCTGCTGCTGATCGGCCTGGCGATGCTCGCGGTCGGCCTGCTCTTCAAGGTCGGCGCCGTCCCGTTCCACTCCTGGACCCCGGACGTCTACCAGGGCGCCCCGACGCCGGTCACCGGCTTCATGGCCGCCGCCACCAAGGTCGCCGCCTTTGGCGCGCTGCTGCGGCTGTTCTACGTGGCCTTCCCGGGCCTGCGCTGGGACTGGCGGCCGGTGATGTGGGGCGTGGCGATCCTCACCATGGTGGTCGGCGCGATCCTGGCGGTGACCCAGCAGGACGTGAAGCGCCTGCTCGCGTACTCGTCGATCGCGCACGCCGGCTTCATCCTCACCGGGGTGATCGCCACCAACCGGCAGGGCCTGGGCGCGGTCCTCTTCTACCTGCTGTCGTACTCCTTCGTCACGCTCGGCGCCTTCGCCGTGGTGACCCTGGTGCGCGACTCCAAGGGCGAGGCCACCCACCTCTCCAGCTGGGCCGGTCTCGGGCGGCGCTCGCCGCTGGTCGCGGCGGTCTTCGCGCTGTTCCTGCTGGCCTTCGCCGGTATCCCGCTGACCAGCGGGTTCACCGGGAAGTTCGCGGTCTTCCAGGCCGCGGCGGCCGGCGGGGCGACCCCGCTGGTGATCGTCGGTGTGCTGAGTTCGGCGGTCGCGGCGTTCTTCTACATCCGGGTGATCGTGCTGATGTTCTTCTCGGACCCGCAGCCCGGCGGGCCCGCGGTCGCGGTGCCGAGCGTCTTCACCGGCACGGCCATCGCCCTCGGAGTGCTGGTGACGGTGGGTCTGGGTGTGCTCCCGCAGTACTTCCTGGACCTGGCGTCGAAAGCCTCGATGTTCGTAGGGTAGTTCCGTCGTACCGGTCCGGGCCGAGGGCGCAGCCCCCGACCCGGACCGCTCTTCGGCCCCGTACCCGCACGCCCGTGCAGTGATCCACTCACGACCGGATACGCTGCTGGGGAACGGCAGCGGCGGCAATCAGGGACCGGACCGCATGATCGACCGGCGACAGGAGTGGTCTTCGTGACCGTCGTGGGACCCTTCGGGCTCAGCGTGCAGGACCGCGATCTGACCCGCGACGTGCAGGTCGGGATGGACGCGGTGGAGGTCGCCCTGGCGGAGACCGTGAAGAGCGACGTGCCGTTCATCACCATTACCGCCAGACACCTGCTGGAGGCCGGAGGCAAGCGCTTCCGCCCGCTGCTCGTGATGCTCGCCGCCCAGTTCGGCGACCCGTACGCGCCCGGCGTGGTGCCCGCGGCCGTGGTGGTGGAGCTGACCCACATGGCCACCCTCTACCACGACGACGTGATGGACGAGGCGCCGCTGCGCCGCGGCGCGGCCACCGCCAACGCCCGCTGGGACAACTCGGTGGCCATCCTCACCGGCGACTTCCTCTTCTCCCGGGCTTCCCAGGTGCTGTCCGGCCTGGGCCCCGACGCCGTCCGGATCCAGGCCGACGCCTTCGAGCGGCTGGTCACCGGTCAGATCCTGGAGACGGCCGGGCCGCGCCCGGGTGAGGACCAGCTGCAGCACTACCTCGACGTGATCGCGGGCAAGACCGGCTCGCTGGTCGCCGTCTCCTGCCGCTTCGGCGCGCTGATGTCCGGCGCCGAGGAGTGGGCTGTTGAGATCCTCACCCAGTACGGCGAGCGGATGGGCACCGCCTTCCAGCTGGCCGACGACGTCCTGGACATCGCCAGCGACGGCCACGAGTCCGGCAAGACCCCCGGCACCGACCTGCGCGAGGGCGTGCCCACGCTGCCCGTGCTGCTGCTCCAGTCGATGCCGGTGGACGACAGCGACCCCGAGGACGCCCGGCTGCGCGAGCTGCTCCAGCTGGACCTGACGGACGATCAGCTGCACGCCGAGGCGCTGCGCCTGCTGCGCCGCCACCCGGCGCTGGAGCGGGCCCGCCGGGAGACCCTGCGCTACGCCGAGGAGGCCCGCGCGCTGCTGGCCCCGCTGCCCGAGTGCCCGGCCAAGGCGGCCCTGCAGGGTCTCTGCGACGCGGTCGCGATCCGTACCATGTGACCAGACCGACAGCCCGGGCGTCGCGACGCCGCCCACCATGTGCCGGTCGGTCTAAATCAACCAGGGCCTCGATCAACCGGGGTCGTACCGGTCGGGGGAAACCATCATGCTGCGCGTCGTCATCGCCGAGGACTCCGTCCTGCTCCGGGAGGGCCTGACCAGGCTGCTCACCGACCGCGGCCTCGATGTGGTGGCGGGCGTCGGCGACGGCGAGGCGCTGCTGCGGACCATCCACGAGCTGGCGGCCGCCGACAAGCTGCCGGACGTCGTGGTGGCGGACGTCCGGATGCCCCCGACGCACACCGACGAGGGCGTCCGCGCCTGTGTGACGCTGCGAGGGCTCTACCCGCGGCTGGGGGTGCTGGTGCTCTCCCAGTACGTCGAGCAGCAGTACGCCGCCGAGCTGCTGGCCGGCTCCACCCAGGGCATCGGGTACCTGCTCAAGGACCGGGTGGCCGAGGTGCGCGAGTTCGTGGACGCGGTGGTCCGGGTGGCCGGCGGCGGCACCGCGCTGGACCCGGAGGTGGTGCAGCAGTTGCTGATCCGCAGCCGCAAGAGCGACGTGCTGGCCGGGTTGACGCCCCGCGAGCGCGAGGTGCTGGCGCTGATGGCCGAGGGCCGCACCAATGCGGCGGTGGCCAAGCAGCTGGTGGTCTCCGACGGCGCGGTCGAGAAGCACGTCAGTAATATCTTCCAGAAGCTCGGCCTGGCGCAGAGTCCGGAGGACCACCGGCGGGTGTTGGCGGTCCTGCGCTATCTCAACTCGTGAAACCCGTATTTCCAGCCTTCGGACGATCGGAAATAGCCACTCCACGCGGCTTGCTCTAGTTACCGCGCAGGGATTCACCACCCGCATAGGATGCGAACGGTGCACCAGGCGGACGGGGGCACACGGCTCACGCCCGCGGCTGGTACCCCTGAGGGAGGTCCGCGGCAGTGACCAGCGAGGTCGATCAGGTAGAGGCAGTGGGCGACGGATCGGACGGCCCGCGCGGTCGTCAGGGTCCGGCCGCGCCCAGACGGGCCAAGCCGATCCGGCGCTTGGACCGGGTGATCATCCGGTTCGCGGGGGACTCCGGCGACGGTATGCAGCTGACCGGCGACCGATTCACCTCGGAGACCGCCTCCTTCGGAAACGATCTCTCCACGCTGCCGAACTTCCCGGCCGAGATCCGCGCACCCGCCGGGACGCTGCCGGGCGTGTCGAGCTTCCAGTTGCATTTCGCCGACCACGACATCCTGACCCCGGGGGATGCGCCGAACGTTCTGGTGGCGATGAATCCGGCGGCCCTGAAGGCCAATATCGCCGATCTTCCGCGCGGCGCGGAGATCATCGTCAATACCGACGAATTCACCAAGCGCGCGCTGGCCAAGGTCGGTTATGCGCTGGACCCGCTCTCGGACGGCTCGCTGGAGGCCTACCACCTGCACAAGGTGCCGCTGACCGCGCTGACCCTGGAGGCGCTCAAGGAGAGCGGGCTGGCCCGCAAGGACGCCGAGCGCGCCAAGAACATGTTCGCGCTGGGCCTGCTCTCCTGGATGTACCACCGGCCCACCCACGGCACCGAGGGCTTCCTGCGGCAGAAGTTCGCCAAGCGCCCGGAGATCGCCGAGGCCAACATCAGCGCCTTCCGGGCGGGCTGGAACTTCGGCGAGACCACCGAGGACTTCGCGGTCTCCTACGAGATCCCGCCGGCCAAGCTCCCGGCCGGCCGCTACCGCAACATCTCCGGCAACCTGGCGCTGTCCTACGGCCTGATCGCGGCCTCCCGCCGCTCCGGGCTGCCGCTCTTCCTCGGCTCGTACCCCATCACCCCGGCCTCCGACATCCTGCACGAGCTGTCCAAACACAAGAACTTCGGCGTGCGGACCTTCCAGGCCGAGGACGAGATCGCCGGGGTCGGCGCGGCGCTCGGCGCGGCGTTCGGCGGGGCGCTGGGCGTGACCACCACCTCGGGACCGGGTGTGGCGCTGAAGTCGGAGACCATCGGCCTGGCGGTCTCGCTCGAACTGCCGCTGCTGGTGGTCGACATCCAGCGCGGCGGCCCCTCCACCGGACTGCCCACCAAGACCGAGCAGGCCGACCTGCTGCAGGCGATGTTCGGCCGCAACGGCGAGGCGCCGGTGCCGATCGTCGCCCCCGCCACGCCCGCCGAGTGCTTCACCGCGGCGCTGGAGGCGGCCCGCATCGCGGTCACCTACCGGACCCCGGTGCTGATGCTCTCCGATGGCTACCTGGCCAACGGGTCGGAGCCCTGGCTGATCCCGTCGGTGGACGAACTCCCGGAGATCAGGCCCGATTTCGCCACCGGGCCGAACACCCCGGACGGCTCCTTCTGGCCCTACCTGCGCGACCCGAAGACGCTGGCGCGGCCCTGGGCCGTCCCCGGCACGCCCGGCCTCGAACACCGGATCGGCGGCATCGAGAAGCAGGACGGCACCGGCAACATCTCCTACGACCCGGCCAACCACGACCTGATGGTCCGCACCCGGCAGGCCAAGATCGACGGCATCGCGGTCCCGCCGCTGGAGGTCGACGACCCGGACTCCCAGGCGCGGGTGCTGGTGCTCGGCTGGGGCTCGACGTACGGACCGATCACCGCCGCGGTCCGCCGGCTGCGCGCGGACGGCGCGCAGATCGCCCAGGCGCACCTGCGCCACCTCAACCCGTTCCCCGCCAACCTCGGTGCGGTGCTGGCGCGTTACGAGCGGGTGATCGTCCCCGAGATGAACCTGGGCCAGCTGGCGCTGCTGCTGCGCGCCAAGTACCTCATTGACGCCCAGTCCTACAACCAGGTCCGCGGACTGCCCTTCAAGGCACAGCAGTTGGCCGACGTGCTGTGGGCCGCGATCGGAACCCTGGAAGGGAGCGACGGCGATGAGTGACCAGCATGCCTTCCCCTCGCTGAGCCTGGTCCCCAAGGCCCAGGCCCCGCAGAGCGCCAAGGACTTCAAGACCGACCAGGAGGTCCGCTGGTGCCCCGGCTGCGGGGACTACGCGATCCTGGCGGCCGTCCAGGCCTTCATGCCCGAGCTGGGCATCCGCCGCGAGAACACCGTCTTCGTCTCCGGCATCGGCTGCTCCTCGCGCTTCCCGTACTACATGAACACCTACGGGATGCACTCCATCCACGGCCGCGCCCCGGCCATCGCGACCGGCCTGGCCGCCTCGCGGACCGACCTGAGCGTCTGGGTGGTCACCGGGGACGGCGACGCCCTCTCGATCGGCGGCAACCACCTGATCCACGCGCTGCGCCGCAACGTCAACCTGAAGATCCTGCTCTTCAACAACCGGATCTACGGGCTCACCAAGGGCCAGTACTCGCCGACCAGCGAACTCGGGAAGATCACCAAGTCCACCCCGATGGGCTCGCTGGATGCCCCCTTCAACCCGCTCTCGCTGGCCATCGGCGCCGAGGCCACCTTCGTCGCCCGCACCATCGACTCGGACCGCAAGCACCTGCAGTCGGTGCTGCGCGCGGCGGCCGAGCACCGCGGCACCGCCCTGGTGGAGATCTACCAGAACTGCAACATCTTCAACGACGGCGCCTTCGAGGTCCTCAAGGATCCGCAGACCGCCCAGCGCGCGCTGATCCGGCTCGAACACGGGCAACCGATCCGCTTCGGCCCCGACCTCGACGAGGGCGTCTTCCGCGACCCGGCCACCGGCGAGCTGTACACCGCGTCGATCACCCCCGACAACCAGGACCGGGTGCTGGTCCACGACGCCCAAGCCCCGACCCCCGCCACCGCCTTCGCCCTCTCCCGGCTGGCCGACCACCCGGGACACGGCCAGGACGGCCTCCACCACACCCCGATCGGCGTGCTGCGCAGCGTCGAACGACCGGTCTACGACACGCTGATGGCCGAGCAGCTGGCCACCGCCGTCGACCAGCGCGGCGAGGGCGACCTCGCTGCCCTGCTGGCCGGCGCGGACACCTGGACGGTCGAGTAGTCCGGGCATCCGCGGAGGTGGCGCAGGCCGCCTCCGCGGATGCCACCTCCTCCGCAGGTGCCAACCGGAGGAGGGACCATGAGGATTCTGCTCGCAGGCGGCACCGGCGTACTGGGCCGCAGCCTCACCCCGCTGCTGACGGCCGAGGGGCACCAGGTCAGCAGCCTGGGCCGCGGCACGGGAAACGCGCTGCGGGCCGACCTGCTGGACCGCGAGGCGGTGCTGCGCGCCGTCGACGGCCTGCGGTTCGACGCCGTGGTGCACGCCGCGACGGCGCTCGCCGGCAGGTCGATGGGCCGCCACCAGGACATGCTGCCCACCGACGAGCTGCGGATCGCCGGCACCGCCAACCTGCTGGCCGCCGCCCGGGCGACCGGGGCCGGACGGCTGGTCGCCGAGTCGATGATGTTCGGCTACGGCTACGGGGACCACGGCGACCGCCCGCTCACCGAGCAGGGCACCGCGTTCGGCCCCAAGGGCGCCAACGCCTGGCTGGAGCGGCACGTCGGGGCGATGCGCACGCTGGAGGGGCTGACCCTGGGCGCGCAGGACGTCGAGGGTGTGGCGCTGCGCTTCGGCCTGTTCTACGGCGCGGGCGTCACCGACACCACCCTGCTGCCGCTGCTGCGCAGGCGCGCCCTGCCGGTGGTCGCCGACCAGGACCGGCAGCTCGCCTGGACGTACGTCCCGGACGCCGCCGCCGCGGTGCTGGCCGCGCTGCACCACGGCCGCGCCGGGCGGGCGTACAACATCGCGGACGACGCGCCGGTCGGCTTCGGCCGCCACATCCGCGCGGTGGCCGAGGCGTTCGGGACGCCGCGGCCGCTGAAGGTCCCGCTCTGGGTGATGCGGGCGGCGCCGCTGGCGTACAGCGTGATGTCGACCAACCTGCGGCTCTCCAGCGCCCGGGCCAAGGCCGAGTTGGGCTGGGCGCCGAGCTTTCCCGACAGCGTGGCGGGCGTCCGGGAGCTGGCCCGGCAGCTGGGTGCCGGGGCGAAGCCGCTGGGCGCTGCCGGGTAGCCTCTGTCCGATCGTCAGATCGCCAGATCGTCTGCTAGGGGGAAGCATGGGCGTTTTCGACTTTCTGTTGGGCTGTCTGGTCACGGCGCTGGTCCTGCGCCGCCGCCCGGCCGCGACCAAGGCGGCGCTGAAGGCGATGGAGGCCGCGACCAAGGGCGCACTGGATGCCGCTGCCTCCGCCGACGCCGCGCGGGCCGCCCTCGGGGCGCCCGCGCCAGTGCCCCTGCTCAAGCCCGCTCCCAGGCCCAGGGCCGCCGCTAAGCCAAAGCCGGCGGCTGCGAAGGTGGCCAAGCCGATTGCCAAGAAAGCCCCGGCCAAGCCCAAGCCTGCGTCCAGGCCCGTCCCGGCCGACCGGGTGCCCGTCGGCGCGGTCCTGCTGCCGCCGGCGGCCGCCCGGGCCGCGCTGCTGGCCTCGTTCCACTCGGCCGTGCTCCAGCTGGAGGAGCGCCGCCTGGCCACCGAGCCGGTTCCCGCTCCCGTCGACCGGGTGCCGCTCGCCGCAGCGCCCGTGGCGGACGACGACGGCCTGCTCCGGCTGCCCACCCCCTCCGGCCCGCGCGACATCGGCCGGCCGGTCCCCGAGTCGGACCGCGGCGAGCCGTTCCTCTACGTGGGGCGGCAGGACGGCGAGGAGACCGAGGAGGAGATGGCGATCGAGTGGCCCGAGCCCGGCGCCATCGCGGTGGCCGAGGTCGCCAAGCGGGGCGACGGGTACTTCATGGTCAACCCGATGACCCGCACCAGGACCCGGGTTGAGACCCACTCCAGGCTGGCCGACGGCTGGGGCGACCAACAGGACCGGGGGCTGCTGACGCCCGACATGACCCACCTGAGGGTCGCCGGCAAGGGAGGGCCGCGCGAGTGGTCGGTGCGGCTGATCGGTCCGTCCGACCTCGACGAGTTGGAGCAGGAGCGGCAGGGCACGGGAGACGTGTTCCTGGCGGTTCGGGACGCCGCGCCGGTCGAACTCGTCGCGCACATCAAGTCGGCCCACTGGTCCGTGAAGTTCGTCTGCGGCTGCTGGGCGGGGGACAAGTGCGCCTGTCCCAAGCCGGATCACTACCAGTCCCCAACGATCAGCAGCAGTGGGGAGGCCCTGAAGGTGCTCGCCGTCCCGCGACCGGGCCTGCTCCTCCTCGAGGTCTACCAGGCCACCGACCCCTGGCGCCTGCGCCTGCGGGCCGTCGGCTCCGAGCGCGACGAGGACTGAACCCCGCCCGCCATGTCCGACCCGCTCAGCGCTCCCGGCCGTCGTACTCCGCGCGGGCCGCGTTGACCTCCGGCATCTGCCGCTCGACCCAGTGCGCCAGGTTGCTCACCAGTTCGGCGGCCTCGATGCCCGAGGGTGTCAGGCTGTAGTCGACCCGGGGCGGGATCACCGGGTGCGCCTCGCGCCGCACGAACCCGTCGCGCTCCAGCGCCTGGAGGGTCTGCGCCAGCATCTTCTCGCTCACCCCGGCCACCCGGCGGCGCAGCTCGCTGAACCGGTAGCCGCGCTCCAGCAGCGCCACCAGCACCAGCACGCCCCAGCGGCTGGTGACGTGTTCCAGCACCCCGCGCGAGGGGCAGTTGCGGTCGTTGATGTCGCCGACCCGGTCGAGCAGGCTGAGCTCCTCCATTACCTTCATGTAAGTACCCTACTTCAAAGTGGGTACTTTCGAATAGTGAGTGAAGCTTCTACGGTTGGACCAACGAACCAATGAGGGAGCAGAAGATGATCGTCGTCACCGGTGCCACTGGACAGCTCGGCCGCCTGGTCGTGGAGGGCCTGCTCGCCGCGGTCCCCGCGAGCGAGGTCGCGGTCGTCGTGCGCTCGGCCGAGAAGGCCGCCGACCTCGCCGCTCGCGGCGTCGAGGTGCGGACCGCCGACTACAACCGCCCCGAGACGCTGGCCGGCGTCTTCGCGGCCGGCGACCGGGTGCTGCTGATCTCCGGCAGCGAGGTCGGCAACCGGATCCCGCAGCACCGGGCCGTGATCGACGCGGCGGCGGCGGCCGGCGCGGGCCTGCTCGCGTACACCGGGGTGCTGGGCGGCGACGCGGCCGGCTTCCGGCTGGCGGACGAGCACAAGGCGACCGAGGCGGCGATCCTCGCCTCGGGCCTGCCGTACGTGTTCCTGCGCAACGGCTGGTACAGCGAGAACTACACCGCCCACGCGGCCGACGTCGTCGAGCGCGGCGCGCTGGTCGGCAGCAGCGGCGAGGGCCGGATCGCCTCCGCCGCCCGCCAGGACTACGCGGACGCGGCCGTGGCCGTGCTGACCGGTGACGGCCACGAGGGCCGCGTCTACGAGCTGAGCGGCGACGTGGCGTGGAGCTTCGCCGAGTACGCCGCCGAGCTGTCGGCGCAGGCGGGCAAGCAGGTGGCGTTCCACAACGTGTCGGCGGACGAGCACCTCAAGGCGCTGATCGGCGCCGGGCTGCCGGAGGGCTTCGCGGGGATCCTGGTGGACGTGGACGCCGGTATCGTCCGCGGCGAGCTGGCCGGGACCAGCGGCGACCTGGCCCGGCTGATCGGACGCCCGACCACGCCGCTGGCCGCCTCCGTGCAGGCCGCCCTGAAGGCCTGACCAGCGCCTTACCTGCCTGTCCCAGCCCCGGGCCTCCCTCTGGCCATCTCTGTCATGACCAAAGGGTGATTACAGAGATGACAACCCCTTCCCCGCCCGCTACCGTCGGCTCGACCGACGTGCCACCGGGTGGAGGAGAGGGCCGACATGCCGCAGGGACCCCAGGGGGAGGCCGGATCGGCAGTGCGCGCCGCCGGCGCCGCGAGCAGACCGGAAACCGGCACCGGGAGCAGGACGGAAGAGGCCCGCGGCTTCTGGCTCGGCACCGCCGCCTACGGCATGTGGGGCCTGTTCCCGCTCTACTGGCCGCTGCTCGAACCGGCGGGGTCCGGCGAGATCCTGGCCAACCGGATGGTCTGGTCGCTGGTCGTGGTGGCCGCGATCCTGACCGCCCGACGGCACTGGGCGTGGATCCGCCCGCTGCTGCGCCAGCCGCGCCGGATCGCCCTCTCCGGCCTGGCGGCCGCCGCGGTCTCGATCAACTGGGGCGTCTACATCTGGGGCGTGAACTCCGGACACGTCGTCGAGACCAGCCTCGGCTACTTCATCAACCCGCTGGTCACCATCGGCTTCGGCGTCCTGCTGCTGCACGAGCGGCTGCGCAGAGTGCAGTGGGTGGCGGTCGGCGTCGGCGCGCTCGCGGTCGTGGTGCTGACCATCGGGTACGGGCGGCTGCCCTGGATCGCGCTCACCCTCGCGTTCACCTTCGCGGTCTACGGGCTGCTGAAGAAGAAGGTCGCACTGAGCGGGCTGGAGAGCTTCGCGGTGGAGACCGCGTTCCTCTTCCCCTTCGCGCTCGGCTACCTGGTCTATCTCGGGGTACGCGGCCAGGCCACCCTGGGCCACGGCGCAGGCCACACCGGCCTGCTGATGCTCAGCGGGGTGATCACCGCGATCCCGCTGCTCTGCTTCGGCGCGGCGGCCATCCGGGTCCCGCTCTCCACCCTGGGCCTGCTGCAGTACCTGGCGCCGGTCTTCCAGTTCCTGATCGGCATCGCGGTCTTCCACGAGTCGATGCCGCCGGCCCGCTGGGCCGGCTTCGCCCTGGTCTGGGCCGCGCTGGCCCTGCTGACCTGGGACGCGCTGCGCCGGGTGCGGGCGGACCGGGCCCAGCTCGCCGCGCTGCGCGAGGCGGCCGGCGCGGACCGGGCCGTGGCCGCAGCAGCAGCTGCGGCCGGCACCGATCCGGCGCCGGCCGCAGCTCCCGTCACGCCGTGAGGCCGGCGGCCGCCGTTACGCGGTGACGTCCCGACTGGTGAAGCGGGCCCAGGCGGCCGAGCCGAACACCGCCAGGTACAGGGCCTGCAGGCCGAGGTTCTGCAGGATCCCCGTCCAGTACATCGGCGCGCGCAGCAGATCACCGAAGGTCAGCCACTGGTGGGTGAAGAGCCAGGGCTGAATGGCGTGCAGCTGCGGGAAGCTGTCCAGGATCTGCACCAGGATCACCAGGCCGACGGTGGTGGCCATCGCGGCGATGCCGCTGCCGGTCAGGGTGGAGACGAAGAGCCCGATCGCCACCAGCCCGGCCAGCGACAGCGCCACCACCCCGGCGATCAGCACCGCCCGCAGCAGCGCCCCGCCCAGGCCGACCGTGTCGCCGGAGAGCAGCGTCATGCTGCCCATCGGGAACAGTGCGGCACCGGTGGCCAGGGCGGAGAGTGCCACCGCCAGCGTCGCCGCCCAGCAGAACACCATCGCCGCGAGGAACTTGGCGGCCAGCAGCCTGGTCCGCCCGGCCGGGGCGACCAGCAGGTAGCGCAGCGTGCCGGTGGCCGCCTCGCCGGCGATCGAGTCGCCGGCCACCACGCCCACCGTCATCGGCAGGAAGACCGGCAGTGCCACCGCGAGCGCGGCGAAGACCAGGAAGAGCCCGTTCTGGGTCACCTGGGCGATGAACGCCGGGCCGTTCGCGCCGCCGTGCATGTCGCCGGTCTCGATCTTCACCACCACGCCGAGCAGCACCGGCAGCGCGGCGAGCAGCCCCAGCAGGGCGATCGTCCGGGTCCGCCGGAAGGTCAGCGTGATCTCGCTGCGGAACAGCGCCAGGAACCCGGCCGCCGTCTGCGGCCGTACGCCTGCCGGCACCCGCCCTGACACCGTGGGCGCCATGGATGCCATGGATGCCATGGACGCCGGGGACACCGTGGGTGCCACCTCAACCTGCGACATCGAATCCCTCTCCGGTCAGCGCCACGAAGGCGTCCTCCAGCGTGCCGCGCTCGACCCCGAACGCCCGCACCCGCACGCCGGCCTCGACCAGCGCCGCGCACAGCCCGGGCAGCGGCTCGTCGCCTGCGGTGGCCGGCTCGCCGTCCACGCGGCCCTCCGCCACCCGGATGTCGCTCACCCCGGCGGCCGCCAGCACCTCGGCGGCCCGCGCGGCGTCCGGCGTCCGGACCACCAGGCGGCCCTGGGCCCGCGCCGCGAGCTCGGGGACGGTGCCCTGCACGACCAGTCGGCCCTTGGACATCACGGCGGCGTGCGTGCAGACCTGCTCGATCTCGTCCAGCAGGTGGGAGGAGAGGAAGACCGTGGTGCCCTCGCCCGCCAACTCGCGGATCAGCGCCCGGATCTCCCGCATACCCTGCGGGTCGAGGCCGTTGGTCGGCTCGTCCAGGACCAGCAGCTCGCGCGGCTGGAGCAGGGCTGCGGCCAGGCCGAGGCGCTGCTTCATGCCGAGCGAGTACGCCCGGGCCTTCTTGCCGGCCGCCGCCGTCAGCCCGACCCGGTCCAGCGCCTCGCCCACCCGGCGTGCCCGGGTGCGCGGATCGGCGGTCGGGTCGGCGCTGTCGTAGCGCACCAGGTTGTCGCGCCCGGAGAGGAACCCGTACAGGGCCGGGCCCTCGATGAGTGCCCCCACCCGGGGCAGCACGCTGCCCACCGACTGCGGCATCGAGGCGCCGAGCACCGTCGCCACGCCGGACGTCGGGGCGATCAGGCCCATCAGCATCCGGATGGTGGTGGTCTTGCCCGAGCCGTTCGGACCCAGGAAGCCGAAGACGCTGCCGCGCGGGACCGTCAGGTCCAGCCCGTCCACGGCCAGCTGGCCGCCGGCGAACCGCTTGGTCAGGCCCTGGGTCCTGATCACCGAAGGAGGGCCGACGGGGGCCGGGTCCGCCGCAGCGGCCCGACCACCCGTCAGGGTCCCCTCGGTCTCGGCGCTCTCGATGCTCTCGACGAGCGGGGACTGGGTCACCTACTTCACCCCGGCCGCACTCTGCAGGACGGGCAGGGTCACGGCGCCGGCGTAGACCCGGCCGTCGTCGGTGATCAGCACGTTCAGCACCTTGGTGCTGATCAGCTCGCCACCGGCGACCGGCTTGCCGAGCGACTTGAGCAGCGAGGACGTGCCGAGCCCGCTGAGCCTGCGGCCCTTCGCACCCTGCGCGGTGCCCGCGATGGCCGCACTGCCCTCGTTGGACGGGAGGTGGAAGGAGAGCACGGTCGTCCAGTCCGAGCCGATCACCCGGGTGCCGTTGGTGCCGTTGGCGCCCTGCGGAGCCCGCTGGTCCTTCGGGGTGTTCGGCAGCTCGGGGGCCTTCTGGGCCTTCTCGGCCTTCGGATCGGCCTTCTGCTCCGTGATCTTCGCGCCGCGCGGCGGGGTGAAGTTGAACGTACTGGCAGCGGGAGCACCGAACGTGACGTCGCTGAAGTGCACGTCGAGGATGGTGGCGCCGCCGGTGCCGGTGGCGAGCACGGCCAGCGGGGTGCCGGTGGCGGAGTCCACCGCGATCCGGACCTCGCCGATCGTCGAGCCCGCCTGCTTGGGCTTGAGCGCCAGCTCGTAAGCGCTGCGCCCGGCGACCGTGGCCGTGCCGTCCACCGTCACCGTCGAGCTGGCGGCGCTCTGCGCCAGGAACTGCCGGGCGGCCTCCTGCGGGGTGGTCGGCAGGCCGGTGAGCGGCGCTGCCGCCGGGTGCTTCGACCCGGGAGCCTTCGCCTCGGCGCCCTGCGGGGCGGACAGGTGCAGCGCCGAGTTGCTCGAACTGTCCCAGGCCCAGAGCTGGTCGCCGTTGTGGATCACGTCGTACTCGGCCAGGCTCTGGACCAGCGCGATGCGCTGCTTGTCCGGCCCGTCCACGGCCACCCGCAGGGTGTGGTCGCCCGCGAGCAGCGCGCTGAGCTGCTCCTCGGGCGAGGCCGCCGAGCCGTTCGCCTCCTTGGCCTGACCGCTGCCGCCGGCCGCACCCGCCGTGCCGGTCACGGCTGCCGCGGCGCCGCCGTGGCCCGCCATGGCGAGCAGCTCGGACGGGATGCCGAGGTCGGCCGAGACCTGGACCGTGCCGCTGAGCTGCTGGGTGTCCGACCCCAGCGCCTTGCTGATCAGCTGCTCCGCCGTCAGCGAGGGCAGCGTCGGTGATCCGTCGCTGGCGAGCGCCGGCACCAGGTTCACGCCCGCCACCGCGACGGCGGCGACCGCCACCGGCACCAGCAGCCGCAGTGCCGCCCGGCGCCGGGACCGGTAGGTCTCGCCGCTCTGCTCGCCTTCGAAGCCCGCATAGTCAGTCATCGTGTTCAGCCCCTCCGTCGCAGTCCCCAACTCGTCCACTCTCATTAGAGACCCCGGCGCCGACCCTGCCATCGCCCTGGAGGGGCAAGTCGGCATACCTCCAGAGGGGCACGTGACCCTGATCCCTTCTCAGGGTCAACGGGCGTGGTGGGTCCTCCTACTGGCGTAGGGTCACGTCATGCACGACATGCGTCCCTCGGAGCCGCCCGCTGTTGCACCCACCGCCAACGCGATGCGCAGAGCGCTGCGTCGGGCCCGTGACGGGGTGGCGGTGGACGTCGGCGAGGCGGCCGTGCTGCTCCAGGCCCGCGGGGAGGACCTGCGGGACCTGTGCGCGACCGCCGCCCGGGTGCGCGACGCGGGTCTGGAGGCGGCCGGCCGCCCCGGGGTGATCACCTACTCCAAGAAGGTGTTCATCCCGCTCACCCGGCTCTGCCGGGACCGCTGCCACTACTGCACCTTCGTCACCGTCCCCGGCAAGCTGCGCAAGGACGGCCACGGCCTCTACCTGTCGCCGGACGAGGTGCTGGAGATCGCCCGCCAGGGTGCCGCGCTGGGCTGCAAGGAGGCCCTGTTCACCCTGGGCGACCGCCCCGAGGACCGCTGGCCCGAGGCCCGCGAGTGGCTGGACGCGCACGGCTACGACGACACCCTCGCGTACGTCCGGGCGATGTCGATCCGGGTGCTGGAGGAGACCGGCCTGCTGCCGCACCTCAATCCGGGAGTGCTGAGCTGGACCGACTTCCAGCGCCTGAAGCCGGTCTCCCCCTCGATGGGGATGATGCTGGAGACCACCGCCACCCGGCTCTGGTCCGAGCCCGGCGGCCCGCACCACGGCTCGCCGGACAAGGAGCCGGCCGTCCGGCTGCGGGTACTGGAGGACGCCGGGCGCAGCGCCGTCCCGTTCACCACCGGCATCCTGATCGGCATCGGCGAGACCTACGAGGAGCGGGCCGACTCGCTCTTCGCGATCCGCCGGATCGCCCGGCAGTACCACGGGATCCAGGAAGTCATCGTGCAGAACTTCCGGGCCAAGCCGGACACCGCGATGCGCGCGATGCCGGACGCCGAGCTGGAGGAGCTGGCCGCCGCCGTCGCGGTGGCCCGGGTGGTGCTCGGCCCGTCCGCGCGGCTCCAGGCGCCGCCGAACCTGGTCGACGGGGAGTACCAGCTGATCATCGACGCGGGCATCGACGACTGGGGCGGCGTCTCGCCCCTGACGCCCGACCACGTCAACCCCGAGCGCCCCTGGCCGCAGATCGACGACCTGACGGCCCGCACCGCCGCCGCCGGCTTCGAACTGCGCGAGCGCCTGACGGTCTACCCCGAGTACCTGCTGCACGGCGAGCCCTGGCTCGACCCGCGCCTGCTGCCGCACGTCACCGCGCTGGCCGACCCGGTCACCGGCCTCGCCCGCCCGGACGCGCTGCCGGTCGGCCGCCCCTGGCAGGAGCCCGAGGACCTGCCCGCCGCCTCGGGCCGCACCGACCTGCACCGCACCATCGACACCGAGGGCCGCACCGGCGACCGCCGGGCCGACTTCGAGGACGTCTACGGCGACTGGGAGGCACTGCGCGAGCAGGTCCGCGCGATGCCCCCCGAGCGCCTGCCCGGCGACGTCCGGGCCGCCCTCGCGGTGGCCGCCGACGACCCGACGAAGCTGACGGACGACCAGGCCCTCGCCCTCTTCCACGCCGACGGCCCGGCCCTGGACGCGCTCTGCGCGATCGCCGACGCGGTGCGCCGCGACGCGGTCGGCGACACCGTCACCTACTGCGTCACCCGGAACATCAACTTCACCAACGTCTGCTACACCGGCTGCCGGTTCTGCGCCTTCGCCCAGCGCCGCACCGACGCCGACGCCTACACCCTCTCGCTCTCCCAGGTCGCCGACCGGGCCGCGCAGGCCTGGGACGTCGGTGCCACCGAGGTCTGCATGCAGGGCGGCATCCACCCGGACCTGCCGGGCACCGCCTACTTCGACATCGCGCGGGCGGTGAAGGAGCGCGTCCCGGGCATGCACGTGCACGCCTTCTCCCCGATGGAGGTCGTCAACGGGGCTACCCGGACCGGCCTTTCGATCCGCGACTGGCTGGCGGAGGCGAAGCAGGCCGGGCTGGACACCATCCCCGGCACCGCCGCCGAGATCCTCGACGACGACGTCCGCTGGGTGCTCACCAAGGGCAAGCTGCCGACCGCCACCTGGATCGAAGTGGTCACCGCGGCCCACGAGTTGGGCATCCGCTCGTCCTCCACCATGATGTACGGCCACGTGGACACCCCGGCGCACTGGCTCGGCCACCTGCGGCTGCTCGCCGAGATCCAGCAACGGACCGGCGGCTTCACCGAGTTCGTCACCCTCCCGTTCATCCACACCAACGCCCCGGTCTACCTGGCCGGAATCGCCCGCCCGGGTCCCACCCACCGCGACAACCGCGCGGTGATCGCGATGGCCCGCCTGCTGCTGCACACCCACATCCCCAACATCCAGACCAGCTGGGTGAAGTTGGGCGCCGAGGGCGCCGCCGAGATGCTCCGCTCCGGCGCCAACGACCTGGGCGGCACCCTGATGGAGGAGACCATCTCCCGGATGGCCGGCTCCGCCTACGGCAGCTACAAGTCCGTCCGCGACCTGGAGGCCATCGCCGAAGCCGCCGGCCGCCCCAGCCGCCAGCGCACCACCACCTACGGCGAAGTCCCCCCAGAACGCCGCGCCGCCGCCCTGGCCTCCGACGGCCACCTCCCCGACCTCCTCCCGGTCCTGGAGTAGCCACTCACTTCTGCTGACCGGGCGCGATCACGCTCCAGACCCGCTTGCCGACCCCGTCACGCGCACCGAACCCCCAGGACGCGGAGACCTGCTGCACCAGCAGCAGCCCGCGCCCGGATTCGTCCTGCGCGTCGCTGCTCGGTTGTGGAAGGTCGCCGCACGCGTCCTCCACCGCGATCCAGAGTTCCGTAGGACTCACGCGGAGCCCGACCCAGATCAACTGCCCTGCTCTGGTGCCGTGTACGAGCGCGTTGGTGACGAGTTCAGAGAGAACCAACGCGCCGTCGTCGGAGAAGCGCTGACCGCCGTCGACACGCCCAAGCAGCTCCCGCAGCAACCGACGGGCGAGTCCGGGCGCGCGTCGGTTGCCGGGAAGCCAGCAGTGGTCTTCGCCGAACCTCGCGGGTGGGATATCCAGGGTTTCGGACATGCGAACGCCCCTTCTGGCATGAGGACATGGCAGACGGGACTAGCGCCAGTCACTCTCGGCGAGCGTCCCGTCACATTCAGCATGATGCCTTCAGGAGATCGCTTGCAACCATGTCAGCAAAATATGAAAACTTTCATATCGAACCTGAATTCGGTTCGCCTGGAGTCGGATTGACGGTGGCGAAGGCTTCATCACCCGGGCAGACTGGTCCACTGACAGGTCAGGAGGGCTGTGGAGCATGGCTGCCAACGAGGTGCCGACGGTGCGTCATCGACGAGTCGCGCTTGAGCTTCGCCGGATGCGTGAAGAGGCAGGTCTGTCGGCGGAGGACGTGGCGAGCCGGATTCCTGCGATGAACCTGCCGAAGCTGAGCCGCTACGAGAACGCCCGCGTCGCCAACCCGAAGCCGGACGTTGTCGAGGGTCTGCTCGACCTCTACGGGTGCGAACCCGAGCTCAAGACCGTCCTGTTGGAGATCACTCGGGAGAAGAACCGCCGAGGTTGGTGGCAGGGCTACCGCGATGCGCTCAATCCGCTCTACACCGATCTGATCGGCCTGGAGGCAACTGCCCTATCCATCAAGGCGTATGAGGCCTCGTACATTCCAGGACTGTTCCAGACGCGTGCGTACGCAGAGACGATCATCGCCAAGAGCCCGACCAACAGCGCTTCGCGGGTCCCTGCCATGGTCGACGTCCGGATCGCTCGGCAGGCCGTTCTGACACGTGCCGAGGACCCGCTGAAGATGTGGGCGGTCATCCACGAGTCGGCGCTGTCGCCCAATGTCGGCGAACGCGTGATGGCCGAGCAGCTCGACAAGTTGGCCGGTCTCAGTCGCCACCCGAACATCCAGATCCAGATCATGGAGGCCTCGGCGCCGCCACATCCGGGTATGAGCGGGGCCTTCACCCTCCTGGAGTTTCCGCAGCGCAACCTCGACATCGTCCTGACCAGCGGGATGATCACCAGTGACTGGGTGGAAGAGGTTGAGCATGTGGACATCTACCGAGCGGGTTTCAACGAGATCATGGCAGCTGCGCTGAACCTCGATGACTCGCTCGGTCTCATCGTCGAGAAGAGAGACACGATCAAGTGAGCCACTTCCCTGTTGCCTCCGCCCTCCCCGTCGCATGGCAGAAGTCGACCCGTAGCAATCCCAATGACAACTGCGTGGAATGCGCTGTCGTGTCCGATGAGATTGCCGTGCGTGACAGCAAGGACCCCGCCGGTCCGGCCCTCAGGTTCTCGCGGGAGGCGTGGGCTGCCTTCGCCACCGCAGCCGGCGCGGACCAGCTCGCAGGCGCCCGCGGCTGAATCGCCGCGCTTGTTGGACGGTGGTCCCGGCACGTGACTGACGTGTCGAGGCCGCCGTTCTCGGTCACGCGGAGTACGGCTCGCGGTAGAAGTCGGCGTGGACCTCGGCCTGCACCTCGTTGCGAGCCTGGCGGAGGCTGGTGCCGCCGACGTAGCGCTGGGTGCGGGCGTGGCCCACGGGTTCGATGAGATCGAGTCGGCGCAGGGTGCGGAGGTCGGCCAGGGCCTGGTCGCGGGTGAGGGATTCCTCGGCCTGGTAGCTGGTGCGGCGCAGGTGGCCCTGGGCGGCCGCGTAGAGGGCGGACACAGTGCGCTCGTCGAGGTGGTGTTGACGGGCGAGGACCTCCAGCCGGTACCAGAGGCGGGCGGCGGACTCGAACCGGCGCTGCACCTCCTGTGCCTGGAGGTGGTGAGCCGTCAGGCAGAAACGGATCCAGGAGTGGGCGTCCCGTCGGGGCTGCCAGCTGCCTGCCTGGACGGTGCGCAGGGCCGAGTAGTACTCACGGGTGTTGAAGTCGTCGGCGCCGAGCCACTCCTCGATGCTGGAGAACTCCGGGGCGAGGACGCCTTCTCGGGCGAGGACCAGGGTGTGCACGGCGCGCGACATCCGGCCGTTGCCGTCGCGCCAGGGGTGGATCGAGACCAGGTTGAGATGAGCCATCGAGGCGCGGACCAGGGCCGGCGCGTCCGGTTCGTCCTGCGAGAGCCAGTGGACGAGTTCGTCCATCAGGGCGGGGACCTCGTCGGGGTCCGGGGCGGTGTAGACGGGCGGACGGCCTGGGCCGCCCGAGACCCAGACGCCGTTGGTGCGGTACTCGCCGGGGCGGACCTCGTCGTCCGCCCTGGTCATCATGAAGTGCAGGGCGGAGAGCAGGGTGTGATCCCACGTGAAGATCCGAAAGCCCGAAGCGCGCTGGATGTAGGTCAGGGCGTCCCGGTATCCGACGACGGCGTTCCTGGTCGCGTCGTCCGTGTCGGCGGAGATCTCGCCGCCCGAGACGAGGGTCTCGGCGTCCTCGGCGGTGATCGTGTAACCCTCGATGTGGGTCGACCCGCGAACGGCAGCCGCAGTGAGCGCACGACGCAGCTGGCCCTCCCATCGCCGAGGCTCGGCGAGGCGGTGCTTGAACTCCGAGCGGAGCGTGTTGATCTCATCGATCACGCGGTGGTCGTCCGGAGTGAGAAGCGGTGTCGCGAAGAGCATTCTTCGATCCTACGACACACGTAGGGTCGAAGGGCTATCGACGGTTGGGCTGGCGTTGACGTCGGGGGGAAGGTCTACCGTCGGGGGAGAGCGACGGGTAGGAGGCGGGAGCATGCGGATCGGGGAGCTGGCCGAGCGGGCCGGGACGACCACGCGGACGTTGCGGTACTACGAGGCGCGGGGGCTGTTGACCGCGCGGCGGGCCGGGAACGGGTACCGGGCGTACGGGGAGGCGGACCTCCATCTGGTGCGGCAGATCCGGCTGTTGCAGGACTTCGGGTTCGAGCTGGAGGACACCCGCCCGTTCGTGGAGTGCCTGCAGGCGGGGCATCCGGCCGGGGACTCCTGTGCGGCCTCGCTGGACGTCTACCGTCGCAAGCTGGCCGAGCTGGACGACTGCCTGGCCCGCCTGGGCGCCGTGCGCGAGCAGGTCGCGGCCCAGTTGGCGCGCGCCGAGCAGGCCAATCCGCGGTGCGAACTGACACTTACCGAGGGGACAGTCTCATGATCACTGCTGTGACCGACGCCAGCTTCGCCGCGGAGGTGCTGGACAGCGACCTCCCCGTGCTGGTGGACTTCACCGCCTCCTGGTGCCCGCCGTGCCGGATGATCGAACCCGTGCTGGCGGCGGTGGCGGTGGAGGAGGCGCACCGGATCAAGGTGGTGAGCCTGGACGTCGACAGCAACCCGGAGACGCAGGCCGCGTATGCCGTCCTGTCGATGCCCACCCTGATCGTCTTCCGCGGCGGCGAGCCCGTGAAGTCCATGGTCGGCGCCCGCGCGAAGGCCAAGCTGCTGCGCGAACTGGCCGAGGTGCTCTGAGGCCGGGGCCTCAGGCGCGCCGCTGCCGCCGCTTCCACCAGCGGGGGTAGCGGATCTGCACGCTGCCCTTGGTCACCTCGCCCGTCACCTGGAGGACCGGGCTGCCGGGGGCGGGCTGGGTGGTGGCCTTGTTCTCCACTGCGCCCATGTCGACCTTGACGCCGTGGGTGGTGACCGACCAGCCGAGCGGGACGATGACCTCGATGCTTCCCTTGCGCACGTCGAGTTCCAGCGCGACCTCGCGGTGCCGGCAGGTGGCGCCCGTGAAGTCGATGGCGATGCTGCCCTTGTCGGTCGTCGCGCTGATCAGCCGCGGTACGTCCCAGTAGCCGGTCTGCTTGATGGCGCCCGCGCGGGTCTCCAGGACCAGCGGCTCATCGAGCCGTAGGTCGACGGCCCCACTCAGGTCTGCGGTCAGCGGCACCAACTCCGCGTACGTCTTGGCGGCGAAGGCGCTCTCCAGCCGCTCCTCCAGCTCGGCGAGGTCGAGCTGCCCGTCCCCCGCGGCCTCCCGCAGGCGCTCGGCGACCTGCTCGCGGTCGTCGTGCGAGGCCCGCCGGGCGGGGGTCTGGCGGTGTGCTGGCAGCTGCTCCTCGGTCATTCGGCAAGTGTACGAGCCGCATTGCCGCCAGCCCATGTCGGATAGCGCCCATCTCGCCGCAGGCGCAGCGGCATTGGCGGTCCCCCCATCGGGTGAACGGAGGGTGTGGTGCGAGCGCCGATGCACACGGGACTGCCACGATCGGGGTGTTGATCTTGTTGTCTTTCTCGGAGGAGACAGCAGATCATGGTGCTGAGCTTCACCATGGTGATCGAGCAGCCTCAGGGGCTGGGCCAGGACCGCTCCAAGCGCGAGCCGCTGATCCTGACCACCAAGGACCCGGCGATGCTCATCGGCCAGCTCACCCAGTTCCCGCCGAAGGGCGACCTCTACCAGCTCCAGAACCCGGTCGACCTCGTCGACCTGGAGAACCCGGACACCGTCGTCGCGACGATCACGAAGTTCCCGGTCAAGGTCGGCGGCCTCTGACCGAACCCCAGGAAGGCTGTCGCCCGGCACCACCACGGTGCCGGGCGACAGTCGTGTCCGGGATCAGGAGCCGGACAGCTCCGTCATCGCGGTGATGGTGTTGTGCGAGTCGATCACCACGTCGAAGAAGTTCTGCCCGGCGCAGAAGTACCCGGCCGGCAGCTTCGCGCCGTCGAGCTGGGTGCCCTTCGGGTCGGCGCAGGCCTTGACGTGGGCGATGCCGGTGTTGATGTCGCCGGCCTTGGCGACGACGGTCTTCGGGCCGTCCTTGGCGATGACGGTGATCTTCGCGTCCAGGGAGAGGCCGTAGGTCTTCAGGGTGGCGGTGTGCGAGTAGGCGGCACCCTCGTTCATCGACGGGTCGCAGTGCGCCTGGGCCTGCGCGGCGACCACGTTGTTCATGGCCCCTTCGAGGTGGTCGACCCAGATGTACTGGTGTCCCGGGGCGAGCGTCGGGCAGTCGCTCTTGCCGCCGCCCTTGCTGCTGCTCGGGGCGGCAGCGGGCTTGCTCGGCGTGACCGGGGTGGCCACCGCGGCCGAGCTCGGGGCGGCGGAGGCCGCGCTCGTGCCCGCGTTCGGGTCGTCCGGGCCGCAGGCGGTCAGCGCGAACGCGGCGGAGACGAGCAGGGCAGTGCTGAGTGCATGGCGCATGGAAATGATGACGAAACCCCCGTACATGGGCCGGCGCCGCCGGCCGACTGAACCGAAAACGGAACGGACCGCGGCCATCAGTCGTCACGCGGTCGTCCGGCCGGAAAGTGTATAGCCAGCTGGGGACACGAGTTGACGGGCGCTCACCTGGCGGTCATCCGCAGGTTGCGGGGGACCTGTCACCCGGTAACGGCATTCGAATACAGTGCGGAGGCGCTCGAACAGCCCCAGTGACGACGCAGCTCCCAGTGACGCTCGGCGAAAGGCTCCACCCGTGATGGCCCTGTGGTCACGTGCCCAGCAGCAGGACTACCGCAGCCGGGTGCGCGGCGCGCTGCTCGGTGGAGCGATCGGCGACGCGCTGGGCGCGGGCATCGAGTTCGACTCGATCGAGAAGATCCGCACCGCACACGGCCCGCAGGGCGTCACCGGCTACGTCCCGGCGTACGGGCTGCGCGGCGCGGTCACCGACGACACCCAGATGGTGCTGTTCACCGTGGACGGGCTGATCCGCGCCCACATCCGGCGGGACGCCGGCGGCTGGCACCCGCCCACCGACGTGCACCGCGCCTACCTGCGCTGGGCCGCCACCCAGCGCGACTGGGGGCCGGACGAGCGCCGCCCCGACCTCGGCTGGCTGGGCCGCGAGGAGTGGCTCTACGCCCAGCGTGCGCCCGGTTCGGCCTGCCTCTCAGGGCTCTCCGGCCCGGACGCCGAGCGGCTCGGCACCCTGGACGCCCCGAAGAACCCGCACTCCAAGGGCTGCGGCACGGTCATGCGCGCCGCGCCGTTCGGCCTGCTGCTCGGCTGGGAGCCCGGCCTGGTCTTCCAGCTCGCGGTGGAGTGCTCGGTGCTGACCCACGGCCACCCCACCGGCTATCTCTCCGCGGGCGCGCTGGCGGTGATCGTGCACACCGTGCTGCGCGGCGGCACGTTGGAGGAGGGCGTCCAACTGGCGCTGGCGCAGCTCGCGGAGCGACCCGGGCACGAGGAGACCACGGCGGCGCTGCGCGGGGCGCTGGAGGCCGTCCGGTCCGGTGCGCCGTCCGCCGAGCGGGTGGCCGCGCTGGGGGAGGGCTGGGTGGCCGAGGAGGCGCTGGCGATCGGGGTGTACTGCGCGCTGGTGGCCGAGGACGTCCGGTCCGGGCTGCTGCTGGCGGTCAACCACTCGGGGGACAGCGACTCCACCGGGACGGTCTGCGGGAGCCTGCTGGGCGCGCTGCACGGCGAGACCGCGCTGCCGGCCGAGTGGGTGGCCGAACTGGAGGGCCGCGGGACGGTGTTGCAGCTGGCCGACGACCTGGTGCTGGAGCTCGTCCACGGGCCGGAACTGCACGGCCCGGACGCAGGGGACGCCTGGCGCGAGCGCTACCCGGTCTGAGCGCTACCCGGTCTGAGTGCTACCTGGTCCGGCGCTCGTGGTGGGCCCGGGACCGGACAAGGCAAGGGCCCACCACGCCGGCGTGATCAGACGGTGCCGAACGCCCCGCTGCCGGCGGCGATCGCGAACGCCAACCAGGCGTCGGGTGAGAAGTGCAGCTGCGGACCCTCGGGGTCCTTGGAGTCGCGTACGGCCACCGTCGCCGACTCCGGGACCGCGACCTCCACGCAGGCGCCGTTGCCGCCGCTGTGGCTGCTCTTGCGCCAGGCCGGGTTGACGGTCAGGGTCTTGATGCTCATTTCTGGTACGCCTCCGCATAGTCGGTGATCAGTGACCGGGTCTCCGCGACGCTGAGGGCCGCGGCCCTCAAGTGGTCATACAGTCCGGTATAGCGGCGGACGTCCACGTCCTTCTCCAAGTAGAGGTCGCTCGTCACCCCTTCGAAGTAGACGACCGTGGAATCGGCTGACTCCGGGAACTCCATCAGGGAGAATGTCCCGGTCATTCCCGGGTGCGCCCCTCGGACGAACGGGATCACCTGGATCGTGATGTTCGGCTGCTCGCCCAACTCCAGCAACTGGCGCATCTGGTCGGCCATCACCGCACCGCCACCGACCTCCCGGGCGAGCGCGGCCTCGTCTATGACGGCCCAGAAGTTCTCGATCCGGTCGTCGCCGGTGATCCGGTCCTGGCGCTTGAGCCGCACCTCCACCCGGCGGCGGATCGAGCTCGCGTCGGTGTCCGGCTGGGTGCCCATGACGACCGCCTCGGCGTACTCCCTGGTCTGCAGCAGACCCGGGATGAACGAGGACTCGTAGGAGCGGATCGACGAGGCCTCGGCCTCCAGGCCGATGTACACGCTGTACGGGATGTCCCCGAACTCGTGCCACCAGCCGCGCTGCCGCGACTCCTTGGCCATCTCCATCAGGCTGTTGCGCATGCGCGGATCGTCGACGTTGTAGACGTCGCACAGATCGCGGACGTCCCGCGGGCTGATGCTGCGGCGGCCGTTCTCCAGTCGGCTGATCTTCGACTGGGAGACCATCAACCGGGCCGCCACCTCCTCGGCCGTCATCCCCTTGGTCTCGCGCAGACGGCGCAACTCGGCGCCCAGCCTTCTGCGTCGGACGGTGGGATTGATGCTGGCGGACACATCGACCTCCGGCGGAACCTGTGTGCTGCTTCGGACTTCTTCGGTGTTCGTACCAACCCCCTGGCTCTGAGCAGCATGCCACCCTGGATCAGTTCACCGCCGGGGAATTGCGTCACCGCTGCGCGAACACCCTCCGGCGTGCTATGGCTCCTTCAGCCTCGCACCGCCCGGCTCCGGGGACGACGGCGGGGCGGCCGCTCCCGGCAGATGCCGGGAGCGACCGCCCCGAGAGTCCGGTGGCCCGCCGTTTCCGACGGGCCACCGGGTCGGACGTCAGCGGACGCCGACCCGACCGAGCGGGCTCGGTGCTCCCGCCGGCCGACCGCGGTCGACGGGCTCCGAACCGGTCCGCTGGGCCGGTGCCCGTCCGCCGGTTGCGGCCGCCACCGGTCCGCCACGGCCCTGCTGGGCCGGAAGGCCGTTCTGCACGTCCATGACGGCATGCGCGACCATCCCGCCGAGCGGGTCGTACCGGATCAGGTCGCGCAGGCGTGACCGTGAGGACCTGCCCTCGTTACCGGGATACAAGTGCTTCCCGAGCCCCACCGCATGGGCCAGTGCGGCCAGTGCGGCCGTTCTGGGGTCCGGTGGGACGCCAGTGCGGATGGCTGTGTCGAGACGCTGCTTGATGGCAGCGTTCGTACAGTCGTCCGACGCCTGGTAGCGCGTTGTCGGTAGGACACCGCACACCTGGCCCGGCACAGCCGCCACCATGCCGCACCGTTCCAGGTGCGCCAGGTAGGTCTGCCGAAGCCCCAGTCGGGGCCCGCCGATCCAGTGCGCGGCACGCACCGGGCTGCCGCGACGGCGCAGCAGCTCCAGGGCGTGGTCCAGGGTGGGGTCGCCGGTCGGCCGTGGCATCACCACGGCGATCCGGTCCCCGTCCGGGACTATCCGTCCTGCCAGGGACAGCTCGACGAGCTGTGCCCCGGCCAGTCCGAGGTCGAGGGTCTGCGGCTGCGCCGTGGTACCCGTGGTCGGGTCCAGTGCGAGCAACAAGAGTTCCTCGGGAATTGTTCTGCGGCTCTTGCCCATCCAAGCCTCCCCGCGTGGATGAATGACAGAGTGACGCCTCTCACACGGCCTTGTCGAGTACGCCTCCGAATCGTGACCTTGGGGCGGGAACCGATTCGAGGGCCACCCCAGTGGCGGAACCGGTGGCCGAGAGGCCCGCGTCATTGCCGGGGACGAGCCGAGTGCTCGCAATAACCGCCGGTCGGACGGGGTGTGGACCGCCAGGATCGTCCGCCGGTGACGGAGACTGTAGAGCCAGAGGAGCGCTGTGCGGACCTCCCGGGAGTCCGGGCGGCCCATGCGGCGCCGTGCACACGAGGAGGTCGGGATACGTGGGCGAGGCCCCGGACAAGGCGCGGCACGACGGGGAGCGGGAGCTGCCGGCGGAGGTCGCGACGACGACCCCGACGACCCCGGCAGCGAGCGGCGGTGAGGAGGCCGGCGGGGACGTCGGCGGCTCGACTGTCCATCTGCGCGTCCGGGATGCGGACAACGCGACGACCTTCCTGCGGATGCCGGACGAGTCGAAGGCCGAGCCGGCAGCGGACCGCGCGACGACGTTCCTGCGGATGCCCGCTGATCCGAAGCCCGCGACGGCCCCGGAGGCCGAGCCGGCCGAGCCGAGCGAGGCGGACGACGAGGCGCCGGCCGAACCGCAGGCGCCGCAGGAGGCCGGCTCGCCCGACCCGCGTCTCGCCATCCGGGACGCCCGGGAGGGTGCGGCGGAGTCGACCGAAGAGGCCGAAGCCGAGCCCGAACCCGAGGCCGCCACCGAGCGGGACCCCGAGCCCGCCGCCGAGCCGGTGGCCGAGTCCCCGTCGGAGCCCGAACCCGAACCCGAGCTCGTCCTGGTGGCCGTCGCCGCCGTAGCCGCCCCGGAGGTCGATCCGGCCGCCTCTCCCGTCCCACCAGCCCCACCTGCCGCATCCGCCGCGCCCGCGTCCCCGCCCGTCTCCCCGTGGACCGCCACCCCGCCGCAGTCCCCGCCGCATTCCCCACTGCCGCCCGCACCCGCGCAGCCCGAGTCCGGCTACGCCCCGGAGACCACCTCCGAGGCGCTGGAGGTCCTCGCGGCACTCAGCGCGCGCCCGGTCTCCCCGCTGCGCCGGGCGCTCAAGCGGATCACCATCTGGACGGTCTTCTTTGCCGTGGTGCTGGGCGCCGTGGTGACCGCGCAGCTGCTGCGCCCGCTGCCCGGCCCCAAACCGAAGATGACCACGGCCGGTTCCTTCACCTTCACCGGCGACCCGCTGGCGATGCCGTGGCCGACCAAGGGCCAGGCCGCCGCCGAGGTGGTGGGCCTGGGCAGCCTGGGCAACTCCGGTCCGGACACGCCGGTGCCGATCGCCAGCGTCACCAAGGTGATGAACGCCTACCTCATCCTTCAGGACCACCCGCTCAAGAAGGGCGAGACCGGCCCCGCGCTCACCGTCGACAAGGCCGCCGCCCAGGAGTCGGGCGACTCCGACCAGTCCACCGCCAAGGTGACCGAGGGTCAGCAGATCAGCGAGTACGAGGCGCTGGAGATGCTGATGCTGCCCTCGGCCAACAACATCGCCCGCCTGCTGGCCCGCTGGGACGCCGGCACGGAGGACGCGTTCGTCAAGAAGATGAACGACCAGGCCACCGCGTTCGGGATGGCCGACACCACGTACGCGGACGCCGCCGGATACAACAACGACACCAAGAGCACCGCGAAGGACCAGCTCAAGCTGGCCGAGCAGGTGATGAAGAACGACATCTTCCGGCAGATCGTCGCCGAGCCCGACAGCACCATCAACGGCACCCGGATCTACAACACCAACGCCCTGCTCAACCCGAAGAGCGGGATCATCGGCACCAAGACCGGCTCCAGCACCCCGGCCGGCAGCTGCCTGATGTGGGCGGCCGTGAAGGACGTCGGCGGGACCAAGCAGATGATCCTCGGGGTGACCCTCGGCCAGCCGCCGACCACCACCGACAACATCCTCAAGGCCGCCCAGACCGTCAGCGCGAAGATCATCACCGCCGGCCAGAACGCGCTGACCGCCCAGGTCATCGCCAAGCAGGGCGACGTGGTCGGCTACGTCGACGACGGCCTCGGCGGCCGGGCGCCCGTGGTGGCCGGCCAGGACGTCACGGTGTCCGGCTGGACCGGTACGACCGCGACGCTGAGCCTGGACCAGGGCGCGGTCCGGCTCGGCCACAGCGCCAAGGCCGGCACCCAGGTCGGCACGATCACCGCGGGCGAGGGCACCGCGCAGACCCGGATCCCGGTGCTGCTCCAGCACGACCTGGCTCCGCCGTCGATCATGTCCCGGCTGACCCGCCTGCTCTGAACCGTCGGACGCGCTTCCTGGGGCCGGCCGCAGCCGGCCCCAGGTAGCGGGCGACCGTCTCCTCCTCGGCGATCACCCGGCCGAGCGCGAGCGCCAGCGTCAGCGCGGCGAAGACCACGATCAGCCAGGAGAGAGCGGTGAAGACCGCGCCGTAGGGGCCGAACTGCTGCACACTGCGGGACATCGCCGCCGGCAGGTACAGCTGCGCGACCAGCTCCAGCACCACCACCGCCACCCCGCTCAGCACGGCGCCCGGCAGCAGCGGGTGCCAGCGGATCCGGGAGCCGAGCAGCAGGTGCTGGGTCCACCACCAGAGCAGCGTGGCGGTCGCGAACGAGAGCGGTACTCCCAGCCACCAGCCCACGCCGAACCCCTTGCGGATCGGCCCGAGCAGGCCCAGGTAGACCAGCCAGACGAGCAGCCAGGCCAGCCAGCGCCAGGCGGCCAGCCGGGTTGACGCCCGCGGCAGCTCCCAGCAGCGCTCGCAGACCCGCTGCATGGCCCGGCTGAGCGTCGTCGCCGAGAGCAGGGTGACCAGCGCGCCGACCGCGCCGACGGTCTGCTCATCCTGGGAGTCGTGGCTGGTCATCACCAGCATCTGCACCTGCTGCTGGGCCGGCCCGCGCAGTCCGAGCTGGTCGCGCAGCGAGTCGAGCAGCTCCTTGCGGATCACCGCCGGCGCGAAGACCGCCACCACGAAGAGCGCCGGCAGCGCGCTCAGGAAGGCCTGCGCGGCAAGCCGGGTGGCGTTGTCCAGCAGGTTGACCCGGACCAGCTGCCCGACCGCCCGGCCGACCAGCGGCACCTGGGTGGGCAGCTCCTTCGCCGTGGTGCTGAGGGAGTCGGCGCGCTGCCGGATCCTGGCCCAACGCCCCACGAGTGCTCCCTCCACGTCTGCCCGGTGAGCACATCGTCACCCGACCCCCGGTCGCCCGCACCCGCACCGGGCACGCCGAAGGGGCCCGTACGCGGACGTACGGACCCCTTCGGCGACGGTGTTCGAGGCGTGTTACTTCTTCTTGCCCGTCAGCTTGCCCACCCGGTCGGCCACGCCCCAGGCGGTGACCCGCCAGAGGGCCTCGACCAGGATGTTGCGGCTCATCTTCGACTGGCCGTGCTCACGCTCCACGAACGTGATCGGCACCTCGGCGACCTTGAAGCCGGCCTTGACCGTGCGCCAGGCCAGGTCGACCTGGAAGCAGTAGCCCGCCGAGGCGACCTGGTCCATGCCGAGGCCCAGCAGGGTCTCCTTGCGGAACGCGCGGTAGCCGCCGGTGACGTCCTTGATCGGGACACCCAGCATCAGGCGCGAGTAGAGCGAGCCGCCGCGGGAGATCAGCAGGCGGGACTTCGGCCAGTTCACGACCTTGCCGCCGGCCACCCAGCGCGAGCCCAGCACCAGGTCCGCGCCGCGCAGCGCGGTCAGCAGGCGGTAGAGCTCCTCGGGCTGGTGCGAGCCGTCCGCGTCCATCTCGACCAGGACGTCGTAGCCGTGCTCGATGCCCCAGGCGAAACCGGCCAGGTAGGCGGCGCCGAGGCCCTCCTTGCCCTTGCGGTGCATGACGTGGACGTTCTCGTCCCGCGCGGCGATCTTGTCGGCCATCTCGCCGGTGCCGTCGGGGCTGTTGTCATCCGCGACGAGGACGTGCACCTCGGGGACGGCAGCCCGCACCCGGGAGACGATCCGTTCGACGTTCTCGGCCTCGTTGTAGGTCGGGATGATGACCAGCACCTTGCCGAGGTCGGCGAAGGAGTGCTCCTGGGGCGCAGTCACGTACGAGCCTTTCGGGTTGTGCCGTGTCCACCCTGGACACGGCATCGCGTCTCTGTTCTCTCTATGAAGACCACCTGCAAGGCCCGGGAGCGGTCCGCCGGGAGCTTCTGGTACGGGTCGTCACCACTGCCGATGGTAACGACCCGGAGCCGGAGCTCGGCACGCAGGCCGTTGGCGGGGGCTTCGGGCAGCTGCGAGAGACAGAGGGCTGAATGCCACTTGGCTGATAGTAGTGAATCGCGGGGGCACCCATACCCCGCTCAGCTTCCACTCAGCTGCCGGAGGTCCCCTCGCCCTCCAGCTCCGCCAGGTCCTCGGCCAGCGAGTCCTTGAGCCCGCGCAGCAGGGAGACGAAATTGTCGAGATCGGTGCCCTGGCACCACTCCGGCGGCGATGTGATCGTGTCGTTCATACGGCGACGCTAGCCAGCAGCGATCAACAACGAATAAGCGCGCGCCGGGCCCTGTACCCCAAACACCAGCCATCGCGGGCGACACGATCCGCTAGTCTGTGATCGGTCAGACGGACACCCCGCACGGGGTTTGTTCGGTGCATCCTCCCCGCCCCAGTAGCTCAGGGGATAGAGCACGGCTCTCCTAAAGCCGGTGTCGCAGGTTCGAATCCTGCCTGGGGCACAGTGGTACCGCAGTTGACAGGCCTTCCGCCCCTCCGGGCTGAGGGCCTGCTGCGTTTTCCGGTCAGGGCTCGGCGGGGGTGGCGGTCCAGCTGGCCAGCAGGCGCAGGGATTCGGCGGAGGGGGAGCCGGGTTCGGCGTGGTAGGCGAGCAGGACCTGGTCGGGGTCGGAGGGCAGGCGCAGGGTCTCGTAGGCGAGGGTGAGGCGGCCTGCGACGGGGTGGTGCAGGTCCTTGACGCCGTGGCCCTTGTCGCGGACGTCGTGGGAGGCCCACAGGCGGCGGAACTCCTCGCTCTTGACCGAGAGTTCGCCGATCAGTGAGGCGAGCCGGGGGTCGTCCGGCCAGAGGCCCGCGTCCAGGCGCAGGCTGGCGACCACGTCGGCGGCCTTGCCCTCCCAGTTGTCGTACAGCTCGTGGGCGTCCGGGACGAGGAAGACCTGCCAGGCGAGGTTGCGCTGCTCCGCCGGCATCGCCGCGAAGTCGCCGAACATGGCGCAGCCGAGCCGGTTCCAGGCGATGATGTCCAGCCGCCGGCCGAGGACGACGACCGGCACGCCCTCCATCGAGTCGATCAGCCACTGAAGCGACGGGCGGACCCGCTGCGGGCGGCTGGAGGCGCGCGAGCGCCGGTGGACGGGCTTGGTGAGGTGGGCCAGGTGCTCGCGCTCGGCCTGGGTCAGCCGCAGCGCCCGGGCGATCGCCTCCAGGACGGTGGCGGAGACGTTCTGCCCGTGTCCCTGTTCGAGCCGGGTGTAGTACGCGACGCTGACCCCGGCCAGCTGCGCCAGTTCCTCGCGGCGCAGTCCCGGGACCCGCCGTCGGCCGCCGTGGGGCGAGAGGCCCACGTCCTCGGGCCGCAGGCGGGCCCGGCGGGAGCGGAGGAACTCGCTCAGATCGGTGCGCTGGTCCATGGGAAAAGTATGAGGGTGATACTCCCAGTCGTACGCTCCGCAGACGTACGCACGGCGTGTGGCTGGCTAGTCGCGTCGGTAGCGAGGAGGCTGGACGCATGACGACCCACACGACTGTCTCCGCCTATGCCGCACCCTCGCCGAAGGCCCCGCTGGAGAAGACCACCGTCCCTCGGCGGGAACTGGGCGAGAACGACGTCCTGATCGACATCAAGTTCGCGGGCATCTGCCACTCCGACATCCACCAGGCGCGGGCCGAGTGGGGCGAGGGCATCTTCCCGATGGTTCCCGGCCACGAGATCGCCGGCATCGTCGCCGCCACCGGCCCGGGGGTCACCCGGTACGTGGTCGGCGACCGGGTCGGCGTCGGCTGCTTCGTCGACTCCTGCCGCGAGTGCGACAACTGCCGCGCGGGCCAGGAGCAGTACTGCACCGGTGAGTCCGGCATGGTCGGCACCTACAACAGTGTCGGCCGGGACGGTGAGCCCACCTACGGCGGCTACTCGACCCACCTGGTGGTGGACGAGAACTACGCCGTCCGGATCCCCGAGAGCCTCCCGCTGGACGCCGCCGCGCCGCTGCTGTGCGCGGGCATCACGCTCTTCTCGCCGCTGAACCACTGGGGCGCGGGTCCCGGCAAGAAGGTCGCCGTGGTCGGCCTCGGCGGCCTCGGCCACGTCGGCGTGAAGATCGCCCACGCGATGGGCGCCGAGGTCACGGTGCTCAGCCAGTCGCTGCGCAAGCAGGAGGACGGCCTGCGCCTGGGCGCGGACCACTACCGCGCCACCTCCGACCCGGCGACCTTCCAGGAGCTGGCCGGGACCTTCGACCTGATCCTGAACACGGTCTCCGCCGACCTCGACCTGAACGCCTACCTCGGTCTGCTGCGCACCGACGGCACGCTGGTCCAGATCGGCGCGCCCGAGGTTCCGGCGACCGTCCACCAGTTCGCCCTCATCGCCGGCCGCAAGTCGCTGGCCGGCTCGATGATCGGCGGGATCGCCGAGACCCAGGCGATGCTGGACTTCTGTGCGGAGCACGGGATCACCGCCGAGATCGAGCTGATCCGCGCCGACCAGATCAACGAGGCGTACACCCGGGTCGTCGCGAGCGACGTCCGCTACCGCTTCGTCATCGACACGGCGACGATCTGACGCCCCTGGCGTGACAAACGGGCGTGACCACCGGATCCGGGCCCTCGCTGGGCGTGTCAGTCCAGCGGGGGCCCGCTCGCGTCCGGGGGCTCGGGGTGGGCGCGGTGGCGCATCCGGCTGCCGACCTGGCCCCGCAGTTGGCGGCTGAAGGCGCTGGCGCCCGCGGTGAGGAAGACGAAGTTGTAGAAGATCTGGACCAGCACCACGACCCGGGCGGTCTGGCCGGCGGCGTTGATGTCGCCGTAGCCGATCGTCGCGGTGGTGACCAGCGTGAAGTACAGGGCGTCGACGCGGGTGTGCAGGCCGTTGAACTGTCCCGGCGAATGGGACAGCGCCAGATAGGTGCTGGCGAAGATGACCAGCGAGAGCGAGATCAGCAGCGCGATCGCCGCCGCCGGCCGGCCCTGGTCGGAGGTGAGCAGGACTTTGCGGATCTGGGCCAGCAGCAGCACGGCGAGGGTGATCAGGGCCACCCCGAAGCTGGTCCAGCTGAGCACCGGGTGAGCCGGCCCGAAGCGGTTCAGCGGCAGCGTGAAGTATCCGACGATCAGCAGCACGAACGCGGCGGCCGGCGCCAGTTGCCGCAGCCACAGTTTGGCGCGCGGGTGCCTGCGCTGTGCTGTGTCCATGGGCTCCAGCCTGCGGCGGTGCCGTCGCACTGTCCTGACGGGGCCGCCGGGGTTGCGCTGTCCGGGTGTGTGCGGCAAGTCCGGCATGTGGATGATCAGCCAAGATGGTATTTGGGTGATTGCCCTGGCATCTACCATGCATATGCACCTGAATCCCTGGCTGATAAGAGGGCCGGCCGGGTGCGGCGCCGCTGGTCGGCGTTCGGCACAAGGAGCGGCAGATGATCGTCGAAGACCTCCTGCGGGTGGAGGACCTGCGACTGGGACTGGCCTGGGGGCCGCCCGAGCTGCTCGCCCGACAGGTCACCGGCGTCACGTCCACCGACCTTCAGGACCCGGCCCGCTATCTGCAGCCGGGTGAGCTGGTGCTCTCCGGGCTGGTCTGGTGGCAGCCCGACCACCCCTCGGCCGCCGCGCTGGCCCTGCGCTTCGCGACCTCGCTGCGCAGCGCCGGGGTGGCCGCGCTGCTGGCCGGCGAGGGCACCCACGGCGAGGTGCCGACCGGGCTGGTGGACGCCTGCCGGGTGCACGGGATCCCGCTGTTCTCGGTCCCGGCCGGGACCAGTTTCCGGGCCGTCACCGACCGGATCTACCTGCGGCTCTGGGGCGATCTCCAGGCCCGCTCGGAGGGGGCCGCGGCGGTCCCGGAGACGGCGCGCCGCGAGCTGGTCGAGCTGATGTACGCGGGTGCCCCGGCCGGCGTGGTGCTGGGCCGGGCGGTCTCCCGGCTCGGCTGCGGGCCCTGCTCGCTGGTCTCCGCCTCGGGCCGCACCGTCGCGACCTCCCCCGGAGCCGCGGACCCCGACCCGGAGGCCGTCCGGCACGCGCTGCCCACGGTCGGCGGCGACCAGGCAGCCGGCCCCGACCTGCCGCGAGGCGCCGCCGCGCTGGCGATCGGCGCACCCGGCGAGAGCCCGTTCGACGGCTGGTACCTCTACCCGCACGGCGACGCCGCCGCCGGAGCGGCCACCGTGCTGCACGGCCTCGCGGACCTGCTCGCCACGCTGTGGACCCGCACCCGGGCGGAGGCCGCCGACAGCCGTCGCGCGGCCGGGCGGCTTGCGGCGCTGCTGACCGCCGACGCCGCCGCGCACCCCGCCGAACTCGCCGAGGCGCTGGCCGCCTGCGGACTCCCGGCGCGGGGGCCGCTGGTCCCGCTGGTCGCCCGGATCGACGGCGTGGACGCGCCCTGGGCCGCCGACGCGCTGGCCGAGGCGCTGCGCACGGCGACCGCCGACCAGTTCGCGGTGGGCGCGGACGAGGCCGGCCGGGCGGTCGCCGTCGTGGTCTGCGAGCGGCCGGACGAGCTGACCGCCCGGCTGCGCGAGGTCTGGCCGCGCCTACAGGCCCGGCTGCCCGACCGCCACCTGCTGCGCGCCGGAGTCGGACCGCGCAGCAGCGGGCCGCGGGCGGAGCTGGCGGCCGGGTTGCAGCAGGCCCGCTACGCCCTGGAGGCCGAGGCCTCGGCCGGGCCGCGGGACTGCTCGGTGGGCGCAAGCTCCGAGCTGACCTCGCTGGCGGCCCTGGTCCGCGGTGTGCCCGTCGAGGTCGCCGCGGCCTTCCGCCGCCGGCTGCTGGAGCCGCTCGCCGAGCACGACCGCAGCAGCGGCGGCGCCCTGCTGGCCACCCTGGTCACCTTCCTGGACCACGACTGCTCGTGGGCCAGGACGGCGGAGTCGCTGCACGTGCACGTGAACACCGTGCACTACCGGATCCGCCGGATCGAGGAGCTGACCGACCGCGACCTCGGCCGCCTGGACGACCGCCTGGACCTACGGGCGGCCCTGCTCTGCGGCCCGGCCTGACATAGGCCGGTCGGTCTTTATCAGCCCAGCTCGACCAGTGCGCGCGGCGAGGCAGCCACCTGGGCGTCGCGCCGCGCGATGTCGGTCAGCATCGTCAGGTCCTCGCGGGCCTCCCGCAGCACCCGGGGGTCGAGATCCCCGATCAGCAGCTCGTCGTCGGTCGGCCCGGCCTCGGCGAGCAGCAGCCCGTCCGGCCGCCAGATCGCGCTGCCGCCGCAGGCGTCCCGCTCGCCCGCCGGGCCGACGTGGTTGGCGAGCACCGCGTAGCAGGTGTTGTCCATCGCCCGGGCCGGGAACCAGACCTGCGACTGGAGGCGGCCGCCGCCGGTGCGGAACAGCGCGCCCACCAGGTAGGCGTG
The DNA here is from genome assembly GCF_029893355.1 of Kitasatospora sp. MAA4. Classification (GTDB taxonomy): domain Bacteria; phylum Actinomycetota; class Actinomycetes; order Streptomycetales; family Streptomycetaceae; genus Kitasatospora. The sequence goes on from NZ_JARZAI010000011.1 coordinate 221,138, forward strand.
GCAGCCGTCCAGGGCCGCCGCGCGGGCGTGCTCGGGGAAGCCGGAGTCGTAGCAGACCCCGAGTCCGAGCCGCCAGCCGTCGAGTTCCAGCGTGCAGCCGGCGGTGCCCGGGCGGAAGACCTTCGGCTCCTCGCCGTACTGGTGCTGCTTGTCGTACCGGGCCACCACCGCACCGCTCGGGGCGAAGACCAGGGCCGAGATGAACAGCCCCTCCGCGGCGCGGGTGGCCGCGCCCAGGACGGCCGCGGTGCCGCTCTCGCGGCAGGCGGCGGCGATCGGGGCCAACCGGGGGTCGTCCGCGCTGACGGCGTAGCGCAGCGGGTCGGAGCCGACCAGCTCGGGGTCGTAGCCGGTGAGGAACTTCTCCGCGAAGAGCACCAGTCGCGCGCCGGCCGCACCGGCCTCGCGGATCAGTTCGGCGGCCCGCTCGATGTTGGCGTCCACATCCCCGCGGACGGCGACGGCCTGCGCCACGGCGATCCGCAGCGGGCGGTCGGGCAGCGCGTGCGAGGGGGAGTCGGTGGAGGAGGCGGTGACATGAGAGGTGGTCATGTTCGTCCACCCTAACGAACGCGACAGGGACCCGCCGTGACGGCGGGCCCCTGTCGGACTGTCAGTTCATCCGGTAACCGGTGAAGGTCAGTTGGTGTAGTAGCCGGTGATGTCGGCGATCAGGTTGACGTTGCCGGCGAAGTTGTAGAAGTCGACCTTGCCGTTGACGACCGGGACGATCACCAGGTTCGGGATGGTCTCGCCGGCGGTGAAGTTGAGGTTCGACGCGCTGCTGCGGGTCTGGCCGTCGGGGTACACCGAGACGAAGCTGTCGGAGGTGGGGTCGGTGGCGGTGACGTTCAGGACCACCGCGGTGACGCCGGTGGCCGGCAGGCCCGCACGCCCGGCGACCTGGAGCGAGACGACGCCGCCCTGGCCGACCGCGCCGCTGGTGCCGCCGGTGCCGTCACGGGTGTCCAGCAGCCGCGACGGGCCGGCGGTGAAGAAGGACGAGCCGCCGGTCGGGGTGTAGTAGCCGCTGATGTCGGCGATCAGGTCGACGCTGCCGGCCAGGTTGTAGAAGTCCACCTTGCCGTTGACCACGGGGACCACGACCAGGTTCGGGATGGTCTGGCCGGCGGTGAAGTTGAGGTTCGACGCGCTGCTGCGGGCCTGGCTGTCCGGGTAGACCGAGACGAAGCTGCTGGCCGTCGGGTTGGTGGCGGTCACGTTGAGGACCACCGCCGTCACGTTGTCCGGCACGTTGCTGCCGTCGCCGGTGGAGGCGCCGGCGACCTGGAGCGAGATGACGCCGCCCTGGCCGACCTTGGTGCTGGTGCCGCCGGTGCCGTCACGGGTGTCCAGCAGGCGGTGCGGGCCGGCGGTGGTGAGCTTGGAGGCCCCCTCCGGGCTGTAGTAGCCCGTGACGTCGGCGATCAGGTCGACGCTGCCGGCGAAGTTGTAGAAGCTCACCTTGCCGTTGGAGACGGGGACCACGACCAGGTTCGGGATGGTCTCGCCGGCGGTGAAGTTGAGGTTCGACGCGCTGCTGCGGGCCTGGCCGAACGGGTAGACCGAGACGTAGCTGGAGGAGGTGGCGTTGGTGGCGGTCACGTTGAGGACCACCGCCGTCGCGTCCGCCGGGATGGTGCCGGTGCTGGTGGAGCGGCCGGCGATCTGCAGCGAGATGACGCCGCCCTGGCCGACCTTGGTGCTGGTGCCGCCGGTGCCGTCACGGGTGTCCAGCAGCCGGGTCGGGCCGGCCGGGGTGTAGCCGCTGGCCGTCGCCGGGGCACCGGTGGTGGTCGCCTGCACGTCGGTCGAGGCGACGAAGGCGAGCCGGTGGTTGAAGCGGATCGGGTAGTACGTGATGCTGCCGACCACGAAGGCCTGCGTGGTGCCGTCGTAGAAGTAGTCGCCCTTGACCGGCGTGGCGCCGCTGACGGAGACGTACGACTGGCCGGCCGCGATGGTGGCGTTCACCGGCACCGGCGCGAGGTACGGGGTGTACACGCCGGGGTAGTTGGCGTAGGCCGCCTGCTCCGGGTTGGACCGGCCGTAGACCGGGATGCTGGCCGCGCCCGGCTTCGGGGTGATCAGCGTCTGGCCGGCGGCGCTGCCGGGGATGCCGGTCTGGCCGCCCGGGTTGTAGAACCAGGCCTCGGTGCCGCCGTACCAGATAGCGGTCCAGTCGCCCTGGAGGTCGGCGACCACGTAGGTGGCGCCGGCCACGGCCTTGTCGGTGACGTCCGAGCCCTGCGTGGTACCGCCGTTGACCAGCGGCGCGGAGGTGCTCGGGGAGGTGTACAGGTAGACGAAGTTCTCCGGACGGGCGGCCGTGTTGTCCACCGGCGGCTGGTTCGCGGAGGTGAACGGCGGGGCGACGGTCACCGTGCCGCCGACCGTCAGCGAGGCGCCGCTGGTGTTCTGGATCGGCGCGCCCATCAGCTGCATGTAGTGCTGCCAGTCCCAGAACGTGCCCGGGTCCCAGTGCTGCGCGGGCATCGGGTTGCCGCTGCCGTCCAGCTCGGTCTGCTTGGGCACGTCGTCGTGGCCGATGATGTGCTGGCGGTCGAGCGGGATGTTGTACTTCGCGGCCAGGTACTGGGTCAGCGCGGCCGAGGACTGGTAGAGCTGCTCGGAGTACCAGGTCGGGGTGTTGCCCGGCCCGACGCCCGCGGCGTAGCCCTCGTGCTCGATGCCGATGCTGTGCATGTTGAACGTCTTGTTGCCGGTGTGCCAGGCGATGTCCTTGTCGCTCATCAGCTGAGCGACATGGCCGTCACTGGACCGCACCAGGTAGTGCGCGCTGACCTGCGAGGCGGCGGACTGGAAGGTCGCCAGGCTGCCGGCGTAGCCGCCCTCGGTGTCGTGGATGACGATGTACTGGATCGAGTCGCCGTCGGCCGGGCGGTTCGCGGTGCTGTAGTTGGCCGAAGCCGCGGGCGCCGCTTCGCAGTTCAGCGAGGCGGGGCACTCGGTGGGGCCGCCGGGGGTCACCGCGCGCGGGGCGGCGGCGGCCTGCGGGAGCTGGAGGCCCGGGTCGGCGGTCAGCGTGACGCTCTGGCCCTCGGCGGTCACCCGGGAGGCGCCCTGGCGCAGCGTGCCGAAGACCCGGTTGGCGAAGGCGGTGCCGCCGTCGGCCGCCGGGGACTGCCCGAACTGGACCACCGCGCCGTACCAGGCGCCCGGGTCGGCGGCGGCGGGCTTGCCGGCCTGCTGCTGGTACTGCGCCAGCAGGGCGGCGGCGCCGCGGATGCTCTGCGCGGAGTCGGTGCGCAGCGCCGCGTCGGGCTGGTTGATCAGCTTGGCCGCGGCGGCGAGGGTGTGCAGCGCGGGGCTGTCGACGACCTTGGCGGGCGCCGGGACGGCGTTCGGCGCCGGGGTGCCGCTACCGCTCTGGTCGACCTCCGGTGCGTCGGCCGCCGCGGCGGCGTCGGTCGCCGCCACGTCGACGTCGGTCAGGCCCATCACGTTGTAGTTGCCGGTGGTGCTCGGCTGTCCCTGGTGGGAGTCCCAGCGGGTCTCCTGGTAGGACAGCGCCAGCAGCACGCTCTGCGGGATGTGGAACTCGGCGGCGGCCGAGGCGAACTGGCCCTGCAGGGTGTTCGCGGCGGCGGCCGGGTCGGCTGCCTGCGCACTGGCGGCGCCGGCCACGGTGCTCGCCATCATGGCGAGACCGGTCGCGGTGGCCGCGGCGGCGCTGACCGCGCGCCGTCGGCCCGCGGTGCTGGGGGTGGATCGGTGGATGGCAGTCAACGGAGTCTGAAGACCTTCCGTGTCCGAGATGGGGGCCTTGGCAGGCCGGGATTCCCCTGAGTGGGCCGCCCGGCGCCAGGCGGCGGACCGGCCGGAGCGCGGTCCCCGAGAGGCGGGGCGGCACCTTCCCCAGGGGGGTGGAAGCGGTGCGTCAGTATGAGAGTTCGAAAGTCTGAGGTGACGCTAACACCCGGTACGCCGCAGCCGATCGACCGGGGGTGGCGGTTCGGGGGAGTTGTCGCCGGCAGACCTGCTGGAGCGTCACACCGTGCTCAACGACGGTGCTTGCCCCCGGCCACGGCCGGTTCGGGGTAGGGGATCCGCAGCTTGCGCGCGAGCGGGGCGACGGCGGAACCGGCGCCGAAGACGCGGGCCAGCGCGAAGAGCGAGGCGAGCACGGCCGCAGACCCGATACCGAGGCCGAGCATGTTGCCGATCAGGCCGCCGCCGAGCGCGCCGCTGATCGCGGCGGCGAGCCAGTGGCCGAGCACGGCACCCGGCAGGCCGGCCAGCAGCAGGCCCAGGTGCAGGCCGAAGACCCGGCGTCCGTCGAGGCCGCTGCGCAGCGGTGCGGCGAAGGGCGAGCGCAGCATCATGGTCTGGTCCGGCGACGCCTCGGGCGCGGCCGGCACGGCACGGAGCCGACGGCTGAGCGCCCGGCCGGTGATCACCACGTTGACCACGCAGGCGACGGTCTGGGCGCCGGCCATGCCGATCACGATCCAGCGCGGCGACAGCGTCCAGTACGCGAGGCAGGAGAGGCCGGCGTTGGTGCCCGAGCTGACCACGGTCAGCCAGAACGGGGTGCGGGCGTCGCCCATCGCGTAGAAGCCGCGGGCCAGCGCGTACTGGGCGCAGAAGGCCGGCAGGCCGAGCGCGAAGACCATCAGCAGCTGCGCGATCACCCAGGCGCTGTCCGCTCCGACCCTGCCGTGCTCGAAGGCGATCCCGGCGATCTGCGGGGCCAGGGCGATGAACAGCAGGGTGGCCGCCATGATCATGCCGGCCGAGGACTTCAGGACCTGGGCCAGGTCGGCGCCGATCTCCTGCAGGTTGCCCTTGCTGGCGGCCCGGGACATCCGCGGGAGCACGGCGGTGACCAGCGAGATCGTGATGACGCCCTGCGGGACCACGAAGAGCAGGTAGGCGTTGCTGTAGGCGATGTTGCCGAGGCCCGCCTTGATACCGGCGTGGGCCGCCTCGGTGCCGGCGCTGGTGCTCAGCCGGGAGATCACCGCGTAGGCCAGCTGGGTGGCGACCACCAGCAGTAGCGCCCACGTCGCCGCGCGCAGCGGCTTGGTCAGTCCCGCCCCACGCCAGTCGAAGCGCGGGGACCAGCGGAAGCGCACCGCCCGCAGCGAGGGCAGCAGGCCCAGGGTCTGCACCACGACGCCCAGCGTGCTGCCCCAGCCGAGCAGCCAGATCTGCCCGTTCGTCATGTGGCCGGCGCTGCGCACCCCGGTGGCGATGACCATGTAGAGGCCGAAGACCGCGATGGCCACCACGTTGTTGAGGATCGGCGTCCACATCATCGCGCCGAACTTGTTGCGCGAGGTCAGCACCTGCCCGAGCAGCGTGAACAGCCCGTAGAAGAAGATCTGCGGCAGGCAGCAGCGGGCGAAGGCGATGGTCAGATCGCGTTGCGGGCCGCTGTAGTCGGAGTAGAGGTCCACGATCTGTGGCGCGAAGAGCCAGGCCCCCACGGTCAGCAGGACCAGCGCGACGGTGCAGATGGTGAGCAGCCGGTCGGTGTAGGCGATGCCGCCGTCCTTGTGGGTCTGTGCGGCGTGCACCAGTTCGGGGACGAAGACGGAGGCCAGCACTCCGCCGATCAGCATCGTGTAGACGATGTTGGGCAGTGAGTTGGCGACGTTGAACGAGTCGCCCAGCGTCGTGGTGCCGAGCGCGGCGACGATCATCGCGCTGCGCACGAAGCCGAGCGCGCGCGAGGCGAGCGTGCCCATCGCCATGATCATGCCGTTGCGCCCGTCCGAGGTGGGGGCGGCCGGCTTGTCGGCGGGCTTGTCGGCGGGCGGCTCCTGGCCGGAACCGCGCTGCGAGGGGAGCTGCTCGGTGGGGGGTGCGTACGACGGGTCGGCCGGACCGAAGGACCCTTGCGCGGGGATCGGCCGCAGCGCCATGGTGGGCTGGTCCCCGTACGGCGGCGAGCCCGCGAACCGGCCGGGCGGCACGTACGAGCCGTACGACTCCGGCGGCCCGGGCGAACCGTACGGTTCGCCCGCCGTGTGCGTGGTCATCGGACCCCCGTCGCTCGGTGCCTGGGCAGGTGCTGCTGCGGGGCTGCCGCAGCTTGGGCAGGACGGGGAGTCGGTGTTCGGAGCTGACGCGCTGGCGCGAGTTCCGGACGACCGGCCGGCGCCGTGCTGTCGTGCTCGGTTCCCTCGGGAAGGGCATGGCTATGCCCAACCGGAGCAGTCTGCCCTACCGGGACACCAGGTGGGGAGTCCTGTGCCATGTGGTGGAGATCTCCAGCGCGAGAACCAGCCGTCGTCCGGCCGTCGCGGCGGGGTGAAGTCAGCGGGGAGGAGAGGCGGATTGTCCTGTTTGGTCCGCATTCAACCCGTCTCGCAGTGAACTGCGGTGGCTCATACGGCACTGTCCTCATTTCCTCCCCGCGAGTTCTCCCCGCGAGCCGACGATCACCTGTGTGAGCTATCTCACTGATCGTCAAGGCCTCGCACATCGAACTCCCCATGGTGCGGCAGCTCCGGGAACGGCACTGCGGAGGCGAGGACGCTCTGCACCCGCGGCCTGGTTCGCCAGTTCACCCGGCGGACGTCGCGGGTGAGCGCGCCGGGGTGCCACAACTCGACGGCGACGGTGGTCCCGCCGAGCACCGCGGCCGCCAGGAACCACCCGCCGAGGACGTCGCTGGGCCAGTGCACGCCGAGCGCGATCCGGGTGAAGCCGATAGCCGCGGTGGCGAGCGCGGCCAGTGAGCAGGCCGCGATCCGGCCGGACCGGGCCGCCTGCGGCCAGACCAGTGCGGCCAGTGCGGCCGCGGTGATCGCCACCGCCATCGCGTGGCCGGAGGGGAACGCCGGGCCGGTCGCGGTGGCCACCGGGTCCGGGTAGTACGGGCGGGGCCGGTCCACGAGGGCCTTGGCCGCCCACTCGGCGAACCAGCCGAGCAGGGCCTGGGCCGCCGTCCAGCCGGCCAGGGTGCGGGCGCCGATCATCCAGAGCCAGCCGGCCGCGAGACCGAGCAGCGTGCGCATCACGACCGGGCTGCCGAGCGTCGTCAGGGTCTGAAGTGCGGCGGTCCAGGCGGTGTGCCGGCGGGCGAAGTCGTGCAGCGAGCCGCTCCAGCCGGTGTCCAGGCGGGCCAGCGGCCCCCAGCCCTGCTCGATCAGCAGCAGCAGGACTCCGAACAGGACGGCCGCGCCGATGGCGACCGCCGTGTAGCGCGGGAGCCTGGCGTGCGAGGGGTGGAGGTCACGGGCTCCGGCGGCGGTCAGGTGCATGACTGACACCTTCCCAGGGCGGGATGCCGATCCGACGGGCGGCGGATAGCGATTCGGCATCGTTTGTACGCGAGTGGTGCGGGGGGCGTGGGCTGCCGCCCGGGATCAATCCGCACCTCCTGGGCGTTCCCCTGTCACCGTGCTCCCGTGTGCTTTGGTCACCGTGGGGGCTGGTTCGATCACGGATTGTTCATGTCGCGGGTGAAAACGCGCAGGATACTGCATCACACCAAGAATCTGAGCGACTTGGGAATCTTGTCCGGTTTCTGCACGTTGGATTGTTACGTGCGAGCTCCCCGGGGGCCCGTACCAGAGGGAGGCGTGTCGTCGCCGAGAGCAGACCCGGCATCACCAGCAAGGGAGCAAGAATGGCCACCCGTGCCGTCGTTCGCGACAGGGCCGACCGGACTCGTACGGCCCGCCCGACCAACTTTGAAGCCGACCGTGACCTGGTCGGCATGTACCTCGACGAAATCGCCAGGACGCCCCTGCTCGACGCCGCCGAAGAGGTCGAGCTGTCGCTGCGCATCGAGGCCGGCGTCTACGCCCAGCACCTGCTGAACGCGGCCGACGGCATCAGCTCCTCGGGCGCGCTCGACGGGGGCGTCGCGCCGGAGCCGGTGCCGCTGCCGGAGGGGGTCACGCGCGAGGAACTGGAGACGATAGCCGCCGACGCCGAGCGGGCGAAGGACGTCTTCATCCGCTCGAACCTGCGGCTGGTGGTGGCGGTCGCCCGGCGCTACCCGCGCAGTGGCCTGCCGCTGCTCGACCTGATCCAGGAGGGCAACGCCGGCCTGGTCCGCGCGGTCGAGAAGTTCGACTACGCGAAGGGGTTCAAGTTCTCCACCTACGCGACGTGGTGGATCCGGCAGGCGATCACCCGCTCGATCGCCGACCAGTCCCGCACCATCCGGCTGCCCGTCCACCTGGTGGAGGAGCTCGGCCGGATCCGTCGGGTCCAGCGCGAGAAGTCCAAGGAGCTCGGTCGCGAGGCCGACCCCTCCGAGGTCGCCGCCGAGCTGGACACCACCGAGGCCCGGGTGAAGGACGTACTCGACTGGGCCCGCGACCCGGTCAGCCTCAACATGGCCGTGGACGACGAGGGCGAGACCCAGTTCGGCGACCTGGTCGAGGACACCGGCGCCGTCTCGCCGGAGGACGCCGTGATGGTCATGCTCCGCCGCGAGGAGCTCGACGACCTGATCGGCCGGCTGGACGACCGGACGGCCTCCATCATCCGCTCCCGCTACGGGATGGAGGACGGCCGCGAGCGCACCCTCACGGAGGTGGGCAAGCAGCACGGACTCACCAGGGAGCGGATCCGCCAGATCGAGAAGCACGCCCTGGCGGAGCTGAAGAAGATCGCCGACCACGCGGGCTTCGAGGCGGCCTGAGGCGCCCGGCCGACCCGCAGCCCCCGACCGGGCCCCGCTTTCCGGGGCCCGGTCGGGGCTTGCCTGCTTACGGGGCTTGGGTGTGACTGCGCGTCAACCATCGTCAAGCAGGCGTGAACTCTCCGTTTCCCCGGCGCTCGTAGTCGGCCCCGCTTATTGACGGGTCGCCAGGGGCGGGCTGAGATGGGCATTCCGTCGCCGAGCAGAGTGTCAGGGGCATGGCGCTTGCCTGGTGGTGCGAGTTCCGGCGGAGGGGTGGGCCCGAGAGATGCGCGCGGACGCGGACGCGGACAGGGGTGGGGTCGGGGAAGCCGAGCCGGGTGGGGCGGATGCTCCGGTCGGGCGGGGTCCGGAGCTGCGAGCCGCTGAGGAGGCGCTCCGGGCGACGGGTGCGGTGCTGCTCTCCGGACCCGCCGGGATCGGGCGGAGCGTGCTGGCCGCCGCCCTCGCGGACCGGGCCGCCCGGGCCGGGGCCGTCGTGCTGCGCTGCGCGCCGTCGGGGGAGGAGAGCGCGCTCCCGTACGTCGGACTCGTCGACCTCTTCGCGGACCTACCCGAGCGCCGACTGGACGAGCTGCTCGACGGCCTGGCGGAGGGCCGGCGCGAGGCGCTGCGCGACGCGTTGCTCCGCGGTCGGCGGCCCGACTCGGACCTCGACCGGCTCGCGCTGCGGGTCGGCGTGCTCCAGGTGCTGCGGACCCTGGCGCAGGGGCCGGCCGGCCTCCTGCTCGTCCTCGACGGACTCCAGTGGCTCGACGGGCCCACCGCCGAGGTGCTCGGCTTCGTGCTGCGCCGGACCGGGCGGCTCGGGGTCCGGATCCTGGCGACCGAGCGGACCGGTCCGGGCTCTTCGGTGCTGGGCTCTTCGGTGCTGGGCTCTTCGGTGTCGAGCCACCGGGCGGGGCGGCCCGAGGTGTGCCCGACCGAGACCGTCGAACTCGTCCTGCCGCCGCTGGGACCGGCGGCAACCGCCGAACTGCTCGTCCGCGACCGGCGCGGACCGCTGCCGGCGGCGGTCCTGCGGGACGTCCAGCAGGTCGCGGCCGGCAACCCGCGCCACGCCCTCGAACTGGCCCGTGTGGGCTTCCGGCTCGGCGCGGACGGCGCGGGTCCTGTCCCGCAGCGCCTGCGCCGACTCGTCCTCGATCAGCTGCGGGACCTGTCGGGTGAGCAGCGCAGGGCCCTGCTGCTGGTGGCGGCCTCTTTCTGCCCGACCGTCGCCGAGCTGCGCACGGCTGTCGGCGGCGATGACCCGCTGCTGCTGCTCGCGCCGGCCCTGCGCTCGGGCCTGGTCGAGCTCGACGCGGGCGGCGGGGAGGACGGCTCGGACGGAGGGGTGGGACGGGTCGGCTTCGGGGATCCGCTGGCCCGGGTCGTCCTGCTCGCGGAGGCGGCGCCGAACGAGCTGGCCGCCGCCCGCCGATCGCTGGCCGCAGCGGCCGCCGACCCGGGTGAACGGGCGTGCCAACTCGCCCTGTCGCGGCCCGGCGAGCCCGACGAGCAGACGGCGGCGGCCCTCGCGGCCGCCGCGACCCGCGCTCGCGACCGGGGCGCCGGCTCCGAGGCCTACCGACTCGCCCGGCTGGCGGTCCGCCACACCCCGGCCGAGGTCACCGTTGCAGCCGGCGTCCGTGCGGACCGGTTGCTGACGGCGGCCACGTACGCCTGGGACGCCGGTCGGTGGCAGGAGGCCCGCGCGCTCGCCGCCGAGCTGCTGGACGCGACGCCGCCGCAGGCTGTCGTCGTTCGCACCCGGGCCAGGGTGCTCGTGCTCCGCTCGTTGGGCCAGCACTCGGAAGCACTGCGGGAGTTGATCGCCGCAGGAACCGCCGAGCTGCGCGCGGCCGTCGGCGAGCGCGAGCGCGAGCGCGAGCGCGAGGGGGAGGGGGAGCGCGAGGGGGAGGCGGTGGAGGTCGAGCTGGAGAGCGAGCTGCGCCGCTGGTCGGCGGAGCGGGCGCTGTCTGCGGGGTGGCTCGCCCATGCCGCGGACGAGGCTGCGCTGGCTGCCGAACTCGCGGCGTCGGTGGGGGACTCGGTGGGTCAGGCGGCTGCCCTCGCGGTGCTCTCGACGGTCCAGACCCTGCGCGGGCGACTCGTCGAGTCCCGTCGAACACTCGCGGCTGCGAGCACCGCAGGCGCTGAGGGCGCTGAGGGCGCTTCGCGGGTCGCGGGCCCGGCCGGGCAGTCGGTCCGCCGGGACCTCCAGCGCAGGCAGGCGGTCGCCGACCTCGACGCCGATCGCGCGAGCGCGGCAGTGCTGCGGCTGACCGGGCTCGCCCGCAGCGCTCCCGGCGACGCCGGGATGACGGACGCGGTCGAGTCGCTTGTCCTGCTGATCAGGGCCCAGGCGACCGCAGGTGAGGCGGCGCCGGCGATGGCCTCGGCCACCCGACTTCGGGACCTGCTTGCCGGGATCGGCTCCCAGCCCGAGGCGTTCGCCGCCGCGCTCACGGGGACGGTGCGGATGCCGGCCGGAGCTGGGCCGACCGATCCCGCGCGATCGGGGCAGGAGGCCGGCGCGGTGCCGACGATCGGGGCCGGACCGGTGCTGCACGCTCAGGCGCTGGCCGAGTTGGCGGGCGGCAGCCCGGCGCGGGCAGGGCAGTTGGCTTCGTACGCGGCGACCGTGTCGGCGGCCGAGGGGGACCGGGTGCACCAGGTCCGTGCGCTCGGCACAGTGGGCGCGGTACACCTGGTGGAGGGGAACGCGGTCGCGCTGGCCGCGGGGGTGGAGGCCCTGCAGGAGGCCCGACGGCTGGGCGGTCGGCTGGGTATGGCGGATCCGGACTCGGTGCGTCGCCTCGCGGCGCTGGCGGAGAGTCTGGTGGCGCTGGGGGAGTACGGGGAGGCCACCAAGGTGCTGGCGGAGGCGAGATGGGTGGAGCGGGGGTGGGGCGAGGGGTTCAGCGGGAGCTCCAGGGCCGCAGTGGACCGGGCGGAGGGGCTGGCGCAGGCGGGGCTCGGGAACAGCTTGCAGGCCGCCTTCCTCCTGCGGGGGGCGGTCGAACGGCTGCGAGCCGCGAGGCTGCCACTGGACGTCGCGTGGACGCTGATGGCCGTGGGGTCGGTCGAGCGGCGGTCGCGGCACCGCGCGGCGGCCCGCGCGGCGCTGGTGCAGGCCCGCGAGATCTGCGCCGAGCGGTTGGCCCTCCCCTTGCTGGCCCGGATCGAAAGGGAGTTGGAGCGGCTGGAGCACGGCGGCGGGGGCCCGGGGGCGGACGGTGCCCGGCTGACGGCGAGTGAGCACCGGGTAGCCGGCCTGGCCGCCGACGGGGCGACCAATCGCGAGGTGGCGGCGGCGCTCTTCGTCAGCGTCAAGACGGTGGAGGGGACGCTCTCCCGCGTCTACCGCAAGCTCGGCGTGCGCTCGCGCGCGGCTCTGGCACGGGCCCTGGCGGCGCAGGGCTGACGTACGTTCACGCGGCTGAGGCCCCGGGACATCCGAGGACACCGCCGTGACACATGGACAGCAGGGGATACCCCTCTTTTGACGGTGGATCGACAAATCTAGCGTGGTGCCATCCACTCCGGGTTCAGAGCGCCGAGTCCAGCGAACCGTGCAGGCCGGTGCCCCACCGCCGATCGTTCCGTCCCAGGAGGACATCAGTGAAGTCCCGCATCAGGCCCCTCATCGGTCTCCTTGCCGCACCTCTGCCGATCCTCGCGCTTGCTGTCTCGCCGGCCTTCGCCGCGCAGCCCGCCGCCCAGCAGCTCCCCGCTCTGCGCGGTGACGTCGTGGCGGCGGTCAACCACTCGGTCCGGACCGGAGCCGTCGATGCCGGGCAGCAGATATCCGTCGCAGTCAGCCTCGCCCAGCGCAATACGGCCGGCCTGGACACCTTCCTCTCGCAGGTGGCCGACCCGCAGTCGGCGCAGTACCAGCACTACCTGACGGTGGACCAGTTCGCTGCCCAGTTCGGGGCCACGCCGGAGACCGTCGCCAAGGTGTCCGGGTACCTCGCGGCGCAGGGGCTGACGGTCGGCCAGGTCAGTGCGAACCGGCTCACCATCCAGGCCAGCGGCACGGCTGCCCAGGTGCAGAAGGCCTTCGGCACCAGCCTCGCGAACTACCGCGACAGCCAGGACGGTCGCAGCTACTTCGCCAACACCACGGCGCCCGTCCTGCCCGCCGACATCGCCTCGGTGGTGACGGACGTGGCCGGGCTCAACAGCTACGCCAAGTACACCCACTTCAGCACTCCGGCTGCCACCCCGGCGGCAACCCCCAAGGCGCCCACGGGGCTCAACCCCACTACGGCCCGCTCGGCCTACAACCTCACCTCCACGATCAACGCCGGCTACAACGGCACGGGTTCGACGGTCGGCCTGCTGGAGTTCTCGGGCTTCCAGCAGTCCAACATCAGCGCCTACGACAAGCAGTACTCGCTGCACCCCTCCACCCCGTCGGTGGTTGCGGTGTCCGGTGGCACCACCGACCTGTCCGGCCAGGACGAGGTCGAGTTGGACATCGAGGTCGTGCAGGCTCTGGCGCCCGGTTCGACGGTCAAGGTCTACGAGGCGCCGAACAGCGACGCCGGCGAGACCGCGATCTACTCCCAGCTCGTCAGCGACAACGTCCCGGTGATCTCGATCAGCTGGGGCACCGACGAGGCGAGCGAGACCGCGTCCAACCGGGTGGCGGTGGACGCGGACCTCAAGGAGGCGGCGGCCCAGGGCCAGTCGGTCTTCGCGGCCTCCGGCGACAGCGGGTCCGACGACGCCGGCAACGGCGGTACCTCCGTCGACTTCCCGGCCTCCGACCCGTACACCACGGGCGTCGGCGGCACCACGCTGAGCACCTCCGGCGGTGCGTGGAGCAAGGAGACCGCCTGGTCCGGCAGCGGCGGTGGGGTTTCCTCCTTCTTCAACACCCCCAGCTTCCAGAGCAAGGTGAACACCGGCACGTACCGCGCGGTTCCGGACGTCGCGGCCGACGCCAACCCCTCCAGCGGCTGGGCGATCTACACCGGTGGCTCCTGGCAGGAGTTCGGCGGGACCAGCGCGGCGGCGCCGAACTGGGCGGCCTTCGTGGCGGACTACAACAGTGAGGCGAGGGCCAAGGGCAAGGCCTCCTTCGGGTTCGCGAACAGCACGATCTACAAGCTGGCCTCCTCCAGCAGCTACGCGTCGGCCTTCCACGACGTGAAGACCGGCAGCAACGGGGCGTACAGCGCGGGCACCGGCTACGACAAGGTCACCGGTTGGGGCACCTACAACGGCGCGAACTTCCTGAAGGCCGAACTGGGCTGATCCGGTAGGCGGAGAGCAGGAGAGCAGGAGAGCAGGAGAGCAGGAGTGCGGAGGGGTCGGGCCGTTGCCCGGCCCCTCCGGCGTCGTTGAAGACGCGTCGGGGCCGAGGGCAGGCCGAGGGCAGGCCGAGGGCAGGCCGACGGGTAGGTCGACGGGCAGGACCTAGGGTGGAGGTGAGTGACCGAACCGGAGGCAGGGCGATGGCTGGACAGGACAAGAAGCAGCAGGACGGGGAGGCCGAGGCTGAGCAGGCGGCCGCTGACCGGAAGGCCGCTGCGGCGAAGGCGGCCAAGCTGGTCTTCAGTGACCCGTTCAGCCGGCAGACCAGTGACGACACCGACGCCGGCTGGGGCGAGGACGGTGCGGGACGCGGACTGGACTGGTACCTGAGCCAGCGGCCCCCGCACCACGGAGGCTGAGCGGGCGTCGCGACGCCCGTGGATGGACGGATGGGCGGACGTTCGGACAGGTGGGCGGAGAGCCTGGGCCGGAGAGAGCCCCAGGCTCCTTCTCGAGGTCAGGACTGGCGCACGAGCGCGTCCCGGATCTCCGTGAGCAGCACGATCTCCTTGGCGTCGGCCTCGGCTGCCACTTGGTCCGGGCTCCTGCGCTTGGCCATGAACTTGGCGGCGGGAAGAACCAGGCAGAAGTAGACGACCGCTGCGGTGATCAGGAACTGCAGGATCGCGCTCAGCACGGATCCCCACATGATCGGGATCCCCGATGTGACCTCACCGGTCGCACTGACCAGGCACGGTCCCTTCAGGCAGGAACTGTAGGAGTCCAGGTCCTTGGCGCCGAAGGCGCCGACGAGGGGGTTGATGATGCCCTTGACGAAGGCGTTGACGATGTTGGTGAACGCGGCGCCGATGACGACGGCGACCGCGAGATCGATGACATTGCCGCGCAGGAGGAATTCCTTGAAGCCTTTCACGCCCCGTGAACGATGAACCCTGTGATCGGTTACGGGTGAATTGTCGGGTTTCGTGTTGACGCTGTGGGGATGCGGATCAGCGTCCGGACGGGCAGCGGGCGGAGTCGGCCGGGCCGGCCACCGTCTGCGTGTTCGCCGAGAGCGCGGGGACGGGGGTGAGCGGACCGGGGTGCACCGCCCCCACTCCGACCGCGGTGGCGGCCGCCAGCAGCCCCGTGGCCAGCACCCCCGGTCGGTGCCGCACCGCCTGTCGCAGACGATGCCGCCCGCCGCCCCCGCAGCGGATGGGGCGGAAATCCGGCACGGAACTCCTGGGCGGCACGGCCGAGGCCGACGTCGGAGCCGCCCGCCGCGCGCGGTGGGTCGCGGCCGGTGAAGCGGCCGGGGAGGCGGAAGCGGGGGAGGAAACGGGGTCCGGGGTGAGCGTGGTGGTGGTCATGGGAGCCGGCACCGCCTCGGTGAGAGGGAGAGAACTGCTTGCGGGATCAGCCTGCGCCGCCGGCCCGATCCCGGAAATACCCCTCCGATTTCCTGTGGAAAACCGGGCGCCTGTGGACAACCAACCCCACCCGCACGGCCTAACGAACGGCCGGACGCTGCCCACCCCCAGGGGGGCCACCACCCCCGGTCCCAGGCATCGCAAAGGCCCCCGTCGGCCCTCTGTCCGAGGGCCACCGGGGGCCTGAAGCGCTGAGCGCGCGTCGCCGCGCGCGTCCGCCGGTCAGCTCGCCGAGGCGCCGCTTCCCGACTTGGCCGAGCTGGACGACGAGCTCGACGAGGACGAGGACGTCGACGAGGAACCCGACGAGCCGGACGAGCCGGATGAGCTGGTCGACGAGCTCGACGAGGCGGCCGCAGCCGACGCCCCGGAACCCGACGCCGCCGAGCCCACCGAGCTGCTGGAGGACGACCTGCTGTCGGTCCGGTAGAAGCCGGAGCCCTTGAAGACCACGCCCACGGCGGAGAAGACCTTGCGCAGCCGGCCCTCGCATTGCGGGCATACGGTCAGGGCCTCGTCGGTGAACTTCTGCACCGCCTCAAGGCCGTTGCCGCACTCGGTGCACTGGTACTGGTACGTGGGCACTTGTCTTCCTCCTGGCACTCTCGCCTGATGAGTGCTAACGACGGTCCATGATGCGGCATTCCGCGGGATCAGTCCAGCGCCGCCGTTGTCGGGCCCGGCGGCGCCGCCACCGGCCCGGACGGTCAGCTCTCGGTCACCCCGGCGAGCCGCTGGGTCGCAGCCGCGCTCATGGCAACGGTACGGGTGCGCGCCCCCGGGGCGACCAGCAGCCGCCGCAAAGTGACCAGCGCCACCAGTCCGAGCCCCGAGCCGGTGACCGGCACGAGGAATCCCGACCACGGCCCGTGCGCGTCGATGAGCTGCCCGGCGATCGTCGAGCCGATCGCCAGCCCCAGCCCGATCGCGCCGGTGAGCCAGGTGAACGCCTCCGTCTTGGCGCCGTCCGCGACGAGCGTCTCGACCAGCGTGTAGCCGGTGATCAGCGTCGGTGCGATGGCCAGTCCGCAGACCAGGCCGGCCACGGCCAGCGAGGTCAGGTCGGGCATCGCCCAGAGCGTCGAGCAGCCCAGCACCAGCAGGGTGTAGCTGCCGAGCATCCGCTGCCGGGCCGAGCGCCGCCAGGCGACCATCCCGTAGAGCACGCCGGCCAGCATCGAGCCGCCGGCGAAGATCCCGTACACGGTGCCGCTGACCCCGGCCTGGCCCTCGGCCTCGGCGAAGGCCGTCACGGAGACCTGCATGGCACCGAAGACGGTGCCGACGCCCAGGAACGAGCCGGCCAGCAGCCGGACGCCGGGGGAGGCCAGCGCGGACACCCGGACGGCACCGGGGACGTGCGGGTGACGTGCGGGTGCGGTCCGGCGCTGGGCGGCGAAGGCGAGCCCGCCGACCAGGGTCAGCGCGGCCTCGGCGACCAGACCGGCCGCCGGCGCGATGCCGGTGGCGATGGCGGTGGCCAGCACCGGGCCGACCACGAAGGTGAACTCGTCGGTGACCGACTCGAAGGCGAACGCGGTGTTGAGGTGCGCCGGAGGCTGGTCGGAGAGCTTGGAGACCCAGCGGGCCCGGACCATCGCGCCGATCTGCGGCACGGTGGCACCGGCCGGGGCGGCGGCCAGGAAGAGCGTCCAGACCGGCGCGTGGCCCAGCGCCAGCGCGATCAGCGTGCCGACCGAGACGGCGTGCACCAGCACGCTCGGCACCAGCACGGCGGCCTGTCCGAAGCGGTCGGCCAGGCGGCCGGACTGCGGTCCGACCAGGGCCTGTGCGACGGCGGAGACCGCCGCGACGGCGCCGGCCGTCCCGTACGAGCCCTGGGTGTCGAACACCAGGAGCACGATGCCCAGGCTCAGCATGGCGAAGGGGAGTCGCGCCACGAAGGCGGGGAGCAGGAACGTCCACGCGCCAGGGGTGCGGAGCAGTGGCAGGTACCCGACTCGGGTAGGTGCAGCACTGGGCGCAGTGCTGGGTACAGCGGGGCTTTCGGCCGTTCGGCGGGCTGCCACGGTTGGTTCTTCCTGCTGCCTGGTAGCGCGGCCGGGTATGGGAAAACCCCGACGGCGCCGAGAGTCGTCCTCTCGCGCGTCGACCGGGGTTGATACCGGGTCCGGCTGGCCGATTCGTGGAAGCGGGAGGCCAGATGGTGCTGCGGACCGCGGCCGCCGAGCGGTCGCGCCAACTCTGCTTCAGGCAGATTTTGCGGATGTCTGTAGATACGTACTTACCACCATTGTAGGGCCCGCTCCGCCCACTGCCCTGCCAACCCAAGGTGAACACCTCGCAACACCCCGCAGAAGGCGCCTCACCGCCCGCTGAGCCACCCCGCGAGCTTTCCGCCCTCGTCCACCGCACGCAGCCGCCGCTCGGCCGCCTCGCTCGCCGCCTCGGTGGTGACCACCAGCAGCTCGTCGTTGGCCCGCAGCACGGTGGTGCGGTCCGGCACGAAGCTGCTGCCCTCGCGCACCACCAGCGTGACGGCGGCGCCGGCCGGCAGCCGCAGCTCGCTGACCTCGACCCCGGAGATCCGCGAGGTCGCGGAGAGCGAGACCGACAGGAGCTGGCCGTGCAGATGTTCCAGCGGCGCCGACTCGATGCCGATGTCCTGGCCCATCGTGCCCTCGGAGATGTTCAGCAGCTTGGCCAGCCAGGGCAGCGTGGGGCCCTGGAGCAGGGTGAAGACCACGACCAGGATGAAGACGATGTTGAAGACGTCCACCGCGCGCGGGACGTCGGCCACCAGCGGGATGGTGGCCAGCACGATCGGCACCGCCCCGCGCAGCCCGGCCCAGCTCAGCAGCGCCTGCTCGCGCCAGGGCAGCCGGAAGGGCGTCAGCGTGAGCACCACCGACAGCGGCCGGGCGATGAAGACCAGCACCACCCCGATCACCAGTGCCGGTCCGACCGCCGAGCCCATCGTGTCGGGGTTGCAGAGCAGGCCGAGCAGCACGAACATGCCGATCTGCCCGATCCAGGCGAGCCCGTCGGCGAAGCCGCGGACGGCCGGTCCGTGCGGCAGCTTGGCGTTGCCCAGCAGCACCGCGCAGATGTAGACCGCGAGGAACCCGGAGCCGTGCAGCAGCGCCCCGCCCGCGTACGCGAGCGCGGTCAGCGCCATCACCGCGATCGGGTACAGGCCGGAGGACGGCAGCGCGACGTGCCGCAGTCCGTACGCGCCGAGCTTGCCGACGGCCAGGCCCACGGCCGTGCCGATCGCCAGCTCGGCGACGATCGTGCCGACCAGCACGTACCAGGCGTCGAACGGGCCGGTGGTGGCGAAGGCGACGACCAGGATCACCACCGGAGCGTCGTTGAACCCGGACTCGGCCTCCAGCAGGCCGGTCAGCCGCGGCGGCAGCGGCACCATCCGCAGCACCGAGAAGACCGCCGCCGCGTCGGTCGACGAGACGATGGCGCCCAGCAGCAGCGACATCCGCCAGTCCAGGCCGACCAGGTAGTGGGCGCCGGCGGCGGTGACGAAGACGCTGATCCCGACCCCGAAGGTGGCCAGCACGGTGGCGGCCGGCATCACCGGTTTGATCGCCGGCCAGCTGGTCTTCAGTCCGCCCTCGGCGAGGATGACGACGAGCGCGGCATAGCCGATGACCTGCGTCAGCTCGGCGTCGTTGAAGGTGACACCGAGTCCGTTCTGGCCGATCACCACGCCGATGCCGAGGTAGAGCAGCAGGCTGGGCAGCCCCGAACGGGTCGAAATGCGGACCGCGACCACCGCGACCAGGAGGATCACGGAGAACTCGAGGAGGAACTTGTTCAGATGGTCGACGGTCAACGCAGGGGCACCTCGGGGTCGCGGGCACGGAAACTGGCAGGCGGCTCAGGAGGATCAGCAGGGTTTCATCGAGACCCCTCGCAGCATCAGTCGGTGCGGCGCTGCGACCGACGACGGCTCAGGTGAGGTGTCGTTACGCAGTCTAACATTTTACCTACTCTTTTGAATCCCCCGTTTTCAGGGAGCCCGCGAGGCATCCTCAGGCGCGGCCGATAAGGTCCCTCTGGATCCACCGTGAGCGTCCCCGGTGCACCTGCGCCACCTGAGTCGTCCTAATGTGGTGAGCGGTCACGGCCGCCCCAGCTGAATGTGACGTCGCCCTGCTCCCTGTTGCTAGGACCCAGATGCCCCGCTCGAAGAAGTTCCGGCGCGCTCGTCTGATCGTGCTCGTGCTCGCCGTGCTCCTGGTGGCCGGCTCCGCCGCCGGCGGCTGGTACGCGGTGGACACCGTGCGCGCCTCGTTCCCGCAGCTCAGCGGCAGCATCAAGGTCTCCGGCCTGGGTGCCCCGGTGGACGTGGAGCGGGATGCCAACGGCATTCCGCAGATCTACGCCGACACCTCCGAGGACCTGTTCAAGGCCCAGGGTTACGTCCAGGCCCAGGACCGCTTCTGGGAGATGGACGTCCGACGCCACATCACCTCCGGACGGCTCTCCGAGATGTTCGGGGCGGGCCAGGTGCAGACCGACTCCTTCCTGCGCACGATGGGCTGGCACGACGTCGCCCAGCAGGAGTACGACACCCAGCTCTCGCCGGACACCAAGAAGTACCTCCAGGCCTACTCGGACGGCGTCAACGCCTGGCTCGCCCAGCACCCCGGCGGCAAGAGCGCCTCGCTGGAGTACGCGCTGCTCGGCACGGTGAACGGCAGCTACAAGCCCGCACCGTGGACCCCGGTCGACTCGGTGGCCTGGCTCAAGGCGATGGCCTGGAACCTCTCCGGCAACGTCCAGGACGAGATCGACCGCTCGCTGCTGTCCCAGGACTTCACCCAGGACCAGATCGCCCAGCTCTACCCGGCCTACCCGTACGACCGGAACGGCACGATCGTCGGGCAGACCGGCAAGGTCGGCACGGACGGCACCTACCGGCCGCCCGTCGCGACGGCCAACCAGACGGCCTCCACCAACCAGGCCGCAGCCGTCACCAACGCCCTGCTGCAGGGCCTGTCCGGCCAGGTCGACGCGCTGCCGCAGCTGCTCGGCCCGCAGGGCCAGGGCATCGGCTCCAACTCCTGGGTGGTCTCCGGCGACCACACCACCACCGGCAAGCCGCTGATGGCCAACGACCCGCACCTCGGCCCCGGGATGCCCTCGGTCTGGTACCAGATGGGCCTGCACTGCCGGGTCCTCAGCAGCGCCTGCCAGTACGACACCACCGGCTTCACCTTCTCGGGGATGCCGGGCGTGGTGATCGGCCACAACCAGAACATCTCCTGGGGCTTCACCAACCTCGGCGCCGACGTGACGGACCTCTACCTGGAGAAGGTCACCGGCCCGAACACGTACCTCTACGACGGCCAGAACGTGAACTTCGCCACACGCCAGGAGACCATCAAGGTCGCAGGCGGCGCGGACCGCACGATCACCGTCCGCACCACCAACAACGGACCGCTCATCTCGGACCAGAGCACCGAGGAGCAGAACGTCGGCACCTACGCGCCGGTCGGCAACTCCGCGCCGGACCGCGGGACCAGCGGCTACGGCGTCGCGCTGAAGTGGACGGCGCTCAGCCCGGGCAAGACCATGGACGCGGTCTTCGAGCTGGACCGGGCCGCCAACTGGACCGACTTCCGGTCCGCCGCCAAGGACTTCGCCGTCCCCGCGCAGAACCTGATCTACGCCGACACCAAGAACAACATCGGCTACCAGGCCCCCGGCGTGATCCCGGTCCGCGGCCGCGGCGACGGCAGCTACCCCGTCCCCGGCTGGGACTCGTCGTACAACTGGAAGAGCACGATCCCGTTCACCTCGCTGCCGTACGTCTACAACCCGCCGTCCGGCTACATCGTCACCGCCAACCAGGCGGTCGCCGACCAGAGCTACCCGTTCCTGCTGACCACGGACTGGGAGTACGGCACCCGGGCCAAGGAGATCGGCGACCAGATCCAGGCCCGCCTGCAGAACGGCGGCCGGATCTCGCCCGACGACATGCAGTCCATCCAGATGGACAACACCAGCGTGATGGCCAAGACCCTGGT
Organism: Kitasatospora sp. MAA4; assembly: GCF_029893355.1. Lineage (GTDB taxonomy): Bacteria > Actinomycetota > Actinomycetes > Streptomycetales > Streptomycetaceae > Kitasatospora. The sequence continues at coordinate 242,461 of NZ_JARZAI010000011.1, forward strand.
GCCGATGCTGCTCAAGGAGCAGGTCAGCGACCCGTACGTCCGCCAGGCCCAGGACCTGCTGAAGGACTGGAACTACAACCAGGACGCCGACTCGGCCGCCGCGGCCTACTACAACGGCGTCTGGCGGCAGTTGCTGATCCTGGCCTTCGGCCAGAAGTTCCCGGCGAGCGTGCGCGCCCAGGGCGACTGCCTGCTGGTCCAGCAGAAGGTGGACGCCAACCAGCCGCTCAACTCGGTCGGCGGCGAGACCAAGATCGTCACCCAGTGCGGCACCCGCGCCGCGAACCAGGCCCAGCCGGACGGCGGCGACCGCTGGACGGAGGTGGTGCGCCAGCAGCTCGGCAACCCCAACAGCTCGTGGTGGGACTACATCGACTCCAACCACCTCCAGCAGCACGGCCTGGACAACCTGCTCAAGGAGGCGATGAAGGACGCCCGCCAGGACCTCACCGCCCAGCTCGGCAAGGACATCTCCACCTGGAGCTGGGGTCGGCTGCACACCCTGAACCTCAAGGAGCAGACCCTGGGCATCGACAACTCGTCGTTCGCCTCGGGCATCATCCACCGGCTGCTCAACCGCGGTCCGTACCAGCTGTCGGGCGGTTCGGCGGCGGTCAACGCCTCCGGGTGGACGGCGGCGGCCGGGTACCAGGTCGACTGGATCCCGTCGATGCGGATGGTCGTGGACCTGAGCGACTTCAACGCCTCGCGCTGGATCAACGTGGGCGGCGAGTCCGGGCACGCCTTCCAGGCCAACTACAACGACCAGACCGCGCTCTGGGCCCAGGGCAAGCTGCTTCCCTGGGCCTACAGCAAGGACGCGGTGGACAAGGCCACCACGAACCGGCTCACCCTCACCCCCTGAGGCCTCACCCCCTGAGGCCTCACCTCCTGAGCCCTCAGGCGGTGAACCGGTGCACCCCCGACGGCGTGACGGCGGCGTGCACCGGCCGGTCGTGCGGCTCGGCCGGGACGTGCTCCAGCAGTTCGGCGTCGTAGAGCAGGGTGGCCAGCAGCGGCCGCGCCCCGGCCCGGTCCAGCCGGGCCAGGACACGGTCGTAGCTGCCGCCGCCCCGGCCCAGCCGCAGGCCGCCGTGGTCCACGGCGAGCCCCGGCAGCAGCACCACGGCGGCCGCGCAGACCGCCTCCGGCCCGAGTCGGTGCCCGTCCGGTTCCAGCAGCCCGCGGCCGGCCGGCAGGAGGTGCTCGGCGCCCCGGTAGGCGGCCCAGTCGAGGTCGTTGTCGGGCAGCAGGACGGGCAGCAGCACCGGGACCCCACGGCGTTGCAGCAGGTCGAGCAGCGGCCGGGTGCCGGGCTCCGCACCGACCGACACGTACGCGGCCACCGGTCCCTCCAGCGCGAGCGCGCCGGCCTGCTCGGCCAGCGCCGCGGCGGCGCTTTCCCGCCATTCGGGCGACAGTGCGCGGCGGTCGGCCAGAAGCCGTGACCTCAGCTCTGCCTTGTCGTTGTAGAAGGGATCGTCGTACAAGTCCTGCTCCTCGGGATCCGCGGCCGTCGCCACGATCCTCCCTCGTCCCCCCGCTCGTGCGAGAACCGGAAGGCGGCCCGATGCCCACCCCGCTCCTGGTGCAGTCGCTGGCCCTGCTCAGCGCCCCGCTCGCCGGGGCGGCCGGCCTGCTGGGGCTGCGGCTGCGCCGCTCGGCGGGGGTGGAGGAGAGCCGCGAGAGCGGGCTGCGGCAGCAACTGGCCGAGCTGCAGAGCCGCTGCGAGGAGTTGGAGCGGCTGGCGGCGCGCGATCCGCTGACCGGCGTGTGGAACTACCGGCACCTCCAAACCACTCTGGAGCGTGAGATCGCGCGCTGCGACGAGCCGCACCCGAACGACCCTTCCAGCAGCGGCCCGAGCGCCGACTGCCGGCGGCCGAGCGTCCGTCAGTCGGACCAACGGCAGCCGCCGGAGCGGCAGTCGGGTGCCGCCGGTGCGTCGCGCCCGCTGGCCCTGGTGCTGCTGGAGATCGACGGTTTCGACGCACTCAACGCCGAGCACGGCCGCAGCCGCGGCGACGTGATGCTGCGCGAGCTGGCCCAGCGCCTCAGCGTGGAGATCCGCCGCACGGACACCCTCGGCCGTTATGGCGGTACGGAGTTCCTGGTGGTGCTGCCGGACACCGGCGCGGACGGCGCGGTCCGGGTCGCCGAGCGGCTCTGCTGGTCGGTCCGCCGCCACCGGCTGCTCGACTGGGCCCCTGGCCCCTGGGAGGACGGCCGTACCCCCCGCCAGGGGAACGGGCTGACCGCCGCCGCCGGGGTCGCGGTCCTGCCCGTGGACGGCACCCACGCTGCTCCGCTGCTGCGCGCGGCGGACCGGGCGCTTGCGGCGGCCAAGCGGCAGGCGCTGCACGGTCTGCACGGTAATCTGTCGGCTTGTGCCGGTTCTGAGCCGCCTGCCCTGACCGGTCGTGCTGCCCGTAATGTCGCTGTCGTGGCTGTTGCCGACGAGGTTCGTTCACATCTGATTAACCTCGCCCACAGTCAGGGCGGTCATCTGCCTCAGTAAGGTCAACGCATGACGACGACGAACACCCGCATGCCGGTCACCAAGGCTGTTGTGCCTGCGGCCGGCCTCGGCACCCGCTTTCTCCCCGCGACGAAGGCGACGCCGAAGGAGATGCTCCCGGTCGTCGACAAGCCCGCCATCCAGTACGTGGTGGAGGAGGCTTCCGCGGCCGGCCTCTCCGACATACTGATGGTCACCGGGCGCAACAAGCGCGCGCTGGAGGACCACTTCGACCGGGCCTACGAGTTGGAGGAGCTGCTCTCGCGCAAGGGCGACGAGGACAAGCTCCGCCGGGTCCGCGAGTCGGTCTCGCTGGCCAACATGCACTACGTCCGCCAGGGCGACCCCAAGGGCCTGGGGCACGCGGTCCTGGTGGCCGAACAGCACGTGGCCGGACAGCCGTTCGCCGTCCTGCTCGGTGACGACCTGATCGACCCGCGCGACCCGCTGCTCTCCCGGATGATCGAGGTGCAGCAGGAGTTGGGCGGCTCGGTGGTGGCGCTGATGGAGGTCGAGCCCTCGCAGATCCACCTCTACGGCTGCGCGGCCGTCGAGGCCAACGGCTTCGGCGAGGACGTCTTCCACGTCACCGACCTGGTCGAGAAGCCCGAGGTCGAGGACGCCCCGTCGAACTACGCGGTGATCGGCCGCTACGTGCTCGACCCGGCCGTCTTCGACGTGTTGAAGAAGACCGAGCCCGGCCGCGGCGGCGAGATCCAGCTCACCGACGCCCTGCGCACGCTCTCCACGCTGGGCCCCGAGGAGGGCGGCCAGGTGCACGGCGTGCTCTTCAAGGGCCGCCGTTATGACACGGGCGACCGCGCCGACTACTTGCGCGCTATTGTCCGCCTGGCGTGCGAGCGTGAAGACCTGGGTCCGGAGTTCCGCAGCTGGCTCAGGGACTTCGTGGGCACGGAGATGATGCAGGGCTGACAAACGGAAGGCGACGGTGGCGATGACCAGGTCTACGGAGAACACAGACGCCTGCGGGGCCGAGGCTCCGGGCCACCGGCTGTGGACGGTCGACGAGCACCTCGCCGACGTCCTGTCCACCGTCGCCCCGCTGCCCGCCATCGAGCTGCAGCTGCTGGACGCCCACGGCTGCCGGCTCGACGAGGACGTGGTCGCCGCCGGCGACCTGCCGCCCTTCGACAACAGCTCGATGGACGGCTACGCGGTGCGCACCGCCGACACCGTCGGAGCGGACTCCACCTACCCCTCGGTACTGAGCGTCATCGGCGACATCGCGGCGGGCGCCGGCGAGCTGCCGAAGGTGGGCCCAGGCCAGGCCGCCCGGATCATGACCGGCGCACCCGTGCCGCCCGGCGCCGAGGCGATCGCCCCGGTCGAGTGGACGGACGGCGGCACCGGCTCGGGCCAGGCCGCCGCGAGCATGGGCGCACCCGTGGCGGACGAGGAGGTGCGGGTGCTGCGCGAGGTCGCGGCGGGTGCGCACATCCGCCGCCGGGGTAGCGACATCAAGGCCGGCGACCAGGTGCTCGACTCCGGGACCGAGCTCGGCCCGACCCAGCTCGGCCTGCTCGCCGCGATCGGCCGGGGCACGGTGCGGGTCCGGCCGCGCCCGCGTGTGGTGGTCCTCTCCACCGGCAGCGAGCTGGTGCAGCCTGGTGAGCCGGTGGGCCCCGGGCAGATCTCCGACTCGAACAGCTTCACCCTCACCGCCGCCGCCCAGGAGGCCGGCGCGATCGCCTACCGGGTCGGCGGCGTGCCGGACGACCCGGCGGTGCTGCGGGCCGTCCTGGAGGACCAGCTCAGCCGGGCCGACCTCATCGTCACCAGCGGCGGGGTCAGCGTCGGCGCGTACGACGTGGTCAAGGAGGCGTTCGCGAGCTACGGCCGGGTCGACTTCCGGCGCCTGCGGATGCAGCCCGGCAAGCCGCAGGGCTTCGGCCGGATCGGCGCGGGCGCGGGCGTCCCACTGCTCGCGCTGCCCGGCAACCCGGTCAGCGCCTATATCTCCTTCGAGCTCTTCGTCCGCCCGGTGATCCGCACCATGCTGGGCGCCACCGACGTGCACCGCCCGGTGGTCCGGGCGGTCTGCGGCGCCGAGCTGAGCTCGCCGGCCGGCCGCCGGCAGTTCCTGCGCGGCTGGTACTCGGCCGCGGACGCCACCGTCCAGCCCATCGGTGGCGAGGGATCGCACCTGGTGGGAGCACTGGCGAGGGCCAACTGCCTGATCGTCGTCCCCGAGGACACGGTTGCGACGGGAACCGGCGAGACGGTGGACGTCGTCCTGCTGACGGACTGACAGCTTCCGTTTCGGTCCGGCCGACCGACTACCGCCGAACGGACGCGCGTGCTCTCCTGACGGACGGAGAACAGCCGCGCGGGCCCGGGGCGGTACGGTAGCGCGGTATTCACCCCGTTCTGCTGGAGTACTGACGTGACCACACCCCCCGGCGACCGCCTCACGCATGTCGACGAAACCGGCGCCGCCCGCATGGTCGACGTCTCGGAGAAGGCCACCACGGTCCGGACCGCCGTGGCGGCCGGCCGGGTGCGGGTCGCACCGCGGGTGGTCGAGCTGCTGCGCGGCGAGGGCGTGCCCAAAGGCGACGCCCTCGCGGTGGCCCGGATCGCCGGAATCATGGGCGCGAAGAAGACGCCCGAGCTCATCCCGCTCTGCCACCCCATCGCCATCTCCGGGGTGACCGTCGAACTGTCGGTCACCGACGAGGCGGTCGAGATCACCGCGACGGTCCGCACCGCCGACCGGACCGGCGTCGAGATGGAGGCCCTCACCGCCGTCGCGGTGGCCGGGCTGACCGTCATCGACATGGTCAAGGCGGTCGACAAGGGCGCCGCGATCGAGGACGTCCGGGTGCTCAGCAAGACCGGCGGCAAGAGCGGCGACTGGGCGCGGGGCGAGGCATGAGGGCGCTCGCGGTGACCGTCTCCAACCGCGCCTCGGCCGGCGTGTACGAGGACAAGGGCGGCCCGCTCCTGGTGGCCGGCCTGGAGCGGATGGGCTTCGCCGTCGACGGCCCGCAGCTGGTGCCGGACGGCGATCCGGTCGAGGCGGCGCTGCGCGCGGCGGTGGCCGCCGGGTACGACGTCGTGCTGACCACCGGCGGTACCGGCATCTCGCCGATGGACCTCACCCCCGAGATGACGGCCCGGGTGATCGACCGTCAGATCCCCGGCATCGCCGAGGCGATCCGGGCGTACGGACGGGAGAAGGTGCCGACCTCGGCGCTCTCGCGCGGCCTGGCCGGGCTCGCCGGCCGCACGGTGATCGTCAACCTGCCGGGCTCCACGGGCGGCGTGAAGGACGGGCTCGCGGTGCTGGAGCCGCTTCTCGCGCACGCCGTCGACCAGCTCGCCGGCGGCGACCACCCCCGGCCGGCCGCCGTGCCCGCCACTGATCCGGGCGACTCCCACTGAGCGCCGGCTGGCCCGTGGAGCTCCGGGACGGCGACGTCGTGCTGCGCCCGATCCGGTACCGGGACCAGAAGTCCTGGCAGGAGGCCAGCCGCCGCAACCGCGACTGGCTGCGCCGCTGGGAGGCCACCGTGCCCCCCGTCCCGCCCGGCCGCGACGCCGGACGGCGGCCGACCTACCGCCAGATGGTCCGCTACCTGCGCGGCGAGGCCTCGGCCGGCCGGATGCTCCCGTTCGTGGTGCAGCACCAGGGCGAACTGGTCGGGCAGCTGACGGTCGGCGGGATCACCTGGGGCTCGATGTGCTCCGCCAACATCGGCTACTGGGTCGACGAGGCGGTGGCCGGCCGCGGCATCATGCCGACCGCCGTCGCACTCGCCGTCGACCACTGCTTCCAGGCCCTGGGCCTGCACCGGATCGAGGTCTGCATCCGCCCCGAGAACCGGCCCAGCCGCCGGGTGGTGGAAAAGCTCGGTTTCCGCTCGGAGGGGGTGCGCCCGCGCTATCTCCACATCGACGGCGACTGGCGCGATCACCTGGTGTACGCCCTCACGGTGGAGGAGATCCCGGAGGGCCTGCTGAGCCGCTGGCACGCCGTCGGTAGGCCGCCAACCCGGGCCACCGGCCAGTAAATTGAATAAGTGTTCGAAATTCATATCGATATGGCATCGCTGCTCAGGCAAGCGGTCACAAATACCGGCAAAATAGTCAGAGAATCAGCTTGATCATGCGACACGCCGTGCCAAATTGCTGCCCGGCCTTCCCCTACGCCCGTACGGTGTGAAACGTGAGCAGTAGCGGCCTCATCTACGCGGTCATCGTAGGGGCCTGGGCTGCCTATCTGGTGCCCATGTGGCTCCGCAGGCAGGACGAGCTCAACGAAGCGCGCCCGACCGAACGCTTCAGCACCGCCATCCGCCTGCTCGCAGGGCGGTCGGCGATGGAGCGGCGGGCGTCCCGGGCCCTGAACGACAACGACCCTTCCCTCGACGACCCGTCGGCACCGCCGACCACGGCGTCCACCTCGTCGTCCACCTCGTCCGCAGCTACGCCGTCGTCCCTTGCGGCGGCCGCGGAGAGCGACGACGAGGCCTCCGGCGACGCCCCGTCCCCCGACGGCGCCCCCGCGGCGCCGTCCGCCCTCCCAGCGCCCTCCCCCAGGGGCGACCGGCGCGCCCAGCTACTGGCCCGGCGGCGCCGGATGGTCACGGTGCTCTTCCTGGCCTTCGCCGTGGGCGCGGTCGTCGCCGCCGTCGCGGGCTTCGACTTCCTGTGGGTGCCGGGACTGCCGGCCCTCCTGCTCACCCTCTACATCGGCCACCTGCGCCGCCTGGAGCGCCAGCGGTACGAGGTCAAGCTCGACCGCTCCCGCGCCGCCCAGGCCGCCCAGCGGCTGCGCGAGCGCGAGCAGGCGCGGGCGGCGGCCCTGGCCGCCCCCGCAGAGCCCGCACAGGCCCCCGAAGCCCGCCCGCACCTGCGGGTGGCCGCGGCGCCGGAGCCCGCCTCCTCCTCCCGGCAGGCCCTCGTGGAGGCCACCGACCACGAGGAGTGGGTCGACGGCCTGCGCGAGCGCGGCGCGGCCGGTCCGGACTCCTGGGAGCCCGTCCCCGTCCCCCTCCCCACCTACGTCACCGCACCTGTCGCCCCCCGGGTCACCCGCGGCCTGGACCTCGGCGCCCCCGGCACCTGGTCCTCCGGCCGCCCCACCGAAGCCCGCCGCACCCCCCTCTTCGACCAGTACGAGGACCCGGCCCCCGCCGACGCCCCCCGCCCCCGCGCCGCCAACGAATAACCACCCCTCCCCATCGCCCCCGGTCAGCCCCCCTCCGCAACCCCCGGGGTGGTCACAACCCCCCTCCGGAAGGTGCTAGAGTTTCATCTCGTTGGGGCTGTGGCGCAGTCCGGTAGCGCACCTCGTTCGCATCGAGGGGGTCAGGGGTTCGAATCCCCTCAGCTCCACCCAACGTCAAGGGCCCGGTCGGTGAAAGCCGATCGGGCCCTTGGCCGTTCATGCAGCAGCAAAGTGCAGCAACTACTCCGGATCGTGCTGGGTGGTGTCGCTCGTCATGTGCTCCCCGAGCTTCTTCAGCGCCCGCCGAGTGTCCTCCGATGGAACGAACGTGTAGATCTCCATCGTGATCGCGATCTTGCTGTGCCGGAGGATCTGCATTGCGACGCGCGGGTGGACGTCCAATGCGGCGAGCAGCGATCCACAGGTGAGCCGGGTGTCGTGCAGCCGGATCACTCGCACGCCGGCCAGCTCGCACCGTCGCTTGAACGAGCGGTTGAAGTTGCGAGGCTCGATCGGCGAGCCTGTCCGTGTCGCTCCACGGATAGCCATGCTGATCAACCCTCTCGTCTACCCCCCTAGACAGTCGAAGGCCGAGAGCCCCGAGGAGGCTGTCTAGGGGCAATACCAGTGACTTAGTAGTCCCAGGATCGCCTGAGCGTGACGGGTGGGTTGATCGGGGCGGTCTTGTGGTGCGGCGCGATGGTGACTGCTTCG
>NZ_JARZAI010000012.1 GCF_029893355.1 Kitasatospora sp. MAA4
CGCTCCCTCAATCCTGCGAGACCACCACGCTCAACGCCCACGGTCCCCGCAACTCCCATCGATCACGGGTGTTGCGAGGACCGTTAGAACCCAAGCCCGGGCAGGGCCTCTTCGCGTTCCGGTCAGCCCAGTTCGAGGCTGCGCAGCACCAGTCCGGTGGCCGGCTTGGGTCCGAACGAGGTGGACTTGCGGGGCATCGTGACCCCCTGCTCGGCGAGCCGGCGGACCACGCCCTCGTCGACCGGGTGGAGCAGCACGGCAGTCCCTCCGGTGCGCGCGGCCTCCCGCTCGGCGGCCGCGGCGGCGTGCAGGTAGCCGATGTCGTCGGGCCCGTCCGGCACTCGCCAGACGTGCTCCAGCAGCGTGGAGTGCAGCACCGTGGCGTCCAGACGCCGCCACTCCTCGGGCCGGTCCTTGGGCACGGTGGCGTCGAGCAGCGCGTCGTCGGGGCCGGTCAGCAGGTGGTAGACGGAGTCGCCGGCGGTGAGCAGGAAGGCGTTGCCGCCGGCCGCCTTGGCCTCGGTCAGCGCGGCCAGCGCCTGCTCCAGCGGGCCGCGCAGCTCGCGCAGCGTCCAGCCGCCCTCGTCCAGGGCGGCCAGTGCCTGCTCCAACGGGAGCCGGTAGAGCACCCGGTGGATGGCCCGCACCCGCAGCGGGTAGCGGGCGGTGTCCACCAGCAGCACCATGCCCCGGTCCCAGGGACTGAACGGCAGGTGCCGGTGCTCGCGCTGGAGCCGCAGGTACATCTCCCATCGGTGGTGGCCGTCGGCGATCAGCGCGCGGCAGGTGGCCAGGTCGCGGGTCACCTCCGCCAGCTCGGCCGGGTCGGTGACGGCCCACAGGCGGTGGTGGGTGCCGTCGCTGGTGGTCGTGGTGAGCAGCGGCTCGCCCTGCACTGTCCGCTCGATCACCCCGGCCGCGCCGCCGCCACCGCGGTAGGTGAGCAGCAGCGGTTCCAGGTTGGCCCGGGTGGTGCGCATCAGTCCGACCCGGTCGGCGACCGGGCGCGGCATGACGTCCTCGTGCGGCAGCACCACGCCGCCCTCGCGTCCGCTGACCGCGAGCGCGCCGATCAGGCCGCGCTGCAGCAGCTCACCGGTGGGGCCGTCGTCGCGGGCGCGCTGCTCGTAGACGTACAGCGCCGGCTGCGGGTCGGGTGCCAGGACGCCCTCGCGCAGCCACTTCTTCAGCAGGCGCGCGGCGTGCCGGTAGCGGGTGTCGCGGTCGGGACGCTCGCCGGTGTCCTCGGGTTCGGGACGCGGGAGGATCAGCCGGACCACGTTGTGCGGGTCGGCGGTCTCCAGTCCGAGCCTCCGATGGGGGTCCACCACGTCGTACGGCGGCGACGTGACGGCAGCCAGCGTGCCGACGCGCTCGGGGACGTACCGCAGGCCGCGGAAGGGTGACAGGGACAGCCCTGCGGCGGCGACGCGCCCGGGATCGCCGGGGCCGCCGGGCGAAGTCTTGGCTCCGCTTTCTGCACTGGGTGCACTCATTCTGGGCATGGTAATCGGGAAGTGGTTGTTCCGAGATCTTGTTGCAGGATGCCGCAGTCGGAGGGGTGTCGGCAGGGACGGCGAAGTCCGAGTGGGAGCGAGGCGAGGCATGAGCGAGGGACAGGGGCAGGGGCAGGGGCAGGGGCAGGCGGCCGGTGGCGCGGGTGAGCGCCAGCCGGTAGCGGGAGGCGGCGCGGGCGAGCCGCAGGGAGACGTCTACGAGTGGTTCCGGCGCGGGCAGCAGCTGCTGGCCGCCGGGCATCCGGCCGCCGCGGAGCAGCTGCTGGCGCGGGCGGTGGCGGCCGAGCCGGAGTCCAAGAGCATCCGGGAGGCGCTGGCCCGGGCGCAGTACGACGCGGGCTCCTACGCGGGGGCGGTGGAGAACTTCCGGGCGGTGGCGCAGGCCGATCCGTCCGACGACTACGCTCAGTTCGGCTGGGGGATCGCGGCGGCGCGACTGGGCGACTTCGAGACCTCGGTCAAGCATCTGGCGCTCGCGGTGGCCATGCGGCCGGAGGCCGACCACTACCGCGCGGCGCTGCGGCAGACCAGGGCGACGCTGGCGGCCCGGGCCGGTGCGTACGGTCCGCTGCAGCCGGGCGCGCCGGGCTACGTTCCGGCGCAGGCCGAGTCCGCCGAGGACGCCGGGCCGCTGCCCGGCGCCACCGACGAGTCGATTGACGAGGAAGATCAGGCATGACGGACACGCAGGTCCCCGCACACAGTGACCGCCCGCTGGTGGAGGCGTACGACACGGCACTGCTCGATCTGGACGGCGTCGTCTACGCCGGCGCGGACGCGATCGAGCACGCCGTCGACTCGCTGGCGACGGCCCGCGCGGAGGGCATGCGGCTCGCGTACGTGACCAACAACGCCTCCCGTCCGCCCCGGGTGGTCGCCGAGCACCTCACCGAGCTGGGGGTCCCGGCCGAGCCCGGCGACGTGATCAACTCGGCGCAGGCGGCCGCCCGGCTGGTCGCCGAGAAGGTGCCGGCCGGCGCGAAGGTGCTGGTCATCGGCGGCGCCGGGCTGGTCGAGGCGCTGGCCGAGCACGGCCTGGTGGCGGTCGGCTCGCTGACGGAGGGGCCGGCGGCCGTGGTCCAGGGCTTCGACCCGTCGGTGGGCTGGGCGCAGCTGGCGGAGGCCGCCTACGCGGTGGCCTCCGGGCTGCCCTGGGTGGCGTCCAACACCGACCTGTCCATCCCTACCGCGCGCGGCATCGCCCCCGGCAACGGCACGCTGGTGGCCGCCGTCCGGGCCGCGACCGGCGCCGAGCCGGAGGTGGCCGGGAAGCCGCTGCCGCCGATGCACCGCGAGACGGTGCTGCGCACCGGCGCCAAGCGGCCGCTGGTGGTCGGCGACCGTCTGGACACCGACATCGAGGGCGCCTACAACGGCGGCGTGGACAGCCTGCTGGTCTTCACCGGGGTCTGCACGCCCGCCGACCTGCTGGCCGCCCCGGTCAAGCACCGGCCCAGCTACCTGGCCGCCGACCTGCGCGGGCTGCTGGAGGCGCACCCGGCGGTCGAGCAGCTGCCCGGCGGAGCGTTCCGCTGCCGCGGGCGGCAGGCCGAGGTCGTGGACGGCGAGCTGCGACTGACCGGTGCGGGCGACCGCTACGACGGCCTGCGGGCGCTGTGCGCGGCGGCGTGGGCCGCACTCGACCGGGACGGTCGGGCGGCGGACGGGCGCAAGGCGCTGGCGGAGCTGGACTTCTAGCGACGCCTCGCGTCAGAGCAGGGTGCGCAGTCGGAGCAGATCGCGGAAGCCCGCCTCCAGCCTGACCCGTCCGGTCGCCCAGGCGGAGGCGAAGTTCAGTCGTCCGCCGACCAGGGCCACCAGGTCGTCGCTGCTCATCGCGAGCCGGATCTCGGCCCGTTCGGTCGGAGCGCCGGGCGCCTCGGCGAGACCCTGGATCCGGCCGCCGCTCAGGGTGCCGGTGAAGGTCAGGTCGAGGTCGGTGATCCGGCAGCTGAGCGTGCGGTCCAGGGCGGCGGCCTGGGCGACGTTGCCGTTGGCACGGGCGAGGTTGCGGCTGAGCTGTTCCAGCGCTGTGCGGCACTCGTCGGTGTCGGCCATCGTCCCGGTACTCCCTGTTCCTGCGGTCTGCTGCCGCCACGCTACCGTCTGCCGGGCCGCCCACGGGGTGGCCGTTGGTGCAGCGCGGGGGTCGGGAGAGGGGGTAGCGTCGTCCGCAGGCACCGACGGCACGGAGGAGGCACCTCGATGCGGGACACGCTGCGGGAGTACGTGGAGGTCGCGGCCGGGCTGGCGGAGGAGGCCGGAAAGCGCGTGGTGGGGACCGCGGCCGGGTTGCTGGAGCGGGCCGGCATCGACCTGGAGGCCGCCGAGCGGACGGTCACGGAGCAGCTGCCGCCGTCCGTGAAGTCGCTCCAGACGCTGGTCGAGGAGCTGGCGACGGCCGGGCGGACCGGTCTCGACCTGGCGGTGGGCCTGGCCCGTGCCGAGGCGGGGAAGGCCTTCGAGCGGGCGGGGCGGCTCGGCGACCAGGTGGTGAAGGTCGGCGTGGTGCTGTCCTACCTGGAGGAGAAGCTGCGCGACCTCGCGGGCGAGGAGGCGCCGCAGCCGGCGCCGAGCGCCCGGCGCGAGCCGCCCGCGGCGCGGGCCGAGGGCCTGTTCGGCGAGGACTGGCGGCCGGAGGAGGAGTCGGCCGAGGACCGCGAGCCCGAGCCGGAGCGCGAGGCCGCCCGGGAGGCTACAGCGGCTCGGCGGGCTGCGCCGGTGCGGCAGTCGGCGCCGGCGGCGGCGGCGAAGCGGGCGAGTGCGAAGAAGGCGGTGCCCAAGGCGCCGGCGAAGAAGGCCGCCCCGGCGGAGGCCGAGCCCGCCGCGGCGAAGAAGCCGGCCGCGGCCAAGAAGCCCGCGGCGGCCAGGACCACCGCGAAGAACACCACCGCGAAGAAGGCCGCCCCCGCCAGGAAGGCCCCGGCTCCCCGCAAGGAGAAGGATGTCTGACCTCCCGCCCGGGCTCGAACCCGAGCCGCTCGGCGTGCCGGTGCGCGCCACCGGCCACCCGCCCGTCGACGCGGCCCTTGCGCGGCTGGCCGCCGTGGACGGGGTGCCGACCACCGAGCACGCCGCCGTGTACGAAGATGTCCATCGGAGCCTGACGGACGCGCTCAGCGCGCTCGACCGGCCCGAGGACGAGCCGTAGCCCGCAGGAGCGCGGCAGAGCACAGCACGACATAGGAGCTGAACCCCCCGTGGCAGTGGCACGACGCCGACTCGACGCAGAGCTGGTCCGCCGCAATCTGGCGCGCTCCCGCGAGCACGCCAGCGAGCTGATCGCAGCCGGTCGGGTGAGCGTCGGCGGCGCCACCGCGACCAAGCCCGCCACCCAGGTGGAGACCTCCGCCGCCGTCGTCGTCGCCAAGGACGAGAACGACCCCGACTACGTCTCGCGCGGCGGCCACAAGCTGGCCGGTGCGTTCGCGGCTTTCGCGCCGCAGGGGCTGCGGGTCGAGGGCCGCCGGGCGCTCGACGCGGGCGCCTCCACCGGCGGTTTCACCGACGTGCTGCTGCGCTCCGGGGCCGCGCACGTGCTGGCGGTGGACGTCGGCTACGGCCAGCTCGCCTGGTCGCTTCAGAGCGACGAGCGGGTCACCGTGATGGACCGCACCAATGTGCGCGAACTCACCCTGGAGCAGATCGGCGGACAGCCGGTCGACCTGGTGGTCGGCGACCTCTCCTTCATCTCGCTCGGCCTGGTGCTGCCGGCGCTGGCGGGCTGCGCGGGCCCGGATGCCGACCTGGTCCTGATGGTCAAGCCGCAGTTCGAGATCGGCAAGGAGCGCCTGGGCAGCGGCGGGGTGGTCCGCAGTCCGCAGCTGCGGGCCGAGATGGTCTGTCAGGTGGCGGCCCGGGCCTGGGAGTTGGGACTGGGAGTTCGTGCCGTAACGGCCAGCCCGCTGCCGGGTCCTTCGGGTAATGTCGAGTACTTCCTGTGGCTTCGGCGCGATGCTCCACAGCTCGATCCGGCCGAGGCGGACCGGGCCGTCGCCGAAGGCCCCAGCTAGGCTGCCTGCCGGTGCGTCGAACACCGGCCACGCCGAGCGGTGGCCGCCACCGGGCCAAGGGCGACCCGGCAGACGTGAGGGAGAGGGCATTGAGCGAGGGACGTACGGTCTTCCTGATCGCGCACACCGGTCGGGAGGCCGCGCTGCGCAGCGTCGAGCAGCTGGTCCAGGGCCTGCTGAAGGCCGGGATCAGGATCAGACTGCTGGCCGCCGAGGCCGTGGACCTCGACCTGCCCGAGGGCGTCGAGACCGTCCAGGCCGGGCACGGCGCGGCGGACGGCTGCGAGCTGATCCTGGTGGCGGGCGGCGACGGCACGCTGCTGCGCGGCGCCGAGCTGTCCCGGGACACCGGCCTGCCGATGCTGGGCATCAACCTGGGCCGGGTCGGCTTCCTGGCCGAGGCCGAGCGGGACGACCTCGCCGTCGTGGTGGAGCGCGTGGTGGACGGCGCGTACGAGGTCGAGGAGCGGATGACCCTCGACGTCCTGGTGCGCACCAACGGCGACGTGGTGCACGAGGACTGGGCGCTCAACGAGGCGTCGGTGGAGAAGGCCGCCCGCGAGCGGATGCTGGAGGTGGTGACCGAGGTGGACGGCCGGCCGGTCTCCAACTTCGGCTGCGACGGCGTGGTGCTCTCCACGCCCACCGGCTCGACGGCGTACGCGTTCTCCGGTGGCGGGCCGGTGGTCTGGCCGGAGGTGGAGGCGCTGCTGATGGTGCCGATCAGCGCGCACGCGCTCTTCGCCCGCCCACTGGTGACCTCGCCGAACTCGGTGCTGGCCGTCGAGGTGCAGCCCAAGACCCCGCACGGGGTGCTCTGGTGCGACGGGCGGCGCTCGTTCGAACTGCCGGCCGGCGCCCGGGTGGAGGTCCGCCGGGGGAAGATCCCGGTGCGTCTGGCGCGCCTGCACCGGGCGCCGTTCACCGACCGGTTGGTGGCCAAGTTCGCGCTCCCGGTGACGGGGTGGCGCGGGCGCGCGGGCAACTGCTAGCTCGTTAGATCGCCAGCGGCTGGGCCCCGGTGCCGGCCGACCAGCGCCCGCTGCGGGCGACGGCGGCGGCCGTGGCCAGCCGCTCCACCGCCTCGGCGGCGCTCGCGGCCGGCACGGTCAGCGGGATCCGGACGAACGCCTCGAAGGCGCCGTCCACCCCGAACCGCGATCCGGCCGCGATCCGCACCCCCGCGCGGTCGCCGGCCTCGGCCAGCGCGGTGCCGGACAGGCCGTCGGTCTCCAGCCAGAGCGTCAGCCCGCCGACCGGGTCGGCGAACCGCCAGCGCGGCAACCGCTCGCGCAGCGCCGCCGACAGGGCGGCCGCGCTCGCCCGCAGCCGGGCCAGCTGGACGGCCCGTACCTCGTCGAGCCGTTCGCCGACCAGCGAGGCGACGATCAGCTGGTCGATCACCGGGGTGCCGACGTCGCTGAAGACCCGCTCGGCGGCGAGCCGGCGCACCAGGGCCGGCGCCGCCCGGATCCAGCCGACCCGCAGCCCGCCCCAGAACAGCTTGCTCGCCGACCCGACCGTCACCACCTGGGCGGCCCGGTCCAGGCCCGCCATCGGCCGGGGGAGCTCGGCGGTGCCCCAGCCGAGCTCCGCCATCGTCTCGTCCACCAGCACCACCGTGCCGGCCGTCCGGGCGCTCGCCAGCAGCTCGCGGCGCTGGTCCTCGGCGATCAGCGCGCCGGTCGGGTTGTGGAAGTCGGGGATGACGTACGCCAGGCGCGGCGCGGCCTCCTGGAGCACCCGGCGCCACTGCGGCAGGTCCCAGCAGGGCAGCCGCTCGGGGCCGCCGGGCCGGGCGTGCGGCACCGGGACCAGCCGGGCGCCGGCGAGTTGCAGCGAGCGCAGGGTGTGCCCGTAGCTGGGCGCCTCGACCGCGACCCGGTCGCCTCGCCCCACCAGCGCCCGTTGCAGCAGGTGCAGGGCCCCCATCGCGCCGGTGGTGACCAGGATCTGGTCCGGGGTGGTGGGCAGCCCGCGCTCGCTGTAGCGGCGGGCCAGGGCCTCGCGCAGCACCGGCACGCCGGTCGGGTAGTGGCCGTGCCCGGTGGCGTACGCGGGCAGCTGCTCGACGGCCCGGGCGGCGGCCTCGCCGAGGTACGGCTGGAGGGCCGGCAGCGAGGCGACCCCCAGGTCGAGGAGTCGGCCCTGCTCGTCCGGCGGGACGGGCTGCAGCGCGTCGCCGGGCGGGCTGCTGCCCTCGGGCAGCGCCGTCCAGCTGCCCGAGCCGCGTCGGCTGTGCAGGTAGCCCTGCGAGCGCAGGGTGTCGTAGGCGGCGGCGACGGTGGTGCGGCTGAGCGAGAGGGTGCCGGCCAGTTCGCGCTCGGCGGGCAGCCGGCTGCCGACCGGGAGGCGGCCGTCGGCGACCAGCACCCGGATCTGTCCGGCCAGCTCGCGGTAGGCCGGGCGGTGGCCGTTGGGCTCGGGCAGCCGCGCGGTGCGCAGCAGCCGGGCGAGGGCGGGCGGGGCGACGGTGCTGTGCCAGTCGGCCATGGCGATCAGTCCACCTGACGTCGATTGGACCTGGAAGTGGCTCTTCCGGACTGCCCATGATGGCAGAGCGGCCACCCCTGGTCCCCCCGTTCAAGGAGCCCCTCCATGGCGACGCTCGCCCCTGCCCTCACCCGTCCCGGACGAGCGCTCGGCCGCCGCGTGCCGCAGCTGCTGGCGGGCCTGGCGCTCTACGGCGTCGGGCTGGGCCTGATGGTGCGGGCCGCGCTCGGCCTCAGCCCGTGGGGCGTGCTGCACCAGGGCCTGGCGCGGCACCTGGGGCTGAGCATCGGCGCCTGGACGACCCTCACCGGCGCCGCCGTCCTGCTGCTCTGGCTGCCGCTGCGCGAGCGGCCGGGCGTCGGCACGGTGGCCAACGTGCTGGTCCTGGGCCTGGCCACGGACCTCACCCTCGACCTGGTCCCGGTCCAGCACGCACTGGCGGTCCGGATCCTGCTGCTGCCGGCCAGCATCCTGGTCAACGGCCTGGCCACCGGTCTGTACATCGGCGCCCGGCTCGGCCCGGGACCGCGCGACGGACTGATGACGGGTCTGCACCGGCGGACCGGCTGGTCGGTGCGGGTGATCCGGACCGGTCTCGAACTCGCCGCGCTGGCCGGCGGCATCGCGCTCGGCGGCGGCGCGGGGGTGGGCACGGTGCTCTACGCCGTCGCGATCGGACCGCTCGCACAGATCTCGCTGCGCTGGTGCACGGTTGTCCTGCCGGAGGCCCGGAACTGATGAACTTGGCCCCGCCGGGCAGCCACTCGTCGCGCGGTGGGGGTGGGGTCTCGTATGGTCGTCTCCGTGTTGGACGAGATGCGGATACGGGATCTTGGCGTCATCGACGACGCGGTGGTGGAGCTGGCACCCGGCTTCACCGTCGTGACCGGCGAGACCGGCGCGGGCAAGACCATGGTGGTGACCAGCCTCGGTCTGCTGCTCGGGGGCCGGGCCGACCCGGCGCTGGTTCGCGGGGGAGCGGCCCGGGCGGTGGTCGAGGGGCGCCTGACGCTGCCCGCGGGCTCCCCGGCGGCGGTCCGCGCGCTGGAGGCCGGCGCCGAGCTGGAGGACGGCGAGCTGCTGATCAGCCGGACGGTCTCCGCCGAGGGGCGCTCGCGGGCGCACGTCGGCGGGCGGTCGGTGCCGGTGAGCCTCCTCGCCGAACTCGGCGAGGAGCTGATCGCCGTGCACGGCCAGACCGACCAGCAGCGCCTGCTGCGGCCCTCGCGGCAGCGCGCCGCGCTGGACCGCTACGCGGGGGAGGCGGTGAGCGAGCCGCTGGCCCGCTACCGGGCCGTGCACCGGCGCCTGCGCGAGGTCTCGACCACCCTGGAGGAGCTGACCACCCGGGCCCGTGAGCGCGCCCAGGAGGCCGATCTGCTGCGTTTCGGCCTGGACGAGATCGCCGCCGCCGAGCCGGTGGCCGGCGAGGAGATCGAGCTCGCCGCCGAGGCCGAGCGGCTCGGCCACGCCGACGCGCTCTCCTCCGCCGCCGCGCTGGCGCACGGCGCGCTGGCCGGCGACCAGCTCGACCCGGACTCGCTGGACGCGGGCACCCTGCTGGGCCAGGCCCGGCGCGCGCTGGACGGCGTCCGCGGGCACGACGAGCGCCTGGCGGCGCTGGCCGACCGGCTCACCGAGGTGGGCTACCTGCTGGCCGACGTGGCCGGCGACCTCGCGCTGTACGCCGACGACCTGGACGCCGACCCGGTCCGGCTGGCCGCCGTCGAGGAGCGCCGCGCGGTGCTGGCCCAACTGCTGCGCAAGTACGGATCGGTGGAGGGGGGAACGGCTGAGGTGATCGGCTGGGCCGAGGCCTCCGCCACCCGGCTCGCCGAACTCGACGGGGACGACGAGCGGATCGACCAGCTGGGCGCCGAGGAGACCGCGCTGCGCGCCGAGTTGGCGCTGCTCGCGGCCGAGGTCTCGGCTGCCCGGCACGCCGCCGCCGGCCGCTTCGCCCAGGCCGTCTCGGCCGAACTCACCGAGCTGGCCATGCCGCACGCCCGGGTGACCTTCGAGATCACCCGGCTCGACGACCCGGCCGGCCTGGACCTGGACGGCCGCACGGTGGCCTACGGCTCGCACGGCGTCGACGAGGTGGAGGTGCTGCTCGCCCCGCACCCGGGCGCGTCGCCGCGTCCGATCGCCAAGGGCGCCTCGGGCGGTGAACTCTCCCGGGTGATGCTCGCGGTCGAGGTGGTCTTCGCGGGTGCCGACCCGGTGCCCACCTACCTCTTCGACGAGGTGGACGCCGGGGTCGGCGGCAAGGCGGCGGTCGAGATCGGCCGCCGGCTGGCGAAGCTGGCGCAGAGCGCCCAGGTCGTGGTGGTCACCCACCTGCCGCAGGTGGCGGCCTTCGCGGACCGGCACCTGGTGGTCGAGAAGACCAACGACGGCACGGTCACCCGCAGCGGCGTCAAGACCCTGGACGACGCGCAGCGGGTGCGTGAGCTGTCCCGGATGCTGGCCGGTCTGGAGGACTCCGAGCTGGGCCGTGCGCATGCCGAGGAGCTGCTCGCCGCCGCGCGGGCGCCGCGGCACCCGTAGCGGTTGTCCCGGTGGTCCCCGTTGTGCCGACTGTCCAAGAGGCCCGGGGACCTGGCATCGTGGCGGTCGGACCCTGGATTTCCGGTCCCGAGCGTCGACGGCGGGCGATCCCCGGCGCGGCGCCCGTTCAGAGACGAAGTCGGAGCGAGACGACGTGGACCATTCCACCGCCCGGAGCACGGCGGCCGGCCCTGAGCCGGGCCAACTGCACGTGGTGCTGGTGCTGGCCGCCGGCAGCGGCGGGATCGGCGCGCATGTGCGCTCCCTGGCCCAGGGGCTGACCGCGCACGGTGTCAAGGTCACGGTCTGCGCACCGGCCGACTCCGATGCGCGGTTCGGCTTCTCCCGCACCGGCGCGGTCTTCCATCCGGTGGAGATCACCGCGACGGCCGGCGCCCGCAGCGACGCCACCGCGATCGGCGAGCTGCGCCGGGCCTTCACCGGCGCCGGGCTGGTGCACGCGCACGGCCTGCGGGCCGCGCTGCTGGCCGACCTGGCGCTGCGCACCGCGGGCCGCCTGCCGGGCCTGCGGCCCGAGACGCCGCTGGTGGTGACCTCCCATCACGCGCTGCTCGCCACCGGTCTGGAGCGCCGTCTCCAGCGGCTGATGGAGCGCAGGGTGGCCCGGGCGGCCGACCTGGTGCTCGGCGCCTCCTCCGACCTGGTGGCCCGGGCCCGCGAGCTGGGGGCCACCGACGCCCGGCTCGGACCGGTGGCGGCCCCGCCGTTCGCCCCCGGCGGCCTGGACCGGACGGCGGCCCGGGCCGCCCTGTTGGGCGAGGAGGATCCGGACCGTCCGCTCGTCCTGGCCGTCGGCCGGCTGGTCCCGCACAAGGGCTTCGGGCACCTGCTGGACGCCTCGCGCGAGCTGCCGGGGAAGGCGCTGGTGCTGATCGCGGGCGACGGGCCGCAGGGCCCCGAGCTGCGCGCGCGGGCCGCCGCCGAGAAGCTCCCGGTCGTGCTGCTCGGCCACCGCACCGACGTGCCCGACCTGCTGGCCGCCGCCGACGTGATGGTGATCAGCAGCCGCTGGGAGGCCCGCTCGCTGGTGGCCCAGGAGGCGCTGCGGGCGGGCGTCCCGCTGGTGGCGACGGCGGTCGGCGGGATCCCCGAGCTGGTCGGGGACGCCGCCGTGCTGGTGCCCGGCGGCGACCCGGTCGCGCTCGGTTCGGCCGTCAGCGCCCTGCTGGCCGACCCGGAGCGCCGCGCGGCACTGGCGGCGGCCGGCCCCGTCCAGGCCGAGACCTGGCCGGACGAGGCCGCCACCGTGGCGCAGGTGCTCAGCACCTACGACGAGCTGGTGCAGCGCACGCGGTAGCCCGCTAGACGCGAGCCGACTGGGTCGACTGGGCCGCCTGCGGCGAGAGGTAGGCCGCGCCGCAGGCGGTCAGCCGCAGGGCGGTGTCGATCAGCGGCACGTGGCTGAACGCCTGCGGGAAGTTGCCGACCTGGCGCTTGAGCCGCGGGTCCCACTCCTCCGCGAGCAGGCCGACGTCGTTGCGCAGCGCGAGCAGCTTCTCGAACAGCTCGCGCGCCTCGGCGACCCGGCCGATCATCGCCAGGTCGTCCGCCAGCCAGAACGAGCAGGCCAGGAAGGCCCCTTCGTGCCCGGACAGCCCGTCCACGTTGTTGCCGTGGTCGTCGTGGGTGGGGTAGCGCAGCACGAAGCCGTCCTCCGTGGACAGTTCGCGCTGGATCGCCTCGATGGTGCCGATCACCCGCTTGTCGTCCGGCGGCAGGAAGCCGACCTGCGGGATCAGCAGCAGTGAGGCGTCCAGCTCGGTGCCGCCGTAGTACTGGGTGAAGGTGTTGCGCCCGGGGTCGTAGCCCTTCTCGCAGACGTCGGCGTGGATCTCGTCGCGCAGCGCGCGCCAGCGGTCCAGCGGGCCCTCGGCCGGGGTCTGCTCGATCAGCTTGATGGTGCGGTCCACCGCGACCCAGGCCATCACCTTGGAGTGCACGAAGTGCCGGCGCGGCCCGCGGACCTCCCAGATGCCCTCGTCGGGGGCCTTCCAGTGCTCCTCCAGGTAGCTGATCAGCCGCAGTTGGAGCAGGTGGGCGTGGTCGTTGCGGGAGAGCCCGGTCATCTGGGCCAGGTAGAGCGCCTCGACGACCTCGCCGTAGACGTCCAGTTGGAGCTGGCCGGCCGCGCCGTTGCCGACCCGCACCGGGGCCGAGCCCTCGTAGCCCGGCAGCCAGTCCAGGGTGGACTCGGTGAGTTCGCGCTGGCCGGTGATGGAGTACATGATCTGCAGGTTCTCCGGGTCGCCGGCAACCGCGCGCAGCAGCCACTCGCGCCAGGCCCGGGCCTCCTCGCGGTAGCCGGTGCGCAGCAGCGAGGAGAGCGTGATGGCGGCGTCGCGCAGCCAGGTGTAGCGGTAGTCCCAGTTGCGCTCGCCGCCGATGTCCTCGGGCAGCGAGGTGGTGGGGGCCGCGACGATGCCGCCGGTGGGGGCGTAGGTGAGCGCCTTGAGGGTGATCAGCGAGCGGACCACGGCCTCCTGGTAGGGGCCCTGGTAGGTGCACTGGCCGACCCAGTCCTGCCAGAACTCCTCGGTCAGCGCGAGCGAGGCCTCCGGGTCGGGGGCCTCCGGCGGCGGCAGGTGGGAGGCCTGCCAGGTGAGCGCGAAGGCGATCCGCTCGCCGGCCTCGACGGTGAAGTCGGCGTAGGTGGTCAGGTCGCGTCCGTAGGTCTCGGACTCGCCGTCCAGCCAGACCGAGTCGGGCCCGGAGACCGCGACCGTGCGGTGCCCGCCGTCCGGCTGCTCCACCCGGTGCACCCAGGGGACGATCCGGCCGTAGCTGAAGCGCATCCGCAGCGCCGAGCGCATCCGGACCCGGCCGTTCAGGCCCTCCACGATGCGGATCATCTGCGGCACCGGGGCCTGGTCGCCGAGGTGGCGCGGCGGCATGAAGTCGATCACCCGGACGCTGCCGCGCGGGGTGTCCCACTCCTGCTCCAGGATCAGCGTGTCGCCCCGGTAGCGGCGCCGGTCGGCCGGCACGGCGGGGGCGGCTGCGCTGATCGGGGGAGTCTTCAGTTCACCCGTATCGGTGAACGGCGCCCGCGGCGCCGGGGCGACGGTGACCGGGCCGGCGGGCGCCGCTTCGGCGGGGCCGATCCGCCAGAAGCCGTGTTCATCGGTGCCCAGCAGGCCGGCGAAGACGGCGGGGGAGTCGAATCGGGGCAGGCAGAGCCAGTCCACGGCCCCGTCTCTGCTGACCAGGGCGGCGGTCTGCATGTCCCCGATGAGTGCGTAGTCCTCGATACGGCCGGCCACGTGCATCTCCAGTTCGCGGTAGTGCTCGGCGGTCGCACGACGGAGCGAGAGCGTGACGCGGGGCCGGGGGGTGGGCGCGAGCCTGGGCGTGGGGATCGAACGGGTGGAGCGGGGGTCCGGTCGCGCATCGGGGACGGAGAGGCGTCGTCCCGACCCCTCGTCCTCGGCTGGCTCTGCTGTCGGCGATGCGTCCGTGCAGGATACGACGAGGTGGGTGGGCGAAGCACCCGGAAACGATCTCGTACCGCCGTCTGCCCGGGCTGCGGGCCGAAAAGTAGTCAGGTCCGCGCTGCGGCCTGGTCTGTCCCGGGTCCCCGGGATGATCAGTACGGGCCATCCGCACCTGATCACCACAGCCCCCCGACAGGGCCCGCCGACCACCCGTCCGGCGCACCGCGGGGACGTCCGAACGCGTGCGGTCCAGCTCGCTGATACCCTGGTATCCCGTGGACTGGTGGGATCAACCGCCCCGGACCTGCCGACTGACGACCCCGCCTCGCGGCCTCTCGTCCCGTCGGCGCGGCCGCGCCACCAGCGTCATCCTCGACACGCGACCCACGGGAGCCCCCTCTTGGCACAGCCCCATTCCGGCAAGGCGACGAACAGCCGCGCCGTGACGACCAAGCACCTCTTCGTCACCGGGGGTGTCGCCTCTTCACTCGGCAAGGGCCTCACCGCCTCCAGCCTCGGTGCCCTGCTCAAGGCCCGTGGCCTGCGCGTGACGATGCAGAAGCTCGACCCGTACCTGAACGTGGACCCGGGCACCATGAACCCGTTCCAGCACGGCGAGGTGTTCGTCACCGACGACGGCGCCGAGACCGACCTGGACGTCGGCCACTACGAGCGCTTCCTGGACACCAACCTGCACGGCTCGGCGAACGTCACCACCGGCCAGGTGTACTCGACGGTCATCGCCAAGGAGCGCCGCGGCGAGTACCTGGGCGACACCGTCCAGGTGATCCCGCACATCACCAACGAGATCAAGTCGCGGATCCGCCGGATGGCGACCGACGACGTCGACGTGGTGATCACCGAGGTCGGCGGCACGGTCGGCGACATCGAGTCGCTGCCGTTCCTGGAGGCGGTCCGCCAGGTCCGCCACGAGGTCGGCCGGGACAACGTCTTCTTCGTGCACGTCTCGCTGCTGCCCTACATCGGCCCCTCGGGCGAGCTGAAGACCAAGCCCACCCAGCACTCGGTGGCCGCCCTGCGCAGTATCGGCATCCAGCCGGACGCGATCGTGCTGCGCGCCGACCGCGAGGTCCCGCAGGCCATCAAGCGCAAGATCTCGCTGATGTGCGACGTGGACGAGGAGGCCGTGGTCGCGGCCATCGACGCCAAGTCGATCTACGACATCCCCAAGGTGCTGCACGGTGAGGGTCTGGACGCGTACGTGGTGCGCCGCCTGGACCTGCCGTTCCGCGACGTGGACTGGACCACCTGGGACGACCTGCTGCGCCGGGTGCACGAGCCCCAGCACATCGTCAAGGTCGCCCTGGTCGGCAAGTACATCGACCTCCCCGACGCCTACCTCTCGGTCACCGAGGCGCTGCGCGCCGGCGGCTTCGCCAACAACGCGCGGGTCGAGATCAAGTGGGTCACCTCGGACGACTGCGAGACGCCCGAGGGTGCGCAGGCGCAGCTGGGCGACGTGGACGCGATCTGCATCCCGGGCGGCTTCGGCGACCGCGGGGTGACCGGCAAGGTCGCTGCGATCACCTTCGCCCGCGAGAACAAGGTGCCGCTGCTGGGGCTGTGCCTGGGCCTTCAGTGCGTGGTCATCGAGGCCGCCCGCAACCTGGCCGGTATGCCGGAGGCGAACTCCACCGAGTTCGAGCCGACCGCCAAGTACCCGGTCATCTCCACCATGGCCGAGCAGCTGGCGATCGTGGACGGCAAGGGCGACCTGGGCGGCACGATGCGCCTGGGCCTCTACCCGGCCAAGCTCGCCGAGGGCTCGATCGTGCGCGAGGTCTACGCCGGCGAGCAGTACGTCGAGGAGCGCCACCGCCACCGCTACGAGGTGAACAACGCCTACCGCGCGGACCTGGAGAAGACCGGCCTGCAGTTCTCCGGCCTCTCGCCCAAGGGCGACCTCGTCGAGTACGTCGAGTACCCGCGCGAGGTGCACCCCTACCTGGTGGCCACCCAGGCGCACCCGGAGCTGAAGTCGCGTCCGACCCGCCCGCACCCGCTCTTCGCGGGCCTGGTGGCGGCCGCGATCAAGATCAAGACCGGCGGCGAGTAGCCTTCGGCACCGACAGACGGCGGCCGCGCGGATCCTCGCGCGGCCGCCGTCTGTCGTAGGTTGAGGTCGAGGTCCACGACCAAGGGGAGAGCACGATGTCGGACGTCCAGTTGCAGATCAGTGACCAGGCCGAGGAGTGGCGGGTGCTGTCCTCGCACACCCCGTTCCAGGGCCGGGTGACGGGGGTGCGCACCGACGAGGTCGAGATGCCGGACGGCTCGGTGGCCCGCCGCGACTACCAGACCCACCCCGGCTCGGTCAGCGTGCTGGCGCTGGACGGGGAGCAGCGGGTGCTGCTGGTGCGCCAGTACCGCCACCCGGTGCGCCAGCGGCTCTGGGAGCTGCCGGCCGGGCTGCTCGACGTGCCCGGCGAGAACCCGCTGCACGCCGCCCAGCGCGAGCTGTACGAGGAGGCGCACTGCAAGGCGGGGGAGTGGAAGGTGCTGGTCGACTTCTACACCTCGCCCGGCGGGACGGACGAGGCGCTGCGGCTCTTCCTGGCCACCGACCTGGCCGACTCCGAGGAGGAGCGCTACGCGGCGCACGGCGAGGAGCTGGAGATCGAGGTGGCCCGGGTGCCGCTGGAGCAGCTGGTCGCCCGGGTGCTGGCCGGCGAGCTGCACAACCCGACCCTGGTCACCGGCGCCCTGGCGCTGCACGCGGCGCTCACCGGCCCGGGCCTGGAAGCGCTGCGCCCGGCCGGCTCGCCCTGGCCCGCGCGGCCGTTCACGAACTGACGGACCGCAACTGATCCACTGGAGTGATTTGCCGGTTGGTAGTACCGCAACGTCCACTCCGCACGGCGCCCGTGTCGAACTACGCTTCGCAGACGGACCTGGGAACAGGTCGGTCCGCGAACGCTTGGTCAGGAGTGGCGCACGTGGCGAGGAAGACGGCGACGATGGACGCACGGCCGGCTCCCGCCGATCCGGCGGACCGGCTCCCGCGCGGTGCGGAGCCGTTCACCGGACGGCGGGCCGAGCTCGCCGCGCTGAGCGCCCAGGCGGGTCGCCCCGCCGAGTCCGGCTGCTGCCGGCTGCTGGTGATCGCCGGCCGGCCCGGCTCCGGCCGCACCGCGCTGGCGCTGCGCTTCGCCCGCGCGCACCCCGCGGGCCACGAGATGCTCTTCGCCCGGCTCAGCGCCCCCGACGGGACGGCGCTGGAGAGCGGCGCGGTCGCCCGCCGGCTGCTCGACCGCCTGGGTCTGGCCGGGTCCGGCGCCGCGCTGCCGGCGGACGGCGCCGAGGATCCCGCCTGCGCGCGGCTGCGCACCGCGCTCACCGGCCGCGACACCCTGCTCGTGCTGGACGGCGTGGTGGACGCCGCCCAGCTCGGCCCGCTGCTGCCCGAGGAGCCGCGCTGCCTGGTAGTGGCTGTCACCGCGGGCCCGCTCACCGGGCTCGCCGACCGCTTCCGCGTCGACCCGGTGATCCTGCGCGGTCTGGAGGAGGGCGCCGCCGTCGAGCTGCTGACCGGGGTGGTCGGCGGGACCAGGGTCAGCTGCGATCCGGTCGGCGCGGTGGAGCTGGCCGAGGCCTGCGCGGGCCGTCCGGCGCCGCTGCGGCTGATGGCCGGCTGGCTGCGCGACCGGCCGAAGGCGGCCGTCCCGGACGCGGTGGCCGCACTCAAGGAGGCCGGCGCCGAGGGCGACGGCGGCGATCCGCTGGCGGCGGCGCTGACCCTGCGCTACCGCGCGCTGCCGATGGCCCAGGCCCGGATGCTGCGGATGCTGACGCTGGCCCCCGGCCGGCGCGCGGACCTGCGCACGGCCTCCGCCCTGGTCGGCTGCCCCGCACCGGAGGCGGCCGCCATCCTGCACGCGCTGGCCGGCTGCGAGCTGCTGGACGAGGAGCCGGCCGGCGCCGACGGCACCCCGCGCTACCGGGTCCCGGGCCGGCTCTACGAGCGGCTGGCCGCGCTGCGCGAGGATCGGGACCGGCCGGCCGAGGTGCAGCTGGCCCGGGCCAGGCTGCTGGAGCGGCTGGTGCGGCTGGTGGACTCGGCCCGCGCCCTGCTGGAACCCGCCCGCCCGGCGGCCGCCGAGCCGCTGCCCGGGCCGCTGCGGCTGCGCACGGCCGAGCACGCCCGGCAGTGGCTGCTGGGCGAGCGCGAGCTGCTGCTGGGAGCGGTCGAGGACGCGATCGGACAGGCCGATCTGGACGGTTCGGCGGGGCGGCTGGTCAGCGCCCTGCTGCGGACGCTGCCGCTCACCGGCGAGGCGGCCCCGGCCGACCTCTACCAGCTGCACGCCCTGGTGCTGCGGATGGCCGAGCGGCACGGTTCACCGCGCCGGGCCGCCGCCGCGCTGCTCAACCTCGCGGACCTGCAGGCCGACGCCGGGCACTGGGAGGCCGCCGCGCTGCGCTACCGGGACGCGCTGGACCGCTCCCGCGAGCCGCTGGACGAGCAGGCCGCCGCCCGGGCGCTGGAGGGTGCGGCCGAGTGCTACCGGGCGCTGGGCGATCCGGTCCGGGCCGCGGACTGGTTCGGCCGGGCGCTGGCGCTGCGGCAGGGCCTGGGCGAGAGCGCCGGGCAGGCCCGGGTGCTGGCCAGGACGGCGGAGGCGCATGCGGCCCAGCGCCGCTTCGACGAGGCGGGCCGGGAGTACCGGGCGGCGCTGGCACTGCTGCGCAGGCTGGGGGACGAGCGCGGAATCCGGGCGGTGTCGGCGGCCCTGGAGAACCTTCGGGAGTGAGATCTCCCGGCAGGCTTGCGAGCTATGGGAGATTTGCCCGTTCTGAGGCGTTTTAGTAGGAAGACCCAGATGCAAGCCTACGAATCTGCCAATGCCTTCGGTGGATTTATTCACTTTGGAAGGCTGACGGATCGCCTGGGCTTCATTACACTCGACCTTAGTCGCGCAGTGCAGCGTGCCCCGGCCCTGCCGGAGGCCTGTCCACGCGTGCACCCGCCGGTCTTCCCCCGGTTGGGACTCCCATGGCAAGAGGGACGTGTTTAACCGTGACCAAGGTCGGCATCCCCCGCGAGGTCAAGAACCACGAGTACCGCGTGGCCATCACGCCCGCCGGCGTGCATGAGCTGGTCCGCAACGGGCACGAGGTCTACATCGAGGACAACGCCGGTCTCGGCTCCTCGATCCCCAACGAGGAGTACGTGGCCGCCGGTGCCACCATTCTCGGCACCGCTGACGAGGTCTGGGCCACGGCCGACCTGCTGCTGAAGGTCAAGGAGCCGATCGCGCAGGAGTACCACCGCCTGCGCAAGGGCCAGACGCTCTTCACCTACCTCCACCTGGCCGCGGACCGCGCCGGCACCGACGCGCTGGTCGCCTCCGGCACCACCGCGATCGCGTACGAGACCGTGCAGCTCGGCAACGGCGCCCTGCCGCTGCTCGCCCCGATGTCCGAGGTCGCGGGCCGGCTGGCCCCGCAGGTCGGCTCGTACCACCTGATGCGCCCGGCCGGCGGCCGCGGCACCCTGCCCGGCGGCGTGCCCGGCACCCACCCGGCCAAGTGCGTGGTCATCGGCGGCGGCGTCTCCGGCTGGCACGCGGCGACCATCGCGATCGGCATGGGCTACGACGTCACGCTGCTCGACCGCGACATCAACAAGCTGCGCGAGGCCGACAAGATCTTCGGCAACAAGATCAAGGCCATCGCCTCCAACTCCTTCGAGCTGGAGAAGGCCGTGCTGGAGGCCGACCTGGTGATCGGCGCCGTGCTGATCCCGGGTGCCAAGGCCCCCAAGCTGGTCACCAACGAGCTGGTCTCGCGGATGAAGCCGGGCTCGGTGCTCGTCGACATCGCGATCGACCAGGGCGGTTGCTTCGAGGACTCGCGGGCCACCACGCACGCCGAGCCGACCTTCGAGGTCCACAACTCGGTCTTCTACTGCGTGGCGAACATGCCGGGCGCCGTCCCGAACACCTCCACCTACGCGCTGACCAACGCCACGCTGCCCTACATCGTGGAGCTGGCCAACCGTGGCTGGAAGGAGGCGCTGCGCCGCGACGCCGCGCTGGCCAAGGGCCTGAACGTGCACGAGGGTCAGATCACCTACGGTGCTGTCGCCGAGGCGTTCGGCCTGCCGGCCATCTCCCTGGAGAACGTGCTGGCCTGACGCTCCGCCAGCCCTGTCGCAAGCCCCTGGACGGTCTTCGCCGGTCAGGGGCTTCGGCATGGGCCGACGCGGCCGTCAATGCTCTGTCGATCGAGTCACCCGCCGTCCCCCGCCCACCCTCCGGGGAGGGTGACCCGACCTCGAAACGGTGCCGCTGCAACGCCGTCCAACCCTTGACAGCGGCCGGTCCGATACCCGACACATCCTGCCCACTACCGTGGATTGTGTTGCTGCGAACGCCCGGAACGGCCTAGAGTCGCAAATCGTCGGCATGGTGTCAGGCTGACGAATCGACATAATGCCCTGGATGCCCAAGGAGGTAAGACGACTTGTGAATGAGTCGACATTTGCTCCCGGGGGTGGTCAGCCAGGACTGGCAGAGCACACCACCGGACAGCCGACCGACGACACCGGGGCCGCATACACCACCGTCGGCGCCACCGAGATCGGCACGGTTGCCGTCCGGACGTTCGAAGCCCGGCAGGCCGCGGCCGCCGGCTACGACTCCGACCTGTCCGCCCACGGTCTTGCCTACGGCGAGTTCGCCTACGGCTCCCACGATGACCCGGACGCCGAGTACGAACCAGACCCGGAGTACGCCGCGACCCTGGCCCCTGACGCAGCCCGTCAGCGACGTGAACGGGTCGGCCCCACCGGCCGACCGCTGCCCTACTTCCCGATCCCCGCACCGCTGGCCGAGCACGGTCCGGCGCGGATCGTCGCGATGTGCAACCAGAAGGGCGGCGTCGGCAAGACCACGTCGACCATCAACCTGGGTGCCGCGCTGGCCGAGTACGGCCGACGGGTCCTGCTGGTCGACTTCGACCCGCAGGGCGCGCTCTCGGTCGGCCTCGGGGTCAACCCGATGGAACTGGACGTCACCGTCTACAACCTGCTCATGGAGCGGGGCCTGACGGCCGACGAGGTGCTGCTGAAGACCGCCGTGCCGGGCATGGACCTGCTGCCCTCCAACATCGACCTGTCGGCCGCCGAGGTGCAGCTGGTCAGCGAGGTGGCCCGGGAGTCCGCGCTGGCGCGCGCCCTGAAGCCGCTGCTGCCCGACTACGACTTCGTCATCATCGACTGCCAGCCCTCGCTGGGCCTGCTGACGGTCAATGCCCTGACGGCGGCTCACAGCGTCATCGTGCCGCTGGAGTGCGAGTTCTTCGCGCTGCGCGGGGTGGCGCTGCTCACCGAGACGATCGAGAAGGTCTGCGAGCGGCTCAACCCCGAGCTGCGCCTGGACGGCATCCTGGCCACCATGTACGACTCCCGGACGGTGCACAGCCGCGAGGTGCTCGCGCGGGTCGTCGAGGCGTTCGGCGAGCACGTCTTCCACACCGTCATCGGCCGTACCGTGCGGTTCCCGGAGACCACCGTCGCCGGCGAGCCGATCACCACGTACGCGACCAACTCGGTGGGCGCAGCCGCCTACCGCCAGCTCGCCAGGGAGGTGCTCGAACGGTGCCGCCCCGTCGAGTGAGTCTCCCGGGGGCCGACGAACTGTTCCGCACCACCGGGGGGATGGCGCTGTCGCCCTCCCTCGCCCGCTCCTCCGTGGAAGCGGCGGACGGTGCGAAGCAGCCTGACGCTCCCTCGGCTGACGCACCGGCAGGGCGGGTACCGGTGGACCGGGCGCAGGCCGCCCGTACGCCGGGCGGCGCCGGGAGCGGCTCCGGCGCGGCGGGGACCGGTACGGCGGCCGGCGGTGGCGCGGGGGCGTCGCTCGGCCGTCCGGGGTCCTCGGGGCGCCCGGCGGTGACGATCGCGCCGCAGTCGGCCGGCCCGGGCTCCGGCCCGGGCTCCGACGAGCAGGGTGCGGCCGGCGACGGCGGCGCCCGGCGGCGCCCGCGCGGGCGTGCGCCCCGCCGTCCCAGCGGGCGGGAGCGGCACGACGAGAAGATCACCGTGTACGTCTCCGCCGAGGAGCTGATGGACCTGGAGCACGCCCGCCTGGTGCTGCGCGGCGAGCACGGCCTCGCGGTGGACCGCGGCCGGGTGGTCCGGGAGGCCATCGCGGTGGTGCTGGCCGATCTGGAGCAGCGCGGCGAGGCCAGCATCCTGGTGCGGCGCCTCCGGGGTCGCTGAGCCCCGCTCTGCGAGGATGGGCCGGTCATGGCCGGAGCCCAGGAACCCAGCGAACCCACCCACGCAGCGCGCGGTGGGGGTTTCCAGGTGCACCTGGAGAACTTCGAGGGCCCCTTCGACCTGTTGCTCGGACTCATCGCCAAGCACCGGATGGACGTCACCGAAGTGGCGCTCGCCACGGTCACCGACGAGTTCATGACGCACATCCGGGCGATGGGTCCGGACTGGGACCTGGACGCCGCCACCGAGTTCCTGGTGGTGGCGGCCACCCTGCTGGACCTCAAGGCGGCCCGGCTGCTGCCGGCGGCCGAGGTCGAGGACGAGGAGGACCTGGCCCTCCTGGAGGCCCGCGACCTGCTCTTCGCCCGGCTGCTGCAGTACCGGGCGTACAAGCGGGCGGCCGCGCTGTTCGGCGAGCGCTGGGCCGCCGAGCTGCTGCGCACCGCGCGGACGGCCGGCCTGGAGCCGCAGCACGCGGCGCTGCTGCCGGAGGTGGTGATCCATGTCGGGCCGCAGCGGTTCGCGCAGCTCGCGGCCCGGGCGATGACGCCCAAGCCGAAGCCTGCGGTGTACGTGGACCACATCCACGCCCCGACGGTCAGCGTGCGGGAGCAGGCGGCCCTGGTCGTCGACCTGCTGGCCGGCCTCGGCGAGGCCTCGTTCGAGTTGCTGGTGGCCGATGCGGAGGACCGCCTGACGGTGGTCGCGCGGTTCCTGGCCCTGTTGGAGCTGTACCGGGAGCGGGTGCTCGCCTTCGAGCAGCCCGAGGCGCTGGGGGAGCTGCTGGTGCGCTGGGTCGCACCGGCCGACCGGGTGCTGATCGAGGTGACCGACGAGTTCGACCGCCCGCCGGGCGAATCGGAAGGAGCTGCCCCATGAGTGTCGGCGAGCCTCTGGAGGGGGGCGCGCGGCCCGCGCGCCGGTCGCTGAGCGTCCCGGGCCAGCCCCGGGCCGGGGAGTGGCTGGAGCCCGCCTACGCGGCCGTGCCGGCGCCTGTGGTGGCGGAGCCGGCGGAACTTGAGCACGAGAAGTCGGTGGAGTCGACTTTCGACGTCGCGGACCTCGCGGACGTCGCGGACCTCGCGGACGCGGATGTGCCGGAGATCGCTCTCAGGGCCGGTCTCGAAGCCGTGCTGATGGTGGTGGACGAGCCCACCGCGGAGGCCAGGCTGGCCGAGGCGGTCGGCCGCCCGCGCGCCGAGGTGGCCGCCGCGCTGCGCGAGCTGGCGGCCGAGTACACCGCCCAGGGGCGCGGATTCGACCTGCGGCTGGTGGCCGGCGGCTGGCGGTTCTACAGCCGCGCCCACTGCGCGCCGCTGGTCGAGCGCTTCGTTCTGGACGGCCAGCAGGCCCGGCTGACCCAGGCCGCGCTGGAGACGCTGGCGGTGGTCGCCTACCGGCAGCCGGTGTCCAGATCACGGGTCTCCGCGGTACGTGGTGTGAACTGTGACGGCGTGATGCGTACCCTGGTACAGCGAGGACTGGTGGAAGAGACCGGATCCGAGCCCGAAACAGGTGCGATCCTGTATCGGACGACGAACTACTTCCTGGAACGGATGGGGCTGCGCGGCCTGGACGAGCTGCCGGAGCTCGCGCCCTTCCTGCCCGAGGTCGACGACGTGGAAGCGGAGTCCCTCGAAGGCACGGTGATCGCGGACGCGATGGCCGCCGCGGCGAACGCTCGGGAAGTGCAGTGAGGTCGGCCGGCACGACTAGCACTTCCCCGATGGAATCGACGTACGGACGTTTTTGATGCGTAGCAGTGGTAGCGGTAACGGCAGGAACAGTAGTGGCGGCGGTGGCAGCGCCGGCGGCGGTGGCTACCGGGGTGGACAGCGCGGGGGCGGTTCCTTCGGCAGCAGCAGCGGCGGCGGGAGCCGTGGCGGCAGTGGCGGCGGCGGCGGTCGTGGTGGGGACAGCCGTGGCGGCGACAGCCGTGGTGGCGGTTCCTTCGGCGGTGGCGGCGGTCGTGGTGGGGACAGCCGTGGTGGCGGTTCCTACGGCGGCGGTGGCGGCGGTGGCCGTGGCGGCGACAGCCGTGGGGGTAGCTCCTTCGGCGGTGGCGGCGGTCGTGGTGGGGACAGCCGTGGTGGCGGTTCCTACGGCGGCGGTGGCGGCGGTGGCCGTGGCGGCAGCTCCTTCGGCGGCGGCGGCGGTCGCGGTGGCGACAGCCGTGGCGGTAGCTCGTACGGTGGCGACCGTCGGGACGACCGGCGTGACGACCGCAAGCAGTACCCGGACCGTCCGCTGCGCCCCGAGGAGCGCCGCTACGACCGTCCGGAGTTCGGCTCCGGCGGCTCCTACGGCGCCCGCAAGGCGCTGCCGCAGAGCCAGGCCCCTCGTACCAAGCCCCCGCGCAAGGAGGGCCAGGGCGCCCCGGGCGACCCGCGCCGTCAGCCGCAGCGCTCCCGTGAGCTGCAGGCCAAGATCGAGGACGCGGTGCTGGCCCGGCACGACAAGCCGGCCGTGAAGCTTCCGAAGACCTTCGGCGAGGTCGAGGGCGAGCGCCTGCAGAAGGTGCTCGCGCGGGCCGGCATGGGCAGCCGCCGGGCCTGCGAGGAGCTGGTCGACCAGGGCCGCGTCCAGGTCAACGGCAAGCTCGTGACCGAGCAGGGCAAGCGCGTCGACCCGGAGAAGGACGAGATCAAGGTGGACGGCCTGACCGTCGCCACCCAGTCGTACCTGTTCTTCGCGCTCAACAAGCCGGCCGGCGTCGTCTCCACCATGGAGGACCCCGACGGCCGCCAGTGCCTGGGCGACTACGTGACCAACCGGGAGACCCGGCTGTTCCACGTGGGCCGTCTCGACACCGAGACCGAGGGCATCATCCTGCTCACCAACCACGGTGAGCTGGCCCACCGCCTGACCCACCCGAAGTACGGCGTGACCAAGACCTACATGGCCGCCATCACCGGCCCGATCCCGCGCGACCTGGGCAAGACCCTGGCGGCGGGCATCGAGCTGGAGGACGGCTTCGCCCGTGCCGACAGCTTCAAGGTGCTGCAGAACGTCGGCAAGAACTACCTGGTCGAGGTCACCCTGCACGAGGGCCGCAAGCACATCGTGCGCCGGATGCTCGCCGAGGCGGGCTTCCCGGTCGAGAAGCTGGTCCGGACCCACTTCGGTCCGATCGCGCTCGGTGACCAGAAGTCTGGTTGGCTGCGCCGCCTGACCAACCCCGAGGTCGGCCAGCTGATGAACGAGGTCGGCCTGTAACACCCCGCCAGCTCCTCCAGAGGGCCGTGCACCAGCCTCGGTGCACGGCCCTCGGTGCTGTCTGCGCGCTGTGGTTGGGCCGCGGAGGGTTGTCAAGGGGAACGTCCGTGGCAGAAGATGGCCACAGGAACATCACTCGCCGGATGGCGAGAAACCGCCACGCGGGGGAGGGGCGCCATGTTTGACGCTTTCAATGCGCTCGGTCTCTCCGAGCACGACGGCCAGATCTATGCCGCGTTGGTGGCCGCCCCGCAGTCGACGGCAGCGGATCTGGCCGCGCGCTGCGGGCTGACCTCCCAGCAGGGCGGCAAGTCGCTGAGCCGGCTGGCGCAGCAGGGCATGGCCACCCGCGCCCCGGTCGACCGCGATCGCTACCTCGCCGTGGCACCGGACGTCGCGATCGGCACCCTGATCGGCCACCGCGAGGCCGAACTGCGCACCGCCCGGGCCGAGATGCACCGGTTGATGGACGCCTTCCGGGAGGCCTCGCGGTTCACCGACCCGGCCAGCTCGGTGGAGGTGCTCACCGGCGGCGAGGCGATCGCCCAGCGGATCGAGTACCTCCAGGACACCAGCGCGCAGCAGGTCAGGGGCTTCGACTGCCCGCCGTACGTGCAGGACGTGCAGGACGCGGCCTCGTACCTGACCCGGCTGCGCCGGCGGCTCAAGGACGGCGTGCGGTTCCGCACGGTCTACGACCGGGAGGCGGTCGCCTGGCCCGGCCGGCTGGAGAACGAGATCCTGGTCGGCGCGCAGGACGGTGAGGAGGCCCGGGTCCGCACCACGCTGCCGATGAAGATGATCATCTCGGACGACCGGATGGCGATCATCCCGATCAGCATCGGCGACAGCGTGCTGGACGCCGCGTACGTGATCCACCCGTCCGCGCTGCTCCAGGCGCTGGACGGGCTGTTCGAGGCGGAGTGGGACCGCGCGGTCCCGCTACAGGTCGCGGTCGGCGCCGAACCCGGCCTGGGCGAGCCGGACGCCGACCACCGCAAGCTGCTCGGCCTGCTCGCGGCCGGCCTGACCGACGAGTCGATCGCCCGCTCGCTCGGCTGGAGCGCCCGCACCACGCAGCGCCGGCTCCAGGCCCTGATGCGTGAACTCGGCGCCACCACGCGGTTCCAGGCCGGCATGTCGGCCCGCGAGCGGGGCTGGCTGTAGAGCCCCGCTAGCTCCAGGGCCTGAAGCCGGCCCAGTGGCCGTCGGGGCCGCGCTCCAGCAGGAGCAGGCCCGCGACGGCGGTGCGGTTGAGCCGGCCGTAGATGTGCGGGAAGAGCACGCCGGGGTCCACTCCGGGCGGGGGAGCCCCGTTCGGAGCCTCCCAGCGGACCATCGGCTCCACCAGGTCCTCCTCGATCAGCAGGGCCATCAGCGGATCCGGCGCGTTGGCGAAGAAGGCGTTGGCCACGGCCAACGCGACTTTTTCGTCCGGCGAGCAGTGCAGGAAGCCGTCCGTCAGCAGCGAGGCTGCGCTGTACGGGCGGCCCGGGTCACGGAGCCAGTCGTCCAGGGGCGCGAGGTGCAGGATCATGTTCCTGTTGTACCCGACCGCGGGCCTCCAACCAGGCCATCAGAGCCCCGCGACCTTGGCCGAAGCCGAGATCTCGTACACCAGGGTGACGGTCCGTCTGCCGCCCGGCGGCAGTGACAGCTCCCAGCGCAGCACCCCCTCGGCGTCCAGTTCGTCCGGCGCCGGGCGGCACTCGTCCTTGCGCAGCCGCACCTCGACCGCCGACACCTCCGAGACCGGGATCCGTTCGCGCAGGGTGATCCGCTGCTCGCCCTGCTCGTCGGGGGCGGACAGCCGCGAGACGTGCACCCGGACCGTGCGGGTCAGCACGGTGCGCTGCCCGAGGCCCGCCAGGCCTGTGCTGCCGCGCACCTCCGAGGTCTCGCGCAGCACCCGGTAGCCGTCCGAACTGCCGAAGGCCAGCTCGGCCGGAGCGCCCGCGGCCGTGAAGCGCAGCTCGCCGCGCCCGGTGAAGCCGCTGCCGCGCACCAGGTCCACCGGGCCGGCCAGCAGCGGGTGGTCGGCCGGATTGCGGAACGCCACCACCTCGGTGACCAGCGGGGAGAGTTCGGGGGCGGAGGCCAGCTCGGCGCCGGCGGGGACGGTGAAGGCGCTCAGCGGCACCCGGTGCCCGCGCCCGTCGCCCGGGACGCTCGCCGGAGCCGGTGCCCGCAGGACGCGGACCTCGCCGCCGTCGTCCACCCCCGGCAGTTCGCCGGTGACCGCCTGCGGGCCGTCCGGGCCGAGCGCGCTGATCTCCTCCTCGCGCAGTTCCACGTCGAGCGTGCGGCGCTCGCCGCTGCTCAGCTCGCGCAGCGTCAGGACGTCCTCGTGCAGCCGGGGCGGCTCGGCGGCCAGCGCGGACCGGGCGGTGGAGAGGGTGAGCCGGACGTCCGTCCAGTCCTCGCCGGTGCGCTGCCAGACCATCGCGTCCGACTCCAGGCGCAGGCTTCCCGGCGCGTCCTCCGTTTCGCTGGTGAAGGCGGCGCGGTAGGCGGGGCGCCACAGGGCGCACGGGGTGAGATGGCTGACCGTCAGCTCGGCGCTGGTCTCGTGGTCCGCCGCGACGGTCAGTTCGACGTACGCGAGCAGCTCCGGCGGCTGCGACTCGGCGGCCGCCAGTGCCGCGAGGACCTCCTGAAGTTGCCGGTCCAGCTCCTCGCGCCGGGCCTGGGCGGCCCGCAACTGCTCGCCGTACGACTCCTGTTCGGCCTCCACCCGGTCCAGCTCGCGGGACCAGCGGACCGGCTCGGCCTCGCCGTGGCCGGTCCCCTCGCCGATCTCGGTCAGCAGGTCGGCGCAGAGCTGGGAGAGCAGCGCGAGCCGGGCCTCCAACCGCTGGATCGGTTGCTCGGCCAGCCGCTGCTGCTGCTCCAGCTCGTCCATCCGGTGGAAGAGGTCCGAGTCGCCGGGGCCGGGCGGGCCGGGGGCGCGCGGTGTCCAGGTCCGGGTCAGCCGGGCGTCCAGCACCGTGGCGCCCGTCGCCTCGCCGGTGGGAGCCGGGCCCGGCTCGGTGCGCAGCTCGGCACGCAGCGACCGGTCGACGGCCAGCGCGGTGACCGGGCCGAGCCGCAGCCGCTGGAGACCGGGTGCCAGCAGGACGGTGGTGCTGCGCTCGATGTGGGCGCGGTCCTCCAGGCAGGTCACGGCGGTGACGGGGAGCGGGACGGGGGCGGGGTGGGCGAGTGCGGCAGCCGCGGAGATTTCGGTGGTCATGGGGTCAGTTCCTTCGGTTGCCGCCGGTCAGGGCCTTGCCTGCCGGGATCCGGATCTCGTAGCCGCCTTCGAGCTGGGCCCGGCCGCCCGCGGGCAGCTCGACCCGCCAGAGCCGGGTGCCGGCCGGGTAGGCCTCGGAGGCCTCGGCCGGGGCGGTCCAGCCCGGGGAGCCGGGGCGGTCCTCGATCCGGATGTCCTTGTCGCCCGGCACCGGGATCCGCTCGCGGACCTCCACCGTGACCGCGTGGCCCAGCCGGTTGGCCAGCCCGACGTGCACCCGCTGCTCGACCACCGTGATGCCGCCGCGCAGGCCGGCCGTGGACTCCTGGACCTCGGTGCGCCGGGTGGCCCGGACGCTCTCGGCGACGCCCAGCCCGACCCGCCGGGTGGCGCCCGGGGCGAGCGTGGGCAGCGCGGTGCCGAGCAGGAAGTCGCCGTCCACGGTGACCTCCAGCGGGCCGGCCAGCAGGGCCTGGCCGGAGTCGTTGGCGAGCAGCAGGGTGGCGAAGACCGCCGGGTCGACGGACGGCACGCAGACGTACTCGGTGCGCAGCGAGACCGGGATCTCGCAGATCGTCACGGTGTGCCAGCCGCCGTCGGAGGGCAGGTCGGTGCGGGCGGGCGCGTCGTAGCGGTGGTCGAAGGAGCCCGCGGAGTAGCGCGGGCGGACGGCGTGCGCGGGGAGCGGGAGCGCGTCGGCCAGGGACTCGGCGCGGCGGCGGGCCGCGTGCTCGGGGCCTGCGAGAGCGGCCGTTTCGGGATGCAGGCGGCCGCGGCGGTCCGGCGGCTCGGTCGGGCCGGCCAGGGTCAGGGCGGCGTAGTCGAGCAGCTCGGTCGCCGGGCCGGCCGGCGGCGCCGGGGGAGCGGGTGCCATGTCGGCGGCCGGGGCGGGAGCGCCGGGAGCGGCACCGAGGGGTCCGGCGGGCCCGGCTGCCCCGCCGAAGGCCTGCGGCTCGGCCATCGCGAGCTTGGCGCGCATGGCGCGGGCGGCGGGCCGGGAGGGGGTCGGCGCCGCGGGCGGCTGGGCGGTGCCGTAGGCGACCGCGACCGGCGGGGGCAGCGGCCGGCCGCCGAGGGCCGGGAGGACGCGGCGGTCCGCCGGGGGCTCGGCCCGGTCGTAGCCCGTGAACAGCTCGCCGAGCCCGGCCGGCGGCTCCCGCCAGCCGGAGGGCGGCGGGGCGGGCTGGCTGCGACCGATCCGGATCGAGCGCAGTCGCGGCAGTTCGGAGGAGCGGTGCAGGTCGGCGGTGGAGAAACCGAGCCGGACGTCCGTCCAGTCCTCGCCGGTGCGCTGGGCCACCTCGGCGCGCAGCACCAGCGTGCCGCCGCCGTCGCCCCGGCGGTGGGTCAGCCGGTAGGCGGGCACCCAGAGGGCGCCGGGCACCAGGTACTCCAGTTCGAGTGTCAGCTCGCGGGCTGCTTCGTGAGCGGGCTCCCGGGTGAGGGTGACCACGGCGACGGCGGAGGTTTCGAGCGGGGTCGCGGGCTCGGCGTCCGAGGCGCGCTCCAGCTGGTCGTCGAGCAGGCTCACCTCGTGCGCGACGAGCTCCAGCTGCTCGCGCAACTCCTCGGCGCGGGCGTGCAGGGCGGTCAGCCGCTGGTCGACGAAGTCGGCGAGCGCCAGGAAGGCGTCGGCGGGCGTGCGGCGGTGCGGGTCCTCGGGGTTCTTGGCCGGCTCCACCGCGCGCAGGGCGGCGGTCTGGGCGATCCGGCGCTCCAGGACGCCCTGGAGCCCGCGCAGCGAGGCCTCCCGGTCCGCCAGCTGCTCGCGGCGCCGGCGCAGCTCGGGCAGCTCCCCGGGACCGCGCAGCCGGGCCGCGACCGCCGGGCGGACCTCGCTGACCCGCCAGCCGTGCGCCGCGCCGAGGATGCCGGCGCGCAGCGACTGCCCGTCCAGGACGCGGGGCAGGCCGGTGAGGCGCAGCCGCAGTGGACCGGCGTCCTCGGCGCCGGCCGGGAGGATGCCGTGGGCGCGGCGGCGGCAGACCGCGCCGGAGGCGTGCACCACGACGGAGTCGAGGGTGCTCGACCAGTCGAGTGGCTGCCCCTGTGGCTGGTTCTGTGCCGGCTGTTCCGGTACCTGCTCGGTCACCGCGTCCCGCCCCTTCGCCCGTGCCGCCGTTCGGTCGCTCAGTCTGCCCGCTGACCGGGCGGCTGTCCGCCGTTTGCCCCGGCGCGCCGCCGGATCGCCGCGCCCGAGGGACGGGATTGCCGACCGGCGTGCCCGGTGCGGGCGGTGGTGCGGGAGGATGGTGAACCGTCCGTCCAACCGTCTGTCCAATTGGTCGCCCAGCCCAGCCCAGCCCGTTCCAGTTCCAGGAGACGAACCCGCCATGCGTACTGTCGCCGTCGTCGGCACCGGACTGATCGGCACCTCTGCCGCTCTCGCGCTGACCGGTCGCGGCCTGACCGTCTACCTGGAGGACGCCGATCCGGACGCTGCGCGGACCGCGGCCTCGCTGGGCGCGGGCACCACCGACGAGCCGTCCGGTCCCGTCGACCTGGCGATCGTGGCCGTCCCCCCGGCGCTGGTCGGCAAGGTGCTCGCCGACTGCCAGCGGCGTGGGCTGGCCCGCTGCTACACCGATGTGGCCAGCGTGAAGGCCGGTCCGCGCGCCGAGGTCGGCTCGCTCGGCTGCGACACCGTCCACTACATCGGCGGCCACCCGATGGCGGGCCGTGAGCAGTCCGGCCCGCTGGCCGCCCGCGCCGACCTGTTCGAGGGCCGGCCCTGGGTGCTCACGCCCACCGCCGACACCGACACCGACACGCTCAACGCCGCCCTGGAGCTGGTCGCGCTCTGCGGCGCCATGCCGGTGGTGATGGACGCCGCCGCCCATGACCGCGCGGTGGCGCTGGTCTCGCACGCCCCACAGCTGTTCTCCTCGCTGGTCGCCGCGCGCCTGGAGCACGCCGACGAGACCGCCGTGCGGCTCTCCGGCCAGGGCGTGCGCGACGTCACCCGGATCGCCGCCTCCGACCCGCGGATGTGGCTGGACATCCTCTCCGCCAACGCCGGCGTGGTCGCCGACGTCCTGGAGGAGCTGGCCGTCGACCTCGGCGTGACGGTCGCCGCGCTGCGCTCGCTGGAGACCGGCGACGAGGAGGCGCGGCAGGCGGGCAGCGCCGACATCGAGGCGGTGATCCGGCGCGGAAACCAGGGCCAGGCGCGGATCCCCGGCAAGCACGGCGCCCCGCCGACCCGCTACGAGACGGTGATCGTCGTCATCGGCGACCAGCCCGGCGAGCTGGGCCGGCTGTTCAGCGAGGTCGCGCAGATAGGGGTCAACATCGAGGACGTCGCCATCGAGCACTCCACCGGGCAGCAGGTCGGCCTGGCGCAGCTGTCGGTGGCGCCGGCGACGGCCAAGATGCTGGTGACGGCCCTGCGCGGGCGTGGCTGGAACGTCCGCGACTAGGCAGGTTCCGGGGCTGTACGGCGGCCGGGAGTCGGCCGGGAGGAGAGGTGGCGCCGGTCGTCTAACCTTGAGGAGACCCCCCGGTGCCAAGAAGAGAGGTTCCACCGTGGACACAGCCGACCGAGCGCACGCCCCGGTCGTCGTCGCCATCGACGGACCCTCCGGTTCCGGCAAGTCGACCGTCTCCCGCGCGGTGGCGACCCGACTGGGCCTGAGCTTCCTGGACACCGGTGCGATGTACCGGGCGATGACCTGGTGGATGCTCGAGAACGAGGTCGACGTCGACGACGCCGATGCGGTCGCGACGGCCTGCGACAAGCCCGTGATCGTCTCCGGTACGGACGCCGACGGCCCGACCATCACCGTCGACGGCCAGGACGTCTCCGGACCGATCCGCGGCCCCGAGGTGACCGCCAAGGTCAGCGCGGTGTCCGCCGTCCCGCAGGTGCGGGTGCGGCTGGTCGAGCTGCAGCGCGGCTGCGCGGCCCTCGCGCAGCGCGGGATCGTCGCCGAGGGGCGCGACATGGGCACGGTGGTCTTCCCGGAGGCCACCGCCAAGATCTTCCTGACCGCCTCCGAGGCGGCCCGCGCCGAGCGCCGGGCGGCCGAGCTGCGGGCCAAGGGCGTGGACGAGGCCACCATCGCGGAGATGGCGGCGGACCTGGTCCGCCGTGACGCCGCCGACTCGTCCCGGGTGACGGCGCCGCTGGCGCAGGCCGCGGACGCCGTGCTGGTGGACACCAGTGACCTGACGCTCGATCAGGTCATCGACACCATTGCGGAGTTGGTGGAGCAGCGGGCCGGGCGCCTGACTGCCGCATAGGTTTTTTAGTTTTTCTTTTCGCGCTGCCCGTTCGCCGGGCAGGTACGCACGGCACGCCCTGGGGGCGGGCCGGGAAACGGAACAGACGAAGATGAGCAACGACACCACCGGCGCGACCGAGGTCACCTCGGGCGCGCACGGCGAGCTGGACGCGGCCGAGTACGCCGAGTTCATGGCGCTGGCCGCCGAGGAGGGCTTCGACCCCGACGAGATCGACGGCGACCTGAACGAGCGGCACATCCCGCTGCCGGTGCTGGCCGTCGTCGGCCGCCCGAACGTCGGCAAGTCGACCCTGGTCAACCGCATCATCGGCCGCCGCGAGGCGGTCGTCGAGGACAAGCCCGGCGTCACCCGCGACCGCGTGCAGTACGAGGCGACCTGGAACGGCCGCCGCTTCAAGCTCGTCGACACCGGCGGCTGGGAGATCGACGTCCTCGGCCTGGACGCGATGGTGGCCGCGCAGGCCGAGCTCGGCATCGAGAGCGCGGACGCCGTGCTCTTCGTCGTGGACGCCACGGTCGGCGCCACCGACACCGACGAGGCGCTGATCAAGCTGATCCGCCGGGCCGGAAAGCCCGTGGTGCTCTGCGCCAACAAGGTGGACGGCCAGTCCACCGAGGCCGAGGCCGCCTACCTGTGGTCGCTCGGCCTCGGCGAGCCCTACCCCGTCTCGGCCCTGCACGGCCGCGGCTCCGGCGACCTGCTGGACGCCGTGATGGCCGCGCTGCCCGAGGCGCCGCCGCAGACCTTCGGCGTGGTGCAGGGCGGCCCGCGCCGCGTCGCGCTGATCGGCCGTCCGAACGTCGGCAAGTCCAGCCTGCTCAACAAGGTGGCCGGCGAGGACCGCGTGGTCGTCAACGAGCTGGCCGGGACCACCCGCGACCCGGTCGACGAGCTGATCACCCTCGGCGGCAAGACCTGGAAGTTCATCGACACCGCCGGTATCCGCCGCCGGGTCCACCTGACCGCCGGCGCCGACTTCTACGCCTCGCTGCGCACCTCCGCCGCGCTGGACAAGGCCGAGGTCGCGGTCGTCCTGGTCGACTGCAGCGAGCCGCTGGCCGAGCAGGACACCCGCATCATCACGATGGCGGTCGAGGCCGGACGCGCGGTCGTCATCGCGTACAACAAGTGGGACCAGATGGACGAGGAGCGCCGCTACTACCTGGAGCGCGAGATCGAGCAGGATCTCGTCCAGGTGAAGTGGGCGCCGCGGGTCAACGTCTCCGCGCTGACCGGCCGTCACATGGAGCGGCTGGTGCCGGCCATCGAGACCGCGCTGGCGGGCTGGGAGACCCGGATCTCCACGGCCAAGCTGAACGCCTTCCTCGGCGAGCTGGTCGCCGCCCACCCGCACCCGATCCGCGGTGGCAAGCAGCCGCGCATCCTGTTCGGCACCCAGGCGGGCATCAAGCCGCCGCGCTTCGTGCTCTTCGCCTCGGGCTTCCTGGAGGCCGGCTACCGCCGGTTCGTCGAGCGCCGTCTGCGGGAGGAGTTCGGCTTCGTGGGGACGCCGATCTCGATCTCGGTGCGGGTGCGCGAGAAGCGCCGCCGCAAGTAGGCGATGTGCGGAACGGCCCGGCCCCCTCAGCGGGGCCGGGCCGTTCCGGCTTTTCCGGCCTTCAGGCGTTTCAGGAGAGGGTCGGCGTGCGTCCCGGCGGCAGCGAGAGCAGGCCGCTGCGGTGCCGCCCGGCCACGGACGCGCCGACGGGCGCGGGGGAGGGGGGCGCCGGCGCGGCCGGCACGGTGGCGGCCAGGTAGCCGGAGGCGACCCAGCCCTGGCCTGCGCTCGGCGCGCCCGGGTGGGGCGTCGCGGGCTGCCCCTGGGCCTGGGCCTGGGCCTGGTGGTGAGGGTGCTGCTGCGGGACCTGCTGCTGCGCCGGGACGAACTGCGGCACCCCCGGCACGTATCCCGCGTAGGTGGGGAACGACTGGTGCTGGGGCGGAGTGGACGGCTGCTCAGGGCCATGGCCATGGCCGTAGCCGTGCGGGCCGGGGGCGTGGCCCGGGTGCGGCTGGCCGTGCGTGTAGGGGGAGCGGTACTCCTCCACGGCGTACGCGCTCGCGTACCCGTGCGGGCGGCGCTCGCGGACGGCGAAGCCGGTGAAGCGCAGGTCCTCCTCGCCGGCGCGGTCGCCGGGCAGGGCGCGGAAGAGCCGGCGGTACTCGGAGTAGAGCTCGTCGTAGATGGGGGTGGCGGAGTGCGGATGCTCCGCGTCGTACGACGGCCTCATCGCCGGGATCCCTCGGCTGGCGGTGGTCTGGCGGAAGGCTGAGGTCACGTCGTAGCTGTACACGTAAGGGCCAACGAGTGAGCCGGTCAGGGGATGCGGGTGGCGGGCGCGGGGTGGGAGCGCGTGCCGCGGGCGGGAGCGCTGGGGACAGTCGCGCGCCGGGGCAGTCGCGCCGGGCCGGACGCGCGCTGGGCAGACGCGCGCCGGGGCCGTTGCGGGAACGGCCCCGGCGGGGTTCAGCCTGCTACCGCGGCGGCGGCTCAGGTGCCCGCGAGCGGGAGGGCCGCCGCGACCAGCAGGCCCTGGGCGGCCGCCCGGTCGAGCGCGGTGCGGAGCAGGTCCTCGCGGGGCTGGCGCCCGATCGTCCCGGCCGGCGCCGCGTACATGATCACCTGCGCGTGCCGGGAGGCCGCCGCGCGCCAGGGGTCGGTGACCAGCAGCGGCTGGTGGGCCTGCCACCAGGCGGAGCTGGTGCCGGCCGCCGACGGCTGC
Organism: Kitasatospora sp. MAA4; assembly: GCF_029893355.1. Classification (GTDB taxonomy): domain Bacteria; phylum Actinomycetota; class Actinomycetes; order Streptomycetales; family Streptomycetaceae; genus Kitasatospora. The sequence goes on from NZ_JARZAI010000012.1 coordinate 35,687, forward strand.
AGGATCGCGTGCAGCCGTCCCATCGCCATCAGCACCGACCAGCCCGCCAGGACGGCCGGGGGCTGCTCCACGTCGCGGATCGGGGCGAAGCCGTGCTCCGCGAGCAGCGGCAGGAACTCGTCCGAGCCGATCAGGCTGCCCGGTCGGCCGACCGGTCCGGTCGGCTCGACCACCAGGGCGGCGTGCCCGGTGTCGCCGCAGAGCACCAGGCCGCAGGTGATGCCGAGGATGGCGGGCTCGCCCGGCGCGGGGCCGGTGACCTGAGCGGGGAGGGGTGCGTCGGCCGGTGTCCCGATCGGGCCCGCCGGTGCGGGCATCGGGTCGACCGGGTACGCCTGGGCCGGCAGCCCGCTGCCCTGCGCCTGGCTGATGCTGCGGACCGCGCCGAGGAGCTGCTCCTCGGAGAGCGTGACGACCTGGGAGGGAACGCAGCGGGCGTGGGCGAAGGCGAGGACGGCGGTCTCGTCGCCGACGAACAGGACGGTGCTGGTCGGCTCGTGGATCGAGTCGCCCGGCGTTCGACAGGACGTGCAGTCGTAGGTATCAGGGGCATGGGCCCCGCCGAGCAGGCGGTCTGCCTCGTCGTCGCCGATTTCGGCTCGGACCTCGTCGCTGACATCGAGCATGCGCGGCACGAAGGACTCCTCGGTTCGTTGCGGGGGTGGCGCGGGCGCACCCGGCCGCCATTACCAACGGACTGCTGTGGCCCGAGTCACGGGTGGAGGTGCAGACTGACGCGATTTGCCCGACCGATGACCACGGACGGCTGATCGGCGACCACAATCCGTCGATGCTGTGCGCAGGCTCACAGGGTCGAGAAAGTGGTCGGGGTCACGGTGGGCACATGTTTGATCTTCGTAAACCTGGTCAAAATGGACATTTGTGTGCGATTTGCTTGATCATTACCGTCGGTAACGCCTGATTGACCTGGGAAGACCGCTACCCGATTGATCGGGGCAGCCCCGGCGCCTAGTTTCTTTCTCGGTGCAACGAGCACCACCCGGGTTCACCCCCAGCGCACAGCAGGTGCCCACCAGCCGACAGCTCGAACAGGTCGGCGGTGAGTGGCGGAGTGGCCAGGGCGACGCGGCACGTCGGACACGTGCACGGTCGCCCAGCGGACGAGGCGAGCGAATCGGACCTTCGACGGTCTGGTTCCGCATGCCCGCCCGGGGCTGTCGAGAGGAACCCATGACCTTCCGTAACGAGAACGCCGCCGCCGCCGTCGCCGACAACGCCCAGACGGGCCGCAGCCGCGGCCGCCTCCGCATGGCGATCATGGGTGGCGTCATGGTCGCCCTTCCGGTGGCCGGCCTCGTGACGGCCACCACGGCCTCCGCCGCCTCCACCGCCACGTGGGACGCGGTCGCCCAGTGCGAGAGCACCGGTAACTGGAGCATCAACAGCGGCAACGGCTTCTACGGCGGCCTGCAGTTCACCTCCTCCACCTGGGCCGCCTTCGGTGGCACCCAGTACGCCGCGCAGGCCAACCTGGCCACCAAGGGCCAGCAGATCGCCATCGCCGAGAAGGTGCTCGCCTCGCAGGGCCCCGGCGCCTGGCCGGTCTGCTCCGTCAAGGCCGGCCTGACTGCCGGTGGCGCGCCGGCCGCGGTCGACACCAGCTCGACCTCGACCTCGACCGCTGCCACCCCGAAGCCGGCTGCCCCGGCCAAGCCCGCTGCACCGGTTGCTCCCGCGAAGCCGGCCGCTCCGGCCAAGCCCGCCGCTCCGGCCAAGCCCGCTGCTCCGGTTGCTCCGGCCAAGCCGGCCGCCCCCGCGAAGCCCGTCGCACCCGCCGCGCCGAGCACCGGTGGCACCTACACCGTCAAGAGCGGCGACACCCTGAGCGGGATCGCCGCCGCCAAGGGCCTCGACTGGCACACCCTGTACAAGAACAACGTGCAGGTCATCGGCGGCAACGCCGACCTCATCCTGCCGGGCCAGGTGCTCGCGGTCTGACGTACCCCGTCAGCCTGCACGCCCCGCGCGCGTCACCGACCGCCGTCCCCTCCCGGGGGCGGCGGTCGGCCGCGTTTCGCGGCGGCCGTACACCCGGACGGAGCAGCGGCGGGCGGGCCGGGTCGCGGGGCCGGGCGGCGCTCGTAAGAGTCGGATGATGCTGAGCACGTGCACGATCAGATGGCGAATACTCGTCGGGGTGTGGGGAGTGGCGGCCCTCGTCGTGGCGCCTGCGGCTGATGCCGGGGCTGACGCGGTCTCCGCGGCTGCTTCGTCTGCTGCCGTGGTGCGGCGGGGAGTTCAGCCCGTCGAGCCGCCGCTGCCGTCCGATGCCACCTGGGACCAGGTGGCCGACTGCGAGAGCGGCGGGGACTGGGCCGCCGCCACCGGGAACGGCTACTACGGCGGCCTGCAGATCTGGCCGCCGACCTGGCAGGACGCCGACGGTCTGCGCTTCGCCCTCCGTCCGGACCAGGCGACGCGAGGTCAGCAGATCACCGTCGCGCAGGAGATCCTGCACCAGCAGGGCTGGCGGGCCTGGTCCTCCTGCGCGCGGGATCTGGGGCTGCTGCGCTGAGCGGCCTCCGCGTGCCGACGGGTGGGAATTCCCCGGTCGGCAGCAGACTTCTGCTAGACGAACGACAGCGGTATGCCGCCGGACTTTCCGGCGAGCCCGCCCCTGAGAGGACGCACGCCATGGGAACGCCCGTCGACCAGCTCGTCGACCTGCTGGATCTGGAGCAGATCGAGCTCAACATCTTCCGTGGACGCAGCCCCGAGGAGGCGCTGCAGCGTACCTTCGGCGGGCAGGTGGCAGGGCAGGCGCTGGTCGCGGCCGGGCGCACGGTCGAGGACGACCGCCCGGTGCACTCACTGCACGCTTACTTCCTGCGCCCCGGCGTGCCCGGCGTGCCGATCGTCTACCAGGTCGACCGGATCCGGGACGGACGCTCCTTCACCACCCGCCGGGTGCTCGGCATCCAGCAGGGCCGCAGCATCTTCGCGCTGACCGCCGACTTCCACGTGCCCGAGCCCGGCGGCATCGAGCACCAGGAGCCGATGCCCGCAGTGCCGGCGCCGGAGGACCTGCCGAGCGCGCTGGAGGAGGTCGGCAGCCGGCTCGGCGAGCTGCCGCCGTTCATCAGCCGTCGCCAGCCGTTCGACATCCGCTACGTGGAACGGCTGCGCTGGACGGAGGAGGAGCTGGCCGGCGTCGAGCCGCGCAGCGGCGTCTGGCTGCGGACCAACGGCTCCCTGCCGGACAACCCGCTGATCCACGTCTGCGCGCTGACCTACGCCAGCGACATGACCCTGCTGGACTCCGTCCGCGCCCCCGTCGAACCGCTCTGGGGCAGACGCAACTTCGACATGGCCTCGCTCGACCACGCGATGTGGTTCCACCGCCCGTTCCGCGCCGACGACTGGCTGCTCTACCAGCAGGAGTCGCCGATCGCGCACGGCGCGCGCGGCCTGGCCCGGGGCCAGATCTTCGACCGCAGCGGGCAACTGGTGGTGTCGGTGGTGCAGGAGGGACTCTTCCGGCCGCTGCGCGCCGAGCAGTGACGGCTGCGGGGGTCCCGGTGGGCCGGGGCGCAGGGGGAGGGGCGACCATTGGACGCTGTGTCGACCAATCATCCCACCTCTCCTCCGTCCGCCCCCTCCGCCACCTCTTCCCCTGTTGCCGCTGAACCGCCTGCCAAGCGCTTCCTGCGCGGAGCCCTGGCGGACCTGACGCCGCTGCGCGAGAACGCCGACTACCGCCGCGTCTGGTTCGGCCAGTCCGTCTCCTCGATAGGCCAGCAGATGACCGCCGTCGCGGTCGCCGTCCAGGTCTACGCCCTGACCGGATCCACCTTCGCCACCGGACTGGTGGGCCTCTGCTCGCTCGTCCCGCTGATCGTCTTCGGCCTCTACGGCGGCGCCATCGCCGACACCGTGGACCGCCGCAAGCTCGGCCTGATCGGTTCGGCCGGCCTGGCCGCCGTCTCCGCGATCCTGGCTACCCAGGCCCTGCTCGGGCTGGGCCAGGTCGCGGTGCTGTACGCCGCGGTGGCCCTGCAGGGCGCCTTCTTCGCCCTCAGCTCGCCCGCCCGGTCGTCCATGATCCCGCGCCTGGTCCCCAGCGAGCAGCTGCCCGCCGCCAACGCGCTGAACACCATCAGCATGAACCTCGGCCTCACCGTCGGCCCGATGCTCGGCGGCGTCCTGATCGGTGCCTACGGCAGCCAGTGCGCCTACCTGGTCGACACCGCCGCCTTCGCCGGCACCATCTACGCGATGTGGCGGCTGCCCTCGATGCGCCCGGAAACCGGCACCCGCAAGGGCCGCGCCTCCGTCCTGGACGGCCTGCGCTTCCTGCGCGAGCAGCCCAACCTGCGCACCAGCTTCCTCGCCGACCTCGCCGCCATGGTGTTCGGCATGCCCCGCGCCCTCTTCCCCGCCATCGCGGTCGGCTTCTACGGCGGCGACGCCCGCACCGTCGGCCTGCTGGTCGCCGCCCCCGCCGTGGGCGCGCTGACCGGCGCGCTCTTCTCCGGCTGGATCTCCCGCGTCCACCGCCAGGGCGCGGCCGTCCTCGTCTCCGTGATCGCCTGGGGCCTGTCCATCGCCCTCTTCGGCCTCACCCACGGCCAGCTCTGGCTCGGCCTCCTGCTGCTCGCGGTGGCAGGCTGCGCGGACACCGTGAGCATGATCTTCCGCAACACGATGATGCAGGTCGCCGCCCCCGACGAGATGCGCGGCCGCCTGCAGGGCATCTTCATCGTGGTCGTCGCCGGCGGCCCACGGCTCGGCGACTTCGAGTCCGGCACCGTGGCCGCCCTGACCACCCCCGCCGTCTCCGCCGTCTCCGGCGGCCTCGCCTGCGTCGCCGCCGTCCTCCTCCTCGCCGCCCGCCGCCCCGCCTTCCTCCGCTACGACGCCCGCCACCCCACCCCCTGACCCCACCCACCCTCGCCACCCGCCACCCCGCCTGTGACCTGCACCGAACCTGGCAGCGAACACCCCTCGCCGTGCTGTATTGTTTTGCACGTCGCCGGGACACCGGGGACAAGGTCGAGAAGCCAGTACCGCTGGCAGCGAGACCACGGGACGTGGCGCAGCTTGGTAGCGCACCTGACTGGGGGTCAGGGGGTCGCAGGTTCAAATCCTGTCGTCCCGACTTGCGTTTTCGCAGGTCGTAGGCCGTTTCCGCTTCTGGCGGGGACGGCCTTTTTGTCGTTCCGTCAGTTGGTGGTCGCATGGTGGTCGCCGGGCCACTTGGGCCACGCGGTGGCCTGTTCGGTGATTCGGCGGGGTTGAGGAGTGGTCATCCTGCGGTGGGGGCGGGGTGTCTGGTGCCAGGGGCGCAGGGCCCGGCAGGCGGGGCTGCCGATGATGGTGTGTTCGGCGGTGTCCAGGGCCCAGGCGACGGCGTCGACGGCGGCGCGTGCGGCCAGGGGGCTGAGTGCGCTGTAGATGTTCGCGGTGGTGGACAGCGTGCGGTGGCGCAGGGTCTTGGAGACGACGGGCCGGGGGACGCCGGCGGCCATGGCGAAGCTGGCGGTGAGGTGGCGCAGGTCGTGCAGGGCGATGCGCCTGACGCCGGCCCAGTCGCAGAGCATGTGGAAGTGGTCGAGGACGTGCTTGGGGTGCAGCGGGCGTCCGTGGCGGTGGAAGACGTAGCCGGCGGCGGGGGTGATCTGTCCGAAGACGTAGCCGCTGGCGGGGGTGGCCTGCCCGAAGGCGCGGGTGTCGGCGCGGTCTTGGAGGGCGTCGGTGACGCGGTCGGAGAGTGCGACCCAGGTGCGGCTGCCGCTGGTCTTGGGTCGGGTGAGCTGCAGGTGGTTGTTGTCGACGGCTGAGAGGGTGGCTCGGACGAACAGGGTGCGTTCGGGGAGGTGGACGTCGTCCCAGCGCAGGGCGAGTGCTTCGCCTCTGCGGATGCCGGTGCCGATGAGCAGCTCGACGAGGTCGGCGTAGAGCGGGTCGGTGGTATGGGTGAAGCGCAGGAAGCGGGCGGCTTCGTCGGGGGTCCACAGGTGGCGTTCGGCGGCCGGTGGGCGGGGGATGATGGCGGGCTTGGCCGGGTTGTGGGCCAGGCGGCGGTGGCGCACGGCGTCGCCCAGGGCGCTGGAGAGGGTGGCCATGATCCGGTGGACGGTGACCTTCCCGCGGCCGTGGTCGAGTTGGGTGGTGATGAACGCCTTCAGATGGCGGTATCCGAGGTCGTCGAGGGGGATACGGCCCAGCGCCGGGACGAGGTCCTGTTCGACGTGGGCGCGGTAGCGGGTCATGGTGGTCGGCTTGAGGACGAGAACTTTGGTGCCGAGCCACCCAGTCAGGTATTGGGCGACGGTTTCGCAGGGTCGGCGGTGAAGCCGGCGTCCAGGCCCTGGTCGAAGTGGCGCAGTGCGGTGCGGGCTTCGATCTCGTCGGGGAAGCCCGAGCGGCGGACGGTGTGGCGGGTGCCGTCGGTGGAGGGGGCGTCGGCGGCGAATGCCCAGGTTCCGTGGTCGGGGTCGGCCGTGAGGTGGGGGCATCGGGTGCCGAGTTGTTTGCGCTGGTCGTCGCGGCAGCCGCAGCGGCGGTAGACGCGTCCGCGGTCGGTGGGGGAGCGCATGGTGATAGCCTCCGGGATCGGAACCGGCTTGCCCTCAGTCTCGACCCGCCCCGGGGCGACCACCACGCGACCACCAGCCGTCCGCGCATGCCCTGACCTGCGCGGCTCCCTTGTACCGCGCTCAGGTCGGCCACGATCTCCTGCCGTGAAGGTGTCCGCGCTGGCGCTCGGTTGCTAGGTCAGGCGGGCCAGCGGCGGGGGATCTGCCCGTTGAGTCGGAGTTGCTCGACGAGGTGGCCGGTGAGGGCTTCGCCGACTTTGGCGAGCTCGCGGTGGCTTCCGACGGAACGGTGATCGTCGAGACGCAGGCCCCGGCATCCCCTGGCTCTGGCCCATGCGTTGTTCCAGCGCTTCCAGAACGGCTTCGGCTCCACCGGCCTCGGTCTGTCCATCACCTCCTGGGTCGCTCAGGCCCACGGCGGCACCCTCGACATCGACACCGGCCCGCTCGGCGGCGCCCGCTTCACCCTCCGCTTCCCGCCACGAGCGAAGTCGGCCGGCTCTGGAACCTGGCGGCCCACCAGCTCGCTCAAGCCACCGGGCTGCGGGACGGCGCTTGCTCCACTGGTTGATCCCTGCGCCCGTCGGCTGCGGGTCGGCGTTTTCGTGCAGAGCGGTGCTCGGGTGGGCGGGCGGGATGAGCATGGGGTGACCGCCGATCCCCCTGGGAGTTCCGATGCCGACCCTGCTTGAATCCGCCACCCTGCTCCAGCCCGAGCTGACCGCCCTGCGCCACGCCCTGCACCAGGAGCCGGAGATCGGCCTGGCGCTGCCGCTGACGCAGGCCAAGGTCCTGGCGGCCCTGGAGGGGCTGCCGCTGGAGCTGACACTGGGACGGGCGCTCAGCAGCGTCACCGCAGTGCTGCGGGGCGGGCGTCCCGGCCCGGCGGTGCTGCTTCGGGCGGACCTGGACGCGCTGCCGGTGCAGGAGACCAGTGGCCTGCCGTACGCCTCGCGGATCCCCGGCGCCATGCACGCCTGCGGCCACGACCTGCACACCGCCGCGCTGGTGGGCGCGGCCCGGCTGCTCGCCCAGCGGCGGGAGGAGCTGGCGGGGGATGTGGTGTTCATGTTCCAGCCCGGCGAGGAGGGCGGCGGCGGGGCCCAACTGATGATCGACGAGGGCGTGTTGGACGCGGCTGGGGAACGGGTGGTGGCCGCGTACGCGCTGCACGTCGCCTCGGCGCTGCTGCCGGCCGGCTGGGTGGCCACCCGCCCGGGGCCGATCATGGCGGCCTCGGACACCCTTCAGGTCACCCTGCGCGGGCGCGGCGGGCACGGGTCCAGCCCGCATCTCGCGCTGGACCCGATTCCGGCAGCCTGTGAGGCGGTGACGGCGCTGCAGACTATGGTGACCCGCCGGTTCGACGCCTTCGACCCGGTGGTTCTGACGGTCGGTTCCTTCCACGCCGGCAGCGCCGACAACGTGATCCCGGACGACGCCGTGTTCAGCGCGACGATCCGCTCGTTCTCCGTGGCGTCCCGGGCGCGGGTGGCCGAGGAGTCGCTGCGGCTGGTCCGGGGCGTCGCGGCGGCGCACGGGCTCAACGTCGAGGCGCAGATCGTCCCCGGCTACCCGGTCACCGTCAACGACCCGGCCGAGGCGGCCCGCGCCGCCGAGACGGCCCGCGAGATCGTCGGAGCGGAGAACTACGTCGAGATGCCGAACGCGGTGGCGGGGTCCGAGGACTTCGGCATGGTCGGTGCGCTGGTGCCCTCCGCCTATCTGATGCTGGGCGCGTGCCCCGCCGACCTGGACCCCTTCGGCGCGGCCTACAACCACTCCCCACAGGCCGCCTTCGACGACTCCGTCCTCCCCGCCGCCGCCGCGCTGCTCGCGGCGCTCGCCGTCAACCGCCTGCGGTAGGGCGCGCCGCCTGCGGGGCCCACGGGTCGATCGGGACGTAGCCCACGGCCCTGCCGTCCGGGTCCAGCAGGCGGCCCACCAGTTTGGCCGTGCGGAGCGTGACCTGCCGGTCGCGGACGCGGCATTCGGGGAAGCGCCGCGACAGCTCCTCCTCCACCCGCCGCGTCTCGGTGAAGCCCCGCGTCACCAGGTACGCCACCAGGTTGGCGGAGCCTACCGTCACCGCGCACATCCGGGTCTGCGGCAAGGCGCACAGCCACAGCGCGGCCGCCTCCAGCCGGTGCGCCGGCAGGTCGAGCCAGAGCATCGTGCCCAGCGGGTGCCCAGTCAGCCGGGGCGAGGCGTCACAGCGGAGCACCAGCTGCCCCGAGTCTCGCAGCTCCGCCACTCGTCGGCGTACGGTCGTCGCGGGCTGCCCCAGCCGCTGGCCGAGCACCGCGTACGGCATCCGCCCGTCCTCGCCCAGGGCGTGCAGCAGTCGGCGGTCCCGCAGTACTGCGCGGGCGGGCCGCAGTGCTGGGTCACGCTCCGACGAGTCGGGGGTGATGGCCGCCCGCTGCTGCGGATCGAGGGCCCCGTCGCTCCAGCGGCTGCCCTCGCGCAGCGTGCGCTCGACGAAGGAGATCGTGGTCCGCAGCACGCCGGGCAGACGGCTCATCCGGTCCAGCACGTAGTCCGTCAACTGCTCGCGGGTCAGCGCCGCCACCGTCACCAGCAGGTCCGCCCCGCCACTGACCAGTTCGATCGTCGCCGCCTGCGGGTCCGCCGCCAGCTCCGAGGCCACCGAGGCCACGGCATCCGCCTGGCATTCCACCGCGACCAGCGCGATCAGTCCGAGGTCGGTGCGATCGGCGCTGGGGTACCCGGCCACCCAGGCGTCACCGCTCGCGGAGAGCCTGGCCCAGCGGCGGGAGAGCGTCGCCGGGTCCACACCCAGCGGGCGCGCCAGCTTGGACCACGGCGCTCGCGGGTCCACCCGTAGCGCGTCCACCAGGGCCAGATCCAGCTCGTCGATCATGGCTGATCCTTGCACGGCCGCCACCCCCCGGAGCCGATCCGTGCGTCCGTACCGTTCGGGTCCGTGGCATGGCCATTCTGTCGGTCACCTCATTCTGCCCACCACGTCCAGGGACGGCCCATGCTGCGCAGCCACCCGCTCATCGTCCTGCTGGTCCTGGTCGAGTTCGCCAGCGGCGTGCTCCAGGGCGGATTCCCGATCCTGCTGCCGCAGCTGGCGAGCACCCTGCACTTCGGGGCAGGCGGTCAGTCCCTCGCGCTCGGGGTGGAGTTCCTGGTCGCGGGCGTGGCGGTGCCGCTGACCTCCCGGCTCGGCGACCTCTTCGGGCACCGCCGGCTGCTGCTGGCCACGCTGGCACTGACCCTTCTCGGCTACCTGGCCACCGCCCTGGCCCGCGACTTGACCGCGGTGCTGCTGGGCCGGGCGCTGTCCGGGTTCCTGTCCTGCTGGCTGCCGCTGGAGTTCGCGCTGCTGCGCGACCGGCTGGGCGAGGAGCGCGGCAGCCGGGCCGTCGGACTACTGGTCGGCTCACTGACCCTGGGCAGCATCACCGGAGCCGTGCTGCGACCGGGCCTGTGGCCGCTGGCACTGCTGCCCGCCCTGGCACTGCTGGTGGTGTGGCGCTGGGTGCCGGAATCGCGGACCAGGGCCCAGGGACGGCTGGACTGGCTCGGCGCGCTGCTGCTCAGCGGCGGCCTCGGGCTGCTCTTCTCCGGCCTGTCCGGGCACGCCTGGCTGCTGGTGCCCGCCGTCGCCCTGCTGGCGCTCTTCGTCCGTCAGGAACTGCGCACGCCCGCGCCGACCATCGACGTCCGGATGCTGGTCCGGCGGGCCACCGCGCCGGTGTTCGGGCTCAGCTTCCTGCTGGGCTGCGCGCTCTACGGCTCGCAGGCACCGACCCTCTCCTTCCAGGCCGCCCGCCCCGCCGAGACTGGGTACGGCCTGGCTGCCGACTCGCAGCTACTGGGCCTGCTGTCACTGCCAGCTGTCCTCGGCGCGCTGGTCGGCGCGGTGACGGCGGACCGGCTGGCCCGCCGGTTCGGCCCGCGCGCCGTGCTGGGCTGCGGCTTCGCGCTCAGCGCGGCCGGGTACACGCTGATCGCACTGGCCCACGCGGCCGCCTGGCAGTTCCTCGCTCCGAGCGCGCTGGCGGGCTTCGGCGCCGGACTGGGCCTGAGCCTGCTCCCCGGCCTGCTGATGCACCGGCTCCCCGCCGACCAGACCGGGGTGGGCACCGGCGTCTACAACACCCTCAAGACCCTGGCCGGAGCGACGGCCGGAGCAGTGAGCGCGGTACTGCTGGACTCGCTGCTGCTGCGCCCCGGAATCCCGGACCAGAGCGCGTACGTGACGGTCTGGGCCGGCTGCGCGGCCCTGTGCGCGCTGGGCGTGCCGGTCGCGTTCTCGCTGCGCGCGGAGCGGAGCTCCGAGCGGAACGTGGCGGAGCCGGCGGTGACGGCGTAGCTACCCCGACGCGGAATCGGTGCGCGCCCCTGGCTCCGACCCTGTGCCGCTCGAAAAGTCGCCGCCGCAGGTCACGCGGCGTCTCTGTACTTCGTTGATGAGGCCGCCGAGCATCCGGCTGCGCAGCAGGAACCTCAGGACTCCATGCGCACACCAAGGTCGCCGGAGAGATTCCTCTCCTGCTGGACCGCCCACTCCCGCGCCGGATGGGCGGTGACCCCGGTGATGTGCAAGCGGTCCGGTGCCGTGCTCGAGAAGCGCCAGTGCGTACAGCCGCCCGCCGAGCGCGGTGTCAACGTGCAAGAAGTCCGCTGCGATGATGCCCTCGGCCTGGGCGGTCAGGAACTCCCGCCAGGACGGACCGGTGGGACGCGGCGCTGGGTCCATGCCCGCTCCGTGGGGAATCGTCCACGCCGTCGATGCTGCGATCCGGTGCCCGAGCCGAGCCAACTCGCCCTGGATCCGCCTGTGCCCCCATCGCGGATTCTCGCCGGCGAGTCGCAGGACGAGACTCTTGATCGCCATGGCGTCGGCGGCCGACCGGTCGAACAGAGTGTCGGGCGTGACCGGGAAGACCTCACAGCAGCGACGCCAAGATCTCAGACCGGAGAGGGCAGCGAACCAGAACCGATCGACCGGCTCGTAGCGGACCGGGCCGGCCAGCCGCCGCCGCAGCACCGCATTCTCGTGCCGCAACACGAGAAGCTCCGCGCCCTTCGCCACATCACCGCGGAGCAGCGCCGACGGCAGGGAGAGTAACTTCCGGGTCACCTTGTACGGCAAGGACACGATTACCCGAAGATGCTGCCAGCCAACGCACCGTCACCGTTCCACCAGCGACGATGACTTGTCGAGCGGCACAGCATGCGGAAGATCTCCAGTGGTGCGGGCTGCGGATTGCGGGTGCGGACGGTGCGAGGGGGCACGGATGCGATGACGCGCTCTTCGGGCCGCTCGCGGGGCGTGTGATGAGGTGCTCGGTCAGCAGGTCGTCCCGTTCGGTACCGGCTTGAGGTCGGTGAGGTAGGCGTCGACGGCGTCGGTGACGCAGGCGTTGCTGCGGCCGTAGGCGGTGTGGCCCAGGCCCTTGTAGGTGAGCAGCATGCCGCCGGGCAGTTGGGCGGCGAGGCTCTGTGCCCACGGGTAGAGCGTTGCCGGGTCGCCGGTGGTGCCCACGACCAGGACCGGGGGCAGGCCCTCGGCGTGGACGCGGTGTGGCTGCTGTTGTCCGGCGGGCCACTCCTTGCAGGTGAGTTCGGCGAGGACGGTGGTGGTGCCGATGGCTCCGGCCTCCTGGTTCGCGCGCTGCAGCAGGTCCCAGTAGGGCTGCGGGTCCCTTGGGTGCGGTTGGTCGAGGCAGTTGACGGCGGTGATGGCGGCGGAGGAGTTGTTGGGGGCTTGCTCGTCGGCGGGGGTACTCGGGTCGGATCCGGCGTCGGTGTTGCCGTCCTGGGTGGATATGCCGGGGCTCGCGAGCTCGGCGAGTTTCGTCCCGTCGCCGTTGTGTGCGGCGCGAAGTGCCTCGGACAGGTCCTGCCACTGGGACTCGGGCGAGTACATCGACATGGTGATGGCGGTGAGCAGCAGGTTCTCGTCGAGCCGCTGGGTGGTGCCCTTGATGCGCAGCGGGTGCTTCGACGTCCGTGCGGACAGGTCGGTGATCACCTTGCGGATGCCGTCCGGGGTGGTGGCGGGGCAGGCGTCGTGCACGACGGTTGCGCACTGCTGGGCGTAGTCGTCCACCGCCTTCTGGAATGCCTTGCCCTGCTGGAGGGTCTGCTCGGACCAGGTGAGTGAGGGGTCCATCGCCCCGTCGAGGACGAGTGCGCGCACCCGGTGCGGGAACAGTTCGCCGTAGACGGTGCCGAGGTAGGTGCCGTAGGACCAGCCGAGGTAGCTGAGCTTGTCGTCGCCGAGGGCCGCGCGTAGCACGTCCATGTCGCGGGCGGCGTCCAGCGTTCCGACGTGTTCCAGGATCGCGCCGCTGTGGGTCTTGCAGGCGGCGACCTGCCGGGCGGCGTCGGCGAGCGCGGCGCTTCGTTCGGCATCGGTCGTCGGGTACACGCTCGTTGACGTGTCGTCGGAGGCGGGCTGGACCTGGTCGGTGGTGTCGGGGGAGTCGGTGGAGCCGCAGTCGATGGCCGGCTTGCTGCCGGCCACGCCGCGCGGGTCGAAGCCGACGATGTCGAAGCGGGCGCGGGTCCGTTCGCTGAAGGACGAGAGTGCGCCGTCCTTCAGCTGGCCGACCCCGGATTCGCCTGGGCCGCCGGGGTTGAAGGCCAGGGAACCGATGCGCTGGGCGGGGTCCGCCGCAGCCTTCTTGGCCAGGGGCAGGGTGAAGGTCTGGCCGTTCTCGGGGTGCGCGTAGTCCATGGGGACGGTCAGCGTGGCGCACTGCAGCTCGCCGCATGGTGTCCAGGTCGGCTTCTGCTGGTAGAAGGCTTGCAGGGTGCTCTGCTCGGCGGGGTCGGTGGCCGGTGCTGCGGCGGCGGGCTGCGCGTGTGCGTCCTCTGCGGCGGGGTGGCAGCCTGCGAGTGTGGTGGCGCCGAGTGCTGCTAGGGCCAGGATCAGGCTGGCGCGCTTGATGGTCGGTGGCTTCATCGGGGTCGCTCCGTCGGTAGCGGTCAGGGCTGTCTCTGCCGTGATCGGTGTCGAGGATCCCTGAGCGAACCTGAGGTTTTGGTGAAGGCGGTCCGAGCTGCCCTGGCCGCCGTGGGCGTATGGGCGGCGGTACGGGCGGCCGGGGATGGCGGTGCTCTGCTTGCCGCGTTCCGTCGACGGGTGCGGCACCGGTGGAATCGGCGGATGTCGGCAGGGCCGGTGCACCGCTGCCGTGGCGCGGGGGCGGCCACGAATCGGGCGAGGGGTGTCCCTATTTCGCGCGCGGTGGGATACGCAGGGTGAAGCGGGCGCCGCCGCGCGGGCTGCTGCCGGCGTCGAGGGTGCCGTCGTGCGAGTGGGCGATCCAGGAGGCGATGGACAGCCCGAGGCCGGTTGAGCCGGAGCCGCTGCGGTAGCGCTGGAACAGTGAGCCGGCCAGCGCCGGGGGGACACCGGGGCCGGCGTCGTCGACGGTCACGGTGCCGTCGGCGGCCACGGTGAGTTCGACCTCGGCGGGCCGGCCCGGGGCGTGGCCGTGGCGCAGCGCGTTGCTGAGCAGATTGGCCACCGCTCGCCGGAGCAGGTCGGGATCGGCGACCACGATGACCGGTTCGGTGCGCACGGACACGTGGTGCTCGCCGCTTTCGGTGTCGTCGACGACCGCCTCGACGAGCTGGTCGAGGCGCAGTGGCTGGCTGGCCAGGGTGCCGACGCCGGCCGTCAGCCGGGCCCGGGTGAGCAGGCCGTCGATGAGGTCGCCCATCCGGGTGGCCAGGCGTACGGTGCGTTCCAGCGCGGCGGTGCGGTGGTCATCGTCGCGCAGCGCGGTCTCGGCGAGGCTGCGCAGCGAGGCGGCGGGAGTGCGCAGGTCGTGGGCGGCGTCGGCGAGGAACTCCTCCTGCTGCTGGAGCGCCGTCAGCGCCGGCCGGATCGCTCTGCCCGAGAGGAGGTGCCCGGCGACGGCGGACAGCGTTACCAGGACCGCGCAGCCGGCCGTCAGCAGCAGGGTCAGTCTGCGGTGTGCGGCCTGGTCACCGGTGGTGTCGCCAGCCGCGACCACTGCGCCGGCCGTCGACTGGCCGTCTGGTGCGGTGTAGGGCTCCGCGAGCAGGCGGATCTGGTGGCCGTTCTCGCTGCGTGCGTCGGCCACCTCCGTCGTTCCCTGCCCGATCGCTGCGGCGGCCGCCGCTTCGAGGTCCTCGGTGCGGGCCCGTACGCACGGCTGGCGCGGTGTGTAGATGATGGCGGTTCGGTCGGCCGGACCGGATACCACGGTCACGGGCGGGCACCCGGTCTCCATACCGTCCTGCAGGTACTGCGCGTCGATCCGGCCGTTCTGGTCGAAGCTCAGCAGCAGGATCGCCTGTCTGGTCTGCAGGGTGAGTGCGTCGTCGAGCTGTTTGCGCCAGGACTGGTCGTCGGTGTGGATGGCGAACGCCGCCAGGCCGATCAGTCCGACCGCGCTGGTGAGGGTGAACAGCGCGGTGAGCCGTCGGCGCAGTCGCCGGATCCTGGCCGTGGACGTCATCATCGCCCGATGTCGCCGTCGCCGGGCGGTGCCAATCGGTAGCCCACCCCGCGGACGGTGTGGATCAACGGCGGGTCGCCGAGCTTGCGGCGCAGCTGGGACATCAGCACGTCGACGACGTTGGAGTTCGGCTCGGCCATCTCGTCCCAGCACTTCTCTGTGAGGTCGGCGCGGGGTACGGCCTGGTCGGCCCGGGCGGCGAGCAGTTCCAGCACGGCGAACTCCTTGCGGGTCAGGACCAGGAGCACGCCGCCGCGGTGCACCTGCCGGCGGGCGGTGTCGATCTCCAGGTCGGCTACCTGCTGCACCGGGGGCCGCACGGCCGTGGTCCGTCGGCACAGGCTGTGGACCCGGGCCGCCAGCTCGGGCACCGCGAACGGCTTGACCAGGTAGTCGTCGCCGCCGACGGCGAACCCCTCGACCCGGTCGGCGACCGTGTCACGAGCGGTGAGGAACAACACGGGGACGCTCTGCCCGTTACGGCGCAGCCGGTGCACAAAGTCGACGGCGTCCCCGGACGGCAGCATCCGATCGAACACCGCGCAGTCGTACGCGGTCACGAACAGCGCCTCGTCGGCGGCCGGAAGATCGGCGACCTCGTCCACGGCCAGCCCCTCGCCGCGCAGCGCCGCGGCCACGGCAAACCGCAGGTCATCGTCGTCCTCGACTACCAGTACTCGCACGGCGGCCAGGATAGCCCGGCCCGGCACGCGGCCTCGGATCCGCCTCGTCAAATCCTCAGGTTCGCTCGGAGATCCTCGGCAGACGTCGCCGCGGATCGAACAGAAGTGATCCGGACCGTGCGGTGGCCGCCCCGAGAGCTGTGCGATCGGGCCGGCGCGCAGCGACACGAGACTCCCCCGGGCGTTGGACCCCCGTCGCGCCCGGGGGACCGCCGGGTCCGGCAGCCGGACACACGGCTGCCCTGGGCCCGTGGTGCTGCCGCCACAGCTCCGACCCGCCCCGCTCCCATCGAAAGAGGAACACGATGAGCCGGCCGACAGCGGGCTGGAATCCGCTCGACTGATCACTGACCCACGGGGTGATCCCGCACCTCGTGCTCGCGGTCGGATCAGCTGCGCCGCTCGCGTTGGCGTTCTCCCGCCGCGGCCGCTGGTGGCGCCGCCTCCCCCCGTGCGCCTGGTGCTCGCCGCCGGGCTGAGCATGCCGGTGGAGGTCACGGTGGACCACTGGTGGCGGCCCTTCCCGGACGCGCTGCCGCGCAGGGCCGTCCTCTGGGCCGGTGTCGGCATCCTCGGGGTGCGCCTGGCCGCCTTCCGGTTGCCTCGCCTGCGTCGCGCACCCGCTCGGCCGTCGCCCTGGGTGCTTGCCTGGTGGTGCTGATGTCGGCCTCGCAGATCAACCGGCACTTCGACCAGTACCCGACCGCGCGGGTGCTGCTCGCCCCGTGGATCGGCAGGACCGATCCGCTGACCACGGCCATGGACGCCGACACCGTGGCCGCGCCGCCCGGCAGGCCGCTCGCCGAGGATGGTCTACCCCGACCCGGCGGCTCTCGCCAGCATAATCCGCGCCGTCGGTAAGGCGGCGCACCTGCCAAATCTGACGCCACGCCAGGGAATTCGACTGATGCGAAAGCTCCGCATGTGAGCCGACATCCCCCCAAGGCGCCTGACGATGCGGAGAGTCACGTCGTAAACCGGCGTTCGGGCAGACTGGCCGAGAACTGGACCCGCGAGCGGTCGGGCAGCACTGACGGTGCAACAGGCACAGCCCCTTCCGCTGCTCTGCTTGGACAGCAGAGAGACCATCAGGGCCGTGCCTGTGTGTCACCGCGGCACCGGGCATCGCATCGTGCCCCGTACTCGGTTGCTCCCGGGCCGACGCCGGGACTTGTCCGGCCCGGTCGGGAGGTGGTGCGACGAGACCTCACATGGTCCGGCCACACCGGATACCCGTGAGGTCAGTCGCAGCGCACTGCCCGTCGCCGTCGCCGTCGCCGCGCCGACCGCCCTGTCAGGAGTGCTTCCAGGTGACGGCGAATGCGTCGCCGTCGAGCGCGCCGGTGGCGGCCAGCGTGGTCGTGCCCCGGGTGACGGTCGAGAGGTAGGTGGCGTAGTCGCCGATCGGCTGGCCGTCGACGGTGACGCCGGTGAACTGCAGCGGGCCGAACTTCGCCAGGGTCGGCACGCTGCCCGAGCCGATCGGTTCGACGATCGCCTCGGCGTTGACGGAGGTCGCGGCGGCCAGGTACTTGCGGAAGGACTTCGTCCACCCCTGGGTGGTGTCGCTCAAGGTGAGCGTGTACCAGTGCCCGCCGTCGTCGGCGACGGTTCCGGTCATGGAGTCGCCTGCCTGGACCGGATCGGTGAAGTAGATGCTGTTCTGCGGATACATCTCGACCCACGGATTGTACTGAGCGTGACCCGTCGAGCAGTCGAGGTCGATGCCTATCTGCTCGACGGTGTTGCTGTCCCACCCGTCGAATCCGACCCACGGGGAGGCGATTCCCCGGTTGTTGGTGCAGTCGAGCGACGGAATGTTCCAGGTGCCCGATATCGTCGTGAACACGTCGCCGTAGGTGATGTAGCCACCCCAGATGTTGTCCGTGTGCTTGTGGTCGCGGGCGGTCCGGTGGCTCGCTGCGGCGGTGGCGGGGGTCGCCGCGCTCACGGCGGTCGCCAGGCCAACGGCTGCCGTGACGAGCAGAGCGAGCGTGCGGGTGCGGGTTCGGGTGATCATGAGGTCCTCTCCAAGTGGCAGATGGGCGCCGGATGGAAGTCCGGTGTCGTATCCGGCGCAGGGCAAGGCGAAGCCTGCTCCAGCCGCGCGCGGCCGGAACAGATGCCACTTGGTGATAGCTCCGTGGTTATCGGGTGCGCGCGCCGGTGCATGACGACGGGAGGAGCGAGATCCGATATCTGACGCTGCGCAATATCGACGGCTCAGGCAGGCGGGGCGATGGGCGGCAGCCAGGGGTTGCGGTAAATGTGCCTTGGATGGCGTTATCTGTCATATTGTCAGGAACCTGGCAGCCATCTCGGCCGGCTGAATGCTGAAACCCTCTGAAGAGATCTAGAGGTGTACAGCTCGCCTTGGGTATCATCTGATCGTATGAGACTGGGATTTCATCATCTGGAGGTCCTGGTCGCCGTCGCGGATGCCGGCAGCATTCGCAAAGCGGCTCAGATTCTGCAGGTTGCCCAGCCGGCACTGACGACCCAATTGCATCGCATCGAGGCGGCATTGGGCGGCAGCCTGTTCCACCGCCACCGCGACGGAGTCACCCCGACCGAAGTCGGCCGGTACGCGGTCACCCGGGCCCGCGAGCTCCTGGCGGGCATCGACGACCTTGAGACGACACTGCGCACCCTGGCCAAGGACGAACAACCAATCGGGGCGCTACGGGTGGGCGGCGTGGCCGGGCCGTTCCTGCCGATTCTCATGGACGTGCTGCGCGAACTGCTACCCGGGCGCGACACCGCCACCGTCATGGAACCGATGGTCGGTACACTCCTGGACCGCCTGTCCACCGGCGCACTCGATATCGTGGTCGTTCACGAGTTCCCCGGCTTTGAGGTGCGAGCCCCGGAGCACGTCGAGTTGCACGTCATCATCACCGCCGAGCCGATCTTCGTCATGGTTGCCGACTCCCATCCGGCGGCAGGAAAGCCCCAGATCGGCCTCGCAGACCTGGCCGACGACGACTGGGTCATGATGACCCCAGACGACACGGGCCTCTACGCCCGGCTGCGGATCATCTGCGAATCCGCCGGGTTCACCCCGCGCATTCGGCACGCAGCCAGCGACTCCTCCGCAGCCATGGCCCTGGTTTCCGCAGGACGGGCCGTCAGCGGCCTTTATGCGACCGGCCGCCAAGCCCCCGGCGTCACGGTCCGCCCGATCATCGCCACCCCGCACTACCGCCAGATCATGCTCGGCTGGCGCCGGGACTCGGAAGTCGCCGGCATCGCGGACGAACTCGTCAAGCGACTTCTCCAACGGTATTTCGACCTCGCCAACGACCGCCCGCACTACGCACAATGGCTTGCCATCCACGGCCGGGATGCGATCCTCACGCTCCGGCCACGCGCGCACATACCCACCCGAACCTGACAGGGCTGTCCACGGGGGCGGCGGAGGACCGCGCCAGCAGTCGCAGCCAGCTGAACTAGAGGCAGCTGAGTCGGTAGACCAGACGGAACGTCACGATCTCAAGCATGGGCCGATGGGGTCACGAGCACTCTCGGTGTGATCACACCGTGACCCTCAAGCTGCAGCTCAGCGTGGGCGACAGAGTCGTCGGCACCCACAGGCTGGACCCCCGCGACCGAACCTGTCACCACCACGGTCTCCCCGGTCAAGGCGACCTTCACCGGCACCGCCAACATGCGCAGCGGTCTGGTCGTGGACGGCTCCGTCACGCTCTACGACAGCCTAGGCGTGAAGGCGACCGTCGAGCCGTACCTGCGGACGGCCGGGCCAGCATCGACAGCAGCGCCGGCAAGCCCATCGGCACCGGCATGGCCGGCCTCTTCGGCAGGCTCGACGTGACCGGAGCCGCTCTGGCACGCATCGCCATCCTCGGCACCCCGCTGATGGAGAAGGACCTGCCGTTCAAGCGTTACCACAACGAATGGCCCATCATCACACGCTCGGTGGGCAGCGCGACACCGAACACCACTGCCACACACAGACTGATGATTCATCAGACGAAGGCCGAATTTCAGATACGAGCATCAAGGCAAAGTTCCTCGCCACCACGCCCTGACAGCCGCGATCACCACCACTCTCGCCACCCCCGCGGTCGCGCACCCGGCGGCCGCCGCCGTCGCGGCGGCGGGCAGCAGCACGGTCACCGAGGAGTAGTGGCTGCCGGGTGCAGTGCCGGTCACCGTCTAGGGAGGATACCTGCGGCTCCGGACAGGCCATGCGAATTTCGGCGGCCATCGGTGGTCGCCCAAGTTGCTCTGCCGGCAGGGTTCTACGCGGCGAAGCGAGCGGAGGCGTCGAAGGCAGGCGGCGCGTCCCCGCGGTCGGTGTCGGCTTGGTTGAGTGCTTGGGCGAGGGCGTTGACGGCTTGGTCGGCGGAGTCTTTGAAGAGGTGGCCGTAGAGGTTGATGGTGGTGGCGAGGGTGGCGTGGCGGAGGGTTTTGGAGACGATGGCGAGGGGGGATGCCAGCGGCGATCATGATGCTGGCGGCGGTGTGTCGGAGGTCGTGGAGGCCGATGCGGGGCAGGTCGATCTCGGTGGTGCGTTTGCGGAGTTGGTCGAGGACCCACTGAGGGCGCAGCGGCATGCCGTTGCCGCGGGAGAAGACGAGCCCTTCCAGTCGCCCGTCGGGGTGGGCGGCCATCTGGATGGCGGCTTGGCGGTGGAGGGCGGTGGCGACTCTGGGGGAGAGGCTGATCCAGGCGCGGCTCGCGGGGGTCTTGGGCTGGCGCAGATGCAGTTGGTTGTTGTTGACGGCGGCCAGGGCCCAGCGGACGAAGAGCTTGCGGTCCATGAGGTGGACGTCCGCCCAGTGCAGGGCGAGGGCTTCGCCGCGGCGCATGCCGGTGCCGAGCATGACTTCGAAGAGGTCGGTGAGCTGGTCGGCGTAGTGCTCAGCGTTGTGGCGGAGGAAGGTGGCGGCCTGCTCGGGAGTCCAGCAGGTGCGCTCTTCCGCGCGGGGCTTGGGTGGGACGGAGTGCTTGGCGGGGTTGTAGTGCAGGCGCCAGGAGCGGACGGCGGCGTTGAGGGCGTTGCGCAGGGTGGAGACGGCTCGGTAGACGGCGACGTGGCCACGCTGGGCTGCGAGTTGGGCGGTGATCCACTCGTCGATGTGCTCGGCGCGCAGGTCCAGGAGCCTGCGGTGGCCGAAGGCGGGGATCAGATCCATTTCGACGGCTGCCTGGTAGCCGGCGTAGGTGTTCGGGGCGAGGTTCGGCTTCCTGGTGGTGAGCCATTCGCGGAGGTAGCTGGCGACGGTGGTGCGGCGGTTCTCGTAGACGCCGCGCAGTTCGCCGTCCAGGACTCGGGCCATCTCGCGGGAGGCCTCGGCCTGGGTGGCGAAGCCGCCCCTGCGGCGGGTGCGCCGTCGGCCGTCCTCGGGGGCGAGGTCGACGGCGTAGGTCCACCTTCCGTGCTTCGGGTCCTCCAGTAGTCGCATGCACCAGGGGCCGAGCTGCTTCTTGTTCTCGTCCTGGCAGCCGCATCGACGGTAGACCCTGCCGCGCTTCGTGCGCTGTCGCATGGGGCGGTTCCTCCTTGGACTGGGTGGTTGCGAGTCCAAGGTTCGCCGGGTGGTCGGGTGTGTCGGCAGAGCGTGCGGGGTGGGGCGCGAGGCACGAAAGGGCGGCTGGGGAAGGACACGCTCAAGGCGACACACCGCCCGGATGATCACGACGGGTAGTCGGTGGGTAGGCGACCATGATCCGCCCGCACTGGCCGGTCCGGAGGCCCGTACTGCGCCGTCGCGGTCGCGGCCTCTCGGTGTTCGCGAGGCCCTTCCCTGAAGGATGGTCAGTTTTCTGTTACTGGCCGTAGTCGGGGAGGGGTGGCGGTCCTGGGGACCAGTTTGGGACCAGACGCGATGAGCGCGTATGAGCGCCCCTGGGCCATAACGGGCGTCTATGCATGAAATGAACACTGAAGGTTCGTCAGGTGGCTGAGGAGGCGGTGGGCTGAAGTGTCCGCGGATGTACGCCAACTCTGCTTATCCTAAGGCTTGTTGGTGCAGCAAAAAGCCGGAGCTTCAAGGCTTCGGCTGGCGACACTATTTGAACCCCCTAACTGGGGGTCAGGGGGTCGCAGGTTCAAATCCTGTCGTCCCGACTTGCATTTTCGCAGGTCGGAGGCCGTTTTCGCAGAAATGCGGAGACGGCCTTTTTGTTGTTCCGTCACCCGGTGGTCGCAGCGTAGGTCGCATCATGCCAACACGCCTGTTCTGGGCCGGATGGTGAGGCGTGGGTGGCGGACCGCGCCGGCGGGGGTGGTTGACGCCGCGGTAGGCGTTGCGGTCGGCCCGGTCCAGGAGGCGGGCGATGGCGTCGACGGCGCCGCGGGCGGCTTTGCCGCGCAGGTGGTGGTAGACGTTCGCGGTGGTCGCCAGGGTGGAGTGGCGCGCGGTCTTGGAGACGACGGTGTCCGATTCCCCTTCGTTGTCAGACTCCTCGTCTTCGTCGTGGAGTTCGGTGTACTCGTCGTGGAGGAACCAGCAGTCGTTGATGCCGGTCGGACCGCATCCAATGCCGTTCCGAGGCCAACCTCCAAGACACCACCGCCAACGAGGCGGCCACTGCGCTCACGTCCACCCATCTGTGGGACTGACGGCCGCCACGGTCACGGCGAACGGCCCGGGATGCCTGGTGCCCATTGGTCCTCCCGAGGGGTGGCTGATCTCGCGGCGGTCCAGTGTGGGTCGGCAGGCTGCGGGGTGGTGGTCGCGGTGGTGGTGTCCGAGGTGGTGGCCTGTTGCTGGAGGACGGCTGCCTGTTCGGTGATCTGCGGGAGGAGCGTGTAGAGGGCCTTGCCCGGGCACAGCGTGCGGTAGGCGTCGCGGTGCCCGGACACGGCGCTGAACGTGTGGCGGGTGCCGGCCGGGAAGCGGCTGTCATTGCTGGTGGAGGTCAGCTCGCATTGGGCGCGCGGGTCGCTGCCGGAGAGGCCGAGCTTCCAGGCGATCAGGGCTGCCATGGCGGTGACGACGGGTTCGGGGACTTTTGCGTCGTCGTAGGTGCCGATCGCGGCGATGCCGACGGTCTCCCGGTTGAAGCCGACGGTGTGCGCGCCGACGACGGGGCGGTCGATGCCACCGGCCCGGCCCTCGTAGATGGTGCCGAAGCGGTCGACGAGGAAGTTGTAGCCGATGTCGTTCCAGCCGTGGTTCTCCAGGTGGTCGTGGTGGATCGCCCGGAGGATGTCGGGGACGTCCTGCGGCCCGTAGGAGTTCGGGTTGTCGGTGTGATGGATGAACGCGGCGCGCACCTCGCCGTCGTACTGGATCGCGGGCGCCTGGGGAGGGGGCAGCCATGCCGAGCGCGGCACGATCGGCGGAGCGGCCCGAATGGGGGACGAGGGCTTCGCCGGATGTATCGGCTGGGCTGCGGGAACGGGGTGGGTCACCGGCCGCGGGCGGCCCAGGGCGGGCAGTACGACCAGCCCGCCCACCGAGGTGGCCAGTGCCATACGACGCAGGATCAGACGGCGGTCGATGTCCATGCCACGACGGTAACGACGGCCCGGCACGGCCGCCTGTCGGCCGGACGGCCTGTCAACCGAGCAGCCCGCCTGCCGAGGAGACCGGCCGGAGGCTCGCATCCGCTCACCCCGAAGCGATTCCCAATCCGAGTGACGCGCCGGCCGCCCGGTCATTTGTGCGGATCGGCCTCGACGCGCGCGCGTTCCGCCTCCCTTGATGCGGCACCAGAGCAGAATGGCCTAATCGGAACTCGGGATATTCTGGCCGCATGAGCGAGATCCTGCCCCCGTGCCCGAAGTGCTCCAGCGAGTACACCTATGAGATGAACGCTCTGATGGTCTGCCCGGAGTGCGGCAATGAATGGGTTTCGGCCGGGGCCACGGCGGATGACGCGAGTTTCTCCGGGGAGCGGGTGGTCAAGGACGCTGTCGGCAATGTGCTGAGCGACGGTGACACGGTGACCGTCGTCAAAACCCTCAAGGTCAAGGGCAGCCCCTCGGGAATCAAGGCGGGAACCAAGGTCCGCAACATTCGCCTGGTCGACGGAGTCGACGGCCACGACATCGACTGCAGGATCGACGGCTTCGGCCCCATGCAGCTCAAGTCGAGCGTGGTCAAGAAGGCCTGACCTCGATCTGGCGCTTGCGTCCGACATCGCGGCCCTGCTGCACGAAATTCCGCTTCACGGCGGTGGCGATATTCGCCACCGCGATCTGCTGGTGCCCCTGGGCGGCCTGCTCGGGCGAGCGTCGCTGGACGGCCGACGCCGACCCGGTGGCGCCCAAACGGACGAGGTCGTGCGGGCGTTCGGCGCCCATGGTGATCCCTGCTGACCGGTTGACGGGCAGTCCACGCTGGGGACCGGGGCGACGCGGTGTCAACGCGGCGTGGCAACCTCCACGGAGCCCGACCGGACCGTCCCGAACCTCCGCGAGCCGTACCGCGCGCGCGGAGCGACGGCGGTGTGCGCGGGCGAACTCCCAGCCTGCTCCCAGCAACTGCGCCGGCCGCTACGACCTCGGGCAATACGGATCCGGCCGGGATTGCGGCCCGCCACCGGCCCTGACCAGCGGTTGACCGGCGTAGGTCAATGGTTCGTCAAATCTCCCAACTGTTGCTTCCTGAGAGCTTGTTGGGGATCTGCTTATGCGCTTTGATGAGCCTCGGTCAAGCGGCCCCGACGGCGCCCGGCCCGGCACCCCCAATCGCCGGGCCCGCGTTTCCCCGGCCGCGCCGTGACATTCGCTCGTGCCCGGCACCCGCCGCACCGCGGTCAGCCGGGTGCCGGTGCACGCCCAACACCAGCCCCGGCAGACCCCGATCGACGACCTCGACCGGACCCGGACCGGGCAGCAAGGCCCCTTTTGTCCCCCACAGCACCAAAAGGAGCTCGGGATGCGCAACTCGCGCGAAGACCGTACCCCCACCCCCACCGGCCGCGGCCGGTCCTGGAAGCTGCGCAACACCGCCGCCGTGGCCGCGCTGGCCCTGGCCGGCCTGGTCGGCACCGCCACCAGCAGCACCGCGGCCCCGGCCGCCGCCGACCTCGGCGCCGCGAACCACGTCGTGCTCTCGCACGGCAAGCTCGTCCACGTGCAGACGCACGGCCGGCACGGCGTGGTCCCGATGAAGGGTGCGAAGGGCGCCAAGTGGACCGCGCACACCAGCCACACCGCACCGGCCGCCGCAGGCAACCTGGTCTACAACGGCGGCCCGGTCCAGCACCAGGTGTCGGTCTACCTCGTCTTCTGGGGCAACCAGTGGGACAGCGACTCCAACGGCGTCCAGCAGTACGAGACCAACCTGTTCAACGGCCTGGGCACCTCGCAGGACAACTGGTCCACCGTCACCTCGCAGTACACCGACAACTCCGGCTCCGGCCCGTCCTTCGGCGGCGCGGTGCTCGGCGGCACCTGGGTGGACGACTCCTCGGCGGCGCCCGGCTCGGCAGCCCAGGCCGACATCGCCGCGGAGGCGGACGCGGGCGCCGCGCACTTCGGCGTCTCCGGCCCGGACGTGCAGATCGTCGTCATGAGCCCGAGCGGCACCTCGCCCGACGGCTTCCCGAACTCCGGCTTCTGCGCCTGGCACGACTACGACGGCAACGTCTCGTACACCAACATGCCGTACGTGCTCGACGCGGGCTCCGGCTGCGGCGCGGGCTCGGTGTCGAACCAGCTCGACGGGTTCAGCATCGTCGAGGGCCACGAGTACGCCGAGACGATGACCGACCCGCAACCGTCCAGCGGCTGGGTGGCCTCGGACGGCGAGGAGGATGGCGACCTCTGCGCCTGGCAGAACCTCGCCGCCGTATCGCTGCCCACCGGCTCCTTCGCCATGCAGCCGACCTGGAGCAACGCGGCCGGCGGCTGCGCGATCTCGGGCTGACGGCCACGGGGCGGGCCGTGGTTGACGCTGCGTCAGTTCGGCCCGCCCAATCCACGCCAGCAGCCGGTCCACCTCCCAGGTCGTCATCACCCGCTCCGGTGGCACCCCCGCCTGAACCCCGCGCACGCACCCGAACTCCTGCCGGCTCAGCTGTCCGGGCGCGTGCGCTTCGGTGTCCAGCGCAAACAGGCAGCAGGCCTGCTCGGCCTGTCTTGGAGACGACGCACGGACGGGCTAGCAGCTCTCGGTGCCAGCTGCCATGGCTCGGCTCACTGCCTTTCGCAGCGCGGCCGCTGTCTGTTGCGGGTCTTCGCAGGTGGCGCTGATGCGAGCGAAGGGTGAGGGCCGGTGCAGGTCGACGCTGACGACTCCGTGTCGCTTGGGGCGGATGGCGGCGAAGTCCCGGCCGCCTGCATGTTGCCAGACTCCCAGCCACAATGCGCCGGGGATCAGCACGCCGCTCTCCCGCACGCCGCGCAGGGCTCGCCACGCATCGGGCTGGACGGCGACCTTGTCCACGGCGGCCAGGGGCACCCGGATGTCTGCCTGCCCCGTCGCGACCTTCTCCCAGCGGGCCAGCCGGACGACCAGCTCGTCGTCGTCGATGGTCATCTTCGTCATCGTTTCATCCTCCCTGTCCTGCCGGATGTCGCCCGCTGAGGGCGGCATCCGTGAGCTCCCCGCCTGTGTGCAGGAGCCGGATTCGGGTGCTCACGGAATCCACCAGGCGTGTCGATCCGGCCGGGCGGGACCCGCCGATTCCGATGTCGAGCTCGCCCTCGACGTGGACGACGGTCCAGCCGTTCTCCCGGCGCGAGGAAATGTCCAGGCTCATGGGACGCCGCCAGGTGCGCCGGGCCCCCGCCGGTCCTCCCGCGCGGGAGGCGGGCGGCGGCGCACTGTGCGGCGATGACGGCACGAAGGGCTGGGGGATGGGGGAGCCCTTCACGCTGCTGCCCGGTCCGGAGTGGCGCTGCCGAGTGGGTGCTGCCTCGCTGCCGAATTCGAGGGATGATCCAACTCGCGCTCTGGGCAAGGAAATTCACGAGAAAGTCGGAAACCGCATCTTGTCTGGACATGCTCAACAGCTGAAGTATGGCCACCTCGACCCAGCACCCCTGCGTTCCCCGAACGAGGAGACAACCGTGCGCGCGAAACGCCTGACCTCAGCCTTTGCCACTTTGGGACTCCTGACCGGTCTGACCGCCCTGACCGGGCTCGTTGCCGGCCCGGCGACCGCCCAGCCGACCGTCGTCGCGGCTGCCGCCACCGCCTCGGTACCGCAACCCGACCACGTAGTGGTGGTGATCTTCGAGAACACCGCCGAAGGCTCCATCATCGGTAACTCCAACGCGCCCTACTTCAACCAACTCGCCAATTCCGGGGCGCTCTTCACCAACGCCTTCGCGATCGAGCACCCCAGCGAGCCGAACTACCTCGACCTGTTCTCCGGCTCCAACCAGGGCGTGACGGACGACTCCTGTCCGCATACCTTCAGCACGGCGAATGAGGGCGCCCAGCTGATCGCCAAGGGCCTCACCTTCACCGGGTACTCGGAGGACCTCCCGTCCGCCGGTTCCACGGTCTGCACCGCCGGCACCAGCAGCTATGCCCGCAAGCACAACCCGTGGGTGAACTTCAGCAACGTCCCGGCCGCCGACAACCAGCCATTCTCGGCGTTCCCGACCGACTTCACCAAGCTCCCCACGGTCTCCTGGGTCGTGCCGAACCTGTGCAACGACATGCACGACTGCTCCACCGCCACCGGTGACACCTGGCTCAAGGCGCACCTCGACAGCTACGTCCAGTGGGCCAAGGCGCACAACAGCGTCCTGATCACCACCTTCGACGAGGACGACAGCGCGGGGAACAACCAGATCGCCACCATCTTCAACGGCCAGCCCGTCAAGACCGGTACCTACAACGAGCACGTCGACCACTTCGGCGTGCTGCGGACCATCGAGGACATGTACGGCCTGCCTTACGCCGGTGCCGCCGCCAACGCCACCTCGATCACCGACGCCTGGAACACCGGTACCACCGGCAGCGTCACGGTCACCAACCCGGGCAGCCAGACCGGCACCGTCGGCACCGCGGCTTCCCTCCAGATCAACGCGACGGACACCGCCACCGGAACCCTGAGCTACTCGGCGACGGGCCTCCCGGCCGGCCTGTCGATCAACTCCGCCACCGGCCTGATCTCCGGCACACCGACCACCGCGGGCAGCTCCTCGGTTACCGTGACCGCCACCGACACCACTGGCCCCACAGGAACCACCAGCTTCAGTTGGACGGTCAACCCGGTGAGCACCGGCTGCACGGCGGCCCAACTGCTCGGCAACCCCGGCTTCGAGACCGGCACCGCCTCCCCGTGGACCTCCACCAGCGGCGTGATCGACAACTCCAGCAGCGAGCCGGCCCACTCGGGCAGCTGGAAGGCCTGGCTGGACGGCTACGGCAGCACCCACACCGACACCCTCGCCCAGACGGTGACCATCCCGGCGAACTGCGTCAACGCGACCTTCACGTACTGGCTGCACATCGACACCGCCGAGACCGGCACCACCGCCTACGACACCCTGAAGCTCCAGGCGATCAACGGCAGCACCACCACCACGCTGTCCACCTACTCCAACGTGGACGCCAACACCGGCTACACCCAGCGCTCGGTCAACCTGGCCCAGTTCGCAGGCAAGACCATCACGCTGAAGTTCACCGGCACCGAGGACTCCTCCAACCAGACCAGCTTCGTCATCGACGACACCGCGCTCAACGTCTCCTGACCCTGCGGGCACGCCTGCTGCCCGGCCGCAAGACCACGTGTCCCGGCCGGGCAGCGATTGCGTTCTGGCTGCGGTGAGATGTCCTGTCCTTGGTGCCGGCAACGCCCACGCCAGCCCCACAACACTCGGCGGCCCTCGGCCCTCCGCCCTCGGCCCCCGGGCGGAGGGCCGCCGCTGTTTAACGGGTTCCACCTGTTCCGGGGGTTTCGTCCCGGTAGCGGGTCGCCTGAGAACGTAGAACGGCTACCGGTTGATCCTTCCAGTCGCCGCCTCGTCCAACTGAATCGCGCGGTTGACTCAGTCGGGTCGCCCCTTGCTAGTCGGTGTCTGTTCCCGCCAGTACGGCGATCCGGCGGCCGTCCGGGGAGAGGGCGGCGATGCCGTAGTCGTAGATCTCGTTGTGGAACCAGCTTGCGTCGCAATCGAAGTGGAACCACGTGCTCCGCCGGGCTTGGTGCTCCACCTCGTCCGGGCTCGCGTCCGCCGGGGCACCGCTGAGGCCCGCCATCGACTGCCAGGCCGCGAGTCGGCCGTAGGCACCGCACGCGGCCGAGCCGTACATGCCGCCCATCGACGCAGTAGCGAAGAGCAGGCGCCAGATCTCGTTGAGCGGGCGGACGGCGATCTCGAATCGGCCGGTGGGGTCGAGCCCGTCGACGCAGGCCATTGGGAGGGTGGGCAGCAGAGCTGGCACCCGCCACGGTTCGACGGCATCGTCCAGGAGGAAGACCCACGCCCCGGCACGCCCCCAGCCGCCCGCCGCCACGGCGGACACGATCGCCCTGTGCACGTCGGCGGTGGCGACGTCGCGTAGTGCGGCCCGCTCCACCGTGCGTGGTGTCGGCGGGTCCGCGCGACCTTCGGCGGGGAACCCGATTGCCACCCCGCCCGCCTCGCTGCGTAGCGAGCGGTTTGGGAAGTCCACACCGGCCTCGAAGTCCCGGCGGTGCACCGGCAGCCAGCCCAGGTCGTGCGGACTGGGCCGCCCGAGCGGCCGGTAGCGCCGCTGCCGGAACGCGTCGGTGTCCACGCCGCGGAGCAGCAACTCATGGAAGAGGCAGGAGCGCAGTTCGTCGAGCCGGTCCCGCCCGCTGCGGTCGAAGACGGTCGCCAGGTCGCCGGCGGAGTGGCCCTCGGCGAGGAGGGAGGCGACGAAGCGGGGCCGCAGGCCCGAGTGTTCGGCGCCAGTGCGTTGTTCGTTGAGGAGCTGGACCAGTTGCACCACGTTCTCGCGGCCTGGGGTGAGGGCGAGCACCCGCACCACATGAGCCAGGCCGCGCTCGTACTCACGCACCTGCTCTACTGCGGCCGCGTGCCGGTCGGAGAGCAGCGAGCCCAAGTCGCCTATGTACGAAGCATCGCCCTGCGCGGCGCGCTTTTCAGCGGACTCCCAGTCGAGCCGTAGGAGATCGTCCTCCGTGTCCTTCACGGTCTGCCACCTTAGTGCGGCGCAACTCCGCGTCCGGAGCAGGGGCGTAGGCCGGGGTACGGCAGGCAGCGGGAACCGGTGGTAGCCCGAGCCGGGCATGTCGATCTCCAGAGGTTTCCTTGAGGTAGCGGGGAGCTTCGGCGTGCCAGGCTGTGCGCACCGACTACATGGGGGTGCGGGATGGACGGCGGAGGGCACAGCGGCGGGGACTTCGGGAGCCACCACTTCAGCGGATTTGGTGGCCATCAACACGGGGGCGATCACCCGGGCGGGGACAACCTCGGCTGGCTCGACGCCAACGACAGTGGCCGACAGCCCAGTGGGCGCAGCTCCGCGCAGGGACTCGCCGGCCGACGGGGGTGGCTGGGTGCGGCCGGCCTGGTGGTGGTGCTCTACGCGTTCGCGCTGTGGGTCCGCTGACAGGGGCCATGAGGGCGTCGGCTGGCGGAGTTCGGAACCGCCACCGCCGGTCGCCGGGCGTCACCCCGGCGACCGGTGTGCGGCGCTGCAGCCGATCGGCCGGGGTCGCGCGCGGCTCGGGGGCCTCGGCATGGTTGAGGTGGCGGCGGCCTGCCGTACTCGGACTGGAGCCGGTTCCGGCAAGTCTGAAGGAGTTCGGTCGAAGATGAAGCGGCTGGCCGACCGGGGCTGGGCCGACGAGCCCACCCCGGGACGGTTCACGCTCGCCGCCGGGCCAGCCGGCGGCTCATGAGCGTCGTCATCGACCACAGCACCATCTGCTCATGCACGGCGGGGCAGCGAATCGTCTCGTCCTCGCGTGATCGCCAACGAAAGAGCAACCGATGCAACCGATTGTCCTGTTCGACCTAGACGGCCTTTTGATCGACTCCGAGCCGATCTGGGACGCGGCAAAGCGTGAAGTGTTCGGTCCGCTTGGCCTGCACCTCACAACGGAGATGCAGGCGGCGACGCGCGGGCTGCGGCAAAGGGACATGGTGGCCTATTGGTTCGATCGGGCCACCATTCAAGCCGACCCCGACGACGTCGAGCAGCAGATCGTGGCCGCCGTGTGCCGTAGGTTGGAGGGAGTGGCGCTGAAACCCGGCGCCGAACACGCCGTCGCGGCGTGCGCGCGTGCATCGAGGGCGATGGCCGTCGTGTCATCTTCGCCGGAGTCGGTGATTCGGCATGCGCTCGCGAGCACCGGCCTTGACCGATCTTTCGATGCCGTGTTTTCGGCCGAAGACGACGAACACGGCAAGCCCCACCCGGGCGCCTATCTCCGCGCAGCCGCCGCCCTCGGCGCGTCACCCGACGAATGCATTGTGATCGAGGACTCGCTCAACGGCGTCCTCGCTGGCGTGTCAGCCCAGATGACGGTCGTCGCCGTTCCCGATGCCGCTGATCGCTGCGATCCTTGCTTTGCGATTGCCACTCTGGTACTGGAGTCCCTCAAGGATCTCGATACCTCTGTATTCGGCGCGTATGTGTCCAGGGGGAGCCGGAACGCCACGTGAGCGTCGCGTGCTGCGGATCCTCAACCGTTCCGCCGGAACTTCGGTGAACCCAAACCGCGGGTCGCGGCCAAGGTGCGCGGCACATCCGCGGGTCTTGTCGGCGCTGCTCGATCGCGTGAGGTGCGATCCCGACCTGTTCGCCATGGCGGAGCACTTCGACAACATTGCACCATCGCGGCGAACTCGGTGGTCGGCGAACGGGAGCAGGGGACGCTGGAGCCGGTGCTGACCACGCCGATCCGCCGCGAGGAACTGCTGATCGGCAAGGCGGTGGCGAACCTCATCCCCGCGGTCGGTCGTCCTACCTCGTCTTCGGCGTCTTCCTGGCGATTGTCGGCATCGGCGCGGATCCGGTGATCGCCACGGCGGTCTCCACGCGCCGCAGTTGCTCGCCGAGGTCTTCTACATCCCGTTGCTGGCTGGCTGGGCGGTCTGGGTCGGCCTGGCCCTGGTCGTCGCGGGCGCGGTACCGGCCGCGAACTCCACCGGCGGTGCCGGAAGTTCGCGGCGGCCTTGATCGTGCTCGGGGCACTGGCGCCGGCCGGGATGACCGCCGTCTCACCGGGCCAGACCCGGGTGCTCTCCCCGTTCGGCCGCTACACAGGAACCATGCGGGACACGGGGCTGCGCAACTACCCCTACGACGCCCACCACGTCGCCGCCGTCGTCGTCATCACTGCGAAGTCCGCCGGGCGCAGGGTCTTCGGCCTCGCCACCGCAGGCGTCCGTCTCGCTTGACCTCTTGCGCGTCAGTCCGGCAGCCAGTGCAGCTCGTGCGCCAGGGTTTTGGCGACGGCACGGATGCGGCGGTGTAGTGGCGACTGCTCGCGTGGGAGGACCAGGTGGATCGTCAGGCTGGGCGCGCCTCGCAGTGGTCGCCAGGTAAGACCGGCCGGTGATGCCGTGACCGCGGCTTCTCCGGCCGGGGCGAGGGTGACCCCGTCGCGCAGGTCGCGCTGTGACATGTCGAAAGAGACTGCGGGCGTGTGGAATCGGGGGTGTGGTCGGGTGTCTCGGAACAGTGCGGACAGCTGATCGTGGATCACGGGGTTGGCCGCACGGTCCGGGAGCCGCAGCGGATACGCGGCCGCGTCGGCGATCTCGATCTCCGGGTGTTGGGCCAGCGGATGGTGCTGCGCCAGCTGGACCCCGATGCGCGCACGCCGCAGCAGGAACCGGCGCACGCCACGGCCCGGCTGTTCACCGCGGGTGATCCCGGCATCGATGCGGCCGTCGGCGACCGCGGGGGAGATCTCCGGTGTCGCCATCGGGACCGCGCCGACCTCGAGTCCGCTGTTGCCGCGAATCAGCCTGTCCACCAGGGCCGGTGCCGTCTCGGCCCCGGTGCTGAGGCTGTATCCGATGCGCAGCGTGCCCAGTTCACCGGCCGCCGCGCTCCGGGCGGTGTCCCATGCCCGGTCCAGCGCCGCCAGCGCGGGCGGCGCGGACTCCGCCAAAGCCGCACCGGCCGTGGTCAATACGACGCTACGCGTGTTGCGGACCAGCAGGGCCGTACCGAGTTCCGCCTCCAATCGGCGCATCCGGGCGCTGAGTGCGGGCTGTGCGATACCGATCCGTGCGGCCGCGCGGGTGAAGTTCAACTCCTGCGCCAGCACCAGGAAGTACCGCAGGCTCACCGTATCCGGCGCCACGTGCCCCTCCCTGCCGATTGATAACGATCCGTTCTGACTCTATCCCGTACCGGTCTTTCCCTCGGCCGCACATCAAGTCCTAACCTGCGCATATGGCGATTCCACCGGCCGCAGTACCCGTCGCCGGGATCGATCGATCTGAGTGTCAATTCGAAGTCGGACGTGTCCGGCCGAACACAGGAGGGTTCCATGGCCAAGGGCTACTGGGCCAGTGTCTACCCCGCCATTTCCGACCCTGAGAGGCTGACTGCCTACGAGAAGCTGGCCGGTCCGGCTGTCCGGGCTGGGGGCGGGCGCCTCCTGTCCCGTGGCGGTCGAGTCGTCGCCCACGAGGCCGGAATCACGCAACGCGTCGTTCTGATCGAGTTCGACAGCTTTGAACAGGCCGTCGCGGCGTACGAGAGCGAGGCATACCAGAAGGCGCTGGTGGCCCTCCCCGTCGGCGTCGAGCGCGACTTCCGCATCATCGAAGGCATCGACTGACCGGCGGGCCCAGCCATCGCTGAGGCCTCGATGGGGACCCTATTGGGGGTATATCGCATGCTTGGTCCGATATGTCGAGTAACGTAATGCCCTGGGCTATGACCGATCCACCGAGCGTGGGAGGTGCCGCGTGGACGTGCCTGCCGCGCGAGTCGTGTTCGCGGAGGACGACCGGTCGGCGGTTGCCGACGCAGTCGTGGAGATACTGGCCGACGGGATGCTGACCCTGGGGCCCCGGACCGAGCGGTTCGAGACCGCGTTCGCGTCCGTGCACGAGGTCCCGCACGCGATCGCCGTCAACAGCGGCACTGCGGCGCTGGAGATCGCCCTGCGGATCGCGGGCGTCGCGGACCGGGAGGTGGTGGTTCCCGCCAACACCTTCTACGCCACGGCGGCGGCGGTGCTCCACACGGGAGGCCGGCCGGTCTTCGCCGACGTCGAGGCCGCGACCTTCGCGCTGAGCGCGGCTACCGTCGAGGCGGCCCTCACCCCCGCGACCGCCGCCGTCCTGCTCGTCCACATCGGTGGGCTGATCACACCGGAGGTGGACGCGATCCGGCAGCTCTGCGACGACCGCGGCATCCCGCTGATCGAGGACGCGGCGCACGCCCACGGCTGCACCTACGACGGCCGCTTCGCCGGCTCGTTCGGCCTCGCCGGGGCCTTCTCGTTCTACGCCACCAAGGTCACCACCAGCGGTGAGGGCGGCATGCTGGTCACCTCGTCCGACCGGCTTCGCGACGAGGCGCGGGTCTACCGGGACCAGGGCAAGGGCTCCTTCAACGCCAACCACCACGTCCGTGAGGGCTACTCGTGGCGGCTGAGCGAGGTGCACGCGGCGATCGGTGAGATCCACCTGCGCCGGCTCAAGGAGTTCATCGAGACCCGTCGCGAGGTCGCGGACCGCTACACCGCCGCGCTGGCCGACCTGCCCGGTCTCGTACCACTGGTCGAGCCGCCGGGCTGCCGGAGCAACTTCTACAAGTACGTGGTGCTGCTGCCGGAGGGCGTGGACCGCGCGCGGTTCAAACGTGAGACCGCCGAGCGGTTCGGAGTGCGCCTGCCCGGCGAGGTGTACGACCTGCCGCTGCACCACCAGCCGGTGCTGGCCGAGTACGCGGACGGACCGCTGCCGGTGGCCGAGGACATCTGCGCCCGCCACATCTGCCTGCCGGTCCACTCGGACATGCGGGACGACGAGGTCGACCAGGTGCTCACCGCACTGTCCGCCGTGCACACCGACCTGATCGGCTGAGGAGGCGTCATGAGAGCGGTGGTCACCGGCGGGTGCGGATTCATCGGATCCCATGTGGTCGACCGGCTGCTGTCGGCGGGCCACGAGGTGACCGTCGTCGACAGCGCGCCGGCTGGAAGCGCGGCGGCCCGGACCAACCCGGCCGCCACGTACGTCCAGGCCGACGTCCTCGACGCGCGCGGGCTGACCGCCGCGCTGGACGGCGCCGAGACGGTGTTCCACCTCGCTGCGGCGGCCAACGTCGACCAGGTCGCCGCCGATCCCGTCCGCACCACCCGGCTGAACGTCGAGGGCACGGTGTGCGTCCTGGAGGCGGCCCGCCGCAGCGGCTGCGCACGCGTGGTCCTGGCCAGTACCGTCTGGGTGTACGGCGCGGCACACAGCGAACCCGGGGCGTCGGACGTCGAGCTCACCGAGGACGTCCCGTTCGACCTCCGCCGCACCGGGCACCTCTACGTGGCGGGCAAACTCGCCTCCGAGCTCGCGGTGCACAGCTACCACGACCTCTACGGCCAGCACTACACGATCCTGCGGTACGGCATCCCGTACGGGCCGCGGATGCGGGACGAGCTGGTCATCGCCCGATTCGTGCGGGCCGCGCTGGCCGGAGACCCGATCACCATCGCCGGGGACGGCGGCCAGACCCGCAACTGGGTCTACGTCGAGGATCTCGCCGAGGCCCACGTGCGGGCTCTGTCCCCGGCGGCGCAGGACCAGACCATCGCGCTGGAGGGCGACACGGCGGTGTCGATCAGGGAGGTCGCCGACACGGTGGGCGAGCTGCTCGGCCCGCTCACCATCGAACACGTCCCGGCCCGCGCCGCCGACTACAGCGGCCGGCCGATCTCCAACGCGAAGGCGAAGCGGCTGCTGGAATGGTCGCCGAGCACCCGGTTCGCCGACGGGGTCAGCCGCTACATCGACTGGTACCGGTCGACCCAGGCCTGAGCGGAGGCACCGTGCCACATGCGCTGCTGCTCTCCGGCTCCCTCGGGCAGGGCCACGACGTGATGGCCGAGGCCTGCGCCGACACCCTGCGTGGCCGGGGGTGGAGCACCGAGACGGTGGATGCGATGGGACTGCTCGGACCGGCCGGTGCCACCGCCGGGGAGGCCGTCTTCCGCCGGATGCTCGCCCTGCCAGGCCTCTACGACGCCTTCCACTTCTCCGCGCTGCGGCCCGGCACCCGGCTCGCGTTGCTGGCCGAGTCGGCCGCCCGCTCCCGGCTGGTCCCCGAGGTGCGCAGGCTGCTGGAGCACCGGCCGGCCGAGCTGGTGGTCTCGGTCTTCCCGACCGCGGCGTCCGCCGTCAACCGGCTCCGCGACCGGTGGCCGGGGATGGTCCATGTGGTCTTCTGCACCGACGTGACGCCGCACCGGCTGTGGGTGCAGGACGGTACGGACCTCTTCCTGGTCACTTCCGAGGTCGCGGCCTGCGCGGTGCGCCGCTACCGACCGGAGGCCAGGATCGCGGTGGTCCCCCCGCCGCTGCGGGCCGGCTTCTACACCCCGCCCACCCGAGCCGGGGCGCGGGCCGAACTCGGGATCCCGCAGGAGGCGCGGTGCGTTCTGCTGATGTCGGGCGCCTGGGGGCTCGGCCCGGTCGCCGAGACCGCCCGCGCGCTGGCTGCGGCCGGGCCGCACGTGCTGGCTGTGGCGGGCCGCAACCAGCGGCTCGAAACCCGGCTCCGCGAGGCCGCACGCCACGAGCCCCGCCTGCACTCCTTCGGCTACACCGAGCGCATCCCCGCCCTGATGACGGCCGCCGACCTGGTGGTCACCAGTTCGGGCGACACCTGCAGCGAGGCCCGCGGCCTCGGCCGTCGACTGCTCCTGCTGGACGTGGTCCAGGGCCACGGCCGCGACAACCTCCAACACGAACTGGAACTCGGCCGGGCCGATGTCACCTCGGCCCGCCCGCACGAGGTTGTCCGCAACGCCCTAGCCGTCCTGGCCGACACCGCGCCGGTGCCCCCCAGCCAACCGCCGTCCCGGGCTCCCTGGGAGAACGCCTTCGCCGCAGCCCTCGCCCCCTTCTTCGGGTGAGGCGAGCTTCTTCGGGTGAGGCGGGCTCAGAGCCCGTGGTCGCGGAGCGGGCCGACCTCCAGGCCGCGATTTCGGCAGTGCTCCACCGCCAAGGGCAGTGCGCCGAGCGCCGAGCGCCACGCACCCTGCGCCGAGGTGCAGTCGGAGTCGTGCAGCAGCAGCGTGGCCCTGCCCCGCAGTTCGGGGCGGAGCGTCTCGTACACCGAGGCCGGCGAGGCGCGGGCCGTCCAGTCCCGGCCCCAGCCCGTCCACAGCACCGGCCGCAGCCCCGATCGCCGGGCGGCCCCGAGCAACCCGCTGGTCAGCACGCCGTACGGAGGGCGGAACCAGCGCGGCCGGGCCCCGCAGTACGCGGTGACGGCCTCGGCGGTGCGACGGAGTTCGGCGAGGTCGCGGGCGGGGTGCGGCCACCACGGCTGTCGGTGGTACCAGCCGTGCACGGCGACCTCGTGGCCGCGCTCGACCAGCTCGCGCCCGAGACCGGGGGCCCGCTCGAGCATGCTGCCGAGCAGGAAGAAGGTGGCCCGCACGTCCAGTTCGTCCAGCGCCGCCAGGAAGTACGGCGTGCTCCGCGGATCGGGCCCGTCGTCGAAGGTGAGCGCCACGTGCGTCGCAGTGCCGTACCCGGCGAGCCCCCGGCAGACGCTGCGCCGGACCACCCCGAGCCGGCCGGCGGCGGGGGCCAGCTGGAGCACCTCCACCGCGGCGGCGGCGCCGGCCCCGGCGAGCAGGGCCCGGCCCGCGCCGGGCATCAGTCGAACCGGCCGGCGAGGCGGCGGAACAGCGCGGGCGCGGTGCCGTGCAGCCGCTCGGGCACCCTCAGCCAACCGGGCACCACCAGCTCCTCCCGGCGCCCGGTCAGCAGGGCGAGCACGGCTTCGGCGATCCGCTCCGGGGGCACCGGGCGCGGCCGATCCCGGTGGTAGGGGGTGCCGCGTCGGCTGAAGTACGGCGTGTCGACCACACCGGGAAGCAGCAGCCGGACCCGGACGCCGGTGCCCCGCAGTTCGTAGCGCAGGCTCTCCGCGAACATGCCCAGCGCCGCCTTGGTCGCCGAGTACACGGCCTCCTCACGGACGCCGAGGCGGCCGACGATCGAGCCGGTCAGGACGAGGCACCCGCTGCCGCGCTCCACCATCTCGGGCAGCAGGACCCGGGCCAGCCGCAGCGGCGCGGTCAGGTTGAGCGTCACCATGTGGTTGAGCCGATCGAGTGGCATTCCGGTGAACGGTCCGCGCCAGCCGACGCCCGCGTTGGCGATCAGCGCGTCGACGCGCCCGGACACCGCGAGCGCACGGCGGGCCAGCTCCTCCGGTCCGTCGGACTCCGAGAGGTCGACGGGCAGCGCGGTGCCACCCGTCCGGCGCGCGATCTCGGCCAGCCGGACGGTGTCGGTACCGGAGAGCAGCGGGTACCAGCCCGCCCTGGCCAGCCGTGCGCAGGTGGCCGCCCCGATGCCGGAGGACGCACCGGTCACCAGCGCGACCGGTCGCCCGTCGGCCGCCGAGTCCTTCGTCATGCCCTCCACCTCACCCGTCCTGGCCCATGCCGTCCCCGGCATCCGTACCAAGCCACCGTCGCACGGAGGCTGATCGTCCGCCCGGCCGCGAGCCGGTGGCCGCCGGCCGCGGCCGAGCCGGTTCGATCTCGCCGAACCGGGACAGTACGAGCGCGCCGCCGACCGCGACGGCGAAGCCGATCACCGCCGACCAGCCGAACCCCGGGCGCGCCCGGTCCCCCAGCAGGGCCACCCCGATCAGCCCCGGCACCAGGGTCTCGCCGACGACCACGGCGGCCGTCGCGATGGTCACCGAGCCCCGCTGCAGGGCGAGGGCGAAGCAGAGGTACCCGCCGAGGCCGCCGATCATCAGCGCGTACGTCGCGGCGTCCGTGGCCATGGCCACCAGGGAGGAGTGGTCCAGCACCCGCACAGCCAGGTTGACCGCGCCGAAGCCCAGCCCGGCGAGCAGCCCGAGGGCCGCCGCCACGGCGTTGCCGCGCCGGTGCCCCAGCGGGAGGCTGAACAGCAGCACGGCGGCGGTCGCGGCCAGCAGGGTGAGTTTGAACTCCGTCCCGACGTGTCTGCTGCCCTCGGGCCCCGAGCTGAGCGCCAGCATCGCCAGGCCCGCGACCACGGCCGCGATGCCGACCAGGTCGCGCCGGGCCAGCCTGCCCCCGAGCAGCCAGACGGCCGCCCCCGCGGTCACCGCCAGGCTCGCGCTGGTCACCGCTTGGACGACGAACAGCGGGAGCCGGTGCAGGGCGACCACGACCAGTCCGAAGCCGAGGATGTCCAGGCCCGTCCCCAGCAGGAACAGCCGGGACCGGGCCACCCGGGCCAGCAGGCGCAGGCCGGGCCGGTTCTCCTCGGGCATCGTGTGCGCGCCACGGGCCTGGAGGACGGACCCGAAGCCGTAGCAGAGGGTGGCGATCAGGGCGGTGACAAGTCCGAGAAGCATGGTCCCTTTCGGCGTTCAGGGAGGCGGTCCACCTGAGAACCAGTCTTCACCCGGCACCGGCGCCGCGCAGCCCCGAGTCCTTGCCGACACGATCAGCCGGGCTCGGCCGAGCCCGGCTGGAAGGCCGAGAGCAGAGGCCGTCACTGCCGCCTCACGCAGCAGCGACTCTGCGGATGACAGGTCCTTACGGACCTTTGCCATTGCCCTTTTGGACACTTGACCGCCTACGAAAGGCCATGAGAAGGTCAAGATCTCGAAGGGAAAATCAGAAAGGCAGGGCCTGTGCTATTCAGGATAGGCGCCACGCCGATTCCTGTAGGGATTCTCAGTGTTGGCGATTGAAACCTCGAATCTTAACTCCACGCCTGAAATGAGGTCTTTCCCGTCCCCGAACATCGACGTCCGGCGCCCGGTGGCCACGCTGGGGCCTGCGGGGACGGACTCGGCACATGAGGCATGCAGGTATTTCTCTGATGTGATCATGTTGCCGACGGTTTCGGCGGTCATGGAATACGCCGAGCGGGAGTCCGTCCTCGCCCTCGTGCCGGCCGGCCACCTGGCTATTTCGGACAATGTCCTGCGTGACAGCTGGGTGAGCCTGCATTTCCGCTTCCAGGGGCGTATGAGCCTGGTCGGTCTCTGGGAGAGCCCCACCAAGACGATGTCTGCTGCCCTCAACGTCGACCGTGTGGGCGCCGCCTCCGAGGTCCGCAGCGTCGCCTTGCATCCGGCCACCATGGCCTTCGCCCAGAAGGTCTTTCCAGCAGACGCGGAGCTCCGGTTCTGCGATTCCAAGCCGATCGCGGTGCGGTTGGCGGAGGAAGGCCACGTCGATGCCTGTGTCGGATCGCTGGACGTCGTCCAGCGGACGGCCAGGCTCCGTCCCGTTGGAGAGTTCGAGCCGACCATGATCTGGTGTCTCTACTCCGGCTCCGGGCACCTGAAATCTTAGTGCAGAATCATGAAAGTTGGTTGAGTCAAAAGTGAGTGACGCGAAGGCGAACCGTTCGAACATCCGGTTCATCGACACCCGGTCGGCTCCCGAGGCGTTCGGTCCGGCCCCGGATCTGGCTGCCGTGAGCGCCCTGCTCGAGATAGGACAGCGTCTCGGAATCCTGCCCTATTTCGAACGCGATGAGGTGGTGGAGGCCGCTGCGCTGGCCGCTGACGTGAATCTTCCCGTCGCCGGCGTGGAGATGTTGCTGACGACCTACGAGGCCGCCGCCATCATCAACAAGGTTCCCGGCCGCGAAGGTGCCTTCCGCGCCGCGCCCTCGTTCCCGACGCTCTGCTACCAGGCCGGCTACCTCTCGTGGGCGCTCAACGCGAACCGGCCGTTCATCGAGCACGCCCGCGAGTTCCTTGAGGACGCCGAGTCGGCTCGCAAGAAATACCACCGGGACATGGAGCAGGTGGCGGTCTCTTCCGAGTGGCAGGGATCGATGGCGTTTTATCCGTCGCTGGTCTCGTTCGTTCTGGAGGCCAAGCCCACTCGGATCGTCGACTTGGGCGCGGGTA
This sequence comes from Kitasatospora sp. MAA4, assembly GCF_029893355.1. Lineage (GTDB taxonomy): Bacteria > Actinomycetota > Actinomycetes > Streptomycetales > Streptomycetaceae > Kitasatospora. The sequence continues at coordinate 76,358 of NZ_JARZAI010000012.1, forward strand.
CGGCCAGGATGCTCGTCGACGTCCTCCAGCAGTTGCCGGACGCCACCGGGGTGGCCCTGGATCTGGCGCACGACGCCTGTGCGGCCGCCGAGGTTCTCGCCGAATCCGGCGGTGTCGCCGACCGGCTGACGGTCGTGGAGAGGTCCATCCAGTCCCTCGCCACGGATGACGCCATCCTGGCGGGAGCCGACATGATCACGGCGGGATTCGTTTTCCACGACATGCTGCCCGAAGAGGAAGCCACCGCGGACGCGGTGCTGCGGAACTGCCGGGCCGCACTGCCCGAAGGCGGCATCCTGGCCATCACCGACGCCGTCCCGTACGCGGTGACCGGCTGGGAGCGACGTTTCAGCGCCCTGGTCACCTACATGCACCAGCAGTTCATGGGACGGAAGCTCCTCACGGAGTCGGAGTGGGGCGACAAGCTGTCGAACGCCGGCTTCTCCGACGTTCAGTGCATACGGCAGTCCTCCCCGACAGGGCGTCTCTTCATAGCCACTGCCTGAGACGAACGATGACAGCGAGGTTCCACTGGTTCCTGCCGACGGCCGGAGACAGCCGGTCACTGGCCGTCGGCACGCACGGTACCCACGGGCCCGGCGAGCGGGCGGAGCGAGCCCACGAGGGCGGCGCGGACCGGTTCCGGGCACCGGACATCGGTTATCTCGGGCTGGTCGCCCGGGCGGTGGAGCAGCTCGGATTCGACGCGGTGCTCACTCCCACGGGCACATGGTTCGAAGACGCCTGGCTGACCACCGCGACACTGCTCCACCAGACCGAGCGGTTGAAGTTCCTGGTCGCCTTCCGGCCGGGTCTGGTGTCACCTACGCTCACCGCCCAGATGGCGGCGACTTTCCAGCGGCTTTCCAAGGGAAGGCTGCTGCTGAACGTGGTCGCGGGCGGGGAGAGCGCGGAGCAGGCCCGGTTCGGCGATTATCTGTCCAAGGATCAGAGATATGCCCAGACCGGAGAGTTCCTGACCGTCCTTCGAGGCGCGTGGAGCGGCACGCCGTTCGACTTCAAGGGCGAGTACTACGACGTGCGGGGGGCGACGGTTTCCGAACCGCCGAACCCGCTGCCCACGGTGTACTTCGGCGGGTCCTCCGACCCGGCGGGGGTGGTCGCGGCTCGTCATGCAGACGTGTACCTGACCTGGGGCGAGCCGCCCGACCAGGTAGCGCAGAAGATCGCGTGGATCCGCAGGCTCGCCGATGAGGAGGGGCGTCGCGTACGTTTCGGGATCCGGTTCCACGTGATTTCCCGGGACAGCTCCGCAGAGGCGCGGACAGTCGCGCAGCGCCTGCTGAACAAGATGGACCCCGCTCAGGTGGGAAAGGTGCAGAGCGTCCTGGCCGGCATCGAATCGACCGGCCAGGCCCGGCAGCGGGCGCTGACAGAGAGGTTTCTGTCCAGTCGGGACTCCACAGACCTGGAGATCTATCCGAACATCTGGGCGGGAGTCGGGCTGCTCCGCGGGGGAGTGGGCACCGCACTGGTGGGCAGCCACGTCGAGGTGGCCGACCGGATCGAGGAGTACGCCGCGCTGGGCATCGAGGAGTTCATCCTCTCCGGATTTCCGCATTTGGAAGAAGCGTACTGGGTCGGCGAAGGGGTACTGCCTGAGCTGCGGCGCCGCGGGTTGGCCTCGGCTCTGCAGTAGGGCCTGGGCCCCCATTGCCTCAAAGGGCATGCGGGAATCGTGTACTGCCCTTTTGGACATTGACGGTCCAGGATGATCATGGAACTATCTTCATCAGAAAGACCGAGTACCTGATGGGAGGGAAGTCGTGCGGCGTTCCGTGAATGTGATGTCGACATCGGAGAGGCTGGCCGAGTTGGCAGTCGAAGCTCCGGATTTCCCGGCAATCATCGAGGTCGCCGCCGGCGGATCGTCCCGGGAAATCACCTACCGACGTCTGGCCGATGATGTCTCGGGGATCGCGGATCTCCTCCGGTCCTGGAACCGGGAGATGGACGGTGACGCCGTCGTCTGCCATCCCGCGACGGTCTCTCTCGAAACGACGAAGATTATTCTGGCTGCCCTGTGCGCGGGGGTGACCGTACTCCCGTATGCGCCGCAGCTCGACACCGAAGTGCTGTCCAGCGTGCTGGGCAACGCGGGGCTGAGTACTCGGACGCGGTATGTTCAGGTGCCCGGCTCGTCGGAAATCGGTCAAGAATCCGCCATCGCCGTTCATCTCACGCGCTGGGAGCGCACGGCCGAACGCCGGCGTCCGCGGTATCTCCTGACCACGAGCGGATCGACCGGGATTCCGAAGGTCGTGCCCTTCTGGAATTTGGGCGAATACGATCCCAGGGTCATCCCGGACATCGTGTTCCGATCGTGTGGCTGGCAGACCGGACAGCGACAGCTCGTCACTCTTCCGATCTATCACATCGGAACCGTTGCCGCGCTCGTGCAAGGCGTGCTGGACCGGAATCAGATTGTCCTGGCGAAGCTGATGGAGCCCGAGGATCTGCTGGACACGATCGCGGACCATCGCATTGACTGGCTCATGGTCACCCCGAACTACATGAAAACCCTGCTCCCCGCGGCGACGCGTGATCCAGGGCGGTTGACGAGCCTGAACGGGATTCTGCACACGGCCCTGCCATGTCCTGCGCCGCTCAAGCAGGCGTGGATAGACCTCCTCGGAGGCGAACGCGTTTTCGAGATGTACGGCGGTACCGAAGGCGTCGGCGTCACGGTGATCAACGGCTCCGAGTGGATGGCGAAGCCCGGCTCGGTGGGTCGCGGACTGCTGACGCACCTGCGGATCGGGGACGCCCAGGGGCAGGAGCGGGGGGCGGACGGCATAGGCCGTATCTATCTCCGCCGGCTGGGGGTGGCCGACCGTGCCCGCTCGGCCACCCCCTGGCTCCAGCACACCACCGACGGTTTCGTGAGCCTGGGTGACATGGGGTGGGTCGACCAGGACGGATACCTCTACGTCTTCGATCGTGCCGCGAACCAGGCCGCCACTGCCAGCGGGGTCACGTGGCTCGGCCGGCTGTCGCTGATCCTGCGTACCCATCCGGACGTCCTGGACGCGGAATGCGTCGCTCTCACGGGGGCGGAGGGGGTCGAGATAGGAGCGCTGCTGGTGCTGCACGACTCCGTGGCCGATCTCGATCCGTCGGCGATCCGAGATTTCTGCGCCTCCCGGATCAACGACCACGAGTTTCCCCAGATCTGTCTCCGAGTGGCCGAGATCCCCCGGTCGGAGATTGGCAAGCCCGATGCCGTCGCCATCACGAGGATATTCGACCGGGAGGTGCTTCGTGACACGCGAGCTTGACGCTGCACTGTTTCGCGGAATCTGTGAGGATGTCCTGGGCGCTGCCTTCCAGGAGACTCCAGAATTCACGGTCTACGCGTCCACCGACGTGTTCAATTCTGGTGTCGGCATTCGCCTGGCGTTCCGCAAGTGCTACGGTGTCGACGTCCGGCGGGTACGATTCATCGACGGACTCCGATGGGCACCGACCGGCTGGTGCGACTCTGAAGCCGACGGATCATCTCCCAGAATCCTGGCGGAGTATGTTCATGCGCCTCCGTCCGATCCTGTGGAACAGGCGATCACGGCATTCTGGGAAGAGATTCTCGAAGTCCAGGGCCTGGGCACCTCCGATGACTTCTGGGAATGCGGCGGAGACTCTCTCGGCTTCATCGAGACCATCGACTTCATAGGCCAGGAGTACGGTGTCCAACTGGGTTTCTTCGACATCGGCGCCAGCCTCACCGTAGCCCGCCTGGCGACCCTGGTGCGCGAGCGGTCGCCGCGCTGAAGACTTCATCCTCGCCTGAGGCGAGAGCCCCCGGGCAGCTCGGGCAGGGGATGAATTGATAAATATCCACTCTCATATTGGAGGTGAACCATGGAGTACTTCAACACCGAGGTCACGGACATCGAGTCCCTGTCTGACGAGGCCCTCGCCGACATCGTCGGCGGCGCTGTGATCAACCGCGGCTGCGTCAGCTAAGCAGCAACTGAATCTTGGCTGGTACCCGGGATTCCGGGTACCAGCCAAGATTTTCGGCAATCTGGAGACGAGAAAATGCACCACCAGGGTCGGGAAGTGGTACCGCTGACGCTTCCGCAGCTTTCTGTCCTCCGGGCTCTGCGGGATGGCATAACCGCCGGGCCGACCCTGGAGCTGTCGTACCGCATCGAAGGACCTCTGGACATCCCGGCATTCATCGCCAGTGTTGGCGACGTCGTCGACAGTCACGACGCGTTGCGGTTGGCGATGTGCGAGTGCGGGGACTCCGGGCCCCATCAGTGGGAGAGGGCGACACCTCCGCCGGCCGATCTGGTCACGTGCCAGAGAGTCAAAGCCGGGTCCGAGGAGCGCTTCTCCCGCTATGTCGCCCACCTGGCGACGACGGATGTCGGCGAGCCCTGGGACCTGCGGACGGAGTTTCCGTTCCGGCTGCGGCTGATCCAGCACTCGCCTGAGCTCCACGCGTTCATCGCGACCTTTTCCCAGCTCGCGGTCGACGGCAGCGTCCGGGCGGTCTTCGGTGGGGACCTGTGGCAGGCATACCGTCGACGCCTGGGCGATCACGATGCTGTCACCGCACCGAGCAGGCGATTCCTGAGCACGGCCGCGGAGAGCGGCTCTCCGGCTGCCGACAGCGGGGCCATCGCCGATTTCTGGCGGCGTCAGTACGCCCGGATACCTGGGGAATGGGGATTTCGAGCTTCCTCCGTTCCGGATGCCGGCACGGCGGAGGCCGGCAGCCTGGAGACGGGCTTCGTCCTCGAAGGCGAGCGGCTTCGCACGATGCGCCAGGCGGTGCGGTCGAACAACACCACTGAGGCCATCTGGGTTCAACATGCCCTGGCCTCGGCGGTGTTCGAGCACACGGATGCGGCCTCCACCGCGATCTGGATGCCGGTCGACACCCGGAGCACCGGAGAACGGCGACTGCTCGGCATGCTCACGCTGAGCCTGCCGATGGTCGTCGACCGCCGCGCCGCGTCATCCGACCTCCTCCGAACGCTCACCGGGGACTGGCTCGACATGCTGAGGCACCGTCGGGTCACCCGGGAGATCGTCGAGGCCGGCGAGATCGCCGCTCTGGGGGATCTGGCGGGTGGACCGGAGCGCAGTGTGCGCCTCGCCTACATAAGCCACCCCCGCCAGCAGCGCAGGACCGCGGTAGGCGATCTCACCGTGGACTACGGCGCCTATGCCCCTTTGATCGAGCGAGTGGTCAGCGGAGTGCATCTGAGGGTCGGGAGCTGGGGCGATCGTGTTCGCTTCGACTTCACCGTCAACCGGGCCCGCCTCACCGAGGCCGCAGCGCGGCAGATGACGAACGATGTCGAACGGATCCTGCTGGGTTGACTTCCGCTGTCCGTCGACGTCCCGCCAAAACCACTACCTCCGAAGGGAGTCGCTGTTCATGATCGAATCCGATGAAGTGACTGATCCCGGGCAGTCTGCGCCCTCGGCTCCAGGTCCTGTCGGCCAGGCCAGGTTCAGCCGCCAAGCGGCTGAGAAGAACGGCGCCAACCGGCGTCTGGGCAGCGCACTCACGCTGCCCGGACTGATGGAGGCGCGGCAGCCGGGAGGCCTGCGCAAAATCGTCGCGGCCGTCGCGGGAGTGATCCCGAGGCGGCGTCGGCAGCGGGTGCCGGTCTACTACCAGACGGAGAGCGCCGACTGCGGGCCCACCTGCCTGGCGATGGTGCTGGCCTTCCTGGGCATCGACGTGGACATCGCAACCGTGCGCCGCCGCCTCAACGGCGGACAGGTGGGGGTCTCGGCGCAGGCGCTCCTTCGGACAGCCAGGCACTTCGGGGCGCTCGGGCGTGGTGTGCGCGTCGGCGTCGGGGGGCTCAGCCGCCTGAAGAGTGGCAGCATCCTGTTCTGGAACTTCAACCACTTCGTCGTGTTCGAACACGCGACTGCCACGCACGCCTTCATCGTCGATCCCGCGGTGGGACGTCGGCGCCTCAAACTGAGCGAGGTCGCAGACGCTTTCACCGGCGTGGCTCTCGAATTCGAGGCACCGCTGATCGACGGTCGCGCGCCGGTGCGCCGGCGTGGACCCGGTGTCGCGCAGAGCTCCTGGCAGTACCTCAAGTTGTTCGTCACCCGGGATCGCCGCTGGATACGCCTGACAGCCGCGTCGCTCCTGCTGATCGTCTTCAACTTCGCGACCCCGTTCGCCTCCTCCTATGTGGTCGCCCACACCGGTGTCGGAAACCGGTCGAGCCAGGCGATCGTGATCCTGTGCCTCGCGCTCGCGGGGGGCGTGTCCTTCGCGCTGCTCCAGATAGTCCGCGGCCTGGCGCTCGTGGCGCTCCAGGCGATCGCGGACCGCCGCGTCACGCTCGGCGTGTTCGGCCATCTGCTCTCCCTGCCGTACGAGTACTTCACCAGGCGCAACCCGGGTGACCTCGCGATGCGGGTGCGGACCAGCTCGGCGGTTCGGCAGGTCCTGACCGGTGCGGCTCTCTCCACGATGTTCGACGGCACGCTGGTGCTGGTCTACCTGGCCCTGCTGCTGGTGGTCGACGTTCAGTTCGCCCTGATCAGCATGGTGTTGGCCGCCGTGATGGTGGCGGTCCTCTTCGTGTTCTGGAAGAAGCAGCGCTACCTGTCCGCGGAGGAGCTGGAGCGGCAGTCGATCTCCGAGGGCGCACTGCTCGAACTGCTGGACGGACTGCAGACGATCAAGGCCTGCGGCCTGGAGGACACCGCGCACGCCCGCTGGAGCCACAGCCTCATCGACGAGATCAACCAGCGCGGTGTGAGCCGCAGGAACCAGGTCATCGGCTCGGCGATGAGTGCGACGATCCAGTTCCTCGCCCCGCTCGCGGTGCTCGACCTGGGGTACTTCAGGATTTCCAGCGGTACGGAGTCGCTGAGTTCAGTGGTGGGGTTCACCTCGCTCGCCGTCGGGATGTTCGTGCCGTTGGCGAGCGTCGTCCAGAGCGCGCTCCAGGTCGCAGGCCTCGGCGCGACGCTCTCCAGGCTGACCGACATCCTGGGCACCGAGCCGGAGGAACGCCCCACGGACGCTGTGCAGTTGGAGGACGTGAGCGGCCCCGTCGAGGTCCGGGACGTGTCGTTCGCCTATGCGGGGGGCACCGACCCGGTCCTGAGCGAGATCGACGTCCGCTTCGAAGGCGGGAAGTTCACGGCGATCCTGGGGAGGTCGGGCTCCGGCAAGTCGACGCTGGCGTCCATCATCGCCGGCCTCCAGACCCCCACCAGCGGGTCGGTCCTCATCGACGGCGTTCCCATGGCCGAACTCGACCGCGTGCTGCTGAGGCGCTCGATCTCCTACGTCGCGCAGGACTCCAGGCTCTTCGCCGGCACCATCCGGGAGAACATCACCTACGCCCAGCCCGGGACGCCGCTGGAGGACGTCCAGCAGGTGGCGAAGCTGGCGTGCATCCATGACGACATCATGGCGCTTCCCATGCGCTACGACACGATGCTCGGTCCCGGCGGACTGGGCCTGTCGGGCGGCCAACGCCAGCGCATCGCCCTCGCCCGCGGCCTGGTCCGCAAGCCGCAGCTGCTGGTCCTCGACGAGGCGACGAGCGCGCTGGACAGTGCGACCGAGCAGGCGATCTTCAGAGGACTGGCCGCCTTCGACCAGACCCTGATCGTCATCGCCCACCGGTTGTCGGTGCTGGAGTCCGCAGACCAGGTGATCATCGTCGAGGCCGGCCGGGTGGTCGCCCAGGGCCGCTACGAAGACCTGCTGTCCCATTCCCAGCATCTGCACACGCTCATGGCAGGCCACGGCGAGCCGCAAGCCTGAGGCCGCGAGAAGGAGGTTCCTCCTCTCGATGCACGCCATAGTCCGAAGGAAGTGAAAGTGCTCTCCGAAGCGAAGAACCACATGCTGACCCGGGTGGGCCCCGGGACTCCGATGGGCGAGCTGCTGCGCCGGTACTGGCACCCGATCGCCGCTGTCTCGGAGCTCGCCGAGAAGAGGGTGAAACCCGTCCGGCTGATGGGCGAGGATCTGGTCCTGTACCGGACCGACACGGACGAGTACGGCCTGGTACAGCGCCGTTGCCCGCACCGGGGCGTGGACCTGGGGCAGGGGTGGGTGGAGGGCGAGAGCCTGCGCTGCTCGTACCACGGCTGGATGTTCGACAGGTCCGGAAGCTGTGTCGAGCAGCCTTATGAGGACATGGTCGGGTCATCGGCGCCGTTTCGGGACAAGGTCAGGGTCGACGCCTATCAGGCCGTGGCCTTCGCCGGCATGGTCTGGGCCTACCTCGGCCCGGCGCCGGCCCCGCTCATCCCCATGTTCGAGCCGTTCACCTGGCGCCGCGGATTCGTGCAGATCATCCTGTCCGAGCTTCCGTGCAACTGGCTGCAATGCCACGAGAACGCCGTGGACCCGGTGCACTTCGAGTGGCGGCACACCAACTACATCGTGCGGGAGACCGACCCCGGGAGCCCGGACCGCGGTCCCCAGCACTCCGGCATCGAGTTCCAGGAGTTCGAGTTCGGCCTGGCCGTGGCCCGGTCCGCCGAACTGACCACGGTGCTGGCCGCCCCGGTCGCCCCGACCAGCCGACTGGAGACCAGCGGGATCGCGTGCCTGTGGCCCAACGTCCTCTACACCGGAAGCAACCTCGAGTGGCGCGTCCCGGTCGACGACACCACCACGCTCAACATCGTCTGGAACTACTCGCCGACCCCGACGGACGTCCCCGCGGTCGAGCAGGACTCGATTCCCTACTGGTACGGCCCGGTGGCCGATGACGACGGCGAGATGCTGACCAGCCACATCCTGAACCAGGATTTCGCGGCCTGGGTCGGACAGGGGGCGATAGCGGACCGCACCAGTGAGCGCCTGGGCCGCAGCGACGAAGGGGTCATCCTGCTGCGCAAGCGGCTCTTCGCGGACGTGGAGCGTGTCTCCCGCGGCGAGGATCCGCAGGGCGTCGTTCGCGATCCCGAGTCGAACGAGTGCATTGTGCTCCCGTTGGACAAGCGCCAGATGTACCGCGACGGCGTTGAGCGTGCCTTCTTCGAGGAACGGCTCGAAAGGGTGTTCAACTGGCGACTCAACGACGATCCGTCCTATGCCGTGCAATTCGGACAGCCGGAGTCCGTGCGGCGCGAATTCGAGAGAGCCATGGGAATCGGCCCGGACTTCCTGAACCTCCGGGGCCAGTTGCCTGATTCAGCGAGTGGAGAGTGTGATGTCTGAGTACTTCCCGGTTGGACGCGTGGTGGACCTCGCTCCCCAGGTCAATTCCCGGTCGTATCGCCTGGGTGACATGGAACTGATCGTCTCGGAAATCCTTCCGGGCGCCGAGATCCCCATGCACTCGCATCCCGAGCTGCAGGCCGGGATGTGTCTTCGCGGCTCTTTCACCTTCGGTATCGAGGGGCAGGGCGAGCGACTCCTGACGGAGCTCCAGACCGGCTACGGAGTGACCTCGGGCGTCGGGCACTGGGCCCGCAACGAAGGGACCGAAGTGGCGATCGGCCTGGACCTGAAGCGGGCCGCCGATGCTCAGGGCCCGACGGGGTCGGGGTTCCTGGACCTCGTGCCGGGCCGTCCGAGCAAGCAGGGGATGACGGTCTCCTTCATCGTCGGCGACTGGTTCGAACTCATGGTCGCGGACCTTACGGTCGGCGGTTCGATGGTCAGGCACAAGCACCGGCACGAGCAGTTCGGGGTGTCGATCTCCGGGAGCTACTCCATGCAGATCGGTGCCGAGGAGCGAGTGTTCGGCGCCTCCGACGTCTACTACACGCCGCCCGCGATCGAGCACAGCGCCTTCAACGACGGGCCCGAGGGCGGGCTCGCGGTGGTCGGTTTCGTGCCCCCTCGCTACCACCGGCCGGCGGTGCTGGACGCCCCGGCGGCGACACGGAGCGGAAGCTGAATGTCAACCAACGATCATGACCCCATGGGGTCCGCCCAGCAGTTCCTGACCGATCTCTCGAGCAGTGAGATCTACCGCGAGATATTTCCGGGGTCGGCGGTGGTCCTCGGCGGTTCGTACTCCACCGGGCGGGCGGACACGTACTCGGATGTCGATCTCTTCCTTTTCGTCGATGACGAGCGCTTTCCGGAGGCCCAGCAGAGGGCGATTGCCCGGGGACTGGCCCGGACCGGCGGCGACTGGTCGGCTCGCCGGGTGACCTCCTGCGAGATATTCGTGAAGGTGAGGTCGTACGAAGAGCTCTGCGAGGAGCTCGACGGTGACCTTGCCGTGGCTTACAGAATCTATTCCCGCGCCCAGATCTGGGCCGACCCGTCGGGGAAGTTCTCGGCGGCCATGGCCAAATATGCGGAGCGATTCGCCTCCGAAGTGCCAGCTCTGGTCAGGCAGACGAGCCTGGCGCTGCGTCGCTGTATCAAGTTCGGCCGTGACTCCCATCTCCGGGGCAATGCCGTCGCTTTCGACCTCCTGCGACACGACTACCTGACCGCCCTGCTGCAGATGTTCTTCCTCCTTGAGGGAGAACCGTTCCCCTACAGCAAATGGCTGCACCCGGTGGCCATGGACGAAACGGAAGCCGGGCGGGCGATCGGCGACCTGGTGGAATCCATCTCCGGCACCGGAGACCGCGCGGAGCACCTGAAAGCCATGCGCAGCGCGTACCTGTACATCAAGTCCGAAGCGGCGAGAAGGAACCTCGACGACCCCGGCATGATAAGCCCTGAGGTCGATGGCACCACGCGGTTCTTCGAAGAGGAGATCCTCAGCGAGATCGCGAAGCTGTAGCGCGGAGCAGCTCGGTCCGGGGCCGTCCCCAGGGCAGCGGCCGCACTAGGGAAAGTGGGTATCCGATGGATCTGGGCCTGCGCGAGAGTGTCCATGTGGTGACCGGTGGAAGCCGGGGCCTGGGCTTCGCTTCGGCGAGCCAGCTGGTAGCCGAGGGCGCTCAGGTGGTGATCAGCGGCCGCGACGCGGATGTGATCGACAAGGCGGTCGAGAGGCTCGGCCGGGACCGGGCTCTGGGCGTCGTGGCGGACAACGGGCATCCGGACACCCCGGATCGGTTGACGTCCGCGGCCCTGAGCAGATTCGGACGGCTCGACGGGATGATCCTCAGCACCGGCGGCCCACCGACGGGGAAGGCCTTCCAGGTTGGCGACCAGGTATGGCGTGACTCGTTCGAGTCCGTGTTCCTCGGCGCCCTGAGAATGGCCAAGGCCGGTGCAGAGAACTTCCATGACGGCGGGGCGGTTCTCTTCGTGCTGTCCACGAGCGCCCGCGTGCCGATCCAGGAACTCGATATATCCAACGGACTGCGGCCCGGACTCGCGATGGTGGCCAAGGCGCTCGCCGAAGAACTCGGCCCCCGCGGTATCCGAGTGAACGGTGTGCTACCCGGGAAGATAGCGACCGACCGGATGCGCCACTTCGACGCATCCGTGACGGATGGCGGGAGAAGGCTTCTGGACGGTGTTCCTCTCGGCAGGCCGGGATTGCCGGAGGAATTCGGCCGGGTGGCGGCCTTCCTGCAATCACCGGCTGCTTCGTATCTCACGGGGGCGATGATCCCGGTGGATGGTGGCATGCTGCGTGCGCTGTGAAGAGCCGCCAGGGCCTGTCTGAACGGCCGTCAGGAGACCGGGGCCGGGTCTCGCCAGATATCCATCGGGACGGCGCGGACCGCGCGTCCGTCCGCGTCGAGGATTCGGCCCATCCGTTTCACGGTGCGCAGCGACACGCGGCGCTCGGCCACCCGTAGGTCCGGGAACCTGCGGGCGAGTGCGGCTTCCAGGCGCTGGACGTCGGCGAGGGAGCGCTGCCAGACGGAGAGGATGAGGTTGTGCGGGCCGGTGACGGCTACGCACAGCCGGATCTCGGGGAGTCTGGCGAGTTGGGGGCCGACCTCGTCGAGCCGGTCCGGGGGGAGGTCGGCGCGGAAGGTCGCCAGGATCGGTCGGCCGGCGTCGCGGGCGGCGATCTCGCAGCGGAAGCGGATCGCGTCGGAGGCGGCCAGCCGGTCCAGGCGGCGGCGCAGCGTGGAGGGGCTGAGTCCGGTGGCGGCGGCCAGCTCGGCTTGGTCGAGGCGACCGTCGACGCTCAGTCTGATGAGCAACTCCCGGTCTTCTTCGCGGACTTCGGCTCGTACGTTGGACGGCGGCCCGTTGCCCGCCGGGTGCTGGTCGTGCAGTTCCACGCGCTGGGCGGGGTCCAGTGAGTCCAGTCGCCAGCGGATCCCCTCGGCGTAGAAGGCGGTCGCCAGGTGGACGCGGACGGCGTCGACGCCGGGGAGCCGGCCGAGCCGTTCGGTGGTGTACCGGGAGACCGTCGCCAGGTCGGTGAAGGCCGCGGTGACGACGAGGTCGCAGCCCTGGGAGAGGTGTTCGATGCTCATCACGTGCGGGTCCTCGGCCAGCTCGTCGGCGATCTGCCGGAGCCGGTCGGGTGCGCAGTCGAGGTCGAGGTAGGCGACGCACCCGCGGTCCTCGGGGTGCGGCACACCGTAGGCGGTCACCCAGGCGATCCCGGCCTGCGAGAGCCGGCGCCAGCGGCGGGCAGCGGTGACCGGGCTGATCCCGAGGGTCTGGCCGAGCAGCGACCAGGGTGCCCGGGGCCGCAGCTGCATCGCGTTCACCAGGGCGAGGTCCAGCTCGTCCACCGTCACGGGCTGGTCACCCCGTCGACTGACGGTGGATTCGTTCATCGAAGGGCCCTCTCGTGGCGCGATCCTGCGAAATCGCGGGAAACTCCCGCCGCGAGATCCAGAATCACCGAACAAGATCGCTCTGCACAAGTTCCCGCCCCACGCGGGCTCGATGGAGGTAAACCGGTGTCCCTGCACGACGACGCTCTCGCCCTGGCCCCGGACCTGGTCCGGCTCCGCCACGACCTCCACCGGTACCCCGAGCTGGGCCTCGCGCTCCCGCGCACCCAGGAGCGGGTGTTGCAGGCCCTCGACGGACTGCCGTTGGAGGTGAGCCAGGGCTCCGCGCTGAGTTCGGTCACCGCGGTGCTGCGTGGCGGGCGACCGGGGCCGGCGGTGCTGCTGCGCGGCGACATGGACGGTCTGCCGGTCACCGAGAAGGCCCCGCTGCCGTTCGCCGCCGCCAACGGCGCCATGCACGGCTGCGGACACGATCTGCACACCGCCATGCTCGCGGGCGCCGCACACCTGCTGGCCGCACGGCGCGAGCAGCTCCACGGCGACGTGGTCTTCATGTTCCAGCCCGGCGAGGAGGGTTGGGACGGCGCCGGCGCGATGCTGGCCGAGGGCGTACTGGACGCGGCAGGCAGCCGCCCGGTCGCCGCCTACGCCCTGCACGTGGCCTCGGCCATGCCGCACGGCGAGTTCAGCTCGCGGCGCGGACCGATCCTCGCCGCCTCCGATGCGCTGAACGTCACCGTCCACGGTGCGGGCGGCCACGGCTCGGCACCGCATCGGGCCAAGGACCCCATACCCGCTGCCTGCGAGATGGTCACCGCCCTGCAGACCATGGTGACCCGCCAGTTCGACGTGTTCGATCCGGTGGTGATCACCGTCGGGCTCCTCCAGGCCGGCACCCAGCGCAACGTGATCCCCGAGACCGCCCGCTTCGAGGCGACCGTGCGCAGCTTCTCCGCCGAGGCGCGGTCCAAGGTCGCCGACACCGTGGTGGAACTCGTCCGGGCCATCGCGGTCGCGCACGGACTGCGGGCGGAGGTCGAGTACGTTCCCGGCTACCCGGTGACCGTGACTGACGGGCCCGAGACCGACTTCCTGGCGGACACCGTCCGGGAGGTCTTCGGCGAGGAGCGCTTCCGGACGATGGCGAACCCGATGACCGGGGCGGAGGACTTCTCCCGGGTACTCGACGCCGTTCCCGGCTCGTTCGTATGGCTCGGCGCCGCCCCGAAGGGCGCGGCCGACCTCGACAACCTGCCGATCAACCACTCGCCCTACGCGGAGTTCGACGACGCGGTGCTCCCCGACGGAGCCGCGCTCTACGCCGAACTCGCCACCCGCCGTCTCGCAGCCTGAACCCGTACCCCGTACCCCGTACCCCGTATCCCGTATCCCGTTATACCGAGGAAGGAACGATCAAGCACATGACCGAACCGCGCGACGTGGTCGAGCAGCAGATCACCGCCTACAACAGCCACGACATCGACGCCTTCGTGGCCACCTACGCCGAGGACGTCACGATCCACCGGGCCGACGGCAGCCAACTGCACGGCCGGCCGGCTCTGCGTGACAGGTACGCCGGACAGTTCGCCGAAGGCCGCTGCCGGGCGGAGATCGTAGGGCGGCTCAGCGAGGGCGACTGGGTGGTCGACCACGAAATCGCCCACGGCCTGGCCGAGGAGCCGATCCGCGTCCTGGTGGCCTACCGGGTGCGCGACGACCTGATCGACCGCGTCGACTTCCTCGGCTGAACAGCCCGTTCGAGCTGGGGGTCCGCGTCAGGAGAGCAGGCCGTTGTAGTCCGGGAGCTTGAAGGTCTGCTCGGCGTGGCCGCCGTCCAGGTCCGTCCAGTTGTTGCCGACGTTGGCGATGATCGTGTAGCCCTCGTTCTCCACCATGATCCGCTCGTTCGTCTTGAACTGCTGGACCGGCTCGAAGAGATCGCTGAAGTCGCGCCCGCGCAGCTCGTCCACGGTGTAGCCCGCCTCGCTCAGGCTGTGGCGGGTGATCGGGTCGATGAAGTCCACGCGCGCGGTGACGAAGATGATCGCGACTCCGCGTGAGTGGGCGTACTGCGCCAGCCGAACGACCGGTGCGATGCCCGGCATCGTGAACGGGTGGAAGTGCGTGGCGAGTGTGGTGTTGTCGATGTCGAACACGATGGCGTCGTGCCGGCCCGTGGGCTCGGCCGTGCGCTGCTCGACGTAGGCGCGGGCCGGTGCGATCGCGGTGCTCACGTCCGTCAGCCACTGCGCCTCGGTCACGGTGTCGGCGCTCGCCGGGGCGGCGGCCGTCGGGTGGGCCGGGGCAGCGAGCGCGGGGGTGGCGAGACCGGTGGTGATTGCGAGGGTCAGGGCCGCGGTGGTGACGAACTTCGCCTTGATGCTCATGTCTGGGGCTCGGCCTTCCTGCTGATGAGGAGTCAATGGGGGCGGTGTCCGTAAAACTAGAGTCAGTAGTTTTAACTCGGCATGAACGTACACCAGCCCGCGTGCGCGGTCCGAGGTGGGGGCAGGAGCGGGCGGCGGGTGCTGCGTCAGCTCTGCGGCTGAGGCCGCAGGCTGTCCAGGAGCTCCTCGAAGCCGCGGATCAGGATGGTGAGGCCGGTTTCGAAGGCCAGGTCACTGAGGCGGACCGGATCGGGCGCCAGGCCCTCGTTCTGCACCTGGCGCGGCAGGCCGAAGTCGAGGGCCGCGCCGACGAGGAAGTACTCGAGGCACTGCACGATCGGCGCCAGGCGGTCCTCCGGCCAGCCGGCCTCGCGCAGGACCGCGAAGGTGTCGGCGTAGCTCTGGAAGGCGGCGATGGACTGCGTCGGCCGTGCCACCAGCAGGGGAACCATGTGCGGGTGGGCGGCGAAGGTGGCGCGGTAGGCGCGTGCCCAGCTGTCGAGCGCGGCGGTCCAGGGGCGGATGGTCGGGTCGAGATCCATCTCGGCGACGATGAGCTCGCTGATCCCGTCGACGATCTCGGCGCGGCTGGAGACGTAGTTGTAGAGGGACGGGCCCTTGACGCCCAGTCGGGCCGCGAGCCGAGTGGTCGACAGGGCCTCGGTGCCCTCCTCGTCGACCAGGGCGAGAGCGGCTTCCATGATCCCGCTGCGGGTCAGCAGTGGCCGCGGTGGTCTGCCCATCTCGCCCTCCTCTCGGTGTCCGGGGTTCGTCCGCCCCGGTGTTGGGCTGCGAACGAGGACTAGTGTACGTTCTCGCCAGGCGAAACTACTGGCTCTAGTTTTACGGGCGCCAGGTGGATCCCGCCTGCCGGCACCCCGGTGCGGTGGGCACGGCCGCGGAGCACGACACGTCTCCGCGGGCTCGGCCGACGGCGGACTTCGGCCACCACCCACGCGCTCCCTCGACCAGCCGGTAGGCACCGCGTTCTCCCGCGGTGGACCTCGTCGACGCAGTATCCGGCACGCCCCTGGCAGTTCATCGGCATGCCAACAATCCCCTGTCCGCCTTTCGCCGAAGGTGACCCTCCGCATGTCCATGCGCACCCTCGTGCTGCCCGCGCTCGCCGCATCCGTTGTGCTCTCGCTCAGCGCCTGTGATCCGACCGCGCCGGCCGCCCAGTCCGCCAACCCTTCCAGCGCGGCCGCCCTGGCCGCACCCACCACGACCGACGGGAACCCGTCGGACGCGCCGACCCCGACGGGAAGCCAGCCGGTGACCCTGGTGACCCCGGCCGCCGACCGGGCGCAGCCCGCCCCGAGCGCTGCTACCCCGAGCGCTGCCGGCACCAAGGGCCCCGCCGGCGTCGCCGGCACGCCCGCGCCGACCGCGGCCCCGGCCGCACCGGCCCCGGCCGGGAGTCCCGCCGCGGCCACCACCCCGGCGCTCACGCTGCACTCCTACGACCAGAAGAGCGGCAAGGCCGTCCTCGCCGTCGCCGACACCGGTGGCGGCCCGGGAACCCCCAGCCCGGCCGCCTCGGCCGCGGCCACCGCTGCCGTCCGGCCCGGCCAGCTGATCGACAGCCCGCCGACGGCCGCCGCTCCGCACGGAGCGCTGCTCGCGATCACCGACGTCAAGCCGGCCGCCGGCGGCACGGTGACGGCCAGCACCCGCCCGGCCACCATCTCCGAACTGCTCGGCCAGACCTGGGCCGACATCAAGAGCGCCCTCGACCCGCACAAGATCCAGGTCACCCCGAAGCTCAAGGACCTCAAGGCCTCCTACGTCCCGAACCCCGACGGCGGTGACGGCTCCGCCTCGGGCGCCCTGGAGTTGGACGCGAACGACACCGTCCCGCTGCCCGGCGGCGCCAGCGCCACGCTCAGCGGCTCGCTGGAACTCGACCCCAGCGTCATGTTCTCCTACCACGGCACCACGGGCATCATCGGCGCAGACCGGGCCAAGGTCGGCTTCGACCTCGGCGCGCACGCCAACTGGCACCTCACCGCGAGCCTCTCCGGCTCCACCGGCCAGGTGAAGATACCGATCGCCACCCTCACCGCGACCCCGACGGTGATGGTCGGCTCGGTGCCCGTCGTGATCACCCTCAACCTGACCGTCTACGCCGAGGTCAGTGCCGACGGCACCGTCACCGTCGACACCACGCAGCAGGTCGACGGCGACTGGGGCATCCACGCCGACTACACCAAGGCGGGCGGCTGGACCTCGGCGACCGAACCGGTCACCACCAAGGTCTCCCCGGTCAAGGCGACCTTCACCGGCACCGCCGACGTGCGCAGCGGCCTGGTCGCGGACGGGTCCGTCGCGCTCTACGACAGCCTGGGCGTGAAGGCGACCATCGAGCCGTACCTGCGGGCAGCCGTGGACGGCCGGGTCAGTATCGACAGCAGCGCCGGCAAGCCCGCCGTCACCGGCACGGCCGGCCTCTACGGCGGCCTCGACGTGACCGGAGCCGTGCTGGCACGCATCGCCATCCTCGGCACCCCGTTGCTCGAGAAGGACCTGCCGTTCGCGCAGTACCACAACGAGTGGCCCATCATCACCCGCACGGTGGGCACCGCGACACCCAACGCCATGCCCTCACCCACCAGCTGACGATCCGTCAGCCATGTCGCGCCCGGGCCGGTCACCGCGCCCGGGCGCGACTGCTGGGGGCCGGACAGGCCCTAGGTGCCCGTCATCGCCGCCGTCGGGTCCTGGTACACGGCGTCCAGTGCCAGCAGCGCGCCGCCCCGCGCCGTGCTCGCCAGGCCGAGCCGGGAGAGGACGATCTCGCTGCCGCCGGCGTCGGGGGCCATCACCAGCTGGTGCACCTGGGCGGTCACCGCGTCGATCAGGTGCTCGCCGAAGTAGGCGAAGTGCCCGCCCAGGACGAGGAGTCGGGGGTTGAGGATGTCCGCCAGCAGAGCCAGGCCGGGCGCCAGGTGGTCGGCGATCCGGCTGAGCGCCTCCAGGGTGCGCGGGTCACCGGCGTGCGCGCGGTTGTGCAGCTCGGCGAGGCGCCGGTCGAGGTCGATCGTCGGGTCGCGGACCAGGTCTGCCGGGTCGGCGGCGTAGCGCAGCAGCGCGTCCCGTCCCACCATGGTCTCCCAACAGCCGCGCCGCCCGCAGGCGCAGGGCTCGTCCGAGGGGACCAGCCGCAGGTGTCCGACCTCGCCCGCGTATCCGCCGGTGCCGCGCAGGAGTTGGCCGCCGGCGATGATGCCGACGCCCACGCCGGTCTGGCCGGTGACGTAGACCAGGTCGCGCACGTTGTCGGCCGAGGCCGACACGTACTCGGCCAGGGCGCCGAGCTTGGCGTCGTTCTCCAGGTGCAGCTGCGGGGTGTCGGGGCCGAGCCGCGCGTGCAGGCCGGCCAGCGCCGGGACTTCTCGCCAGCCGATGTTGGACGCGTACTTGACGACTCCTGCGTCCATGTCGACGGCGCCGGGGGTGGCCAGCGTGATGCCGACGATGTGGCCGCCCGCGCCGCGTACGGCGGCCATCCCTTCGGCGGTCAGCCGGGCCACCGCGTCCAGTGCCGCCTCGGGGCCGAGCGCCCGTACGTCCAGCGGTGTGCGGCGCTCGAAGGTGACCTCGCCGCGCAGGTTGAGGGCGAGCAGGCTGATGTAGTCCACGTTGATCTCGGCGCCCAGGCCGTGGACGCCGCTGCCGTCCACGTCAACCGCTTGGCCGGGTCGGCCCACGGCGCTTCGGTCGCGTTCGGCCTCGCCCTCCCGGACCAGGCCGCCGTCGAGCAGTTCGGCGATCAGGTGGGAGACCGTGGCTTTGGGCAGGCCGGTGTCCTCGGCGATCCGGGCCCGGGAGCGCGGGCCGTCGTCGCGCAGCAGCCGCAGCACCATGCTCAGGTTCGCCCGCCTGGACGCGGACCGGTCCCGCGCGACGGCCGGGCGTGCCATGGCCAGCTCGCGTACGCCGGTGCCCTGCAGCGCCTGTTTCACAAGGACTCCTCTCCTCTGTGCGGACCAGCCTATTGACTTGGCCAGGGTTAGTTCAAACAATAGCCGAACGAATCGACCGTGCTCGGTTTTTGATTGAACCTGATCGAAACAGTGCTGTTCCCCCCATGAAACTCCAGGAGACGTCCGTGAAGGCAAGATCCCGCTCCCTGGCCGCCGCCACCGTGGCCCTCACCGCTGTGATGCTCTCCAGCGGCTGTTCCTCCAGCGGCTCCAGCACGAAGGACTCCTCGGCCGACTCCTCCGGCGGCGTGGTGAAGCTGGACTTCTGGGGCTGGGCGCCGGGCTACGACCAGTCGGTGGCCGCGTTCAACCGGACCCACCCGAACATCCAGGTCACCTTCGACAAGACCGCCTCCGGCTCCAAGGGCGGCTACACGAAGATGCTCACCGCCGCCAAGGCCGGCAATGCCCCCTGCCTGGCGCAGGTCGGCTACGAGACGCTGCCCAGCTTCGCCGCCGCCGGCGCGCTGACGGACGTGACCAAGTTCGCCGCCACCGCCCAGGCGCAGTTCGCCGACTGGACCTGGAAGCAGGTGACGATCGGCGGCCAGACCTACGGCATCCCGGTCGACACCGCGCCGATGGCGCTGATGTACCGCAAGGACCTGTTCGCCAAGTACGGCATCACCACCCCGCCCGCCACCTGGGACGAGTACGCGGCCGACGCCGCCAAGGTGCACGCCGCCGACCCGAGCGTCTACCTCGGCGACTTCGGCAACGACGCCTACAACTACGCGGGCCTGGCCTGGCAGGCCGGCGCGGGCTGGTTCGGCACGTCCGGTGACCAGTGGCAGGTGAGCGTCGACAGCGCCGCCAACCAGAAGGTGGCCGGCTACTGGCAGGGCCTGCTGGACAAGAAGCTGCTCAAGACCGACCCGAGCTACGACCCCTCGCTCTACAGCGACATGGCCGGCGGCAAGGTGCTGTCGGACGTCAACGCGGTCTGGGACGCGCCGATCATCGCCAGCAGCGTCAAGGACGGCGCGGGCCAGTGGGCCGTCGCGCCGATGCCGGTGTGGGACGCCGCCAATCCGGTGTACGGCAACGACGGCGGCTCGGCCACCGCGATCCTCAAGGGCTGCGGCCACGCCAAGGAGGCCACCGAGTTCGCCACCTGGATGAGCACCGACGCGGACAGCGTCAGCAACCTGATCAAGGTCACCGGCATCTACCCGGCCGCCACCTCCGGCCTGTCCAACGCGACGCTCTCCGCGCCGGACGCCTTCTACGGCGGACAGACCATCTTCGACGTGTTCAAGGCCGAGACGGCACACATCAACACCGCCTGGCAGTGGGGCCCGACCATGACCCAGACCTCCACGGACCTCGGTGACGGTCTCGGCCAGGCCGGCACCGGCGGCACCACGCTCCCCGGCATGCTCGCCGCCGTGCAGACCAAGACGGTGGCCGGCATGAAGCAGCAGGGCCTGAGCGTCTCGGGCAACTGACCGGCCGTCGAACCACCGCGCCCGACCCCGCGTCCGCCCCGCGCTCGCCCCCCCGGAAAGGCAGTACATCCATGACCACCGCTCTGCGCGAGCGGGCAGCCGGCAGGACCAGGGCCACCGGCGCCGCCCGCCCCGGCCGCCGCAGGCGAGGGCGTCCCGTCGCCCTCTTCCTCGCCCCGTTCCTGGTGCCGTTCGCGGCGCTCTACCTGGCCCCGATCGGCTACACGATCTACCAGAGCCTGTTCCGGATGCACCGCTCGGGCCTGGGGCTGACCGCTCCCACCCAGGTCTTCGCCGGGCTGTCCAACTACGCCACCGCGCTGGGCGACGCGGACTTCCGCGGCTCGCTGCTGCGGGTGCTGCTGATCGGCCTGGTGCAGGTGCCGCTGATGCTGCTGTTCGCACTCGGCCTGGCCCTGCTGCTGGACGCCAGGACCACGCTCTTCAAACGCTTCTTCCGACTGGCCTTCTTCCTGCCCTACGCGCTGCCCGGCGTGGTCGGCGCCATCATGTGGTCCTACCTCGTCGCACCCGGACTGAGCCCGATCAGCGCCGCCGCCCGCCACCTCGGCCTGCACCTCGCCCTGACCTCGAACGCCATGCTGGCGCCCACCATCGGCAACATGCTGACCTGGGGCTGGACCGGCTACAACATGCTGATCATCTACTCCGCCCTACAGGCCATCCCCGCCGAACTCAGCGAGGCCGCCACCATGGACGGCTGCTCGGCCTTCGGCATCGCCTGGCGGATCAAGGTGCCGCTGGTCCGCCCGGCCCTGGTGCTGACCACGGTCTTCTCCATCATCGGCACCGCCCAGCTCTACAACGAGCCCGCCATCCTGCACAACGTCGCCCCCAACCTGCCCAGCACCTACACCCCCATCTACGCCGCCTACGACGCCGTGAACGCCAACAACTTCAACGCCGCCGCGGCCGAATCGGTGATCCTCGCGCTGCTGGCCTTCGTCCTGTCCTTCGGCTTCCTCAAGCTGGTCCAGCGCCGTGGAGGTGCCCTGTGACCACCCGTCAATCACTGTCCCGCTGGCTCGTGCTCGGTGTCCTGCTGGTCACCTCGGTCTACTTCCTGGCCCCGGTCTGGTGGCTGCTGGTCTCCTCCACCAAGACCAACGCCGACCTGTTCAGCGGCAACGGATTCTGGTTCTCCCGCTTCGCGCTCCTCGACAACGTCCACCAGGTCTTCGCCCAGCAGGGCGGCATCTACTGGCAGTGGCTGGCCAACAGCGCGC
The DNA here is from genome assembly GCF_029893355.1 of Kitasatospora sp. MAA4. Taxonomy (GTDB): domain Bacteria; phylum Actinomycetota; class Actinomycetes; order Streptomycetales; family Streptomycetaceae; genus Kitasatospora. The sequence continues at coordinate 98,032 of NZ_JARZAI010000012.1, forward strand.
TCTACGCCGTCGGCGGCGCGACGGTCAGCACCCTGATCGCCGCGATGGCCGGCTACGCCCTGGCCAAGTACCGGTTCCGCGGCCGGGAGTTGACCTTCAACTCGATCCTCGCGGCGGTGCTGGTCCCGCAGCCGCTGCTCGCCGTGCCGCTCTACCTGATGTTCTCGCAGATCCACCTGGTCAACACCTACTGGGCGGTGCTACTGCCCAGCATGGTCAGCCCGTTCGGGGTCTACCTGGCCCGGATCTACGCCGGCTCCTCGGTCCCCGACGAGATCATCGAGGCCGGACGGATCGACGGCGCCGGCGAGTTCCGGATCTTCGCCACCATCGCGCTGCGGGTGATGTCCCCGGCCCTGGTGACCATCTTCCTCTTCCAGTTCGTCGCGATCTGGACCAACTACCTGCTGCCGGTGCTGATGCTGGCCAACGACCACCTCCAGCCGGTCACCGTCGGCATCGTCGGCTGGCAGGCCCAGCGCGGGATCGGCGCCAGCGCCGTGCCGTTCAACATCGTGATCACCGCGGCGGCGATCTCCGCGATCCCGCTGGTCGTCCTCTTCCTGTCCCTGCAACGCTTCTGGCGCTCCGGCCTGACGGCCGGCAGCACCAAGTGAGGAGCCCCCGCGTGTCCGCGAGGTACCACCTGCGCTTCCAGCTCCACCCCACCCCGGAAGCCGCCCAACACGCGAGGGAGCTGGCCAAGTTCTGCGGCGAGGCCGGCGTCGACGAGGTGGTGCTGCTGCTCGGCGCCGAGGAGCTCTACACGGGCCACCCGACCGGCCCGACCGAGGACCTGCTGTTCGAGACCGCGGCGACCGCGACCACGATCCTGCGCGAGGCCGGCCTCGACGTCAGCCTGAACCCCTGGGTCACCGCCGGCCATGCCGACCGCGGCCGCGCCGACCGGCTCGGCTTCGCCCCCATGGTCGACCCCGAGGGCACCGCCGCCACCGCCCAGGCCTCCTTCGCCTGCCCGCGCTGGCGCAGCTGGCTGGCCGGCCAGTACGCCCGCTACGCCACCCTGGACCTGCGGGTCCTGTGGCTGGAGGACGACTTCCGCTACCACAACCACGCCCCATTGCACTGGGGCGGCGGCTTCGAGCCCCTGATGCTGGAGCGGTTCGCGGCGGTGGTCGGAAGACCGGTCACCCGCGAGCGACTGGTGACCGCGATCACCTCGCCGGGGGAGCCCCACCCCTGGCGCGCGCTGCTGCAACAGGTCTGGCGCACCGCCCAGTTGGAGACCGCCGAGCTGGTGGCCGCGGCGGTCGGCACACAGTCCGGCGGACGCGTCCAGCTCGGTCTGATGAGCTCCGAACCCGGTGTCCACTCGGTCGAGGGCCGCGACTGGCCGGCCCTCTTCCAGGCGCTGAGCATCGACGGGCGGGTCGCCCACCGCCCGCACTTCGCCCGCTACGGTGACGCGCCCGGACGCGAACTCAGCTTCTCCGTCTGGATGCTGGAGGCTCAGCGGGCCCTGCGACCGGCGCACGCCGGCAGCGAACCCGAGATCGAGAACTGGCCGCACACCGCCTGGTCCAAGTCCGACACCCAGACCTGGTCCGAGCTGGTCGCCGCCCAACTCGCCGGATCCGACGCGATGTTCCTCAACGTCCACCCGATGCAGTCCGGCCGGGCCCAGCGCTTCCCGCGCGTCGCCGACCTGCTGCGCCGCGCCCGCCCAGCCCTCGACTGGGTCGCGGAGCGCCAGCCGCGCTCACCGCGCACGTACGGGGTCGGCCTGCCGGTCCCGCGGCACGCGGCCGCGCACGTGCGCACCAGGACCGGTGGCGAACTCGCCGAACTCGCCGTCGACGCCGGCCCCGCCGCCGACCACCTGCTGCGCTACGGCGTCCCGGTCACCGCCGACCACGCCCCCGTGCAGGCGGTCTTCGGCCAACTCGCCTGGGCCTTCGAGGACTCCGAGCTGAGGCGGATGCTGGCGGGCGGACTGCTGCTGGACGGAACGGCCGCCGAGGTGCTCACCCGGCGAGGCTTCGGCCACCTGCTCGGGATCACCGGATGCGAGCTCGTCGAGCGCGACTGCGCCGACCCGGCCGGTCCGTACGCCCTGGAGCACGTGCGGAACGAGGACGCGTACCTGAGCGTCAACCTCCAGCCGGCACTGGCCCTGCTGACCCTCGCCCCCGGGGCCGAGCCCTGGACCAGCGTGCTGACGGCAAGTCAGGAGTACTGGGGTCCTGGCAGGTTCGTCTTCCGCAACGAACTCGGCGGCCGTGTCGCGGTGCTGGCCGCGACCGCACCCCAGCTGCTGCCCTACGACGACGACGGCCAGCGCCTGCTGCACGCCACGGTCCGCTTCCTGGAGGGCGAGCGGCCCGCCCTGCCCCTGGTGAGCGGCGGCCCCCACCTGATCCCGCACCTGTCCCACTCCGAGCGCGGCTGGCTGCTCGCCGTGGCCAACGGCAGCGCCGACCCGGCCCGGCCGCGGATCGAGCTCCCAGCGCTCCCCGAGGCCCCCGGCGCCACCCTGCTGGCTCCGCTCGCCCCACCGACCTCGGCCCGCCTCATCGAGCACCGCAGCGGGCTGAGCCTCGACCAGGACCTGCCGCACCGCGGCTGGCTGGTCGTGGACTGGCACTGACTCCACCCTAAGGAGAATCCGTGTTTCCCCCACCCCGCACGACCCTGGTCGCGCTCCTCACCAGCGCGGTCCTGAGCCTGGCCGGCCTCGCCGCCGGCCCGGCGGACGCCGCTCTTACCGGCGTGCCCAGCACCGGGTACGGCGTCAGCGTCGGCACGCCCGTCCCGTTCGGCAACATCTCCGACAGCCCGGCCGCACCCTTCGTCGACAAGGACGGCAGCTTCCACTACCAGGAGTCCGACGCCCTCTACGGCGCCACCGACAACCGCTCCTGGGGATTCTTCACCGGCAGCGACTTCGACTCCGCTACCTCGGACACGGCGCTGGACAACGCGGTCAACCCCGCCAACGCCAACGACAAGAACAACGACACCACCTGGCGCTGCAACAACAGCCCCACCGGCCTTGCCGCGACCTACTCGGTGGGCAACACCAGCTACGCCCAGAAGAACTACTGCGACCTGGTCGGCACCTGGGTCGACCCCGACACCGGCGACTGGTACGGCCTGGTGCACAACGAGTTCACCCCCTCGCCGTTCAACGACGGCCTGCACTACGACGCCATCGACTACGCGGTCTCCACCGACCAGGGCCACACCTGGACCATCAAGGACCACGCCATCACCTCGCCGTACAGCACCCAGCGCGGCGACACCACGCAGTTCCCCGGCCAGACCTACTACTACGGCGACGGTGACCAGCGGCTCTTCACCGACACCGCCTCCGGCTACTTCTACGTCTTCTACGGCTCCCGTGTGATCGACAAGAGCGGCGGCTGGAAGGCCTTCTACGAGCACGCGGCGCGCGCGCCGATCGCCTCGAAGATGGCTCCCGGCTCCTGGCAGAAGTGGTACAACGGCTCCTGGTCCCAGCCCGGCCAGGGCGGCCAGGAAAGCAACATGGTGCCCGTCGACTCGTCCAACACCACCGGCTACACGCCGGCCTCGGGCGAGTACCGGCCGACCAACACCGGGACCGCCGAGCAGCAGATCGCGGCCGGCCAGATGCCCGCCACCTCGCCGCTGTTCGTCATGGACGTCACCTACGACGCCTACCTGGGCCTGTACATCGGCGAACCGCAGGGCGTCGACCAGAGCGGCTCGGCACCGCAGCAGTTCTACGCCACCGCCGACCTCGCCACCCAGAAATGGTCCCTGCTCGGCGACACCGGCGGCTACCACACCGCCTCCTGGTACCGCTGGTTCCTGGACGGCGCCAACCGGACGAACAACACCGTCGTCGGCAAGACCTTCCGTTCCTACTGCGCCTGGTCCTGCGCGAACGGCTCCAACGGCGAGTACACCGACATCACCATCGACTCCCCGTCCCCGGCCGCGCCGGTGGACACCGGCAAGACCTACCAGATCGCCAACGCGGACGGCCGAGTCCTCGCCCAGGCCACCGGCGGCTCCGCCACCACCTCGCTGGCCGCGCCCACTGGCTCGGCCCTGGAGGGCTGGAACTTCACAGCGAACGGTGACGGCTCCTATCAGGTCGTCAACTCCGGTACGGGGAAGCTGCTCGGCGTCGACTCAGCCCACACCGCCGGCCGCGCCTGGGGCGCCGAGCCGACCGTCACGGCGGCGGGTTCGGGCGGCCCGTCGGTGGGCCAGCAGTGGTTCCTGCTGCCCGGAAGCTCGACGGCCGGCAGCTCGACGGCCGGCGGCTTCCACCTGGTCAACCGGTACAGCGGCCTGGTGCTCGGACTCTCCTCGGACAGCAGCCGCCTCGCCGAGACCACCCCCACCCGCAGCTGGACCGACACCACGGGCAGCGCGGTCGGCGGCGGGCGCACAGCCGCCGAGCAGACCCTGACGCTGACCCAGACGTCGGTCACCCCCGCCCTGAACGGCACCCATACCCTGACCATCGCCGGCCAGGCGCTGGACGACCCCAACCACTCCGTCACCGCCGGCACCCAGCTCATCAGCTGGGCCGCCAACGGCGGCAGCAACCAGAACTGGGTCTTCACCCAGCAGTCCGACGGCTCCTACCAGATCACCAACGGCCAGTCGGGGCTCTGCATGGACGTCAGCGGCGGCTCGACCTCCGCCGGCGCCCAGGTGATCCAGTGGACCTGCACCGGCGGCACCAACCAGCGCTGGCTGGTGACCGCGGTGAGCGGCGGCTACACCCTCGCCTCCCAGAAGAGCGGTCTGCTGCTGACCACCGCCTCCACCTCCAACGGCGCGCTGGTCACCCAGCGGGCCGACACCGGCTCGGCACTCCAGCACTGGAGCATCAACTGACGGTATTCCCGCTGTAGTTGAGAAAGCCGAGCGCCCCGGCGGGATCCACCCCCGCCGGGGCGCGCGACGATCGACGGCCGAGCGGTGGGCGCCGCATCGGCTACCGGAGTGGCTCAGACGGTCCGGTACAGCTCTGCGATCAGGAAGGCCAGGTCCAGTGACTGGTTCCGGTTGAGCCGGGGGTCGCAGGCGGTCTCGTAGTGCTGGTGCAGGTCGTGCAGGGAGATCTCGTCTGCGCCTCCGACGCACTCGGTGACGTGGTCTCCGGTCAGCTCGATGTGGATGCCGCCGGGGTGGGTGCCGAGGGTCCGGTGGACCTCGAAGAAGCCCTTGAGCTCGTCGAGGACGGTGTCCAGGCTCCGGGTCTTGTGGCCGCTGGGCGCCTCGAAGGTGTTGCCGTGCATGGGGTCGCAGACCCAGAGCACCTGCGCGCCGGAGTCCGTCACCCGCTCCACCAGCCCGGGCAGTACGTCGCGGATCCGGTCCGCCCCCATCCGGGTGATGAAGGTCAGCCGGCCGGGCTCCCGGTCCGGGTCCAGCCGGTCGATCAGCGCCAGGGCCTCGTCCGGGGTGGTCGTCGGTCCCAGCTTCACCCCGATCGGGTTGCGGATGCCGGCGGCGAACTCCAGGTGGGCGCCGTCCAGTCGGCGAGTCCGCTCACCGATCCAGACCATGTGCCCGGAGACGTCGTACCGTCCGCCGGTGCGGGCGTCCGTGCGGGTCAGCGCCTGCTCGTAGTCGAGCAGCAGGGCCTCGTGACTGGTGAAGAACTCGGTGGAACGCAGCGAGCCGGCGTCCACCCCGCAGGCGTCGATGAAGCGCAGCGCGCGGTCGGTCTCTGCGGCCAGCCACTCGTAGCGCTCGCCGGCCGGCGAGGCGGCGATGAACTCACGGTTCCAGTCGTGTACTTGGCGCAGGTCGGCGGTGCCGCCCGCGATGGCGGCGCGGACCAGGTTCGCGGTGGCCGCAGAGGCGTGGTACATCCGCTTCAACCGCTCCGGGTCCGGGGTGCGGGCGGCTGCGGTGAACTCCCTGCCGTTGACCGAGTCGCCCCGGTAGACGGGCAGGGTCACGCCGTCGCGCTCCTCGGTCGGGCGGGATCTCGGCTTGGAGTACTGGCCCGCCAGTCGGCCCACCTTGATCACCGGGAGCGAGCCGGCGCAGGTCAGCACGGCGGCCATCTGCAGCAGCGTCCTGACCTTGCCGAGGACCTGGTCGGCCGAGACACCGTCGAAGGTCTCCGCGCAGTCGCCGCCCTGGAGCAGGAAGGCCTCGCCCCGGGCGGCGGCGGCCAGCCGGGTGCGCAGTCGGTCGCACTCGGCCGCGAAGACCAGCGGTGGGTAGCTCGCCAGCTCGGCGGTGACCGCGCGGAGCGCCGCCCGGTCGGGCCAGTCCGGCTGCTGCTGCGCGGGGAGGACGTGCGGCGGATCGAGGAGTGGAGCGAGTGCTGGTGTGAGTACCGGGTCAGGAAGGAGATCGGTGACGGTCATGGCTGGGGTACGCGGTGGCGGGTAGGCCACCGCCCTCCTATCAGGTCAGCGCTGCGGTGCGGTGGCGGGTCAGGGCGGCGACCGCGTTGTCGACGATCCGGCGGCCGGTGCCGTCACCGGCGGTCATGATCGATTCGGGGTGGAACTGCACGGCCGCGAGCGGCCGGCTGCGGTGCTCCACGGCCATCACCACGCCGTCGTCGGTGACGGCGGTGACCACCAGCTCGTCCGGCAGGGTGGCGGGGTCGGCGTACAGCGAGTGGTACCGACCGACCTCGAACGTCGGCGGGAGCCCGGCCAGCAGACGGGAGTCCGGGACGGTGACCCGCGCCCGCGACGGCTTGCCGTGCACCGGCCGGTCGAGGACCCCGAGGGTGCCGCCGAAGTACTCGGCCAGCCCCTGGAGCCCGAGGCAGACACCGAAGACCGGCAGGTCCAGCCGGTCCGCCTCGGCCAGGGTCGCGGCGAGGTCGAAGTCGGCGGGGCGTCCGGGGCCGGGCGAGAGCACCAGCAGATCGGGCATCTCCCGCTCCAGCATCGGCAGATGGCGATCGCTGCGGTAGGTGACCACCTCGGCCCCGGTCTGCCGCAGATAGTCCGCGAGGCAGTGCACGAAGGAGTCCCGGTGGTCCACCAGCAGGATGCGCAGACCCAGACCCGGCTGCTCCGCGCGGGGCTCGGCCGGCTCGGCGGGCTCGGTCGGGCCGTTCCGGTCGCCGTCCTGGTCGAGGACCCGGAGCAGTGCCATGGCCTTGAGCTCGGTCTCGGCCTCCTCCGCTGCGGGCACCGAGTCGTGCAGCAGGGTCGCGCCGGCCCGCACGGTGGCGACGCCGTCCCGCACCTGGATGGTGCGCAGCGTCAGGACGGTGTCCAGGCCGCCGTCGAAGCCGATCCGGCCGACCGCTCCGCCGTACCAGCGCCGGGGCGAGCGCTCCTCGTGCTCGATGAACCGAAGGGCCGCGAGCTTGGGCGCGCCGGTGACGGTGACGGCCCAGAGGTGCGCCAGGAAGGCGTCCAACGCGTCCCGGTCCGCGCGGAGTTCGCCCTCGACCCGGTCGACGGTGTGGATCAGGGTCGAGTACATCTCGATCCGCCGCCGGGCGGTCACCCGGACCGAGCCCGGGACGCACACCCGGGCCTTGTCGTTGCGGTCCACGTCGGTGCACATGGTCAGCTCGGACTCCTCCTTCACCGACCCGAGCAGCTCCCGGACCCGGGCGGCGTCCTCCAGCGCGTCCCGGCCCCGGGCGATGGTCCCGCTGATCGGCGCGGACTCGACCAGCGTCCGCCGGGCACCGCGCGAGAGGTCGGGACGGACCCGGACGAACATCTCCGGCGAGGCGCCGACCAGGTACTCCCCGGATCCGAGGTTCATCAGCAGGCTGTGCGGGGCCGGGTTGCGCTCGCGCAGCCGCTGGAACAGCACGGAGGGCGGCTGCTCGCACGGGCGGCGGAAGACCTGGCCGGGCACCACTTCGAACAGGTCGCCGGAACGGAACAGCGGCATGGCCCGTTCCACCGTCCCGGCGTAACCGCCCGGCGCGTGGTCGCGCGACTCGGACGGCGTGCCGGGCACGAAGGGCTCCGCCGCGGTGCCCCGGGGCAGGCCGGCGGTGTCGCCGCCGGCGTAGCCGAACTCGTAGCGGTGGAGCAGTACTTCGTCCTGCTCCAGGTCGAACTCCATGATCTCGTCCGGGAGGTGCAGGACCAGGTCGCGGTCATCGCTCCCGCGCTGCTGGTGGAGCTCGATCGGGTCCAGCTGGAACACCAGGTCGTAGCCGAACGCGCCGTAGAGACCGAGCAGCCGGTCGTCGGGCGTGCTCAGCGCGGCGACGAGCGCGCGGACCGCGGTGAACACCCCGGCGTGGCGCGTGCGGTCCTCCTCGGCGAAGTGCTCCGGCTGCGGCGGCACCCGGCCGTGGATCTCTCCACCCCGGTCGGACACCTCCTGAAGCACGCCCTCCAGCACCCGGCAGAGCGGGGCGAGCAGGACCAGGCCGCGACTGTTCAGCGCGCGCAGCACCACCTCGCGGCCGGAGAGCGTGAGTTCCCACGGAGGATCGACGTAGCCGATCGCCCGTCGGGGGCCGCGGAAGAGCAGCATGCCGCGGCGCTGGTCCAGGGACGCCTCCAGGCCCGCCCTGGCGGCGTGGGCGCCGGGAAGCCGTTCGGTCGTCCGGGCAACCGTCACCTCGCTGGGCGTGGTCCAGTGCCCGTCCGGGGCGGAGCGGGCCGCGTGCGGGGCCGCCGTCTGCAGCAGTGGCATCAGTAACTCCCTTGGAGTGGAGGTGTCGTCAGGCCGATCGGGTCGGACAGGGCCAGTGCGTGGTCCGCGGCGCCGATCGCCAGCACGGCGAGTGAGATGGCGTCCGAGTCGGCGAGGGTCACCGAGTCGACCCCCGGTCTGGCGCCGGCGGCGGTGACCCAGTGCACGCCTTCGGTGGGCACTCCGAAGGCGAAGCGGCGCGGGTGCGCGGCGCCGGCGGCGTCGAGCAGCCGGTACGGCCGCTCGGCCACGTCGAGGCCGCCGGTCTCGTAGCGGCCGAGCTCGCAGTCCGCGACCGAGAACGGACGGCACTGGCCGGTGGCCAGCAGATGGCCCAGCAGCGGATCGGCGGTCCGGCGCAGGTCGGGCTCGGGCAGCCTGGCCTCGATCAGGGCGGTGGCCCTGACCAGCGTGCCGGGCACGGCGGACTCGGCCCGGAAGCCGCCGTTCTCCCGGTCGCAGACGATCCGGGTGCCGGGCCCGAGGACATCCAGTACGCCCGCCTCGATCAGCGCCGTCATCTCCTCGATCCGGCCGGCCGGCGGCCCGATGGAGAGGAAGGCGTTGAGCGGGGTGTACCAGCCGTCGAGGTCGTCGCGGTGCGAGCGGCCGGTCAGGCCGCCGTGGTCGACCAGCAGCCGGATCTCGTTGCGCAGGTCGCGCATGGCGTCGAGGGCGGCCTTCACCGGGCCGTCGACGTTCCCCTCGGCGGCCTGCGCGCAGTCGTCCCGGAGCAGGTCGAGCAGCCAGTCGCGGAAGTCCGCCGGGCTGCGGAAGGTGGTCCCGGCGTCGGGCCGGGCGACCGCCTCCCAGTCCCAGTGCGCGGCCGGCGGGACGGCGAACTCCGCGAGCAGCTCCGCCTCCTGCGGGCTTCCCCAGGGCAGCGGCAGGTAGCGGGTACGGAAGGCCTCCGCCGTCGTGGTGCACCCGCGCCGCGCGAGCAGGGCCGTGTAGTAGACGGCCTCCACCTCCTTGGCGATCAGCGGCCAGAGCTCGGCGCGGAAGTCCAGGCCGCCGTGCGCCGCTGCGGCGCGCAGCCGGTCCAGTACGGCGGGCACCAGGACCTGCGGCAGGTGGCGGCCGTGCGCGCCCTTCTGGTTCCTGCCGCGCGAGACGTGCGGCACGCCGCGCCTCGATCCGGCGTACAACCTCGGCTCCTGGCCGGACGGGCGGTACACCAACCGGCCGTCCCGGCGCTCGAAGAGCCCGCCCCGGCCGCTGGTGAGCAGGGTCAGGTGGTCGAAGAAGTTGAGGCCGAGTCCGCGCAGCAGTACCGGCTGCCCCGGCAGCAGGGCCGACAGGTCGAGGTCGGCCGGGTTGCCGGGAGGCAGGTAGGTCAGCCCGTGCTGCTCGGCGAACTCCGTGAACTCCCGTTGCCCGGCGTCCGGTCGGGACGGCAGGTGGCCCTGGGCCAGGACCACGGCGTCGAGCCCGGAGAGCCGGGTCCCGTTGGCGAGGGCGAGGCACTGCCGGCCGTCCGGCTCGTCGTCCAGCCGTACGGCGCGCATCGGGTGCACGTGGACGGAGACCGCGTCCGCAGCCGTGGCGAGGACTCGGCGCAGCACCCACTCCAGGTACTGGCCGTACAGCGCCCGCGTCGGGTACGAGTCCGGGGTCAGGTCCCGGATCTCCGCCATGACCTGGTCGTCGTACTCGCCGAACGCCCCCGTCGGGACCAGGCCGCGGGCCCACTCGTACAGGCTCGGCCCCGGCGCGATCACGCCCTCGGCGCAGACGCTGTCGTCGGTGAACAGGGTCACCTGGCCGGCCACGGTGTTCATCAGCAGGTGCCGCGACTGGTCGGTGCGCCACACGTTCCCCGCGCCCGGCCGGTGCGGGTCCACCAGGTGCACGGTGATCCGCCGCCCGTCGGTGCGCGAGCGGGCATTGGCGCAGATTCTCTCCAGTACCGAGAGGCCGCGCGGCCCGGCTCCGACGACGCACACCTGAAACTGATTGGCAGTCATACTGCTCGCGTCTCCGTCCCCATCGGACTGCGGACTCCGTCAGATGCCCAGAGAGCGGCCGATGATCTCTTTCATGATTTCGTTGGTGCCGCCGTAGATCGGGTGCACCCTGGTGTCCACATAGGCCCGGGCGACCGGGTACTCGCGCATGAAGCCGTAGCCGCCGTGGAGTTGGACGCAGCGGTCGAGGACGCGCCGCTGGAGGTCGGTGGCCCACCACTTGGCCTGGGCGGCCCGGACCTCGTCCAGCTCACCGGTGTTGAGCTGCTCTACGCACCGGTCGACGTAGGTGCGCGCGATGTCCAGCTCGGTGGCGATCTCGGCGAGCACGAAGCGGTTGTGCTGGAAGCTCCCGATCGGCTGTCCGAAGGCCGTTCGGCTCTTGCAGTGCGCAAGGGTGTGGGCGAACGCGGTCTCGGCGCCGGCCACGGCGTACGCGGCGATGCCCAGGCGCTCCTGCGGCAGGTTGTCCGCGAGGTACAGGAAGGCGCGGCCGGGACGGCCGAGCAGATTGGCGGCCGGCACCCGGACGTTGTCGAAGAACAGTTCGGCGGTGTCCTGGGCCCGCATGCCGATCTTGTCGAGCTTGCGCCCGCGTTCGAAGCCGGGCATCCCGCGCTCGACCACCAGCAGGCTCAACCCCCGGGAACCGCTGCCCGGTTCGGTCCTGGCCACGACCAGTACGAGATCCGCGTGGATGCCGTTGGTGATGAAGGTCTTGGCGCCGTTCAGGACGTAGTCCTCGCCGTCGCGGCGGGCCGTGGTGCGGATCGCCTGCAGGTCGCTGCCGGCCTCCGGCTCGGTCATCGCGATCGCCGACACCAGCTCGCCGGAGCAGAACCCCGGTAGCCAGCGCTGCCGTTGCTCCTCGTTGGCGAGCTTCAGCAGGTACGGGGCGACCACGTCGTTGTGCAGGGCGAAGCCGAGGCCGTACGCGCCGACCCGGACGATCTCCTCGCTGAGGGCGGCCCGGAAGCGGAAGTCCGCCACCCCTGCGCCGCCGTACTCCTCGGGGACGTCCAGGCCGAGCAGTCCGTGCTTCCCGGCGGCCCGCCACACCTCGCGGTCCACCAGCCCGGCCTCCTCCCAGCCGGCGTGGTACGGCACCACCTCGCGTTCCAGGAAGGTGCGCACCATGGCGCGGAACTCGCCGAGTTCGGAGGTGAGTTCGTCCTCAGGCATGCTGTCCGCCCGCCCGGCTGATGATCTGCTCGACGGTGGCCACCGCGGCGAGGCGGCCGGACTGGCTGAACCGGATCTCGACCATCGCGTGCCGGGTCGAGCAGCGGGTCACCTCCGCCTCGATGTCGGCGGGGCCCGGGACGAGCGGTGCGCGGTAGTCCACCGCCAGCGCGGCGGTCAGGAAGCCGGTGCCGTCCGGCAGTGCGGAGAGCATCGCCAGGCCGGCGAAGTGGTCCACCAGGCAGGCGATCCAGCCGCCGAAGACGACGCCGGGGGTAAGGGTCAGCTCCTCGGGGAAGACCGTGGCCGAGGTGATCAGTCCGGGCGACCAGGATGTGGCCCTGGGGAGGTTGAGCAGCTCGGCGCACGGCGGGTTGGCGCCCGTGCCGTCGATCAGACCGGTCAGCATGCGCCGGCCCTGGGTGTCGGTGTCGTTCGGTGCCACTCCGTGGCGTCTGGACTGGGTGGAAGTGGGCTGCACAGTCGCTCCCGTGGGTAGGGAGGTCCGGCGCCCGGGGGCGGCACCGGACCTCGACGGAGGGATGGGGTCACTTCGCGCTCTCGGTGCGGCCGAGCGCGATCATCTGCTGGATGTTGCGGTGGCGGTCCGCCATCTCACGCTGGGTCATCGCGTCCACCGCGGCCTTGTCGTCGAGCTCGCGCAGCGCCGCCTCGTCCACCTCGCTGAAACCGAGGACGCCCATCTTCTGCAGCCCGTCCTGGACTCGCGGGCCGAACAGGCCGATCTCCTTGAGCCCCGGCACGATCCGCATGAAGACCAGGCGGCGGAACTCGCGCTTGGCGGGGGAGCGCCGGGAGGCCTTGACGGCCTCCTCGCCGTAGCCGAGCCGGTTCCAGATGTCGTCGTCCACGTACCGGTCGCGCAGCGCCCAGCAGCCCTCGATGACGAAGTCCTCGCGCTCGCGCAGCTCCGCCTCGGTCAGCTGCGGGTAGTACTGGCGCAGCAGCAGTCGGCCGAACGCGACGTGCCGGGCCTCGTCCCGCGCGACGTAGGCGCTGAAGGCGCGGGCGAGCGGGTCCTTCAGCCGCTCGCGGTGCACCCCGAAGGTCGCCAGGCCCATGTTCTCGACCAGGATGTGTGCGGCCAGCACGCCGAAGTCCCAGCGGGGTTCGCGCATCGCGTGCTCGAACATGGCACTGAGCGAGGGGGAGAGGCCGTAGCGGAGGCCGATCTTGGTGCTGATGAACCGGTTGAAGCCCTCGACGTGCCGGGCCTCGTCCATCAGCTGGGTCGCCGCGTACATCTTGGAGTCGAGGTCGGAGACGGCCTGGCAGATCTTGCCGACGCCGATCAGGGCGAACTGCTCGGAGTGCAGGAACTGCGAGTAGAGCCAGCCGCTGGTGTGCCGGCGGACGGTCCGCCGCTCCTCCTCCGGGAGGCGGTCCCAGAGCGCGGACCCGGCGATGGAGATGAAGTCGTCCGGAAGGCCCAGCGGGTCGTCCGGGTCCACCTCGTGGTCCCAGTCGAGTCTGTCGTCCATGTCCCACTGGCGCTGCTTGCCCTGGACGTAGAGCCGGAGCATCTTCTCGTTGCGGGTGTCGTAGTCCCACTGGAAGACGGCGGTGCCGTTGACCGGGATCGCCTTGCCGCCCGCGAGCCCGGTCAGCACAGCCTGGTCGGTGTAGTCGATCTGGGTCACTGGGCCTGCTCCGGTTCGTTCTCGGCGGTGGATGTGGTTGCCAGCGTGCGCAGTTCGGTGCGCAGGGCCTTGCCGGCGGGATTGCGGGGCACTCGGTCGATACGGAGGAAGCGGCTCGGCCGCTTGTACGCGGCGAGGCCCGCGATGCACAGGTCGAGCAGTTCCGCCTCGTCGAACGCCTCCGGCGCGGTCGGCTGGACGAAGGCCACCGGGGACTGCCCCCAGGTGGCGTCCGGTGCCGGGACGACGACGACGTCCGCGACGTTCGGCGACTGGCGCAGTACGTGCTCGATCTCGGCGGGGTAGACGTTCTGGCCGCCGCGCAGGATCAGGTCGTTGCGGCGGTCGACGATCCAGATCCGGCCCTCGGGGTCGGCGTAGCCGAGGTCCTTGGTGATCAGCCAACCGTCGTGCAGCGCCTCGCCGGTGGCTTCGGGGTTCTTCCAGTAGCCCTGCATGAGCCCGTCGCCGCGGATCTCCAGCTCACCGATCGTCCCGGGCGGCACGGGCCGGCCCCGCTCGTCGACCAGCCGGGCGTCGGTGCCGAGCATCGGGCGTCCGACGCAGACCGCGCCGGGGACCAGCGGTTCGCCCACCGGGTTGTCGGACGCCAAGGACAGCACAGGGCCCCCGCCCTCGGTGATGCCGAAGATGGTCTGCGTCCTGACCGAGAGCCGGAGTTCGGCCTCGGCGGCGAGTTCGGCCGGCATCGGGGCCGCACCGTGCAGCAGGAGCCGGAGCGTGGAGAGGTCGGCGCCCGCCAGGCCCCGGGCGTCCAGCAGCAGCCGGACCATGGACGGCACCAGGAAGGCGTGTTCGACCTGCCAGCGCTCGATGGCCGCCAGGCAGCCCTGCGGCGTGAAGCGGTCCAGGACGCACACCGTGCCGCCGGCCGCCAGGTAGTCCAGGGCGATCACCATGCTGCCGTGGAAGAGCGGCCCGGCGTTGAGGAAGACGGTGCCGGGCGCGGGAGCCACGTCGGCGAGCCAGGACAGTGCGTTCAGCTTGAGGGAGCGCTGGTCGACGACAACTCCCTTGGCACGCCCGGTTGTTGCCGACGTGTGCAGGATCGCCACCGGATCGCCCAGCGCTGCCCGGGCGCCGATGCGGCCGGTGGCCTCGGGGAGGCTCTCGACGGTGCTGATGTCCAGCAGCGGGAGCCGGGGCCGGAGCCCGCCGAGCCGGTCCGCGTGGCCGGGCTCGGCGAGCACGGCGGAGGGTTCCACCGAGTCGAGGATGTCGGTGATCTCCCGGTCGGTCAGCGCCGGATTGACCGGCACCGCGACCACCCCGGCCGCCGCGCAGGCCAGATAGGCCTCCAGCACCTCGACCCGGTTGCCGCTGAGCACCGCCAGCCGCCCGCCGGGCGGGACGTGCCCGGCCAGCAGCTCGGCCAGCGCGCCCACCTCACGGTGGAGTCGGCGCCAGCTGACGTCCCGGCGGGCGTCGCGCAGGGCGAGCGCGTCGGGCCGGCGGTCGAGACCGCGCTGGACCACGTGTCCGAGCCACACGTCAGTTCTCCTTCCCGGCAGCCGAGATCAGCTCGGCCACGGCGTTGATCGAGGTCAGGTCCGCCAGTTCCTCGTCGTCCAGAGCCCGGCCGAGGTACTCCTCGCAGGCGAGCGCCAGCTTGATCAGCTCGCCGGAGTTGACCCCGGCGCGCGCGAAGTCGCTGTCGTCGGTGAGCCGGTCGAGGAAGGCCGCGGTGTCCAGGCTGGCCCCGACCAGCGTGCGGGCGGTGCTCATGCGGTCCTCCTCGGGCGGGCGCCGACGCCGGCCATCGCCCAGTAGGGGGCGGGCGCGTCGGCGAAGTAGACCAGCGGCTGCGCGCTCTCGGTGCGGCACGGCAGCAGCCGGTTGAAGCGGCCGCCGAAGCAGGCCTCGGCGAACTCGGGGGACTCGGCGACGCCCCTGGTCCGGTCGCCGAGCTTGGAGACGAAGCCGAAGACCGGGTCGAGCGACTTGTACACGCCGTCCTCGAAGACCTCGCACCAGGCGTGGTCGCTGCCGAAGAGCCCGAGCAGGTAGCCGCGCCGGGCGCGGGCCTGGTACCCGCGCTCCAGCAGCATGTCGGTGAGCAGCCGGGAGGCGACCACGCAGTCCGCCACACCCAGGCCCCAGGCCCGGTGGTGGTCCTCGCGCAGTGCCTCGGGGACGGTCTGGTAGAGCACGTCCCGGGCGGCCAGCGTGTTGACCACCTCGTCCCAGACGGCCCGGACGGCCGGGTCGTGGACGGTCCGGTCGGCGCCGGTGAGGCGGACGGCGATCTCGTAGCCGCCCTCGGCCAGCGGGCCGTCCGGCAGGCGCTGCCCGTCCAGCAGTTCGACCCCGGGGGCCTGGTCGTCGGGCAGCCGGACGCTGACCTCGGGCAACCGGGCGGCCGAGCCCTGCGGCGCCCCGGCGGCGGTACGGGCCGGGTGCACCCCGACCTCCCAGGAGCGCGGCTCGAACCAGCTCGGCCGAGCGGTGGCGGCGAAGCGCATCAGGAAGCGCAGCCCGAGTTCGGGGACGGTCTGGCCGGTGCCGCAGAACATCCCGACGTTCATCAGGTCGTCGTAGTCGAAGAGCAGGGCGCCCTCGGTGTCGCGGCTGTGCGGCAGGCCGGCCGCGGCGAGTCTGCCGACCTGGTCGGGGGTGGCCCGCAGGGCGCGGGCGGCGGTGTCCACGCCGGTGTCGTAGCGGGCGATGTCCTTCGGCGCGGTACGGAACCGGCCGACGGCGTGGACGAGGGCCTCGGGCTGGGCGAGTTCGACCGTCATGCCCGGGCGCTCCTTGCCACCAGGTCGGCCACGAAGCCGGCCAGTTCGGCGACGGTCGCGGTCTCGAAGAGGAAGTCGTCCGGGATGACCACGTCGCACTCGTCCTCGATCTCGGTGATCGCGCGCAGGGCCTTGACCGATTCGATACCGGGGACGGCCGAGAGCGGCTTGGCCGGGTCGATGGCCTCGACCGGGACACCGGAGTGGCCGGCCAGGGCGGTCCGGACGACGCCGAGGATGCGGACGTCGTGGCGGGCCTGCAGGTCGCTGCTGGTGATGCTCATGTGGTGGTTCCCTTCGATGAGTTGGCCAAGGAGGCGGCCGTGGTCGCCGGCTCGCGGTAGAGCAGGGCGGCGGCCGAGCGCTTGACCTTGCCGGAGCTGGTGAACGGGATGCTGGACGGCGCCACCGGGCAGACGTCGGCCGAGCCGAGGCCGAGCCGCCCGGCCAGCCGGGTGCGGATCTCCTGGCTGACCTCGGCGGCCTGGCCGGGGTCGAGCTTGGTCTCCCAGAGCACGACCATCCGCTCGTCACCGTCCGAGCCCCAGGCGAAGGCGGCGCAGTGCCTGCGGTCCACGCCGGGGGTGTTGCGCACGATGTCCTCGACGTCCTCGGCGTAGTAGTTGTGGCCGTGGACGATCGCCATCGCCTTGATCCGGCCGACCACGTAGAGCTCGCCGTCGAGCTGGAAGCCGATGTCGCCGGTGCGCAGCCAGCCGTCCGGGCTGAACGGCTGCTGCTCGGGGGCGAGCCCCAGGTACCCGGAGGTGACGGAGGGGCCGCTGATCTGGACCTCGCCGACGGTGCCGGCCGGCAGCGGCTGGCCGGGGCGGTCGGGGTGGGCGATCCGGACCCGCACTCCGTCCACCGGGGTGCCGCAGGAGACCACGCTGCGCGCCTGCGGGTGGTCCGCCGGGAGCGGCGTGACGTGGGCGCCCGGTGTGAGTTCCAGCCGGTCGACGTCGATGCTGCGGTACTGCGCGAACGGTCGGCCGGTGCTGACGATCAGCGTGGCCTCGGCCAGCCCGTACTGCGGCTGGACGACCTGCGGGCGCAGCCCGGCCGGCCCGAAGGCGGCCTGGAAGGCGTGCAGGCTGCGCAACTGGACGGGCTCCGAGCCGTTGCCGGCCAGCCGCCAGCGGGACAGGTCGAGCCCGTCCGGCAGGCCCTCGGCCGCGGCCGCGGCCGTCAGGTGGTCGTAGAAGAAGTTCGGCGCGGGCGCGGCGGTGGCCCCGGCCTCGGCGAACGCGGCCAGCCAGCGCAGCGGCCGGCGGACGAAGTCGCCCGGCTGCCACAGGTGCACCCTGCTGCCCCGGCGCAGCGCGTTCAGCAGGGTGAACAGGCCCATGTCGTGGAAGAGCGGGAGCCAGAGCCCGAGGTGGTCCTCGGGGGACCACTCGGTGCCCGAGGCGATGGCGTCCAGGCCGGCCGAGACGGCCGCGTGCCCGAGGACGACGCCCTTGGGAGCGGAGGTGCTGCCGGAGGTGTACTGGATGACCGCCGGGGTGTCGCCGCCGAGGCCGGTCGGCGGCAACTCGGCGTGATCGGCCGGGGGTTCGGCGATGTCGATGATCCGAAGCCCGGGGACGACCAGCCGGATCCGGTTCAGGATCCGATGGCCGACCGAGCCGTCCACCAGGATCGCGTCCAGCGAGGCGTCCTCGGAGATCCGCCGGATGTGCTCGGCGTAGGCCTCCACGCCGCCGAAGGCCACCGGGAGGGCCAGCGGTACGGCGGCGGCGTCCAGGCGCAGCAGCGCGAGCAGGCCCCGGACCCACGGCTCGCCGTTGGCCATCAGCAGCCCGGCGCGGCGCACCGGGCGGCCGGAGTCGGCGGCGTCCGGGGAGTCCGGGCCCGCGCCGACCAGCAGCGCACCGGCGGTCCGCTCGGCACGGTCGAGCAGCTCGGGGCCGGTGACCGGGCCGCAGTCCCGGGACGGGGTGTGCAGCACGGTGCCGTCGTGCACGGATTCGGCCAGCAGGTGCCAGAGATGGGTCATCGTCGTCACCGGGCCCCGGCGAGGGCGGCCGAGCGGCCGAGGCGGCTGCCGAGCCGCTGGCGCAGCACCGCGCGACGGACCTTGTACGAGCCGGTGACCGGCATGGCCTCCCACTCCCAGAAGCAGACGGTGAGTTCGGGCAGACCGACCTCGGCCGCCACCGCGTGGAACCGCTCGCGGTCCGGGACCGAGCCGGGGCGCGGGCAGGCGACGGCGAAGATCCCGCCGTCCTCGGACTTGATCAGCACCAGCTCGACCAGTTCGGGCAGCGCCTCCAGCAGCCGGTCCTCCTTCTCCAGCAGGCTGTCCACGCCGTCCACGTGCTCGACCTCGCGGTCCAGCAACTCAAGTGATCCGTCCGCCAGTTGACGGCCGATGTCGCCCATCGGCCACCACGAGTCCTCGGGCGGCATGGCCGGCCCGCCGACATAGCCGCGCATCCGGCCGGTCGAGCGGGTCTCGATCCGGCCCGGCGTGCCGGCGGGGACGGGCGCGCCCGCCTCGTCGACGATCCGGACCTCCATCCCGCCGCCCGAGTGGCCGACGTTGCGCGGCGAGTAGTGCGCCGACTCGTCCCGGGTGACGACGCGCAGGCTGATCGGGCCCGACTCGGTCTGCCCGTACGCCTGGAGGTAGTGCGCTCCGGGCTGGTCGGAGGCGCTGAGCAGGGTGCGCACGGTGCGCGGGTGCATCGCGTCGAAGGTGCTGATGAACCGCTCGACGCCGCCGAACGGACGGTCGGGGTCGGCGGCCAGCTGCTCCCACTGGATGAAGATGTTCGGGTGGGTCTCCACCGAGGTGGGGCGGTGCTCCAGCAGCAGCCGCTTGACGTTCTCGGGCGACGGGTCGGCGATGGAGAGCGAGGCCATCGACGTCTCCAGCGAGGCGAGCGTGCCGGCGCAGGTCCGGGCGTGCACGAAGGAGAGGTGCTTGGCGTTGAGGTCGGCCGGGTTGTACTGGTCCCGGAAGATCATGATCATCGGGGCGACCATGCCGAACAGCGACCGCGTCGAGTGCGCGGCGAGCTTCGGCGCGCCGGTGGTGCCCGAGGAGTGGGTGATGACGAACCAGTCGTCCTCGTCGCGCGGGGCCGCGACGTGCGGGGCGCGGTCCTGCACCGGGAGCACCCAGTCGGCGTCGGTGGGCTCCAGCGACAGCACGCTGCGGGTGAGCAGGCTCAGCGCGTGCCGGTGCTCGGCCAGGCGGGCCAGGCCGAGTGAGTCGACCAGCACGTACGGGTTGCCCAACCGGGCGAAGCACTCGAGGAGTTCGCCGGTCTCCATCGCCGACGAGAGCAGGGCGGGCAGCGCGCCGATCCGGCCGAGCGCGCACATCACGCCCTCGACCTCGATGTGGTTGCGCTGCACCACCGCGACGGTGTCCCCGCGCCGGATGCCGGCGGCCCAGAAGCGGTCCGCGTAGTCCTCGACGGCTACGGCGAACTCGGCGAAGGTGGTGACCGGGCCGTCGTACGTCCGCCAGGGAAGGTCGGAGCGGAACGGGGTGTCGGGGTGCTTGGCCGCGGCGATCTCGGGCAGCACGCCCAGCGGCGCGGTGGGCTGCGGAACGGTGCCCAGCTGGAGTGCGGATACGTCAGGCATGCGGATTCCCTCTGCTCGGCATTGCTGATGGCACGCCGGAGTACGGCGTGTCTGGATGTGGGGGGTGTCAGCGCTCGGTTCGGCACTCCGGAGGTCGTCCGGACGGGGGCGAAAAGCCCGACACCGGATAAGAGCGAGGGGAGACCTGACACACTCCACCGATCCTCGAGAATTTCTCCGGACTTCGGTTTGGGGCTCGCAGGGAGCGTTCCGGCGGTTTGGCTCCTCTTATCGGGTATGAGTCGAGCAGAGCTCCAACCGGCCCTGGAGGAACAGGCCCTCACCCCATGGGAGATCGCCGCCCCCCTGGTGCGCGCCGCGCAGGCGGGCGACGTGATAGCGCTCAACGACCTGATGGAGCTGCTGCTTCCGTACGTCGGGCGGCTGTGCCGTCCGATCGCCCTGGCCGAGAGCGCGGACGCCATACAGGAGGCGCTGATCGTGGTGTTCCGGGGAATCGGGGGCCTGAAGGACCCGAGCGCGCTGTACGGCTGGGTGCGCACCATCACCGTCCGGGAGGCCGTCCGGGTGGCCCGCCGCGCCTCCCGCGAGACGCCGGTCCCCGATGTCGGCGACCAACCGGTACTGGCCGACAGCGAGTTGGCCACCGACGTGCACGACGTCCTGGGCCGGCTCTCGTCCGAGCACCGGGCGATCCTGGTGCTGAGGGAGTTGGAGGGGCTGAGCGAGCAGGCGGCGGGCGAGGTGCTGGGGCTGGCCCGAGGCACCGTCAAGTCGCGGCTGAGCCGGGCCCGTAGCAGCTTCCGTACGGCCTGGACGGCGTGAGAAACCGGGGGCGGCGGCCCGCGATGACCGCCGCCCCCGGGCCGGTTCAGGCGGGGGTCTCGAAGAGCTCCAGGGCGGCCCTGGCGACCACCTCCGGCCGCTCCTCGTGCAGGTAGTGCCCGCAGCCGGGCACGGCGGTGGTTCGCAGCGCGTCGGCGTTGCGCTCCCCGCCCGGCAGCACGCTGGGCGGCAGGACGAAGTCGTGCTCCCCGGTGAGCAGATGGGTCGGCGTGCTGAGTCGCAGCTTGCGGTACCGGCCGAGCGCCAGGCTCGCCACGTCCCGCAGCGCGAAGGCGCGGTGCAGGGCCTCGCCCGCCCTGGCGGCGCCCGGCTCGGCGCTCGAGGACACGAACTCCTCCAGCGCGCCGCCGCCCCAGACGGACTGGTCGACCACGCCGCGGCGCAGCAGGTAGCGGGTGAACCCCGGCCGGTGGCGCAGCAGGTAGCGGCCGAGCAGTGGTGCCTCCAGCAGCGCGGTGTACCAGAACCGCCAGGACTGCGGCGCCAGCCGGTGGTGCAGCGGCCAGGGGTGCACGATGTTCAGTGCCAGGAACTGCCGGAAGCGCTCGGGTGCGCGCAGGCAGAGCATGAACCCGACCCAGGCGCCCCACTCGTGCCCGATCAGCCGGACGGACGGCAGCTCCAGCGCGTCCATCAGGGCCAGCACGTCGTCGGCCCTGGTGCCGGTGTCGTACCCGTGGGCGGGGGCGTCCGACCAGCCGAAGCCGCGCAGGTCCGGAATGATCAGCCGGTACCGGTCCGACAGCAGCGGGGCGACCCGCCGCCAGGCGTACCAGTGCTGGGGGAACCCGTGCAGCAGCAGCACCGGCTCGCCCTGGCCGACCTCGGCGACATGCAGGCGGACCCCGCCGATGTCGACGAATCGGTGGCGCACACCGGGCAGCGGCGGGAAGGGCCTGGCCCCGTCGGGGGTGGTGACGGTCATCGGTACGGCTCCCTGGCTGGTCGGGACCGGGAGCCCGTGCTCCCGGCGGTTGCTGTGTCCTGTCAGGAGGGCCGGGCAGGGGACGAGGTTCCCGTGGAAATCCCTCGGAACCTCCGGGCGGGCCGCCCCCTCCTGTTTCCGTGACGGCTTATCCGATGCCGATGGAACTCGACGACCAGGGAGAACGACGTGCGAAGCAGGCGAGGACTCGCGGAAGCGGCCGGGCGCTGGAGCGCCACCCATCGATGGACAGCGGTGCTGCTCTGGGTGCTGTTCGTGGTGCTGGCGACCGTCCTGGGCGGGGCGGTCCAGCCCAGGACCCCGACCGCGGCCGAGTTGACGAACGGCGAGGCCCAGCGGGCCGAGCACATCCTCGATCAGGCCGGGCTCACGCTGCCCGCGCACGAGGTGGTGTTCATCCAGGACAGTACCGGGACGGTCGAGTCGGCCCGGTTCCAGGCCGCGGTGAAGGACACCGTCGCCGCGGTGAACGGCACCGGCAAGGTCACCCATGTGGTCTCGCCGCTCGACCCGGCCGGGCAGGCCGCGGTCTCGGCGGACCGGCACTCGGCGCTGGTGCAGTTCGACATGGCGGGTGACGGGCTGACCGCGAAGGACAGGGTCCAGCCGGTGCTGGACGCGGTGGCCAAGGTGGCCGGCTCCTACCAGGGCATGCGGGTCGAGCAGTTCGGCGAGGCCTCGTTCGCCCACAGCTACGGCACCAAGCTGAACACCGACTACTCCAATGCCGAACTCCTGTCGTTCCCGGTGACCTTGGGCATCCTGCTGGTCGCGTTCGGCGCGGCGATGGCAGCCCTGGTGCCGGTGCTGGTGGCCGTCACCGTGGTCACCGCCGCGAGCGGACTGCTGGTGGTGGCAAGCCAGTTGGTCCCGATCGACCAGAACGGCAGCTCGGTGATGTCGCTGATCGGCATCGCCGTGGGCGTCGACTACTCGCTCTTCTACCTCAGGCGAGTCCGCGAGGAGCGGGCGCTCGGCCGGACCACCGAGGCGGCCGTGACCGCCGCGGCCGCCACCTCGGGCCGCTCGATCCTCGTCTCCGGTCTCACCGTGATCGTCTCGCTGGCCGGCCTCTACCTCTCCGGCAACGGGATCTTCCTGGGCATGGCCACGGCCACGATCACCGTGGTCGCCGTCGCCGTGGCCGGCTCGCTGACGGTGCTGCCCGCGCTGCTCTCGCTGCTCGGCGACCGCATGGACAAGGGCAGGATCGGGCTGCGACGCAAGTCGGCTACGGGTTCCGGGCGTTCCGGTGTGCTCGACCTGGTGCTGCGCCGGCCCGCCGCCGCGGTGCTGCTGTGCGCGGCCTTCCTCGGGGCGCTGGTCGTTCCGGCGTTCTCGCTGCACACCTCGGACCCGGGCGTCAGTGACCTGCCCAAGGGCAGCCTGGCCGCCCTGCAGACCTACGACCGGATCCAGCAGGCCTTCCCGGGCGCGTCCTCCCCTGCGAAGATCGTCATCAAGGCCGACGGACTCACCGGCCCGGCCGGTACGGCCGCGCTCGACCGGCTGCGGCAGGCCGTCACCTCGACGCCCGGCCTGCGCGGCCCGGTCACCTTCGACGCCGACGGCACCGGCAAGGTCGGCGTGGCCACCGTCGGCCTGGACGGCAACGGCACCGACCGGACCTCCGTCGCCGCCCTCGACACGCTGCGCCGCACCGTCGTCCCCCGCGCCTTCGGTGATCTGGCGGGCGCGCAGATCGCGGTCGGCGGCACGACCGCGAACTCGGTCGACAGCAGCAAGCACCTCTCCGACAGCACGCCGTGGGTGGCCGGCTTCGTCCTGCTCTTCACCTTCGCCGTGATGCTCTTCTCGTTCCGCTCGCTGGTGATGGCCGCGCTGACCCTGGTGCTCAACCTGGTCTCGGTCGGGGCCGCCTTCGGCCTGGTCGTGGTGATCTTCCAGCACCACTGGGCCGAGGGGCTGCTCGGCTTCACCTCGACCGGCGGCATCGCCTCCTGGGTCCCGCTCTTCCTGTTCGTCTTCCTCTTCGGGCTGTCGATGGACTACCACGTCTTCGTGGTGAGCCGGATCCGCGAGGGCCGGGACCGCGGCCTCAGCACCGCGCGGGCCGTCGCTGAGGGCATCAAGGGCACCGCCGGGGTCGTCACCAGCGCCGCCGTCGTCATGGTGGCCGTCGCGGCGGTCTTCGGAGCGCTGCCCCAGCTGTCCATGAAGGAGTCCGGCGTCGGAATGTCGGCGGCCGTGCTGATCGACGCCACGCTGGTCCGGGCGGTCCTGCTGCCCGCCGCGCTGACCCTGCTGGGAGACCGCAGCTGGTACCTGCCGCGTCTGCTGCGCAGGCTCCCGGGCGGTCACGGCGGTCACGGCACTGGGCCGGCCCCGGCCGTGGATGCCGTACCGGAGCACGAGTCATCCGTGGCCCTCGTCGTCTGAGGCTCCGCCAGTAGGTGAGCGAGCAGGGACGGACAGGGGCGCGGGGAACTGCGCGAAGCGGCGGGGCGCACGTGGTGGCCCTCCGGTTTCGCACAGTTCCCCGCGCCCGTCCTGGTTGTCCGACCCTCATCAGGGCTAAGACCGACCGGCAAATGGAGGGTGGGAGAAGGAGCGGGTCGAGGGCCGAGTCCAGGCGGTGCCGACGAAGGAGCCCTGGCGACTGAGGAGAAGCCGTCTGGGGGAGAGCCATCGGCCCGCGACGCCGCCCTCCATTTGCCGGTCGGTCTAAGTCGGCAGTGCCCAACTGAGTACGCCCCCGGCCGTCCGCCGCACGGTGACCTGGACGGCGAGGTCCGGCCGCGCCACCGGGGAGGCGTGCCAGCCGTCGGGCCCGGCGGTCAGCCGGATCGCCCGCAGACCCGGCAGGGCGTCACCGTCGACCAGCGGGCTGAGCGCCTTGAAGGCGGCCTCCTTGGCCGAGTACAGCGCCAGCAGCCGCTCGGTCGCGTCCGGGGCCGCCGGGTCCAGCAGGCCGCTCTCCGCCGGGCCGAGGACCAGGTGGGCCGCCGCCAGGGGCGGGCCGCTCAGCTCCAGGTCGATCCCGACCGTACGGAAGTGCTCGGCCGGCCCGGCCAGCGCCACGGCCACGCCCTGCGAGTGGCTGATCGAGGCGCGCACGCCGACCGGGAGCCTCGGGCGCGGCCCGTCGCAGAGCACCGGGCCGCGGTCCAGGCCGACCGCATCCAGAGCACGGTGCAACGCCTCACGCCCCGCCAGGAATTCGACCCTGCGGCGCTCGGGAAAGGCCGCTGCGAACCGCTGCTCCACCCGGTGCCCACCCCCGCCTCCCAATTCCCGCACATAGGTCACGGCGAAACCGAGTCCGGTATCGCGGAGTTCATGCCAACTCTGCTCCGGCCCGGCATTCTGGTGCGCATCCACGCGAATTCTCCTGTCGTCCCACAACGGGCGTGATGCCCTCATGGGGACAGAGGCCCGGAGCGGCCCGGGCGCTCCCGGCGGAGCGCGGAATAGCGCCGAACACCCGGAATGCAGTTACTGATGAGTACTTCTACTGATGAGTACTGGCCGGAATTGGATGAGACGGCCCCCCCGGACCAAGATCTGCTAGTGTTCCCGCGGTGTGATGGCACGTGGCCCGCTGTACGCCGTCGAAACGGTCTTTCAGCGTGGTCCGTGAACGGGGACCAACGACGGGGGATATGTCGATGGCGGGTACGCATGGACGACAACAGGACGATCTGGCCGGACTGGTACGAAAAGCTCAGCGGGGCGATGTCATCGCGATGGGCGAGCTGTTGGAGTTGCTCGAACCCTATGTCGGGCGGGTATGCGCGCCGATAGCCCTGCAGGAGGCCGCAGATGCGGCCCAGGAGTCGATGATCGCGATTTTCCGGCGACTCGACCAACTCAAAACTCCTGAAGCCCTGTTCGGCTGGGCCAAGGCCATCGCGGCACGGGAGGCCGTCCGGGTCGTGACACGCAGTCGACGAGTCCCGGCAGCCGAGGTGGTCGAGGAGCCCGACCCCAGCGACGCCGAACTCGCCGCGGACATCCGCGACGCCCTGGGTCGCCTCACTCCGGAGCACCGAGCAGTGCTGACGATGCGTCATATCCAGGGCCTGGACGAGCAGGCGGTCGCCGGCATTCTCAATGTCCCGATCGGGACGGTGCGTTCCCGGCTCTTCCGGGCCCGCTCCATCTTCCGCAAGTCCTGGCTCGAAGGCAATCGAGCCTGAACGCGACTGGGCCTGAAGGCAGTTGAGCCGAGCCGGGACGCATCCTGCGTCCCGGCTCGGCTCAACTTGCCTACGGCCGCCGCCGTCAGGCGGTCTCCGCTGCGATCTTGGCGCGCACCCGATGCTCCAGGCGGTCCATCATCACCAGGCCCTTGCGCTTCACAGCGGCCGGGAACAGCTGCCGGACCACCTGAGTGCCGGGCAGCCGCAGGCCGCCGAAGAGCGCGAACCGCACCCCGTCCGGATCCGGCACTGCGGCCATCCCGCCGACCACCGCGCTGCTCTGCATCAGGCACCAGCCGGGCCTCAGCACGATGTCGAAGTGCTCCCGGTGCCCGATCGCACTGGTCGCCACAGCACTCAGTCGGTCACTCCCCGGCACGGCCGGCGAGACGCTGAAGGACCTCAGGCCGGAGATGAACCCCGGTAGTTCCCCCTCCAGATCAGCGGCCACCGACCAGACCTGGTCGAAAGACCCGGGCAGAACGCGTTCCTCGAACAGTCGATGTCCGCCCGCCGTCGCGAGTACTCGTAGCCGGCGCACCGAATCCAGCTCGACCGAAGGCCAGTCCGGCCGAGTCTGCTCGGCCGACCCTTCACTGCTGCTCATCATTCCCTCCCTGGACCAGCTGCTCCGTCAGAGTGACGGGGCAGCATCCGCGAGGCCTTCCATTCGTAGCGGCTGCCGACAACCAGGGATGCGGACCGTGCCCTGCGCCGGATGGGG
This sequence comes from Kitasatospora sp. MAA4, assembly GCF_029893355.1. Taxonomy (GTDB): domain Bacteria; phylum Actinomycetota; class Actinomycetes; order Streptomycetales; family Streptomycetaceae; genus Kitasatospora. The sequence goes on from NZ_JARZAI010000012.1 coordinate 124,454, forward strand.
TAGACCTCCCCACCGTACAAGAGTCCTCGCGGTGTCGAAGTACTCCCCGTCACCCGTGGATTTCCTCAAGAAATGCAGGGAGTATCCGGGCCGCAACGCCACTCTTTCGAAATGAGCCCCCCAGGACGAAAGAGGTCGGCAGATGGACCGGAACAACGATCGCCCGCCACGCGGGCTCCCGGACGGGATCCCCTGGCGGCCGATGGCCCGCTCCGGCCGGCTTGCCGCTCTCCCGCTCGGATACGCGGGGAGATCGGCGGTCAAGGTCGGACGGCGGCTGCTCGGGCAGTCCGCCGAGGCGCTCACCGAGGAGTTCCAGCGCCGCACGGCCGAGCAGCTGTTCTCGGTTCTCGGCGAACTCAAGGGCGGCGCGATGAAGGTCGGGCAGTTGCTGTCGGTCTTCGAGGCGGCGCTGCCCCCGGCCGTGGTCGCGCCGTACCGCACTGCCCTTGCCCAACTTCAGGATTCCGCACCACCGTTGGGGATCGATCTGCTGCGCGGCATGCTGGCCGAGGAGCTCGGCGACTCCTGGCGGGAGTTGTTCACCGAGTTCGACGAGACCCCGGCGGCGGCGGCCTCGATCGGGCAGGTGCACCGGGCCCGCTGGCACGACGGGCGGGAGGTCGCCGTCAAGATCCAGTACCCGCATGCCGGCGAGGCCCTGCTGGGCGACTACGACCGGATCTCCAAGCTGCTGCGGATCCTCACCCTCCCCTACCCCGGACTCGAGATCGGGCCCATGGTGCAGGAGTTGAAGAGCCGGGTGGCGGAGGAGCTGGACTACCGGCTGGAGGCCGCCGCACAGCAGAGCTTCGCCGAGGCCTACGCGGACGACCCCGACATCCACGTCCCGGGTGTGGTCGCCCACACCGGCCGGGTACTGGTGACCGAGTGGCTGACCGGCCGGCCGCTGGCCGATGTGATCACGCACGGCACCCAGCAGGAGCGCGACACCACCGGGCTGCGCCTGATCCGCTTCCTGCTCTCCGGGCCGGCCCGGGCAGGGCTGCTGCACGCCGACCCGCACCCCGGGAACTTCCGGGTGCTGCCGGACGGCCGGCTCGGCGTCCTGGACTTCGGCGCGGTCAAGCGGCTGCCCGAAGGGCTCCCGCGCACCCTTGGCACCCTTCAACGGCTCGCCCACGAGGGGGGTTTCGGGGCTGCCGAGGAGTTGATGCGTTCCGTCGGCTTCATCCGGCCCGGGTCGGCGCCCGGCCCGGACGTGGTCGCCGCCTTCCTCGCCCCGCTCGCCGTCCCCGCGGCACACGAGGAGTTCCACTTCACCCGCGCCTGGCTGCGTACCGAGCTGGCCCGGGTGGCAGGGCCGGACAGCCGGGGGCTGATCCGGCAGCTCAACCTGCCGCCGTCCTACGTGTTGATCAACCGCGCGATAACGGCGGGCAGCGCCGTGTTGTGCCAGCTCGACTGCACCGTTCGGTTCCGTGCCGAGGCGTTGCGCTGGCTGCCCGGCTTCGCGCCTGACGTCGCACCTGACGTCGCACCTGAACTCGCACGTGAACTCGCACCTGGCGTCGCACCTGAAGGAGTGTCGGCATGAGCAGCGGTTGGGACTTCCTCCCGTCGGCGTCGCTCGCCCCCGGTGAGGCCGGCCCGGACTCCGGACTGCTGGCCCCCACCTGGGCGGGTACCCCGGTCGAGACGCTGACCGGTGACATCGCCTGGTTGCAGGCGATGCTCGACGCCGAGGCCGCCCTGGCCCGGGCACAGGCGCAGCTCGGCCTGATACCGGCTGCGGCGGCGCAGACCATCACCGTCCAGGCGCGGGCCTCCTCGCTGGACCTGGTCTCGATCGCCAGGGGAGCGCGCGAGGCGGCCAACCCGGTGGTGGGCTTCGTCAGGGAGTTCACCCGGGTCGTCGAGTGCGCTGACCCGGACGCCGGGAGTTACGTCCACTACGGCTGCACCAGCCAGGACATCATGGACTCGGCGGCGATGGTGGTCTGCCGGCGTGCGCTGGCTCTCGCGGAGTCCGATCTGGTCGGGATCGCCGCGGCCCTGGCCAGGCTCGCCCAGCGCCACCGCGACACCCCGATGGCCGGCCGGACACTCGCCCAACACGCGGTGCCGATCACCTTCGGGGCGAAGGCGGCGGGCTGGCTCCAGCTGGTGCTGGACGCGACCGACCGGCTCCGCCGCCTGCTCGACACCGGACTGCCGGCCCAACTCGGCGGAGCTGCGGGCACGCTGGCCTCGTACGCGGAGATCTGCCGGTCCCGTGGGACGGGCAGCGCCCTCGAACTGTCCGCCCGTTACGCCGCCGAGCTCGGCCTCGCGTCGCCGCCGACCGCCTGGCATGTCGTCCGCACACCGATCGCGGACGTGGCGGCTGTGGCGAGCCTGGTCACCGGGGCGCTCGGCAAGATCGCGCTGGACGTGCAGCTGATGTCCCGGACCGAGGTGGCCGAAGTGGCCGAGCCGGCCGCGGACGGCCGGGGAGCCTCGTCGGCCATGCCGCAGAAGCGGAACCCGGTGCTCAGCACCCTGGTTCTCACGGCCGCGCGTCAGGTACCGGTCTACGCCCTCGTGCTGAACCAGAGCCTGCTCGCCGAGGACGAGCGACCGGCCGGCGCCTGGCACGCCGAGTGGCAGCCGCTGCGGGAGTGCCTGCGGCTGGTGGGCGGAGCGACCCATACGGCGCTGGAGCTGCTCGCCGGGCTGGAGGTCGACGCCGAACGGATGGCGGCCAACCTGCGGCTGACGGGTGGCTCGGTGGTCTCGGAGCGGCTGGCACTGGTGCTGTCACCCGTCCTGGGCCGGGCCGCCGCCAAGCAGACCCTGACCCGGGCCACCACCGAGTCCACCGCCACCGGGCAGCCGCTGCCGCAGGTGCTCGCGGCCCTGCTGCCGCCAGGCACCGAGGCCGCCTGCGGCGACCTCGACAAGCTCACGGACCCACGGGACTACCTCGGCGAGTCGGGCACCACCGTGGACCGCGCCCTCGCGCGCCACCGGTCCTCCGAGGAGACCGACGGCGTCACTCGTGTCCGGCCATGAGGGGATTGAAGGCCGCCGGCCTGTGGTAGCACTTGCTGGCATGACGGAGAGGCATACCGAGCGCGGCAGTTATCACCACGGTGCCCTGCCCGAGGCGCTGGTCGCGGCGGCGTTGGCGCTGCTGGACGAGGCGGGGCAGGACCGGGTGACCATGCGGGAGGTGGCGCGGCGGGCCGGGGTCTCGGCGGGGGCGCCGTTCCGGCACTTCCCGGATCGGCAGGCGCTGCTGACGGAGGTGGCGGACCGGGTGCTGGCCGACTTCGAGCAGTGGCAGCTGGCCGAGATCGAGGGGAGCGAGGGGACGGCGATGCGGGCGCTCGGGCTGGGGTTCGTCCGGTACGCGATCCACCATCCGCACCGGTTCGCGCTGGTCCGCTCACGGGTGTTCACGGCCTCCCGGCAGCCCGAGTTGCGCCAGCGGCTGGCCGGGATCGACGAGGCGCTCACCGAGTTCATCGTCGCGGACCAGCACGCGGGCCAACTGCGCCCCGGGGACCCGGCGCTGGTGGCGCTGGCGGGTCAGGCACTGACGTACGGCCTGGCACAGATGATCATCGACGGGTATCTGCCGCCGGAGAAGGCGGAGGAGCTGACCGCGCAGGTGCTGGACACCTTCGGTAAGGGAATTGCCAACCCTCGCTGACCGCAACGGATTTGGGCGTGCAGGGAACCTTGACCGGGATGTCGGGCGCTGATGTAATCACCGCTTACATAGGTGGTACGGAAAGCTGGAGGCACACGTGTTCGCCAAACCGACACCGGGATTCACCACCGCAGCCGCCACCGGAGACACCGTGGTGCTGCTGATCGGGATGCGCATCAACCGCTTCTGGGCCGTCCATCACTGGGTGCCGGTGATGGCGGCCATGTTCCGGATGCTCCACGACCTGGCCAAGGAGCCGGCGCGAGGCCTGCGCGGGCGCGTCCTGCTGACCGCCTCGCCGCGCACCTACTACGTCGTCCAGTACTGGGAGTCCGGCTCGCGGCGGATCACCCGGAACAGTTCGGCTACCGCCTCGCGGATCTGCTCGTTCGGGATCGCCGGAGGCTGTTGGACGAGGTCATGGCTCCCCTCCCGCCCTGCGGTCGCGTGGGCGACCTCCGCGCCGGCCGACGGCTGATCGGCCTGCTCAGCGGGGAGGGAGGGTTCTTGGTACCGGTTCTTTACAAGACAGGCGCCAGTAAGGCCGGTCGTCGCCTGACCGGAAACCGGACGGGGGACACCCGGTATCGCCAGCTGTGGGGTGTCGTAGACGTGGGCCTCGGAGCGGACGGTGCCGTCGGGCATCCGGATGATCTCGACCCGGTAGTACCCGGCCTCGGTCAGCTCCTTCAAGGCCTTGCGGATCGTCCCGCGCCCCTGCGGGCTGGAGTCGGCCATGTGTCGACCGTCCTCGCGCCAGCCGTCCGGGCGAGAGAGGAGGTCGGCCAGCAGTCCGCGGGCGGTGTAGGTGAGCCTACGGTCCTGCAGCAGGCTGTTGGGCAGCACCGTGAAGTTACGCATGTGGGCGTTACGATGTACGCGCATCGGGAGTTACAGCTCCTGTTGCCGGACCCCGGGGTGTTAGCGCACCGCCGGGGTCGCCTATTTTTGGTTGGACTACGGAACGTATCACAACGTCCAGGCACGCAAGGCGTGTTGGCGCCAGCGGGCTTGATCACATCGCTAGGCGGCCGAACGGGCGGCCCGGGCTACTGCTCGTAGGCCCAGGCACGGCCGGTCTGGCGGTACTCCTCGACGGGGATGGGGCTGACGCCGGCCCGCATCCGTGCGACGTAGAGGAGCCCGTCGAGGTGGTCGATCTCGTGGTGGACCAGCCGGGCGAGCCCGCGTTCGTAGGTGGTGGTGACGGTCCGGCCGTCCAGCGTCGTGGTCTCCACGGTGATCCGCAGCGGGCGAGGGACCAGGCCGCGGACGTCGAAGAAGGACAGGCAGCCCTCGAACTGCTCGTCCGTCTCCTCGGAGCCTTCAGTGATACGGGGGTTCAGGAGGATGATCGCCGGCGCGTCGGCCTCGGCGGGCCGCACGATGGCGGCGGCGCGGCCGATGCCGATCTGCGGTGCCGCGATGCCCATCCCTTTGGCGAAGGGGTGGATCTGCCCGATTCGGTCCATTGAGGCGAACAGCTTCTCGATGACCTGCTCGGCAGCCTCCCGCTCGGCGGGCACGTCGAAGGGGCTGGCGGGCTCGGCGAGGACGGGGGCGCCTTGCTGTACGACGCCGAGGTCACGCATCTGCTCGCTGGGCCGCACCTGGATCACCTGAACTCCCCTTGGGTCGTGTCGCGTTCGGGTCGTGCCCGAAATCGCCATTCCAGACGGTACCGGGCGTGGACTGCGGGCGTGGACGTGCTCCAGGAGAAGACGCGCGTACTGTCCTCCTCGCGCCGGATCGGTGCGGTCCGCAGCGGCGCCGCCTCGGCAGTCATGGAGGTCTCGGTACCCCACACCACCGGGTCAAGCTCGGCAGGAAAGGCGAGTTCGACTTCCAGGTGCTCGGTGGGAAGGCGGACTGCCCGTTGGAACCAATGGCCCCACTTCTCGTCGCCGACGGAGTACGCGTACTCGATCCACACCGACTCGCCTGGGTACAGCGGGTAGCGGCCCTGGTCGTTCTCGAAGAGCAGCCACACTTCCTTGAACGCATCGCGGTCGTGCTTTGCCTGCCAGCGCATCTCCTCGCCGCGGCAGGTGGCCGTCAGTGCCAGCTCGTCCCAGGTCAGCGGGTGCTCGCGGTAGTGCGCGTTGGAGCGCTCGGGCTCCCCGGGGTAGCGGTCGACGCTGATCCGGATCAGGTAGCGGGTGATCGGCTCGCTGCCAGTGTTCCGCAGCAGCCGGCGCATCGTCAGCCGGTAGAGGCTGCCGTCGTAGTCGAGGCGGGCCGCGTCGTGCTCCACCACGATCGCTGACCCCGTCGCGTACGGCTGCTCTGCCCTCCTGGGGGCGGGCGGAGCCGTGGCCGGGGTGGTGCGGGCCTTGGCGGCCTCGTAATCCAACCAGCGCTTCCAGATGGCCTTGCCCGCGTTCAGAACCTCCTCCGCGCGGCGGGCGAAGTCCTCGGTCGGCTTGTGCCGCCCGGACTCCACGTGGCTCACGTAGGACGGATCGAAGCCCATCTTCCCAGCGAGCTCCCGCTTGGGCAGGCCCCGCACCTCGCGCCAGTAGGCGACCTCCGCCGCGAACGCCTCGGCGGCCTGTTCCGTCGTGATGGCCTCGTCCTGCGCGTCCATCAAAGCCCCCGCTCTGGCTGCCGCGTGAGATGAATGAACCGTGAGTGATCTCGATTCATCATTCTGTCACGGATCCTGTTGCCAGTTTCCTTCCTTTAGCAGCCCGAGGCGACCCTCGGGCCACGAGAGGGAGGGCGCAAGCGATGCGCGTGCTGTACCTGCTCAACGTCTCCAACTCCAGCCAGCTGACAGCCGATTCCGGCTACACCTTCGCCGACCTGCTCGCCCCCGCCCTGGTCGACGCCGGGGCCGAGGTGACCGTGGCATCTCCCGTCCCGGCGGGCGATGACCGGGTGCACTTCGAGAGGATGCTCCCGGCGTCCACCAAGTACCGGGCCCGCTTCGACCCCGGCATGAAGGGACTGGTCGCTCTGATGGGCCGATGCCGGCCCGAGGTGGTGGTGGCCAACCAGATCGAGGCCGCCCCCGCGATCCGGGCCGCACTGCTGGAGGCCGGGGTGGGCGCCCGGATCGCCGGGTACTGCCACTACTTGCCGTTCTCCTTCACCGACACGGGCAACCTGGAGCTGGACCCGGCAATGGACGACGGCGGGCTTGGCCGCAGCGTGCTGCTGGCCTTCGTGGCCGGCCTTGCGGCCTGCGACCGTGTCCTGGTCCACTCCGCCGCCGCCGCTTCCTGGACCACGGCCGCCGCCGCCCGCATGGGCGTGGAGCTCGGCGAGAAGCTGCATGTGGTGCCCGCCCCCAGGGACGGGCGCCTGGTGCGCGACCCGGCCGAAGCCGCCCCACCCGACGGGCAGGCCACCGGGATCTACAACCACCGCCTGTACGCGCACTACGGCACCGCCCGCTTCACTCAGCTCGCCCGCCACCTTGTGGCCGAGGCACCGGTGAAGCTCACGGTGATGGACCTGTTCGGCAAGCGCAGCGCGGAGCGGATGCGCCTCGACCCCAGCCCAGAGCGGCACTTGGCTGAGCTCACGGCGACCGACGGCGTCACCGTCACCTCCGACCGGGGCGACCGCGTGCGCTACCGCAACCTGCTGGCCGACGCCGACTTCGGGATCGCCCCGTTTCGCCCCGGCTGCCCCTGGTCGATGTCGGTGATCGACTGCCAGGGCATGGGCCTGCCCGTAATCGCCCCGAGAACCGGCTGGCTGGCCGAACATATCGACAGCGAGTTGCTCTTCGACACCGACGAGCAGGCGGTCCAGATCGCCGCCCGCCTCGCCGGCGACGCGGAGTTCTACCGGGTCCACGCCAAGCGCGCGCACGCCTCCACCGCCGACTTCGCACCGGCTGCGGTGGCGGCCCGCTACTTGGAGGCGATCGCGTGACCGGCTTCGACGCGGTCCAACTCTCGTACGACGAGCCATTGGCCGACTCCCTGCACACCCGGCTCGCCCGGGTGCTGGGCGGCAACGTCAAGCGCCTGCACGGGGTGCGCGGGATGCGCCGCGCCTACCGGCTCACCGCCGAACTGGTCGACACCGAACAGTTCTTCCTCGCCGACGGGGACTTCGCTATCGACCACGAGTTCCCGACGGGCGCGGTGGAGCCGCTGGCCGATGGGGTGTCGATGCGGGTGTGGCGGGCGGTCAACCCGGTCAACGGCCTGACCTACGGCTACGGCGGGCTCAAGCTGATCCGGGCGAGCACCTTGCGCGAGATGGGGCAGGCGGTCGACGTGCTGGCCGCGCTGCCCGGCCGGGTCGAGTTCAGCCAGAGGACCGCTGGTACCACGCTGTTCAACCAGAGTCCGTTCCACGCCTGGAAGGCCGGGTTCCGCGAGTGCGCGATGCTCGCGCGTGGCAGCGAGTACGGTATGACGGACACCTCCGCTCAGGAGCGCATCGCGGCCTGGACGGCCAGTAGCGAGGGCGACTTCGCCGCCTACGCTGCCGCCGGCGCCCGCGACGGGATCGACTTTGCCGCCGTCGCCGCCCGCGACCCGAAGTGCTTCGAGGCTCTCAACGACCCGGCCTGGCTGCACGGGCACTTCACCGCACTGCACGGCGAACAGGCAGTCGCCGGATGAACCCGAACCCGGGCAGACCGCTGGTGCTGATCGAGCCCTACGCCCACCGGCCCGGCGGGCACCACCAGCGCACGCTGGCGGCGCTCGCCGCAGCCCGGCCCGGCAGCCTGGTCATCGCGCCCTGCGGTCTGGCCGACGGCATTACCGTGCCGAAGGAGACCCAGGCCCGGGCCGCCACTGGCCCAGTGGGGCTGGCGGCGGCCGTCCTGACCGGCGGCGCGAGCGCTGCCGAGCACATCTCCGCCCTTGGCCGACGGGTCTTCACCTCCCGTCGCTGGCCGCAGGCCGTGAGGCGGCTGCCGCACCAGGTCACACTCCTCGCCCGGTGTCTGACCGAGGCGGCGTGCCTTCGCACTGCTCGCCAGCTGGCTCCGGACGCCGCTGCGGTGGTGATCCTCACTGCGAGCGAGGCATTGCACGGCGCTGCCGCGCTGCTGGGCGGCAGCAAGCACCTGCGGTTCATCCACGAGGCGGTCACCACCGAGGATCTCCCGGTGCGGCTGCTGGGCCGGCTCGCTCGGCGCGGCGAGGAACGCGTGCTCGCGCTCTACCCGACAGCGGCGGTCCGGGACCAGTTCGCCCCGGCCTTCCCTCACCTGCCCGGCGAGGTACGGGCGTTCGCGGTCGACGACGGCCACCGGCTGACCGACGCCGAGTGTGTCGGTGCCCGCGCCGCCTTCACTGTCCCGGCCGACGCGAGGGCGGTGAGCCTAGTCGGCGGCTGGTGGCCCTACAAGGACATCCCGACGATCGACGCCGCCCTGGCCCGTCTCACCGAGCCGCTACACCTGCTGGTGTGCGGCAGCCCGCTGGACGACGCCGTGCTCGCCCGCTGGCACCAGCTGCCCAAAGTCCGCCTCCACACGCTGCCCGGCCCCGTCAACGACGACGTTCTGCGGCTGGTCTATGCCGCCGCCGATGCGGCTCTCGTCGCCCGCCTCCCAGGGGTGGGCAAGGAGAGCGGGCTGGTCATGGACGCTGTCCGTCTCGGCGTCCCCCTGATCGTCTCCCGCCACGACCCCGACCTCACTCGCCGGTTGGCCGGCCAGCCCTGGGTCCGGCTCTTCCAGGCGGGTGACACCGACGCGCTCGCCACAGCACTGGATGGTCTGGCTGATGCGGTGCCCGAGCGGCCCGGACCGCAGGCGCCCCGGCTGGTCGGCATGCATCCAGCGGCTGAGCAGGCCGCATTCCTTACCGACACCTGCACCCGACTGCAGGTCAAGGAGAAGGCATGACTCCCGTACCTCCCGCGCTCATCGCGGTGATCGGCCCCATCGAACCGGCCTTGCTGACCGCCTGGACGCGCCACTACCGCGCCATCGGCATCGAGCGCTTCCACCTCGCCTTCCACTTCCCCGACCACGTCCCCAACGCCTGGCGTCACCAACTGCTCTCCGCCAGCCACGAACTGGGCATCGTCCCCGGCCAGGTCAGCACAGGGCCGTGGCACGAGTACACCAACACCACCCTGCGGGACGCGCTTCGCGAGAAGGCCGGCCCCGGCTGGCACCTGCTCGCCGACTCCGACGAGTTCCAGACCTACCCGGTCTCGCTCGGCGAGGTGATCGCAGCAGCCCAGGACAGCGGTCGAAGGGTGATTGGCGGTCTCATGCTCGACCGCGTCACCGCAGACGGCCGTCTCGCCCTCTGGCGCCCTGAGACCGGCCTCGACCGTTCGTTCCCGCTCGGCGGCCACCTCACCCACCGGCTCCTGCGTGGAGATCCCCGCAAGATCGTCCTCGCTCGCTCCGGCGTTGCAGTGGCCTCAGGCAACCATCGCGCCCCCGGGCACAAGCCCGACCCGCAGGCGCTGGCATGCGTGCATCACTTCAAGTGGCGCTCCGGCGTCGCGGACGACCTCCGCCGTCGCGTCGAGCGGTTCACCTCCGGCATCTGGGCCGAGGAGAGCCCTGCCGTCCGCGAGGAGGCCGGCCGACTGCTGCGGCATCTCGACCGCCACCACGGGCGCATCGACGTCTCCGACCCTCGCCTCGCCTTCCGGCACGTCACCCTTGGCCGTCTGCCCAGCGGCTGGACCGCCGAGGCAGCCGAGATCGCCGCCTGCTGGCGGCCCGCGCGGGCCAGCGAACCGCAGCCGTGACCGCCACGATCGGCCAGAATGGAGGTCCGGGCGACCGTGCGAAGGAGACCGACGTTGAAGACCGCACCGCTGGCCGTGCTGCTGGTTGGGATCACCGGCTCCGGTAAGACCGTGCTGGCCCAGGCCCTCGCCGAGCGCGGCATGGTCCGCCTGTCCGTGGACGAGGAAGTCCACCGGCTCCACGGCCGCTATGGCATCGACTACCCCGAGCACGAGTACTTCGGGCGTGAGCGCCCCGTGGTCGACTCCATCCGTACCCAGTTGACCGAACACCTGGCCGCCGGCCACGGCATCGTCCTCGACCACGGCCTGTGGCTCCGATCCGACCGGGACGCTTGGAAGAAGGCAGTGGAGGCCGCCGGGGGACGGTGGCTGCTGGTGTACCTCCGCGTCGAGAAAACCGAGTTGCTCCAGCGCCTCGAACAGCGCAACCAGCGCCAGGACGCCAACGCGCTCACCGTCACCCCCGAGGCGCTGAACGACTTCTTCGCCCGCTTCGAGGCGCCGACCGAAGGCGAGGGCGCCATCGTCTACACCGGCGACCCGGAAGCGATCATCCGCTCGTAGACGGTCCCGGGTCGATCGGGAGGAGCCGCCGCCGGGGCTCCCGTGTGGCTGGAAGCCCAACACGCCCAGCGGAAAGGCACTCACGCCGCCGTCCGGCCAGACGTAGCGAGGCGGGCGCGGAACCGTCGTATCGGCCGAAGACCGCCGCCTCAACGCAGGCTGGCCGGGTGCTCGCCGCTAACGCGCTTGCCACGCGTCCGCAGGAAAACCCTTCCTCGTGCACCGGTTCCTCGACCAGCGTCTACGCACCCATCCCGTCACCGCCACCGTGCGCCTGCGCTCCGGTGACCTCGTCACTGTGGTAACTGGTGACGTCATCCAGCGCTACCAGTACGTCTTCGGCGAGTGGGAGCCGAACCTCAGCGCCTCCTCGCCTCCCATGCCGTCGCCCCCCCAGGGCCGCGTGGTCGCGATCGAGACCTCACCGGACTTCTACGAGGCCCTGGTCGCCGCAGCGAGCACCACCCACGAACGAACATCCGCTTCGTCAGAGCTGCCGCCTCCGACACCACCGGCGAGCTCACCCTCTGCCTGCAAGACCCCGCCAACCTCGGCCACACCACGGCCGTCCGCCCCCGCCGCGTACACGCGCTCTTCCAGGCTCCAACGGCGCCCCTGGCCGAGCTGCTCAGCGAGAGCGAACTCGCCACCGCAAACGTCGGGACTATCGACGTCGAAGGGGCCGAAGTCACTGCCTTGAAGGGCCTGTTGTCAGCGCTCCCTGGCTGCGGGATGACGTCGAGATCGTGGTGGAGGTGGGCCCCAGACTCCTGGCCAAGCAGGGCCAGGCTGTCGAGAGCATCCTCTTTCCAGGCGTGGGTCAAGGACCGCTCGATGCAGCTGGCGCCGTCCACGCTGCGGGTGCACTACAGCTACGTCACGGCGATCTTCCGTTTAGCTGAACTCGACCGGCGCAAGGAGATCGTCCCGCTCGCCGTCACGGTGGTGGCGGCCCTACTGGATGGCACCCCGGGCTGGTACCGTTCGCTGCTGTTGCTGGCTGCCGCTTCGGGGCTGTGGCAGGGCGAGCTCTTCGGGCTGGAAGTCGAGCACATCGACTTCCCCGGGACCAGCGTGTGACTGCTCCCAGCCGTTGATCACTCTGGACATCTAAACGCGCCTGTAAACCGAACGGCGAGGGCACAACGAAGGTAGCAGTGGAGTATGTCCTCGCCAGAGTGCCCTCGTTGTGCCCTGCGGTCGCATAGATCTTGCGTTTCCACAGGTCAGAGTCCCGAGCGTACCGCCCTTGATCCACCATAGAGCGAGGCTATTCGGACTGCTGGACCTGTCTTGACTGAATTAGCCCGGCGAATCCATGCGGTCAGGACGGCTGGTGGACCGCGGTGACGATGGTGTAGAGCTCGGCGATGACGCCGTCCTTGCAGTGGGCGATGTCCATCCCGGTGGCGACGGGTGCCTGGTCGGCGGGACCGGTAGCGGAAGCCGAGGTGGCCGAGGTCGTCGTTGACCGAGACGGGGCCGTCTGGCTGGAAGGCCCAGCCCGGGCTCTGCGCCCGCAACTCCGCGGCGCGCTGAGCCAGCGCCTCGCGTCCGCGGACGACGCGGTCGGGTTCGTGCCACACGACGTCCTCGGCGTAGGTCTCGGCGATGGCGAAGGCGCGGCGGTCGGGGTCCGGTTCGTTGAAGACGTCGAGCGGCTCAGCCGCGCAGGGTCCTCATCGCCGTGGCCCAGGCCTCGAGTTCGTCGAAGAGCTTGGTGACCGCGCCGTCGTGGTGTTCGCCGGGCTTGAAGAGCGCGAGGTTCTCGAAGTCGGTGAACAGCGAGAAGGCCAACTGCTGGTGCACGTGGGCGAGTTGGACCGCGCTCGCGATGGTGCGCAGGTGCTCGGCGGCGCGGATGCCGCCGACGGTGCCGTAGGAGACGAAGGCGGCGGCCTTGTTGTTCCACTCGGCGTAGGCGAAGTCGATCGCGTTCTTCAGCACGCCGGGGATGGAGTGGTTGTACTCGGGGGTGACGAAGACGTAGCCGTCGAACTCGGCGACCTTGGCCGTCCAGGCCTTCGTGTGCTCGCCCTGGTACTGACCCATGGACGGCGGCACGGGCTCGTCCATGAAGGGGAGTGGCCAGTCGGCGAGGTCGACCAGCTCGTAGTCGGCGCCGGTACGGGCCCCGGCGCGGTCGACGATCCAGTCGGCGACCGCCTTGCCGTTGCGGCCCGGGCGGGTGCTGCCGAGTATCACGGCGATCTTGAGAGCGCTCACGACGCTCACTCCTTTCGCGTGGCAGCCCCGCTACGCGGGACCGTCACGATGACACCTCCTGTATGACCTGATCCTTCAAGTCAAACTCTGGACCTGTCGACTTGAGGACTCAAGTCATAACTCCGAAGTTCAGATGTTCAGGCGTTCGGGTGTTCAGATGCTCAGGCGAGGCCGAGCTGGGCGGCGATGACCGTGCCCGAGGGGTAGCAGTCGAAGCGCTTGATCTTGCCGTCGACCAGCTCGAACACGTCGCAGCACGGGGCGTCCATGCGCCTGCCGGTGGGCGGGACGGTGCCGGAGGGCAGCTCCAGCGGGCCGAGGTGGGTGCCCTGCAGGCGCAGCTGCACGATCACCACGTCGCCCGTGACGTAGAAGCGCTCCAGCTCGCGGTGCATGTCGGGGAAGGCCTTCGCGTAGACCTCGACCGTCTTGCCGAGCTCGTCGGCGCCGCGGTAGGTGTGCGGGATCGACGTGTCGGTGAAGGTGCCGTCCTCGGTGAACGCCGCGACCCAGCCGGCGACGTCCTGCTCCTCGGCGACCTGGTAGGCGCTGCGGATGATCTTCTCGTTGTCCAGGGACATCTCGGTTCTCCTCCATCGGCGATGGTACCTTGTCATTGACTTTAACATTCAAGTCATGGCCCGGCAATGCCCCAGGGGCGCTCGGATATCTGAGATGCTTGCGCTAGATGATCACTTAACTCGTCAAGTCAGCGAGCGGGCGAGTCGATGCGCTGCAGGATCCGCTCGGCGTCCTGGCCGAGCCGGCGCAGGCGCTCGCCGGAGAGGTTGTCGACGACCAGGCGGCGGACGTAGGCCACGTGCGCGGGAGCGGCGGACTCCAGCTTGGCCATGCCGGCGGGCAGGAGGATGGCGTTCGTGAACCGCCCGTCGGCCGGATCGGGCTCGCGGCGGACGTACTCGCGGCTCTCCAGCCGCTTGACCATGTGCGAGAGCCGGGACAGCGACGTGCTGGTGTTCTCGGCGAGCACACTCATGCGCAGCGTCCACGCGGGGGCCTCGGACAGCATCGCCAGGGCCATGTACTCGACCATGCTCAGGTCGGCGTCACGCTGCAACTGCGCATCGATGGCCCACGGCAGCCGCGTCATCAGGCGGACCACCGACAGCCAGGAGGCCAGCTCGCCAGGAGCGAGCCACAGGTCCGCGTGCTCGTCCACCTGTGCCTGGGGTGCCTCGTCCTGAGTCGTCACCCGAAGAGCGTATCAGCGGCACTGTGCGGATGATATGAGTTGGCTACCGCGATGAATCAAAGCCGCGATCACTTGAAGATTCAGTAGCGCGGCAGAAACCCTGTTACGGGTTCGGCCCGGAGACCGCGACCACCAGCAGGCGGGTGCCGGCGCTGGTGCTGCGCCAGCGGTGGCGGACTCCACCCACCAGGTAGAGCGTGTCGCCCTGGTGGAGTCGGTGGACGTGGCCGTCGGCCTCGACTTCTGCCGAGCCGTCCGCGACGTACATCAACTCATCGCCCTGGTGCATGAATTCACGGTCTGCTTGATGGTCGCCGGTGAACTCGAGGGCGTGCAGCCGGCGTCGGCCGCGTACCAGTGGGCGGACGCCGGCCTCGGGTGACAGGCCGGCGTCGTCGCGTGCGCGGACGACGTCGACCGGGCGGTCCGCGGCGTCGGCGGCGGCCAGCAGTTCGACCGCGGTCGTCGCGAGTCCGTCCGCGATGCGCTGGAGCGACCGCATGCTCGGCCGGGCCCGGTCGTTCTCGATCTGACTGAGGAACGGGACGGACAGACCGCTGCGCCGGGCCACCTCCGCGAGGGTCAGGTCCAGGGACCTGCGCTGACGCCGAACCGCGCCGCCGAGCTGCGGCCCGCCCCCCGCGCGCCCGGACGCGTCCGCTCCGGCATTCCGGTCATCCATGATCGCTGCTCCCTTCCCGGGCTCACCCTACGCAGGTGCGCGCCACGTTTCGTGCGCCTGCAACACGGTCTTCACACGGCGCCCCTAGCCTCAAAGGAGTTTGATCCCATCAAATAAACTTTGAATACCTGGAGTTGACCGTGACCCGCGTGGACCAGAACCAGCAGCGCCGCCGTGGCACGGGGCTCATCGCCCTCGATCCGGACGCCGCGTTCCCCGGCTTCACCCTGTTCGCCCCGTTGACCGGCGCAGGCGGGGTCCACCTGGTGGATCTGCACGGCGAGACCGTGCACCGCTGGCACCTGCCCTACCGGCCGGGCCGCCACGCCCGGATCGTGCGCGGCGGGGAGCTCGCCTACAACGGCGTGCTGCCCGGCGAGAAGGCCCTCTTCCCGATGTGGCACAAGTACCGGGGCGGCGTGATGCTGCGGGCAGCGCCGGACGGCACGGTGCTGTGGGAGCACCGGGATCCGTTCCAGCACCACGACGCCCACCACCTCGAGGACGGCGGCGTGCTCTACACCGGCCTGGAAGCCCTGCGGGGCTCCGAGGCGGACGCGGTCCTCGGCGGCGTCCCCGGCACCGAGGCGGCCGGGTCGACGGTGTGGGCCGACACCATCACCGAGGTCGGGCCGGACGGATCACCGCGCTGGTCCTGGCGGGCCGCCGAGCACCTCGACCGCGCCGCGTACCCGCTCCACCCGGACTACGCACGCGAGCACTGGCCGCTGATCAACAGCGTCACCCCGCTCGCCGACGGCAACGTGCTGGCCAGCCTGCGCAGCGTCTCGGCGGTGGTGGTGATCAGCCGGGCCACCGGCGAGATCCTCTGGCGCACCGACCCCGGCACCGTCTCGCAACAGCACCACCCCACCGAGCTGGACGACGGCCGGCTGCTCGTCTTCGACAACGGCGTCTACCGCCCCGGTCACGACGTGCCGTACTCGCGAGTGATCGAGATCGACCGGACGGACGGCGAGGTCGTGTGGGAGTACCACGACCCGGCCCGCGAGTCGTTCTTCGCCCCCTTCATGGGCTCGGCGCAGCGGCTTCCGGGCGGCAACACCCTGGTGACCGACTCGCCCGCGGGCCGGCTCTTCGAGGTGACCCCGGACGGCTACCTGTGCTGGGAGTACGTCGTGCCCCACTTCGGCGCGTACACCGAGAGCGAGGTCCGATCGCTGTTCCCGGCCGAGCCCAACGCCGTCTTCCGCGCCTACCGTTACGCCCCCGAGGAGATCCCGTGGCTGGAGGCCCGCCCGTGAGCGCCGACGTCGGGCACCTGCCACCGCGGCGGCTGCTTCCGCTCGCCGCCCAGCACGTGCTCGCCATGGCGGCGACGCCGGTGTCCACCGTCTTCCTCGTCTCGGCCTCGCTGAGGCTGACACCTGGTCAGACGGCCGCCCTGCTGAGCGGGGTGCTCGTGCTGTCCGGGGCAGGATCGCTGCTCCAGTCACTCGGCCTCTGGGGGTTCGGCGCCCGGCTGCCGTTCGTGATGCTGCCGGGCGGGGCCGCCACGGCGCTCTTCCTCCAGATCGCGCACGACCACGGTCCGGCCGTCGCCTCCGGCTCGGTCCTGCTGGCGGCGGCCCTGCTGCTCGCGGTCACGCCGCTGTACGGCCGGGTGGTCGGACTCTTCCCGCCGCTGGTCATGGGCGTGACGGTGCTGCTCGTGGGGATCTCCATGGTCCGGGTGACCTCCCAGCTCCTCGCCGGGGCCGGCGGCACCGGCGCGGCACCGGGCGCGCTGGCCGCGGCGGGCCTGACGATCGCGGCCACCCTCGTCGCCCACCTGCTCCTCCGGGGCGCCTGGCGGCAGTCCGCCGTGCTGGTCGGACTGGCCGCAGGCACCGGACTCGCCGCAGCCACCGGCCTGGGCACGGTCGCCCCCGCTGCCGGGGTGGGCGTCTCCCTGCCCCACCTACTGCCGTACGGCACACCGCAGTTCGACGTGGTGGCAGCGCTCCCACTGCTGCTGTTCAGCCTCACCTCCCTGGCCGAGGCCACCGGCCAGACCGTCCTCAACAGCACCGCGCCCGACCCGGGGCGCGACGTGCCGCGGGTGGCCCGCGCCGACGCGCTGATCTCCCTGCTCGGCGGAGTCCTCGGTACGCCGCCGATGGTGACCAGCTCCGAGAACATCGGGATCAACCGGCTCACGGGCGTCCGCAGTCGCTTCGTGACAGCCGCGGCCGGAGGCCTGCTGATCACGGCGGGCCTGCTCTCGCCGCTGTCCCGGCTGGTGGCCGGGCTGCCCTCGCCGGTCGTCGCCGGGTCGGCGCTGGTCGTGTACGCGGTGATCACGGTCATGGGCGTGGAGATGCTCGGCCGGACGGACCGGACGGACCGGACGGACCGGACGGACTCGTCGGACACGTTGGTCGTCGGCCTGGCGCTGACCATGGGTCTGCTGCCCGTGGTGGCCCCCGGACTGTACGCGGGCTTCCCTGCCACGGTGCGAACGGTCCTGGGCAGCGGAGTCGTCGCCGGAACGCTGACGGCGATCCTGCTGCACGCGCTGTTCGCGGCCATCCCGCACCGGCCCCGGTGACGGCGTGCCCGCTTACTCGTGCACAAAGCAGACGAGTCGTCAACTGCCTTTCGGGCAAAGTTTGGTCGTCCCGCGATGAAGTTTTGATACGTTTCAGTGAGCGCCTTGAACTCTACGCGCGTGGAATCTAGTCTCTGGACATGCCAGACCGTTCAACCCATCGTCAAGGGCAGGCAGTGCCGCCCCGCCTCGCTGTGCTCGTCGCTGACGCGGACAACCGGCGCAGTGCACGGCGCTCCGCGCCGCTGTCCGCGCTGTCCAGATGCCACGCGTCCGAGGCGCTGCCCGATGGCATGACGGACGGTTCCGCAGTCCTCTGAGCGCGGCCGGCCCGGCAGGGGGGCCAGGGAGTGGCCGGTCGGCCGAGTCGGCGTCGGCCCGCGTTCTCCACAGGTGTGAGGACCAACGAATCAGACTTTCTTGACCGTTCTGGGGTATCCGGTCGGACTGGGGCCGTGGGTGTGGCTTCGGGCCGGTTGCGGACGCCCTGCCGGACGCACCAGAGAGGTGACCCCATTCACCAGGAAACGGCGCATGGTGCAGACAGTCCCGCCCGCACCATCGCAATGACAACCACGGAGTACGTGCCCCTCGGGGCGCTTCGGCCGGGGCATTCGCCCCGTCTCGCGGGCGAGGACGAGGCCCACGTCCGCCTGCTTGCGGAGTGCGGCGTTCAGCTGCCGCCGATCCTCGTTCAGCGGGGCACCATGCTGGTGGTCGACGGCATGCACCGCCTGCGGGCGGCCGAGTTCAGGGGCGACTCCGAGATCGAGGTGGCCTATGTCGAGGGCCCCGATGACGAGATCTTCGTCCGTGCGGTCAGGGAGAACATCGCGCACGGCCTTCCGCTGTCGCTGAGCGACCGAAAGGCCGCGGCCGCCCGGATCCTGACGGTGCATCCGGAGTGGTCGGATCGCATGGTCGCCAAGATCGTGGGGCTCTCCCCGAAGACGGCGGGTGCGGTGAGGAGGCGTGCAACCGAGGAGATTCCCCAGTTGCACACCCGCATCGGTCAGGACGGGCGGAGCCACCCGCTGTGCTCGGCCGAGCCCAGGCGGGCGGCCGCCGAGTTGATCGCGAACCATCCGGAGACCTCGCTGCGGGAGGTGGCCCGGCAGAGCGGCGTCTCGGTGGGGACGGCCCGCCGGGTGCGCCAGGAGGTGGTCGGTCCGCGGCGGCCGGAGCCTCCCGTGCGCGCATCCACCCGGGACGAGCGCATGGTCATCCAGGCGCTGGCCAGTGATCCCTCGCTGAAGTTCTCCGAGGCCGGCCGGGGGCTGCTCCGCAGGCTCTCCGCTAATGCGATCGAGCCGGCCGAGTGGCAGGAACTGCTCGCGGCGGTCCCCCCGCACTGCGTCGACCTGGTATCCGAAATCGCCATTACGTACAGCCGCTCCTGGGACCAGTTCGCCAAGAGCCTGAGAAGCGTGTCCGGGAACTCGAGGATCGGCGCCTGATCTCGAGGACCGGTGCTCGACCTCGGGATCGGCGCCTGATCCGGAACACACCTGCCGCTTCGGTTCGGAATTCGTTAGATTATTCAAACCGACGAGGCAGAAAGGGGGTGCAGGAAAATGGGTATCAAGCTTTCGATGGTCACGGCCAAGGCTGCTCACGGCGTGAGCTGACGATATGCCGCACCTGGCGGGCGTGGCAGCTGGACTGCCGCGCCCGCCAATCCGCCCAGCTGCTGCAATGACAAGGAGGGCACGAGATGATGACGAAATACCTTCCCCGGTTCCCCGAAGAACTCGGACGGGCGCGCGAGGCCGTGCTCTCCCTGGCCGCCGCGGAAGGCGCGGCAGCGGCCTACATCGGTGGCGCTCTCGCCGCTGGACTCGGGACCCCGATGTCGGACGTGGATGTCTACTTCGTCGTCCCCGACGGTAAGCCGTCCGCGGCCAGGCAGATATTCGTCGACGGGCGGCGATACGATATCGGATACCAGAGCACCGATTCACTCCGGGCGCTCGTCGACCAGATATCCGACTACCGTGCGGACCGGGACGACCTCGGTATTCTCACCGCGGTGGGACGGAAGTCACTGGACCCCGTGGTGCGTTTTCTGCTGAGTGAGACCGTCGTGGACGACGGCTCCATCAAGGCGTTGCAGGACCGTGCCCGGGAGTCGATCTCCGAGATCGTCAGGACCATGGTCGGCGTCATGTCCTTCGAGGTCCACAACGCGCTGGAGGACGCGCACGGCTTCCACGCCGTCGGCGATCTCCAGGCCGCCTCCTGGGCTCTGCGCTCCGCCTCGCTCTCCGCGGCCGAGGCCCTGCTGGCCTCGCGCGGTGACCTCTATCTCGGGCACAAGTGGGTCTGGGCCCGCTGGGCGCGGACGTTCGGTTCGGAGATTCCCCTCCCGTCCCCGGCGGCTGCGGCCGCCGAGCCGGTGGCCTTCGGGGAGTCCGTCGCGGTCTGCCAGGACCTGCTGATCCAGGCGATCACCGGGGCGTCGTACGAGGTGAAGCCCAGCGTGGCCCCGGGGGCGCTCTCCCGTGCCCCGATGGCCTGCGCCGTCCCGTTGAGCGGTTCCGTTCTGGTCTACCTCGACGGCAGTGACGCGGCCGAGATCAGCCGGGAGGGACTGCTGCTGCTCGGGCTGGCACACGGCCGTACCCGCGCCGACGCCGTCTCCCTGACGGCCGGTCAGCTGCGCTCGGGTGGCGCCCAGGTCACGGAAGCCGAGGTGGCCGACTATCTCGACGACTTCGTCGAGGCCGGCCTGCTGACGGTCAAGGCCTAGGCGACCCGGTGTCCGGTACGGCTACCCCCGTCATGCTGCCGCAGGCGCAGCAGCGTGCGGCCTTTCGACCCCTGTGGATCGCGACCTTCGTCTCCGCGGCCGGTACGGGACTGGTCTATCCGGTCACCGCGATCCACATCGCGACGAACCTGCGGCTCGGCGTCCCGGCGGTGGCGCTCTTCTACGGGACGTTCGCCGTGGCCGCCGGCCTCCTCGGTCCGCTCGGGGGGTCGCTGACCGCGCGCTTCGGAGCGCGGGTGGCGGCGGTCGTCGGCGGGTGCTGCCAGATCGCCGCGTGGACGACCATGGCGTTCGTCTCCGGCCTGGTCCAGGTCCTGTTCGTCGCCGCGCTGTCCGGGATCGGCGGTTCGCTCTTCTTCCCCGCGCTGTTCAGCACGATCCTGGGCGGCATCCCGGAGGAGCTGCGCAAGCGCACCTTCGGGTTCCGGTACACCGTGATCAACCTCGGGATCGCCACGGGCGCTGGCCTTTCCAGCGTCCTGGTCGCCTCCGTTGCGCCGTCCGTCCTCTTTCTGGCGAACGCCGCGAGCTTTCTGCCCGTCATCCTCTGGGTGTGGCGGCACGCAGGCGGCGCGGAGGCCGCGGACGCCCCGGAGGACGGTGACGGTGCCGGACGGCCGTCCGTCTGGTCACCTGCGTTCGGGATCGCGCTGGCCGTGACGTTTCTGGTCTCGGCCTTCGGCGCGGTGCAACTGGAGTCAACCGTTCCGCTCATCCTGAGGCGACTCGCCCACGAGAGCATGTCCACGGTGACCGTCGTGACCGTGGTGAACGCGGTCTCGGTCGTCCTGTTGCAGCGACTCCTGCGGGCGAGGGTGGATCGGTTCAGCAACGCCGGGGCGGTGGCCCTGGGCGCCGGGCTCTGGGGGGCCGCCTACCTGCTGGCTCTGACGGCGACCGGCCTGACCGACAGTCGGTCCTGGTTCGGCAAGGCCGTGCTGATGTGTTTCGCGGCGGTCTTCGCCGCCGGTGAGGTGGTGACCGCCTCCGCGCTGACCCCGATGATCGTCGGCCTGGCTCCACCGGGTGCGGCCGCGCGGGCGACCGGGACGTCCGGCTCCGCGTGGAGCCTCGGAACGCTGGCCGGACCGGCGGTCGGCACCACGGCCGTGGCCCTGGCCGGGCCGATCGGCAGTTGGGGAGCGCTCGCGGTCGGAGCGGCGTGCGCGCTCCTGCTCAGCCTGCTGCTGCGCTCGCACGAGACCGGACGATAACCGAGGAGAGGGAAGCGACATGGGTGTCGAAAGAGAGCGGAAGTTCCTGGTGGCCGGAGCCGCGTGGCGGGCCGAGGTCGTCTCGGTGCACCGCATCCGCCAGGGGTTCCTGTCGACGGACCTCCAGCGGGTCGTCCGCGTCCGCGTGGTCGACGAGAGCGCCGGATACCTGACGGTCAAGGGAGCCCGCCGCGGCATCAGCCGCGCGGAGTACGAGTACCCGGTCCCGGTGGCCGACGCGATCGAGATGCTGGAGCAGCTGTGCCTGCCGGGCAGGATCGACAAGACGCGCCATGTCTGCGGATCCGACGGCTACCAGTTGATCGTCGACGAGTTCGGCGGCGACCACCAGGGGCTGGTCCTCGCGGAGGTCGAGTACGACGGCGAGTCCACCGATGCCGTGCTGCCCGGGTGGCTCGGCGCCGAGGTCACCGGCGACGACCGCTACTCCAACGCCGTGCTGGCCCTGGGGAGCGGGTCGTGAGCGAGCAGCGCGTCGCCCTGGTGACCGGCACGAACCGCGGCGCGGGAAACGGCATCGCCCTGGCGCTCCATGCGGCCGGCTACCGCGTCATCTCCCTCAACCGCACACCCGGCGGTGCCCCGGAACTCGGCGAGATCATCTGCGACCTGTCCGACCCGGCGGCGCTCACCGAGGCCCTGGCCGAGGTGCGCCGACGCACCGACCGGCTCGACGTGTGTGTCTGGAACGCGGCGGTCCGCCGACTGGGGACCATGGAGGAGCTGGACGAGGAGTCGTGGGCGGCGAGCGTGGCCGTCAACCTGGTCTCCCCGGCACTCCTGACCCGGGGCACGCTCCCGATGCTGCGCGAGTCCGGCGGCATGTACGTCTTCGTCGGCAGTCACGCGGCGACCCGGTACTTCGAGGGCGGCGCGGCCTACTCCGCGACGAAGGCCGGCCTCAAGGCACTGGTCGAGGTGCTGCTGCTGGAGGAGCGCGGTCACGGCGTCCGCGCCGTGCTCGTCTCACCGGGGGCGATCGCCAACCGGGCCTGGGACGACTCGCCGACCAAGATCTCCACCGCGTCGTTCGGCTCGTTCGTCGTCGACCTCGTCGACCGGATGCCGGCGGATCTCGCGGTGGGCGAGATCGAGGTGCGGCCCGCCGTGCTGGAGCAGGTGCGGGAGCACGGGATCGCGCGCCTGCAGAGGGTCTGAACTGGCAGCACCGATGGGGTTGTTGCCGATACGAAGGAGAAGACATGATCACGGGACGCCGGTACGCGGCTCTGGACGGCCACGACGGGTGCGGAAAGTCGACCCTGGCGCGAGCCGTGGCCGAGCGCGTCGGCGCGCAGGTCGTCAGGCCCTACCCCGACAGCCTGGGGGACCACATCGCGTGGTTGTGGGGCAGCAAGCGCTTCGCGGAGGCCGACGTGCTCGCCAGGTCGAGCATCGAACGCGTGCTTGAGCTGACCGACCCGGCCCGCCCGGTGCTGTTCGACCGGTGCTGGAGCACGATGTTCACGGTGCTTCCCGAGAGCTACTGGCAGGCCTGGCATCCGCTCTGCCCGACCGTGCTCTGCCATGCCGACACCCGGGTGGTGATGGACCGCCTCGCGCAGCGCGGTGAGGACGTGGGCGACTTCGAGGAGCACGAGTACTACCAGAAGCTGTACCGGTCCCACGCGGAACTGACGCCCGACACGCTCGTCATCGACACGACCGACCGGCCGTTGGACGACTGCGTGGCGGAGATCGTGGAATTCCTGTCGTGGTAGCGGGCAGCGTCGCCGTGACCGCGCCGGTGCACTGGGATCCCCAGGAGCGCTCCCTCGTGGTGGGCGAGCCCTGCGACGAACGCGCGGACGGCTGCGCCCTGCTGAGGTTCACGGGGATGGTCTGGCTCACCTTCGACAGCGACGGCCGGATGATGTCCGTCGATCTCCACGACGTGCCCGACGAGTTGGCGGTGGTCGTTCCCCGTGCCCTGCGGCCCCGGTTCTCGTGGAACAGCACGGAGACCGACAACGCGAGCTCCTGGCTGCTCGACACCGACAGCGGCTGGGTCTGGATCCGGCTCGCCTCGGGCATGGCGCACCGTCGGCTGATCGGTAAGGCGGACGTCCAGGTGTGGCTGCGGGACGGCGCCGTGGCGGCGTTGCGGCTGGTGCTCGACGGCGAGGAGCCTGCGGCAGGGGCGTCGCCCGGTACCGTGCGGCAGGACTGACCGCCCGGGTCGAGCTGTGTCGACCCGGCGGCGACAGAGGGCAGCGGCCTGCGCCGCTGCCCTCTTGGCGTGGGCTCTTCTCCCTTGCCGCCCCGGCCAGTTGGCGGCGGCCGGCGATCACTGCGAACGCTTGAACGCTACGCGCGTGGATCCTAGTCTCACGTCATGTCAGTCACGAACGCAGCTGTGAGTACATCGATTTCGTCGCAGATACGTCGCGCACCGAAGGTGCTGCTGCACGACCATCTGGACGGCGGGCTGAGGCCCCTGACCGTGGTCCAACTGGCGCGGGAGTACGGATACGGCGATCTGCCGACCACCGATCCCGAGGAGCTGGGCAGTTGGTTCCAGGCGGCGGCCGACTCCGGGTCGCTGGAGCGCTACCTCGAGACCTTCCGGCACACCGTCGGCGTCACCCAGACCCGCGACGCCCTGTTCCGCGTCGCGAAGGAGTGCGCGCAGGACCTGGCAGCCGACGGAGTCGTCTACGCCGAGGTCAGGTTCGCCCCGGAGCTGCACGTCGAGCGCGGACTCACCCTCGGCCAGGTGGTGGAGGCGGTGCTGGACGGGTTCCGCGAGGGCGAGCGCCGGGCCGCCGCGGACGGGCACGGCATCCGGGTGGGCGCCCTGCTCACCGCGATGCGGCACGCCGACCGTGCCCAGGAGGTCGCCGAACTGGTCGTGCTGCACCGGCAGTCGGGGGTCGTCGGATTCGACATCGCGGGCGCCGAGGCCGGGTTCCGGCCGACCCGGCAGCTCTCCTCGTTCGAGTACCTGAAGCGGGAGAACGCGCACTTCACCATCCACGCGGGTGAGGCGTTCGGCCTGCCGTCGATCTGGGAGGCGCTGCAGCTCTGCGGCGCCGAGCGGCTCGGCCACGGCGTGCGCATCATCGACGACGTCAAGGTGGCCGACGACGGGACCGCGACGCTCGGGGAGCTCGCCGCCTACGTGCGCGACCGGCGGATTCCGCTGGAGCTGTGCCCGACGTCGAACCTGCAGACCGGCGCGGCGGCCTCGTACGCCGAACACCCCGTCGGGACGCTGCGCCGGCTCGGGTTCCGGGTGACGGTCAACACCGACAACCGGCTGATGAGCGGGACGAGCGTGAGCCGCGAGTTCGAGGAGCTGAGCGCGGCCTTCGGCTACACCCTCGACGACGTGCAGTGGTTCACCATCAACGCGATGAAGTCCTCGTTCCTGCCGTTCGGCGAGCGGCTGGCCATGATCAACGACGTGATCAAGCCGGGATTCGCGAAGCTGAAGGCCGAGGCCGCACAGGAGCCGCAGCCGCAGCTTCCCGCGCCGGGCGACGACCGGGGCGCCCCGGACATCGTCGGGCGCAGCAAGCGGCTGTGGCGCAGGAGCGACGGCACCTGCGAGATCGAGATCATCCCCAGCCTGCGGAGCTTCACCTACGACCGCGACGAGCTCATCCCGGCGAC
Organism: Kitasatospora sp. MAA4; assembly: GCF_029893355.1. Lineage (GTDB taxonomy): Bacteria > Actinomycetota > Actinomycetes > Streptomycetales > Streptomycetaceae > Kitasatospora. Next base: position 149,661 of record NZ_JARZAI010000012.1, read on the forward strand.
CGCCAAGCTGCGGCTGGACTTCTACCAGGCAGCGGCCGCCCGGCTGGCGGAGCGAGGGGTCAGGACGGTCTTCCGGGAGCGCCTGAGCGACAGTTCCTACCTCGCCGACTACGTGCCGGGACCGCCGTTCGAGGTCATCGTCAAGAACCTCGCGACCGGGTCCACCACGATCAAGTACCCCGGCCTGTTCGCCGAGGGGCACCGCTTCGACCCGCCGGTGGTCAAGTTCGACTTCCGGGTGGACCCGGAGGACCAGCCCATCGGCGAGGACTACCTGAAGGCCCTGGGGGTCGACACCGAGGCGTACCGCCGGACCGCGCTCGCCTGCAACGAGGCACTGCGCGACTGGCTCGCACCGCTCGACCTGTGGGACTTCTGCCTCGTCATCGGCGACGGCCCGGACGGGCAGCCGGTCATCAACTCCGAGATCTCCCCCGACTGCATGCGGCTGCGCGACCCCGAGGGCAGGCCGCTGGACAAGGACCTGTTCCGGCAGGGAGCCTCCGCTCAGCAGATCGTGGCGGCCTGGACCGACCTGGTGCGCCGGATCACCGGATGAACGAGCCCCGGTGACGGCACGTCGGCCTCCACGGTGACGAGGTGCCCGGCCGCGCGGCCGGGCAAGGCGATGGGAGTCGTTGGTGAACCTGGTTCAGCTCATCTGTACGGATCTGGACGGCACACTGCTCGACTCCCGGGGTGACCTGAGCCCCGGGAGCCTGGAGGCCATCACCACGGCGCGCCGCTCGGGGATCGCGGTGGTCTGCGTCACCGGTCGGCCGGTGCGCGACACACTGACGATCACCCGCCGCTACGGACTGACCGGGCCCGTGGTGTGCAGCAACGGCGCCGTGACCGTCGACGCCGAGAGCGGCTCGCCGCTGCTGTGCCGGGGCTTCGACCCGGCGGAGTGCGCCGAGCTGCTCTCCGTCCTCGAGGCCGGACTCCCCGGCCTGATCGTGGGCATCGAGTCGATCGGCGGCCTCTACCTGGAGGAGGGCTTCGCGCAGCTCGTCCCGGACTGCTGGCCGCACCAGCCGGTGAGCGCGGCGCGCACGGTGCTCCACCCGGACGACCCGGTGGTCAAGATCCTGGCGATCCACCCCGACCTGACGACGCAGGCCCTGGAGCGCGCCATCGTCGACCTGGTCGGCGACCGCCTGGAGGTCACCCGCTCCACCGGCCGCTTCGTGGAACTCTCGGCCCGGGGAGTGGACAAGGGGCAGGCCCTGCACTGGCTCACCCGGCACCTGTCCGTGCCCCCGGCGCGGACCGCCGCGGTGGGGGACATGCCCAACGACATACCGATGCTCCGCGCGGCGGGGCTCGCCGCCGCCGTCGCCAACGCGCACCCCGACGTACGACGTGCCGCGCACGTCGTGCTGCCGAGCAACGACGACGACGGGGTCGCCGCGCTGATCCGCCGCTCACTGCGCTGAGCGGACACACCGAAGGAGACCACCAACCCATGCCGTACCTCGCCCTCCTGGGCCGGCCTCATGTCGTCAGGCTGCTCTCCAGCTCGCTGGTCGGACGGCTGCCGGGGGCGATGGCCGCCCTCGGCATCGCCCTGACGCTGCGCCATGCGGGGTACGGCTACCAGCTGGTGGGGCTGACGACCGGGGTGTTCGCCGCGGCGGGTGCGGTCGGCGGTCCGCTGCTGGGCCGGCTGGTGGACCGTACCGGGCAGTCCCGGACGCTGCTGTTCTCCGCCTGCCTGGCGGCGGCCGGGTTCGCCCTGCTGGCAGCGGCTCCCGGAACCCCGTGGGCCGCGCTGGTCGGGGCGGCGGTGGCCGGGGCCGCCGCCCCGCCGCTGGAACCCTGCCTGCGGACCCTGTGGCCGGAGCTGGTCGATCCGCAGGACGTCGAGTCGGCCTATGCCGTCGACGCCGGAGCGCAGGAACTCCTCTTCATCGCGGGCCCGTTGGCCGTGGCGGGCATCGCGGCGCTGGCCCCGGCCCGGGACACCCTGTGGGCCGCCGCGCTGCTCGGGCTGGTCGGCTCGGTGGGGATGGCCACCGCCGCCCCGTCGCGCGCCTGGACACCGGTCCCCGCGACCACGGCACCGCACTGGCTGGGCCCGCTGCGCAGCCGGGGACTGCTGCTCCTGCTGGTCGCCCTGGGCGGCTCCGGGGTGGCCGTCGGGACCTTCAACGTCTTCACCGTGGCGTACGCGGAGAAGCACCGACTGCCGGGCGGCGCAGGCACGTTGCTGGCTCTGTCGGCTCTCGGCGCGCTCGTCGGAGCGCTGACCTACGGCGCGGTCGGTACGCACGGCTGGAAGAGCGCGGCCCCGAACAAGGCTGGGCAACTCGCGGCGGGCATGGCAGGGTCGTACTGGCTGGTGGCGCTGGTCCCCGGGCCGGCCGGCAGCTGCCTGCTGGCCCTGCTGACCGGGGTGTTCTTCGCCCCCCTGCTGACCGTGTCCTTCGGCCTCGTCGGCGAACTGGCCCCCGAAGGGGCCGTCACCGAGGCCTTCGCCTGGCTCGTGACGTTCATCGGCGTCGGCATCGCGCTCGGAGCGGCCGTCGGCGGAGTCGTCCTCTCGCACGGAACGCTGCGAACGGCGGCGGCCTGCGGGGCCCTTGGAGCCAGCCTGGGCGCGGCGACGCTGCTGGCCGCCCGGGCGCGACTGGCGCCGGGGCGCGTGCTGACCGCGACCGGACAGCACTGACACCACTGCCACCACCGGCACCACTGACTCGCCCCGCCGTCCGGTGGGGTGCCGCACCAGCACGGGAGGAGGTGTTCTCGATGGGTACGACTCCGAAGGCGGTCACGCGCGGCCTCGCCGAGTAGTTCGCGAGCAGTTCGCGCCACCCCGTGAAACCTGCGGGGTCCGGGCGCCGGCACCCCGGGGTGCCGGCGCCCCGAGCACTGATCAGACGTGGCGAGGAGAAAGAGCGAACGTGGTGTCGGAAAACCCTGCCCTGCCGGAGAGTTCACGCAAGGCCCTGGACGAGATCCTCGAGCGCGGCCGGCGGGCGGCCGGCCGGCTGGAGAGCGAACGCGGCTACCGGCGGATCTACATGGGAGGGGCGCCCACCGCGGGCCTCGGCTCACCGAAGTCCGACATCGACCTCTTCGTGGTGCTGGACTCGCGGGCTCCGACGTCCTCCGAGCAACTGGCCTTCGAGGGCGCGCGCGTCGACATCGAGTACCTCGAACTGGACGCCCTCCGCAGCCTGGTGGACACCTGCACGGCCTTCCGCAGCACGTCCGAGGACATGGAGCAGATCGGCTACGCCACCCGCAGCCGACTGGATTCGCTGACCCGCTTCGTGCTCGGCGAGATCCTGCTGGACCAGGACGGGGCGCTGCGGGACCTGCTCGACCGGTGGGCGGACCGGCGGGCCGACTACCAGCGGCTGCTGGTCGCGCGGCACGCGACGGACGTGGAGAACCTCGGGGACGACGTCACCGGCGCCCTCCTCAACGAAGACCTCCCCGGCGCCGAGTACCAGTCCCGGGAGGCCCTCTACCGCGCTGCCGAGGCGTATCTCTGCGGTCGCGGCGACTACTACATCAACACCAAATGGCTCTGGACCAAGTGGGCACGCACGGTCGGCGACGAGCTCGGTGCCGCGGTGAGCGGCATCCTGCGCGACCCCCGGCTGCCCTCGGCCGGGGACGCGGTCAGCCGCAACCTCTGGCTGGCCCAGGATCTCGTCGCGATGGCGGCGACCGGCTACCGGTACCGGCCGGTGGCGTCCGCCGACCCCGAGCACTGCCGCAGGCAGCCGGCGGACTCGCTCGTCCCGACATCCGACAGCTATCTGGTGACGCAGCAGACCGCCTCGCAGGCCGTCGAGCTCAGCCGGCAGGGCGTCCTGCTGTGGGGAGTCGCCCACGGCCGGACCGAGCAGGAGGCGCTGCGACTGGTCCAGGCGCAGCTGTCCGCCGACGGGATCGGCGTCCCGATCGAGGAGATCGGCGGCTACTACCGGCTCCTGCGGGACCACCGGCTCATCGCATGAATCCCCCCGCCGTATCCAGGAGCATCTACCGGCACCGGGGCTTCCTGGCGCTGTGGAGCGCCGTCACGGTCTCCGGCATCGGATCGCAGGTGACGGCCGTCGCGCTGCCGCTCACCGCGATGCTGACGCTGCACGCCGACGCACTGCAACTCGGCACCCTGGCCATGGTCCAGACGCTGCCGGTGCTGTTCGTCACTCCCGTGGCCGGCGTCGTGGTGGACCGCTTCCCGGTCAAGCTGATCAACGCCCTGTGCGACGTGGTCAGGGGGGTTCTGCTGCTGGCCGTGCCCGTACTCGCCGCCCTGGACGGGCTGTCGCTGCTCCGGCTGTACGTCCTGGGACTGCTGGTGGGCTGCTTCAAGGCCCTGGCCGACGTCGCCCACCACTCGATCCTTCCGCAGGTGATCGAGGAGCACCGGCTCGTCGCGGGCAACGCCGCGATCAACACCAGCTACTCGGTGACCGATGTCGCCGGCCCCGGGCTGGGCGGGGTGCTGACCCAACTGCTGAGCGCCCCGCAGGCCCTGATCGCCGACTCGGTCAGCTTCTTCCTGTCGGCCGGGCTGATCGCCTCCCTGCGCGTCCGGCCCGTCGAGCGCGCGCCCAGGCAGCGCTGGTCGACCATGGCACGGGAGGGCTTCGGCTACCTGTTCGGTCAGCAGGGCCTGCTGACCCTCGCGCTGTGCAGCGGGGTCGCGAACCTGTTCCTCCAGGCCTACAGCACGGTACTGGTGATCTTCGTCGTCCGGTCGCTGGGCCTGCCGTCCTCCGTGCTCGGCGCCGTCTACGCCTGCGGGGCGCTGGGCGGGGTGGCGGGATCGGCGCTGGCCGAGCGGATCGGCCGGGTGACGCGGCCGACCACCGCCATGATGGGCGGCCTGCTCGGCACCGGTCTCGGGATGGCAGGTCTGGCCACCGCCGATCTGGTCGCCGCGCCGTGGGCGCGGATCGCGATCCTGATCGCCGGGACCGCCGCCTACACGGCGGGTCTCGGCGTCTACAACGTCCACGCGATGAGCACCCGCCAGAAGCTCGTCCAGCGCGACATGCTGGGCCGGGTGACCGCGAGTTATCGCCTGCTGTCCCACGGAGCCCTGCCGGTCGGCTCCCTCCTCGGCGGGCTGGGCGCCCAGCGGCTCGGGGCACCGGGCGCCGTCGCGCTCTCGGGCGCCGGCGTCGTCGCCTGGGTCGGCGTCCTGCTACTGACCCCGTTTCGGCGGCTGCCCCAGTGAAGGGCTACTCGTCGTGGTCCCCGAAGTGCGGGATCGGCTTGCCGCGGCGGGCCATCTCGGCCTCGAAGAGGGCCTGGAACCGCTTGGCGGACTCGTCGAGGACGATCGGGGCGTCCTCGTCGTCCGGAATGAGGCCCTGGGCGCGCAGGCGGGCGTCCTGCACCATGACCGGCTCCTCCGGGTCGTAGTCGTGGGGGCGGGGGCCCTCGGGGCCGTCCGGTCCGAAGCGGACCGTCCGCTCCACCCGGATGATCCGCAGGAAGCGGTCGTCGACGGTGAGTTCGCAGCCCTGCTCGGCTTCGAGCCCGTCCGCGGCCTCGGCGTAGACCGCCCGCTGCTCGGGGGTCATCCGGAGCTCGAACGGCTCGGTCACGCGCAGGCGCATGGAGAGCAGGTCCTTGGCGCGGAAGGGGGTGGGCGCGTCCGCCATGCCGCTGGGCCGCCACCGGGTGCCGATCCGTTCCGCGACGGTGAAGGCGGCCGGCAGCAGCACGATTCCGGGGTGGGTCCGGCTCGCCCGCAGCGCGTCCGCGCGGATGCCCTTCGGCACCTGGCCCTTGGCGGGGTGCAGCTGGATGAGGTCGGTCTTCAGGATGCCCTCGGACATGCCGGTCGGCACGGTGGGGTCCATGACGAAGCCGACGGCCGGGTCCAGGCCCTTGGCGATGTCGGGCTTCTGGTGGTCGTCGGGGTCGCTGGGCCGGGGCGGCTCGGGCCCGTCCGGGCCGCTGCGGATGTGCCGCTCGGCCCGCACCACGCGGTAGCGGGCGTCCAGTTCGATCTCGTCGAGCTTCTCCCGGTCCATCCGCTCGGCCAGCGCCTGGTACCTCTGCTGCGCCTCGGTGTCGCCGGCGTCCCTCGCCTTGGCGGCCTGCTCGCGGCTGAGCATGCCCAGGTGGTCGCGCGCCGACTGCGGAAAGCTCTCGACCATCGCGGAGAGCAGCTCCCAGCCGCCCTCGAGCCGCTCGCGCGCGACGCCGAAGACCGGGTTCCCGGCCGACAGGATCTGCGGATACTCCTCGCGCGCCCGCCACGCCTCGACGTCCGCGAGTTCGGCCACCGGGCCTTCCGGGGCGGTCATCCTGATGGTCAGGTAGCCAGGAGCATCATCAGCGAAGTTCACCATGCAGCACATGATGCAACCGGCCAACCACTGTGCGCTGTCTTTTGGCTCGATTTTCCCCTTCACGAGTGGAGGGGTGTTTAGGGCCTAGGCAGAGAGTCGGGCCGGGGGCGCCGAGGAGGCCAGCAGGCGTTCGGCGATGGCTCGGGCCTGGCGGGCCGCGGCGCCGCCGCGTTCGCGCATGGCGGTGACGGTGGCGCCGTCCATCAGCAGGATGAACTGCTCGGCCAGCGCGCGGTGGTCGGGATACCCGGCCTCCTCGATCAGGCGGTCGAGGAGGTCCTTCACCTTGCCCTTGTGCTCGTTGGCCAGGCGGAAGATCTCGCCGTACGGGTCGGAGGCTTCGGCCATCGCGTTGATGAAGGCGCAGCCGCGGAAGTTCTCGGACTCGGCTGATTCCGCGAGTGCGTCGAAGACCGCGAGCGGGCCGCCGCCGTGGGCGGCCACCGTCTCCTCCAGCCAGGCGTGCCAGTGCGCGTCGCGTCGCTTCAGGACGGCGTGCACCAGTTCGTCCTTGCCGGCGAAGTGCCGATAGAAGGAGGCGCGTCCGACTCCGGTGACGGCCAGCAGCCGTTCCACGCCGACGGCCCGGATGCCCTCCGTGTAGAAGAGCTCTTCGGCGCCTTGGAGGAGTCGCTCGCGTGCGTCTGTCGGCATGCGGCTCAGTGTAATGGACGCGGGCGCGAGTCGGAACCGATCGGTACCGTCCGTCAACTGGCAGCTGTCCAGATCCACTTGACCCTCTTCGGTACCGACCGGTACCGTCCTGCGGAGAAGGATCTCGCCCGGTGACCACCGAGCGGACAGAGACGGGAATCCGGATGAGCGACAGCGACACCACCTCCCCGGGGCGCGGCTGGCGCGCACGCACCGCACTCCTGACGCTGGGCGCCTTCGCGGTGGGCACCGACGGGTTCGTCATCGTCGGGCTGCTCCCCGAGATGACGAAATCGCTGAAGATCAGCATGGCCGAAGCCGGCCAGCTGGTCAGCGTGTTCACCCTCGCGTACGCGATCCTGTCGCCGGTCCTGGCCACGCTCACCAGCAAGTGGTCCCGGCGACGCGTCCTGGTGACCGCCCTCGTGCTGCTCGGCGCAGGAAACGCGATCACCGCACTGGCCCAGTCGTACGGCCTGATCCTCGCCTCCCGCGTCCTCGCGGGGTCCGGCGCGGCGATGTTCGCGGCCAACGCCGTCGCGACGGCCGCGACGCTGGCCGGCGCCAAGCGGCGCGGCAGCGCCATCGCCATGGTCACGGCCGGCTCGACGCTCGCACTCGTCCTGGGCGCCCCGCTGGGGACCTTCATCGGCAGCGCCTGGGGCTGGCAGGCGGCGATCTGGTTCGTCACCGCGGTGGCCGGCCTCGTCGCGGTGGCCATCGCCACCCTCCTGCCGAAGATCAAGCTCGACCAGAGCATTACCCTGCGCCGGCGCCTGGCGCCGCTCACCGACCGGCGGGTGCTGAGGATCCTGGTCGTCACGGTGCTGGCCTTCGTCGCCATCTTCCTCCCCTTCACCTACATGGGTGCGGTCTTCGCCCCCGCCATCGGCGGTGACCAGGGCCGACTCGCCGTGCTGCTGCTGGTGTTCGGCATCGCCGCCACCGGAGGAAACCTGATGTCCGGCTCGCTGGCCGACCGGCGCGACCCGCGGCTCGTCGTCATCGGCGCGACCACCGGCATCGCCGTGGTCGTCCTGCTGATGCTCACCGTCCGGGGGGAGTTCGCCTTGGTGGCCGTCCTGCAGGCGCTCAGCGGCGTGGTGTCCTTCTCGGTGATCGGCCCGCAGCAGCACCGCATCATCGGGTACGCGCCCGAAGGAGGCGCCCCCCTGGTGACCTCGCTCAACACCTCCAGCGCCTACCTGGGGCAGTTCCTGTCCAGCGTCATCGGCGCGTCCCTGCTGGCCACCGCCGGCTCCGCCGCCTACCTGCTGCCGGTCTCCGCCGCCTTCGCGCTGACCGCGGCCGCGCTCACCTGGTGGTCCAAGCGCTCCTCGAACCGGCACGAGGGGCAAACCGCCCGGGACGCCGGCACGGTGGCCGTACCGGTGAAGTGACGACCTGCAAGGCAACAGGGGGAAATCGCGTGATCAGCACGGAAGCGCAGCATGTCGACATCGACGGGATCCCCGTCGGCTACTACGTGCAGGGCCAGGGACCGGAGGTCGTCCTGCTGCACGGCGCCAGCGGCCACCCGGAGACGAGCTTTCCCAACCTGCTCGACGAGATGACGAAGAGTCGGCGGGTGATCGTGCCCGGCTACTCCGGCAGCAGCCTGACGCCGCTTCCCGAGGGGGAGTTGGACGTCGACCGGCTGGCCGACCAGGTGCTCGGGGTGGTGCGGGCGGCTGCGCACGGTCCGGTGGACCTGATCGGTTTCTCCACCGGCGCGGTCGTCGGCGCCGCCGCCGCGGCCCAGGAACCCGGGCTCGTCCGCCGGTTGATCCTCTGCGGCGGGTTCGCCCACTACGGCCACCCGTGGCAGCGCCTGTTCACCCGTACCTGGAAGCGTCTCGCGGAGCTGGATGCCAACACCTTCGCGGAGTTCACCCTCCTGCACGCGATCTCGGACGGCCACCTGGACACGCTCTCCTCGCGGGACCGCCTGATGCTGCGGTCCGGGCTGATGCCCTCCCGCGGGATGGTCGCGCTGGTCGACCTCATCAGCCGGCTGGACATCAGCGAGAGCCTGCCGAAGATCACGTCTCCCACCCTCGTCATCGGCAACCGGCAGGACCAGTTGGTGCCGATCAGGTACGCACGGCAGTTCCACGAGGCGATTTCGGGAGCTGAGTACGCCGAACTCGACTCCGGCCACCTGGCGGCGCTGGAGCGGCCGGAGGAGCTGGTCCAGCTGATCGAGGAGTTCCTGGATTCCTAGGGATGGTAGGGCAGTTGCGGGACGTCGAAGCAGTTGGTGTCCATGTCGGGCACCTGGGTGACCCACCCGGGACCGCCCGCCGGGGCGGCGTCCTGCCAGCGGGCCACGTTCAGGCAGGCGCGGGTCGGGCCGCTGGGACGGGGCTCGGGGGTGAAGTCGGCGGGGATCAGCAGCCCGTGCGCGTCGTAGGGCTGGGCGCGGTTCATGAACCGCTCCACGCAGGCCCGGGTCAGCGCCGCCCCGCACGAGTCCATCGCGTCGGTCAGCCACTGCGCGCCCGCCCAGCCCTCCAACTCCCAGGCCGACAGCAGCGGTTCGCGCTCCGGGTAGTACCGGTCCATGGCGCTGCGGAACTGCTGGACGGCGGGCAGACCGGTGTCCGCGTAGTTGCGGCTGGACGAGGTGGCCCACAGGACGCCGCGGCAGCCGGGCGCCGCCGCGTAGTCGCGGCCGACCGTCCGGGTCCAGTTCTGCACGTTGGTCACCTTGGCGGCGAGCCGCACCCCCGCCGCGTCCAGGGCCTGGCAGAGTCCGGTGTTGCCGCGGGTGTCCATCGCGTCGAAGACGATCTGGGTGCCGTCGGAGGCCATCGCGGTGGCCACCGCGGCGAACGCGGGCAGCGCCAGGTCCACCGTCTTCGTCAGCACGTGGTAGCCCTCGGCCGCCAGGCCCTGTTCGATCTGGTGCGCGTAACTCAGTGACTCCGCCTGGTTGTAGGCGACCACCGCGGCCCGCCGCACGCCCAGCCGCTGCTTGAAGAACCGGTAGACCTCGGTGCTGAGGAAGAGCGTCCCGTCCCAGCCGACCGAGCGGCCGTCGCGCGGGGCGTTGCTGCCGTAGATCCCGTACAGGTGCGGATACCGGTCGTACTCGGTGCCCAATGGTTGGCTGCCCACGTCCGGCACCGCCTTGCCGCTGACGTACGGGGCTCCCGCGTAGTCGAGCACGCTGCCGGCCGCGAAGGCGAAGACCTGGTCCTGGTCGATCAGCTTGTGCACGCAACTCTGGTTGCCCAGGCCGCTGCCGGAGTCGTCGCAGGTCACCACCTGCACCGTCCGCCCGTGCAGGCCGCCGGCCGCGTTCAGTGCCTGGAAGAACGCCAGCGCGCCGTAGCGGGGGCCGGAGAGCACCTCGGTGCCGAGCGGGCTGGTCAGCGAGGTGACGATGCCGATCTTGATCTGCCCCGGCGTCACCCCGGTGTCGCCGGCCGGGTTGCCCGCGGCGGCCGTCGGACCCGGCGCGGCGAAGTCGCTCTCCGGCAGCCGGGTGCCGCAGCCGGCGAGCGAGCCGGACAGCACCAGCAGGGTGGCCGCCAGCGCGGCGGCCACCCTGCCGGTCCGTACCGGGATCAGCTGCTGCTGCACCCGGGCACCGCACTGGCCGCGGTGTTGCCGCTCTGCGCGACCAGCGCGCACAGCGAGGCCTGCGAGACCTTCCAGGTGCCGTTGTCCAGCACCGCCTGACCGGCCGCGTTCGGCTGCACCACCTGGCCCTGCAACGACAGGTTGTAGGTGACGATCGCCGTGTCGGCGGAGCTGAACTGGACGTTCGTCACCTGCGCGCTGATCTGCGAGATCCGCGGGTCGGCGGCGAAGGCCTGGAGCAGCGGCTGGAGTTGGTCGCCGTTCTGCAGCAGCGCGGCCTTGGCGCTGATCGGCGTGCTGGGGGAGAAGAAGTTCTGCCAGTTCTGGGTGACCTGGGCGGTGGCGGCGGCCACGTCCGCCGGGGCGCTGCCGGTGGCGGACGGCGAGGCCGCGGCGGACCCGGACGGCGTCGCCGACGCGCTGCTCGCGGACGGGGTCGGGGTGGTGCCGGCGCTGCTCTTCTTGCTGCTCGAACAGGACGCCACCAGCAGCAGCACCCCGAGCACGGCCGTCGCCGTCCGAAGGACCGCAAGGCGGCCGGACGGGTGAGGTCGCGGTTCTGCGGACGGGCGATCCGCCGGGTCGGCCGGCCGGGCGTTGGGCATGGTGCGCATGGGTTCTCCGCCTGGTGTCGCGCTGCGACCGGGTGTGACGCAGGTGACACTATGAAGGCCGATCGGCCGCCTGCCCGCAACACGACGGCGGGCGAGCGGGTCGGCGCGGCGGAAAGGATCGTGATGGACAGCTCGGGGCGCCCGGTCCGCATCCGCCGACTGCTCGCCGGCGCACCGTTCGGCTGGCTGCTGGCCCTGCTGGGCGGGGCGATGTGCGTGCTCGGCTGGTACGCCGTCTCGGGCGAGCGACTGGCCGCCCGCCAGCTCCCCTACCTCGCCTCCGCCACCGCGCCGGGCGCCGCGCTGATCGTGGCGGGCGTGGTCTGGGCGGCGCTGCGCACCCCGGGCGCCCCGGCCACGGCCGCGGGACCTCTGCCGGACGAGCCGATCGCCGCCGACTGGGGGCCGTTCGAGAGCGACGGCGAGCCGGTGACGCCCGGCGGCGGCCTGGTCGCGGTGCCCGGCGGCACCCTCTGCCACCGTCCCGGCTGCCCGCTGGTGGCGGGCAAGCCGCAGGCCGTCGCGGTCGACGGCGCGGCGGTCCGGGCCCGCGGGTTGGCGCCGTGCCCGGTCTGCGAGCCGGACGTGCTGCCTGAGGGCGGCCCGCTCTGATGGCCGACCCCGGGCTGGCGATCGACTTCGCACTGGCCGGCGTGGCCGTCGGTGCCGCGGCCGCGCTCAGCGGGGTCGGGCTGGTGATCTGCTACCGACTGACCGGGGTGCTCAACCTGGCGCAGGGCGGCATCGCCGTCTTCGTCGCCTATCTGCTGCGCGAACTGGTGGTGGTGCGCGGCTGGCCGGTGGGCTGGGGCGCGGTGCTCTGCCTGCTGGTGGTGGCGCCCGGGCTCGGCGTGCTGCTCCAGCTGGCCGTGTTCGGACCGCTCCAGCGACGCCGGGCGGCGATCGGCGAGGTGGTGGTCGCCTGCGTCGGCGTCCTGGTGCTGCTGATCGGCGCGGTCGCGGCGATCTGGGGCACCGCGCCGCTGGCCGACGTGCCGGCGCTGGTCCCGGCGCGGACCGTCACGCTGCCCGGCGGCCACCTGCTGCGGGTGGACGCGGTGGCCCAGCTCGGCACGGTGCTGGTGATCGCGGTGGCGCTCTGGGCGGTCGGGCGGTGGACCGGCTTCGGGGTCCGGGCCAGGGCGGTCTCCGCCGATCCCACCCTGGCCGAGCTGGCCGGGGTGAACGCGGGGCGGGTGGCCGCGGCCGGCTGGGCCTTCGGCTCCTTCACGGCCGGACTGGTGGGCGTGCTGCTGGCGCCCCTCGTGCTGCTCGACCCGTACGGGCTGCCGCTGCTGGTGATGGAGACCCTCGCGGTCGCGGTGGCGGCCCGGCTGCGCAGCCTGCCGATCGCGGTGGCCGTCGGGCTCGCGCTGGGCATCGGCCAGTCCGAGCTGACCTGGCTGCACCCGGGCGGCACGCTGGGGCCGCTGCTGGACGCCGTGCAGTCCAACCTTTTCGCCGTCGCGCTGCTGGTGGCCGCCCTGGTGCCGTGGGGCTTCGTCGAGGGCTTCGCAGAGCAGGGGCTGCTGGGCGGCGGCGGGCTGCCGCAGCTCGGGCGGCCGCGCGGCGGTGGCGGGGGAGCGGCTTGGGGGGCTGCGGTCTGCGCGCTCGCGCTGCTCACCCCGCTGGCGCTGCGGGCGGGCGGGGTGCGGGCCGTGCTGACCGTGCCCGCGCTGGCGCTGATCCTGCTCTCGGTGGTGCTGGTGACCGGCGGCGGCGGGCTGGTCTCGCTGGGCCAGGGCTCCTTCGCGGGCCTGGGCGCGCTCGCCGCCGCGCTGCTCGCCTCCGGACGGGTGCCGGTGGGCGCGGCGCTGGTGGTCACCGTGCTCGGGCTGGCGGCGGCCGGGCTGCTGATCGGCCGTCCGGTGGTGCACCGGCGCGGCCTGGTGCTGGCCCTGGTGACCTTCGCGCTGGCGGTCGGGCTGAGCCGCTTCGTCTTCGAGCAGCCGTACGCGACTGCCGGGCTGACCGTGCTGCGGCCCGTCTTCCTGCGCGGCGACCACGCCTTCTACGCCGCCGAGTTGGCGGTCCTCGGGGTGGGTGCGCTGCTGGTGGCGGGGGTGCGGCGAGGGCGGCTCGGCCGGGCGCTGGTGGCGATGCGCGACCACGAGGCGGGCGCCTGGGCGGCGGGGGTGGCGGTGCCCCGGGTCAAGCTGCTGGTCTTCGGGCTGGGCGCTGGACTGGCGGGCGCGGGCGGGGTGCTGCTCGCGCTCAGCGGCGAGGCCTTCGACGCCTCGGTCTTCGACCCGGTGCAGGGGCTGCTCTGGTTCGCGGCCGTGGTGGTGGCCGGGGTGGACAGCGCGGTGGGCGCGGTGCTGGCGGCGTTTGCCCTGGTGGGGCTGGACGCGGCGACTGTCCCGGGGATGTCGGCGGTGGTGGTGGGCGCCCTCGCGGCGGGGGCGGGGTGGCTGCCCGGCGGGCTCGCGGGGTGGGTCCGACGGGTGGCGGCGGGGTGAGCGGGGAGGCGGCCGGTGCTGGGATGCTGGTCGGGCGCGGGGTGCTGCGGCGGCTCGGCGGCGTGGCGGTGGTGGACGGCGTGGACCTGGCGGTCCGTCCCGGGCGGGTCACCGCGCTGGTCGGCCCGAACGGCGCGGGCAAGAGCGTGCTGCTCGACTGCCTCAGCGGACTGGCCCGGCCCGACGGCGGGCGGATCCTGCTCGGCGACCGCGACATCACCCGGGCACCCTGCCACCGGCGGGCCCGGCTGGGCGTGGCGCGGACCTTCCAACAGGTGGCCGTCTTCCCCGAGTTGACGGTCGCGGAGAACGTCCAGGTCGGCGCCGAGCAGCGGCCCCGGCGGGCCGGCCGCCCGGGAGCGGTCCAGGACCGGGTGGCCGGCGCCCTGCGACTGCTCGGCCTGACCCTGCTCGCCCACCGACCGGCGGGCGACCTGCCGCTCGGGGTGCTCCGGCTGGTCGAGCTGGCCAGAGCGCTGGCCGGCTCACCGCGGGTGCTGCTGGTGGACGAGGTCTCGGTCGGCCTCGACGCGGGCCAGGTCGCCTGGGTCGCCCGGGTGCTGGCCCTGGTGGCCCGCGAGGGAGCGGGCGTGCTGCTGGTGGAGCACGACCTCGGGCTGGTCTCCCGGCTCGCCGAACTCGCCTACGTGCTGGACGGCGGCCGGGTGGTGACCACCGGTCCGATCGAGCGGGTGCTCGCCGACCAGAGGGTCCGGCGGCTCTGGTGAGCGCTCCGACGGGCGGCCTGGCCGCCGAACTGCGCGGCGTCCGAGTCCGCTACGGTCGGGTCGACCGGCTGCACGGGGTGGACGTGCGCTGCCCGAACGGGCGGGTCGGCTTCCTGGTCGGCCGCAACGGTTCCGGCCGCTCCACGGTGCTGGCGACCCTGGCCGGCCTGGCCCGCCCGTACCAGGGCCGGGTCACCGTGGCCGGACGCGACGTCACCGCACTGGCCGCCCACCGCCGGGCCGCGCTCGGGGTGGTGCTGGTCCCGGCCCGCCGGGCGGTCTTCTCGACCCTGACGGTGGCCGAGACCCTCAGCCTCTCCGGCCCGCCCGAGCACGCGGCGGCCCGATTTCCGGAACTGACCGCACTGTTCGCCCGCCGGTGCACCGAACTCTCCGGCGGCCAGCAGCAGTTGGTCGCCCTCGCTCGGGCCCTGCTGGCCGACCCTTCGCTCCTCCTGCTCGACGAACCCGAACGCGGCCTGGCCCCCACCGTGGTGACCCGCCTACGCCACCTCCTCACCGACCGCGCCAAGGCCGGCCACGCCGTCCTGCTGACCGCCCGCACCCTGCCCCCCTGGGCCCCGGACGACGCCCTGGTCCACGTCCTGGAGCGCGGCCGCCTGGTCTGGCTCGGCGAGGCGGGCGAACTGCGCCAGGGCTGAACTGCGCCAGGGCTGAACCGCGGCCGGCGAAACCCGCATGCGGAGGCTCGGGTGGGTCTGGGAGCATGCCCGGATGGCGCTTCGATTCGTACCGCTGGTCATCCGGCACACGCACCGACTTCCTGACCCCTGCGGGCCTGCCGGGGAGGGCGGGGGCGCTGCGCGGCAGTTGGATGCTGCGCTGATGTCGGTGGGGTTCAAGCTGTCGGCGGGGGTGCTGGAGCGGCTGTCGGGGCTGGCGGGGGAGGTGGTGGTCGAGGCCGGCGCTCGGGTGTTGGAGACCGTGCGCGCGATGGTGGGTGACCACGTGCGGCACAACGTGTACTTCGTCGACTTCCCGGCCAACGTGCCGGACACGTTCGAGTTCTGGATGCGGTGCGTCGCTGAGGCGGGCGCGTCGGACCGGCTCGGTACGGGTGTGCTCGACCTGCTGACGCTGCCGTCGTACGGCAACTACCGGCACACGTACGCCGAGATGCTCGCCGCGCACGATGAGCTGATCGCCGCCGCGGGCGACCGCCTGACGGTGCTGCACCTGGGTGGCAGCCCGGAGGACGAGGTGGCCGCGCTGTATCTGGCCCTGGCGGGCAGCAGTACTCCGCTGGGGGAGGAGGGGCTGACGGACCTGCGCGCGCTCGCCGGGTACTGCGTGGACGGTCCGCAGCCCGCGGCGATCCCGGTCCGGGAGAACCGCGCCGTCGTCAACCTGGCGCGGCTCCAGGCCGGCGCGGGCCTGCTGCTGGACACCGTCACCGACGTGCTCCGGCTGGCCTGTGCGCTGTCGGACGGCGATGTGGGCCTGGTGGAGCCGACCCGGTTCCGGTCGCTGTCCCGACCGGTGCGCCGCGCCCTGCTGGCCGGCCTGGACGCGGTGGTGGCGGCGGCCCCCGGCAAGCTCGCCGACGTCGGCGCGCACCGGGAGGCGTTCAAGCGCCTCGGCGAGCGCCTCCACCCGCACGAGTACCCGCGCTGGCCGCACGCCGCCGAGGTGTTCGCGGTGGCGCGGGGCGAGCAGGTGGCCCGGTCCTTCGGCAGCCGCGTCGAGGAGCTGCTCGGCGCGGGCGACGTCACCGGGGCGGTGCGGCTGCTGACGGCCGCGCCGGGCAGGCTGTTCCGCTCGCTGGACCGCCTGCTGCGCGCGTGCCGCACGCAGGACGAGCGCGACGCCGTCGTGGCGGCCGCTGAGCAGGTCGCCCCGCAGGTCGCCGGCCGGGTGCTGCTGTCGGTCCGCGAGCACCTTCAGAACCGCGCCCAGGAGACCGGCGTGCGCCGCTTCTTCGTCAATCGCCTGGGCCGTGCCTGGGTAGCCGACGACACCCGGCCGCCCGTTCCGGCGTCCGAGCGCGAGCGCCTGATCGCCGTCCTGGACGCCGAGACGCTGCGCCGCCTCCCGGAGCCAGGGCACCTGCTGATCGACCCGGACGTCCTGGACGTCGCGCTCCCGCTCAGCGGCAGGGCGACGACCGGCGGCTTCGGCGTGCTGCCCCGGGGCTCCCTCTCCCCGGTCGACGGCGAGCTGCTGCGGTTCTTCGTCTACTGGAAGGAGAGCAGCCGCACCACCGACTTCGACCTGTCGGCGCTGCTGCTGAACGAGTGGTACCAGACCATCACCTGGCTCTCCTACACCGCTCTCCAGGCGATCGAGGGCGAGCACTCCGGTGACATCACGGCCGCGCCCGACGGCGCCTCGGAGTTCATCAACCTGCGGTTGGACGCCGTGCGCGGCAGCTTCATCGTCCCGCAGGTCAACATCTACTCGGGGGAGGGCTTCGAGGAGGTCGAGGAGTCGTTCTTCGGTTTCATGCTGCGCGACGCCGAGCAGTTGGGCCGCCCCTTCGAGGCACGCACCGTGCGGATGAGGTCGGACCTGCGCGGTCCGGGCAGGGTCGCGCTGCCGCTGGCGTTCCTGCGCGGGAGCGACGGGCGCTGGCGTGCGAAGTGGCTGCACCTGTACCTCCG
Source organism: Kitasatospora sp. MAA4 (assembly GCF_029893355.1). GTDB lineage: Bacteria > Actinomycetota > Actinomycetes > Streptomycetales > Streptomycetaceae > Kitasatospora. The sequence goes on from NZ_JARZAI010000012.1 coordinate 166,660, forward strand.
GGGCAACCCGAACTCCAACCGGGTCGAGGGGAACCGGGTGTCGGTCGCCACGCTGGTGCGCGGCATCGTCGAGCGCGACCACCTGACGGTCCGGTACCTCACGGAGCTGATGGGTCCGCGCGCCACCGCCACCACACTGTGGGACGGCGCGTCCGTCCCGGACGGCCCGGTCACCTACATCGGCCTGGAGCGCCCGGAGGGACTGCACCCGGACTCCGTGGTCGTCACCCCGGAAAACCTGCGTGCCCTGATCCCCGGCTGACTGCTAGCGTTGGTCCCGGCGAGGCCATGGACGGACTTCCTTCTCAACTCACCCTGAATTAGTCCCTCCGCTTTCCTCGCCCTCGACGTCACGCCGGGGTGCCGAACGGCACCCCGGCGTCGTCGTCCCCTCATGTGTCGCCACTAGGATCGGCCGCCTCCGTAGGAAGAGCCCACCGAAAGGCCGCCATGACCACCCCGCCCCAGCTCAACGTGCCCGACATCGCCCGCGGACGGCTGGACGCCTCGCGGCAGGGCCGCCCGTGCTTCACCTCGGACCTGTCGGTCAACGAGTTCGTGCTGCTGGGCGACGCGGGCTTCGAGCCGCTGGGCATGGTGCTCGGCAGCAGCGTCTACCACGTGGGGTTGCAGAGCGCGGGCTGGAAGGTCAGCCAGGAGCTCGGCACCCAGACCCAGGCCATGTACAGCGTGCGCGAGTTGGCGATGGGCCGGATGGAGGCCGAGGCGGCGCAGCTCGGCGCGGACGGCGTCGTCGGCGTGACGCTGCGGCCGATGAACTACAACTTCTTCAGCGACGTCATCGAGTTCATCGCCACGGGCACCGCCGTCCGGGCGACCGACGGGAAGAACTACCGCGCCCCGAACGGCAAGCCGTTCACCACCCCGCTCTCGGGCCAGGACTTCTGGACGCTGTGGCAGCACGGCTGGCTGCCGCGCCGGCTGGTGCTCGGCAACTGCGTCTACCACGTGGCCCACCAGTCGCTGCGGCAGACGCTCTCGCAGGTCGGGCAGAACACCGAACTGCCGCAGTTCACCCAGGCGCTGTACGACGCACGGGAGTTGGCGATGGCCAGGATGCAGTACGAGGGCCAGCAGCTGGGGGCCGACGGGATCGTGGGCACCGCTGTGAACGACCACCGCTACTGGGGGGAGCACGCGGTCGAGTTCGTCGCCGTCGGCACGGCCGTCAGCCGGATCCGCCCGGACGCGACGCCGGTGAAGCCCGGCCTCACCCTGCCGATGACCGGCTGACGTCGGCGTCGTCGGCCGGCACGTCGACGGCCGTGATGAGATCGGCCCGCAGCAGCCTGCCGACCTCTGTCCGCAGCCACACTCGGGAATCACCCATGGCCTCGCCGCCCTCGCTCGTGCCGGTCGTCGTACTCGGCGGGTATCCGCGGCAGGGCACCCCGAAACGTCATGCGGTTGCCGAGACGCGCTTGCGGAGGTACACCGAGGGTGGGGCACCCTGCACGGCGGGAGGTGGCGACGATGATCACGGAGCTGGCCCTGGAGCGCGTGGAGTTCACCTGCGGCCACTGCTGGAACGAGTGGAGCACCGACTTCGACGTCCAGCGCTACCGGGACGAGGACGGCAGTGACTGGGAGTACTTCTCCCGCGACGGCGTGGCGGTGGAGTCCCCGTACACGCCCGCGGGAGCCGCGCGCTGCCCGCGGTGCGGGCACCACTGGGTGGGCCGGATCCTGGCCCGGCGGCTGATCCCGGTCCCGCCCGGCCGGGTCAGCACACCCCGCCAGCAGATCACGGACGCGCGCGGGCACCGCTCCGAGCGCCACGGCGCCCCGCCGATCGGCGCGCACGCCCACACCCAGCCGCGGCAACCCGGACCGCCCACCGGTGAAGGCTCACGTTGACGGCGACAGGCGGTAGGTCTGGCCCGCGGCGGGCGAGCCCAGCGTCGCGAGTTCTATTGGCTTGGCGCTGAACGTTCATCCGGTATGCCGTTTGGTCATCGCGTTGAGTCGGGCCACGCGGGCGCTCAGGGACTCCAGGGCAGCTGTTGGGCGGACCTGCGACAGAGCCCGCGTCCACTCGGGGCCCCCGGCGGGCCGGCGCAGGTACAGGACCCCGGCGCGGTAGTCCATCACCTCGGCCACGCGATCCGATCGGAGGTCGACGACGTACGTCCCGATGGCGGGGACGGTGGGCTTGGCGCTCATGTCAGTTCCCCTCGGATGACGATCACTCCGTCGCCGGGCAGTGCCGGGGTCACGTCCATGTGTGCCATCAGTTCGCGCAGCAGGGAGGACGATTCGCCGCCGATCAGTTTCCCCGTGCACCGGGCGTACACCGTGAGCGCGTTGGCGATTTCGAGCGCCACCCGGGCCGAGCATCCACCCAGGTACACATGCGGGCCCTGTTCGATCCCCGTTGCGTGGAACGCCGGCCGCAGGCCGGGCAGTTGGGTCAGTTCGGCGACCTGGAACGCCGTTGCCAGTGTCTCTGCCGCGTCCTCCGCTTCCTGCTGGTGTCGTCTCAGAGTCTCGTTTGCGCGTTCCAGCTCTGCCATCGTTGCTCCCTGTAGTGGTTCCACTACCGAGGATCGGCATCAGGGCTTACGATTGCCAGGGTTTCCACCTTGACAAACCCGCCGTGTGAAGGGACGTCAGTGACCATGGCCGAACAGGATGTTGACCCTGCATCGTCTCCAATAGCCCGGTTTGGTGCAGAACTTCGCAGGTCACGGCGCGCACGCGGCTGGTCTCAGACGGAGCTGGCCAGGCGCATGGGCTACTCGAACACGCTGATCTCGTACATCGAAAGAGGTCAGCGGTCGCCCACACGAAAATTCGCTGTGAAGACCGACAGCGTGTTCGACACCGGCCAGACGTTCTATGACCTGTGGCGACGCATCGACCGCGCCAGCCTGCTGGAGGGCTTCCCGGAGTACGCAGACGCCGAAGCGCGATGCCGCCGGCTTCGCCTGTTTTCGCTCACGATGATCACTGGACTGTTTCAAACCCCCGGCTACGCGGCGGCGTTGTCGTCAGCGATCGTTCAGCGGGGGATCATCACCCAAGCCGAAGCTACCGAACGGCTGGAGTTCCTGGCCTCACGACAGCGGCGGCTTGATGGGAAGAACCCGCCAGCCGTTCACGCCGTCCTGGACGAGAGTTGCCTCACTCGAACAATCGGCGGGCCACTTGTGATGGGAGAGCAGCTGTACCACCTTGAGGCGCTTGCTGCCCGTCCCAACATCACGATCCAAGTAGCACCGATCAGCGTTGCAGAGCATCTGCCCTTCGCCCTGCCTGTCGTCCTACTGGGTATGCCGGATCGATCCGTTCTGGGATATTCCGAGTCCTACGCTCGGGGGCATCTTGAGCGAGATCAGCGGATCGTCGCGACATGGGACAGCGAGTACGATCAGCTCCAGATGGAGGCGCTGCCCAAGGCGCCATCCCTGGAGTTCATTCGCAAGGCCCGAGAGGAACTTTCATGAGCCCTGACCTGTCTGGCGCCTCTTGGCGCAAGTCGTCGTTCTCCACAAACGGGGGCGAGTGCATCGAGGTGGCCGACGGCTTCCCCGGGGTTATGCCCGTCCGTGACTCGAAGGACCCCCAGGGGCCCGCCCTGGTCTTCCCTGCCGTCTCGTTCGCTTCGTTCGTCGCTGCCGTCAAGTCGGGCGAGTTCGGAGCGGTCTGACCCTCCCTCACCGAGCGCATCATGACGGCGCCGTGACGATGATGACGTCCAACGTGCGGGGGCCGTGGACGCCTTCGACGCGGTTGAGTTCGATGTCGCTGGTGGCGGACGGTCCGGAGATGAAGGTGAGCGGGCGGGCGGGGTCGAGGCGGGCCAGGGCGTCGGGGACGTCGGGGACGATCTGGTCGGCGGTGACGACGCACAGGTGGTAGTCCGGGACGAGGGTCATGGCGCGTCGCCCCTGGCCGGGGCCGGTGTCCAGGACGATCGTGCCGGTGACGGCGATGCCGAGCGCGGCGGTGCTGATCGTGCCGTCCAGCTGGTCCAACTCGGCGACGGAGAGCGGTGGTTCGTCGTGCGCCCAGCTGCCGGACGGGAGCTGATCGGCGGGGAAGCCGGGCGGGACCGCGACGCGCACAGCCCCGCGGGCGGTGAGGGCGCGGCGGATCGTGTCCGGCAGTGCCTGGGGCGTGCTGCGGATGACGGTGGCGCGGTAGTCGGCGACGCGTTCGGCGAACAGCTCCACCACGTCGCCCTCGGCGTGGCTGCGCAGGTAGTCGCGCGGGACCGGGACGGACTCGGGCCTCTCGTCGTCGGGGACGTCGGCGAGGGCGGCGCGGATCCGGGCGAGGATCTGCTGACGTGTGCTCAAGACTGCTCCCTGTTCTTGCGCCACCAGCTGCGGAAGGATTCGGCGGGCGGCGCGGGGCTGTCGCGGGCGTCGGACCAGCCGTGCAGTGGTCCGGGCAGCCGGCCGATCCGGCCGTCGCGGGAGAGCACGCGGCCGCCGAGCGCGGCGGCCTTCTGGGCGGCGGCGAGCCGGCCGGGAGTGGCGAGGACGGCGGCGGCGGCCTTCATGGCGAGGGCTTCGGCGGTGGGCAGGTGGCGGCTGCGGCGCTGGGCGTCGACTACCTCGGCGCGCAGGTGGACCAGCACCTCCGGGATGTTGATCTTCACCGGGCAGGCGTCGTAGCAGGCCCCGCAGAGCGTGGAGGCGAACGGCAGCGAGGCCGCGTGCTGCACGCCCGCCAGCTGCGGGGTGAGGACGGCGCCGATCGGTCCGGGGTAGACCGAGCCGTAGGCGTGGCCGCCGGTGCGCTCGTAGACCGGGCAGACGTTCAGGCAGGCCGAGCAGCGGATGCAGGCCAGCGCCTGGCGGCCGACGGTGTCGGCCAGGGTGGCGGTGCGGCCGTTGTCGAGCAGCACCAGGTGGAAGTCCTGCGGCCCGTCGCCGGGGGTGGTGCCGGTCCACATCGAGGTGTAGGGGTTCATCCGCTCGCCGGTGGAGGAGCGCGGCAGCAACTGGAGGAACACCTCCAGATCGGCGAAGGTGGGCACGACCTTCTCGATACCCATCACGGTGATCAGCGTCTGCGGCAGGGTCAGGCACATCCGGCCGTTGCCCTCCGACTCCACCACCGCGACCGTGCCCGTCTCGGCCACGCCGAAGTTGGCCCCCGAGACGGCGACCTTCGCCCGCAGGAACCGCTCCCGCAGGTGCAGCCGGGCCGCCTCGGCCAGCGCGCGCGGCTCGTCGGTCAGGTCGGGGTCGGGGGCGGGGACCATCCGGTTCAGGAAGATCTCGCGGATCTCGGCGCGGTTGCGGTGGATGGCGGGCACCAGGATGTGCGAGGGCCGGTCCTCGCCGAGCTGGACGATCAGCTCCGCGAGATCGGTCTCGTAGGCCGTGATGCCTTCGAGAGCGAGCGCCTCGTTGAGCCCGATCTCCTGGGTGGCCATCGACTTGACCTTGACGACTTCGCGCTCACCCGTCGCCTGCACGAGAGCGGTGACGATCCGGTTGGCCTCCTCGGCGTCGGCCGCCCAGTGCACGGTGCCACCGGCCGCCGTCACCGAGCGCTCCAACTCCTCCAGGTACCGGTCCAGATGGCGCAGCGTGCGGCGCTTGAGCGCCTCCCCGGCCTCGCGCAGCTGCTCCCAGTCGCCCAACTCCCCGGTCACCGCGAGGCGTTTGTCGCGGATCGTGCCGGTGGCCCGGCGCAGGTTGCCGCGCAGCTGCGGGTCGGCCAGCGCGGTGCGCGCGGCCTTCGGGAAGGCGGGTGTGTCGAGCCAGACCAGGCCGTCCCCGGTGCCGTTCATCGCTGCACCCCCTCGGTGGCGGCCAGGATCTCGGCCAGGTGCATGGTCCGTACCCCGCTGCGCTGTCGGGACAGGCCGCCGCCGATGTGCATCAGGCAGGAGTTGTCGGCCGCGCAGAGCACCTCCGCGCCGCAGGCGTGCACGGCGCTCATCTTGTCCGCGAGCATCGCGGCGGAGGTGTCCGCGTTCTTCACCGCGAAGGTGCCGCCGAACCCGCAGCAGGACTCGCAACCCGGCAGGTCGACCAGCTCGATCCCGTCCACCGCGCGCAGCAGCCGGTAGGGGCGGTCGCCGAGGCGCAGGCCGCGCAGTGAGTGGCAGGTCGGGTGGTAGGCCACCTTGTGCGGGAAGTGCGCGCCGACGTCCTCGACCTTCAGGACGTCGGTCAGGAACTCGGTGAACTCGTGGACCCTGGGGACGAGTTCGGCGACCTCGCGGCGCAGCTGCTCGGAACCGTACTGCTCGGCCAGCACCGGGTGGCCCTCGCGCACCATCCCCGCGCAGGACGCGGACGGGGTCACCACCGCGTCGTAGTGCGCGAAGGTCTCGGCGAAGCGCCGCACCATCGGCATCGCCTCGGGCCGGTAGCCGGTGTTGAAGTGCATCTGGCCGCAGCAGGTCTGCTCCTGCGGGAACTCCACGGTGTGGCCGAGCCGTTCCAGCACGCTGAGCACGGCCCGGCCGGTGTCGGGGTAGAGCGTGTCGTTGAAACAGGTGATGAAGAGGGCGATACGCACCGCTCGACTCCCTTCTCTGGTGGGTGCCACCCTCTCAGATCTGCGGTGGGTCAGCGGGCGCTGCCGAGGTTCCGGTCGGCGTCGGCGCCCTGGAGCAGGAGGGTGGTCTCCTCGATCCGGCGGAACCGGCCGTCGGGGGCGAACTGGGCGAAGAGGTAGACCTCCATGCGCACGGTGGAGCCGTCGGTCTTGGTGACCTCGACGATGTGGCGGTCCGCGTAGCGGTCGCCCTGCACGAGCTCGTCCAGGATCTGGACCGACCCGTCGGCGACGACCGTGCGCAGGTGGGCGATGTGGGTCGTGAACGCGCTGCGGTCGTCCCAGCGGCCGTCGGTGCGCTGGCGGTAGTCGGGGGCGAAGTGCCGGTCGACGGCCTCCGACAGCTCCAGGCCGGGCGTCAGGAGCAGGTCCGTGAGGGCGGCGGTGATGGTGGTGCGGGTGGCGGTCATGGCGGGCTCCCTGAGTACGGTACAGATGCGTGCGTCGAGCACGTATCTGTACCGTACTACGAAATACGTGCGTCGCGCACGCATTGCCTTGAGGGGCAATCCTGTCGGAGTCAAAGGGGGGCAAACCATGAGTTTGGTCACAAGGGGGCGGTGAGCCCGGCCATGGTGGCTATAGTCTGACCGGCCTTTGCGCTTTCGGGCGCGGCGGGGATTGGCTCGGCTGTGTCGGCGGCGCGCCGTGCGTTCCCCAGGGCGGGGCCGCGTCGGCGTGTTGTCGTGCGGTCAGGTCCTGGGCGAAAGGGCTCTGGACATCGGACACTCTGGAAGACGGAAGATGACCCCCACCACCAGCCGCCGCTGCGGCGCCGTCACCGCTGTCGCCGTCGGCGCCGTCCTGCTGAGCGCCTGCGGCTCGGGCGCCCCCAAGGCGGCCTCCCTGCACGACCAGCTGCCCGCGGCGATCCGCAAGGCCGGCGTGATCCGGGTCGGCACGTCGCTCACCGCCGCCCCGGTGATCTTCAAGAACGCGCAGGGGCTGCCGGACGGCCTCGACCCCGACCTCGCCGCGGCGCTGTCGAAGGAGCTGGGCGTGAAGCTCGAGTTCCAGGACCAGGGGCCGTTCGCCAACGTGCTCCCCGGGCTGCTGTCCGCGAAGTACGACATCGCGATGTCCGGCATCACCGACACCCGCGAGCGCGAGAACGGCCTCGACGCGAACGGCAAGCAGGTCAACGACGGTGTCGACTTCGTCGACTACTTCATGGCCGGCATCGGGATAGTCGTCCACAAGGGCAACCCCGACAAGATCTCGGGGCTGGACGACATCTGCGGCAAGACCGTGGTGGTGAAGCAGGGCACCGTCCACGACACGCTGGCCCTCAGTCAGCAGAAGGCGTGCCAGCACCTCAACAGCCCGCTGAAGGTCCTGGAGGTGGACTCCGACTCGACCGCCCAGGACGATCTGCGCGCCGGCCAGGCGGCGGCCTACCTCACGGACTACCCGAAGGCGATGTACAACGCCCAGACCGTCGACGGCGGGCAGGCCTTCGACGTCACCGGCCCGCAGCTGCAGCCCCGCCCGTACGGGATCGCCCTGCGCAAGAGCGACACCGCGCTGCGGGACGTGCTGTCGAAGGCGGTCGAGAAGCTGCTGGTGGACGGCAGCTACGACACCCTGCTCGGCAATCTGAAGCTGACCACGGGTGCCATCCCCAGCGCCGTCGTGAACGGCAGCAGCTGAGGCATCCGTTCGTATGCAGGGTGGGACCTCATGTCGCGGAGGGTGAGGTCCGTACCCGATGGCGTACGGTGTTCGGATGCGATACGGCGTGTACGGCGGCCGCTGGGCGGACGGTCGGCACGGTCTCACGGGGGGCTTGTCGTGGGCGAACGGCCGACCGGTACCAGCTGCGGTGACGCGAAAGCGGAACACCGGAGTGAGATTTGGGGGATCTGATGACAACCCAGCTTCGTGCTGAGCAGACGCGTGCCACGATCATCGAAGCTGCCGCCGACCTGTTCGACCGCCAGGGCTACCGCGCCGCGAGCCTGAGCGGCATCGCGGGGCGGGCCGGGGTGACCAAGGGCGCCCTGTACTTCCACTTCACCTCGAAGGAGGAACTCGCCCTCGCCGTGATCGAGCGGCAGGACGAGCTCTCCAGGAGGGCGAGCGAGGAGCTGCTGGCGCTGAACCTTCCGGGGTTCGAGACGGTGGTTCGGATGACCTTCGAGTTCGCGGGGCGGGCGCTGTCGAACCCGGTGACCCGGGCCGGGGTTCGGCTGACCCTCGAACGGCTGGTGCCGGGAAGTGCTGCCCGTGACAGCTACGGGGGGTGGGTCGAGGTGGCCGGCCGGCAGCTGGAACGGGCCGTGGTCGAACTCGACGTGCGCCCCACCATCGATCCGCCGGCCTGCGCCGGGTTCATCATCCGGACGCTCACGGGAATGCAGTTGGTGAGTCAGGCGTCGCTGCCGGGCCGGACGCTCCCGCAACTGGTGGCCGAGATGTGGGACGTGATCATCCCGGGGCTGCTGCCGCCCCGGCGTACCCCGCACTACCTCGACCTGGTCAGAACGCTTGCGGCGGAAGTGGATGCGGCGGCGCAGCGGGAGGGGTAGCAGGACGGGCGCACCCCAGTCGTAACGTGCTGAGCGGCCTCAATTTTCACGGACGTAACCGGCCGAACAGTATAGTAATCATACGCTGTTCGTTCACCAGAGTTCAGCGCTTCCAGCCTGTCGTTCATCAGAGTTCGGCTCAACGCCGTTCATCTTCCAGGACCGTGCTCAGTCAACTGACTGCCGTTCAAACATGGCGCTGCGCCCCGCTGAACTCACGGCACAGGGCCCTGCCAGGCGGGTTGGCCAGTATCTGGGCGCCGCGTGTGATGTCTGCCACAAAGCGGAACCCCGGCCTGCACATTGGGCGTTGGAGGCCGCTCGTGAACCGGTCAACAGCTTGACCAAAGCAAGTCGGCCGGTATGTTGTTCGTCTGAACACCGTGTTGACTGTCATCGCCGGGGGATCACGTGACGATTGCATCTCAGCTCAAGCCGGTCGCGAGAGAGGACTTCATCGCAGGCAGTGTCCACAGCTCGCCGCTCTACGAGCGCGACAGTCAACTGTGGGCCCTGAAGCAGTTGTTCGGCGAAGTCGTCGGAGGCCGCAGCCGGTTCGCCGTGGTGAGCGGCGCGGTCGGCACCGGCAAGTCCGAACTGCTCTCCACCTTCGCCGACCAGGCCATCGGTGCCGGGGCGGTGTCCCTGTGCGCCACTGCCTCCCGCGCCGAACAGGCAGTGCCCTACGGCGTGTTGGCCCAACTGTTCCGTACCGCAGGGCTGTCGCCGGAGCGCAACAGCGAGGCCTGGCGGTTACTTCACCACGGCGTCACCGACCCGCTCACCAGCACGGCCGGCCGGCAGCGGTCGGCGCAGGTCTTCCACGGGCTCTGCGTGGCGCTGTCGGACGTCATCGACAGGATTCCGGCCCCGGTGCTGATCGGCGTGGATGACGCGCACTACGCGGACACGCCCTCCCTCCAGTGCCTGTCGAACGTCGTACGCCGCCTGCGCACTTCGCCGGTTCTGCTGATCTGCAACGAGTCCGGGCCCGTCGAGTCGGCGGACCTGCTGCTCCGCGCCGAGTTCCCGCTGGAGCCGCAGGGCCGCCGACTCACTCTCGACCTGCTCTCCCCTCGCGGGGTCGAGGCCCTGCTGGCCGGGCATCTCGGCGCCGCGACGGCCCGGCTGCTGGCCGCCGAGTGCTCCGCGGTCAGCGGCGGCAACCCGCTCCTGGTGCGGGGAATCATCGAGGACAACCGGGTGGCGAGAACCGCGGCGAGTTCCGCTCTGGTCGTCGACGCCGGGTTCGACCAGGCGGTGCTGGGCTGCCTCTACCGCTGCGGGAGTTCGGTGCTGCTGGTCGCCCGGCAGCTCGCGCTGCTGGACGAACCGGTCGGCGTCGAGCAGTTGGCCCGTTTCGTCGGCCTGGACACCGAGGTGGTCGCCCGGGCCCTGGGCGCCCTGGAGTCCACCGGACTGCTCGCGGCCGGCCGTTTCCGGCATCCGCGGGCGCGGCTGGCCGTGCTCGGTTCGATGGACGCCGAGGAGCGCATCCAGGCGCACAACCGGACCGCCCGGCTGCTCTACGAGGGCGGCGCACCGGCGCTGGTGGTGGCCCGCCAGTTACAGGCCGCCGGACGGTTCGTCTCGGACTGCTTCGTCCCCGTCCTGCACGAGGCGGCGGAGCAGGCGGTGGCCGAGGGCAAGGTGGACCAGGCGCTGGAGATCCTCCTGCTGGCCTACCGGTTCGCGGGCGACGAGCGGTTGAAGGCCGCCAGTGTGGCCCTGCTCGCGCGCATCGAGTGGCGCACCGACCCGCACACCGCCCACCGCCGCACGCCGTACCTCACCGCCGCCGCCGGAGCCGGCCTGCTGTCCGTGGAGGCCGCGCTGGACTGCGTCAGTCCGCTGCTGTGGTTCGGGCAGGTCGACTCCGCGCAGGGCATTCTGCGCCAGGTCGCCGACTCGGCCGCGGCCCAGAACCCGGAGGCCGCGGCGCGGGCGCACGGCCTCTGGACGTGGCTGGGTTCGCTCTACCCGGCCGTGGCCGAGCTGACCGGTCCACCGCGCCTGCCCGGTGCGCCGGACCCGGTACCGTCCGTGCGGGTCTGCCGGCAGACGGAGGCCGCCGGACTGCTGGCCACCCTGCTGTCGGACGGGCCGACCTCCGACTCGGCGGCCGAGGCCGAGCACATCCTGCTCAGCTACCTGCTGGACGAGCGGTCGCTGCCCGTGCTGACCAGCGCGCTGATCGCGCTGGTCATCGGGGACCAGCTGGCGGCGGCGGAGCGCTGGGTCGACTCCCTGGAGCAGCGGAGCAGGGCGCTCTCGGCGCCGGTCTGGTGCGGGCTGCTCAGCGTGGTCCGGGCGGAGATCGCGCTGCGCCGCGGTTGCCCCGGCGAGGCCGACAGCGCGGCGCGGGCGGCGCTGGCCCTGGTCCCGGGCAAGAGCTGGGGACTGGCGCTCGGCGTGCCGCTGAGCATCCTGATCCGGGCGAACACCGCGATGGGCAGGTACGACGAGGCGGTTCGCCACCTCCAGACGCCGGTGCCGGGCGCGCTCTTCCAGACGCCGCTGGGCATGTACTACCTGCAGGCCCGCGGGCGTTACCACCTGGCCACCGGACGGCCGCAGGCCGCGCTCCAGGACTTTCTCACCGTCGGCGACCGGTTGCGGCGCTGGAGACAGGACAGCCCGGCGCTGATGCCGTGGCGCAGCGATGCGGCGTGGGCACTGCTCCGGGAAGGAAACACGGTCAGAGCACGGGAGTTGGCCGAGGAGCAGCTCACCCTGTGCGGTCCGGACCAGGCCCGGGCCCGGGCCGCCTCGCTGCGGGTGCTGGCGGCCTGCGGTGAGCGCGCTGCCCGGCCCGAGGTGCTGGAGCAGGCGCTGGAGGAGCTGCAGCGCATCGACGCCCGGCTGGAGCAGGCCCACGTACTGAACGACCTGGGCGTCGCGCGCCAGGAGCTCGGCCAGCTCGTCAAGGGCCGGCTGCTGATGCACCGGGCCCAGCAGCTCGCGGAGGAGTGCGGTGCCGCGCTCCCCGCCCCGGCGGCCGCCGCGACGTCCGCCGCCGTGTCGGGCCGGCCGGCCGCGACGCTCAGCGACGCCGAGCTGCGGGTGGCCACGCTCGCCGCCGACGGGCACAGCAACCGCCAGATCGCGAACAAGCTCTTCGTCACCGTGAGCACGGTGGAACAGCATCTCACCAAGGTCTACCGGAAGTTGAACGTCACGCGCCGCACGGACATCGCGCGCGAACTGCACGCCGCATGACGAGTGGGCCGCGCCGGAGTACCGGCGCGGCCCACGGGTGTCAGGGCGGGAAAGCGGTCAGAGGACCGGCGGTTCGGGGGCCTCGCCCTCGACGAACACCTGGGCGGCATCGTCGTAGAAGCTCAGGTACCCGGCGATGTCGGCGGCCGAGTCCAGCGGGCGCGGGTAGGCCCAGACCACGTCGGGCCAGCCCTCGGCGGTGCCGTCCGGGCCCCGGTAGGACCAGTAGGAGGCCTCGCCCTTGAGCGGGCAGCTGGTGTGCGTGCCGGTGGGCTGGAAGAGCGTCAACTCCACGTCGCTCGGCGGCAGGTAGTAGCGGACCGGCAGTCCGGTCTCGAACAGTGCCACCGGGCGGCTCGACCTGGCCACCACCCTGCCGTCGATCTGCACCGTCACGGTCTGCGTGCTCTGCACGGTCACCACGCGGTGCCGCTGGTCGGAGGTTGTCATCAGGATCTCCTCGTAGTCAGGTCAGACGGCGGCGCTGATCGCCTCGTACTCCTCGTCCGACAGGGTGATCAGGGCGCTCGCCGTGTTCTCCTCCAGGTGCTCGACCGAGGTCGTGCCCGGGATCGGCAGCAGCACGGGCGAGTGGCGCAGCAGCCAGGCCAGCGCGAGCTGGGCGGCGGTGGCCGAGTGGGCCACCCGGACGGAGGCCAGCCGGCTGCCGGGCTCGGCCAACTGGCCCATGGCGATCGGGAACCAGGGAATGAAGACCAGGTTGTGCTGCTCGCAGTAGTGCAGCACCTCCTCGTACTTGCGGTCGGCCAGGTTGTAGAGGTTCTGCACCGACACGATCTCGGCGACCTGGCGGGCCCGCTCGATCTCCTCGACCGTCACCTCGGACAGTCCGATGTGGCGGATCTTCCCCTCCTCCTGGAGCAGCTTCAGCTCGCCGACCTGGTCCTCCAGCGGCACGGCCGGGTCGATCCGGTGCAGCTGGAAGAGGTCGATGCGCTCGAGCCCGAGGTGTCGCAGGCTCAACTCGGCCTGCTGGCGCAGGTATTCCGGACGACCGAGCGGGCGCCAGTCGTTCGGCCCGGGACGGCTGAGTCCGGCCTTGGTCGCGATGACCAGGTCGTCGGTGTAGGGGTGCAGGGCCCGGCGGATCGTCTGCTCCGCGGTGAAGGGGCCGTAGGAGTCGGCGGTGTCGATGAGGTTCACGCCGAGCTCCACGGCCCGGCGCAGGACCTTTACGGCCTGCTCGGGGTCGGTGGGCTCGCCCCAGATGCCGGGGCCGGTGAGGCGCATCGAGCCGTAGCCCAGGCGGTTGACGGTCAGATCGCCGCCCAGTTGCACGGTTCCCGCGGCTGCGGCGGGGCGGGCGATCGATTCGGTGGTCATGGTGTTCTGTCCTTCGGCTGGTCCGGCTGACTGTGCAGAGAGCGAGGCGGAGCCGCCAGGGTCGGGGGTGGCCCCTGGCGGCTCCGCCGGTCTTGGTGGACCCTCAGCCGACCGTGACCGGAGTCTCGGTGGCGTCGACCGTACTGACGGCGGCCGGCGAGTCCTTCTTGATGAGCAGGGCGAAGAAGGCGCCGACGACGGTGGCGGCACCGCCGATCACACCCGCCAGGCGCAGGCCGTCCACGATGTGCGCCGCGCTGGCCGTGGCCACCGAGGTGGTGTGCAGGGTGGAGTTGGCGACCGCGACCAGGACCGCCAGGCCCATGGCGCCGCCGGCCTGCTGCGAGGTGCTGGCGAGCGCCGAGGCCACGCCCTGCTGCTCCGGGGCCACGCCGGTACCGGCGGCCACGAACATCGTCACGAAGGTGACACCGCCCGCCAGGCCGAAGAAGGCGATACCCGGCAGGACGGTCCAGAACGAGCCGCCGACCGTCATGCCGGCCACCATCGCGGCCAGGCCGATGCCGGTGCCGATCATGCCGACGAAGAGCGTCATCCGGGCGCCGTACTTGCCGATCATGCGGGGACCGACCTGGCCGAGGGCCAGCACGCTGATCACGGTCAGCGGGAGGAAGGCGAGTCCGGCCTCGATCGCGCTGAAGCCCAGAACCGGCTGCAGGAACGTGGTGAGCAGGTAGTACGCGGCGCCCAGGCAGGCCTGGTAGACCAGGATGACGGCCATCGAGGGGGAGAGGCTGCGGTTGCTGAAGGTGCTCAGCGGGACCAGCGGGTCCTTGGTGGCCTTCTCGACGAGCAGGAAGCCGATCAGCAGGACCAGGCCGAGGACGATCGAGCCGGCGCCCTGCAGTGAGCCCCAGCCCGCCTGCGGTCCGCTGACCAGGCCGAAGACCAGGAGCGAGCAGCCGGCGGTGGCGAGGATCGCCCCGGGGATGTCGAAGCTGCCCGTGCGGCCGGTGCGGGGGGCGTCGGCGGGAAGCACCTTGAGGCCGGCGATCAGCGCGATGATGGCGAGCGGGACGTTGATGAAGAAGACCCAGGTCCAGCCGGTGTACTCGGTGAACACGCCGCCGAGCAGCGCGCCGGCGGACAGGCCGGCACCACCGGCCGAGCCCCAGGCGCCCATCGCCTTGGTGCGCGCGGGGCCCTCCTCGAAGGTGGTCATGATCAGCGAGAGTGTGGCCGGGAAGAGCAGCGCGCCGCCGAAGCCCTGCACGGCGCGGGCCGCGACCAGCATGCCGGCGCCGGTCGCCAGACCGCCGGCCAGCGAGGCGACGGCGTAGACGCCCAGGGCCAGCAGCCAGATCCGGCGCTGGCCGAGGCGGTCGACGGCGCGGCCGCCGAAGAGCAGCAGCCCGCCGAAGCCGACGGCGTAGGCACTGACCACCCACTGCAGCGACTGGGCGTTGAAGTCCAGCGCCTTGCCGATGTCGGGCAGTGCTACGTAAACGATGTTGTAGTCCACCGCGATGATGAACTGCGCGAATGCCAGCAGCCACAGCCGGAGACCGGCTCGCTGCTGTGACGGGGCGGCAGAGGTAACCACGATCTGGCTCTTTCCTTTGCGACGACTTGACGGGCCGTGAGTGAGTTCGGCTCGGAGCGAAGGACACACAGATGACGGGAGCTCAGGTCCCTCGGGACGCACGAGGGGCATCGACGTTGCCGGCTGAACCGAGCGCCGTGTTGTTCTCTGCATAGTGTTCAGAGTTTGCATGGGGTATGTCAACTGACAGTCGTTCAGCGATGGAACGTTGAAGAACAACTCAACGTTGCTAGGCTGTTGGACATGGGACGACCTACTCGGAGCCGGCGGGAACGCCTTCGGGAGGCCACTGCTGCGGAGATCAAGAAGACTGCTCTCCAGCTCATGGCCGCCAACGGAACCGCCTGTGTCTCGCTGCGAGCCGTCGCACGGGACATGGGGATGACCCCTGGGGCCATCTACAGCTACTTCGACGCCCGTGACGACCTGATCAGTGCGCTGATCGCGGACGTCTACACCGACCTGGCCGACACGCTGGAGGCGGCCCGCGCCAGCCGCCCGGCCCACGACCCGGCCGGGCGGGTGATGGCCTACGGCCGGGCCTACCGCCGGTGGGCGATCACCCATCCGGAGGAGTTCAGGCTGGTGTACGGGGACCCGGTACCGGACTACCAGCCGTCGCCGAGCGGCGCCGCGGCCGAGGCCGAGCACCGCGCCTGCGCGCTGCTCACCGGCATCGTCGCCGACGCCTGGCCCAAGGCGCAGCACCTGCACATGGGCGGCACCCACGCCTGGTCCGACTACGCGCCGGACTTCGCCGCCCTGGTCCGCGCCAGCTTCCCCGAACTCCCGGCGGAGGGCGTTGGGTTGTCGCTGCGGGTCTGGGGGCGGATGCACGGCCTGGTGGCCCTGGAGGTCTACGGACACCTGCGCCCGTGGGTGCTGGACCCGGAGCAGCTGTACCTGCGGGAGATCGCCGATCTCACCAGGTCCCTCGGGCTGACCAGGCCGGAGGAGGCCGGGACATGACGAGGGTGCCCCGGTCGGCGCGGGCCGACCGGGGCACCCGTGGGCGGGGCGAGCGCCCGGCTGTCAGACCGGCTTCACGGTGGCCGGCAGCTCGCCGAGCGTGCGCAGCACGATGCCCGGGAAGCGCTCCGGCTCGTCGACCGCCAACTCCACGTCGTACTTCACCAGTTCGGCCAGTGCCGCCTGGGTGGTGAGCTTGGCGATCGGTGCGGCCACGCAGAAGTGGATGCCATGGCCGAAGCCGAGGTTGCGGCCGGTCGGGCGTGAGAGGTCCAGGGTGTCCGCATGCGAGTAGTACTCCGGGTCGTGGTTGGCGGCGCCGAGCACCGCGGCCACGTGCTCACCGGGCTGCATCAGGATTCCGCCCACCTCGACCTCGGCCAGCGCGGTGCGCGGGACCATCTGCAGCGGGGCGTCGTAGCGCAGCAACTCCTCGGTGGCGCTGACGATCTGGTCCGGGTGCTCGCGCAGCCAGCGGAACTGGTCGGGGTGGCGCAGCAGGGCCAGCGAGGCGTTGCCGATCAGCGCGCGGGTCGCGTTGAAGCCGGCCGCCAGCAGGTTCATCAGCGTCATGCCCAGCTCCAGCTCGCTCAACTGGTCGCCGTCCGCCTGGGCGAGGGCCAGCTGGCTGATCAGGTCGGCACCGGGATCGGCGCGGCGCTGGGCCGCCATCTCCAGGCCGGCCTTGACGAAGCCGTCCCGCGCCTCGTCGCGCTGCCGCTTCTCCTCGGACGACAGGATGAAGCCCGGGTCCAGGCCGCGGCCGCTGACGTTGGCCAGCCCCAGGAAGAGCTCGTGGTACTGCTGGGGCACGTCGATCAGCGCGTCCAGGACCAGGGCCGGCAGCTGCCCGGCGAGGCCGGACATCAGGTCGACCGGGCCGTCGGCGCCGCGCGCCGCCACGTCCCGCATCAGCTGCGCGGCGAACTGGGCGGTCCGCTCGCGCAGGCCCTCCACCATCCGGGGCGTGAAGGCCTTGGAGACCAGGGCGCGAATGCGGGTGTGGTCCGGCGGGTCCATGAAGATCAGCGGACGTCCGGGCGGGCCGTCCGGGTTCGGGACGAACTGGTCGGCCACGATCGGGTCGTCGCCGTAGCCGAGCCGGGGGTCGCTCATCACGGTGGCCGCCGCCTCGTGGCTGAGGACGGTGACCAGCCCGCCGGGCGTGCGGAAGACCTGCCCCGACTCCTCGCGGATCCGGCGGTAGACCGAGTACGGGTCGCGGTAGTAGTCGGGGTCGAAGGCGTCGAAGGGGAGTATCAGAGCTGCGAGTTCGTGGTCGACGTCGGGTGCCGTGGTCATGTCTCAGATCCTGTTCTGGTGGACTGGTGTGTGCTGGTCGGCCGACCGGCGGCTGATCGCCGCGTGGTCGGGCTCGGAACCGTTGCTGTGGGCGAGTTGGCGCCAGTGGTCGGCGAGGCGGTGCCGGGCCGCCGTGCAGTAGACGTCCGCCAGCGCCTGCTGGTCGTCGCCGTCGAAGGCCTGGCCGGCCCGCGACAAGGTGGCGGTGGCGGCGAAGAGTTCGGCGGCGATCCGGCCGAGCAGGATCAACCTGCGTTCCTGTGAGAAGAGTTCACTGCGCTGCGGAAAGCGGCGGACCAGGTCCAGGCAGGTCCGCCGGAACTCCCCGACCTGGTCCGCCACGGCGCGCAGGTGGGCCCGGTTGGCGGGGGAGAGGCCGGCGGGTTCCACGCTCGGCTGGACCTGCGGCTGCGGCTGCGGCTGCGCGTGGGCGGCCTGGTAGCAGCGGGCGAGCAGGCCCTGGGCGGCCTGGCTGTCCAGCTGGAAGTCGACGTTGCCGGCGATCCGCAGGCCGCGCGCGTCGCGCATCGCGCGCTCCAGGGGAACCGCGGGAACCCCTCGGCGGAGCTTGCTGGGCACCGTCTCGATGCCCTCGGCGCCGTGCAGCGAAACGGTCCGGTCCACGATCCGCCAGGCGGTCCTGACCAGCAGGTTCTTGGCGGCCAGTCGCTCGAACCAGCGGTCGCCGGGCCGGGAGTCCAGCAGGCTCCACCGGGCGACGCTCTCCATGGCGTACACCTCGGCGAGGGTGGCCGCCACCATCCGCTGGATCTCGTCGTACGCGCCCAGCGGAAGGCCGTTGATGCGGCGCCGGGCCACGAACTCGCCGGTCCAGCGCCGGCACAGCTTGGCGATCGCCATCGCGGGGGCACCGGTGAAGTACAGCTGGCCGGCCATCACCGCGGTGCGCATCAGCTCGGGGAACCTCGGGTCCTCCAGCTCGCCGCGCACCACGTGCTCCACGGGCACCCAGACCTCGTGGAAGCGCAGCGCGCCGTTCGGCAGGCCGCGGCTGCCGGTGAACTCGATCGGGGAGGTGACCTCGAAGCCGGGAGCGCTGGTGTCGACGAAGCAGATGCAGAGCCTGCGGCCGTCCCGGCGGTGCTCGGTGGCGGCCACCGGCAGCAGGTCGGCCACCGGCCCGTGGCCGGTGAAGACCTTCGAACCGCGCAGCACGTAGTGGGCGCCGTCCGCGGAGAGCGTCGCGGTCATCCCCGGCCAGGTGTTGTTCTGGCCGGTGGGTTCGGTCAGCCCGAACCCGGAGATCGCGCCGCCGCCGATCCGCTCGTTGACGAAGTCCAGCAGCGGCCCCGGCTCCAGCGCCGGGATCAGCGCGGGCGCGCCGACCCCCGCCTGGACGGCCAGCATCTGGCCGGCCGGCATGCAGTAGCTCGCGGCCTGCTCGATGACCCGGAAGCAGTCAAACGCAGACAGCTCCAGGCCGCCGATCCTCGCGCTGTTGCGCAGCTTCAGGTAGCCGCTGGCGCGCAGGTCGTCGAGGTACCCGTCCGGCAGCCGACCGGTCAGGTCGACCTCGTCCGGGTCCAGCCGCTCCCGCAGGAAGCGCTCGACGTCGGCCACCGCCGCGTCGCCCGCCTTCCGGTCGGCCGGCGGCTGTTCGGGGAAGTGCCGGAAGAGCTCCCAGTCGAGCCGGCCGGACTCCAGTGCGGACAGGAAGGTCAGAGCCGGCGCTTGCGCTTCGGTCGGACGCGGATGCATGAGTGCCGCCTTATCTTCACAATGCGATCTTCACGGTGCCGGAACGAGTTCCACCGGCACGTCCAGCAGGACGGTGTGCTTGTTGTTGGGCGCCCAGACCTCCGGGCCGGCCGGCCGGATCTCCTCGACCCGGTCCAGCAGGGCCTCCAGGGCGAGCCGGATCTCCAGGCGCCCGAACGCGTCGCCCAGGCAGTAGTGGGTGCCGGCGCCGAAGGACAGGTGCGGATTGGGATCGCGCCGGATGTCGAAGTGCTCCGGGTCGGCGAAGACCGTCTCGTCCCGGTTGGCGGACGGCCACCAGAGGGTGACCTTGTCACCGGCCCGCATCTGCCGGTCGTGCAGTTCGACGTCCCGGGTGAGCGTGCGCCGGTTGTACGGGTTCGCGGGCAGCCAGCGCAGCACCTCCTCGACGGCCGTCGGCAGCAGGCTCCGGTCGGCGCGCAACTCCCGCCACTGGTCCGGGTTCTGGGCGAAGGCCAGCAGCCCCCCGGCGATGGTGTTGCGCGGCTGCTCGAAGCCGCTCACCAGCATCACGCTGGTGTTGGCCTCCCGCTCGACCTCGGTCAGCGGCGGCTGGCCCGAGCCCTCGGGAAGCTCGGCCAGCGCGAGCACCGAACCGAGGTCGTCGGCCGGGTCCAGGCGCTTGGCCGCGAGCAGGCCGGAGAAGTAGCCGCGCAGGTCGGTGTAGGTCTGCCGGGAGTGCTCGGTGGCCCGGCCGGTCCTGCGGTCGGTGAATCCCAGCACCTCGTGCACCCAGCTGGTGAGCTGGGGCCAGTCCGCGGCCGGGATGCCCAGCAGCAGGGCGACCGACTGGAGGGAGAAGGGCTCGGAGTAGTCGTCGACCAGGTCGGCCTTGCCGCCGGCGACGGCTCGGTCGGCGAGCGCCTCGGCCCGCGCCCGCAGCTCGGGCTCCATCGCCGCGATGACGCGTCCGGTGACGGCCGGCGCCAGCAGGTCCTTGAACACGTCGTGCCGGGGACTGTCCATCATGGCCAGGACGGTGCCGGTGAGCCCGCCGCCGACCGGCAGGTCCTCCAGGTGGGAGCCGCCGCCGGCCCGGCCGCCGCCGCCCTGCGAGGAGAACACCGGATCGGCCGAGGCCGCCGCGATGTCCGCGTGCCGGGTCAGCACCCAGAAGCCCTCGCCGTCCGGCATCTGCCCCGCGGGGTGCCGGAGCAGCGGCGCCTCGCGGCGCAGCCGGGCGAACAGCTCGTACGGGATGCCGTCGGCGAATCCCGCATGGTCGGTCAGGTCGAAGCCGCCCAGAACCAACGGGAGAGCGGTCTTCGCAGCGGAATGGTTCTCGGTGGTCAACGGGACCTCAACTCAAGTCTGCGGAAAGGGACATGGGCGATGGGTGGCAGGGCCGGGGTCGGGGTCGACGCTAATCACGGCCGACCCCTACCGCCAACCCCAGATGCCCTGCTGGGACCCCTAGTCGGAGGTCGGTTGGCAGTGCGGACCGGGGCGAGGCGGAAGATCTCCCGGACCAGGTCGAAGCCCGAGGACTCCTCGGTCACCCGGTCCGCGGCCGGCGGGGCCGCCTTCCCCGCCTCGTCCGCCGGGTCCGGGACATGTCGTTGCGCCATGGCGGAACTCCTCTCCAGCCTCAGGCCCTCAGGCCCCCAGGCGGCTCAGGCGGTGATCCGGGCGAGCAGCCGCTGGGCCTGCTCGAACTCGGCCGGGGTGGTGCCGCTGGCCGCCACATAGCCGTCCGGGCGCACCAGGACGAACCCCACACCGGGCTGCTGAATATGGCGATGCGTCAGCAGATCGGAGTGCAGGACACCCAGGTCCCGGCCGCGCTGCACCACGCCGTGGTTCGCGGGGCCCAGCGTCAGCAGCCGGAACTCCGCGGCGGCGAGAGCCTCGGCGAGCCGGCGCGGCGGGCGCGTCCCCGGCGCGGGGAGGCCCTGAGCCGAGCGCCGGGCGACCTGCGGCTCGGACAGCACGTCGGGATAGCGGACCCGCCAGCCGGCCAGCAGCGGCACGAACCACCGGCGCAGGACCCCGGTCGCCTCCAGCGCGCTCCAGGCCGAGTTCCGCAGCCGGGCCGCGGCCGGTCCGAGGGTGAAGACCCGCAGGAACCGGTGGGTGGTGCGGACGATCTGCGCGGCGGCCTGGAGCCGTTCCGGCTCGTAGCTGTCCAGGATCGCCGGGCGCAGCGTCCCGTTGACCACGCCGGCCAGCTTCCAGGACAGGTTGTGGGCGTCCTGAAGGCCCAGGTTCAGGCCCTGGCCGCCGAGCGGCGAGTGCGTGTGCGCGGCGTCCCCGATCAGGAAGCAGCGGCCGCTGCGCAGGGTGGCGGCGATCCGCTCCTGGCTGCTGAACTCGTTGACCGTGTCGAGTTCGAGGATCCGCAGGTGCCCAGGGCCGCGCTCGTCGAGCAGCTGTTGGACGCCCTCTGCGGTCAGCGGGTAGCCGGGCGGGACGGCGCCGGAGATCCGCACCCGGCCCTGCGGCATCGCCGCGAACACGATCGATCCGGTGTGGCCGAGGAAGTAGTGCACCGCCTCGGGTTCGAAGTCGCCGCTGATCCGGCCCTCCGCGAGCAGGAAGTGGGCCGGCACCTGCTCGCCGACGAACTCGATGCCCAGCCGGCTGCGCACGTGGCTGCGCACACCGTCGGCCGCGATCAGCCAGTCGGCCGTGATCAGCTCGGTGCCCTCGGGGCTCTCGACCTTGACGCTCACCCGGCCGTCCGACTCCGAGACGTCGACGACCCGCACCGAGCGCTCCACCCGGCCGCCGAGCCGTTCCAGGGCCTCCTCCAGCAGGCGGCTGGTCTGCTCCTGCGGGAGCATCAACGGCTCGTTCTCCGAACCGAGTTCCACTCGCAGTCGGCGTCCGCTCGCCAGGTGGTAGTTGGTCGCGCGGACTTTCAGCCCCAGCTTCTCGGCCTCGTCGAGCACGCCGAGCTCACGGAAGATCTGAAGGGTCGGCGGATGCAGCTGCACCGCGCGGGAGCCGCGGTTCGGTTCGGCCGCGGCCTCCACGATCCGGGCTGGGACCCCGCGCCGGTGCAGGGCGCAGGCCGCGGCGAGGCCGACCGGCCCGGCGCCCACGATCAGGACGGGGACGACCTGCTGCGCGGGCCGGTCCGGGTCTTCTGCGTGCGTCATGCGTTCTCCCCGATGAGAGCCGAGTCGAGCCAGTCCTGCACGCGGCGCGCGGTCTGCGCGGCGTGTTCCTCGATCATCGAGAAGTGGTCGCCGGGAACGTCGACGACCGTGTGCGGCTGCGGCCAGGTCGACCGCCAGGCCTGCGCCGCGTCCTCGGGCGTGCCGGGCACCGGGTCGACGGGCCGCACGAGCAGGACGGGGGCCTTGATGGGCGTGGGCTCCCAGCCGTCCAGCAGCCCCAGGTAGCGGGCCATCGCGGTGAGTCGGGTGTCGTCCAGCGGGGCGAAGTCGCCCAGCCGCGCACCCATGCCGCCCATCAGCGCGGAACTGATCCGCCGCAGCGCCTCGTCACCCGGCAGGTAGCTGTCCAGCAGGACCACCGCCTCGGGGTAGAGGCCCTCCCGTTCGAGGACCGCGGCCGCCGCGTGCGCCAGCAGCCCGCCCGAGGAGTAGCCGACCAGGGCGATCGGCAGGCCGTCGGCCTGCCGGGCCGCGGCCTCGGCCGCCGCCGCGGCCATCGCGTCCAGGTTCGCGGGCAGCCGCTCGCCCTCCCGGAAGCCCGGCAGGGCGAAGGCCGAGACGTTCCGTCGGCCGGTGAACCCGGTGGCGAACCTGGCGAACTGGTGCGGTCCCGAAGTGGCCAGCACGGTCGGGAAGCAGGTCAGCACGGGCTTGCGGGTGCCCTCGGCGAGCAGGACGACGGCGGGCAGGTCGGCGTCCTGCGGAGTCCCGAAGGCCGGCCGCTGCCCGGCCGCCACGCGCAGCTGCTCGCTGAGGTCCTCCGACCGCCCCTCCCGCAGGGCCCGCAGGTAGCGGGCGGACAACTCGGGCGACTCGTCGATGAGTTCCGACGGCTCGCCGGAGCCCGTGCCGGTCAGCTCCTCGCGCAGGAAGCGGGCCAGCGCCTCGGGAGTGCGCCGCTCCAGGATCACCCGGGGAGGCAGTCGACGGCCGAGCACGGCGTCCAGCCGCACCCGCAGCGTCACGCTGGTGACCGAGTCCATCCCGAGCTCCAGGAAGTCGCGCCGCGGCTCCACCGACCGGCCACTGGCGTGGCCGAGCAGGGCGGCGATCTCGGCGCGCACCAGGTCGAGCAGGACGTCGAGCTGTTCGGCGGGGGAGAGCGAGGGCAGGCGGCCGAGTACCCCCGCGCCGAGCTGCGCGCCGGTGGCCGCGGCGGCCGCCCGGACCTCGGGCAGCTCACGCAGCAGCGGACTGGGCCGGTCGGCCGCGAAGACCCGCAGGTAGCTCTGCCAGTCCAGCTCGGCCAGGACCAGGTTGCCGGCCCGCTCGTCCAGCGCCTGCTGGAAGGCGGCGAGCGCGGCGTCGGGCGCCAGGACGGGCAGGCCGCGCTTGGCCAGCCGCTCCTTGCGCAGCGGGTCGGTGGGCTGTTCGTCCCCGCTCTGCTCGTCCCAGCTCTGATCGTCCCAGACGCCCCAGGCCAGCGCGGAGGCGGGCAGGCCCAGGGTGCGCCGGTGCTCGGCCAGTGCGTCCAGGTACGCCCCGGCGGCCGCGTGGGCACCCAGGCCGACGCCGGCGCCGAGCGAGGCGGTGACCGTGGAGAACAGCACGAAGGCGGTCAACTCCATGGCGAGGGTGGCTTCGTGGAGGTTGCGCGCGGTCAGGGTCCGGGCGTGCAGTACCTCCTCGAGACCCTCGACCGTCAGCGTGCCGAGCGCCTCCTCGGTCAGCACGCCGGCGGTGTGCACCACCGCGGTGAGCGGCAGGTCGGCGGGTATCGCGGCGAGCAGGGCGGCCAGTTCCTCCCGGTCGGCCGGGTCGCCCGACGCGAGCGTCACCCGGCTGCCGATGGCGGTCAGTTCCGCTGACAGCGCGTCGGCCCGCTGCCGGTCCGCCTGCGGCTCGGCGGTCAGCAGCAGGTGCTCCGCCCCGGCCAGCGCCAGGTGGCGCGCGACCTGGGCTCCCACACCCGAGGTGCCGCCGGTGACCAGGACGGTCCCGCGCGGGCGCCACGGCGCGGCGGGCGCGGCGGCGGCGGACCGCGGCGAGCGGACCAGGCGACGGGCGAAGGTCCCGTACGGGCGCAGGGCGAGCTGGTTCTCGCCGCCGTCGGCCAGCAGGCTCACCAGGCGTTCCAGGGTCCGCTCGTCCGCGTCCTGCGGCAGGTCCAGCAGGCCGGCCCACAGGTGCGGGATCTCCAGCTCGGCCACCTGGGCCAGGCCCCAGAGCTGCGCCTGCTCCAGCTGTTCGAGCCGGTCCGGGTCGCTGACCAGGACGGCGCCGCCGGTCAGCGACCAGACGCGTGCGTCCAGGCCCGCGTCGGACACCGCCTGGAGCAGCAGCAGGGTGTCGGACAGCCCGGCGGGGACGGCGGGCCGGTGCCGCTGCCCGTCCTCGCGCAGGGCGAGCAGCGAGAGCACACCGCTGACGCCGGTCTGCGCGGTGGCGGCGCGCAGCTGCTCGGCCAGCGCCGCGCG
Source organism: Kitasatospora sp. MAA4 (assembly GCF_029893355.1). GTDB lineage: Bacteria > Actinomycetota > Actinomycetes > Streptomycetales > Streptomycetaceae > Kitasatospora. Next base: position 191,411 of record NZ_JARZAI010000012.1, read on the forward strand.
GTCCGTGTCGGCCGGTACCTCGACGGTCAGCAGGGTGGCGCCGCGGCGCTTCAGGGTGTCGAGCAGCTCGGTCCGCAGCCCGGGCGCGCCGCCGGCCGGCTCGGCCACCAGCCAGGTGCCCGTCAGCTGGGCGGCGGGCGGCTCGGTGACGGGCCGCCAGACCAGCTGGTACCGCCAGGAGTCCAGTGCCCTGCGCTGCCGCACGGCCTGCCGCCTGGCGGACAGCGCGGGCAGCACCTCGCTCAGCGCGATGCTGTCGGCCAGCCCCAGGGTCGCGGCGAGTGCGCCCGGGTCGCCGCGTTCGACGACCTCCCAGAACTCGGCGTCGAGGTTGTCGGAGTGCTCGGCGGCCCGGTCCTGGACCGGCTCCGCCCAGTACCGCTGCCGCTGGAACGGGTAGGTCGGCAGGTCGACCCGACGGGCCGCGGTACCGGCGAACACCGCCGCCCAGTCCACCGCGGCACCGGTCACGTAGGCATCGGCCAGTCCGGTGTAGAACTGCTCGAGGCCACCGCGCCCGCGGCGCAGCGTGCCCACCGCGGCCGCCTCGCCGCCGGCGTCCCCGACGGTCTCCGCCACGCTCGGCATCAGCACCGGGTGGGCGCTGGACTCGACGAACAGGTTGAAGCCGTCGGCCAGCAGGGAGCGCACCGCCGGCTCGAAGCTCACCGGACGGCGGCAGTTCTCGTACCAGTACTCGGTGGTCAGCTCCGAGCCGTCGAGGACCTCGCCGGTCACCGTCGAGTAGATCGGCACCCGGCCGGCCCGCGGCCGGACGAAGGAGAGCAGGTCGAGCAGCCGCTCCCGCAGCGGCTCCACCTGGGCGCAGTGCGAGGCGACCGTCGCCGCGATGACCCGGGCCCGGACGCCGGCGTCCGTCAGCGTGGCCACCAGCTCCTCCAGGGCCTGGGGTTCGCCCGCCACGGTGACCAGGCTCGGGCTGTTGAGGCCGGCGATCGACAGCCGGTCCCCGTAGGGCGCCATCAGCGGCTCCAGCTCCGTGCTGCCGAGCCCGACCGAGGCCACCGCGCCGTGCCCGACCAGCTCCTCGGCGAAGATCCGGGAGCGCAGCACCACCAGCCGGGCGGCGTCCTCCAGGCTCAGCGCGCCCGACACGCAGGCCGCCGCGATCTCGCCCTGCGAGTGTCCGACCACCGCGTCCGGCTCGATCCCGTGGGAGCGCCAGAGTTCGGCCAGCGCGACCATCACCGAGAAGAGCACCGGCTGGACCACCTGGATGTCGTCCAGCGAGGGGGCGCCGTCCAGCTGGCGCAGCACCGCTTCGACGGACCAGTCCACGTGCTCCTCGACGGCCGCCGCGCACTCCCGCAGCCGGCTCGCGAACACCGGTGCGGTGTCGAGCAGTTCGGCGCCCATGCCGGCCCACTGGGCACCCTGGCCGGGGAAGACGAACACGACCCGGTCGCGTTCCCCGGCGGCGCCCTGGACCAGGTTCGCGGCCGCCTCCCCGCCCGCGAGGCCCGCCAGGGCCGCGTCGACGGTGTCCCGGTCGGTGCCCACCAGCACGGCCCGCTGGTCCAGGGCGGTGCGCGAGGTGGCCAGCGACAGCCCCAGGTCGGCGAGCGGGACGTCCGGGTGCTCCGCCAGGTGGCTGCGCAACTGCTGCGCCCGGGCCCGCAGCGCGGAGGCGTTCCGGGCGGAGAGCAGCAGCGGTACGACGGCCGGTACGGGAGCGGTGTCCGCCGAGGACGGCGCCTCGGCGGGGGCCTGCTCCAGGATCAGGTGGGCGTTGGTGCCGCTCATCCCGAACGCCGAGATCCCGGCCCGGCGGGGGCGGTCGTTCTCGGGCCATTCCCGTTCCGTGGTGAGGAGTTGGACGGCGCCGGACTGCCAGTCGACGAACGGCGACGGCTCGTCGACGTGCAGGGTGCGGGGCAGCACGCCGTGCTGCATGGCCATCGCCATCTTGATCACCCCGGCCACACCCGCCGCGGCGAGCGTGTGGCCGATGTTGGACTTGACCGAGCCCAGCCACAGCGGCTGGTCGGCGGGGCGGTGCTGGCCGTAGGTGGCGAGCAGGGCCTGCGCCTCGATGGGGTCGCCGAGGCGCGTGCCCGTGCCGTGGGCCTCGACCACGTCGACGTCCCGGGCGGTGAGCTTGGCGGCGGCCAGCGCCTGCTGGATCACCCGCTGCTGGGAGGGGCCGCTCGGGGCGGTGAGGCCGTTGCTGGCGCCGTCCTGGTTGACGGCGGTGCCGCGGATCAGGGCGAGGACGCGGTGCCCGTTGCGGCGCGCGTCCGAGAGCTTCTCCAGGGCGAGCACGCCGATGCCCTCGGCGAAGCCCGTACCGTCGGCGGCGGCGGCGAAGGATCTGCACCGCCCGTCCGGCGAGAACCCGTTCTGCTGGCTGAAGTTGACGAACTCGACCGGCGTCGCCAGGACGGTCACCCCGCCCGCGAGGGCCAGCGAGCACTCACCGCGCCGCAGCGCCTGGGCCGCCAGGTCCAGCGCCACCAGCGAGGAGGAGCAGGCCGAGTCCACGGTGACGGCCGGCCCCTCCAGCCCGAGGGTGTAGGAGACGCGGCCGGACAGCACGCTGCGCGCCGCACCGGTCATCCGGTAGGGCTGGAGCTCGGCGGCGGCCGCCAGCAGGGTCACCTGGTAGTCGTCGGTGACGCAGCCGGCGTAGACGCCCGTCCGGCTGCCGCGCAGGGACGCCGCGTCGATGCCGGCCCGCTCCAGCGCCTCCCACGCGGTCTCCAGGAAGAGCCGCTGCTGGGGGTCCATGGCCAGTGCCTCGCGCGGTGAGATGCCGAAGAACTCCGCGTCGAACTCGGCCGCGTCGTACAGGAATCCGCCCTGCCGGGTGTAGCTCCGGCCCGGTGTTCCCGGCTCCGGGTGGTAGATCTCCTCGACGTCCCAGCCCCGGTCGCCGGGGAAGCCGGACACGGCGTCGGCGCCGGACTCCACCAGCTGCCACAGATCCTCGGGGGAGCGCACCCCGCCGGGGAAGCGGCAGCTCATGCCGACGATCGCGATCGGCTCGTAGCCGGCCTCCTCGGCCTCCTTGAGGCGGCGGCGGGACTCGGACAGCTCGACGGTCACCCGCTTCAGATAGTCCCGGAGTTTCTTCTCGTCAGATGTCGCGTTCATGGGGTTCCCTTACTGATCAGGTCAGAGAGTGCCGAGCTCGCTGTCGATGAAGGCGAAGATGTCCTCGTCGCTCGCCTCCTCCAGCTGGGCGGCGACGTCGGCCGTCTGGCCGGCACCGTTCAGCTCGCTCAGGAGCGACTGGAGGCGCAGCGTGATCCGCTCGCGGACCGCGTCCTGGGCGGCGGCCGTCAGGAGCGTGGCCGCCAGCCGGTCCAGTTCCTCGTCCAGGGAGACCACCGGCTCCTCGGGGACCATCGCGTCCCGGAGGTGGGCCGCGATGGCGGCCGGCGTCGGGTGGTCGAAGACCAGGGTCGCGGAGAGCTTCAGGCCGCTGGCGGCGCCGAGGCGGTTGCGCAGGGACACGGCGGCCAGCGAGTCGACGCCGAGGTCCTTGAGCGACCTGCGCGCCGGCACCGCCTCGATGCCGGAGTGGCCGAGTACGGCGGCGATCTCGGTGCGGACCAGTTCGAGCAGCCGGCGTTCCTGCTCCGCCGGGGAGAGGCCGGCCAGGCGCTGGACCAGGCCCGCCGCCTCGGGCGAGGCGGGCCGGCCGTCCTCGTCCCGCGCGGCGGCCAGCACCCGTGCCGCCTCCGGCAGTTCGCCGATCAGCGGGCTCGGGCGCACCGCCGTCAGCGCGGGGGTCAACCGCTCCCAGTCCAGGTCCGCCACCATCAGGGTGGCGTCCGAGCCGCGCAGCGCCTGCGACAGCACCCGAGCGCCGACTCCGGCGCCAACTCGCCCAGCCCGCGGCGGTGCAGCTGCTCCCGGCGGGCCGCCTCGGCGGCCGGGTCCAGGGCGTCCGCCGGGGTGGAGGGGCTGTCCGCCCACAGGCCCCAGGCCACCGACAGGGCGCTCCGGCCGCGTCCCCTGCGGTACTCGGCGAGCGCGTCGAGATAGGCGTTGGCCGCGCTGTAGGCGCCCTGGCCGGCACTGCCCCAGACGCCCGCGACCGAGGAGAACAGCACGAAGGCGTCCAGGGACAGGTGGTCCACCAGGTCGTGCAGGTGGGCGGCGCCCAGCGCCTTGACGGCGAGCGTCGCGGCGAACTCCGCGGGGTCGGCGTCGGCGAGCGCGGCGCCCCGCAGTTCGCCCGCCGTGTGGACGACCGCGGTCAGCGGCAGCTCCTCGGGTATGCCGCCCAGCAGAGCGGCCACCGCGTCCCGGTCGGCAAGGTCGCAGCCGGCCGTGGTCACCCGCACACCGAGTTCGCGCAGCTCCGCCAGGAGTTCGTCCGCGCCGGGCGCCTGGACGCCGGGCGAGCCGGTCAGGAGCAGGTGCTCGGCGCCGTTGCGGGCCAGCCAGCGGGAGACGTGAGCGCCCATGCCCCAGGCGCCGTCGGTGACCAGCACGGTGGCCCGGGGGGACCAGGTTCCGCTGTCGGCCCCGAGGCCGGGAGCGCGCACCAGGCGGCGCACCAGGACTCCGGACGGCCGGACGGCCCTCTGGTCCTCCTCGCCCGCCTCGGCGATCACGGCGGTCAGGCGTTCCAGCGCCCGGGCGTCGGGGGTGGCCGGAAGGTCGACCAGGCCGCCCCAGAACCGGGGGTGCTCCTGGGCGGCGGTGCGGCCCAGCGCCCAGACCTGCGCCTGGAGCGGGTGCGCCAGCGGGTCCGAACCCCCGGTCGACACCGCGCCCTGGGTCACCAGCCAGAGTGCGGCGTCGAGGGATTCGGCGGCCATCGCCTGGATCAGCTGGAGGGTGGCGGTGGTGCCGAGCGGGACGGCGGGGTGCTCCGGATGCGGGGTCGCGTCCAGACCGAGCAGCGAGACGACGCCCGCCAGCGGCTCGCCGGCTGTGGCCGCGTCCAGTCGGCCGGCGAACCAGGAGCGATCGGCCGTCGCGGCGTCCACGGGGACGATCAGGGTCTGCGCGCCCCGCTCGGCCAGCCCGGCCGCGACGTCGGCGGCCAGCGCGGACCCGGGCACGTCGGCGGGCACCAGGACCAGCCAGCTGCCGGTGAGCGCGGCGGATTCGGGCTCACCGGTCGGCTGCCAGACGACGCGGTACCGCCAGGCGTCGGAGGCGGAGGACTCCAGTCGCCGGCGCCGCCAGGAGGCCAGCGAGGGCAGCGCGGCACCGAGCGCCTCGGAGCCCTCGACGCCCAGGGTGCCGACCAGCGTCTGAAGGTCCTCGCGCTCGACGGCCTCCCAGAACCTGGCGCTCACCTGGTCCTCGCCCGGCGCGGCGGCGGGCGCGGCGGGCTCCCGCAGCCAGTAGTGCGTGCGCTGGAACGGGTAGGTGGGCAGATCCACCGGCCGCGCGGCGGGCCGGCCGAGGACGGCGGTCCAGTCGGCCCGGACCGCGCCGTTCAGCTCGGCCTCGGCCACGGCCGCGAGCAGCGTCCGACCCTGGGCGCGGCCGCGGCGCTGAAGGGGGATCAGTACCGCCTCACCGGCCGCCTCGTCCTCCAGGCAGTCCTGCACCATGGCGGTGAGGACGGCGTCGGGGCCGAGTTCGAGGTAGTTGGTGACGCCTGCGGCGTGCAGGGCCTGGATGCCGTCGTGGAAGCGGACGGCTTGGCGGACGTGGCGGACCCAGTGGTCGGGGGTGCGGAGTTCGTCGGGGGTGGCTGTCCTGCCGGTGGTGTTGGTGATGATCGGGATGGTGGGCGGGTGGTAGGTCAAACCCTCTGCCAGGGTGTGGAATTCGGCCAGCATGGGGTCCATGTGGGGGGAGTGGAAGGCGTGGCTGACCTGGAGTTGGCGGGTTTTGCGGCCGCGGGCTTTGAGTGTTTCGGCGATGTCGAGGACGGCGGTGAGGTCGCCTGAAATCACCACGGAGGTGGGGCCGTTGACGGCGGCGATGGACACCCTGGTGTGGCCGTCCAGGAGTTCGGCGACCTCCTCCTCGGGGGCGAGGACGGAGACCATCGCGCCGTCCTGGGGGAGCGCCTGCATGAGGCGGCCGCGGGCGGCCACCAGGGTGCAGGCGTCATCGAGGGTGAGGACTCCGGCGATGTGTGCGGCGGCCAGTTCGCCGATGGAGTGGCCCATCAGGTAGTCGGGGCGCAGGCCCCAGGACTCCACCAGCCGGTAGAGGGCGACCTCCAGGGCGAACAGGCCGGTCTGGGTGTAGAGGGTCTGGTCGAGCAGTTCCGACTCGGGGCTGCCTTCGGTGGCGAAGAGCAGCTCGCGCAGTGACCGGCCGAGGTGCTTGTCGAGGAGGGCGCAGGTCTCGTCCAGGGCCTGGGCGAAGACGGGGTGGGCCTGGTAGAGCTCGCGGCCCATGCCGGGGCGCTGGCTGCCCTGGCCGGTGAAGAGGAACGCGGACTTCCCGGTGCCGTCGCCGCTGCCGCGCACCACCGTCGGCGCCGGCCGGCCCTCGGTGAGTGCGGCGAGGCCGGCGAGCAGGTCCTCCCGGTCGGTGGCGAGGACGATGGCGCGGTGCTGGTGGGTGGCGCGTTGGGTGGCCAGTGAGTAGGCGGTGTCGAGGAGTTCGGTGGGGGTGTGGGTGAGGAGGCGGTGTGCCTGCTGGCGCAGGGCGTCCTCGGTCTTGGCGGAGAGGAGGAAGGGGAGGGTGCCGGGGGTGGCGGTGTCGGGGGTCAACTCGGGTTGGGTGGGGGCTTGTTCGAGGATGACGTGGGCGTTGGTGCCGCTGATGCCGAAGGAGGAGACGGCGGCTCGGCGGGGGTGGTCGTTCTTTGGCCATTTCCGTTCTGTGGTGAGGAGTTGGACGGCGCCGGTGTCCCAGTCGACGTAGGGGGTGGGTTCGTCGACGTGGAGGGTGCGGGGGAGGGTGCCGTGGTGCATGGCCATGGCCATCTTGATGATGCCGGCGACGCCGGCGGCGGCCTGGGTGTGGCCGATGTTGGACTTGATCGAGCCCAGCCACAGTGGCTGGTCGGTGGGGCGGTGCTGGCCGTAGGTGGCGAGCAGGGCTTGGGCTTCGATGGGGTCGCCGAGGCGGGTGCCGGTGCCGTGGGCTTCGACGGCGTCGATGTCCTGGGCGGTGAGCTTGGCGGCGGCCAGTGCCTGCTGGATGACCCGCTGTTGGGAGGGGCCGTTGGGGGCGGTGAGGCCGTTGCTGGCGCCGTCCTGGTTGACGGCGGTGCCGCGGATGAGGGCGAGGACGCGGTGTCCGTTGCGTTGGGCGTCGGAGAGGCGTTCCAGGGCGAGCATGCCGGCGCCCTCGGCCCAGCCGGTGCCGTCGGCGGAGGCGGCGAAGGCCTTGCAGCGGCCGTCGGCGGACAGTCCGCGCTGGCGGCTGAACTCCACGAACGTGCCGGGGGTGGACATCACGGTGACTCCGCCGGCCAGGGCGAGTGAGCATTCGCCCTGGCGCAGGCTCTGGACGGCCAGGTGGAGGGCGACCAGCGAGGACGAGCACGCGGTGTCCAGGGTGACGGCCGGGCCCTCCAGGCCGAGGGTGTAGGACACCCGGCCGGAGAGCACGCTCCCCAGTCCGCCGGTCAACCGGTACCCCTCGACCCCCTCGACGGGCTTGTGCAGGTGCGGGCCGTAGTCGTGGTACATCAGGCCGGCGTAGACGCCGGTGCGCGAGCCGCGCAGGGTGGTCGGGTCGATGCCCGCTCGCTCGAAGGCCTCCCAGGAGGTCTCCAGTAGCAGTCGCTGCTGGGGGTCCATGGCCAGTGCCTCGCGCGGTGAGATGCCGAAGAACTCGGCGTCGAACTCACCTGCGTCGTGCAGGAATCCGCCCTCGCGGGTGTAGGAGGTGCCCGGGTGTTCGGGATCGGGGTGGAACAGCTCCGCCAGGTCCCAGTCGCGGTCCACCGGGAAGCCGGACACGGCGTCGGTGCCGGACTGCACCAGCTGCCACAGCTCCTCGGGCGTGCGCACCCCTCCGGGGTAGCGGCAGCTCATTCCGATGATCGCGATCGGCTCGTGCGCGCTCGCCAGCAACTGCTGGTTCTGCTGGCGCAGTCGGGCGCTCTCCTTGAGCGAGTCCCGCAGGGCCTCGACGACCGCTTCGGAGGATGTGTTCGTCATCGTCTTCCTTCTCCAGAACTCGTCAGGACTCGGCGGTGTCGCGTGCCATGCGGATCAGGGCCTCGATGTCCAGGTCGTCGATGGCCTGGACGTCCACTTCGGCGGCGGCCGGCACGGCGAGGGGCGCGCCGGACGGAGCCAGGTCCGATTCCGGCTCGGGCACCAGCTCGGTGTGGAGGTACTGGGCGAGCTGGGCGGGCGTCGGGTAGTCGAAGACCAGCGTGGCGGGCAGCCGCCTGCCAGTGGCCTTGTTCAACCGGTTGCGCAGCTCGACTCCGGTGAGCGAGTCGATGCCCAACTCCTTGAAGCCGCGCCGGACATCCACGGCGTCCGCGGTGTAGTCCAGGACCGCCGCGACCTCGGCGCGGACCAGGTCGAGCAGGGCTTCGTCCCGCTCGGCCGCAGGCAGCCCGGCCAGCCGGTCGGCGATCGACTGCACGGGTGCGGTGTGCTCGGTGCCCGAGGCGGCACGCCGCGGCGGGGTGCGGACGAGCCCGCGCAGCAGATGCGGAAGGTCGGCGCCGCGGGCGCGCAGCGCGGCGGCGTCCAGTGGCAGGGGCACGGTCGCGGCCAGGTCCAGCGCCAGGCTCGCGTCGAACAGCGCCATGCCCTGCTCCGGTGCGATCGGCACCATGCCCGTCCTGGCGAACCGGTTGCGGTCGGCCTCGGTGAGCGCGGCGGCCATCCCGCCCTGGGCCCACGGACCCCAGGCCATCGAGGTGGCCGCCAGCCCCTGGGCCCGGCGGTGCGCGGCCAGTGCGTCCAGGAAGCTGTTCGCCGCCGCGTAGTTGGCCTGCCCGGCCCCGCCGACCAGGCCCTGGATGGAGGAGAACAGCACGAACGCGGTGAGGTCCAGGTCGCGGGTGGCCTCGTGCAGGTTCCACGCGGCGTCGGCCTTCGGCCGCAGCACGGTGTCGATCCGCTCGGGCGTCAGTGCCCCGAGCACGCCGTCGTCCAGCACGCCCGCGGCGTGCACCACCCCGGTCAGCGGCCGGTCGGCCGGGATCGCGTCCAGCAGGACGCGCAGCGCCGCCCGGTCGGCCGCGTCGCACGCCTCGATGCTCACCTCGGCGCCCAGCGCGGTCAGTTCGGCCGCGAGCTCGGCCGCGCCCGGCGCCGCGGCGCCCCGGCGGCTGGTCAGCAGCAGGTGCCGGACGCCGTGCTCGCTCACCAGGTGGCGGGCCAGCAGGCCGCCGAGTGCTCCGGTGGCACCGGTGACCAGCACCGTGCCGTCGGTCCGCCACGGCGCGCGGGCGCCCTCGGCGACGCCGGTGCGCGCCAGACGCGGCGCGAACAGCCCTCCGGAGCGGACGGCGAGCTGCGGCTCGTCGGAGCCGGCCGCCTGCCGGACCGCCCGGGTGACCTCCGCCCAGTCCGCCCAGTCCGCCAGGTCGACCAGCAGCAGTCGATCCGGGTTCTCGGTCTGGGCCGAGCGCAGCAGGCCCAGCGCTGCGGCGTTCGCCAGGTCCCGGACCTCCTCGTCCGGGTTCACCGCGACTGCGCCGGAGGTGACCAGCACCAGTCGGGAGCCGGCGAAGCGCTCGTCCGTGACCCAGGCCTGGGCCAGCGCCAGTGCTCGGTGAATCGCCCCTCTCGCCGCGGCGGGGACCTGCTGGCCGGGATCGCCGGTCAGCGGTGCCACCACGAGTTCGGGCGCCGGGCCGGCTGCCGCCAGCGCGGCGAGATCCGCGAAGCGCTCGGCGTCGGCCGGTGCGGGGCCTTCGCCGGCTCCGCCCCCGAGCACGGCCAGGCGCTGCGAGGTGTCGGCCGTCGCGGGCACCGGCACCCACTCGACCCGCAGGAGTGCGTCATGGCCGCGACCGGTGGCGGCGCCCAACTGCTGGGCAGAGACCGCCCGCACGGCCAGCGCCTGCACCGAGGCGACCGGGCCGCCGGCGGCGTCCGTCACCTCGATGGCCACCGCGTCGGGACCGGCCGGAGCCAGCCGCACGCGGGCCGCGGACGCGCCGGTGCCGTACAGCCGCACTCCGCTCCAGACGACGGCAGTCGCGGCTCACCGGTGCCCGGGAGGACACCCAGCTCGATCGCGTGCAGCGCCGAGTCGAGCAGCGCCGGGTGCAGGCCGAACCGCTCGGCCGTCGCCTGCTGGTCCTGCGGCAGGGCGAGCTCGGCGAAGACCTCGGTGCCGCGCTGCCAGACGGACCGCAGCCCCTGGAAGGCCGGCCCGTAGTCGAAACCCTGGTCGAGGAGCGCCTGGTAGCGCTCCGAGAGGTCGAGCCGCCGGGCGCCCTGGGGCGGCCAGACGGTGCTACCGAAGGCGGCCGGCGTGTCGTCGCCGGTGAGGACACCGCCGGCATGGCGGACCCAGGTCTCCTCGAACTCCCCGCCGACCGGGCGCGAGTGGACGGTGAACGATCGGCCGCCGGTCTCGTCCGGCGCGCCCACGGCTACCTGGAACTGCGTGCTGCCGCGCTCGGTGAGGATCAGCGGCGCTTCCAGGGTGAGCTCCTCCAGGTGTGCCGCGCCCGCCTCGGCGCCGGCCTGCAGAGCGAGCTCCACGAAGGCCGTCCCGGGCAGCAGCACCCGGCCCAGCACCTTGTGGTCGGCCAGCCACGGATGGGTCCGCAGCGACAGCCGGCCGGTCAGGAGGAGTTCCTCGGAATCGGCCTGGCGGACGACGGCTCCCAGCAGTGGGTGGTCGATCCGGTCCAGGCCCGCCGCGCCCACGTCCCCACCGGGCCCGCCCGCGGGCTTCGGCCAGTAGTGCCTGCGCTGGAACGGGTAGGTGGGCAGGTCGGTGGGCCGCGCCCCCGTGCCCTGGAAGACGGTCTCCCAGTCCACGCCGATCCCTCGCACGTGCAGCTGGGCGAGCGCGTTCAGCGCGCTGACCGGCTCGGGTCGATCCTTGCGCAGCAGGGGGATGAACTCCGGTGCGGGTGAGTCCGGTTCCAGTTCCGGGACACAGTCGCGACCCATCGCGGTGAGGACGGCGTCGGGGCCGAGTTCGAGGTAGCTGGTGACGCCTGCGGCGTGCAGGGTTTGGATGCCGTCGTGGAAGCGGACGGCTTGGCGGACGTGGCGGACCCAGTGGTCGGGGGTGCGGAGTTCGTCGGGGGTGGCTGTCCTGCCGGTGGTGTTGGTGATGATCGGGATGGTGGGCGGGTGGAAGGTCAAACCCTCTGCCAGGGCCTGGAATTCGGCCAGCATGGGGTCCATGTGGGGGGAGTGGAAGGCGTGGCTGACCTGGAGTTGGCGGGTTTTGCGGCCGCGGGCTTTGAGTGTTTCGGTGATGTCGAGGACGGCGGTGAGGTCGCCTGAAATCACCACGGAGGTGGGGCCGTTGACGGCGGCGATGGACACCCGGGCGTGGCCGTCCAGGAGTTCGGCGACCTCCTCCTCGGGGGCGAGGACGGAGACCATCGCGCCGTCCTGGGGGAGCGCCTGCATGAGACGGCCGCGGGCGGCCACCAGGGCGCAGGCGTCGTCCAGTGAGAGGACTCCGGCGATGTGGGCGGCGGTCAGTTCGCCGATGGAGTGGCCCATCAGGTAGTCGGGGCGCAGGCCCCAGGACTCCACCAGCCGGTAGAGGGCGACCTCCAGGGCGAACAGGCCGGTCTGGGTGAAGACCGTCTGGTGCAGCAGCTCCGATTCCCAGCTGCCGTCGGCGGCGAAGAGAACCTCGCGCAGTGACCGGCCGAGGTGCTTGTCGAGGAGGGCGCAGGTCTCGTCCAGGGCCTGGGCGAAGACGGGGTGGGCCTGGTAGAGCTCCCGGCCCATGCCGAGGCGCTGGCTGCCCTGGCCGGTGAACAGGAAGGCGGTGAGACCGTGCGCCGACTCGCCCCTGACCACGCGCGTGGCCGGCTGCCCGTCGGCCAGGGCCGTCAGGCTCTGGGCCAACTCGTCCGCATCGGTGGCGAGGACGACGGCGCGGTGCTGATGGGCGGCGCGTCGGGTGGCCAGTGAGTAGGCGGTGTCGAGGAGTTCGGTCGTGCTGTGGGTGAGGAGGCGGTGTGCCTGCTGGCGCAGGGCGTCCTCGGTCTTGGCGGAGAGGAGGAAGGGGAGGGTGCCGGGGGTGGTGATCTCGCGGGTCAACTCGGGTTGGGTGGGGGCTTGTTCGAGGATGACGTGGGCGTTGGTGCCGCTGATGCCGAAGGAGGAGACGGCGGCTCGGCGGGGGCGGTCGTTCTTTGGCCATTCCCGTTCTGTGGTGAGGAGTTGGACGGCGCCGGACTGCCAGTCGACGAACGGCGAGGGCTCGTCGACGTGCAGGGTGCGGGGCAGGGTGCCGTGGCGCATGGCCATGGCCATCTTGATGATGCCGGCGACGCCGGCGGCGGCCTGGGTGTGGCCGATGTTGGACTTGATCGAGCCCAGCCACAGCGGCTGGTCGGCGGGGCGGTGCTGGCCGTAGGTGGCGAGCAGGGCCTGCGCCTCGATGGGGTCGCCGAGGCGCGTGCCCGTGCCGTGGGCTTCGACGGCGTCGATGTCCTGGGCGGTGAGCTTGGCGGCGGCCAGTGCCTGCTGGATGACCCGCTGCTGGGACGGGCCGTTGGGGGCGGTGAGGCCGTTGCTGGCGCCGTCCTGGTTGACGGCGGTGCCGCGGACGAGCGCGAGGACCCGGTGCCCGTGGCGGCGCGCGTCGGAGAGGCGTTCCAGGGCGAGCATGCCGGCGCCTTCGGCCCAGCCGGTGCCGTCGGCGGAGGCGGCGAAGGCCTTGCAGCGGCCGTCGGCGGACAGTCCGCGCTGGCGGCTGAACTCCACGAACGTGTCCGGGGTGGACATCACGGTGACTCCACCGGCCAGGGCGAGTGAGCATTCGCCCTGGCGCAGGCTCTGGACGGCCAGGTGCAGGGCGACCAGCGAGGACGAGCACGCGGTGTCCAGGGTGACGGCCGGGCCCTCCAGGCCCAGGGCGTACGACACCCGGCCGGAGAGCACGCTCGCCGCGCCACCGGTCATCCGCTGTCCCTCCGGCCCGGCCGTCAGCCCGCCGGTGCCGCCGGCGTAGTCGCGGAACAGGAAGGTGCCCGCGTAGACGCCGGTGCGCGAGCCGCGCAGGGTGGTCGGGTCGATGCCCGCTCGCTCGAAGGCCTCCCAGGAGGTCTCCAGCAGCAGTCGCTGCTGGGGGTCCATGGCCAGTGCCTCGCGCGGTGAGATGCCGAAGAACTCGGCGTCGAACTCGGCTGCGTCGTGCAGGAATCCGCCCTCGCGGGTGTAGGAGGTGCCCGGGTGATCGGGATCGGGGTGGAACAGCTCCTCCAGGTCCCAGCCGCGGTCCACCGGGAAGCCCGTGATCGCGTCCCGGCCGGAGGCCACCAGGTCCCAGAGCGCCTCCGGCGAGTGCACCTCGCCCGGCAGGCGGCAGCTCATGCCGATGATCGCGATCGGGTCCTCGTCCTCGGCCGACAGGGCCGGGGCCTGGGCGCCGGGGGCTTCCTGTGGACCGTGGTCCAACTCGGCCCGCAGGTAGGCGATCACCTCGGCCGTCGTCGGGTGGTCGAAGACCAGCGTGGCCGGCACCCGCAGGCCGGTGGCGGTGCCGAGCCGATCGCACAGCTCGACGCCGCTCAGTGAGTCGAACCCGAGGGCCTTGAAGGGCCGTTGCACGTCGACGCGGTCCGCCGAGGGCAGGCCGAGCACAGTGGCCACCTGGGTGCGGACCAGCTCCGAGAGCACCCGGTCGCGCTCGCCCTCGGTCAGCCCGGCCAGCCGTCGCTCCAGGGCGGAGGCCGCCGGCGGCTCGGCCGGCCGGGGCGCGGGCACGGCGGCGGGCCGCGGCGACGGGCCGACGGGGGCGAACAACTGGCCCGAGCGCAGCGCGAGTTCTGGCTCCCCGGAGGCGACCGCCGCCGGTACGGCCTGCAGCGAGGTCTGCTCCACGTCGAGGTCGAGCAGGGCGAACCGGCCGGGGTGCTCGGCCTGGGCCGAGCGCACCAGCCCCCAGGCGGCGGCGTGGACGGGATCCGGCGCCGCGTCGGCGGGCGAAGTGGCGACCGCGCCGCGGGTCACCAGGAGCAGCCGGGAGTCGGCAAAGGCCTCCTCGTCGAGCCACGACCGGAGCAGCGCGAGCGTGGCCTGCGCCAACTCGTCCGACGAGCCGTCCGCCGCCGGTGCGAGCAGTGTGGCCAGCGGGACCAGCACGGTGTCCGGCAGGGCCCGGGCGGTGCGCAGGGCAGCAAGGCTGGGGTAGACCTCGACCCCGGAGGTGCCGGTGGTCAGCGCGAAGGCCAGCCCGGGCTCGCCGTCTCCGGCGACGGCCCACCGGCTGCCCGGCAGTTCGGCGCCGCTGTGCGCAAGGGCGGTCCAGCCCGGCCGGACCAGGTCCCCGCGGCGCTCCGGCACGTCCAGCCAGTAGCTCTCGCGCTGGAAGGCGTAGGTCGGCAGCGGGGTGCGCCGGGCGCCCTCGGTGGGCAGCGCCGTCCGCCACGCCACGGCGGTTCCGCGCACGTGCAGGTGGGCGAGGGCGGTCGTCAGGGCGGCCGGCTCCGGGCGGCCGGCGCGCGCCGTCGCCAGGAAGGCGGTGCCCTCCGCGCCGACGCAGTCCTTGCCCATCGCGGCCAGCACCGCGTCGGGGCCTATCTCCAGGTACGTCGTGACGCCCTGCTCCGCGAGGGCGCGCATCCCGTCCAGGAACCGGACCGACGCGCGCGCGTGCCGCACCCAGTGGTCAGGGGTGCGGATCTCGTCCGGGTCGACCAGGCGGCCCGTCAGGTTGGACACCACGGCGATGCGCGGGGCGTGGTAGGTCAGGCCGGCGGCCACCTCGCGGAAGGCCTCCAGCATGCCGTCCATGAGCGGGGAGTGGAAGGCATGGCTGACCTTCAGCCGCTTTGTCCGCCGCCCGAGCTCGCTCCAGCGCCGGGACACCGCGAGGACGGCCTCCTCCTCGCCGGCCAGCACGGTCGAGCGCGGCCCGTTGGCGGCGGCGACCTCGACCCGCCCCGCCAGCTCCGCCAGTTCCTCCGAGAGTTCGGCCACCGACGCCTCGACGGACACCATGGCGCCGCCCGGCGGCAGCTCCTGCATCAGGCGGGCCCGGGCGGCCACCAGGGCGCAGGCGTCGGCCAGCGAGAGCACACCGGCGACGTGCGCGGCGGCCAGCTCGCCGACCGAGTGGCCCATCACGAGGTCCGGTGCGACCCCGTAGTGCTCCAACAGCCGGTAGAGGGCCACCTCGTAGGCGAACAGCGCGGGTTGGGTGTACCGGGTCCGGTTGAGCAACTGCGCCTGTGCCGAGCCCTCGTCGCAGAACATCAGCGTCCGCAGCGGCTGGTCCAACCACGGGTCGAGCGCCGCGCAGACCTCGTCCAGGGCCTGCGCGAACCGCGGCTGCGCGGCGTACAACTCCCGTCCCATGCCCGGCCGCTGGCTGCCCTGGCCGGTGAAGAGGAAGGCCAGCGGGCCGGACTGCGCCCGCTCGACCACGGTGTTCGCCGCCTGCGCGCCGTCGGCCAGCGCGGCCAGCGCGTCGGTCAGGCCCGCGCGGTCCTCGGCGAGTACCACCGCGCGGTGCTCGAAGTGCGTCCGGGCGGTGGCCAACGCCCCGGCGGTCCGGCTGAGTTCGGTCAACGGATGGCCGGTCAGGTGGTCGAGCAGCGCGCGCGCCTGGGCGCGCAGCGCCTGCGGGGTGCGACCGGAGACCAGCACCGGCACCGGTCCCGCCCACGGCCGCTCGGCCGCCGCCGGCTCGACGGCCTGCGGGGCGTCGGAGAGCACCAGATGGGCGTTGGTGCCGCCCATGCCGAAGGAGCTGACCCCGGCGAAGAGGGTCCCGTCCTCGGGCGGGCCGAGCGGCCGCAGGCTGTCGTTGACCTCGAGGCGCAGCTCCTCCAGCGCGATGGCGGGGTTCGGGCTGCGGAAGTTCAGGCTGGGGGCGAGCCGGCGCTCCCGCAGGCAGAGCGCCGCCTTGATCAGGCCGGCGATACCGGCCGCGCCCTCCAGGTGGCCGATGTTGGTCTTGACCGAACCGACCAGGAGCGGGGAGTCCTCGCTGCGGCCGGCGCCGAGTACCGAGCCGAGCGCGGCGGCCTCGATCGGGTCCCCCACGGGGGTGCCCGTCCCGTGCAGCTCGACGAAGCGGACGGCGGCCGGGTCGACCCCGCTCTGTGCGTAGGCCCGGCGCAGCACGTCCTGCTGGGCCGCGCCGTTGGG
This sequence comes from Kitasatospora sp. MAA4, assembly GCF_029893355.1. Taxonomy (GTDB): domain Bacteria; phylum Actinomycetota; class Actinomycetes; order Streptomycetales; family Streptomycetaceae; genus Kitasatospora. The sequence continues at coordinate 207,583 of NZ_JARZAI010000012.1, forward strand.
CGAGGTCAGGTTGGCGCCGCCGCCGTCGTTGTTGACCGCGCCGCCGCGGATCAGGCAGTGGATGACGTCGTTGTCGGCGAGCGCCTGGCGCAGGGTCTTGAGCACCACGAGGCCGCCGCCCTCGCCGCGGACGTAGCCGTCGGCCCGCGCGTCGAAGGTGTAGGTGCGGCCCTCGGGCGAGAGGGCGCCGAACCTGTTGGCCAGCGCGAAGCCCTCGGGGATCAGGTTCAGGCTCACCCCGCCCGCCAGCGCGGTGGTGGACTCGCCCGCCAGCAGGCTCTGGCAGGCGAGGTGGACGGCGACCAGCGAGGAGGACTGGGCCGAATCCACCACCAGGCTGGGCCCCTTGAGGCCGAGCGCGTAGGAGACCCGGTTGGCGATGATGCTGCGGCTCACCCCGGTGATGGTCTGGTTGGTGAGCGCTTCGCCGCCGTACTCGTGGACGAGTTTGGCGTAGTCGTCCCAGATCGCGCCGACGAACACGCCGACCCGGTCCTCGGCCAGGGTGCCCGGGACGATACCGGCGTTCTCCAGCGCCTCCCAGGCCAGTTCGAGGACCAGCCGCTGCTGCGGGTCCATGGTGACCGCCTCGCGCGGCGCGATGCCGAAGAACTCCGGGTCGAACCCGTCGACCTGGTCGAGGAACCCGCCGGGGCGGATCCCCTCGCCGGTCGGCCGTCCGGGCCTGCCCGGCCGGCCGGCGTCGGTCACCGCCTCCTCGCCGTCGCGCAGCAGGCGCCAGAACGCGTCCGGGCTCGCGGCGCCCGGGAACCGGCAGGAGAGGCCGACGACCGCGATGGCGCCGTCCAGTCCCGCCCGGCTCTCCGGCGGTATCCGCTGACCCTCGGGAAAGTCGGATCCGGGTTCGATGACCATGACTACCTGTACTTCCTCTCGGCGGCCGCGCGCGACGGATCCCTCCGCGCGCGCACGAATGTCCTTGGCGCTCTTACTCGTACGTGTAGAAGCCCTGTCCGCTCTTGCGGCCCAGCAGCCCGCCCTCGACCATCCGCAGTAGCATCGGCGGCGGCGCGTACAGCGGTTCCCTGAACTCCTGGTACATGGCCTCGGCGATCGAGACGGTGGTGTCGAGGCCGATCAGGTCGGCGAGCTTGAGCGGTCCCATCGGGTGGGAGCAGCCCAGCACCATGCCCTGGTCGATGACCTCGGCGGTGGCGACTCCCGCCTCCACCATCCGGATGGCGGAGAGCAGGTAGGGGAACAGCAGGGCGTTGACCAGGAAGCCGGCCCGGTCGGGTGAGACGACCGCCGTCTTTCCGAGCGCGCTGGTGACGAACTCCTGGGCGCGCTCAGTTGTCTGATGGTCCGTCAGGACCGAGGGGATCAGCTCCACCAGGGGGAGTGCGGGCACCGGGTTGAAGAAGTGCACCCCGACGACCTGGTGCGGGCGGGTGGTGGCGCGGGCCAGCCGGACGATCGGGATCGAGGAGGTGTTGGACGCCAGGATCGCGTCGGGGTCCTCGACGATCTTGTCGAGCGCCGCGAACAGCTCCAGCTTCAGCGGCTCGTGCTCCTTCACCGCCTCCACCACGAACTGCCGGTCGGCGAGGTCCGTGAGCTCCCGGGTGAAGGCGACCCGCCCGAACGCGGCGTCGCGCAGTTCCGGGGTGACCTTCCCCTTGCTGACGCCCCGGTCCAGTGAGCGGGCCAGCCGCTTGGGTCCCTCGACCAGGGAGGCGGTCGAGGAGACCGCCACGGTCACGTCGAGTCCGGCCTTCGCGCACAGCTCGGCGATGCCGATCCCCATGATTCCGCTGCCGACCACGCCGACGCGGTGGATCGGGGGTGTGCTCAGGGCGTTCATGTGTTCCTCCAGCGGAGCAGTGCGGAACCGATCGCCATGCCGCCGCCGAAGCCGGCGAGCAGGACCAGGTCACCGTCGGACAGGGCGCCCGTCCGGTTGGCCTCGTCGAGGGCGACGGGTACGGAGGCGCTGCCGACGTTGCCGTAGTCGCGCAGCGTGCGGTGGGTGAGCGCACCGGTCAGTCCGGCCCGCTCGACCACCTCGGTCAGCATCACGCCGTTGGCCTGGTGGGGCACGAAGTGGTCGACCCGGTCGAGCGGGACGCCGACCCGCTCGGAGAAGCGCACCAGGGCCGGGGGCACCTGGTCCGCCACGAAGTCGCGGACCCCGCGCCCGTCCATCCGGAAGAAGTGCCCGCCCTCCGCCAGCGTCTGCGCGGAGGTCGGCAGCCGGCTGCCGCCGGCCTCGACCCGGATCAGCCCGTGGGCGTCCCCGCGGCTGACGAGGTCGATGCCGAGGACCCCGTAGGGCTCGGGCACCGCCGCGACCACGGCCGCTCCGGCGCCGTCCGCGAACAGCACGGCGGTGCGGTGGTCGGTGAAGTCGAGGATCCGCGAGTACAGGTCCGCGCCGATCACCAGGGCCCGCGCGTCCGGGTTGACCGTGACCAGGCTGTGGGCCAGCGCCAGCGCGTAGACGAAGCCGCTGCACACGACGTTGACGTCGAAGCAGGCGGCCCGGCGCGCGCCCAGCAGGTCCTGCACGAGGTAGGAGGTCGGCGGCTGGGGCGAGTCGCCGGTCGAGGTGGACACGATGAGGTAGTCGATCTGGTCCGCGCTCAGACCGGCCTGGGCGAGTGCCTCGGTGGCGGCGTGCGCGGCGAGGTCGGAGGTCGCCTCGTCGGGGGCGGCGTAGCGGCGGGAGCGGATCTGTGTCTTGCGCTCGATCCACTCGGCGGTGACGCCGACCCTGGCCGCCACCTCCTCGTTGCCGACCTCCTCCTTGGGCAGGTAGGAGCCGGTGGAGAGAATGCCGATGTGCCTCATCCGCTGACCGCGCTCAGCTCGCGGAGCGGGTTCAGCCGCTCTTCGCCGATCCGGGCCCGCAGCTCGGGATCGGTGACGCCCAGTCCGGGCTCGGGCGCGAGGCAGAGCACGCCGACCTTTCCGGTGTGGCGGTTCTCCTGCACCAGCCGCGCGGCCTCGGCGACGTCCTCCAGGCGGTGGACCGAGGAGAGGATCGGGGACAGGTGGCCGAGCTGGAAGAGGCGGTTGCACTCCGCCTGCTCCTGGAGGTTCGCCGCGTGGCTGCCGATGATGCGCTTCAGGTTCATCCAGAGGTAGCGGTTGTCGAACTGGTGCTGGTAGCCGGTGCTTGAGCCGCAGGTGACCACCACTCCGCCGCGCCGGACCACGAAGACGGAGAGACCGAAGGTGGCCTGGCCGATGTAGTCGAAGACCACGTGCGGGTCCTCGCCGACCTCGGCCCGGATGGCGCGCCCGAGGCGCTTGCCCAGTTCGACGGTCCGTTCCGGGGTGAGCGGGGCGTCGCCGCCCAGGCCGATCGCGTTGCGGTCGATCACCACGTCGCAGCCGAGCCTGCGCAGCAGTTCGGCCTTGCGCTCCGAACTGACCACGCCCACGGGGATGCCGCCGGCGTTCTTCACCAGCTGGACGGCGTAGGCACCCAGTCCGCCGGTGGCTCCCCAGATCAGCACGACGTCGCCCTGCTTGATCCGGGCTCCGTGCTCACCGACCAGCATCCGGTAGGAGGTTGCCGCGGTGAGCAGTACGCAGGCGGCCTCCTCCCAGGTCAGGTGGGCGGGCTTGGGCAGGAGTTGGCTGGCGCGGACGAGGGTGTAGTGCGCCAGTCCGCCGAAGTTGGTCTCGTAGCCCCAGATGCGCTGTTCGGCGCCCAGCATGGCGTCGTTGTGGGTGGCCGGCTCCTGGTCGTCGACCTGGACGCAGCTCACCACGACGTGGTCGCCGGCCCGCCAGCGCCGCACCCCGGCGCCGACCCGGACGACGACCCCGGCCGCGTCCGAGCCGAGCACCTGGTGGGGGAGGTCGTGCCGGGCCGCGAAGCCGTCCTGGCGTCCGTACCGCTCAAGGAAGTTGAAGGTGGGGACCGGCTCGAAGGTGGCCGACCAGACGGTGTTGTAGTTGATGGAGCTCGCCATCACCGCGACCACGACCTCGTCCGGTGCCGGCTCCGGCATCGGTACGTGGCCCACGCGCAGTGACTTTCGTACGTCCTTGTCGGCGACGCCGTCGAACATGCCGACGTCCTGCGCCCGGATGTGGGCGGCCAGGTACTCGCGGGGGAGATCCAGTGTTTCGAGGTGGTCCGGAGCGGCTCCGGCCAGAACAGCTTCCGCTAACAGGTCCATGCCGTCCCTTCTGTTCGATGACCGATGGGCGGCCTCGTCAGAGGCTCGGAAACGTGGGGGGTGCTTTCACCGTACGCAGTGCTTCGGGTGCCCCCAATCCCTGTCGCCCCTTAGCGGACCCCTAGTCACCGACCCCCTGGAGGGGCGGACATGCAGGGGCCGCCGCAGGGGTCACCCCTAATCGGTGCGGCAATTGTTCACGCCGATCTGGGTCTGCACGCCGCCCAGTCTCTGTGCTCTTGCTAGACTTCGTCGGTGGCAGACCCGAAGTTGAGTAGACGAGAGCGACTGCGCGCCGAGACCGCGCAGGAGATCAAGACCATCGCGCTCGCCCATATGGCGGAGAACGGCACCGCGGCCGTGTCGCTGCGCGCCATCGCGCGCGACATGGGGATGACCGCGGGTGCGATCTACAGCTACTACGACACGCGTGACAAGCTGATCACCGCACTCATCGCGGACGTCTACCACAGCCTCACGGACACCCTGGAAGCCGCGCTGGCGGCGTGCCCCGGGGGCCCGGCGGCGCGGGTGCTCGCCTACGCGCAGGCGTACCGGTGGTGGGCGGTGGCCAACCCCCACCAGTTCCAGCTGATCTTCGGAGACCCGGTCCCCGAGTACCAGGCGCCCGAGGGCGGGCCGGTGGCCGAGGCGGAGCACCGCGCCTGCGTGCTGCTGACCGGCCTGGTCGTCGACGCCTGGCCCTGGGCGGCCCACCTGCACACCGGCGACCAGCACGACTGGGCCGACTACGACCCGGTGTTCGCGCGGCTGATCTGCGAGGCGTTCCCCGGCCTCCAGCCGGCTGCGGCGTCGCTCGCACTGCGGCTCTGGGGCAGGCTGCACGGCCTGGTCTCGCTGGAGGTGCACGGACATCTCGGCCCGCAGATCCAGGACTCCGAGAAGCTCTACAACTGCGAGATCGTCGACCTGATCCACAACCTGGGTCTGGCCGTGCCCGCCGAACTCGCGCCCGCGTAACGGGCTTTCAGATGGGCCGGCTGACGGTGGTCGCGGTGGCGAGCAGGCCGCCGCGCGCCGTCCAGCGGCCGTCGAACCCCGCGATCCGCCGATCACCGACCACCGGCCCCGGCACCAGCAGCGTGGCGTGGAAGGTGCCGCCGGGGTCGATCACGATGTCGGCCTCGGGGAAGTCCAGGTATCGGCCGGTGAGTGGGAACCAGGCCTTGTAGACCGCCTCCTTCGCACTGAACAGCAGGCGGTCCCAGGCGAGTCGAGGGCGGCCGGCGAGCAGGGCGAGCACCCGCGCGTGCTCGCCGGGCAGCGCGACCCTCTCCAGCACCCCGTGCGGGAGAGGCTCGTCGGGTTCGGCGTCGATGCCGAGCGAGGCGAGGTTGCGGGTCAGGTCCACCGCGGCGCCGCGGAAGCCCGCGCAGTGCGTCATGCTGCCCACCACGCCGTCGGGCCAGCTCGGCGCTCCTCCCGTGCCCGCCAGCAGCGGCCGGTACGGCACGCCGAGCCGGCCGAGTGCGGTTCGCGCGCAGTGCCGCACGGTTGTGTACTCCCGGCGGCGGGACTCCGTGGCCTGCGCGATCGCGGCCTCCTCCGCCGGCTCCAGTCGGGCCTGCGGCAGGTCCTCGTACGAGATCTCCACCACCGTTGTGGCGGGCAGCAGTTCGCCGATCACCGATCCCCCTCCGAGCGGCCCCGCAGGCCGCCGATCGCGCACCGAACCAGGAGCCTAACCCTTTTCCGTTATCCGGCTCCTCGCGGTGGCTCTCCTGTCCATGTCGGCAGCGTTCCCCTCATCTGCCGACCGGGAGAGTGAACATGACTGGCAAGCGAGCGGCGCACGGACGTCGCAAGGGTCGTCGCATACCGGCGCTGGCGGCCGCGGCGGTGGCCGCCGCGCACGGCGGCAACCTCCACTTCGCCATCGCCGCCCGAACCGACGGCCGCACCCAGGCCACGGCCAGCTACGACGACGGCGACCCGGTGGACGAACCGGTCGTCGCCACCCTCAGCGCGCTCTCCTCCGACGGACGCAGCCTCGGCCCGTGGCCCCTGTGAGCTCTCGAAGATGGATCAGTCCCTCGATCCCGTCGGCAACCTGAACGAAGACGCCGAACGGGACCACGCTGCGGTCTTGAAAAGGTGTTGGCGGTCGATCACCGAGCCGGGATACTTCGGGTCTCCAGAGGTGGGGGGAGGACGGATGGCCGTGTTCGCGTGTGCGCGTTGTGGCGCCGCACTGACCGCCGCCGTGTCGCAGATTGCGCTTCCCGTCCATGCCCACCAGACGTACGGACATGAACTGCTTCCCGCGCTGATGGAACCGGGGACGTACGCCGTTGACCCGGAGCCGTCCGGGCCCCCATGGCGACTGTGGAGCGAGATCGGGGTGCAGGAAGCCGAAGCTCGCGGCGTGTTCGCGCCGGTCGGCGCCCTGCCCTTCGGGGCACCCGGAGCGATCGTCCTCGCGCCGGGTGACACCTGCGGTACCGTCCTGATCCCGGAGCGATGCGATGGCTATTGCATGGGGCTGGACGGGAGGGACGGCCCGAACCTGGCCTGCGCGAACTGCGGTCAGGCGGTGGCGACCCGCATCGACGACTGCTCGTACTGGCAGGCGGTGCGGCTCGCCCCGGATGCCGTGCGCCGCCTTCCCACCGCTGATCCCGCCCGCCGGACAGTCACCTGGGAGGCACTGGCGGAGGAACGACAAGGCACACCGCCGGTCGAGCCGCCCGGAGTGTGGAGCCCATGGTGGGAGGCAGCGGTCGGGTCAGCCCTGGCGCACCTGCTGGTGGCCTCGGCCGGCGCCCCGGTGGCCGTCCCTGACGGCCTCGCCGCGAACACCTTCGGCCGCGTGCTCGACGCGTTGCTCCCGCAGGGGCTGCCGGCGAAGAGAGTGGCCTTGGCCGGGCCGGGCCTGCCGGCTCCCGACCCCGCCCTCGACATCGCTCTGGTTCCACAGCATCCGCAGACGGGGAGGGCGTGGCAACCGTCCGGCACCGCAGTTGCCGTGCCGTTGGCCGCCGACGTGTGGATGCATCTGGCTTTCCACAACGAACGGTCGCTGGTTCCTGTGACGGGTGGAACACCCGAGGGTGTTCTTCGCGACGATCCGCTGCCGATGCATCCATGGCGGCTGTTCCGGCCCGACTCGGGAGTGTTCCTGCACACGCTGGCACGAGTGCCCGCCGTCCGTCAGCCGTGGCTACGCGGGATCTACGACCAGGTGAGGGCTCAGCCGTACGCTCGTCCGTTCTAGTTCGGACAAGCCACGGCACCGACCTGGGACCAGATCGCCCCGGCAGTGCACGCCGACCTCGCGGCGCGCTGGCACCGCACAGCGATGCCCCTGCCGTCGGTCGGGCAGGTCCCCGGCGCGGAAGTGGCGTACCTCGGCCGTCATGGTCGGCTCCATTCGGTGCGGAAGCGGTCGGCCCGCTCTCGCGCAATCGGCGAGCCGGACGCCAGAGCGGTCAGGCCGCGTTGGAAGTCGCCGAGGATCGTGCGCATCCGCGCGGGCAGCGGGTCACGGCGGGTCACCCCGGTGGCATGCGCGGCGTGGGGACGGCCAGCGAGTCACGACCGCCCCGCGTCGCCAACTGGACTGCGGGGCGGTCGTGTTCGTGCCACCCACCCGGTGCGGGTACCTTCGCCGGTACAGCGACGAACCGGGAAGGGAACCCAGCATGGACCAGCCATCTCACACAAGCACGCCCCCGGATGGACCGTATCGCGGACTGATCTTCGACTTCGTGGGCGTGCTGACCGCCGACGCGCTGGCCGTGCACCGCCAGTGGTGCGTCAGCGAGGGACTGGACGAGCAGGCATGGCGGCGCACACTCAACACGGATCCGGTGGTCCGCGGCCTGTACGCCGACCTCGAACGCGGGACGCTGACCCAGCAGGAGTGGAATCGACGGACCGCTCCGATCCTCGGCGTCGCCGACCACGTGAACCTGATGGGACGGGCGTGGGCCGGTGTTCGGCCGGCCGGGGGCATGGTCGAGCTGGCGAGGGCCGCGCGGGCTGCCGGGTACACGGTCGCTCTGCTGTCGAACTCCTTCGGCCTGGACCCCTATGACCCGTACGAGGCGTGCGGGGTCTGGGAGCTGTTCGACGTGGCGGTGGTCTCCGAACGCGAGGGGATCGCCAAGCCGGACCCGGCGATCTACCGGCTGACGTTGGAGCGGATGGGCCTTCGCGGCGAGGAGTGCGTCTTCGTGGACGATCACCCGGTCAACCTTCCGCCCGCCCAGGCGCTCGGCATCACGACTGTCCTCGCCACGGACGAGACCAGCACGGTCGCTCGGTTGGAAGCGCTGCTCGGGGTGTGCGCCGTGCCCGCGTAGCTTCCCCCAGGACCGTCACCGCCCCGCCTGCCAACTGGAAGGCGGGGCGGTTCCGTTCTCTCGTAACCCTCACGCTGACGGGAGTACCGTCCCAAGGAGGACGCCACCTGAGACGGAGTCAGTATGACGCAGTGGTCCGATTACTCCACCGGCCAGCGCATCAAGATGCTACGAGCCGGCCTGACACAGGAACAGCTCGCCGAAGCCGCCGGGGTCTCCCTGGCGACCGTCCGCAAGGCCGAGAAGTCCAGAGGCGGCGGTATCGGGCTGCCCTCCCTCCTCAAGCTGTCCGCCGCGCTGCACGCCGACGTGTCGGTCGTCCTCGGCCAGCAGGCCCCGCGCCGATCCGCGTTGATCAGCGACCGCGCGATGCTGCGGGAGCTGTCCCGTACCGTCCATGACACCGCCGCAGGCGTCGGCACCGACGTGGAGCCGCCCATCGCCGCCGACCTGCAAGCAGACCTCGAGAACGCCTGGTCGGACTACCGGGCCGGGGACTACACCCGTGCCGGTGCGCTCGCCGCCCCCGCCATCGCCCAGGCCGCCGCCCTCCTCAAGTCCGTCCCGGACGAACAGCGGTGCGCGGCCCACGGCCTACTCGCCGACGCCTACCGACTCGCCTCCTACACCGCCCAGTTCCACGGCGCTCGGGACCTCGCCTATGCGGCAATCGGCCACGCCCATCACCACGTCGGCAAGGCATCCGACCCGTTGCGGTCCGCGATGGTGGACTGCGGCCGGTCCTGGATCTACATGCGAGACGCCCGCCTCGCGAAGGCCACCAGCGCCGCTGAGACGGCCTTCGCCGCGATCGAACCGCGCTACGGGGAACGGGACCTCGAAGTGCTGGCCACCTACGGGTGGCACGTCACCTTCGCCGCCGTCGTCGCCTCCCGCGACGGCAACGCCGACCGCGCCCGCGACCTCCTCTCCCAGGGGCACGCGGTCGCCGCCCGCATGGGACGGGATGTGATGATCAACGGCACGAGCTACGGGCCGACCACCGTCACTGCGCAGGCCATCGGCGTCCACACCGTCATGGGCGAGCCCGGCAAGGCTCTCGCCCTGGCCCGGTCGCTGGGGGACCTGTCGCCGCTCCCGCAGGCTGCCCGCAACCGCCTCGCCCTGGACATCGCCCTCGCCCAGGCCGACACCCGCCAGCACGACGCCGCCCTCGACACCCTCCTCGACGTGTGCAGCCGCCACCCTGACTGGGCCCGCCACCAGGCGCTACCCGGCGCGATCATGCAGCGCTCCGGACACGCCAGCACCACCCGCGTCCGCAAGCTGGGCGGCATCCTCGGTATCAGTCTCTTCACTCAGTGATGCCGAATTGATACGGGGCGTATCAATCCGGGCCGATATGACTTCCGGAAGTGATACGCCCCGCGCGTTCACGACAACTCAATTCGCGGGCAGCCTGGGCACCATGACGACCCATCCTCCCAGCTGGCACCTCGTGGGCCGCGTTCCCGTCGCCCTCTACAGCTGCACCGCCGACACCTTCGACCAGGTGCCCGCCGAACTGGGCCGGCACGGCGCGTTCCTGATCGCCGCCGCCCGCACCACCGCGTACACGGCCACCGCATCGCTCCAGCGCCGCAGCCCGGCCGACCGCGCGCGCCGCCACGACCTCCTACAGGCCGCCTCCGGCTTCGCCCCGTTCAGCCCCGCGGCCGCCGCGCACGTCCCCGAGTCCCGTGCCCGCCGTCGAAAGCGGTTCCTGGCCCAGCTTGCCGAGGGATGCCGCCGCCGCGCCGCGAGGCGGGACGAGCGGTGACCGCCAACGCCCAGACCCCGGCCCTGCAAGAGGTGTCCTGGACGATCGAGCCGCAAGCGGTCAGCGTCGGCGACGCCCGCCGCCGCGCGGTCGCCGCCGTCGCCGACTGGTGCCCCGGTGATCTGCCCGCTGAGTACGCGGACACGATCCGCCGAGTCGTCAGCGAGCTGGTCACCAACGCCATCAGGCACGCGGGGCAGGCCGGCCCGATCACCATCGCCGTATGGGTGACCCCGAACAACAACCTCGCCATCGTGGTCCACGACAGCTCGCCCAACCCGCCGCAGCAGCGTGAGCCCTATGACGACGGCCGGTCGGGACACGGCCTGACCGTGGTCGCCGCCGAGACCATCACCTGGAACTGGCGGCCGGAGGGGAAAGGCAAGTCGGTGTGCGCCACCGTGGCGCTGCCGCACTCGTTGACCCGCCCCCGACGCGCCGCAGCCCTGGCCGCCCGCGTCCGCGACGCCATACCCAGGCCGCCCGTCCACAGCATCACCCCCTGCCAGGCCGCCGCGCTGAGCGCCGCCTGAGCCCCTGATCTCCGCCCGGCGAACTCCCGTCGGCACACGCCGGGCGGACCCGGTGCCGGCCGCCCACATCCGCCGAGGAGTGGCCGGCACCACCCCAGCACCTCACCGAGCAAGCCCGCGCTGATCTCACAGGAGGCCATATGCTCGCTCCACTCGCATTCCCATCATTCGAGCAGGCGTACGCCGCGATCCTGCGACACGTCAGCGATAACCACCAGTACGCCAATGCCCCGCGCGGCAACGACAGTCGCGAGTGCATCGGCGTCAGCTTCCAGCTGACCGACCCCCGGCAGCGGACTCCGTTCCTGGTAGCCCGGCCGATCAACCCCGTCTACCACTTCGCCGAAGCCCTCTGGTACCTCGGCGGACGGCGCGACCTCGACATGATCGCCCACTACGCGCCGCGCCGCCGCGCAGACTCCCGCGACGGGTCCACCATCGACGGCTCCGCCTACGGCGCGCGGATCTTCGCCCCCACCGACGGCGGAACCTCGCCGTTCGCGCGGGTCCTCGACCTGCTGCGGTCCGAGAAGGACAGCAAGCGCGCCTTCCTGCCGGTGTTCCGGCCCGGTGAGCTGGACGACCCCGACAGCCCCGACGTGCCGTGCCTGCTCGGCCTTCACCTCCTGGTCCGCGAAGACCACCTGCACATGGTCACCTACATGCGGGCCAACGACGCCGACCGTGGCCTGATCGCCGACGCGTTCTCCTTCAGCCTCATCCAGGAGTTCACCACCGCCCTCCTCGGCCTCCAGCTGGGCACCTACACCCACCACGTCGGGTCGATGCACCTGGGCACCAGCAGCCTGCCGCGCGTCCAGCTGGTCCTGACCGAGGCCGCCGCCGCACCGGACGGCCGGCCGCGCTTCACCGTCCCGGCGATGCCCGCCGAGACCATCTGGGTGCACATCCGCACCGTGCTGGAACACGAACAGCTCCTGCGGACCAACCAGGTCCGGTACGGCCCGCGCGACGTGGCCGGCCTCGACCTCCCGGCGTACTGGCAGCGGGTGCTGTTGCTGTTCGAGGCCCATCGACAGCTCACGTACCGCGCGGCCGACCCGGTGGAAACCCGCGTCCTGGACGCGTTGGAGCCGGGCGCGCGTTGGCAACTGGAACACCGTTGGCCCACCCGCGTGCAGACCAGGAGCGTGGCCAGGTGAAGCAGCGAGTGGACAAGCCCGGCGGGGTGCTGGGCGGCGTGGACTGGTCCCGGTGGAGCGTGGTCCTCCTCAAACCGGACTGTGTCCGCCGGGACCTCACCAAGACCGTTCTCGACCGGATCTCCCCGGCCGCCGACATCGTCCACCAGCAGCAGATCACCGTCGAGGACTGGCAGGTCTTCGTCCACTACTGGGATCTGCTGGTCGATCGGGACTGGTTCGACGTGGACGTGCCCGCCTGCCTGCGGCAGACCTACGTCGGTCGGCCCGTCGTGGTCGCGCTCGCCTACGGGCCGCCTGGCACCCCGGAGCGGCTGCGCGGCCTGCTCGGGCACTTCGACCCCGCCCAGGCCGCACCGGGCACCATCCGCGCCGACCTGGGCACCGACAGCCTGGACGCCGCTCGCGCGGATCGCCGCCTGGTCGAGAACCTGATCCACACCTCCGACGACTCCCAGGCGGCCTGCCGCGACTTCGGGACCTGGTTCGGAGCGAACCAGCACCAGCTGCTGACGCCCGCTGCCTGACCACCCCGGCACCTCACCGACCCCCGGCCACCCGGCCGGCACGGACCGCAGGAGACCGCTGACCATGACCGTCACCACCAAGCCCCGCCGCACGCTCCCGCTGCTGATGCCCAGTCAGATCGCCTCGCTCAAGCCGGAACTCGCCGAAGTCATCGAGTACCGCAAGTCCGGCCTGTCCCTCAACCACATCATCGGCTGCCCGCTGGACTGCGGCTACTGTGTGCGCCACCTGTTCGACAACTTCGAGCTGAAGACCCCGCGAGCGCTGATGAGCGACGAGGCCGCCGTCACCCTCCTCACCGGCCACCGCTACTTCCGGACGCACAGGACACCGATCCAGCTGTTCAACCGGGCCACCGACCCCATGCTCCCGGTGGTCAAGCCCCACACGTTCAACGTGCTGCGGCTCCTGGACGACCGCGGCCTGACCAACCACGTCCTGGTCATCACCCGCTGGCGTGTCACCGAAGAGGACTGCCAGATCCTCAACAGCTTTCGCAACATCAAGCTGACCGTGCTGGTCACCCACTCCGGGATCGATCACCCCGGGATTGAACCGGTGGACTCCGCCATCGCCGCTGCCAGCCTCAAGACCCTCCACGAGAACGCCGAGCGGTACCGCACCATCCTGTACTGGCGTCCGATCGTGCCCGGCCTCAACGACACCGACCAGCACATCGCCTGCGCCGTGGAGCTGTCGAAGCACGCGCACGCCACGGTGTTCACCGGCCTGTTCTTCCGCGACGAGATCGCCAACTACTACTCCGGCCACGGCCTGCCGATGCCTTACGAGGACACCGCGCGGCGGAAGATCATGCCGGAGGAGTCCGAACAGCGCATCCTCGCCGCGTTCCATCGAACCGCCGATGCCGACCAGCCGTGGGGGCCGCTGTTCCGCAAGACCAGCTGCGGCGTCGCCTATGCCCACGGCGAGGCCGACTACAACGGTCACTTCGGCATCCGGGAACTGTGTGACATCTGCCCCCTCGCACAGCTCAAGCTGTGCGCCGACGCCTGGCAGGCCCCCGACCTCGAGGCGGTCACCGCCGAGGCGCGCGCGCTCGGCGCGATCGGCGACGTGGAGGTCACCGAACGCGCCATCATCGTCAAGGGCCTGAACGAGCCGCCGCGCTACTACCTCCAGCACGGCCACGGCTACCAGGTCCACGACCGCGACAAGCCGCACCACTACCGGCGCCACGGCCGAGCCGACATCGGCTGGCCCACCGCCTAGGAGACAGCTCATGGACTTCGGCACCTGGCCGCGCCTGTTCGTCGTCGATGTGGAAGGCAACGGGGCCACCCCGCCCGACCTGGTGGAAGTCGCCGCCATCCCAATCGACCACGGCCGGCCGGTGCCGACCTCCGCCCGCGCCAGCCTCATCCGGCCCCCGCAGCCGATCACCCGATTCGCCACCGGCGTTCACCACATCACCAACCAGGACGTGGCCACGGCACCGACCTGGGACCAGATCGCCCCAGCGGTGCACGCCGACCTCGACGGCTGCTGGATCGCCGCGCACAACGCCCACGTGGACTACAACGTCCTCAAGCGCCACCTGCCGACCTGGCAACCCGCCGGAGTGATCGACACGCTCCGCCTTGCCCGCGCCACCTACCCCGACGCGCCCAAGTACGGCTTGGACGCGCTCATCGCCCACACCGGCATCGACCTCGCGGACATGCCCGGCCAGCGCCACCGCGCCGGATACGACGCCCACGCCACCGCGCTTCTCCTGCTCGACCTCGCCGCCCATCACCCGACGTGGGAAGCGCTGATCGCCGCCGCAGTACCGGCCGGGATGCCCGGCGCTCCTGCCCCCGACCACGAGGACCAAGCCCTATGGTGACCCCGCTTCACATCCGCATCGCCGGAACCCACTCCACCGGCAAGACCACGCTTGCCCGCCGCATCGAGATGGAACTCCGGGCCACCGGCCTGACTGTCACGCGCACCGGCGGCCTGGCCAAGCGCGCCGCAGCCCTCGGATTCCCCAAGATGACCCGCCACACCATCGCCTCCACCGAGTGGATCATCGCCGCCGGGGCCGCCGCCGTCCGGGAAGCCGAGCTGACGGCGGAGGTCGTCATCATCGACCGCACCGCGCACGACGCCATCGCCTACTTGCAGGCCGCCAACCAGCACCGCCACGAGACGATCCTGACGAACGATCTCGCACGGCTGATGGCCTTGGCCGACCTGCACAGCCACCGCCCAGCTGGCTACCTGGCCACCGTCCTCGACCCGGCGATGCCGCTTGCCGCCCCCATCGGCAAGGACCCCGACTGGACGGAGACCGGTTTCCGCACGGCGGTGGACGAGTACCTCCACCAGCTCCTCGCCGAGCGGAACATCGACCACCTTGCGGTGCCCAGCGACAGCCACGCCACCGCGGTCCGCGCAGCTGTCGAAGCGGTCCATGACGCGATGGCCACCGCGTGAGCGCCGCCGGCGTGCCCGGCGGCACCATCACCGTCGCGGGCAAGACCGTCTCGCGCCTGGGTCTTGGCACCATGCGCCTGACCGGCCCCGGCACCTGGGGCAACCCCGCCGACACCACCACCGCGCTGCGGCTGCTTCGCACCGCCGCCGGAGACCTGGGCATCAGCCACATCGACACCGCCGACGCCTACGGCCCCCACACCGTCGAAGACCTCATCCGCAGGGCCCTGCAGCCCTACCCGCCGGAACTGCTGCTGGCCACCAAGGCCGGCATGATCCGCCCGGCACCGAACCTGTGGCGGCCCCTCGGGCGGCCGGACTATCTGCGGGCCGCCGTCGAAGGCTCCCTGCGACGCCTGGCCACTGACCGGATCGACCTGTGCTACCTCCACCGCGTCGATCCCGCCGTGCCGCTGACCGACCAGGTCGGGGCGCTCTCCGACCTGGTGGCCGAAGGGAAGATCGCCGCGGTCGGCCTGTCCAAGGTCACGCCCGAGCAGATCAAGGAAGCCGCGACCGTCACCCGGATCGCAGCCGTGCAGAACTGCCTCAACCTGGACGAGCCCGACGATCCCGCCCTCGACCACTGTGCGGCGGCCGGTATCCCGTACGTGCCGTACCGACCGCTGAATGCCGGGCACCTCACTGCGCGCGGGATCGGCGAGCCGCTGCGGTGGTTACTCGGGCTCGGCGGGCACGTCGCGCCGATCCCCGGCATCGGCAGCATCGAGCACCTGCGTGCCCTCGTGGCCGCCACCAACTCGTGCTCCTCCAGGACAGCCAAGTCGGCGACACCATCACCCGCCTGAGCACGGCGACTGCCGACCTACGCGCCGGACTCCTCGCCGACTGCTTGGCCCGGCTCGACCCCTTCCGGCTCTCCCGCCAGGTCCACACCATCGACGCCCTGCTACCGCACCCGTAGCAACGACACGGGCGCCCGTATCGCCACCATGCGTCCCGATCGCGGTCCAGCGCGCGCTCGCCGCCGCCGGCCGCAATCCTGGCAGGGACGCGTGACCACCGCCGTGACGCCCCGAGCACCAGGAGCACGACCATGTCCGAGATCGCCATCCAGGTCGACATCGCGGCCGGCCGTACTGCCGTGTACGAGGCGCTGAACACGCACGGCGGTCTCGTCGGCTGGTGGACCACCGGCGTGGACCGCGAGGAGGAGACCCTGCTCTTCGACTTCCCCGGCGTGCCGGAGCCCTTCCGGCTCCGGCGGGACGAGGCCACCGCGGACCGGGTCGCCTGGACGTCCGTGGGCGCGTTCCCGCCGCACTGGGCCGCCACCACGATGGTCTGGGAGCTCTCCGACAGCCCGGAGGTCGAGCACGGGACGCGGGTGCTCTTCCGCCACGCCGGATGGCAGCCGGGCGACCCGGGGCTTCCCCCGGCCGCGTACACCTGGGGCCAGCTGTTGACGCGGCTCAAGGACTTCGCCGAGACCGGCACCCCGCAGCCGCTCTTCACCGTCTGAGGTGCCGCCATGGCGATCGACGAAGGACTGGCCCAGCGGATCCGCGAGCAGCTGGCCGGCGAGCCCGGCATCAGCGAGAAGCGGATGTTCGGAGGGCTGGCCTTCCTCCTGAACGGGAACACGGCGGTCGGCGTCCACGGCGAGGAGATGATCGTCCGCCTCGATCCCGCGGCGACCGAGGCGGCGCTGGCCCGCCCGGGCGTGCGCAGCCCTCGCCAACTAGCCCCGAGAAAGGCTCACCCCATGCCGGACCCCGCGACCTCGTACACCGACCTGCGCGCCTTGATCGTCAACTGCACGCTCAAGCGCTCACCCGAACGCAGCCACACCCAGGGCCTGATCGACGTCAGCCGCGGCATCCTGGAGCGCCAGGGCGTCGCGGTCGACGTCGTCCGCGCCGTCGACCACGACATCGCCACCGGTGTCTGGCCCGACATGACGGAGCACGGCTGGGAGAGCGACGAGTGGCCGGTCCTCTACAGCCAGGTGATGGCCGCCGACATCCTGGTGCTGGCCGGCCCGATCTGGCTGGGCGACAACTCCTCCGTGATGAAGCGGGTCATCGAGCGCCTCTACTCCTGCTCGTCGCTGCTCAACGAGGCCGGCCAGTACGCCTACTACGGCCGGGTGGGCGGCTGCCTGATCACGGGGAACGAGGACGGCGTGAAGCACTGTGCGATGAACGTCCTCTACAGCCTCCAGCACCTCGGCTACACGATCCCGCCGCAGGCCGACGCGGGCTGGATCGGCGAGGCCGGCCCCGGGCCGTCCTATCTCGACGAGGGTTCCGGCGGGCCGGAGAACGAGTTCACCAACCGCAACACCACCTTCATGACCTGGAACCTGCTCCACCTCGCCCGCCTGCTCAAGGACGCCGGCGGCATCCCGGCCCACGGCAACCAGCGCTCCGAGTGGGACGCCGGCTGCCGCTTCGACTTCGAGAACCCCGAGCACCGCTGACCGCCGGGGAAAGTTCGTGTGAGCTGCCAGCCCGCTTCCTGTGAAAGGAAAAGGCGCGTCGGTAACGTCTTTCTCACCGAGCGGCGACAACGAAAGTCGCCCCGGGTCGAGGAAGGTGTGGAAATGGCATTCACGAAGAAGCGAATCGGTGCACTGCTGGCGACCGCGATGATCGGTGCGGGCCTTTCGATGGCCGTGCCGGCCTCGGCCAACGCGGCGACGGCTTCGCCGAACCTGTGCAGCGGATCGCCGTTGGTCCTCATCACCAGCGGCGGCTCCGATTCATTCGGCTGCGGTACGCACTTCGGCAACTGGTGGGGTACCAGCTCGATCTACTCCGGCGGCCATGACTATGCGTCCGTCATGCTCAACGACAACGGCAGCGACTACAACATCAGCATCAACCAGATGAACACCTGGTTCTCGCCGCGGAGTTCCTCGGACGACGCCGTCGAGGTGTGGATCGGGCGCTGACCGCCCAGCGAACTTCTCTGCTGTTTCGCCGCGGAGGGCGTGTCCGGGTACGAATTTTACCGCGGGCACGCCCTCCCGAAAATCGCTCGGAAAAGTCGGAAATGTCGGAAATGTCGGAAAAGAAAGTCGGAAAAGGGAGAGTCTGACCATGGTGTTCACGAAGCGAATCGGGGCACTGGCGGCCACCGCGCTGCTCGGCGCGGGCCTGTCGGTGGCCGCCCCGGCCGCGGCCAACGCGAGTGGCTGCGGGCCCGAGCAGGAGACGCTCAACATCGTCCACAACGGCAGCATGTCCAGCTTCGGATGCGGTACGCAGTTCGGCAACTGGTACGGCACCTCGGACATCTACTCCGGCAGTCACAACTACGGTGCCGTGATGCTCAACCACAACGGCAGCTACTACAACATCAGCATCAACTACGCGAACCGGCACTACTACCCGCAGAGCACCTCCGACGACGCGGTCGAGGTCTGGATCGGCGCCTGACCCGCGCGCCCGGCTCCCGCGGAGCCACAGCAGACCACCAAATGACAACAAGGAGAGTGTGACGATGGTGTTCACGAAGCGAATCGGGGCACTGGCGGCCACCGCGCTGCTCGGCGCGGGCCTGTCGGTCGCTGCCCCGGCCGCGGCCAATGCTGCGGTGGCGGCACCCAGCGCCTGCGGAGCTCAGCCCGCGCTGGCGCTGAACTACAGCAGCGGCACGGCCTATTTCGACTGCGGTACGCATTTCGGCAACTGGTGGGGCACCACCTGGATATATTCCGGTGGCCACAACTACGCCTCGGTCATGCTCAACGACAACGGGACGGACTACAACATCAGCATCAACAACGCGGGCCGGTGGTACTACCCGCGCAGCACCTCCGATGACGCGGTCGAGGTCTGGATCGGCAGCTGAGCGGTTCCGGATCCCGAAACGGGCGATGGCCCGGCGCGGAACACGCCGTGCCATCGCCCGGGGCCTCGCGTCATGACCCTGTGTGGCCACCGCTCCCTCCGTTGCCGGTGAGGATGGCGTCCACTGCGGAATTGTGGTTCTTCAGGTGGCTCGCGATGTCCGAGAGCTGGGTTGCGTTGGCATCGACGAGCTGGCGCTGGTAGCCGGCGAGAACCGCGAACCAGGTGTCGGCGAGTTTCGACGATTCGGTGCAGGAGGCATCGGCCTCCGCGATGGCGATCTCGGCCGCGTCCGGATCCTGCGGCCACTTCTGCTTGTAGACGGTGTCCGGGCTCTGCTGGGCGAATCCCTTGTTCTTCATGCAGTCGGCCCATTGCCGGGTGGCGGCCAGTACGGGTGAGTCCGCACCGGTCACGGCGGTGGCCTGGTCGTCGAGGCTCGCGACGAGTCCGGCGTTGTTCGCCGGCACCGACTTCGCGTAGTCGGCGTCGGCCTCCTGGGCGCAGGTCGTGGTCCACAACTGCTGCGCCTGGGGGCTCAACTTCGGCATGGAGGCCGGGTAGTTCATCTGCGACATCGACGCGAAGCCGTGCGAGCCGCCGAATTCCGGATCGATGAATCCGAACGGGCCCACGCTCGCCTTCGAGGTGTTCGTCACGGTGGGGTCGAAGTCGGCCGGCAGGTCGTTGACCCCGTGCCGGCTCATGCAGGCGAGAGCGAGTGCCCGCCATGCCTGGGAATCGCGGGTCAGAGCGTCTCCGCTCTCCTGGTAGGAGGAGAGCGGCAGGGTGGCGACGGCCGCGTTGCCGGAGGTGACGTGCGCGATCGCTGCCAGCGCCGGCGGCTTCAGGTGTGCGCTCGCCTCGGCAGTGGTCGGGTGCGGGGCACAGGCCGCCGAGCCGAGGCCCACGAGGGCGAGGGCGAGTGCGCCGAGGGTGCGGCGGCGCGCCGGCCGCGTGCGCTGCGGGTTCACTGGGCACTGCCCAGGCTGAGCAGCCGGTGGGCCGGCGGCGTCAGCGCGCCGTCCGCTCCGGGGGAGGTGACACGGGAGGCCAGGTGAAGCCACTCGGTGGACGCGGCGTCCAGTTCGAGTGCCTGGGCCAGGCTCTTGACCGTCGCGGCGCGTGGTCGGGCGATCCCCGCGCACTCCAGGTGGCTGATCGTGCGGACACTCACGCCACTGCGCTCGGAGAGCTCGCACTGCGTGAGGCCCCGACGTTCCCTGACGCCTCGCAGCATTGCGGCGAGACCCGGATCATGACTACTCATACGGACACCCCATCTCGGTTGACTGTTCTCTGATCCAGTGCACCGCCGGGCAGGCCCTAGCGGTTCGGTGCCTCGACCGGAGGCAGGTAACGGCACCTGAGAAGTGCTGAGTTGCGGTAGCAGCGGTGCAGCAGGGCGGCGGCTCGGAGCTCGACGGTGTCCGCTGAACTGCCGGTGCGGGTACCGGCGGTGGTGCGGAGAAAGAGCATCAGATCGAGCCTGGCCGGCCCGGCGGCTCCGCTGGCGTGTTGGAGCTGGTCCTCGTGGTCGGCATGGCCCCAGAGGACGTTGAGGACTTCGGCGACTTCGGCGACTTCGTCCAACGGCCGGGGCTGGGCGCCGGTGCGGCGTTCCAGGTAGGCGTAGACGATGTCCACGCCGTCACCCCCACTGGAGGACGCCGGGGCCGCCCGCGGTCGGCGAGGAGTCGCCCGCGGTGGGCGAGGACTCGCCGACCGCGGCCGTGACGACGGGCGAGGGGTCGGCGGTGGCCGTCACGACCGTGGCAGCGGCGGGGGTGAGGGCGGCGGCGCCCAGGAGGGCGATGACCGCGGTGGCCTGGGCGAGTTTGCGGATCATGGTCCGGTTCCCTTCGAGAGTCGGGGTGAGGGTGCGGTGCCGGCTCTGGCGCCCCGCGGTTGGCGCTGCCTCCGGCTGGTCGGCCGGTCGTTCCCGGCCGGCGACGACCATCCTGGCCGCCGATTCGACCCCCCGGAAGGCGTCTCGGATGGCCGCAACAGGTCTGACCGGTTGAGGTCGTACTGTCATGCTCCCGTCAATCCACTGCCAGTGATGTGCGGGCCGTGTGTCGGCCATGGCAACAGTTCTGACATGAACTTGCGGAAATCCTGATGGAGGGGTGGACGGGCTGACACTATTGACCGCGCAACGGTGTCAACGGGCACCGGTCCAATGGGGGGACAGCGTGACGCTCGAAGCTCTCGGGCTCTCTGCAGCCACAGCCGCCATCTACCAGGCGATGCTCGACAATCCGCGATTCGGGGTCGATGAACTGGCCCGGCACTGCCGGCTCGCGCCGCTGCTGGTGCGTGAAGGACTGGAGGAACTCGGCCGCCTGATGCTGGTGCGCTCCTCAAGCGAGCACCCGGGGCAGCTGCGTGTGGTCAGCCCCGAGGTCGGCCTGGCCAAGATGCTGGCCCGCCAGGAGGCTGAGCTGGCCGACCGCCAAGCCCAACTCGCCGTCTCCCGGGCCGCCGTGACCCGCCTGGTGGCCGAGCGCGCCGAGACCGTCTCACCGCACGGCAGCACCCTGCTCGGCATGGACGCGCTCCAGGCGCGCCTTGAGCAGATGGGCCACGAAGCCACCACCGAGGTCCTCGGTGTCCATCCGGGATCCAGTCACCGGCCCGAGGACCTCGCTGCCGCCCGCGTCGCGGACTCGCTGGCCCTGGCGCGCGGTGTCGTACTGAAAGGTCTCTACCAGGACACCACCCGCAACTGCCCGCACACCACGGTCTTCGCGCAGTGGCTGCTGAGCCAGGGCGGCGAGGTGCGCACCGCCCCGGTGCTCCCGCAGCGACTCGTCATCGTCGACCGCGCGCAGGCCCTGGTCCCGATCGACCCCGCCGACTCCCGCAAGGGAGCGCTCCATGTCACCGAACCCGGCATCATCGCGGCCCTGCTCGATCTGTTCGAGCAGACCTGGGCCACGGCCGTCCCGCTCGGCGCCGCCCGTGCCGAGGATCCGGTCACCGGCCTGACCGACACCGAGCGGCACCTGCTCACCCTGCTCGGCACCGGCCTCACGGACGAGGCGGCGGGTCAGCGCCTCGGTCTTTCTCCGCGTACCGTCCGACGCCAAATGGCCTCACTGATGGAGCGGTTGGGCGCCAGCAGCCGCTTCGAGGCCGGGCTCGCCGCCGCGCGAAAGGGGTGGCTCTGAACGAACTATGACGAACAGTCAGCCGTTCGCCGCCAGTCGGGCGCGCAGTTGCCGGTTCTCCTCCTCCAGGGCGGCCATCCGGGCGCGGACCGGCTGGAGCGCCTCGGCCAGTTCGGCTTCCGAGTAGCGCGGGGTGATGTGCTGGTGGCAGTTCCAGGCGTAGTCCTCCACCCGGACGACCAGCAGGCGCTCCTCGCGTCCGGGGGTGCGGACGGCGGCCAGGCGCTCGGTGAGCTCGGGCTCGTCCTGCAGTGCGCGGACGCTCGCATGGCCGAAGAGCTTCAGCCGTAACTGCCGTGCCTGGTCCATGAAGAACAGCGCGACGCGCCCGTCCGCGCGGACGTTTCCGGTGGTGATGTACTGGCGGTTTCCGCGTACGTCCAGGAAGCCGATGGTGCGCTCGTCCAGCACGTGGACGAAGCCGGGCGGTCCGCCCCGGAACTGGATGTAGGGCCAGCCGGTCTCGCTGACGCTGGAGAGGTGGAAGCCGTCGCGCGAGGCGATGAACTCGGCCTCCGCCTCGGTCAGCGGCTCGGGGGCGTCGCCCTCCAGGAGCCGGCGGTCGGCCATCACCGCGCTGCCCTGCTCTCGCTGGACCTCGCGGACCGACGGGGTGTACGCCAGGTGGGCGAAGCGGCCCATGCGGAACCTCCTACGGGGTAGTGGTGGCGCGGGTCAGCCGACGGGCTGCCGGTCCCGCGGCGTCGCGGCCAGGATTGCGGTCATCAGGCCGGGGAACTGCTCCTCCAGCTCGGCCGTGCGCAGCCGGCTGAGCCGGGTGTTGCCCACCAGCCGCGTGGCGACCACGCCGCTCTCCCGGAGCGTGCGGAGGTGGTGCGAGACGGTCGAGCGCTTGACGGGCACGTCGAGGCTGGTGCACGAGCCCTCGCCGGCGGCTGCCAGCAGTCGGACGATCTGCAGCCGGACGGGGTCGGCCAGGGCTTGCAGGATCTGGCCGATCTCCACCTCGTCGGGAGCGGGCTGCGGGAGCCAGGTGTCCTGTGAGTCGCGCATCATCTCTCCACGCCGGTCGTCTCTGTCGATACACATCGACCTTACTCCGCCGTCGCCATATGACGATTTCTGTCGTCTCTTACGATGGCCATCGAATCTGTTCTACGATGCTCATCGTACATGATGCTCTCCATCGGAACAGGAGTCCCAGATGAGCGACACCACGAGGACCGACCCGGGCGAGCGCTGGCGCCGCCAGGTCATGGTTCTGGCCTTCGGCACCTTCGCGGTGGGGACGGACGCCTTCGTCATCGCCGGCCTGCTCCCCGACATCAGCCGCTCGCTGCACATCGACGTCGCCGCGGCGGGCCAGCTGGTGACCGTCTTCTCGATCGCGTACGCGGTGCTGTCGCCGGTGCTGGCGGCGCTGACCGGCCGGTGGCCGCGGCGCCGGGTGCTGGTCACCGCGCTGCTGGTGTTCGCGGTGGGCAACGTCGGCACGGCGCTCGCGCCCGGCTTCGGGCTGGTGCTGGCCTCCCGGGTGGTCGCGGCGGCGGGCGCGGCGATGTTCACACCCAACGCCGGGGCCACGGCCGCCGCGATCGCGGGCAGTGAGCGGCGCGGGCGGGCGATCGCCATCGTGACGGTGGGTCTGACCTCCTCGCTGGCCCTGGGAGCGCCGCTGGGTACCGCGATCGGCAACGCGCTCGGCTGGAAGGCGACCATGTGGTTCGTCACCGCGCTGGCCCTCGTGGTCACTCCGGTGATCGTGCTGCGGCTGCCCGACGTCCGGCTGCCGGCCGCGCCCGGTCTGCGCCGGCGGCTCGCCCCGCTGACGGACCGCCGGGTGGCGAGCGTGCTCACCGTCACCCTGCTGGCCTTCATCGGCATCTACCTCCCGTACACCTACATCAGCTCGGTCTTCGCGAAGGCCACCGGCGGCGACGGCGGACGGGTGGCCCTGCTGCTCCTGGTGTTCGGGGTGGCCGGCACCGTCGGAAACCTGACGGCCGGACGGCTGGCCGACCGGCACGGTCCCCGGCGCGTGGTGGTCGCCGCGACGTTCGGGCTGGCGGTGGTGTTCCTGGCCATGCTGCCCAGCCGCGGCTCGTTCCCGGCGGCGCTGCTGGTGGTCGCCCTCAGCGGCATCGGCTCGTGGTCGGTGACGGCCCCGCAGCAGCACCGCGTCATGGCGCTGGCGCCGGCCGGATCCGAGGCGCTCGTGGTCTCGCTCAACGCGGCCGTGATGTACCTGGCGATCTCGCTCTCCAGCACGGTGGGAGCGATCGCGCTGACCTCGTTCCACTCCTCCGGCGTGCTGCTGCCGATCGCCGCCGCCTTCGTCGTCGCGGCGGCCCTGCTGGCGTGGATCTCCCGGCCGACGCAGAGCCCGGCCGAGGACGCGCAGCAGGCCGTCGAGCCGAGCCCTGCGGTGAGGTGACCTGAGAGGTCGGCCGTCCTCAGCGCGGAGCGGCGGCGTACGCGTCGGCGACCTGGACCAGGAACGCGGTCTCGCCGACCAGGTCGCGGCCGCCCAGCGAGGACAGCGCCGCCGAGCCGGCCCGCGGCCCCTGGCCGTGGTGCTTGGCCCGGCAGGCGGCCAACAGCTGGTGGGCCATCTCGCGCGCGCGGGCCGCCGTCGGCTCGCCCTGCCCCGCACGCTCGGCCGCCCGCTCGCAGCGGGCGAACGGCGGTTCGGGAGCGGCGTAGTCGCGCAGCACAAGGATGGCGTCCCGGATCTCGATCACCTGGCGGTACACCAGCAGGCGCCAGGGGCCGCGCGGCAGCAGCAGTTCCAGCAGCAGCGGCCTGGGCGGCGCGAGGGCGACGGCGGGGACCGCGCAGACCAGGTCGCGCCACAGCCGCCACAGCCGCCGGAAGACCGCGATGTCGTGCAGCACCCGGCGGCCGGCCGACAGCACGGGGACGGCGAGCACGGTGGTCCTGGCGAAGCAGAACAGGCCCATCACGATCGGCACGAACGGCGTCACCCAGGCCGCGCCGGTGGTGAGTTGGATCAGCAGCGCGACCCAGGACAGCGCGGCGAAGCAGCTGCCCAGGCTGAACAGCCGCATGCCGGCCCGCAGCGCGCTGCCACCGTCGTGGCGCCGGCGGCGGCAGACGGCGATGCAGACGCCGTTGCTGATCAGGTGGACGCCGATCACGATCAGCCAGAACGCGTAGGCGTCGGTCGACCTGGTCGGGCCCCACTGGTGCACGTACATGGTCGGGGCGGCCCGCAGGCCCAGCACGACCAGCCAGACGAACGCCACCCCGGAGCCGACGTGCAGCCACTCCCGGCGCGGCCGGTCCATGGTGGTCATCACGAAGTCCACCACGACCACCGCGGACAGCACCCCGCACAGGTGGGTGGCCAGCGTGTACAGCTGGAAGCTCTGGACGCCGTGCGAGACCAGGGAGGTGACGAGGGACAGCTTCAGTGTCATCGTGACGGCCGCGGCCGCGACGGCGATCCACAGTCCGCGCTGCTCCCGCGAGCGGATCGCCGAGGGGGCCCGGACGAGCAGTCCGAGCCACATGGCGGCGATCCCCGCCGCCTCGAACCGCACGCCGAGCCCGGTGAGGTCAGCGGACACGGGACAGCCCCAGTGCCGCCTCCCACTCGCCGCTCTCGTCAGGTCCGTGCCCCGGCTCGGTGGCGACGGTCCGGATGAGACTGGCGAGCATCTCCGCCTCCTGCTCCTGGCGGGTGGTGTAGTCGGTGCGGGCCAGCAGGCGCCGGGCGAGCTCCGGGCTGCCGAGCCGGTCGGACGGGAGGAGGCCGTCGAGCAGCTCCAGACCCGGGTGGTCGAAGAGCATGTGCCCGATCTCGTGCAGGACGATGTGCTCCTGGTGCGGGCGGCTGGTCTGCTGCTCGAAGAAGATGTAGTCCTGCGCGTCGGTGGCGAGCCACAGCCCGCAGGCTCCGGCCGCGGCGGCTCCCTCCGGCAGGGGGAGCAGGTGGAGCGGCCGCCCGCGCAGTGCGGACAGCCGGGTGCAGACCGTCTCCACCGAGAAGGAGGGGATCGGCCCGAAGGCCTGGAGCACGGCCTCGCAGCGTCGGCGCAGCCTCCGGTAAGGAACTCGCATACCCACCCCGTTCGTCCGGACTCCGTCGTCAGCCGCCGTCGGTGTTCTCCTCCAGCGGGAGGCCTTCCAGTGCGCGCAGTTGGTTGAGGATCTCGACTGCCGCCAGCAGGCCCTTCGGGGACAGACCGTTGGCCCGTGCGGCGATCCTGGTGACGCCCGAGTCGCGCAGCGCCTCCCACTCCTCCAACCGCAGACCCGCGTTGCGCAGCGACACCATCCGCACCAGCATGGAGTCCACTTCTTCGGCGACTTCGTCATCGAAGAAGTAGGCGGGCTTCACCCCGAAGAAGGCGGCCAGCGCCTCGATGTGATGCATCGTCGGGTTGCTCCGCTTGCCGTTGCGCAGGTAGGCGATATACGCCTTCGAGATATCCCCTCCCCGCTCCCTGATCGCCCTGGC
This sequence comes from Kitasatospora sp. MAA4, assembly GCF_029893355.1. Classification (GTDB taxonomy): domain Bacteria; phylum Actinomycetota; class Actinomycetes; order Streptomycetales; family Streptomycetaceae; genus Kitasatospora. The sequence continues at coordinate 233,943 of NZ_JARZAI010000012.1, forward strand.
GACCTCGTCGTTGCTGTACGGCCCACGATCTCTCGGATGCACCGCCGCGAACAAGTGGTTCAGGCGATCAGCGAGCTTGTCCGTACAGGATCGACCGTTTTCAGCCATTGGCACTTCGCTCCTCGGCCGGGGTTTGGGTTGCAGCCAACTGCCCACCATCCGGCGCTGGTTGACAGGGCATCGGCAAGAGCTAAGCTGAGTCTTCGGCGACTGAGGTGGCCGTCGGGGTCGCCGGGTCCCCCAATGCTAGGGGCGTCAGTTGCCACAGACAATCCCGAACTTCCTGGACTCGATGGGAGAGCTAACAGTGCAGGCCTCCGAGGAATGGATCCAGAACTTCAGGCCGGCGCCGGAGGCCGGTGTGCGCCTGGTCTGCTGCCCGCACGCCGGCGCCTCGGCGAGCGCCTTCGGTCCGCTGGCCAGAGCCCTGCCCGCCTGGATCGAGGCCCTGTCGGTGCAGTACCCCGGACGCCAGGCCGGCTCGGCCGGCTTCACGGACATCGGCGAACTCGCCGAGCGGACGGCCGAGAAGCTGGCCCCCTGGGCCGACCGGCCGCTCGCGGTGTTCGGCCACAGCATGGGATCGGCGGTCGCCTTCGAGCTGGTGCGCAGACTCCAGGCGGCGGGAACGCCTCCCGTGCGGCTCTTCGTGTCCGGCCGGCGAGCGCCCTCCGACGGGCTCGGCGCCAACGTGCCGCGCAACGACGAGGAGATCGTCGAGGAACTCCGGGCGCTGGGCGGTGTCCCGGTCCGGCTCCTGGAGCGGCCGAAGTACCGGGAGGCGGTACTCAGCGTGATCCGCAACGACTACCGCGCCAACTCCGGTTATCTGGCGTCGCCGCAGGCCGTGGTGGACTGCCCGGTCACCTTCCTCCTGGCCGCCGAGGACCCCTACGTCGACCGGGACGCGGCGGGCGGCTGGCAGCGCCACACCAGCCGGGACTTCAGTGTCCTGCCCTTCCCCGGCGGGCACTTCTACCTCAACGACCAGCTGGAGAAGGTCGCCGGGACCATCGCCGCGGATCTCCGGGGCCACGCGTCCCGACCGGCTCTCGGAGGCCACCGGTGAGCAACCTCCTGGACACGCCCGCCCTGCACCGGTCCCGCCCGCGCCGGGAGGAGGTGGTCCGGAACCAGGACCCGGGGCAGGTACGGCTGCGGATGGCCGACGCGCTGCGCAACTGCCCGACGGAGATCCTGGCGATGCGCCCGCTGGGCGGCGGGGCGGCCCGGGAGGTCCGGCCGTTCGAACTGCCGGTGGCGACGCACGGGGTGCCCGTCCGGCTGCTCTACCCGCACTGCGCCCGCAGCAGCGCGGCCGTCCGGGCCGGCCTGCGCCGTGCGACCGAGGGCGGTACCCGGATCCGCACCTCGAACCAGGTCTTCGAGGAGCTGGTGCTGATCGGCGAGGAGGTCGCCTTCCTGCCTGACCGGCGCCCGGGTCAGGACGTCCCCACCGTCACCGTCGTCTACGAGCCGGCGACCGTCGCCCTGCTGCGGCGGATGTACGAGTACACCTGGCAGGCGGGCACGGACTTCGAGGCCGACGCCGCCTCCTACGGGGACACCCTGGGCGACATCAGGGCGACCATCCTGGACCTGCTGGCCTCCGGGCTGAAGGACGACGTCGTCGCCCGCCGGATCGGCATGTCCTCGCGGACCTTCCGCCGCCATATCTCGGGCATCATGGACGAGTTGGGCGCCGACAGCCGCTTCCAGGCCGGGGTGGCCGCGGCCCGGGCCGGTCTGCTGGGCGCCTAGGCCGAGTGCGCCGCGTCGCGCCGTCATACGACCCCCCCCCGACTGATTCGGTACCGATCGGTTCCGTCTGGAGTTCAGACGGTACCGATCGTTTCCGTCTTGGGTCAAGGGCGTGCGCCCTGTTCGGGCCCGCACGGTGCGGCGGTGGCCAGGAGCGGCCAAAGCTCCTGCGGCCGTTGCGATGTGCGCACGGCACTCCCTAAGGTCGTTTTCAGGGCCGCGGAAAGCGACGCGGATCGCGGTAACGGCCCTCCCGCCAAACGGACATGAGTGGGAGATGACTTCGCGTATGGTCAGTAAGCTGATCGATCAGGACGACCGGTTCCTCGGAATCCTGGACCGCCTCACCACCAAGTCGATCGACGACTACTACAACCCGTACAAACTTTTCGAGTGGCCGGACAGCCTGCCCGAGGCCATGTGGTGGATGAGCCCCGAACTGACCACCACCCACGGCACGGAGGCGGCCGGCCGGCTCACCCAGGAGCAGCTCCAGGCGCTGTCGCGCTACGAGAGCATCAATTTCTACAGCCTCAACGTGCACGGTATCCGCGAACTCCTCATCGAGGTGACCAAGCGGATCCACACCGCCGGATTCGAGACACCGTCGGAGTTCTTCCACCATTTCATCGGTGAGGAGAACGAACACATGTGGTTCTTCGCCGAGTTCTGCCTGCGGTACGGCGGGAGGATCTACCGGCAGCCGGCCGGCGCGGCCGCCGAGATTCCGCGCTCCTCGGTGGAGAGCCTGCTGGTCTTCACCCGGATCCTGATATTCGAGGAGCTGGTCGACCACTTCAACTCCCGGATGGCGCTGGACGACCGGCTGCACGAGACGGTCCGCGCCATCAACCGGATCCACCACCAGGACGAGTCCCGGCACATCGCCTTCGGGCGGGAGCTGGTCACGGCACTCTTCGAGGACGTGAGGAAGACCTCCTCCGAGGAGGAGCTGCGGGAGATCTCCGACTACCTGCGGCGCTACCTGACCTACAGCTTCGAGTCGCTGTACAACCCGCAGGTCTACCGCGACGCCGGCATCGAGAACCCGCTCGAACTGCGCCGTGAGCTCCTGGAGTCCCCGGCGCGCGCGGAGTTCGAGCAGAGCGTGTTCCGCAAGACCTCCAAGTTCCTGGAAAAGCTGGGGCTGATCTGATGGCCGACACCGGTACCACCGTCGACCTGTCGCAGGCCCTGGTCATCCTCGACCCGGACTGCACCGACCTGCTCAGGGAGCTCGACCGGACCTTCACCGGCTGGGGGACCGCGGCCGGGGCCCGGGAGATCCTGCCGCCGCCGCTCTATCCGGTCTCCGACCTGGAGAAGTTCGACGTCTACACCAACTTCCCGCACCTCGCGCTGGTCGCCTCCCCGCTCCAGGTGGAGGGCGGCGCCGCCAAGCCCGTCGACGGCACCTTCGCCGCCGGCGACCTCCAGCCCGCCCGGCTGGGACTGCCGCACGCCACCTGCTACGGCGCCTACCTGTTCCACGAGAACCGGCGGGTGGCCGACAACACCCTGATCACCCTGGTCAACCGCTGCTTCCGCAACGAGGACCACTACGGCGGGCTGCGCCGGCTGCTCAGCTTCCAGATGCGCGAGGTGGTGGCCCTGGGTTCCTACGAGCACAGCCAGCAGGTGCTGACCGCGTTCGCGACACGCATCACCGCCTTCGGTGCGGCGCTCGGTCTGGGGATGGAGAAGGTGGCGGCCTCCGATCCGTTCTTCGAGAACGACGGCGCGCGCGCCCTGCTCGCCAAACTCAGCCCGGTGAAGTTCGAGTTCCAGGTCGCCGGCCTGGCGATCTCCTCGGTCAACACCCACCGCAACTTCTTCGGCGAGCGCTGCAACATCCAGCGGCTCGACAACGACGAGTACGCGTACACCAGTTGCGTGGCGTTCGGACTGGAGCGCTGGCTCTCGGTGCTGCTCGACCTGCACGGCGGGGATCCGCGCCGAGCCCTGGACAGCGTCAAGTCCGCTGCGGCGCAGGTCTCCTGAGATGCCGAGCGGACGGGTCGGCATCGACCTCGTCCCGTTCGAGCGGGTCCGGCAGCTCACCGCCGACGCCGGCGAGCCGGTACTGCGGCGGATGCTCTCCGAGGCGGAGACCGCGCTGTGCCGCCGGGCCACCGGCTGGGACATAGCAGGGGTGGCGGGACGGTTGGCCGCCAAGGAGGCGGTGTTCAAGACCCTGCGTACGCGGGGGCAGCCGCTGCCCTGGCTGGGCATCGAGATCCTCAAGGACGACGGCGGTGCGCCGTTCGTCCGATTCAGCGGCCGGGCCGCGCAGTTGGCCCGGGACGCCGGGATCGAGCAGGTCGACGTGAGCATCACGCACGACGAACCCTATGCCGTGGCGGTCGCCTTCGGCACAACAGGTGCTACGGCACAACAAGTTGAGGAGTGAATGACCATGGCATCGGCAGGCATCGACGACGTACGGGCGTGGATTCTGGGCCGCCACCCGGAGCGGACGGCCATCGCGGCCGACGAGGACCTCATCGAGAGCCGCCTGGTGGACTCGCTCTCCTTCGTGGAGCTGGTGTACGCCATCGAGAGCGCCAGCGGCGTCGAGATCGACTTCGACACCATCGACATCCAGGACTTCCAGACCCTCTCGTCCATCGAGAAGGCGTTTTTCGCGACGACCCCGATCGCCTAGGAGGCATCGATGGAAGCGGTTTCCTACACGGCCCAGTGGACCGCGGCGGCGCGGGCGGTGGAGTCCGAGCGCCCCGGCGACGCGCTGTTCGCCGACCCGTTCGCCCGCGAGCTGGCGGCCCCGCGCGGCTTCGAGCTGCTGGACAAGTACGGCGGCGGCGGCCTGCTCCCGTTCATCGCCATCCGCACCAGGTACCTGGACGACAGTATCGAGGCGATCCTGCGGGACACCGGCATCCGCCAGGTCGTCCTGATCGCCGCGGGCATGGACACCCGGGCCTTCCGGCTGGAGTGGCCGTCCGGGGTGACGCTGTACGAGGTCGACCACAGCGCCCTGGTGGCGGAGAAGCGCCGGCGGCTCGCCGCGCTGAACGCCGAGCCCAGGGTGGAGCGCCGCGAGGTGGCGGCGGACCTGGCCGAGGAGTGGCTGCCCAGCCTGCACGAGGCCGGCTTCGACCCGGACCGGCCCACGCTGTGGGTGGCGGAGGGGCTGATGTTCTTCCTCACCCAGGAGCAGGCCACCCAGCTGCTCACCACCCTCGGCTCCGCCTCCGCCCCCGGCAGCCGGCTGGCCGTCGACTTCGTCAGCAAGGCGCTGCTGCGCAGCCCGTTCTCCCGCGCGTTCCTCCAGGGGCTTCGGGAGGACGGCACACCGTGGCTGTTCGGCACCGACGAGCCCGAGAAAGTCCTGGCCGGCGCCGGGTGGCAGGTGCGCGACCTGAAGGAGCCCGGCGAGCCGGGTGCCGGTCAGGGCCGCTGGCCGTACGAGGTGCAGCCGCGCGACCGCAGGGGCGCCTCGCGCAGCTGGCTGGTCCGCGCCGAGTTCGTCGGCCGCTAGGGCGGGGGCCGCGATGAACGGCGCGACGACCCTGGAGAGCATCGAGTCGTTCCTCCCCGAGCGCAGCGTGCGGATCGAGGACCTGGCCGGGTCCCTCGGGCTGCGCCGGGCCGAGGTGGGCGTGTTCCGCAAGATCTACGGCCTGGACCGCCTGCGGTTCGACCCCGAGCTCGGCCTGTTCGACCTGGTGCTCCCCGCCGCGCGGCAGGCGCTGAAGGCCCTGCCGCAGGGGCGCCGGATCGCCTACGTGATCTACGCGCACACCATGCAGACGCTCACCCCACCGCACCTGGACGCCGCCCAGGTGATCCGCGACGACCTCGGACTGCCCGACGCCGAGGCCTTCGCGTTCACCCAGCAGGCCTGCGTGAGCAGTCTGGGCGCCATCGACCTGGCCGGCGAGCTGCTGCGGGCCGAGGCGCCCCCGGGCTCGTACGCCCTGATGGTGACCGGCGAGCGGGCCTACTCGCCCAAGATCCAGCTGATCCCCAACAGCGCCGTCATGGCGGAGGCCGCAGCCGCCTGCCTGCTCACCGTGGACGGGCCGGGCGACCGGGTGCGCTCCCATGTGACGCGCACCCTGGGCGAGTTCGCGGCCGGACTGGAGATGACCAGGGAGCAGTCGCAGGAGTTCGGCAAGGTCTACGGCACGGTGCTCGGCGAGGTGATCCAGCAGGCCGTCCAGGAGGCGGGACTTCGCTTCGAGGAGATCGACCTGGTGATCCCGCACAACGTGAACCTGGTCTCCTGGCGGCAGACCATCAAGGAGATGGGCGCCGACCCGGAGCGGTTCTTCCTGGAGAACGTTCCGCACTACAGCCACACCTACGCCTCGGACGTCTTCGTCAACTACACCACGCTGCGCGAGCGCGAGCGGCTCGTCGACGGGCACCACTACGTGCTGGTCTCCGTCGGCCTCGGCGCCACGTTCGGCGCCATGGTGATCACCCACCGGAGGCCAACGGCATGACGATCGGCACCGCCTACACGGCGGATCTCAAGGAAGCCCTCACCGGGGACCGGAGCACCCGGCTGGTCTGGCTCTGCAACTTCGAGGTCGAGAACCAGTGGGCACGCGACTACCCCGGCCTGCCGGCGGCCCGCGTGTCGACCACCGCGGCGACCGTCCAGCGGATGGAGGAACTCGGCGCCCTGCTGGCCGAACCCACCGACTACCTGCTGCTGGACCGGCCGTTGGACGCGGGCTACCGCCGCTACGTCGAACGGCTCGGCCTGGGCGCGCCCACCGAACTGGTCACCCGCGCCCCGGCCGGGGCCGGCGGGACCAGCCAGGCAGTGCTCGATTCGCCCGAACTACTGGACCGGCTACGACAGTTGGCCAAGGACGGCGCGCGGCTGATGCCGATGGGCAACTCGCTTCTGGAGCAGCGGATCTCGCAGCTGACCGGTCTGGCCGCGGCGGTGCCCGACGCCGCCGCCTACGAGCGGGTCAACAGCAAGATCTACAGTCGGCGCCTGGCGGGGGAGTTGGGGCTCCGCGAGGTTCCCGGATCCTGCTGCACCACGGTGGCCGAGCTGCGTGCCGCGCTGGCCCAGGGGCTGGCCGACGGCGGCCCGGTGATCGTCAAGGACGCCTACGGGGTCTCAGGCAAGGGCCTGTTGGTGGTGGACAGCGCCACCAAGGCCGAGCGGCTGCTGCGGATGGTCGACCGCCGGGCGCAGAAGACCGGCGACGACGCGATCCATGTCGTGGTGGAGCGGTTCCTGCCCAAGCGGTTCGACCTCAACTACCAGTTCACCATCGAGCGCGAGGGCAAGGTCCGACTCGACTTCGTCAAGGAGGCGATCACGGCCGGTGGCGTCCACCTCGGACACGTGATGCCGCCCGACCTGTCAAAGGCCCAACGGGAGGAACTGGCCCGGGCGGTGGAGCTGCTGGGTGAGCGCCTTTACCAGGACGGCTTCTTCGGCGTGGTCGGCGTGGACGCGCTGCTCGGCGCCGACGGCCTGCTCTACCCGGTGCTGGAGATCAACGCCCGGCTGAACATGTCCAGTTACCAGGGCAGGGTCACCGAGCGCTTCCTCGGGCCCGGCGGCACCGCGCTGGCGCGGCACTACCCGCTGCGCCTGGCCGAGCCCGTCTCGTTCGAGCAGGTCGCCGACGCCCTGGGCGACCTGGCCGACCCTCCGGCCGGCGGCACCGGCCTCGCCCTCACCTGCTTCGGCACTCTCAACGCGCAGAGCTCCGCCGCCGAACCGTTCGACGGCCGGCTCTACGCCCTCCTGTTCGCCGCCGACCGCGAGCAACTCGGCCTCCTGGACGACCGGGTGGCCCGTGCGCTCGCCCGGCTCAGCACCCCGGAAGGGACACCATGAGCAGCGCGGAACTCCACGTCCAGGGGCTACCGGTCTCCCGCATCGCGGCGGAGTTCGGCACCCCCCTGTTCCTCTACGACGCCGACGTGCTGCGCTCGGTCTACCAGTCGCTGCGGGACCGACTGCACCCCGCGGTCGACGTGTTCCTCTCCCTGAAGGCCAACCCCAACGTCAGCATCGCCGGCTTCCTCGGGTCGCTCGGCGCGGGCGCGGAGATCTCCTCGCTGGTCGAGCTGATGACCGTGCAGCGAGCCGGCATCGCACCCGAGAACGTCATCTTCCTGGGGCCGGGCAAGACCCGGGCCGAGCTGGAGGCGTGTGTCGAGGCGGGACTGCACGCGATCGTCTGCGAATCACTGGACGAGGTCAGCGCGTTGGAGGAGATCGCGGCGGCCGCCGGCCGCGACGAGGTCCCGGTGCTGCTGCGGGTCAACCCTGACTTTTCCACCAAGGGCTCGGGCCTGGCGATGGGCGGTAAGCCGCGGCAGTTCGGCATCGACGCGGACCTGCTGCGCCGGTCCCGCCCGCTGCTGGACTCGCTGCGCAGGGTGCGGGTCCAGGGCTTCCACGCCTACATGGGCACCCGCTTCCTGAACGCGGACGACCTGGTCCACAACACCCGCCAGATCCTGGCGCTCGCCGAGGAGTTGTCGAAGACCCTCGGCATCGAGCTGCGGACCGTGGACTTCGGCGGCGGCTTCGGGGTCGCCTACTTCGACAACGAGAAGGACCTCGACCTGGCGGCCGCGGTGAGCGGGATCAACGAGGTGGTCGAGCCGTTCGCCGCCGCGCACCCGGGCTGCCGCCTGATCAACGAGCTCGGCCGCTACCTGACGGCGCTGTGCGGCACGTACGTCACGCGCGCGCTGTACGTCAAGGAGTCGATGGGCGAGCGCTTCGTCGTCGCGGACGGCGGCACCAACCACCACATGGCGGCGGTCGGCGTCGGCAGCTTCGTCAAGCGCAACTTCCCGATCAGGTCGCTGACCAGCTACGACACCGAGCCGAGCGGGAGCTACACGGTCACCGGGCCGCTCTGCACGCCCAACGACGTGATCGGCAAGAAGGTCGCGCTGCCCGAGATCCAGGCCGGCGACCTGCTCGGCATCGAGCGCTCCGGCGCGTACGGCCCCTCCGCCTCGCCGGGCCTGTTCCTCAGCCACGGCTTCCCGGCCGAGGTGCTCGTCCACCGGGGGACCGCCCACCTCGTCCGCGAGCGGGACCGCAAGGAGGAGCTGCTCGACAAGCAGCGCCTCATCGACTTCACCTGACCTGGGAGCGAGCAGTTATGGAACGCGCAAGCGTAATCTCCGCGATCGAGCAGGCCCTCAGCGAGGTTCTGGAGCGGCCCGTCAGCGGGCTCACCGAGGAGATCCGGCTCTTCGAGGATCTCCACCTGGACTCCACCTCAATCCTGGAACTCCTGATGGCCCTGGAGGACGCCGTCGACCTCTCGGTGGACCCCGAGGAGCTCGACATGGACGACTTCCAGTCCGTCGGCTCGCTGGCCGGCTACGTCCTGTCCCAGCAGGCCGCCACGAGCGGGCGGTGAGGCGGCCGCCATGCCCAGCCTGCGCGCCGCCGGCGCGGTGGTCTCCCCGCCGCGCAAACCCCACGACGACGACCCTGCCACCCTCTCCTACTACCGCGACCTGGTCGTGCCCTTCGGACTGGAGGTCGAACCGGACCTGCTGCGCGCCGCGCCCCACGTCGACCACCGCGACCTGGTGGACCGGCTGGTAGCGGCCGAAGGCGTCGCCGACAGAACACCTGATCTGGTGATCGTCGCCCAGGCTCTGCCCGACGTCACGCCGTTCACCGCGATCGCCCCCTACCTGGACCGGCGGCTCGGCGGCCGGGCGACCAACTTCGGCATCCACCAGCAGGGCCTGGCCGCGCCGTTCACCGCGCTCCGGGTGATCGCCGCCTTCGAGCGCGCCGGCCGGACCCGGATCTCGGCCCTCGCCGTGCTGGAGCAGACCACCCTGCCCACCCGCTTCCCGCTGGTCCACGACAACGAGCTCGTCGACTCGGGCGTCCTCCTGGTGTTCGGCCGGGACGGCGGTCCCCGGGTGAGCGGAATCGAGGCCGTCCGTGCGGGCCGACCGGTGCGGCCGCGGATCGCCGCGCTGGCGGGCGGGGATCCGGACGGCACGCTGATGGTGACCGGGCCGTGGTTCGACGCCGCGCAGCTTCCCGCCGTCCCGCACCACCACCGGACCGCCCACGGCACGTACTGCACCAGCGTCTGGCTGGCGCTGGCCGAGCACTGGCGGTCCTGGCAGCAGGAGTACCGCACGGTGCTGCTCTGCGACACCGACCCGCGCTCCGGCGACCGGCACCTGGCGGTGCTCCAGGTCGGCGACGGGCACCCGGCCGAGGCGGGTGAGCGACGGTGACCCGGCCGGCCGACACCCTGCTGGATCCGGCGCTCTTCGCCGCCGAGCTGGACGCCTGCCACGAGCAGGCGGCCCCCGGCGGCCTGGTGGCCTCCCGCAGCCGCTGGGTCCTCGCCTCCCGGCAGCGGACGGGCGGCGGCCGGCCGGTGCCCGGCGGCCCCTCGGGCCTCGTCGCGGTCCAGCACGACACGCCCGGAGGCGAGCGGGAACTCGACGTCTTCGCCGGGCGGCTGCTCCACCTGCACCGGCGCGCCGTCCGAGCCGTCCTGGACGGCGCGCTGGCCCGGCTCGACCAGCGCGTCTCGGAGGGCGCCACGCTGCTCAACCGCCAGCTGGTGCGGGGCGTGGTCGCGGACACCGCGCTCGCGTTGGCGGAGGCGGCCGACCTGCTCGACCTCCCCGGCGCCACCGCGCAGCGGCGCTGGCGCATCCACCGGGACCTGCGGGCGGCGGGCCGCGCCGTGATCAAGCTGCACGGCGCCGCCGGCTTCCAGGCGGCCGGGCCCGGCCGCCTGCTCCACCTGGCCGAGCTGCTCGGCAACACCTATCTGCATCCGGGGCCGGACGGATCATCGGTCGGGGCGGCGGACGGATCATCGGTCGGATCGGAGGCTCTGGATGGCTGAGGTCATTACCCCACGCATCGAAGCCCTGCGCGCCCACGTCCGCGAGGCCGCCGGCGACCTGCGCACGATCGGCCTGGAGCTCGACCGCGACCCGACGGCCATCGACCGCTGGCTGCACCTGCCCGCGGTGGACATCATGCGCTCCTGCACCGTCCCCGCGGAGTACCTGACGAACCCGCTGCGCATCGGCGGGGAGACCTACGACATTCGGAGCTGCCTGGAACACGCCGTCACCATCGAGGAGTTGAGCTACGGTGACGCGGGCTTCATGCTGGCCTGCCCAGGACCGCTGATGTCCGGGGCGGCCGTCGACGCGCTCGGTGACGACAAGCAGCGCCACGCCTACTACCAGCGCCTCGCCCGCCCCGAGCCGACCTGGACCTTCTTCGGCCTCACCGAACCGGCCAAGGGCTCGGCGGCCACCGAGCTGGAGACGGCACTCGTCCCGGACGGCGACGGCTTCCGGCTGACCGGGCAGAAGCGCTACGTCGGCAACGCCGCGTTCGCCCAGCTCGGCGTGGTCTTCTGCCGCCGGGCGCCCGGGCCGCTCGGAATCGAGGCGGTGCTGCTCGATACGGACAGTCCCGGCTTCCACGCCGAGCTGATCGAGACCGTGGGCCTGCGCGGGGCCAGGATCTCGGCGATCAGGTTCCAGGACGTGCGGGTCGAGCGCAGCCAGATCCTCGGATACGAGAGCCTCAAGCCCAGCCGGCGCGGTCTGGTCGGGGCCATCCGCACCCTGCAGCGGTTCCGGCCGGTGCTGGCCGGCACCGCGTTGGGGCTGTCCCGCGCTGTCCTGGACCACGTACGGACCGAGCGCCCCCGCCTGTCCAGAGTCGCTCGGCTGCGGCTGGAAGCGGCGCAGGACCGCCTGGCCGCCGCCCGAGCGCGCAACTACCAGGTGGCCGCCGCCATCGATGCCGGCCAGGTGCGCCTGGACCGCATCGCGGGGGTGAAGACCCGCGCCGCCGAACTGGCCGAGCAGAGCACGCTGCTCGCCGCCGACCTGCTCGGCCCCGCCGCCCTGCTGGAGGACCCGCTGCTCGACAAGCTCTACCGGGACGCGCGGGCGTTCGAGTTCATGGAGGGGACAGGCCATATCCAGCGGCTGGCGGTCTTCCAGGGCGTACTGAAGGGCACCTTCCTCGACCAGCCGGAGAATTGAGCCCGAGAAAGCGAGACAGCGCGTGGAACCCCTGTCGATCGGCATCGACGTCCTGCACGAGGACGAACTCGACGCCCTGCTCGAACGACCGTGGTTCCGCAGTTACACCTACGCCCCGGAGGAGCTCGCCACTGCGGACTCCTTCGGGGCTCAGCGCGCCCGCGAGTTCCTCGCCGGCCGCTTCGCCGCCAAGGAAGCCGCGCTGAAGGCGCTCGGCACCGGGGTGAGCGACGGCGTGACCCCGCGGCAGGTCGCCATCCTCCGGGCGCCCGGCGGAACGCCCGTGGTCCGCCTGTCGGGCGCGGCCGCCCGGCACGCCGAGGCGCACGGGATCGCCGGCATCAGCGTGTCCATCACGCACAAGCGGGGCCTGGTCATCGCCGCCGCCATCGCCACCGCCGCGCCGGCCAGGGGATTTGCCCCCGCCGGCGAGCGGGAGTAGTGTTCCCAAGTCGCTCGACAGGGAGCACCGGACACGCATCGGCGCGGACGGTCCCGGGGCGGCCAATCCTCTGAACCACCACCTCTCTTCTCGGTCGAGTTGTGCTTTGGCGCGGCTCTGCTCGAATTGGCGTGTCGTTTATCGGATTGCGGTCGGATTCGCCTCGCAGAGCGCGGTTCGGCTAGAGTTCGAAACGTCGAACCGGTTCTCGAACCGGATAAACTCGGCGAAGTCTCCGGAAAGCCGGGAGGCGAGCAGGACCGCCGGGAAGACCTGGTAGAGTCTGAATCGCCGAAAGGCCGAAGGAAAAGCGAGTGAGAAACGCCGAAGGGCGGATCTGATAAGCTGAATGCAGAACGAACGAAGCGCCCGGAGATACTGCGAAGGCAGTTCGAAGGAAGTGTCCGTTCCTTGAGAACTCAACAGCGTGCCAAAAGTCAACGCCAGATATGTTGACATCCCCGGCCTCGATCTCTGATCGGGGTTGGAGATT
>NZ_JARZAI010000013.1 GCF_029893355.1 Kitasatospora sp. MAA4
CTAATCCACCCGAAGGCTTCATCGTTCGACTTGCATGTGTTAAGCACGCCGCCAGCGTTCGTCCTGAGCCAGGATCAAACTCTCCGTGAATGTCTACTCGGCCCCAACATTTAATAGGGCCGGCGAAACACCCGCGTTGAGCGGCACGACAACCACCGGAATAGGGCGGTCACGTGCACTGCGTCCTCGCTGTGTCTTACTTCAAAAGGAATCTCCAACCCCGATCAGAGATCGAGGCCGGGGATGTCAACATATCTGGCGTTGACTTTTGGCACGCTGTTGAGTTCTCAAGGAACGGACACTTTCTTCGAGCTGCTCTCGCAAGCTCTCCGAGTGTTTCGTTCAGTACTTCGTTTCGTTCTTCATTCAGCTTATCAGATCCGGCTGACTGCCTTTTCCGACTTCCTGGCTGACCAGGTCCGCCATTTCTGCGGCGACCGCCACTCTACCGTATTTCCGGACCAGGTCCGGACCATGTCGAGTCAATGCAATAAAAGACAGAGAAGCGACGTGGTTAATTCGGTAAATGTGATGGTCGCTCCGGTTGGTTCGGGCCAGCTTCTCAGCTGCCCCTTCCGTCCGACCGGTTCAGGCGACTCGTCCAACACTAGGCCAGTCAGACGGCTCCGTCAAACACCGAGGGGCCAGATCTGACCGGATCTGGCCCCTCGGGGACGTACTCCCAGCTCAACGGCTGGCGATTTCCAGCCACCTGACGGATAATCACCGTCGTCGGCGGCCGTGAGAGAACATCAGCTCGCCTGCAACTCCACCGCTGCCAGGTTGCGCTTACCGCGGCGCAGGACCAGCCAGCGACCGTGCAGCAGGTCGGCCGACGCCGGCACCGCGTCCTCGTCCGCGACCTTCGCGTTGTTGAGGTACGCGCCGCCCTCCTTCAGCGTCCGGCGGGCTGCCGAGCGGCTGGCGGACAGACCCACGGCGACCAGCAGGTCGGCGATCGGGGCCAGCTCGGTCACCGTCGCCGTCGGCACCTCGGCCAGCGCCGAGGCCAGCGTCGCGGCGTCCAGGTCGCCCAGGTCGCCCTGGCCGAAGAGGGCCTTGGAGGCGGCCACCGCGCGCTCGTACTGGTCGGCGCCGTGCACCAGCGTGGTGAGCTCCTCCGCCAGGGCGCGCTGGCCGATCCGGCCGGCAGGGCGCTCGGCGCTGTCCCGCTCCAACTCCTCGATCTCCTGCTTCGAGCGGAAGCTGAAGACCCGCAGGAAGTTGGAGACGTCCGCGTCGCTGGTGTTGAGCCAGAACTGGTAGAAGGCGTACGGGGTGGTCAGCTCGGGGTCGAGCCAGACCGTCCCGGTCTCCGTCTTGCCGAACTTGGTGCCGTCGGCCTTCACCAGCAGCGGGACGGCCAGCGCGTGCGCCGACTTGCCCTCGGCCTTGCGGATCAGGTCCGTGCCGGCCGTGAGGTTGCCCCACTGGTCGCTGCCACCGGTCTGCAGGGTGCAGCCGTAGCGGCGGTAGAGCTCCAGGAAGTCGTTGCCCTGGAGGACCTGGTAGCTGAACTCGGTGTAGCTGATCCCGGCGTCGGAGTTCAGCCGGCGGGCCACCGCCTCCTTGGCCATCATGCTGTTGACCCGGAAGTACTTGCCGATGTCGCGCAGCAGGTCGATCGCCGAGAGCTCGGAGGTCCAGTCGAGGTTGTTGACCATCCGCGCGGCGTACGGGCCCTCGAAGTCCAGGTAGCGCTCGACCTGGGCGCCCACCCGCTCGACCCAGGCACCGACAGTCTCGCGGTCGTTGAGCACGCGCTCGGCGGTGGGCTTGGGGTCCCCGATCAGGCCGGTGGCGCCGCCGACCAGGCCCAGCGGGAGGTTCCCCGCCTGCTGGATCCGGCGCATCGTGAGGATCTGCACCAGGTTGCCCAGGTGCAGGCTCGGCGCGGTCGGGTCGAAGCCGCAATAGAACGTGACCGGGCCGTCCGCGAACGCCTTGCGCAATGCGTCCTCGTCGGTGGAAAGGGCGATCAGCCCACGCCACCGCAGCTCGTCGACGATGTCCGTCACGGTCACTGTTCTCCTCGGTCCGGTCGGGCCGCGTCGGAGGCGGCCCGGCTCTGCTATCCAATCTGTCCGAGGGTACGCGGTTCGCGCCAGCGGTTTAGCCCCGGCTCAGCCCCGGCGGGGTGTGTGCGCGCGGTACGGGCTGACCGTGGGGTCGCCCTCGGTCCAGAAGCGCCAGGGGGTGTCGGCGCCGAGCGCGACGCCGGTGCGCGGGCCGCTGCGGACCAGTTCGGTGGGCGGCGGGCTGCCGGGCAGCAGGCGCAGCACCGGCCCGTGCAGGTCCACGCCGTCCTGGGCGCGGTCGATCCCGAGCGCGACGGTGAGGCGGGCCGGCCCCTGGGCCAGGTCGCTGTCGGTACGGCTGGTCGCGCGCCGCTTGCGGGCGAGCTCCAGGCCGGCGGTGATCTCACCGGCCCGCAGCAGGACGCCGCTCGGAGCCAGGCCCGGACCGCAGACCAGGTTCACGCAGAAGTGCATGCCGTAGGTGAAGTACACGTAGGCGTGACCCGGCGGGCCGAACATCGCGGCGTTGCGCGCGGTCCGGCCCCGGTAGGAGTGCGAGGCCGGGTCGTCGCCCTGGTACGCCTCGACCTCGGTGATCCGCAGCTCGACCGTCCCCTCCGGGAGGGTGCAGCTCAGGACCCTGCCGAGCAGTTCGGGCGCGACCAGGGGCGCCGGACGGTCGAAGAACGCGTGGGGCAGCGGAGCACTGGAGATCGGCACAGCGCGAGCGTAGCGGGGGCCGCCGACAACCGGGAGCGTCCGAAATCCCGTTGTCCCGCCCAGGGTCCGCCGTCCACAGTGGACGGGTCCGCCGCGTGGCGGGAGTGGTCTGGGAGGTGGCCGGGATGCGCAACACGCTGGTTCTGAACGCGAGCTACGAGCCGATGTCGACCGTGTCACTGCAGCGCGCGGTGGTACTGGTGCTCCAGGAGAAGGCCGTGGTCGAGCAGGCGCATCCGCTGCGCATGGTGCGGGCCACCGGGCTGGCGATCCCGGTGCCCCGGGTGATCAGGCTGCGGCGGTACGTCAGGGTGCCGTTCCGACAACGGGCCCCCTGGTCGCGGCGGGGTGTGCTGGCCCGCGACCAGCACCTGTGCGCCTACTGCGGACGGCGGGCGACCACCGTGGACCACGTGCAGCCCAAGTCGCGCGGCGGCGCCGACAGCTGGCTGAACACCGTGGCCGCCTGCGCCGCCGACAACCAGCGCAAGGCGGACCGGACGCCCGAGCAGGCCGGCATGCTCCTGCTGCGGCGCCCGTTCGAGCCGACTCCGGAGGCCTCACTGATGCTGGCGCTCGGCCTGCGGGCCGCGGACGCCGGCGAGCTGGCCGCCTGGCTGCCGCAGCCGGCGGCCGCGTAGGGCGCGGGTCAGCCCTTGGCCTGGTAGGCGGTGGCGAGGCCGAAGGTCGTGGAGTGCGTGGGCACCGCGATCACCTTGCCGCCGCCGGTCAGCACCCGGCCGGAGCCGAGCAGCGAGCCGGTGTCGGGCGGGAAACCGCCGCCGACGTCCTCCTGGCCGTTCGTCAGCGCGAACCGGCTGAGGTGGGCGGGCTGGCCGACCCGTTCGTCGGCGGCCAGCACCAGCGCGCCGTTGTCGATGCCGACCGCGCTGACCGCGCCCTTCTCGCTCACCGGGGTCTGCCAGAGCTGCTTGCCGGTGCTGAGGTCGTACGAGGCGACCACGGCCGGGCCGGTGCCGTCGGGCAGCAGGGTGGTGGTCATCGTGTGGCCCTGGAAGAACACCCCGGGCACCGCGTCGAAGCTGCCGTGCGCCACGTCCAGCCGCCCGCCGCCGGCCGCCACCGGGATCTCGCCGGCCGGATCTCCGGTGGGTCCCCAGCCGAACACCCGGGCGTCGGTGGGTTTGTCCCCCGTGGTGAGCACGACGGCCGGTTCGGCCGACAGCACGGTGACGGTCTTCGGCGAGTTGTTGAGCCCGCGCCACCAGAGCACCTTGCCCTCGGAGACCGACAGTGCCACCGCCTGGTCGGCCGGCGTACTGTCCGCGCAGCTGCTGTGCACCAGCACGGTGGCGCCGGACGCGCTGCCGGAGAGCGAGCAGAACTTGCCCTGGCCGGTGTACTGCCAGGCGTCCTTGCCGTCCGCGGCGGCCCAGGCGATCGCCTTGTCGTCGCCGACCGCGACGACCTTGTCGTCGGTGACCGCGACATGGGCGGCATAGGGGCCGGTGGCACCGGAGAGGGACTTGGTCCAGGCGGTCTTGCCGGTCTTGGAATCGACCACCGACAGCTGGGTGCACGGGCTGTTGGGGTCCGCCGCCGTCCGGAACAGCACGCCGCCGAGGCCAGCCGCGTTGACGGTGGGCGACAGCCCGCAGGGGACGGCGCCGGCGGCGGGCGCGGCGACGCTCCAGGTCGGCTTGCCGGACGCCAGGTCGTACGCGTGTACGCCGCTGCTGTCGGCCCGAACCAACGCGTCGGACAGCAGCCAGCTGCCGATCAGGGTGTCGTCCGCGCCCGGCTGGGCAGCGGCGGCCGGCTGGGCGGCCCAGACCTTGTTGTGCGCGATCGCGAAGCCGGTGTCGGTGGGGGCGGCGGCCGCGTTGGCCGAGGAGTGCGGCCGGGTGGCGACGAAGCCCGCCGTCACCAGCACCCCGAGTGCCGCGATGCCGGCGGCGGTACGGATCAGCAGCGTGCGCTTGGCCGGGGTCTGCTCGGACGAGAGCACCGCGCCGGCGGCCGCCTTGGCCCGGTCGAGCACGGAACCGGACGTGGAGGCAGCACCGGCGCTGCGGGAGCGCGCCGCGCGGCGGGGGGACGGGTCGGAGGTCTCCGGCGCATCGACAGGCTCATCGGCAGGCTCATCGACGGGCGCGGTCGGGTCCTCGACGGCCAGGGGCTGCGGGATCGGGTCGTAGCCGGTCTCCGGCTGCGTGTCGCCCGGGTACGGCGCGTAGTAGCCCGCCTGGTACACGGGCTCGGGCTGCTGCACATGCTGCTGCTGCGACTGGTCGTCCTGCCACTGCCACGGCTGCTGCTGGTACTGCCCGTCACCGTAGGGTTCCGGCTGGGTCTGCGGCTGCTGGGGGTACCAGGCCTGCTGGTACTCGTACCCGGCGGGCTCCTGCCCGTCGCTGCCATGGGGGTACCCCTGGCCGAAGGCTGGGGGAGGGTCCTGAGCCATACGTTCCGTCCGTCCCGACTGCGTGCTGCGACCGCCAGCATCTCACGTCGGCCGCAGCGGCCCGGCCCCTGGCCGGGACCGGGCCGCTGACGAGCGCTCAGGCAGCGCGCTCAGGCGTGCCGCGCCAGCAACTCGTCGATCCGGGCTGCCAGCTGGAGATCGAGGCTGGTCAGGCCGCCTTCGCTGTGGGTGGAGAGGGCGAAGGTCAGGGTGCGCCAGCGGATGTCGATGTCGGGGTGGTGGTCCATCTCCTCGGCCACCTCAGCAACCTCCACCACCGTGCGGATCGCCGCCGGGAAGTCGGCCGCGTCGGCGGTCCGGGTGATGACGGCGCCTTCGCGCCGCCACCCCGGCAGGCCGGCCAGCCCGGCGGTGATCTGGTCCTCGGTGAGGCGGCTGGGCCTGCTGCTCATCGCTCAACTCCATCGCGTCAGACGGTCTCCGCCCGGTGCGGCCGAACCACCAGCCCGCCCCCGCAGTTGGGGCAGGTCGAGGCCATCGAGTCGGCACATTCCGGACAGAAGGTGCATTCGTAGGAGCATATCCGGGCGTCGTCGCTCCACCCGGTCTTCGCCTGGCAGCGTTCGCAGACGGGTCGCATCTCCAGGGCCATCCGGTCCTCCAGTCAGCTGAGCAGTAGTTTGACGACCGCGACCAGGCCGATCACCACGATGACCGCGCGCAGCGCCGTCGGCCGCAGTTGGCGGCCCACCTTGGCGCCGAGCAGCCCACCGAGCGCCGAACCGGTCGCGATGAGCAGCACCGCTGTCCAGTCGATCGTGGCGGTGAACACGAAGAACACCGCGGCGACGCCGTTGACCAGGAGCGCGAGCACGTTCTTCGCCGCGTTCATCCGCTGCATCTCGTCGCGCAGCAACATGCCCATCAGTGCGAGCAGCAAAACGCCCTGGGCGGCCCCGAAGTAGCCGCCGTAGATGCCGGTGAGGAAGACGCCGGCGATCAGCGCCGGGCTGCCGTCGGGGTTGGCGGGCGCGCCGCCGCGGGCGGCGACGGCCCGGGCCACCCGGGGCTGGAGGACCACCAGCACCAGCGCCAGCAGGATCAGCACCGGCACGATCGCCGCGAAGGCGCTGCTCGGCAGCTTGGTGAGCAGGTAGGCGCCGAGCAGGCCGCCGAGCAGCGAGGCGCTGCCGAGCCGGATCAACCGGGCGCGCTGGTCGGCCAGTTCGCGCCGGTAGCCGATCGCGCCGCTGACCGAACCGGGCACCAGGCCCAGGGTGTTGGAGACGTTGGCGGTGACCGGCGGCAGGCCGAAGGCCAGCAGCACCGGAAAGGTGATCAGGGTGCCCGACCCGACGATCACGTTGATGGTTCCCGCACCGGCTCCGGCGGCGAAGACCGCGAGCCCTTCCCAGACGTTCATGAACTGCCCCAACCGTTTCGCGTGTCCACTCCCGGTCTCGGGTAGCGGCGCTCGCGATCATGCCGGACGGCGGGGCTGGCTGCCCAGCCCATTCCCGGATGTTCCAGGATGTGGGAGCGGACCGGGCAGCGGGCGGCGGGAACTACTCCTTGTCGAGCGTGGGGTACTCGCGGATCGGGTTCACCCGGGGGCGGGCCGCACCCTTGTCGTCGGTGTCCAGCGGCCGGGGGCCGGGGGCCGGGACGGTCGGGGCGGCGGCCGGGGGCGGCGGGACCTGGTTGCCGCCGTTGAGCCCACCGAAGGCGCCGCCGAGGCCCTTGAGCGCGTCGCCGACCTCGCTCGGGATGATCCAGAGCTTGTTGGAGTCGCCCTTGGCCAACTCGGGGAGCGTCTGCAGGTACTGGTAGGCGAGCAGCTTCTGGTCCGCGTCACCATCGTGGATGGCCTCGAAGACCGTCCGGATCGCCGCCGCCTCACCGTCGGCGCGCAGCACCGCGGCCTGCGCCTCACCCTCGGCGCGCAGCACGTCGGCCTGCTTCTCGCCCTCGGCACGCAGGATCGCCGCCTGCCGGGCGCCCTCGGCGGTGAGGATGGCGGCGCGCTTGTCGCGGTCCGCGCGCATCTGCTTCTCCATCGAGTCCTGGATGGAGGTCGGCGGCTCGATCGCCTTGAGCTCGACGCGGTTGACCCGGATGCCCCACTTGCCGGTGGCCTCGTCCAGCACCCCGCGCAGACCGGCGTTGATGACCTCACGGGAGGTCAGCGTCGACTCCAGGTCCATCGAGCCGATGATGTTGCGCAGCGTGGTGACGGTGAGCTGCTCGATCGCCTGGATGTAGCTGGCGACCTCGTACGTCGCGGCCCGGGCGTCCGTCACCTGGTAGTAGATGACCGTGTCGATGTTGACCACCAGGTTGTCCTGGGTGATCACCGGCTGCGGCGGGAAGGGGACCACCTGCTCGCGCAGGTCGATCCGGTTGCGCACGGTGTCGATGAACGGCACCACGATGTTCAGTCCCGCGTTGAGGGTGCGGGTGTAGCGGCCGAAGCGCTCGACGATCGCGGCGCTGGCCTGCGGGATCACCTGGATCGTCCTGATCAGTGCGATGAAGGCCACCACGACCAGAACGACCAGCACGATGAGGACGGGTTCCACGGTCTCTCCCCTAGACGACCAGGGCTGTCGCGCCCTGGATTTCAACGACATCCACCTGCTGGCCCGGCTCGTACACGCGCTCCGGGTGCAGCGCCCTCGCCGACCAGATCTCGCCGTTGAGCTTGATCCGGCCCTCCGCTCCCCCGTCCACCCGTTCCTGCACGATCGCGGTGGCGCCCTGGAGCGCCTCGATGCCCATCCGAACCTGCGGGCCCTTGCGGAGCTGCCGGTAGGCGATCGGGCGCACCAGCACCAGCATGGCGACCGAGATCGCGATGAAGGTGACGAACTGCCAGACCACGTCGGCCCCGAGCCCGGCGACCGCCGCGGCGACGGCGGCGCCGACCGCGAACATCCCGAACTCCGGCAGCGACGTCACCGCCAGTGGCAGCCCCAGCCCCACGGCGACCAGCAGCCACCACACCCAACTGTCCACAGATCCCATCCTAGGGAGGAAACATGCTCAGGTGTGGTGGCTTCCCGCAGGCAGTGGGGCCAAAACCGGGCATCCTCGCCCGACTTGCCCAACCCCTAGCCGAGCGGCAGGCCCTGGGCGGACCAGCGGTCGCCGTGCCGCTCCAGGGTCAGCGGCAGGCCGAAGCAGAGCGAGAGGTTGCGGGCGGTCAGTTCGGTGTCGATCGGGCCGGCGGCCAGCACCTTGCCCTGACGGATCATCAGGACGTGGGTGAAGCCGGGCGCGATCTCCTCGACGTGGTGGGTGACCATCGCCATCGAGGGGGCGTACTCGTCCTGGGCCAGCGCGCCGAGGCGGCGGACCAGGTCCTCGCGGCCGCCGAGGTCCAGACCGGCCGCGGGCTCGTCGAGCAGCAGCAGCTCCGGGTCGGTCATCAGGCCGCGGGCGATCAGGGTGCGCTTGCGCTCGCCCTCGGAGAGCGTGCCGAAGGTGCGCTCCTCGTAGCCGCGCATGCCGAGCCGGTCCAGCAGGGCCAGCGCACGCGACTCGTCCTGCGTCTCGTAGGTCTCCTGCCAGGTGGCGGTCATGCCGTAGGCGGCGGTGAGGACGGTCTTCAGCACGGTCTGCTCGCGCGGCACGCGGTCCAGCATCGAGGCGCCGGCCAGGCCGATCCGCTGGCGCAGCTCGAACACGTCCACCGAGCCGAGCTTCTCGCCGAGCACCGCGACCGTGCCGCTGGTCGGGTAGAGGTAGCTGGCGGCGACCTGCAGGAGCGTGGTCTTTCCCGCGCCGTTGGGGCCCAGGATCACCCAGCGCTCGCCCTCGGCGATCGACCAGGAGATGTCGCTGATCAGCGCGCGCCCTTCCCGGACCACGGATACGTCCACCAGCTCCAGCACGTCAGTCATGCCTACGCCTTCCCCAATGCAGAATGCGGACGTCCGAGGCTCCGGCGCGTCGGGGTCCTCGGGGTGCGGTCCACTCGTGTCGACAAGTCGGTGCGGGCGGGCCGCCCGCTCCACCGGCCGGATAGGCAGGGAGAGAGCGCGGCTTCTCGCGCAGCACAGGGCAAACCTACGCCACCCAGGTGACCCGATTGTCCGTAGGCTGGCCCGATGCGTGTGACTCCTGCCGACAATCCCTATCAAGAGCCCCGCTCCGGACGACTCGCCGCGTGGGGCAACTCCCTGCTGGCCGGTTTCTCGCCCCCGGACCACGTCGTGGAGGAGGTGGTGGGGACCGACGAACTGCACCGGGTGACCGGGCTTCCGGGCGACGCCCCGGGCGATCTGCACGGGCTCAGCTGGGCGCTGGGACGGCTGCGGGTGCTGGGCGCCACCGGCCTGCGGCTGGCGCTGCCGGTCGAGGGGCATCCGCTCGGGCTGACCGGTCCGGCCGCGTTCAACCACGCGGCGCTGGCCGCGGGCGAGGCGGTGGTCGCGGTCGGGCTGCCGGTCGGCCTGGTGCCGCAGGTGGACGTGCACGGACCGCCCGGGGACCAGTCGACCACCGTGCTGTGGCGCTGTCTGGAGGTCCAGGACGGGCCGCCGGCCGACGTTCCCTCGCTGCACGAGGCCGAGCGCGAGCTGGCCGAGGGGCTCTACGAGGCGACCGCGCTGCTGACCCGCCTGGACGTGGCCGGCGCCGGGCCCGACGCGCTGCGCGAACTGGACCGGTTCCGCCGGCGCGGGCACCGCGAGCTGCTGGCGCCCGGCTACCCGCCGCGCGCGGTGCGGGTGCTGGAGTCGGCGCGCCAGGTCGCGGCGCTGCTGGCGATCGCGGCGGGCGGGCACGGCGCCGCGGTCAGCGCCTCGGAGATGGCCGCCCGCACGGCGGCGCTGGCGCCCCTGCGGCGCACCACCCGCCGGGCGCAGGTGGCGGCGTACAACGCGCTGGTGGACGAGCGGCGGGACTAGGGCAGGCCCTATGCCTCGCCGTTGCGGACCGCCCAGAGCGCGGCCTGGGTGCGGTCGGCCAGGTCCAGCTTCATCAAAATATTTGATACGTGCGTTTTTACGGTCTTTTCGGACAGCAGGAGACTGCGGGCGATCTCCCGGTTGGAGCGGCCGTCGGCGAGGTAGCCGAGCACCTCGCGCTCACGTTCCGTCAGGATCCCGCCGCGGCCCTGCGGGACGTGCGGGGCGTCCTCGGCCAGCAGGGTGCCGGCCAGCTCGGGCTGGAGCAGCACGTGCCCGGCGTGCACCGAGCGGATCGCGCCGGCCAGCGCCTCGGGGTCGACGTCCTTGTAGACGTACCCGGCGGCGCCGGCCCGCAGCGCGGGGACGACCGTGCGGTGCTCGGTGAAGCTGGTGACGATCAGGACCCGGGCCGGGTTGCCCTCGTCCTTGAGCCGGCGCAGCGCCTCGATGCCGTCCACGCCGGGCATCTTGAGGTCCATCAGGACCACGTCGGGGGCGAGTTCCTGAGCCCTGGCCACGCCCTCGGCGCCGTCCGCCGCCTCGCCGACCACCTCGATGTCGTCCTGCACCTCCAGGAAGGTGCGCAGGCCCCGGCGGACCACCTGGTGGTCGTCCACCAGCAGGACACGGATCAGTGGACGGGTGTCAGGCACCGGGAACCTCCAGCTCGATGACGGTCCCGCGGCCGGGGGCCGAGGTGAGGGTGAGGCTGCCGCCGACGGTCTGCGCCCGGTCGCGCATGGAGACCAGGCCCAGGTGCCGGCCCTCGCGGCGGACGCCCTCCGGGTCGAAGCCGCGGCCGTCGTCGGTGACCCGCAGAACGGCGCCGCGGCCGGCGGTGCCGCGCAGGGTGACCGCCACCCGGGCCGCGCCGGCGTGCCGCAGCGCGTTGTGCAACGCCTCCTGGGCCACCCGCAGGACGGCGGCCTCCTGAGCGGGCGGCAGGGTGCGCACGCCGTCGGCGTCGAAGTCGACGGTGGCGGCGTGCGCCCGGTCCAGCACCTGGACCTGCGAGGCGAGGGTGGCCACCAGACCGTCCTCGTCCAGCGCGGCCGGGCGCAACTCCACGACCACGGCGCGCAGTTCGTCGGCGGCCTCGGCGGCGAGCCGGGCCACCTCGGCGAGTTCGGCGCGGGCTCGGACCGGGTCGCGGTCGACCAGGGTGGCGGCCGCCTTGGCGGTCAGCCGCAGCGAGAAGAGCTTCTGCGCGACCGCGTCGTGCAGGTCGTGGGCGATCCGGGCGCGCTCGCCGGCCAGGGTGAGTTCGCGGCTGCGCTCGTAGAGCTGGGCGTTGCGCAGCGCTATCGAGGCGTGCGCGGCCAGGATCCGCAGCAGTGCCTCGTCGTAGTCGGTGAAGCCGCCGTCCTTGTTGGCCAGGAAGATCGCGCCGAGGATCTCCTCGTCGTCCACGATCGGCATCCCGAGGAAGTCGCTCATGTCCGGGTGCGCCTCGGGCCAGCCGCCGAACGCGGGGGCCTTGCGGACGTCGGCGAGCCGGGTCGGCTCCAGCTCGTGCAGCATGGTGGCCAGCACGCCGTGCTGGCGGGGCAGCGGGCCGATCGCCTGCCACTGCTCGTCGGTGACGCCGTCCACGACGAACTGTGCGAAACCGCCGTGGTCGTCGGGCACCCCGAGCGCGGCGTACTCGGCGCCGAGCAGGGTCCGCGCGGAGGCGGTGATCCGGCGCAGCACCTCGCGGACCTCCAGGTGCCCGCTCATCGCCAGCACCGCCACGCTGACGGCCTCCAGGTCGCCCAGGCAGAGCCCGGTCAGCGGTTCGTCCTTGGTCGCCATGCCCTCACGGTACCGCCGGCCCGAGGCAGGGTGCCTCGGGCCGGCGGCGGGGTGGACGTAGGTCCTGCGGACTAGATCAGATGTCCCAAAACTCCACTACTACCTCTCCGACCGAGGAGACGAGGACCATCGTGCTTGTGGCGCTCACACGGCGACAGGAAGGCCAAGGTCGGCGAGAACCTCGACGGTCACGTGGACCTTCCGGTTCTCCACCTCATGCGCGACCCGTAGCAGGGAATCCGCGAGGACGATCTCCAGGCTCGTCTCCTCGACCTCGTCACCGAGGCTGACGAGGAAGGCGGTGATCTTCGCCCATGAGTAGAAGCTCGTCCCTGGCGTCGTCCACTCCGGCGCCGGGAATCCGCCAGGGCCTCGCTTGCCGGAGGCGAGGAGATCCAGACTGGTGCGGGTGCGGCCGGAGCGCTGGGCGGCCTCCCCAAGGGTCACCATGTCGTCGTGCCGGGCGGCGACAGCGCGCAGACCCGGGATGAGCCGGATACGGCGTGCCACGTCGGCGACAGCTTCCACCAGCGTCGGGGCTTCCACCGGGTCGCAGATCAGCTCGGTCGGCCGTCCGTCCGCAAAATCCTCGGTACTCACGTCGCCGTCGGCGAACTCGTCCAGGTGATCGAAGGTGTCGTGATCGGCGTCGGTCATGGCTCGGTTGAGTACGAGAGTGAAGCTCCAAACAGCCATGTCGCGGTCCTTTTGGTCGTTTCGGTGGGTGCGCGGGGGCTCTCCCCGCGCGGTCGTGCCGGCGATTCGATGATTCAGCAGTTCGAGTGCCTGCTGACGAACTGCAAGATCTTCTTCGCTTCGGTATCGGGATCTCGGGGGGTGCCGGCGACCTTGAAAGAACCATGACAGCCGCAGCAGATCACCCACCCCCAGCGGTGACCGTTCTTGTCCGGTCGCACCTCGAACCCGGCGCCTTTCGCCTTGTCGAGCGCGGCGGCGACGGCCGACTTCTGGTGACGACCTGGGCTGACCATGCAATGTCCTCCTCGGTGCTATGGCGCACTAACAGCATGCCCCCCAGTGTTTGATATATGCAACACCCAGGTCCGCTGTCCTTGCAGAGGTCCGGTGTTCGGCTGAACTGACAGGACCGGCAGATCCCACCAGCAAAGAGACCCCAGGCCCCGAACTGCAACGAAGCCGGGCCACCATCACTCTCCGTAGAGAACTTCAGTGGCCCGGCGTTCGATTATTTTCCTGACACTCCGCCAGCTATTCATGATCATCTTACACTTGCGCTACCCACGAGGACGAAAGACGACCGAAGTCGAAGGATGTCGCCCGAAGCTGTTTCCCCAGGCTGGAGTGCACTACTGACGCCTTTAGTCGTATGCCTGTTCTGTCAGATATGCCCAAGTTCTCAGATGTCGCGGAAGGTCTCGATCCGCGCGCCGATCGAGTTGAGGCGCTCGGCGAGCTCCTCGTAGCCGCGGTTGATGACGTAGACGTTGCGCAGCACCGAGGTGCCCTCGGTGGCGAGCATCGCGAGCAGGACCACGACGGCCGGGCGCAGCGCCGGGGGGCAGATCATCTCGGCGGCGCGCCAGCGGGTGGGGCCCTCGACCAGGACCCGGTGCGGGTCCATCAGCTGGACGTTGGCGCCCAGCCGGGTCAGCTCGGTGAGGTAGATGGCGCGGTTGTCGTAGACCCAGTCGTGGATCAGCGTGGAGCCCTGGGCGGTGGCCGCGATGGCCGCGAAGAAGGGCACGTTGTCGATGTTGATGCCGGGGAAGGGCATCGGGTGGATCTTGTCGATCGGCGAGGTCAGCTTGGACGGCCGGATGGTGAGGTCGACCAGCCGGGTGCGGCCGTTGTCGGCGGGGTACTCGGGGCTGCGGTCGTAGTCGAGGCCCATCTCCTCCAGCACCGCGAGCTCGAT
Source organism: Kitasatospora sp. MAA4 (assembly GCF_029893355.1). Lineage (GTDB taxonomy): Bacteria > Actinomycetota > Actinomycetes > Streptomycetales > Streptomycetaceae > Kitasatospora. The sequence continues at coordinate 13,729 of NZ_JARZAI010000013.1, forward strand.
CTCCAGGAACTCCACCGGCGCCCGGCGGACCGTCAGCTCCGAGGAGGTGACGACGGCGGCCGCCAGCAGGCTCATCGCCTCGACCGGGTCCTCGGAGGGCGCGTAGTCAACGTCACAGGTGATGTCGGCCAGGCCGTGCACGGTGAGGGTGGTGGTACCGATGCCCTCGATCCGCACTCCCAGGCGCTCCAGGAAGAAGCAGAGGTCCTGGACCATGTAGTTGGGGCTGGCGTTGCGGATCACGCTCACGCCGTCGTGCCGGGCGGCGGCCAGCAGGGCGTTCTCGGTCACCGTGTCGCCGCGCTCGGTCAGCACGATCGGGCGGTCGGGGCTGACGGTGCGGTCGACCGAGCCGTGGTAGATCCCGGTGGTGGCGGTGACCTCCAGGCCGAACCGGCGCAGCGCGGCCATGTGCGGCTCGACGGTGCGGGTGCCGAGGTCGCAGCCGCCGGCGTACGGGAGCTTGAAGTGGTCGACGCGGTGCATCAGCGGGCCGAGGAACATGATGATGGACCGGGTCCGGCGGGCGGCGGCGACGTCCATCGCGTCCAGGTCGAGCTCGGCGGGCGGGGTGATCTCCAGGTCGCTGCCGTCGTTGATCCACCGGGTCCGGACGCCGATGCTGTTCAGCACCTCCAGGAGGCGGTAGACCTCCTCGATCCGGGCCACCCGGCGCAGCGTGGTGCGGCCGGTGGTCAGCAGCGAGGCGCAGAGCAGCGCGACGCAGGCGTTCTTGCTCGTCTTGACGTCGATGCTGCCGGAGAGCTGGCGTCCGCCGACCACCCGCAGGTGCATCGGCCCGGCGTAGCCGAGCGAGACGATCTCGCTGTCCAGGGCTTCGCCGATCCGGGCGATCATCTCAAGGCTGATGTTCTGCCCGCCGTTCTCGATCCGGTTGACGGCGCTCTGGCTGGTGCCGAGGGCCGCCCCCAGCTCTGCCTGCGTCCAGCCGCGGTGCTTGCGGGCGTCGCGGATGAGCTTGCCGATGCGCGCGAGATAGTCATCTGCCATGGGCGAGACGATATCTCATGGATGAGATACGCCGATGGCCGGTACCCCCGAACGGGGGTACCGGCCATCGGCGTGAGCGGACGTCAGCCCTTCTGCATGACCTCCGGCTCGTGACGGCGCAGCAGGCGCAGTACGAGGAAGGCGAGTCCGACCGAGATGACCACCAGCGCGCCGGCGTTGATCGCCCAGTGCAGAACGCTGTGGCTCCACATGGCGTCCCGGTGATCATTCTGCGGGTGCATCGGGTCGTGGTCGAACGGGACCATCAGGTGACCCAGGTTCAGCGTGGTGCCGACGATGCCGACGCCCCAGCGGGCCGGCATCAGCCAGGCGAACTGCTCCAGGCCGGGCTTGCTGAAGATCTGGAACAGCACACCGGTGAAGACCACCTGGATGATCGCGAACATCACCAGCAGCGGCATGGTCTTCTCGGCGGTCTTCACCAGGGCCGAGATCACCAGGCCGAACATCATCGAGGTGAAGCTGAGCAGGATCAGGCCGATGGCCATCTCGACGGCCGGCGAGCTCGCGAAGATCAGGCCCTGGGCCGGCAGCTTGCGCGGTGCGAAGCCGATCACCGCGATGATGGCGCCCTGCAGGATGCTGAACAGGCCCAGCACGATGATCTTCGAGACCAGGTAGGCCGACCTGGACAGGCCGGTGGCGCGTTCTCGTTCGTAGATCGCCCGTTCCTTGATGAGCTCGCGCACCGAGTTGGCCGCCCCGGAGAAGCAGGCGCCGATGGCGAGGATCAGCAGGATCGTGCCGGCCTGGCCGTTGAACCCCTGCGGGTTGGGGTTCGCCGCCAGGCCGAAGCTGTCCGGGATGACGGTGCTCACCCCGCCGAGGACGGCCGGCAGCAGCACCGACAGCGCCAGGAAGCCGCGGTCGGAGGCGAGCACCGACATGTAGCGGCGGATCAGCGTCCACAGCTGGGAGCCCCAGCTCTGCGGCTTCGCCGGCTGGATCTGCTCCTGCACGATCGGCGCCGCGGACTGCTGGACGGCCACCGCGTCGACGTCGGCCGAGTAGGCCTTGTAGTGCTCGGAACCGCGGTAGCGGCCGGCCCAGTCGTGCTCGGGGAAGTTCTCGAAGGCCTGGAAGACGTCCGCCCAGGTCTCGTACCCGAAGAAGTGCAGCGCCTCGGCCGGCGGGCCGAAGTACGCCACCGCACCACCCGGCGCCATCACCAGCAGCCGGTCGCAGAGCGCGAGTTCGGCCACCGAGTGGGTGACGACCAGGATCGTGCGGCCGTCGTCGGCAAGGCCGCGCAGCATCTGCATGACCTCGCGGTCCATGCCCGGGTCCAGGCCCGAGGTGGGCTCGTCCAGGAAGATCAGCGAGGGCTTGGTGAGCAGTTCGAGGGCGACCGAGACGCGCTTCTGCTGGCCGCCGGAGAGGGCGGTGATCCGGTTGTCGGCGCGCTTGTCCAGGCGCAGTTCGTAGAGCACCTCGTCGATCCGGCGGGCCCGCTCGGCCGGCTCGGTGTCACCGGGGAAGCGCAGCTGGGCCGCGTACTTCAGGCCGGTGCGGACCGTCAGCTCCTTGTGCAGGATCTCCGACTGCGGCACCAGGCCGATCCGCTGGCGCAGCTCGGCGAACTGCTTGTAGAGGTTGCGGCCGTCGTAGAGCACCTCGCCGCGGTCGGCGGGACGGTAGCCGGTGAGGGCGCGCAGCAGCGTCGACTTGCCGGAGCCGGAGGGGCCGATTACGGCGACCAGCGACTTCTCCGGCACGCCGAAGCTGACGTCGTTGAGCAGGACCTTCTTGCCACCCTTGAAGTCGACCTCGACGGTCAGGTGGTGGGCGGAGAAGGAGACCGGGCCGTTGTCGACGAACTCCTGCAGCTGGTCGCCGACCAGCTGGAACGAGGAGTGGCCGACCGTCAGCCGGTCCTGCGGACCGAGCAGCTGGCGCCGGGTCGGCTGGCCGTTGACGAAGATCCCGTTGTGCGAACCGAGGTCGACGATCTCGTACCGGCCGTCGGGCAGCTGGCGCAGCTCGGCGTGGTGGCGCGAGACCTGGAGGTCGGAGACCACCACGTCGTTGTCGAGCGCACGGCCGATCCGCACGATGTTCATGCCCGCGCTGAGGTTGCGGATCACCGTCGGGTTGCGCTCGCCCGAGGAGGGACCGGGCTGCGCGTGCTGCGGGGGTCCGGGCTGGTAGGGCGCGGGTGCGACCGGCTGGGACCCGGCGACCTGCTGGTGCGGGAAGGCCGGGCCGGCCTGCTGCGGCGCGGCCCATTGCTGCTGCTGCTGGTGCGGTGGAGCGCTCTCCCACTGCTGCTGGACGGGCGGGGCCGGCTGGTTCCAGACCGGAGCGGGCGGCGCGACGGCCGCCCGGTCGGTCTGCGCCTCGTGCCAGGCGGCCGCCGGGCCGCCGCCCGCCGGGGCCACCGCCGCCGGAGCGGCGAACGCGAGCCGGGGGCCGTTCTCGGCGTTGCCGAGGTTCACCACGGTGCCCGGCAGCAGCTGGGCCTGCAGGGTGCGGGTACCGGCCACGAACGTGCCGTTGGTGCTCCCGTGGTCCTGCAACTGCCAGGCTGCTCCGGTGAAGGAGATGGTGGCGTGCCGCCAGGAGATCCTGGCGTCGTCGAACGGGAAGTCCGACTGCGGGTCCCTCCCGATGGTGTAGGACTGTCCCGGCTCCAACGTCCGGTACTGCCCGTTGAGCTCAAGTACGAGTTGCGGCACTTTCCGCCTGCCCCGCTCTCTCGGTCCCCCGGTGGTTCCCCGTGCGGGGAGTGCTGAAAATCGCCTCTGACGGGGGGTAATCATTCCAGCTCGGGGCAATCGGCGGAAAGTCGACCCCGTGGACTGTGACCAGGCGGCAACGTTGTCACCACTTGTTCACCGTCCACGGGACGGACGCCCGCGAGCGGGGACACACACGCCAGGTAGCGTGGTCCACACCATGAACACCACTTCCCCGCAGCCCCGGACTGCCGACGACGAGCGCACTCTGCTGGTCAAGGTGTTCGGCAAGGACCGTCCTGGTATCACCACCGGCCTCTTCGCCACGCTGGCCGAGTTCGACGTCGACGTGATCGACCTCGAACAGGTCGTCACGCGTGGCCGGATAACGCTGTGCGCGCTGGTGACCCCGCCGCCCGGCGGCGGCGCGAGTGCCGAGAGCGCGCTGCGCACCACCGTGCACCGGTGGGCCGAGGGACTCAGGCTCCAGACCGAGATCATCTCCGGCACCGGCGACAACCGGCCGCGCCGCGAGGGCCGCTCGCACGTCACGGTGCTCGGCCACCCGCTCACCGCCGCCGCGGTCTCCGCGCTGGCCGCCCGGATCACCGAGGCGGACGGCAACATCGACCGGATCTTCCGCCTTGCCAAGTACCCGGTGACGGCCGTGGAGTTGACCGTCTCCGGGGTGGCCACCGAGCAGCTTCGGGCCGCCCTGGCGCTGGAGGCGGCCGTCCAGCGGGTGGACATCGCGGTGGTCGCGGCCGGCCTGGAGCGCCGGGCCAAGCGGCTGGTCGTGATGGACGTGGACTCCACGCTCATCCAGGACGAGGTGATCGAGCTCTTCGCCGCGCACGCCGGCTGCGAGGCCGAGGTGGCCGAGGTGACGGCGGCCGCGATGCGCGGTGACCTGGACTTCGCCGAGTCGCTGCGGGCCCGGGTGGCGCTGCTGGCCGGGCTGGACGCCGGGGTGGTGGAGAAGGTCCGCACCGAGGTACGGCTCACGCCGGGGGCGCGCACGCTGATCCGCACGCTCCAGCGGCTCGGCTACCAGGTGGGCATCGTCTCCGGCGGGTTCACCCAGGTCACCGACTACCTGGTGGAGCTGCTGGGCCTGGACTTCGCCGCGGCCAACACCCTGGAGGTGGAGGACGGCAGGTTCACCGGCCGGGTCACCGGGGAGATCGTCGACCGGGCGGGCAAGGCCCGCTGGCTGGCCCGGTTCGCCGAGCAGGCCCGGGTGCCGCTGGAGCAGACGGTCGCGATCGGCGACGGGGCGAACGACCTCGACATGCTGAACGCGGCGGGCCTGGGGGTGGCGTTCAACGCCAAGCCGGTGGTCCGCCAGGCCGCCGACACCGCCGTCAACGTGCCGTTCCTGGACACCGTGCTCTACCTGCTGGGGATTACCCGCGACGAGGTCGAGGCGGCCGACGAGCTGCACGGCACGCCGCCCGAGTAGCGGCGCCCCGGGGCCTGCCCGACGCGGACAGGCCCCGGGGACCGGACTCAGTCCTCCGGCGGCACGTAGAACGAGACCAGCCGTGCCACACCCGGCTCGACCGACTTCCAGGAGCCGTCGAACGCCAGAACCGCGACGGCCGCCGTGGGGAAGCCGCCCTGACGCAGCCGGGCCAGCTCGTCGCCCATGCTCTCGCCGCCGGCCAGCACCTCGGTGAGGTTCTGCACCCCCGGGTTGTGGCCCACCAGCAGCAGGTCACCGACCTCGTCGGAGGTCTCCTTGAGCACCTCGATGATCTCGCCGGCGGAGGCGTCGTAGATCCGCTTCTCGAAGACGACCTTGTGCGGCCGCTCGGGCAGCTCGTGGGCGGCCAGCTTCCAGGTCTCCCGGGTGCGCAGGGAGGTGGAGCAGAGCACGTAGTCGGGGGCGATCCCCGAGTCGGCGAGCCAGCGACCGGCGAGCGGCGCCTGATGCCGGCCGCGGTCGGCGAGCGGGCGCTCGTGGTCGGCCACCTCGGGCCAGTCGGCCTTGGCGTGCCGGAGCACAATGATCCTGCGGGACGTGTCGACGCTCATTCCGTCAGCTTCGCAGAAAACCCCGCCGGTGGCGCGGCGCTCCGGCGGGCCGCCACCCTCAGGAGTGGCGGCATGACCGGACGTCAGTTGAAGGCTCCCGGATCAGCCCATCGACTGGGCGATGGTGGCGATGATCCCGACCAGGACCAGGACGCCGAGGATCACGCCGAAGAGCTGGAGCAGCTTCTTCTGGCCGTTCGGGGGATTGGGTTCGAGAACAGGCATGGGGCGATTTTCGCATCCCGGCCCACTCCCCCGGACCGCGGGGGCGACCCCTCAGCCCACCTCGTCCTCGATGTGGCGGGCCCGGGCGGCGCGCAGGCCGATCAGCAGCTGCGGCACCAGCAGGGCGGCCAGGAAGCCGAGCGGCAGGTACCAGCCGCCGGTGCCCTGGTAGAGCAGGCCGATCAGGATCGGCCCGGGGATGGAGAACAGGTAGCCGAGGCCCTGGGCGAAGGCGGACAGCTGGGCCACCCCGCCGCTGGTCCGGGCGCGCAGGCCGATCATCGTCAGGGTGAGCGGGAAGGCGCAGTTGGAGAGGCCGACCAGCACCGCCCACAGCCAGGCGCCCCCGGCCGGGGCCAGCGCCAGGCCGGTGTAGCCGGCGATGCCGAAGGCGGCCAGCACCACCACGAAGACCCGCTGGTCACCGCGGCGGGCGGCCCAGTTGGGCAGCACGAAGGAGATCGGCACGCCGATCGCCATGGTGACCGCCAGCAGCAGCCCGGAGGTGCCGGCCGACAGCCCGGCGTCCTGGTAGATCTGCGGCAGCCAGCCCATGGTGGCGTACGCGCCGGTGGCCTGGAGGCCGAAGAAGCCGGCCAGCGCCCAGGCGGTCCGGCTGCGCAGGATCGGCAGCCGGGCGACCGCGCGGGCCGCGCCCGGCGCCTGCCGGCCGTCGCGGCGCAGCACCAGGGTGACCAGCCAGAGCAGCACCGCCAGGCCCGCGGCCGACGCCCAGATACCCAGGCCGACCCGCCAGCTGCCGCCGAGCGCGCTGGTCAGCGGCACGGTGACGGCGGCGGCCAGCGCGGTTCCGGCCGACAGGGCCATCGAGTAGAGGCCGATCATCGGGCCGACCCGGTCGGGGAAGTAGCGCTTGATCACCACCGGGATCAGCACGTTGGAGACGGCCACCCCGGCCAGCGCGACGGCGGTCAGCAGCAGGAAGACCCCCGTGCCGCCGGCGAAGGCGCGGGCCGCCAGGCCCAGCGTGATCGCGCCCATCCCGGCGGTGACCACCACGGTGGGGCCGAAGCGGCGGGAGAGCGCGGGGGCGGCGAAGCCGAAGAGCGCGAAGCAGAACGAGGGCACGGCGGTGAGCAGGCCGGCGACGGCGGCGCTCATGCCGAGGTCGGTGCGGACCCGCTCCAGCAGCGGTCCGAGGCTGGTGACCACCGGACGCAGGTTGAAGGCGGCGACGGCGATGGCGAGCGCGAGCAGCCAGCCGAGGTGCCGCACGCGGCGGTCCGTGCGCTCGGTCCGGGGCTGGAGGGTGGATGGGGTCGTCGGTGGGGTGGTGGGTTCGGTGCTCGTCGCTGTCGCCATAGAACTCATCATAGAATGATGGGATGAATTAGTGCACCATGGATGGCGACCGGCGGAAGAACACCCGAGGAGGGGGAAGATGGTCCCTGGCACCTCCGTCCGCCATGACCGTCCGCCCCGACCAAGGAGAACCATGACCCTGTCCTCGCCCCGGCGCGCCCCGCTGGCGGATCAGGTGATCGCCCAGCTGCGGGCCCAGATCATCTCGGGCGAGTGGCCGGTCGGCTCGCGCATCCCGACCGAGGTCGCGCTGGTCGAGCAGCTGGGCGTGGCCCGCAACACCGTGCGGGAGGCCGTCCGGGCGCTGGCCCACAACGGGCTGCTGGACATCCGGCAGGGCTCGGGCACGTACGTGCTGGCCACCAGCGAGCTGGCCGGCGTGATGCACCGCCGCTTCCCGGACGCCGAGCAGTCGCAGGTCGCCGAGCTGCGCTCCGCGCTGGAGGCCTCGGCGGCCGCGCTGGCCGCCGCCCGCCGTACCGACCGGGACCTCGAACTGATGGAGGCGGCGCTCGCCCGGCGCGAGGAGGCCTGGTTCGGCGGGGACCCGGAGGTGTTCGTGCAGGCCGACGCGGCCTTCCACCACAGCGTGGTGGCCGCCGCCCACAACGACGTGCTGGCCGTGCTCTACGCCGACCTCGGCGAGGTGCTGCGCGCCCATCTGCGCCAGGACATCGGTCCGGTGCTCTCCCCCGACCGCTACATCCGGCACGACCAGATCCTGGCCGCGATCCGGGCCGGCGACGCCGCGGCGGCCTCGATGGAGTCGGCCGACGTGATCGGCGCCTGCGGGCGGGCCGACTCGGCGCACGGCACGCAGTCCTGAGAACACGCCGCAGCCCCGGACACCGAGGTGGCCGGGGCTGCGGGGGCAGTGCGAGAGGTCAGGCGCCGATCGCGTGCAGACCGCCGTCGACGTGGACGATCTCGCCGGTGGTCTTCGGGAACCAGTCCGAGAGCAGCGCGACGATGCCGCGGCCGGCCGGCTCCGGGTCCGAGATGTCCCACTTCAGCGGCGAGCGCTGGTCCCAGGTGGCGGCCAGACCCTCGAAGCCCGGGATGGACTTGGCGGCCATCGAGCCGAGCGGGCCGGCCGAGACCAGGTTGACCCGGATGTCCCGCTCGCCCAGGTCACGGGCCAGGTAGCGGGAGGTGGCCTCCAGCGCGGCCTTGGCCGGGCCCATCCAGTCGTACTTCGGCCAGGCGAGCTGCGCGTCGAAGGTCAGGCCAACCACCGCGCCGCCGTCCTGCATCAGCGGCAGGCAGGCCATCGTCAGCGACTTCAGCGAGTAGGCCGAGACCTGCATGGCGGTGGCGACCGACTCCCACGGGGTGTTCAGGAAGTTGCCGCCGAGCGCGTCCTGGGGGGCGAAGCCGATGGAGTGGACGACACCGTCCAGGCTCGGCAGGTGCTCGCGCACCCGGTCCGCCAGCGAGTCGAGGTGCTCGTTGTTGGAGACGTCCAGCTCCAGCACCTGCACCGGCTTCGGCAGCCGCTTGGCGATCCGCTCGACCAGCGTGAGCCGGCCGAAACCGGTCAGGATGATCTCCGCACCCTGCTCCTGGGCCAGCTTGGCGGCGTGGAAGGCGATCGATGACTCCAGCAGGACGCCGGTGATCAGGATCCGCTTACCCTCAAGAATTCCGCTCATGTGATCAGTGACCCATGCCCAATCCGCCGTCGACGGGAATGACGGCTCCGGTGATGTACGCCGCCTCGTCCGAGGCGAGGAAGCGCGTGGTGGAGGCGATCTCGGAAGGCGTGGCGTACCGGCCAAGCGGCACTCCCGCGACGATCTCCTTGCGGCGCTCGTCGCTGAGCACCGCGGTCATGTCGGTGTCCACGAAGCCGGGGGCGACCACGTTGACGGTGATGCTGCGCGGGCCGAGCTCACGGGCCAGCGAGCGCGCGAAACCGACCAGGCCCGCCTTGGAGGCCGCGTAGTTCGCCTGCCCCGGCGAGCCGGCCAGGCCGACGACCGAGGAGATCAGCACGATCCGGCCCTTGCGCGCCCGCAGCATCTTCGCCGAGGCGCGCTTGACGACCCGGAACGTCCCGGTGAGGTTGGTGTCGAGCACCGAGGTGAAGTCCTCTTCGGACATCCGCAGCAGCAGGGTGTCCTTGGTGATGCCCGCGTTGGCGACCAGCACCTCGACCGCGCCGTGCTTGCCCTCGATCTCGGTGAAGGCCGCGTCGACCTGCGCGGAGTCGTTGACGTCGCAGCGGACCGCGAGCACGTCGTACTTGGCGAGTTCGGCAGGCACCTCGCCGGAACGGCTGGTGATGGCGACCTTGTCACCCGCCTCGGCGAAGGCTTGGGCGATGGCGAGGCCGATGCCCCGGTTTCCTCCGGTGACGAGAACCGAGCGGCTCAACGATCCACCTCTCCCTATTCGTGGTCCGCGTACGTGGGACCGTACGCACTGTGACGCTATCGGTCGCGTCCATACGGCGACGAATCGAGCTTCAACAGGTGATCCGTTGGTGTTCTGTGGCGTTCTGACAATTTCACCCGACGTCCGCCATCGGGGGTACCCTCCGCCGGGAACAACATGGCGGGGGGTACCCGTTGCCCTCTCGGTGCGGAGACCCCGCCCAGAACCCCACAGACGCCACCACCAGCAGACCACTAGCAAGGGCGGACCCCCGATGAGTGAGGCAAACCCCCGGGCCACCGGCAGCCGGGGCCGACTGCTCACCCTGACCGCGCTGGCCGCCGGGGCCGGTGCGGCGGCCTGGGCGCTGCGGGACGTCCCGGCCGCGTTCGGACGCCGTCCCGACGCCGAGCGGGACGCCCGGATCCGGACCTCCCCGCAGTACGCGGACGGGACCTTCCACAACGCACCCTCCACGCTGGCCCGCTCCACGGGCGGCGCCCCGAACATCGACCGCGCCACCGTGCGCCGGATGCTCCTCGAGCGCGAGGGCCGCACCCCGCTGCGCCCGGTGCCCACCGCCCGGCCCACCGGCGACCGCGGCCGGCCGGCCCCGCAGGGTGTGGAGATCACCTGGTACGGCCACGCCTCGGCGCTGGTGGAGATCGAGGGCGCCCGGGTGCTGCTCGACCCGATGTGGAGCGACCGCTGCTCCCCCTCCGCGCACCTGGGCCCCAAGCGGCTGCACCCGGTGCCGATGGAGCTGGAGGAGCTGCCGCCGGTGGACGTGGTGCTGATCTCGCACGACCACTACGACCACCTGGACATGGACACCGTCCGGCGCCTGGTGCGCAGCCAGTCCGCACCGTTCGCCGTCCCGCTGGGCATCGGCGGCCACCTGCGCCGCTGGGGCGTGCCGGAGCACCGCATCATCGAGCTGGACTGGAGCGAGACCTGCACGCTGGGCGACCTCACCGTCACCCTCACCTCGGCGCACCACTTCTCCGGCCGCGCGCTGACCCGCAACACCACGCTCTGGGGCTCCTGGGTGATCGCCGGACCGACCCGCAAGGTCTTCTACACCGGCGACTCCGGCTACTTCGAGGGCTATGCGGCGATCGGCGCCGAGCACGGCCCCTTCGACGCCTCGCTGGTCCAGATCGGCGCGTACGACGAGGCCTGGTCGGACATCCACATGACGCCCGAGGACGCCGTACTGGCCCACCGGGACCTGGGCGGCGGCCTGCTCGTCCCGGTGCACTGGTGCACCTTCAACCTGGGCCTGCACCCGTGGGCCGAGCCCGTCGAGCGGCTGCTCGTGGAGGCCAAGGCGCAGGGCGTCGCGGTCGCCGTGCCGCGCCCGGGCGAGCGGGTCGACGTGGCCAACCCGCCGGAGCTGGAGGGCTGGTGGGAGGGCCTGTCGTGACACGCCGCGCCGTCGGGGCCCAATCCGCTGGCCGAAACGGGACGAGCAGGACATGATGCGGTGCGGGTCCGCCCTCCGCGCGTGGGCCCGCACCGCCGACCCTCGTCTCCAGGGAGCCCGATGCCGCCGACATCCCCCAGCGCCTCGCCGGCCCACCGCGCCGTCGACCCGCTCTTCCTCGCGCTGCCGCTGCGGCAGTTGGCCGACGCGGCGCTGAGCCGGGCCCGGCAGTTGGGCGTCACGCACGCCGACTTCCGCTGCGAGAAGGTCCGCAGCGCCTCCTGGCGGCTGCGCGACGCCCGTCCGTCCGGCACCTCCGACACCGTGCAACTGGGCTTCGCGGTCAGGGTCCTGGTGGACGGCGCCTGGGGCTTCGCGGCCGGCGTGGACCTCACCCCGCAGGCCGCCGCGCTGGTGGCCGAGCAGGCGGTGGCGGTCGCCCGGCTCTCGGCCCAGGTGAGCCGGGCCGCCGGAGGAGGGGACCTCGTCGAACTCGCGGACGAGCCGGTGTACGCGGACGTCAGCTGGGTCTCGGCGTACGAGATCAACCCCTTCGACGTCCCCGACGCCGAGAAGACCGCGCTGCTGGCCGACTGGAGCAGCCGGCTGCTGGGCGCCGACGGCGTCAGCCACGTGGACGCCTCGCTGCTGACGGTGCAGGAGAACAAGTTCTACGCCGACACCGCGGGCACCGTCACCACCCAGCAGCGGGTGCGGCTGCACCCCGAGCTGGAGGCCACCGCGGTGGACGAGCGGACCGGCTCCTTCGAGTCGATGCGCACGGTCGCGCCGCCGGTCGGTCGCGGCTGGGAGTACCTGCACGGCACCGGCTGGGACTGGGCGGGCGAGCTGTCCCGGCTGCCCGAGTACCTGGCCGAGAAGGTCAAGGCACCGAGCGTCGAGGCCGGCCTCTACGACCTGGTGATCGACCCCACCAACCTCTGGCTGACGATCCACGAATCGATCGGCCACGCCACCGAGTTGGACCGCGCGCTCGGCTACGAGGCCGCCTACGCGGGCACCTCGTTCGCCACCTTCGACCAGCTCGGCACCCTGAAGTACGGCTCCGAGCTGATGCACGTCACCGGTGACCGCACCGCCGAGCACGGCCTGTCCACCATCGGCTACGACGACGAGGGGGTGGCCACCCAGTCCTGGGACCTGGTCACCGACGGCGTCCTGACCGGCTACCAACTGGACCGCCGGATGGCCAAGTTGAAGGGCCTGGGCCGGTCCAACGGCTGCGCCTTCGCGGACTCCCCCGGGCACGTCCCGGTGCAGCGGATGGCCAACGTCTCGCTGCAACCGGCTGCGGACGGCCCGGACACCGAGGGTCTCTTCGCCGGCGTCGAGCGCGGGCTCTACATCGTCGGCGACCGGTCCTGGTCGATCGACATGCAGCGCTACAACTTCCAGTTCACGGGCCAGCGCGCCTACTTGATCCGGGGCGGCCGGCTGGCCGGGCAGGTGAAGGACTTCGCCTACCAGGCCACCACCACCGACTTCTGGGGCTCGATGGCCGCGGTGGGCGGCCCGCAGACCTACCTGCTGGGCGGCGCGTTCAACTGCGGCAAGGCCCAGCCGGGACAGGTCGCGGCGGCCGGACACGGCTGCCCGTCGGCGCTGTTCGAGGGCGTCAACGTGCTCAACACGCAGCAGGAGGCTGGTCACTGATGACCGATCGGATCAAGTCGCACGAGCTGGTGGAGCGCGCCCTGGAACTCTCCCGGGCGGACGGCTGCGTGGCCCTGGTCGACGAGGACACCACGGCCAACCTGCGCTGGGCCGACAACGCGCTGACCACCAACGGCGTCACGCACGGCCGCCGGCTCACCGTGGTGGCCACCGTGGACGGCGCCGAGGGCACCGCCTCGGGCGTGGTGGCCCGCGAGGCCGTCACACCGGCCGACGTCGAGCAGCTGGTCCGCGCCGCCGAGGCGGCGGCCCGCGCCGCGGGTCCGGCCGAGGACGCCCAGCCGCTGCTCACCGGCGACCGGGTCAGCGCGGACTTCACCGAGGGGCCCGCACAGACCTCCATCGACGTCTTCCGGTCCTTCGCACCCGCGCTCGGCTCGGCCTTCGCCCGGGCCCGCGCGGCCGGCCAGGCCCTGTACGGCTTCGCCCAGCACGAGATGTCCTCCACCTACCTGGGCAGCTCCAGCGGCCTGCGGCTGCGGCACGACCAGCCGACCGGGTCGCTCGAACTGAACGCGAAGGCGGGTTTGGGATCGGCCTGGGCCGGCGCCGCCACCCGCGACTTCGCCGACGTGGACGTCCAGGCGCTGCACACCGAGCTGGACGAGCGGCTGTCCTGGGGCAAGCGCCGGATCGACCTGCCCGCCGGGCGCTACGAGACGCTGCTGCCGCCCACCGCCGTCGCCGATCTGATGCTCTGCCTGCACTGGGCGATGGGCGCCCGCGACGCCGTCGAGGGCCGGACCGTCTTCAGCCGGCCGAACGGCGGCAGCAAGATCGGCGAGCGCCTCGCACGGCTGCCGCTGACCCTCCGTTCGGACCCGGCCGCACCGGGGCTGGAAACCGCGCCCTTCCTGGTCACGCACTCCTCCCACCCCGACACCTCGGTCTTCGACAACGGCCTGCCGCTGGGCCCCACCGACTGGATCCGGGACGGCGAGCTGGCCAACCTGGTGACCAGCCGGCACACCGCCGCGCTGACCGGCCTGCCGGTCCGGCCGGGCGCCGACAACCTGACGCTGTCGACCGCCGACCAGGCCGCCGCCCCCACCCTCGCCCAGATGGTGGCCGGCACCGAGCGCGGGCTGCTGCTCACCTGCCTCTGGTACATCCGCGAGGTCGACCCGGCCACCCTGCTGCTCACCGGCCTGACCCGGGACGGCGTCTACCTGGTCGAGGACGGCCAGGTGGTCGGCGAGGTCAACAACTTCCGGTTCAACGAGTCCCCGGTGGACCTGCTGGGCCGCATCACCGAGGTCGGCCGCACCGAGCGCTGCCTGCCCCGCGAATGGTCGGACTGGTTCACCCGGGCGGCGATGCCCGCGGTCCGGGTCCCCGACTTCAACATGAGCTCGGTCAGCAAGGCGTCCTAGACGCCGTGGGGGGGAACAGATGATGGACGAGAAGCGCGTGGTCAAGACGTCGAAGCGGCTCTCCAAGGTGCTGCGGCACGACCCGGGCGCCCTCGGCCTCACGCTGGACGAGGGCGGCTGGGTGCGGGTGGACACCCTGCTCGCCGCCTTCGCCGAGCGCGGCGGGCGGCTGACCCGGGCGGAGTTGGACCACGTGGTGGAGACCAACAACAAGCGGCGCTTCGCCTACTCCGAGGACGGCCTGCGGATTCGCGCCAGCCAGGGCCACACGGTGGAGGTGGACCTCGGGCTCGCCGCCACCGAGCCCCCGCCGGTGCTCTTCCACGGCACCGCGCAGAGTTCGGTGGCGGCGATCTTCAGGGACGGCCTGCGGCCGATGGCGCGCCAGGACGTCCACCTGTCCGCCGAGACCGAAACGGCCACCCGGGTCGGCGCCCGGCACGGCCGTCCGGTGGTGCTGCGGGTGGACGCCGCCGCGATGGCCGCGGACGGACACGAGTTCCGGGTCAGCGCCAACGGCGTCTGGCTGACGGACGCGGTGCCGCCGCAGTACCTGTCGCGCGACGTCGCCCACGCGGCCGACTGACGCCGAAACGCCGTGCCCCCACTCTCGTTCGCCGGACACCTGCGGCGTACCGTGAGGGAACCGGGCGGAATCCGTGTCGCGCGGGTGGGCACGAAGGCGGCGGTAGGGATGAGCAGGAACGACGGGGTCAGGCAGGTCTTCCGGATCACCGGAGCCAGGACCAGCCTCACCGAGGACGTCCGCGGACGGCAGCGCCGGTACGTGATCTCGATGCTGATCCGCACCGTGTGCCTGCTGCTCGCGGTGGCGCTGTGGGGCGTCCAGCGCCAGGTCGCCTGGGGTGCACTGGTGGCGGCTGTCCTGCTGCCGTACTTCGCGGTGATCATCGCCAACGCCGGACGCGAGCGGGCCCCCGGACTGCCCAGCACCTTCGACCTGCCGCCGACGACCCCGCTGATGCTCGGCCCCGGCGGAACGGGTGGCGCGGGCGCTGCCACGGGCGCTGCCACCCAGGGCGAGCGCGCCTCGGAAATCTGACTCTCCGTACACAGGCCGGTCAGATCGAGATCTGATCGTCATCTAAGCCGTGTCCGATTCGCCGGGAATTATCCGTTTATGACGGATGAAAACCTCAGGGGAAGCTCAAATAAATCATGAAAGACCTAGGCACACGCCGCTCCTGCCGTGACATACTGCGTACGCGCTCCGCATCCCCCGTCGGGGCGACGGACCGACGCCGGGCGGCTCCCCCCGTGGCTGCCCGGCGTCGCCATGTCCGCAGCACGTCCCGGATGACAGACTGTCGATCATGAGCATCGACTTCTTCGGCACCGCGGCGGACGGCCCGACCGGACCCCCCAAGTGCTCGGCCAAGGCCTGCCGAGCCACCGCCGAGTGGGTCCTCGTCTGGAACAACCCCAAGCTGCACACCCCCGACCGCCGCAAGACCTGGCTGGCCTGCCCCGACCACCGCGAGCAGCTCTCCCAGTTCCTGAGCGTCCGCGGCTTCCTCAAGGAGGTCGTGGCACTGGCCGACTTCGTCGAGTAGCGCTGCTACGCGCTGATGAAATCGGCCAGGTCGCGCTCGATCGCCGCCTTCGGCTTGGCGCCCACGATGGTCTTGACGACCTCGCCGCCCTGGTAGACGTTGAGCGTCGGGATGGACATCACGCCGTACTTGGCGGCGGTCTCCGGGTTCTGGTCGATGTTGAGCTTGACGATCTCGATCTTGTCACCGTACTCGGCGGCGATGGCCTCCAGGCTGGGGGCGATCTGCCGGCACGGGCCGCACCACTCCGCCCAGAAGTCCACCAGGACCGGCTTGTCGCTCTTCAGTACGTCCTCGTCGAAACTCACGTCGGTCACGGCCTTGAGCGCCATGGGTGCCTCCGGTGTTGGCGGTTTGTTGTCCCGAACGGACACCCTCCCAGTCTGCGCCGCGCGGGCACCGCCCCACACGGGTGTGTCGGGTGAATTCCCTCCGGACGTGTCAGCCGCCGATGGCGGACATCGGGCGGTCGGGCTGGTGGAACTCGGGGTCGTCGATTCCGGCGCCGGCCTTCTTGCCCCACATCGCCGCGCGCCACAGGGCGGCCAGCTCGGCGTCCGAGGCTCCGGCGCGCAGGGCGGTGCGCAGGTCGGTCTCGCCGGTGGCGAACAGGCAGTTGCGGACCTGGCCGTCGGCGGTGAGCCGGGTGCGGTCGCAGGCGCGGCAGAACGGACGGGTCACCGAGGCGATCACGCCGACGGTGCCGGGCCCGCCGTCCACCAGCCAGCGCTCGGCGGGCGCGGCGCCGCGCTCGGCGGTGGTGTCGGGGGTGAGCTCGAAGCGGGCGGCGAGCCGGTCCAGGATCTCCTCGGCGGTGATCATCTGCGAGCGGTCCCAGCCGTGTTGGGCGTCCAGCGGCATCTGCTCGATGAACCGCAGTTCGTATCCGCGCTCCAGGCACCAGCCGAGCAGGTCGGCGGCCTCATGGTCGTTGACGCCGCGCATCAGCACGCTGTTGAGCTTGACCGGCAGCAACCCGGCGGCCTCGGCGGCGACCAGCCCGTCCAGGACGTCCTGGTGGCGGTGGCGGCGGGTGAGCGTGTGGAAGGTCTCGGGGTCCAGGGTGTCCAGCGAGACGTTGATCCGGTCGAGTCCGGCCTGGTGCAGCGCCTTCGCGGTCCGTGCCAGGCCGATGCCGTTGGTGGTGAGTGACAGTTCGGGGCGCGGTGCGAGCTGCGCGCAGGCCGCGACTATGGACACCAGGCCGGGCCGCAGCAGCGGCTCGCCACCGGTGAACCGCACCTCGCGCACGCCCAGCTCCCGCACCGCGAGGGTGACCAGCCGGACGATCTCCTCGTCGGTGAGCAGGTCGGGCTTGGCCAGCCACTGCAGGCCCTCCTCGGGCATGCAGTACGTGCAGCGCAGGTTGCACCTGTCGGTGAGGGAGACCCGCAGGTCCACGGCCTGTCGACCGAAGGTGTCGAGGAGCACGGTGCGCGCCTTTCCCGGGGTTGGGGCTGGCCCGGGCCGCCACTGCGACGGGCCGGGCCAGCTTAGACCAACCGTGCTCCCGTACTCAGTGCGCGCCGAGACCGGTCAGTGAACGAACCTCCAGTTCAGCGTACTTCGCCGGATCAGCGCTCTGCTTCGAGAGCACTGTTCCCAGCCAGCCCGCCAGGAAGCCGATCGGGATGGAGACCAACCCGGGGTTCTCCAGCGGGAACCAGTGGAAGTCGGAGTGCGGGAAGAGCGAGGTGGGCGTGCCGGAGACCACCGAGGAGAAGATCACCAGCAGCACCGAGCTGATCAGCCCGGCATAGACCGAGCTGACCGCGCCGACGGTGGTGAAGCGCTTCCAGTAGAGCGAGTACAGCAGCGTCGGCAGGTTGGCCGAGGCCGCCACCGCGAAAGCCAGCGCGACCACGGCGGCCGCGTTGAGCCGGTCCGCGAAGATGCTCAGCAGGATCGCGATGGCACCGATCGCCACCGCCGCCAGCTTCGCCGAGCCGATCTCCTCGCGCTCGCCCGCCCGCCCGCGCCGGATCACGTTGGCGTAGATGTCGTGGGCGAAGGAGGCCGAGGAGGCCAGCGTCAGTCCGGCGACCACGGCGAGGATGGTCGCGAAGGCGACCGCCGAGATCACCGCGAGCAGGATCGCGCCTCCGGTCGAGCCCGCGCCACCGCCCAGCTGCTGGGCCAGCAGCGGCGCCGCGGTGTTGCCGGCCGCGTTGGAGGCCTTGATCGTCCTGGGCCCGACCAGCGCGGCCGCGCCGAAGCCGAGCGCCAGCGTCATCAGGTAGAAGACCCCGATGATGCCGATCGCCCAGAGCACCGACTTCCGGGCCGCCTTGGCGGTGGGGACGGTGTAGAAGCGGACCAGGATGTGCGGCAGGCCGGCGGTGCCCAGCACCAGGGCCAGGCCCAGGCTGACGAAGTCCAGCTTGCTGGTGCCGGTGGCGCCGTACTTGAGGCCCGGTTCCAGGAAGGCGTCGCCCTTGCCGCTGGCGTGCGCGGCGGCGCCCAGCAGGCTGGACGGGTTGAAGTCGTACTTGGCGAGCACCAGGACCGTCATCAGCGCGGCGCCCGCGATCAGCAGCACCGCCTTGACGATCTGCACCCAGGTGGTGCCCTTCATCCCGCCGACGACCACGTACAGCACCATCAGCGCGCCGACCCCGACGATCGTCCAGCGCTTGGCGGCGTCGCCCTCGATGCCCAGCAGCAGCGCGACCAGCGAGCCCGCGCCGATCATCTGGGCCAGCAGGTAGAAGACCGAGACCACGATGGTCGAGATGCCGGCCGCGGTGCGTACCGGACGTTGTCGCATCCGGAAGGCGAGGACGTCGGCCATCGTGTAGCGGCCGGAGTTGCGCAGCGGTTCGGCGATCAGCAGCAGGGCGACCAGCCAGGCCACCAGGAAGCCGATCGAGTAGAGGAACCCGTCGTAGCCGGAGAGCGCGATGACGCCGGCGATGCCGAGGAACGAGGCGGCCGACATGTAGTCGCCGGAGATCGCCAGGCCGTTCTGGAAACCCGTGAAGCCGCGGCCGCCGGCGTAGAAGTCGGCGGCGTCCTTGGTCTGCCGACCGGCCCAGACGGTGATGCCGAGGGTGGCCAGCACGAAGACGCCGAAGAGCGTCATGGTCAGCGCGCGGTGGTCGCCGGCGGCCGTGGCCAGCGTGAGGGTCGAGCCGGTCATTCGCCCGCCTCCCAGGGGGTGACGACGGTCGGGCGGCCGTAGCGTTCGCGCAGCAGGGCGGCGGACGGGTCGAGCCGCCGCTCGGCGAAGCGCGCGTACCAGGCGGCGATGGCGAAGGTGCTGGCGAACTGCAGCAGGCCGAGCACCAGCGCGACGTTGATGTGTCCGAACAGCTTGGCGGCCATGAAGTCGTGCGCGTAGCAGGACAGCAGCACGTACAGCAGGTACCAGAGCAGGAAGCCGAGCGTCACCGGGAAGGCGAAGCTCCGGAAGGAGGCCCGCAGACCGCGGAACTCCCGGTCCTCCTCCGGTCGTTCGAGCTGCGCGGGGTCGGTCGCGGTGACGGTGCCGTCCGGCGGCGAGCCGGGCTGCTGGTGGGGATGGTCCACTCCATCTCTCCTGACGTCTTCGTGAGACAGGCCGCGCGGGCGGGGGACTTGGGACGGTCCACGCGGTGGTGCAGGGGCGGAGCACGATGATGTGAGGGGCGCCACACTGTCGTACATGCCGATGCATGCTAAGAGCGATCAGACGGTTGCGGACAGTGTTTGAGCACATCCGGCCCACTCTTCACACTGACGCGCCGTGAAACTGGCCGAATCACGACGGTCCGCGACGACGTCCGGACATGCCGAAGGGGGCGGTACCAGGTTCTGGTACCGCCCCCTCCTACCGCTCTTCGCCAGTCCAGAAGAGGCTCAGAGGGCTCAGAAGGCGATGCGGACCTTCAGCGCCGAGCGGTCGTCCATCGCGCGGTAGCCGTCCGGCACGCCGTCCAGGTCCACCGTCCGGTCGAAGACCAGACCGGGTTCGATCTTCCCCGCCAGCACGTCCGCGAGCAGCTCGGGGATGTACGCGCGGGCCGGCGCGACGCCGCCACCGAGGGCCACATTTCGGCCGAACATCTGACCGATGTCGACGCCCGCGCTGCCGCCGTGCGGCACGCCCACGTAACCGACCGCACCGCCGTCGCGGGCGATCGAGATCGCCGTGCGCATCGACTCCTCGGTGCCGACCGCCTCCAGGACGGAGTGCGCGCCCTGGCCGCCGGTCAGCTCGCGGACGGCCTCGATGGCCGCCTCGCCGCGCTCGGCCACCACGTCGGTGGCGCCGAACTTGCGGGCGATGTCGGTGCGGACCTCGTGCCGGCCGAGCGCGATGATCCGCCCGGCGCCGAGCCGGTGGGCCGCCAGCACGCCGCACAGGCCCACCGCGCCGTCGCCGACCACGGCCACCGTCGAGCCGGGGCGGACCTTGGCGGCGACCGCGGCGTGGTGCCCGGTGGCCATCACGTCGGAGAGCGCCAGCAGGTGCGGCAGCAGCGCTTGGTCGGTGGCCGCGTCCTTGGGCAGCTGGACCAGCGTGCCGTCCGCGAACGGCACCCGGACCGCCTCGCCCTGGCCGCCGTCGGAGCCGACGCTGCCCCAGAAACCGCCGTGCGGGCAGGAGGTCTGCAGACCCTCGCGGCAGTACTCGCACACGCCGTCGGACCAGACGAACGGCGCCACCACGAAGTCGCCCGGCTTGAACCCGGCCACCGCCGAGCCGACCGACTCGACGATGCCGAGGAACTCGTGGCCGATCCGCTGGCCGGCCTCGCGCGCCGCGACCCCGCGGTAGGCCCACAGGTCGCTGCCGCAGATACAGGCGTTGACCACCCGCACCACCGCGTCGGTCGGCTGCTGGATCTCCGGGTCCGGTACGTCCTCGATCCGGATGTCGTTGGGGCCGTGGATGACGGTGGCGCGCATGGGGATGTCCTTCGTGGGGAGCATGGAATGGATTCGTCCGCTTGTACGACCAATCCGCTCTCCACTCTATTCCGGGGCACCCCAGGCGGCCCTGCGGGCCCGAACGGCCCCTCGCGCAGCCAAACGCCCCTTAAGCTGGTGCACCATGCACGCGCCCCAGCCTTCGGCCCTACCGATCCCCCCGCAGCGCACCAGTGCGCCCGAGGGCCTCGAAGGCCCCGCAGGATACGCCGTCGTCGACGTCGAGACCACCGGTCTGGGCCGCTCCGACCGGGTGATCTCGGCGGGCGTCTACCGGCTGGACGCGCACGGCGAGGTGCTCGACCACTGGTACACCCTGGTCAACCCGCTGCGCGACCCCGGCCCGGTCTGGATCCACGGCCTGACCAGCGCCATGCTGGCCGACGCGCCGACCTTCCCGGAGATCGCCGACGAGCTGGGCGCCCGGCTGGCCGGCCGGGTGATGGTGGCGCACAACGCGCTCTTCGACTGGAACATGATCTCCCGCGAGTACGCGCGGGCCGGGCTGCGCGCCCCGGTGGAGCAGCGGCTCTGCACGATGGTGCTCTCGCGCGACCTCGGCCTGCCGCTGCCCAACGGCAAGCTGGCCTCGCTGGCCGAGTACTTCGGCGTCCAGCAGCGCAATGCCCACAACGCGCTGGACGACGCCCGGGTGCTCGCCGAGGCCTTCCGGCCCAGCCTGCACCTGGCCCGCAGCGGCGGCGTACCGCTGCCGCTGACCACCTGCGTCGCGGTGACCGATCTCGGCGAGGACTCCTCGACCGCCGCACCCGGTCCGATCCGCGGCTCCTGGGGCTCCTCCTACCGTCCCGCGCGCAAGCGGCCCGCCTGCCCGTACCCCAACCCCGGCCGCTGGCAGGAGGGCGGGCTGCTGGTGCAGGGCATGCGGGTGGCGATCACCGGCGACACCGCGACCGACCGCGAGGTGCTGGAGGACCGGGCGATCGCCGCCGGGCTGCACATCGCCTCCTCGGTCAGCCGGCTCACCAGCCTGCTGGTGACCAACGAGCCCAGCAGCTGGAGCGGCAAGGCCCGCAAGGCGCGCGAGCTCGGCACCCCGGTGATCGGCGAGGACGCCTTCCTCCAGCTGCTCTCGGACGTCGCCCCGCACCCCGGTGCCTGACCCGCGCCCGGCGTGGGCGTAACGTGCCGATGTGTACCGATTTATGCTCTCCCGGCGCTGGGTGGCCCTCACGCTGATCACGCTGCTGCTGATTCCGGTGATGATCCGGCTGGGCATCTGGCAGCTGCACCGGCACGAGTCCCGGGTGGCCCGCAACACCCTGATCGGCCACAGCCTCAGCGCCGATCCGGTCGCCTTCGACACGCTCTCCCCCGGCCCGGGCCTCGCCGTCCCCGGCGAGCTGACCTGGCGCGCCGTCACCTCGACCGGCTCGTACGACACCGCGCACGAGTTCGTGGTGCGCCAGCGCACCGACTCCGGCGGCGACGCCATCGGCTACTTCGTGATCACCCCGCTCACCCTCGCCAACGGGCGCGGCGACGTGCTGGTGAACCGCGGCTGGGTCCGCCCGGGCGACGACGCGACCAGCTACCCGCGGGTGCCCGCCGCACCGAGCGGCCAGGTCACGGTCACCGGCCGGCTGCGCGCCGACGAGACCACCGCCGGCAGCGGCATCCGCGAGCGCGGCGGCCTGCCGGATCGTCAGTACATGCTGATCAACGCCGCCCAGCAGGCCCGGATCACCGGCCGACCCGTCCTCGGCGGCTACCTGGAACTGGCCGCCACCAGCCCCGACCCCGGCCCCCAGGCCCAGGCCCAGCTGCTGCCCGCGCCGAACCACTCGGAGATCGGCCCGCACATCGCCTACGCACTCCAGTGGTGGCTCTTCGCCGCCCTGCTGCCGGTGGGTCTGGGGATCCTCGTCCGCCGCGAGGCCAAGGAGGCAAAGGCGGCCTGACCCCGGGGACCCGTACGGCAGGATGGCCCCATGGATCTTGGACTGCAGGACAAGGTGTACGTGGTCACGGGCGCGACCCGCGGCCTGGGCCTGGCCGCCGCCCGCGAACTGGTGGCGGACGGCGCCCGGGTGGTCGTCACCGGACGCAAGCCGGCGGCGGTCGAGGCCACCGTCGAGCTGCTGGGCGGGCCCGCCGCAGCCGCTGGTGTGGTCGCCGACAACGCGGACCCCGACACGGCCGACCGGGTGCTCGGCGCGGCCGTCGAGCACTTCGGGCGGCTGGACGGCGTGCTGATCAGCGTCGGCGGGCCGCCGCCCGGCCCGGTCGCGACGGCGACGGACGAGGCATGGCGCGAGGCGTTCGAGGGGGTCTTCCTCGGCGCCCTGCGGATCGCCCGGGCCGCAGCCGCGCTGCTGGGCGAGGGCGGGGCGATCGGCTTCGTGCTCTCCGCCTCGGTGCGCGAGCCGATCCCGGGCCTGGGGATCTCCAACGGGCTGCGCCCGGGCCTGGCGATGGCCGCCAAGTCGCTGGCCATCGAACTGGGCCCGCGCGGCATCCGGGTCTTCGGACTGCTGCCCGCGCGGATCGACACCGACCGGGTGCGGGAGCTGGACTCGCTCGCCGACGACCCGGCCGCCGCCCGCGCCCGGGCCGCCGCCGCGATCCCGCTGGGCCGCTACGGGACGCCCGAGGAGTTCGGCAAGGTCGCCGCGTTCGTCCTCTCCCCGGCCGCCTCCTACCTGACGGGCGTGATGATCCCGATCGACGGCGGCGCCCTGCGCGGGCTGTAGAGCCTGGCGCGTCAGATCACCCGCGGCCGGTGCGGGTGGCGCGGCGCGCGGGCCCGGGTCCGCGGGGGGCCGGACACCCGCAGGCGCAGGTCCAGCGGGAGTTCGGTCGACCCGCCGAGCACCGTACGGGCCTGGGCCAGCGGGCCCGCCTCCAGCTCGCCGACCGTCGCGGGCACGTCGGCCCCCGGGTCGAGCAGCAGCTGCGCCCGCACCTGTAGCCGGGGCAGGCGGCCGGCCAGCCGTACCCGCGCCCGGGCCACCTCGGGCAGCGCACCGGCCCCGGCCTCCAGCGCCTGGATCAGCGCGGCGCGGCGCAGCCGCAGCGTGAGGCCGGGCCGCTGCGGGGTCTCCAGCGCCAGTTCGGTGGGCGAGGAGCGCCGCAGCTGCGCGAGCAGCCACGCGAAGGCGAGCGCCGCGACGACGGTGAGCCCGCCGATCACCACCGGCCACCACCAGAGGCGGTTGCGCCAGCGGGTGCGCGCAGCCTCGCTGAGCACCGGCCGGTGCGGCGAGTGGAGCGGCCACCAGGACGGTTGGCCCAGGTGCCAGACCCGGTAGAGGTCGAGCCCGCCGGCCAGCACCAGCAGCGCCCCGACCAGCAGCACCAGTCCGGCCAGGCCGAGCAGCACGCGGTTGACGGTGACTCTGCTCATCAGGCGAAGCTCCTCGGGTCAGTGCATCGGCGGACGGTGCTTGGCCGGCCGGTTCCGCAGGCGCAGCCGCAGCGGGCTGGCCAGCGCGATCCGCTCCAGCTCGGCCGTCAGGGCGGCCTCGGCCCCGGCGAGGTCGGCGCTGCCGAAGAGCGTCACCCGGGCCCGGTCGCGGTTCACCCGGGCGCGGGCGTCCGCGACCATCGTCAGCTCCAGCGCCCGGGCCTCCAGCAGCGCCGCCACGCCCGCGCGGTCGATCAGCGCGCCGGGCGGCCGCATCAGCGCCAGCCAGCGCCGGTTGCCGGGGGCGACGGCCAGCCAGAGCAGCCAGCAGCCGAGCGCCGCCGCGACCCCGGCGGCGGCGAGCACCCACCCTGAGTCGAGGTGCCGGGTGGCCAGCTCGTGGGCGATCCGCACCCGCCAGGCGCCGGCCCGGTGGCCGGTGCGGACCGCGGCCACGTCGTAGAGCAGCGCCCCCGAGGCGACCAGGACGACCAGCGCGACCACCCCGGCGGCGGGGCCGCGCGCCGAGCGCGGCACCCGGTTCTCGGACGGCTCGGCGGTCACAGCTCCTCGCCCTCGCCGCCCTCAGCGCGCTCAGCGACCGGCGCCTCGGGCAGCAGCAACCGCTCCACGACCACCACCACCTCGCGCACCGGGATCCCGGTCAGCGCGCCCACCCGCTCGGCCACCGCGTCCCGGACCGCCCCCGCGAGCGCGGCCAGGTCGGACGGGAACGGGAGGTCGACCCCCACCCTGATCCGGGCGCTGCGGCCCGAGACGGAGACCGCGACCCGCGGCGGCTCCCCCGCCACCGCCGTGGGCGTGGCGGCGGTCGCGGCGGCGAGGGTGTCGCGGGCCGCCAGCCAGGCGATCCGGGCTAGCACCCGGTCGGCGATCCGCAGCCGGCCGCGCTGGGCCGGCGGAGTCGTCCGCCCGGTGTCCCGGCCCCAGCCGGCGTTGGCCCGGCGCCCCGGCCCCTGCACCGCGGGCGAGGTCATCAGCGCCGCCGGTCGCGGCTGCGCAGCAGGTCGCGGAGGTCGCCCAGGTCCACGTCGCCCTCCAGCAGCCGACCCACCACGAAGCCGACCGCGCCGAGCACGGCGACCAGCAG
The DNA here is from genome assembly GCF_029893355.1 of Kitasatospora sp. MAA4. Classification (GTDB taxonomy): domain Bacteria; phylum Actinomycetota; class Actinomycetes; order Streptomycetales; family Streptomycetaceae; genus Kitasatospora. Next base: position 38,854 of record NZ_JARZAI010000013.1, read on the forward strand.
GAAGGCGGCGAACCCGCCGAAGTAGCCGGCGAAGCCCAGGGCCATGCCGGCCACCATGCCGATGAACGCGAGACTCACTGGTTCTTCTCCGATCGGAGCGTCGGGGCAGGCCTACTGGACTCGGGAGCGCCGCTCGGAGGGCTGCTCCTCCTCGTCCTCGTCCAGCTCATCCGGCAGATGGACGTCGTTGACGGCGATGTTCACCTCGACCACTTCGAGGCCGGTCATCCGCTCGACCGCGCTGATGATGTTGTGCCGCACCGCCGCGGCGAGCTGCGGGATGACCACGCCGTACTCGACCACCAGGGCGATGTCGATGGCGGTCTGCTTCTCGCCCACCTCGGCCTTGATCCCGCGCGAGACGCTGGAACGGCCGCCGGGCACCCGGTCGCGCATCGCGCCGAAGGTCCGGGACAGCCCGGAACCCAGCGCGTAGATGCCGGGGACCTCGCGCGCGGCCATGCCCGCGATCTTCTCCACCACACCGTCGGCGAGCGCCGTCCGTCCGCGCTCCTCGGTCAGCGGGCCGCTGTGCGCAGCGCCGCCCTTGGTGAGATCGGACGGCTTCGGGGTGTCGGGCATGGGAGTGCCTCCTGGGGTCGCGTCTCCAGCTATACCGCACTGACCCCCAACTCTGACATTTCGCCACGTACCACGCCTCCGGGCATCTTCCGGACACGGCAAAGGGCCCGGCTCCACTGGAAGCCGGGCCCTTGGGGACAGCGCAGTCAGTCGCCCAGGCCGGCGAGGTCGCGCAGGCGGCGGGCCTGCGCCGCCCGTTCGGCGGAACGCTGCTCGTCGTAGGAGCGCCCGCCGGCGCCCTGGAGCAGGGCCTTGGTCTCGATCACGGCGTTGCGCGGCGCGGCGAGCAGGGCTGCGGCCAGTTCGCGGGCCGCGGTGTCCAGCTCCTCGTTCGGCACGGCCAGGTTGGCCAGGCCGATGGCGGCGGCCTCCTCGGCCGTGACGTCCCGGCCGGTGGCGCAGATCTCCAGCGCCCGCCCGTAGCCCACCAGGTCGGTCAGCGGCTTGGTGCCGGCCAGGTCGGGGACCAGGCCGAGCGAGGTCTCACGCATCGAGAACTTCGCGTCCAGCGCGCAGATCCGCAGGTCGCAGGCGAGCGCGAGCTGGAAGCCGGCCCCGACCGCGTGGCCCTGGACGGCGGCGACGGTGATCAGGTCGGAGCGCCGCCACCAGGTGAAGGCCTCCTGGAACTCGGCGATGTAGCCGTCCAGCTGCTGGTCCGGGGCGGCGGCCAGGGCGGTGAAGCCCAGCTCGCCGGGGATGCCCTCGGGGCTGAACATCGCGCGGTCCAGGCCGGCCGAGAAGGACAGGCCCTCGGCCCGCAGCAGCACCACGCGGACGGTGCCGGGCAGCTCGCGGCCGACCGCGGCGAGCGCGCGCCACATGGCCGGGGTCTGCGCGTTGCGGCGCTTGGGGTGACAGAGAGTCACCACGGCGAGCTCGCCCTCGACCTCCAGCCGGACGCCGACCTCCTCCCAGGAGTCCGCGGAGTCCGGGGAGGGAGGGGTGGAGACGGGCGCGGTCATGGGCACCTCCGGAGACGGGCAGGGCAGGCTCCGGTGTGCCGCCCTCTACTTCTACCGGAGAGTAACTTATCCTGCCGCCCTTCGGTACCGCCCGGATCCGGACATGACGATCGGCGGCCGGACGGCATCGTCACGGTCGCCGATTCGCCTGGGCCCGCTGCTCGCGAACCGGCGGAACCTGTCGAACACCTGCTGACCTGACGGTCGGTCAGGATCCCGCCGCCGCAGCCGCTTTGGCCTTGCCGCGCGTGGCGCCGCCGCGACCCCGAAGGTTCACCCCGGACTCGCTGAGCATGCGGTGCACGAAGCCGTACGAGCGGCCGGTCTCCTCCGCCAGCGCACGGATACTCGCTCCGGAGTCGTACTTCTTCTTCAACTCGGTCGCGAGCTTTTCACGCGCGACACCAGTTACCCGGCTGCCCTTTTTCAGAGTCTCGGCCACCCGTGCCTCCTCGTAGCTGTGCTCGATCGGATTCCCATGATCACCCATCCCCCGGCTCATGGCCACCCATTCGACAAGGTCCATCGGGGCAATCGGGCGGCGGCGAGTCGTATCGCCCGCGCATCCGGGCGCTCACCCTGGGTGTGCGAGGCTCTGCAGAAAACGCCCGTAGCGGACGAAAGAGCTGATCAGCAGGGTCGTCCAGGGATCGCCGCAGAGGTGAGTCGACTAAAACGGAATCCCAGACCACTGCATTCCCGGAAGGGCCCGGGTGATGGGTTCGTCTGGGCCAGATGCAGGAGCGTGTGTCTACTCAACGCAAGCGCCCGTGACCACGGGCGCGGTCACGGGCTGTTGCGGAGCGGGTTGCTGCGAGGGTCAGGCGAGCGAGACCAGGTCGTGGTACGCCGGGGTCCACAGGTCCTCGACGCCGTCCGGGAGCAGGATGATCCGCTCCGGCTCCAGCGCGTCGACCGCGCCCTCGTCGTGGGTGACCAGCACCACGGCGCCGGAGAACGAGCGCAGGGCGCCCAGGATCTCCTCGCGGCTGGCCGGGTCGAGGTTGTTGGTGGGCTCGTCGAGCAGCAGCACGTTGGCGCTGGAGACCACCAGCGAGGCGAGCGCCAGACGGGTCTTCTCACCGCCGGAGAGCACCCCGGCCGGCTTGTCGACGTCGTCGCCGGAGAACAGGAACGAGCCGAGGATCTTTCGGATCTGCACCAGGTCGGTGTCCGGCGCAGCGGAGCGCATGTTCTCCAGCACAGTGCGCTCGGGGTCGAGCGTCTCGTGCTCCTGGGCGTAGTAGCCGATCTTCAGGCCGTGGCCGGGGATCACCTCGCCGGTGTCCGGCTTCTCGACGCCGGCCAGCATCCGCAGCAGGGTGGTCTTGCCGGCGCCGTTCAGGCCGAGCACCACGACCCGGGAGCCGCGGTCGATCGCCAGGTCGACGCCGGTGAAGATCTCCAGCGAGCCGTACGACTTGGAGAGGTCGGCCGCCGTCAGCGGGGTCTTGCCGCAGGGGGCCGGGTCCGGGAAGCGCAGCTTGGCGACCTTGTCGGAGGCGCGCACCTGCTCCAGGCCGGAGAGCAGCTTCTCGGCGCGGCGGGCCATGTTCTGCGCGGCGACCGTCTTGGTGGCCTTGGCGCGCATCTTGTCGGCCTGCGCGTTGAGGGTGGCGGCCTTCTTCTCGGCGTTGGCGCGCTCGCGCTTGCGGCGCTTCTCGTCGTCCTCGCGCTGCTGCTGGTAGAGCTTCCAGCCCATGTTGTAGACGTCGATCGCCGAGCGGTTGGCGTCCAGGTAGAAGACCTTGTTGACGACCGTCTCGACCAGGTCGACGTCGTGCGAGATCACGATGAAGCCGCCCTTGTACGACTTCAGGTAGTCCCGCAGCCAGACGATCGAGTCGGCGTCCAGGTGGTTGGTGGGCTCGTCCAGGAGCAGCGTGTCGGCGTCCGAGAAGAGGATCCGGGCGAGCTCCACGCGGCGGCGCTGACCACCGGACAGGGTGTGCAGCTCCTGGCCGAGGATGCGGTCCGGCAGGCCGAGCGCGGCGGCGATGGTGGCGGCCTCGGCCTCGGCCGCGTAGCCGCCCTTGGTGAGGAACTCGGTCTCCAGGCGCGAGTACTTCTTCATCGCGTTCTCCTGGGTGGCGCCCTTGCCGTTCGCCATCCGCTCCTCGTTCTCGCGCATCTTGCGCAGCACCGTGTCGAGGCCGCGGGCGGAGAGGATGCGGTCGCGGGCCAGCACGTCGAGGTCGCCGGTGCGCGGGTCCTGCGGGAGGTAGCCGACCTCGCCGGACCGGGTGACCGTGCCGGCGGCCGGGATGCCCTCGCCGGCCAGCACCTTGGTCAGCGTGGTCTTGCCGGCGCCGTTGCGCCCGACCAGACCGATCCGGTCGCCGGGGGTGACCCGGAAGCTGGCGGACTCGATGAGGATGCGGGCGCCGGCGCGCAGTTCGAGGGCGTTGACGGAAATCATGGCTGGAAAAGCTCCTGGGGCTGGTACGGCCCCGGTCCGCGTCATGACGTCAGGCGGCAGGGGCACAAGGGTGCGGCGGGGGTCTGGGCGGCGCCTGAACGGCGCTGGACGGGCGACGGCGGCCGAACGGCCCGCACCGCACCGGCACGGACCGAAGAGCTCGCTGCCTACCGCCGCTAGTGCCCGCGGAGAACAGCCATGTGGCCCAGTCTACCGGGCCGCCCGCGGGTGCTCGGAGACATTTCCGGCCACCGCCCCGGCAGCGGCCCTGTCCGGGCCCTAGGCCGCCGTCGCGGGGCAGCCGGTGTCCGGCTTGAGGGCGGCGAACGGCTCGGCCGGGCTGTCGCAGGGGGTCTGGGCCACACCCTGGTCGGTGTCGAAGATCCGGGTGCCGGCCAGCGGACCGTCGTCGATCTTGACCAGGTGGCCGTTGAGCGCGGTCAGCTGGACCTTGGGCCCGGCGTTCAGCTGCCAGCCGTGGCCGTCCAGCTTGAAGCCGGTGATGCCGCCCGGCAGCACGTGGCCGGCACCGTTCGTCCCGGTGCAGGTGCGCGGGACCAGGACGGCGCTGTCGGTCTGGACGGCGCGCAGCGGGTCGAAGAGGCAGCCGAAGAGCGGGCGGGAGTTGAACCGCAGGTCGCCGTCGCGGTCGCGGAAGCCCATGGTCAGGCCCGGCGTGGTGACCTGCACCCAGGCCTCGGGCGCGCTGACGGTCTGCAGTGCGGCGGCGGCCCGCTCCAGCTGGACCTGCTTGCGCTGGGCGTCGGTGCGCTGGTCGGCACCGGGCTCGCCGTCGGCGCGCAGCCACTCGGCCAGGCCCGGGACGGCGCGGTGCCAGCGGACCTCGTGGTCGCTGGTCTCGATCGAGGTGACCATGCCGTCGTCCCAGACGACGATGGCGCTGCCGCCGAGCACCGACAGGTGCAGCGCGGTCGCGCCGTCGCGCTGGTAGGTCCAGAGCAGCGCGCCGGTGGTGCGGTCGTACGCCTCCAGGCCGGGGCCGACCCGCAGGTCCAGCGCGGGTGCCCCGTCCGACTGGGCGCCCACCGGGCTGGCCTGCGCCTGGCCCGGCGCGGAGACCTGGTCGCCGAACGGGACCGGGCGGTTGGCGTGGGCGGCAGCGCCCGCGCCGAGCACCAGGAGCACGGCCATGGCGGGCAGGGCGGATCGGGGCGTGAGGGTACGTAGCGGCTTCCAGGACACCTCGGGAGGGTACCTGGCGAGAGCTGAAGCTTCAGCATGGCGGGGCCGTTTACCCAGGTTCCGTACCGATAACCAGACATTCGGACTGCGATCTGGCGCGATCACCAAGCGTCAGATTGCACGGTGGATTCGGCCATACTCGCCGCACTTGTCCACTTTAGGGTGACATTCGGCTTTTCTGACGGCTCGTAGGCTTACGGTCGGTGATGCAGGCGTGCTCGGACCGCCTCGCGAAGCCCCCGAGGAGAGAGCATGCGAATCGGCCGCCCGGCCCTGGCCGCCTCCACCCTGCTGCTGCTCATCACCGCGGGCGTCTCCACCGGCGGCCCGCTGCCCACCGCCGACCGGCTGCCCGCCCTCTCCTCCGACAGCGCCGCCCACCCGCGCGGCGCCGCCCCCAAGCCGCCCGCCCAGCGGGCCTCGCACGAGGTGCCGTTCGGCGCCTTCGTCGGCTCCTGGGACACCTACATCCCGCAGATCGCCCAGCTGGCCACCTGGCTGAACGGCGCCAACCTCCAGGTCGGCCACACCTACCTGGCCGGAAACAGCTGGAACGACGTCGAGGGCGACACCAAGGTGCTGGCGCTCTGGTCGCAGTGGCGGCAGGCCGACCCGTCCCGAATCCTGGTGCTCAACGTCCCGATGCTGGCGCCCAACGAGCCGCCCGTCCAGGACGGCGGCCAGGTGTCCACGATGCTGAAGCAGGGCGCGCGCGGGGCCTACGACCAGCACTTCCTCAAACTGGCCAGGAAGCTGGTCGCGCTCGGCGGCGGCGACACCGTGCTGGTGCCCGGCTGGGAGATGAACGGCACCACCTACACCGGCCGCTGCGAGCCCGACCCGGCCGCCTGGAAGGCCTACTGGCGGCGGATCGTCGGGGTGATGCGCTCGGTGCCCGGCCAGCGGTTCCGCTTCGACTTCGACCCCAACCGCGGGCTGGACGCGATCGCCTGGACCAAGTGCTACCCGGGTGACGACGTGGTGGACATCATCGGGATGGACACCTACGACCAGCAGCCCGGCAACACCTTCGACGACTACGTGCGCGAGCCGTACGGCCTGGAGGACCAGGTCGAGTTCGCCGCCAAGCGCGGCAAGCCGGTCTCCTACCCGGAGTGGGGGCTGTGGCGGCACGGCGACAACCCCGAGTTCGTGCGGCGGATGGTCGAGTGGACGCGCACCCACGACACCGCCTACCAGACGGTGACCGACTACTGCCCGCACGGCGTCTGGGAGTGCCGCAGCAACCCGCGCTCCAGCGCGGTCTACAGGAGTCTGCTGGCCGGGTCCAACGGCGCGGGCGAGCCGCCCTGCCCCGGGCACGGCACGGACGGACGGCCGGTCAGGCCGGTGCGGCCGAACCCCCGCTGCACGGCGGCGACGCCCGCCGCGCCGTCCCCCTCGCCGTCGGCCGCGCCCTCGGCCGTCCCGTCCACCGTCCCCGCTGTCCCGCTGCCGGGCTGGCCGTCGGTGTGGCCGCCGGCCTGGCCCTCGGTCTGGCCGACCGGCTGGCCGGTCAGCGCCGCACGGAACTGAGCAACCCGCGCAGCCGGAGCGCCGGGCCGCGCAGGTGCGGGGCCGCGGCGGTCCGGGCCCGTGCCAGGGTGAGCCGCAGCGACAGCGCCACCGCGAACCAGCGGGGCCCGAGCAGCAGCCGGTGGTTGTGCTCGCGCTCGGGCCGCCAGCGCTCCTTGTACGGCTCCTCGCCGCGCATCAGGCTGAGCTCCGGGATGCCGGCCCGGACGGCCTCCTCCAACGAGGTGCCGAAGAGCAGTCCGGCGATGTCCAGCCGCTCGCGCAGCCGCGGATGCGCGCCGTAGAGGTAGAGGCCGGCGAAGGACGGGCAGAGCAGCAGCAGGTCCACCGCCATCAGCTCGCCGTCCAGGTGGTAGCGGTAGACCACCGCCTGGCCCAGCTCGGCCAGGCCCGCCGTGGACTCCTTGAGGTGCGCGGCGAAGCGCTCGCTGACGTGCTCGGGGGTGACCGTGCGGCTCTCCCACTGGAGCGCGTGCAGGCCGAGCAGGTCGGCCATCGCCGCCGGGACCTCCGCCACCGGCACCCGGCAGGCCTGCACCCCGGCGTCGGCCAGCTTGCGCTGCTTGGCCCGGCTGCGCTGGGCGGTGCGGCCCGGCAGCCGGGCCAGCAGCTGGTCCATCGGCACCGCCGGCAGGTGCTGGCAGACCGAGTCGAGCAGCTGGTGGCGCCGGCCCGCCCAGTGCGCGTAGACCTGGTGGGCGGCCGATCCCGGCCGGACCTCGCGCAGGTCCAGGGCGTGCCAGGGGCGGTGCAGCGGCAGCGCGGCGGCCAGCCGGGCGGCGGCCTCGGCGGCGCAGGAGTCGTCCAGCAGCAGATCGGTGAAGTCGATCAGCCGGCCGCCGAGCGCGGTGAAGGTCCCGGTCCGGCTGCGCTGGAGGGCGGCCGCGCCGACCAGCAGGCCGCCGCGCCGCACCAGCAGGACGTACAGCGCGCCCGGGCGGCCGTACGCACGCCACCAGGACTGCTGCCAGGCGGCCGCCTGGAACGGGGTCGTGGTGCGGCAGCGGGAGGCCAGGCCGTCCCACTCGTCGGCGAGGTGGGCCAGCGCCCGGTCGTCGCGGCGGACCTCGGTGGTCCACTGCTCGGCGGCCACGGGGGTGCGGGTGGCGACCCGGGTTCTGGTTCTCACTTGGACCTCCCGGCAGGCGCGGGCTCAGGTTCGGGAGTCGGGACGGGCTCCGGGCTCGGGCCCGGGACGACTGCGGCCGGCTCGGCCGGCTCCCCCGTCGGAGCACTCCGGCGGCGGGTCATCATCACCAGCGACCCGACCAGCACGCCCGCGGCCGCGCCCACCGCCACGTCCAGCTGGTGGCTGGGGGTGGTCGGCGCGGCCGGATCGGCGGCCGCGGCCAGCGGGACCAGCTTGACGCCGGTCTCCTTGCTGCTGGTGTTGGCGAAGGCCACCAGCGACCTGGCCACCGCGTCGGCGGAGCGCACGGCGTCCTGCGGCCGGCCGCCGGTGCCGTCGATCTCGATCACCGGCGCGTCCGGCGAAGTGGTGCCGGTCACCAGGCTCGCCAGCTCGGCGCTGCTGCGCCCGGCGTCCGCGGCGGCACCGATCAGCACCTGCGGCTGCCCGGCCAGCCGGCCGTACGCCTGCGCGAAGTTGACCGCCAGCGCGCCGTCACCGCCGCTCTCCGGGACCACCACCACATAGGAGTTGGCGGAGTAGACCGGCGGCGTGAGCACCGCGTAGCCGGCCCCGGCCACCGCGCCGAGCGGCACGGCGATCGCCACCGGCCACCAGATCCGGGCCAACTTGCGGGCACTGTTGCGTAGTTCTGACATCTCTAGGACTCCCTCGGTCCGATCCGGACGGGCGTCTTCGCGCCACGCCCCAACCGCTGGTACAGAACGGCCAGTTCGGCGGCCGTGCGGGCAATGTCGTAGTGCGCCACGGCGGGTGGCTGCGGCAGTGCGGTGCTGCGCCTGGCGCCGAGGGTGGAGAGCGCGGCCAGGTAGGAGGCGGCGTCCGAGGGCACCTTGAGCGCGCCCGGCGCGGCCTGCGCGGGCAGCTCGTCGAGCGCGGGGCAGGCGCTGTGGCAGACCGGCAGGCCGGCCGCCAGGCCCTCCAGCACGGCCACCCCGAAGGTCTCCTCGACCGACGGCGCCGCCAGCACGTCCATCGCGGTCATCAGGTCGCGCACGTCGTCCCGCTCGCCCACGCAGATCAGCCGGTCGGCGACGCCGAGCCGGGCCGCCTGCCGTTCCAGGGCGGCGCGCTCGGGGCCCTCGCCGACCAGCAGCAGCCGCGCGTCGCGCTCGGCGGGCAGCCCGGCCAGCACGTCCACCAGCACCGAGAACCGCTTGCCCGCCACCAGCCGCCCCACGCCGCCTAGCACCCAGGCCTCCGGCGGTACGTTCAGCGAGGCCCGGACGGTCTGGCGCAGCGCGGCGCGGGAGGCGGTGGGCAGCGCGTAGCGGGCCGCCTCGATGCCGTTCGGCAGCACGTGCACCCGCTGCCGGGGCACCCCCCACTCGGCGAGCGTGGCGGCGACCTGTCCGGAGACCGCGACGGTGCTGCCGCCGAGCCGCTCGGCCGCCAGGTAGAGCGACTTGACGCCGGCGCCGACCGGACGGCCCTCGATGGTCCCGGCGTGCAGCGAGTGCTCGGTGGCGAGCACCGTGCGCACCCCGGCCAGCCGGGCGGCCAGCCGGCCGTAGAGCCCGGCCCGGTAGAGGTGGGTGTGCACGATGTCGTAGCGCCCGCGCCGGATCAGCCGGGTGAGCCGGGGCAGCACCGTGAGGTCGCGGTTGCCGCGCATCGCCAGGTCGTGCACGGTGAAGCCCTCGGCGCGCAGCGCGTCGGCCACCGTGCCGGGGTTGGTCAGGGTGGCCACCTCGCTGTGGTAGCCGCGCGGCAAGTGCCGCAGGGTGAGCAGCAGTTGGCGCTCGGCGCCGCCCGCTGCCAGCCCGGTGATGATGTGCAGTACCTTCATCGCTCGATTCCCTTTCCGGCCCTGCGCAGTTCGGTCACCACGTCGCGCAGCCCGTGTCGGCCGCGTTTGGCGCGCAGGCGCCAGGCGCCGTCCCGGTCGCCCACGTAGCAGCGGGGCAGCGCGAAGCGGCCCGCCAGCACGCTGTGGCCGATCGCCACCGCGTAGTCGTAGCCCGCCGCGGCGACGGCCCGGGTGGCGGGCTCGTCCACCGCGCCGTACGGGTAGCAGAAGCCGGTGACCGGTCCGCCGACCAGCTCCTCCAGCGCCCGCCGGCTGTCCCGGACCTCCGCGTGCAGCACGTGCGCGGGGACCCCGGGCAGCGCCCGGTGGCTCAGCCCGTGCGAGCCGATCTCCCAGTCGGAGCCGGCCAGTTCGCGCACCTGCTCGACGGTCAGCAGCTGCTTGCGCGGGCCCTTGACGTCCCAGCCGTTGTCGCCGCCGAGCCGGTCCGCGACGACGTACGCGGTGGCGGTGAACCCGTAGCCGCGCAGCACCGGGACGACGTGCCGGGCGAAGTCCGCGTACCCGTCGTCGAAGGTCAGGCCGACCAGGCGGCCCGGCTGCCCGGCCGCCTGCGCGGCCAGCAGGTCGCGCATGCTGACGCCACGCCAGCCGCGGCTGGCCAGCCAGCGCATCTGGGCGGCGAACCGCTGCGGACTGACCGTGAGCAGGTACGGATCGTCCTCCTCGTCGGCGACCGAGTGGTACATCAGGACCCAGGGAGCCCCGTACCGGCGTCCGGCGCTCTGCTGCGGCAGGCGCAGGTGGCTGAGTTCAGCGGCCATCGGGCAGTGTTCCTTCCTCCGGGAGGTCTCGGGAGCCGGCCTGGCGGGCGGCGAACGGCACCGCGTCGGCAGGCTTCGAGCGGGGCCCGGCGGGGCGGAACCGGCGGACCGGGTCCAGCACTTCGCGGGCGCCGAGCAGTGCGCCGAGGACGGCGTAGGCCACCACGACCGCGAGTCCGCCGGCGGCGATCGACAGCAGCGGCTGGGCGCTGGCCCGGGCCGCGATCGTCCCGGCCGCCGTCGCCCCCACCCCGGCCGCCAGCAGCCGGGCCTGGCCCGCCAGCACCTGGCGCATCCGCAGCGCGATGCCGCGCATCGGCAGGCCGCGCAGCAGCAGGGCGGCGGTGCTGGTGATGCCGGCCGCGTTGCCGGCCGCCAGGCCGAGCGCCCCGAAGCGGGGCATCGCCAGCAGGCTGACCAGCGTGGTGACCAGCAGGCCGACGGCCATCGAGGCGACCGGGTACCAGTCGAGCAGCTGGCGCCCCCCGGCGTCCGGCCGCGGGTCGTCGGCGCGCCGGACGGCCGGGCGCATCGAGAAGAACGGCCGCACCAGCACCCCCGTCAGCGCCTGGGCCAGCAGGCCGAGGCTGTAGACCTGGATCACCTGGGCGGTGGCCGCGGTGTCCTCGGGGCTGAAGGCGCCGCGCTGGAAGAGCAGTTCGACCACGGCCGGCGCGCAGGAGATCAGGAAGGAGGTGCCGACCAGGACCACCGCGGCGGCCTGGCCGAGGTCCTTCTCCACCCGGTCGCGGGCCGCCAGCAGGTCGCCGGCCGCCAGCGCCCGCGCCACCAGCGGGAAGGTCACCGTGCAGATCAGGATCGCGGTGGTCATCGCGAGCTGGGAGACCTTGGTGGCGTAGTTGAGGTGCGAGATGGTGCCGGGCGGCAGCGCCGAGCCGAGGTAGCGCTCGATGAAGACCTGCGACTGGCGGCTGAGCGTGAAGGCCGCCACCGGCAGCAGGGCGAGCGGGCTGAGCACCAGGGGCCGCGGCCGGGCCGGCACGGCCCTGGTGCGCGGGCGGCCGGCCCGCAGCCGGCGGGCGAACGGGACGATCAGCACCCCGGCCATCAGCAGGCTGCCGAAGGCCACCCCCAGCGCGGCGGCCCGCACCCCGAGCCTGCCGTGGCCGAAGCTCAGGACGCCCAGGATGCCCAGGTTGTACGCCACGTAGATGGCGGCGGGGGCGGTGAAGCGGTGGTGGGCGCGCAGTGCGGCGCCCAGGTAGCCGGCCACCCCGAAGGGCAGGATCGTCACGGCGGTGATCCGGGTGCAGGTGACCGCGAGCGGCGCGTCGGCCAGCCCGGGGGCCAGCGCGTGCACCACGGCCGGCGCCCAGAGCGCGGTGGCGCCGGACAGCGCGCAGAGCACGGCCAGCAGCCAGGGCAGCGTGGCGGCGGTCAACTGCCGTACCGGGTCGGGCCCGTCGGGCTGCTCCTCGCGCAGCACCAGGGCCAGGCTGAAGGCCGGGACCATCAGGAACGCCATCGCGTCCTCGATCAGCAGCGGCGCCGCGGTCTCCGGGACGGTCCAGGAGACCAGGAAGGCGTCGGTGCCCTCGTCCGCGCCGAAGAACCGGGCCAGCAGCAGGTCGCGCAGCAGGCCGAGCGCCGAGCCGACCGCGCTGAGCACCGCTGTGACGCCGAAGGCGCGGGCCAGGAACGAGCCGGTGCGCGGCGGCTGGGGCGGCTCGGCGCCGGTCGGCGGGACCGGTGCCGGTGGAGCGGTGACGCTCTGGTCGGTGGTCACGGCGTCGGTGGTCACAGCGTCGGTGGTCACAGCGCGCGGCCGTCCGTACGGTCCGGCAGCGCCCACCAGGCCGCCACGCCCAGGATCACCGAGGTCAGCACGGTGGTGGTGCCCCCGATGTCCGCGTACAGGAAGTCGACCAGCACCCAGCTGAGCAGTCCGACGGCGGCCGGTCCGGCGTCGCCCGAGCGGCGCAGGCAGCCCAGCAGCAGGGCGAGGAAGAGCGCGCCGTACGCGACGATGCCGACCAGGCCCTGCTCGCTGAGCACCAGGAAGTACATGTTGTGCGGGGAGAGCAGCGGCTCGCGCTCGAAGCCGATCGTGGAGTCGGCCGCGTCGCTGCCCGAGGAGAGCCGCAACGGCGCGTGCGAGTCCCGCAGTTGCGGGAAGCTCTTGGGGCCGGCCCCGGTCACCGGGTGGTCCGCCCAGATCGCCGCGGCGGTCGCCCACAGGTCGTAGCGGTCGCTGACCGAGTGGTCCTCGTTGCCGCCGGAGACCGAGCCGATGCTGTCCAGCCGCTCGGCGACCCCGCCGCCGCCCAGACCCAGACCGCCGACCAGGACGACCGCGGCCGCCAGCCCGATCACCGCGCTGCGCACCGCCAGCCGGGCGTCGGCCCGCAGCATCAGCACGGTGACCGCGACGCCGCAGGCGATCCAGCTGCCCCGGCTGAAGGAGACCGCGAGCGGGAAGACCAGGAAGGCCGCCGCCGCGAACAGGGCGCGGCGCAGCAGCGGGTTGCGGCGCTCGGCCAGCGCCAGGGCCAGCGCGGCCAGCAGGCCGAAGCTGACCACCCCGGACATCGCCATGACGTCCAGCGCGCCGAAGGTGCCGACCGCCCGGATCGGCTCGCCGGTGTAGGAGGCGCCGGTGCCGGTGAGGTACTGCTCGGCGCCGACGCCGCCCTCGATCAGCGCGGCCAGCACGAAGGCGCCGAGCACCAGGCGCAGATCCCTGCGGTCGCGCAGCGAGCAGAGCACCGAGGCCGGCACCAGCACGAAGATCTGCACCAGCCGGACGAACCCGGTCAGGCTGGCGGACGGGTCGATCGAGGTCACCGTGGCGGCCGCGGCCGCGCAGACCACCCCGCAGAAGACCGCGCAGGCCTGCCGGCCGAGCGCCAGCGGCCGTCCGCGCAGCAGATCCAGGGCGATCAGTGCGACCAGGCCGAGCGAGGCCAGGTCGGCCGCGGTGATGTGGACGGCGGCGGTGACGTCCTTCTCGCCGGTCGGCACGCAGACCAGCAGGATGGTGGCCGCGGCGAGCAGGCTGGGCCGGGCCAGCAGCAGCTGCCAGGGCCGTCGTAAGGCCGCACCGCGTGCGGCGGACAGTGGGAGGGCGATCGCCACCGGTGTCAGCTCCCGTCCGGATGCAGCATCAGGGCGGCGGTGCGCAGCAGGATCTTGACGTCCTGCCAGAGGCTCCAGCTCTCGATGTAGCGGTTGTCGTAGCGGATCCGGTCCTCGATCGAGGTGTCCCCGCGCAGGCCGTTGACCTGCGCCAGGCCGGTGATGCCGACCGGTACCCGGTGGCGGTCGGCGTACTCGGGGTGGGTCTGGGCGAAGCGCATCACGAAGTACGGGCGCTCCGGGCGCGGGCCGACCAGGCTCATGTCGCCGCGCAGCACGTTCCACAGCTGCGGCAGCTCGTCCAGCGAACTGCGGCGCAGCAGGCGGCCGACCGGGCCCATCCGGTTGTCCTCGGAGATGCTCCAGCGGGTCGCCGACTCGTGCTCGTTGCTGGGGCGCAGGGTGCGGAACTTGAGGACGGTGAAGACCTTGCCGTCCAGACCGGTGCGCTGCTGGCGGAAGAGCACACCGGGGCCGGTGTCCCAGCGCACCGCGATCGCGCAGACCGCCAGCACCGGGGCGACGGCGATCAGGCCGAGCCCCGAGGCGACGACGTCCAGGGCGCGCTTGGCCGCCCAGCCCGGGCGGCGCAGCGCCGGGCGGCCCAGCCGCAGGCACGGGAAGCCCCAGAGGTGGTCGGCGCAGCGCCGGACGGCCGGCTCCAGCGAGCCGTACTCGCGCAGCGCCGGGACCAGCCAGACCTGGCAGCCGAGCCGGGTGGCCTCGCGCAGCGCGGCGGTGGTCTCCGCCTCGTTCGCGGCGCCGGCGGTGGCGAGCACATGGCGCACGCCGTGCCGGCGGACCTCGCGTTCCAGCACCTCGCGGCCGCCGAGCACCGGCAGCGGCGAGTCGCCGGGCAGCAGCACCGGATCCGGGTCCAGGTAGCCGACCGGGCGCATGCCGTACTCCCGGCGCTCGCGCAGCACCGCGGCCACCCGCTGGCCGAGCGGGCCGGCGCCGAGCACCAGGACGGGCACCGGACGGCGGCGGCGGACCCGGCGCAGCGCGCCGTACAGCGCCGCCCGGCCGAGCGCCGCGGTGAGCAGCAGCACGCCGAGCAGGGCCAGCAGGCGCAGCGGGGTGGCCGGGCCGCAGGAGGGCCAGTGGCCGGAGAGCGCGGCTGCCAGCGTGACGGCGAAGGCCAGTGCGACGGCGGCCCGGCCAGCCAGCGCGGGCAGCTCGTCCAGCGCCGAGGGGGTCATCCGGATGCGGTACAGGCCGCCGGCCAGGTTGAGCGGCAGCAGCACGGGGAGGACGGCCGCCGCTCCGGCCAGCGGGTGCGCCGGGTCCACCGCGCAGACCGCGGCGGCGCCGCAGCCGGCCAGCGCGTCGACCATGAGCAGGCCGACCGGCAGGACGAGGCGGGAGCGCAGGCCCCGGCGGTGTCGGCCGAGCGGCGGCGCGGACCGCGACTGGGCCGGCCGGGTGGGCCGGTCCAGGACCTCGGTCGTGGTCCGCCGTACCCCGGCCGTGGACCGCCCGGGTCGCGGCACACTCTCGTGGTCAATGGTCATCAGCGCACGAACTCCCCTGCTGTGTGCCCCTGGCGTCGGGTTCCCGGATCCGGTTGCCCGGCACCGGGATCCCGGTCCATGGGCGCGGTCCGGGTAGCACCTGCTACCGCGCTGGCGGCTCTCGATCACATGTGCACAAGGACTTGGTCGAGGATCTCGCGCAATACGAATGAAGCAGGCAATATCAGACATTACCGAACGCTGGCTAAAATTCCGGAAGTTGACTTGCCATTTCATTCCACCCGCCCATTAATAGTAATTTCCGACTTAGTTGATGCGAATGACCTTTCGACACGGGGGCAGCATTCCTGTGGTGGAGATGATTCTCACGACCGGCGTTCCCATGGCAGGCACTCACTGCCTGAGAAACGATCAGATCCCCGCGGGGACACGGGGAGTCCTGCGCCCGCCGGTGATCAACTCGTGGTAGAGCTCCTGGTACAACTCGGACACCCGCGCGACGACCGAGCGCACGTCGTGCCGCTCGGTCACCCACGCGCGCGCCTCGACCCCGCGGCGCTCGCACTCCAGCGGATCGGCCAGCGCCTCGGCCAGCGCGTCGGCCAGCGCGTCGGTCAGCGCGGCCGGGTCCTGCGGCGGGATCAGGGAGTCCGCGCGGTGCGCCTCGGGCAGCTGCTCGCGGGCGCCGGGCACGTCGGTCAGCAGGACCGGACGGGCCATCGCCATCGCCTCCAGCGGCGCCAGGGCCATGCCCTCCCAGCGCGAGGGCAGCACCACCAGGTCGGCCGCCGCCAGCCAGGGCCGCGGGTCGGCCACGTCGCCGGTCAGCCGGACCCTGTACGGCTCGGGCAGCGCTCGGGCCTGGGCGGCCAGCGCCTGCGCGTCCGGACCGCCGCCGACCAGCGCCAGCCGGGCGGTGGGCACCCGGCGCAGCACCGCCGGCCAGGCGGCGAGCAGCACGTCCTGGCCCTTCTGCCGGCACAGCCGCCCGACGCAGACCGCCAGCGGCTCCGAGAGGTCCAGGCCGAGTGAGAGCCGGGCGGCGCGGCGCTCGGCGGGCGCGTAGTGGCGCAGGTCCACGCCGTTGGGGACGACCGCCCAGTCGGCGCTGATGCCGACCGCCTCGCCGTCCGCCCGCTCGTGCTCGCTGACGCACAGCACCGTCGACGTCCACCGGGTCGCGTACCGCTCCCAGCGGCAACTGGCCGTGGCGAGGGCGCCGGTGGCGGCGGCGAAGGACCAGGCGTGCGGCTGGAAGACGGTGGGCAGCCGGCCGCGCACCGCCAGCCGGCCGGCCAGGCCGGCCTTGGCGCTGTGCAGGTGCACGAGGTCGGGGGCGGCCGACCGCAGCAGCCGGCGCAGGCGGCGGACCTCGGCGGGGACGGAGTGGCCCGGCGAGCGCCGGGCCGGCCAGTCCAGCACCTCGGCGCCGACCGCGGCCGCCTCGGGCCCGAGCCGGCCGCCGGGCGGGCAGGCCACCAGTACCCGGTGCCCGGCGGCGCGCTGGCCGCGGACCAGGTCGGTGACCACGCGGGCCACGCCGCCGTCGACGGGCTGGGAGATGTGAAGGATCGTCAGATGCACGGCCGCGAGCCTAGGGTTGCGGACCGCGGCGGCTCGCCTGCTGTCACCCGCCCGGGGACGGGGTCCACCCGTACGGCTGGTGGCTCGTACGGGTGTCCCGTGCGGCTGTCGTGCTGCCGTTACACCAGGGTGCTACTTCAGGGTGCTACTTGAGGTTGTCGGCGAGCTTGGCGAGCACCTCGTCGTGGATCCGGTTGAGGCCCTTGGGGGCGAAGGTCCGCTCGAAGAAGCCGCCGATGCCGCCGGCGCCCTGCCAGGTGGTCTCGATCTGCACCTTGGTCTGGCCGGCGCCCGCCTGGGCGTCCTGGCTGACGGTCCAGGTGATCACCATCGAGGAGTTGGCGTCGGTCTCCACCAGCTTGCCGGCGCTCGGCGCGCTGACGGTGAAGAGGCAGTCGCGGACCCGCTTCTCGGTGGCCTGCAGCTTCCAGTGCACCTGGGTCCCGGCGCCGAAGCCGCCGGCCCGCACCTCGTACTCGCTGTACTGCGCGGGCAGCAGCTGCGGACGGACCACCTTGTAGTCGGCAAGGGCCTCGTACACCTGCTCGGGGGTGGCGGGGTAGGTCCGCTCGGTGCTGGCGTAGACCTGGGCCATGGCTGCTCGTCTCCTCATGCGATCGCTGTGCGCGTTTGTGATCACTGCTCTCGAATGTGATCACTGCGCGTGGTGACGGCCAGCCAATCACACGTCACGGGTGGGTTTTCACGGGGTCGGTTTAGGCTGGCCAGTGTGCTGAAACAGCTGAACCAGGTGAAGGCTCTGCGGTATCTGGACGCACTGCGGGCGGGAGGTTCGGTGCCCGGGGTCGTCGAGACGGACGACCTGGGTACGTACGTGGTCAAGTTCACCGGCGCCGCGCAGGGCCGCAAGGCGCTGGTCGCCGAGGTGGTCGTCGGCGAGCTGGCGCGGCGGCTCGGGCTGCGGGTGCCCGAGCTGGTGCTGGTCGACTTCGACCCGGCGGTGGCCGCGCACGAGGAGGACGCCGAGATCCAGGACCTGCTGCGGGCCAGCGCCGGCGTCAACCTGGGGATGGACTACCTGCCCGGCGCCCGGGACTTCCGGCCCGCGCTGCTCCCGAGGGACACCGTGGAGATCGACCCGCTGGAGGCCGGCCGGGTGGTGTGGCTGGACGCGCTGACGGCCAACGTCGACCGCACCCGCAGCAACCCGAACCTGATGGTCTGGCACCACCGCCTCTGGCTGATCGACAACGGCGCCGGGCTGGTCTTCCACCACCGCTGGTCCAGCGCGGCGGACGCGGTGGCGAAGGCGTACGACTTCCGCGGCCACGCGCTCGGCGGCTACCGTCCCGACGTCGCGGCGGCGGACGCCGAGCTGGCGCCGCTGGTGACGGAGCAGCTGCTGCACGAGGTGCTCGCCCTGGTCCCCGACGCCTGGCTCGCCGACGAGCCCGGCTTCGCCGGCGTGGCCGAGCTGCGCGCGGCGTACGTCCGTCACCTCGCGGCCCGCGCGGCGCTGTCGCGGCAGTGGCTGCCGCAGGAGTTCGCGACGGAGGAGCAGCTGCGCGCGGCCGAGGCCGCCCGTATCGCCAGGGCCCAGGCGGGCCGCCCGGCCTGGCTCAAGCACGTACCCGACCTGCACGGGCCGAAGTAAGCCGCCCGGCGGCCGCTCAGCTCCGAATGCCGTGGAGCACGAAGACCCCCTCAGCGAGCGCCCCGGCCAGCGCGCCGAGCCAGAGCGTGGCCAGCGGCACCCGCCGCCGCCCACGCTCGCGCCGCACGGCGGGCACCAGCAGCGGAAAGCCCCCGAGCAGCGCCCCGACGACCGGCCCGGCGAGCGGAAGGAGGAAGAACCCGACCAGCAGCAAGCCCGGAATCCGCGCGCCGCCCATGACCACGACAATCAGCGTGACAGCGTAAAGAGCCGACAACAACAGCCCGGTGAGCGCGACCGACACCCACATGACCGCGACCCACCCCCGCCCCCCGCCGTCCACCGACGGGCGGTCAGGCACCTGGAACCACGGCTGGGCGGGCACTTCCTGCTTCTCCATGCCCCTACCCTGGCCCACCGACCCACCCCCGCGCATGAGTACGGCTACTCAGAGCCGAGCGGTCCGGGACCGCCCAGCCATATGGTCTGCGTGCCGTCTGCCGCGACCGTGAGACCGAAGTCGGTCAAGCCGGGCTTCCCCTCCTCCAGCCACCGCAGCCGGGCGACAGTGATCTCATCCCAGATCCGGCGTGGTCCGGCCTGGTGCACCGAGCCTTTGTCGTCCCAGCGCTGGAGCCGCGCGGACGCCCACGATCCGGCGTCGTCGGAGAGGACCATCCGATACGTACCGGTCGGGTCCGCCTCGTCCCAGGTGTGGCTGTACCGGACGCCCGGCACGCACAGGCCGATGGCGAAGGCAGCGTTCACGTTCTCCACCGCGAGGTCCGGATCCATCCGGGAGGCTCCCAGGGACTCCGCCACTCCTGCCGGGACCGCAGTGTGGGGTCGCTGCGCTCGTGCCCACATGAAGCTGACGTTGCCGACGAACCGACCATGCGACTCCTGGCCGGCTTCTCCGACTTCCAGGCGCAGCAACGCGGCGTTGGCGTACGGCGTCCCCCACGGGGTCACGATGACGCCGCCGGGCTTCGTCTGCTCGATCCATGCTGCGGGTACTCGCTGAACGGCGGCCGTGGAGTGGATACGGTCGAACTGGACCCCGCCGGGCCGACCGAGCAGGCCGTCGCCGAGATGGATCGCGGGACTGAACCCGGCTGCCGCCAGGTGCGTCGCGGCCTGCGCGCATACCGCGGAATCGACCTCAACCGTCGAGACCGACTCGTCGCCGAGCCGGGCACAGAGCAGGCCGCTCGTCCAGCCCGTGCCTGTACCGACGTCCAGCACCGACTGACCGGGCCGAACGTCCAGGTGGCCGAGCATTTCAGCGACCAGCGACGGCATCGACGCCGACGACGTGGCAACCCCGGGTCCGTCAGCTGCACCATCGTCCAACTGCGTCACCACCACAGCATTGGAATGGACTTGCGCCCACCAGGTGTCGGGCTCGGCGGTGCGTGTGACCCTGCGATAGCCGTTCGGGGCATCCCCGTCCGGGGTCCACACGGCGTCCGGAACGAAGGCAGAGCGCGGGGCGCGCTCGAACGCCCCCCGCCACTCCTCGCCCAGTGCGCCCGACTCGGCCAGTTGGTCGAGCAACTGCGCGTACGTGTCCATTAGTTCTCGCTCACCCGCTCACTTGCTCGGCGGGGGGACCGGCTTGGTCCACTGGCCATCGGATTCCTTCGGCGACTGCTGCTTGTCTCCCTCGGAACCGCCCTTGCCGTCTCCATGACCACCCACGGTCAACCTCCTGTATGGGCTTCCCGACTGCCGGTCGACAGCCGGACTACTCGGTGTTGCGGGCTCGGCGTCGACCGATAGTGCTGCCGTACGGGCCGAACCGCGTCACGACGTACCGGTCCCCTACCAGCACCAAGGGCCTGCAGTGTTCCTCCTTGTTCTCTACCGCCTGCTGCCGAGGGGTTGTCACCTGGCGCGCCAGAGCTTGCACCCCCGGCACTCACAGACTGCGAATACCGCATCCTTGTGCCGGTCGGCGTTGACCGCCCTTGACGCTGCCGCTGATGGCGAGCGGTATTCGAGTGGTTACGATTCAGAGCGTAGGGAGGCCGTCACGGACGGTGCCACAATCTTGCACCGTCTTGCACGGATTCACCCGAGAGCGTCAATAGCCTCTCGGATCAAAGCCTTTGCGGCCGGGCCGTAGACAGCCATTCCCGCCAGGATCTTGAACGCCTTGGCGTACGTTGCGATCTCACCCGGCGTGGAGATGGCGACCAGCGCTGACAGAAGCTCGGCCTCAACCAGCCGGTCATCGAACATGTAGAAGGCCTCAAGCGGCCACATCTTGCGCTTCGTACCGAACGGGATCACCCCGAGGCTCACCCGGGGGAGGGCCATGACATCCAGCAGATAGCAGAGTTGATCCCTCATCTCCGCTGACTCGCCGAACGGGTACCGCAGCACCGCCTCCTCCAGCACCAGGGCGAACGTCCGGCTGCCCTCGCGCAGGTACCGGCCGCGTGCGAGTCGGCTCTCCACGGCGTCGCTCACATCATTAGGCGTGCCCTGGAACTCCGTGATGACGGTCATCAAGTCGCGGGCGTAACCGCGCTGCTGAACCATGCCGGGCATGACGTTGGAGCAGTAGACCCGGAACTGTCGCGTCTGCTCGAACAGGGAAACGGCATCCTCCTGGACGCGCCTCATCCCGTCGCGGTGGAGCTGCTTCCACTGCACGTACATCTGGCCGGCCTGCCGGTTGGCCGCAACCAGGTCGGCGGCCTGGTCCTCCGCATCGCAGGCCGAGCACCAAGCACGGATATCGGAGTCCGAAGGCGGAGTCCTGGCATTCGCGATACGCGACACCTTGGACTCACTCCAGCCCGACGGAGATAGGGGCATGATCCGGCTATCTGATGAGGCGCGGTCAGACCGAGTACCTGTCGTGCGGAACTGCCCGCTCCCATACCGCTTCGAAGGCGGTGGCGCACAGAGCAACTACGTCAGGGCCTGTCTGGAGCTCCTGCTTCGGAGTGGCCCAGTTGCCGTTGCCGTCAAAGAAGTTCACCAGCACGGCCGTCCCGTCGAACAGCCGGACCACCGACTCTCCGCCGGGGATCGTGTTCGAGTGGTCTTCTCCGTGGCCGGCCTCAAGGATGCGGACCAACAGCTCCCCATCGGCGTCCCACCCCTGAAAGACGATCTCTCGATTGTCCTCGTCCAGCCACACGGTAGGGGACCCCTCCTTGCCCGTCTCGGGGTCAATACCCACGAACCGTACTGGCATGGCCATCCTCCGCTCACATCGCTTGCGCGATCTTGCAGAACTTGTTGTCGTGGACAACAGCATTCCCCGTCGGGGACACCCCTGTCTGGCATTTGGGGTTCTGATGAACTGCCATCTGCTGGACCCTGACGCGACGCGGTCCAACCCGACTGTCCGGCTACGGCAGGTCGATCTTGTAGGAGATGAAGCCGTGGTGGGTGGCGACCTGGTCGTAGAGGCGGCGTGCCCGGGTGTTGGACTGGTGGGTCATCCAGTAGAGGCGTGAGCAGTCCTGCTCCCGCGCCCAGTCGGTCACCGCGGCGATCAGTGCGCGGGCCACGCCCTGGCCGCGGGCGTCGGGGGCGGTGAAGAGGTCCTGGAGGTAGCAGACGTCCGGGGCCGAGGTGTTGGCGTGGACCAGGAAGTGGGTGATGCCGACCAGGCGGCCGTCCAGCTTCGCACCGAGGGCGTGCATGCGGGTGTCGTCCTGGAAGGCGTCCCAGGCGCGGTCGTACATGTGCTGCGGCAGGGTGCGTTCGTAGAACTCGAGGTACGAGCGGAAGAGGGCCTCCCACTGCGGACGGTCGGCCGGAACGAGCTTGGCTATGGCGACCACGGGGTTCCCTTCGTCGGCGGCGACACGTCGGGCGAGTTTGATCATCGTAGGCCGTACAGGCGGCGGGCGTTGGCGAAGGAGAGGAGACGGGTGAGGTGGGCGGCGTCGGCGGGGGTGCAGGCTCCGGCGCGCTGCCAGTCGCCCAGCAGGGTGGCCAGGGCGTGGCGGAACTGCGCGGCGCCGACCAGGTAGAGCTCGGGGAGGCCGTAGGCGTCGGTGGAGAACAGCACCTTGCCGAACGGCGCCAGTTCGAGCAGTTCGCCGAGGACGGTCGCGGCGCGGGCGCCGGTGTAGCCGACGGTCAGGCCGATGTCGGCGTAGACGTGTGGGAACGCCTGGGCCAGCCAGCCGACTTGGCGGTGGTAGGGGTAGCCGTGCAGCAGCACCAGGGGGACGCCGGTCGGTTCGACGGCGCGGATGAACGGGGTGAGCAGCGAGGGGTCGGCCCGGTGCAGGGTGAGGTCCGGATCGCCGAAGCCGGTGTGGAGTTGGAGCGGTAGGGGCGGGGTGCGGCGGGCGCAGAGGTCGACGGCGGTCCAGAGCAGCTGGCGGAGCAGGACGGGGTCGGCGAGCCTGGTGGACGGTCCGGCGAGGAAGCCGGCCGCGGCGCGGGCGGCTTCGGCGTCGGTCGGCCGGGTGGCGGGGATGTCGAGGCCGTAGCGGTAGGCGAGGACGGACTTCACGGCGACGGCGTCGGCGTCCGCCAGCGCGGCGGCGAGCGCGTCCCGCAGGGCGGCCGGCCAGTCGGCTGCGGTCGGCGCCCGGGCGGCCAGTGCCTCGGCGACGTTCTCCAGGCGGACCACTTCGCGCACCTCGGCCCCGGCGAGGCTCGCCAACCGGGCGGTCGGGAGCAGGGGGTGCTCGGCTGCCGCGGTCAGGCCGGTGTCCACGAGCAGGGTCCGCAGGCCGGCGGCCGCGAGCAGTCGGCGGGTCGACTCGGCCGGTCCGAGCGTGCGCCGCCGGGCCAGGTAGTCGGCAGCGGTGGCATGGGCGGGCAGGCCGAGTGCGGGCGGGCACCAGCGGCGCAGCGCCAGGCCGAGCGAGCTGTCGAACGCCGAAGTGCCGGGCGCGGGCGGCCGGTCGGACTCGGTCAGCAGCGAGCCGAAGGCGTCGTCGTCGAGGTCGGCGACGACGATGCTGTGGCAGTGGTGGTCGAACAGCGACGCGGACACGGTGTCAGTAGCGCCAGCGGGTGGCGGCGGCGACCTCCTGGTCGGTGCGGCCGGCGAAGAGTTCGCACTCGCCGCGGCGGACGGCGAGCACGGCCTCGTACAGCGGGTCGCCGAGCGCCTCGCGCAGCATGGTGGAGGACTCGAAGGCCGCCACCGTCTCCAGCAGGCTCCCGGGCAGTCGCGGCACCTCGCCGGTCGCGGAGTCGTCGGGAGCGCCGGCCGGGTCGCCGGGGACCTCGGGCGGCAGGGCGAGCCCGGCGTCCAGACCGGCCAGGCCTGCGGCGATCACCGCGCCGACGGCCAGGTAGGGGTTGGCGGCGGCGTCGAAGCACTTGATCTCGGCGTTGGCCGCGCCCTGTCCCTCGTCGGGCGGGCCGGGGATCAGCCGCAGGGCGGCCTCCCGGTTCTCCATCCCCCAGCACTGGTAGGCGCCGGCCCAGCGCTGCGGGCGCAGCCGCAGGTAGCTGGCGACGCCGGGCGCGCCGAGGGCGAGCAGCGCGGGAAGCTCGGCGAGGACGCCGGCCAGGAAGGACTCCCCCTCGGCGGTCAGCCCGTAGGGGCCGGGACCACCCTGGAACAGGTTGCGCTCACCGCCGTCCGGACCGCCGCGCCAGAGCGAGAGGTGCAGGTGGCCGCCGTTGCCGACCCCGCCGGGCTCGACCGCCGGGGCGAAGGAGACCCGCAGGCCGTGCCGGCCGGACACCGCCCTGATGGTCTGCCGGACCAGCACCGTGGTGTCGGCGGCGCCCACCGGCCCGTCGGCGGCGAGCGAGACCTCGAACTGACCGGGCGCGTACTCGGGGTGCAGTTGCAGCACGGTCAGGCCCTGCTCGGCGAGGGCGCGGAGCAGATCGCGCAGGTACTCGGAGAGGTCGGTGAGGCGGTGCATGCCGTAGGCCGGGCCGTGCGTGGGGTAGACGGGCGGATCGTCGGGGGCGCCAGCCAGGGCGACCACCCACTCGATCTCGATGCCGGCCCGCAGGGTGAGACCGCGTTGGCGGGCGGCCTCGGTCATCCGGCGGGCGAAGAGTCGCTGGCAGCCGGGGTGCGGGCTGCCGTCCTGCGCGTAGCGGTCGGCGGGGGCCCAGGCCCAGCCGGGCTGGGCGGCGAGCCGGACCAGCCGGTCCACGTCCGGGATCAGGCGCAGGTCACCGGCCGGGCCGCCGATCCAGCGGCTGGTGGTCATCGAGTCGTCGACCAGGAAGACGTCGAAGCAGGGAGCCGCGCCGACGCCCCAGGCGGCGGCGTGCTCCAGGCGGCGGACCGGGACGGTCTTCACCCTGGTCAGGCCGGAGTTGTCGACCCAGCCGAGGACGACGCCGTCGACGCCCTCCGCGCCGAGCCGGGCGGCGACCGCCCGCGCCCGGGCGGCCCGCTCGGATCGGGCGGCGGCGGCCGCGGCGGCGTCCGGGACGGCGGACGCAGCAGCGGCAGCGGCGGCAGAAGCCCGGCCGGGCGGTGGCTCGGCTGGGAGCTGGGGTTCGGCGAGGGTGGTACTCACACGACCCATGCTGCCCGCAGCCGACCGCCGTGGGAACTCCCCGGACGAGTGTTCGTAGCGGCGGCAGATTGACCGAACGGACCCCTTCCTACCTCCCGGTAACTTCGCTACAGTGACCGCACGCACCACCGCTGGGCTTCGGGAGCCGCACCAGCGGGGGCCATCCTCCATGAGGGTGTGCGGTGCGTACGTTCCGGTTCCGGGGCCGACCTGCCCGCAGAGCCGCTTACTTCCCTTTGCACGCGGCATCACCGCATCACGGCCGGAGCGGACCGGCGAGATCACGGATGCCGCAGTTGTAGTCCCCCATGCCTCGCTTCTGCGGGCTCCCCGTTCCATCGAAACGCGGAGCCCCTGAAGCGCACCAGGCGAATCTCCTGACCAACCGACTAGGAGTCAGGCACGTGACTCCTCCCCCGCACGGACTGCGGGGGCTTCTCACTCAACCGCTGAAGCGGCCTCATGACGGCCAAGCCCTGACCGGCTCCAGAAGAGCACCGGAAGCCTAGCAGCCACGGTCAGGCCTCCCCGGAAGGACGAGCACTATGCAGGCTC
Organism: Kitasatospora sp. MAA4; assembly: GCF_029893355.1. GTDB lineage: Bacteria > Actinomycetota > Actinomycetes > Streptomycetales > Streptomycetaceae > Kitasatospora. Next base: position 64,087 of record NZ_JARZAI010000013.1, read on the forward strand.
CCGAGAACCCGACCTCCCAGCCCGATTCCCGAGTCGAGCGTCCCTTTCCCACCGTCGCCGTCGTCGGCCTCGGCACCATGGGCGCCGGCATCGCCGTCGCCATCGCGCGCAGCGGCCGCCGGGTGCTCGGCATCGAGGCCGACTCCGCTGCTGCGGACCGGGCGCTGGCCCGGATCCAGGAGGCCACCGCGCACGCCGTCGAGCGCGAGCGGCTCACGTCGCGGGAGCGCACCGAGCTGCTCGAGCTGATCACCGTCGGCGAGCGGCTGGACGCTGCCGCCGCGGCCGATCTGGTGATCGAGGAGGTTCCCGAGCAGCTGGAGCTCAAGCGGGAGATCTTCGCCGAGCTGGACCGGATCTGCCCGCCGCAGACCGTGCTGGCCACCGGCACCACCTCGCTCTCGGTGACCCGGATCGCCGCCGCGACCGGCCGCCCGGAGCGGGTGCTGGGCCTGCACTTCTTCAACCCGGTGCACGCGATGAAGCTCGTCGAGGTGGTCCGCACCGTTCTGACGGCCAGTCAGGTCGCCGACGAGGCCGCCGCGTTCGCCCGCGAGCTGGGCAAGGAGCCGGTGGCGGCGGGCGACAAGGCCGGGTTCATCGTGAACGGCCTGCTGTTCGCCTACCTGAACCAGGCCGCGGCGATGTACGAGTCGCGCTACGCCACCCGCGAGGACATCGACGCGGCGATGCGACTGGGCTGCGGCCTGCCGATGGGCCCGCTGGCGCTGCTCGACCTGATCGGGATCGACACCGCCCGCACCGTCCTGGAGGCGATGTACGAGCAGTCCAAGGACCGGCTGCACGCCCCCGCCCCGATCCTGGGCCAGCTGGTCGCGGCCGGGCTGCTGGGCCGCAAGACCGGCCGCGGTTTCTACAGCTACGAGGCGCCGGGCTCGTCCCGGACGGTCGCCGAGGCCGGCGCCGCGGGTGCGGCGGCGGTCGCCGGGCGCGACGTGCGCTCCGTCGGGGTCTGCGGCTCGGGGACGATGGCCACCGGCATCGCCGAGGTCTTCGCCAAGGCCGGATTCCCGGTGACGCTGGTCGCCCGCAGCCAGGAGAAGGCCGACAAGGCCAAGGGCCAGCTGGCCCGTTCGCTGGAGCGCTCGGTGGAGAAGGGCCGGCTGACCGCCGACCAGCGGGACGCCGCGCTGACCCTGGTCACGCCGTCCGGGCAGCTCGCCGACCTGGCCGGGGTGGACCTGGCGCTGGAGGCGGTGGCCGAGGACCTGGCGGTCAAGCGGGAGCTGTTCGCGAGCCTGGACAAGATCTGCAAGCCGGGCGCGGTCCTGGCCACCACCACCTCCAGCCTGCCGGTGATCAGCTGCGCCACCGCGACCTCGCGGCCGCAGGACGTGATCGGCATGCACTTCTTCAACCCGGCGCCCGCGATGAAGCTGGTCGAGGTGGTCTCCACCGTGCTGACCTCGGCCGATGTCACGGCGACGGTGCTGGGGCTGTGCGCCACCGTGCGCAAGCACCCGGTGGAGTGCGGGGACCGGGCCGGGTTCATCGTGAACGCGCTGCTCTTCCCGTACCTGAACGACGCGGTGCGGATGCTGGAGGAGCACTACGCCACGGTCGACGACATCGACACCGCGATGAAGCTCGGCTGCGGCTACCCGATGGGCCCGTTCGAGCTGCTGGACGTGGTCGGCCTGGACGTCTCGCTGACCATCGAGCGGGTGCTGCACCAGGAGTTCCGCGAGCCGGGCCTCTCCGCCGCACCGCTGCTCGAACACCTGGTCGCGGCCGGCTGCCTGGGCCGCAAGACCGGCCGCGGCTTCCGCGACCACGCACGCCGATGATCGGCGGCGAGCCCCGAGCGCCGATGCAGCCCGAGCCGGTGACCCGGCCCGCCTGGGGTGCCGGGGCGGTCTCCTCCCGCTGGCCGCGCCCCGCGGTGAGCCCGGGAACGCCCCTTCGGCAGCCGATGCCGACGAGGGCTGCAACCGGGGTCGGCCGGGCGTGTAGCGTTCCGGGCATGGATCGGGATCAGTCTTCCGCCGGGCAGGACACTGCACGCCCGGCCGCCGAACCGGGACCGGGCAGCCGCCGGGCCGCGGCGCAGCGCCAGCAGATGCGTCAGGACCTGGCGGCCTCGGCGATGGAACTGTTCGCCACCCAGGGGTACGAGGAGACGACGGTCGATCAGATCGCCGCCGCCGCCGGGGTGGCCCGGCGGACCTTCTTCCGCTACTTCCGGTCCAAGGAGGAGGCGATCTTCCCGGACCACGACGACACCCTGGTCCGGGTGGCCGACCTGCTGGCCAGCTCGGCGCCCGACGAGCACCCGCTGGACGTGGTCTGCCGCGGCATCAAGGAGGTGCTGCGGATGTACGCCTCCACCCCCGGCGTCTCGGTGGCGCGCTACCAGCTGATCCGCCAGGTGCCCGCGCTGCGCGAGCGCGAGATCGCCGTGGTCGCCCGCTACGAGCGGCTCTTCACCCGCTACCTGCTCGGCCGCTTCGACGCGGCCGAGGACATCCCGCCGAGCTGGCAGCGCGGCGGGGACGACGACTCGATGCTCGCCGAGGTGTCGGCGGCGGCGGTGGTCGCGGCCCACAACCACGTGCTGCGGCGCTGGCTGCGGGCCGGCGGGCGCGGGGACGTGGAGGCCCAGCTCGATCACTCGTTCGAGGTCATCCGGGGCACCTTCTGGGCGACCACGCCGCGCAGCGTCCGGCGGCGTGGCACGACTGTGGCACCCGGTGCCAACGGGGACACCGCGACGGGCCTGGAGTCCGTGGCCACGAGCGCACTGAGTGCCACCCCGGCCGGTGAGGTACTCATCACAGTGGCTCGCACCGATGCCCCGCTGGAGATCGTGCTGGACAGCATCAGAGCGGCCCTGAGCAGGTCGTAAACGCAGAATCAAGGCCCGTTCCGGTACGCCGGGGCGGGCCTTTCGGCTACCCGGGAGGGGATCCGCGGCCGGTCGGAAATTCATGGCACCCAGTGTCTTTACGAGTGGCACAGGGTGCCAGTAGCTTGTTACTCACCAGTCGCGGCGCCGCGGCTCCCCACCTCGGCGCGCCGTAGTCAGGCGTCCCCACACCCCGGGGGCGAGACCACCCCACCCCGACCCTCAGCGAAGCCGGTGTCCGCTCCCGGCTCCCCCAGACGCCCTGTGCGCCCTCGACACAGGTACGCCTTCGGAGGCAGCCATGCAGGAAATCCTCGACGCCATCCTCAGCAACAACGCCACCTCGGCGGACTACGCGGCCCTGAAGCTGCCGGAGTCCTACCGCGCGGTGACGCTGCACAAGGACGAGGAGCAGATGTTCGCCGGCCTCGACAGCCGCGACAAGGACCCTCGCAAGTCCCTTCACCTCGACGACGTCGCGCTCCCCGAGCTCGGCCCGGGCGAGGCCCTGGTCGCCGTGATGGCCAGCGCGGTGAACTACAACACCGTGTGGAGCTCGATCTACGAGCCGGTCTCCACCTTCGGGTTCCTGGAGCGCTACGGCCGCCTGTCGCCGCTGACCAAGCGCCACGACCTGCCGTACCACGTGCTCGGCTCCGACCTCGCGGGCGTGGTGCTGCGCACCGGCGCGGGCGTCAACGCCTGGAAGCCGGGCGACGAGGTCGTCGCGCACTGCCTGTCCGTGGAGCTGGAGAGCTCGGACGGCCACAACGACACGATGATGGACCCGGAGCAGCGCATCTGGGGCTTCGAGACCAACTTCGGCGGCCTGGCCCAGCTCGCGCTGGTGAAGACCAACCAGCTGATGCCCAAGCCCGCCCACCTCACCTGGGAGGAGGCCGCCTCCCCCGGTCTGGTCAACTCCACCGCCTACCGGCAGCTGGTCAGCCGCAACGGCGCGGGGATGAAGCAGGGCGACAACGTGCTGATCTGGGGCGCCAGCGGCGGCCTCGGCTCGTACGCCACCCAGTACGCGCTGGCCGGCGGCGCCACCCCGATCTGCGTGGTCTCCAGCGAGCAGAAGGCCGACATCTGCCGGGCGATGGGCGCCGAGGCGATCATCGACCGCAGCGCCGAGGGCTACAAGTTCTGGAAGGACGAGAACACCCAGGACCCGCGGGAGTGGAAGCGCCTGGGCGGGCGGATCCGCGAGCTGACCGGCGGCGAGGACGTGGACATCGTCTTCGAGCACCCGGGCCGCGAGACCTTCGGCGCCTCGGTCTACGTCACCCGCAAGGGCGGCACCATCGTCACCTGCGCCTCGACCTCCGGCTTCATGCACCAGTACGACAACCGGTACCTCTGGATGTCGCTCAAGAAGATCGTCGGCTCGCACTTCGCCAACTACCGCGAGGCCTGGGAGGCCAACCGGCTGGTCGCCAAGGGCAAGATCCACCCGACCCTCTCCAAGGTCTACCAGCTGGAGCAGTCCGGCCAGGCCGCGCTCGACGTGCACCAGAACCGCCACCAGGGCAAGGTCGGCGTGCTCTGCCTGGCCCCGACCGAGGGCCTGGGCGTGCGCGACGAGGAGCTGCGCGCCAAGCACCTGCCGGCGATCAACCTCTTCCGCGAGCTTGACGAGCGGAACATCAAGCACAGCCGGGACATCTGATGCCCGCCCAGAAGCGCGACCGCCCCTGGCTGATGCGGACCTACGCGGGCCACTCGACCGCGAGCGACTCCAACGCGCTGTACCGCAAGAACCTCGCCAAGGGCCAGACCGGCCTCTCGGTCGCCTTCGACCTGCCCACCCAGACCGGCTACGACTCGGACCACATCCTGGCCCGCGGCGAGGTCGGCCGGGTCGGCGTCCCGGTCGGGCACGTCGGCGACATGCGCACCCTGTTCGACGGCATCCCGCTCGAGCAGACCAACACCTCGATGACCATCAACGCCACCGCGATGTGGCTGCTGGCGATGTACCAGGTGGTCGCCGAGGAGCAGGGCTCGGACGTCTCCAAGCTCACCGGCACCACCCAGAACGACATCGTCAAGGAGTACCTGTCGCGCGGGACGCACGTCTTCCCGCCCGGCCCGTCGGTGCGCCTGATCACCGACATGATCGCCTACACGGTCGGCACCCTGCCCAAGTGGAACCCGATCAACATCTGCAGCTACCACCTCCAGGAGGCCGGGGCGACCCCGGTCCAGGAGATCGCCTTCGCGATGTGCACGGCGATCACCGTGCTGGACGCCGTCCGCGACTCCGGCCAGGTGCCGGCCGAGCGGATGGGCGAGGTGGTCGGGCGGATCTCGTTCTTCGTGAACGCGGGCGTGCGGTTCATCGAGGAGATGTGCAAGATGCGCGCCTTCGCCCAGCTCTGGGAGAAGGTCACCACCGAGCGCTACGGCATCCAGGACCCCAAGCAGCGCCGGTTCCGCTACGGCGTACAGGTCAACTCGCTGGGCCTGACCGAGGCGCAGCCGGAGAACAACGTCCAGCGGATCGTGCTGGAGATGCTCGCCGTCACCCTCTCCAAGGACGCCCGTGCTCGCGCTGTCCAGCTGCCCGCCTGGAACGAGGCGCTGGGCCTGCCGCGGCCGTGGGACCAGCAGTGGTCGCTGCGGATCCAGCAGGTGCTGGCCTACGAGTCGGACCTGCTGGAGTACGGCGACATCTTCAACGGCTCCGCCGTGATCGAGGGCAAGACCGCCGAGCTGCTGGCCGGCGCGGAGGCCGAGATCGCCAAGGTGATGGAGATGGGCGGGGTGATCCCCGCCGTCGAGAGCGGCTACCTGAAGTCCGCCCTGGTCACCTCGCACGCCGAGCGGCGGGCCCGGATCGAGGCCGGCGAGGACAGCATCGTCGGGGTGAACTGCTTCGACACCACCGAGGTGAACCCGCTCACCGCCGACCTGGACGCCGCCATCATGGTGGTCGACCCGGCCTCCGAACAGGCCGTGCTGGCGGGCCTGAAGGCGTGGAAGGCCGATCGGGACGAGGCCGGCGTACTGGCCGCGCTCGACCACCTCAAGGCGGTCGCCCGGACCGACGAGAACCTGATGGCAGCGACGCTGGCCTGCGCGCGGATCGGGGTGACCACCGGCGAGTGGTCCTTCGCGCTGCGCGAGGTCTTCGGCGAGTACCGCGCCCCCACCGGGGTGGGCGGCGCGCCGGTCGCGGTGGCGGCCGAGCCGGGCGGCGAGCTGGCGGCCGTCCGCGAGGCGGTGGCCGCCACGGCCGCCGAGCTGGGCGCGGGCAAACTGCGGCTGCTGGTCGGCAAGCCCGGTCTGGACGGCCACTCCAACGGCGCCGAGCAGATCGCCGTGCGGGCCCGCGACGCCGGGTTCGAGGTGGTCTACCAGGGCATCCGCCTGACGCCCGAGCAGATCGTCTCGGCGGCGGTCGCCGAGGACGTGCACTGCGTGGGCCTGTCGATCCTCTCCGGCGCCCATCCGGAACTGGTTCCGGACGTTCTGCGGCGACTGCGCCGCGCGGGGGTGGAGGATGTCCCGGTGATCGTCGGTGGCATCATCCCAGCTGCCGACGGCGAGGCCCTGAAGGCCGCCGGCGTCGCCGCGGTGTTCACCCCGAAGGACTTCGGCATCACCACCATCATCGGCCGGATCGTGGACGAGATCCGGCTCGCCAACAGGCTCAGCCCCTTCAAGAAAGAGACCCTCACATCGTGACAGTGAACCGTCTCCGCCCCCGCCGTTCGTGCCTGGCCGTGCCCGGGAGCAACCCCCGCTTCCTGGAGAAGGCCCAGGGCCTGCCCGCCGACCAGGTCTTCCTGGACCTTGAGGACGCCTGCGCCCCGCTGGTCAAGGAGAGCGCCCGGCACAACATCGTCGACGCGCTGAACAACGGCGACTGGGGCAAGAAGACCAAGGTCGTCCGGGTCAACGACTGGACCACGCACTGGACCTACCGCGACGTGGTCACGGTCGTCGAGGGCGCCGGGCCGAACCTGGACTGCATCATGCTGCCCAAGGTCCAGGACGCCACCCAGGTCAAGGCGCTGGACCTGCTGCTGACCCAGATCGAGAAGACCATGGGCTTCGAGGTCGGCAAGATCGGCATCGAGGCGCAGATCGAGAACGCCAAGGGCCTGGTGAACGTCGACGAGATCGCCGGCGCCTCGCCGCGGCTGGAGACCATCATCTTCGGCCCGGCCGACTTCATGGCCTCGATCAACATGAAGTCCCTGGTGGTCGGCATGCAGCCGCCCGGCTACCCGGCGGACGCGTACCACTACATCCTGATGCGCATCCTGATGGCGGCCCGGATGCACGACCTGCAGGCCATCGACGGCCCGTTCCTGCAGATCCGCAACACCGACGGCTACCGCGAGGTGGCCGGCCGCGCCGCAGCGCTCGGCTTCGACGGCAAGTGGGTGCTGCACCCGGACCAGGTCGGCGCCGCGAACGAGATCTTCTCGCCCTCGCAGGAGGACTACGACCACGCCGAGCTGATCCTGGACGCCTACGACTGGTGCACCTCGGAGGCAGGCGGCGCGAAGGGCTCGGCGATGCTCGGCGACGAGATGATCGACGAGGCCTCGCGCAAGATGGCCCTGGTGATCGCGGGCAAGGGCCGGGCGGCCGGCTTCCAGCGCACCTCCAAGTTCGAGATCCCGGAGGCGTAGTCATGCAGTTCGGACGCACCTACGAGGAGTTCGAGGTCGGCGCGGTCTACAAGCACTGGCCTGGGAAGACCGTCACCGAGTACGACGATCACCTCTTCTGTCTGCTGACCATGAACCACCACCCGCTCCACATGGACACCAACTATGCGGAGAAGACCACCGACTTCGGCAAGAACGTGGTGGTCGGCAACTACATCTACTCGCTGCTGCTGGGGATGTCCGTGCCGGACGTCTCGGGCAAGGCGATCGCCAACCTGGAGATCGAGTCGCTGCGGCACATCGCGCCGACCTTCCACGGCGACACCCTCTACGGCGAGACGCTCGTGCTCGACAAGTGGCCGTCCAAGTCCAAGGACGACCGCGGCATCGTCTACGTCGAGACCAAGGGCTACAAGCAGGACGGCACGGTCGTCTGCATCTTCCGCCGCAAGGTGATGGTGCCGACCGCGACGTACACCACGGCCCGCGGCGGCGAGCAGCCCGGCCGCCCGGAGCCGCTCTCCTAGACCACCGGTCGGAGGGGCCGCCGTCATCGGCCGCTCCCACCGGTCGGGGCTCCGCGAACGTCACGCTTCGCGGAGCCCCCCACCCTCTTCTTCGCTCTTCCCTCTTCTAGACATTCGGAGCCGCACGATGGGACGCCTCGCACAGACCGACGGCCTCACCGAGATCCAGCGGGACATCCTCGCCACCGTGCGGGACTTTGTCGACAAGGAGATCATTCCGGTCGCCACCGAGCTGGAGCACAAGGACGAGTACCCGACCGCGATCGTCGAGGGGATGAAGCAGCTGGGCCTCTTCGGCCTGACCATCCCCGAGGAGTTCGGCGGACTCGGCGAGTCGCTGCTCACCTACGCCCTGGTGGTCGAGGAGATCGCCCGCGGCTGGATGTCGGTCTCCGGCATCGTCAACACCCACTTCATCGTGGCGCACATGATCAACGCGCACGGCACCCAGGAGCAGAAGGAGTACTTCCTTCCGCGGATGGCCGCCGGCGAGATCCGCGGCGCGTTCTCGATGTCGGAGCCGGGCCTGGGCTCGGACGTCGCGGCGATCTCCACCAAGGGCGTGAAGGACGGCGACGACTACGTCCTGAACGGCCAGAAGATGTGGCTGACCAACGGCGGCACGTCGACCCTGGTCGCGGTGCTCTGCAAGACGGACGAGGGCGGCAACACCCCGTACCGCAACATGACCACCTTCCTGATCGAGAAGACCGCCGGGTTCGGCCCGAACCCGACCGTGCCCGGGCTGACCGTGCCCGGCAAGATCGAGAAGATGGGCTACAAGGGCGTCGACACCACGGAGCTGGTGCTCCAGGATGTGCGAATTCCGGCCAATCGTGTGCTGGGCGGAGTCCCCGGCAAGGGCTTCTACCAGATGATGGACGGCGTCGAGGTGGGCCGGGTCAACGTGGCCGCGCGCGGCTGCGGCGTCGCCCGGCGCGCCTTCGAGTTGGGCATCTCCTACGCCCAGCAGCGCTCCACCTTCGGCAAGAAGATCTGCGAGCACCAGGCGATCCAGTTCAAGCTGGCCGAGATGGCCACCAAGGTCGAGGCCGCGCACCAGATGATGGTGATGGCCGCCCGCAAGAAGGACAGCGGCGAGCGCAACGACCTCGAGGCCGGAATGGCCAAATACCTCGCCTCCGAGTACTGCAAGGAGGTCGTCGAGGACGCCTTCCGGATCCACGGCGGCTACGGCTTCTCCAAGGAGTACGAGATCGAGCGGCTCTACCGCGAGGCCCCGATGCTGCTGATCGGCGAGGGCACCGCGGAGATCCAGAAGATGATCGTCGGCCGCCGCCTGCTGGAGGAGTACAAGCTCGCCGAGTAGCGGTTCGCCGGGGTACCAGCAGGTCACAGGGCTCGTGTCGGGGGACACGCGCCCTGTGGCTGCTTCCGCACGCCCCCGCGCTTCACCCGTGGGGCTGAGAGATCGCTCACGGATCTTGGCAGACCCCTTGGGGACGGGACGCCGGGCGGCTACGGTCGTATACATAGCGCGCGCACAGCGGCCCGGCTGCGGACAGTTGAACGAGCAGGCGGGTTGCCCACCCACCACCTGCTCCCGATAGCATCCACCGGGACAGCAGCTGTCCCTTTCTCACCCGATCCCCGCGGTGGCCCCCGTGCAGCGGCCATACTGTGCCAAGCCCCAGGGCCCGCGACAAAGGTCTTCGATGCCCATCAGCCCGTCCCCTCACACCTCCGTCACGGATCGCGATGCCCTCGCCCCCGAGACGGCCGGCCGGCGACCCCGCGTGACCATCGCGCGCGGAGCCACCCCCTGGTTCGTCCCGACCCTGGCCACCGCAGCCCTCACCACCGCTCTCACCAGGCGGAACGGCAAGTGGGCCGTGGCAGCGGTCCCGGCCTGCGCGCTGAGCGCGGGCATGCTGTGGTTCTTCCGCGACCCCGAGCGTGAGATCGGCACCGGCAGAGTGATCTCGCCGGCCGACGGAGTGGTGCAGAGCATCGACGCCTGGCCGGACGGCCGGACCCGGGTCGCGATCTTCATGAGTCCGTTGAACGTCCACGTCAACCGGGCCCCGCTGCCCGGCACGGTGACCTCCGTCGAGCACATCGCCGGTGGTTTCGTGCCCGCGTTCAACAAGGACAGCGACCGCAACGAGCGCGTGGTCTGGCACTTCGACACCGAGCTCGGCGACATCGAGATGGTGCAGATCGCGGGCGCCGTGGCGCGCCGGATCGTGCCGTACACGGCCGCCGGGACCAAGGTCGAGCAGGGCGAGCGGATCGGTCTGATCCGCTTCGGCTCCCGCGTCGACACCTACCTGCCGGCCGGCGTCGAGGTCGGCGTCACGGTCGGCCAGAAGACCACCGCGGGGGTGACACGCCTTGACCGTGACTGATCCCGAAACACTGGTCGGACTGAGCGAGTCGGACGAGACCGAGCTGCGTCGGCGCCGCTGGGCGCGCGACCGCGAGCTGCGGGCTCCCCGCTCGCCGCAGACCCTGTCGACGGCCGATTTCCTGACCCTCGGCAACGCCGTCTGCGGCTTCCTGGCGATCTACTCGATCACCACGAACATGCTCATCCCGCACATCAACGGGAGCGACGGCTCGGCCGGCGGGGTCGTCCGGCACGGCGCGGCCACGGCCGTCACGCTGCTGCTGCTCGGCTCGATGTGCGACCTCTTCGACGGCCTGGTGGCGCGCAAGCTGCGCTCCTCCGCGCTCGGCGCCGAGCTGGACAACCTGGCCGACCTGATCAGCTTCGGGATCGCGCCGGCCTACTTCGTCGCGGTCTGGGGCATCGTCTCGCCCGGCGGCAAGCAGGGGCTGTCCGCGTTCATCGCGCTCACCGTGCTGCTGGCGGTGGTGCTGCGGCTGGCCCGGTTCTCCACCGTCAAGATGCGTCCCGGGGTCTTCCAGGGCATGCCCTGCCCGATGGGCGCGATGACGGTGATCGCCATCGTGCTGCTCGACCCGCCGTTCCTGGTCGGCCTGCTGGCGATCTTCGGCGTGGCGTACCTGATGGTCAGCCAGGTCGAGTACCCCAAGCCGCAGGGCCTGCTGGCCACCGCCACGCTGGCCTGGATCGTCGTGTCGATCGGCTGCCTGGCCGCCTGGGCGACCGGTCTGCCGGGCGGCGACGTGCTGATGCACGTCGGTGCCGTCGCGCAGATCGCGCTGGCCGCGATGGCGCCGCTGCTGGTCATCCGCCGCAAGGTCGGCCAGAAGGTCGGCGACGTGCGCGCCCGCCGCGCCGAGAACCGCGGCTGCTGATCACGCGTTCCAACGCGAAGTGCCCCGCCGGATCCTGGATCCGGCGGGGCACTTCGCGTTGCGGCGTCGGCGGGGCGCTGAGAGGGCTGGTGGCTCCCGGTTCGGCCCCGCACCCCACCCGCGTGCGCGGGGGGCGTGCAGAGGCCCTCAGGCGCCGCCGCGGTGGACGCTGAAGGCGGAGCGGCGGGCGGCCCGGGCGACCGCGGCGTCCGGGTGCACCCCGGCGACCGCCGTCAGCACCGAGGCCGCGCGGGCGTGGCCGGACTGCCGGGCCCGGGCGAACAGCCGAACCGGGTCGCCGGCGCTGGCACCCTCCACGTGGCCCACCAGCAGCTCGGTCTCCCCGTGGTCGAGCACCGCGGCGGCGGTGTCCACCCAGAGCCAGGCCGCGTCCTCGGCGCTCAGCACGTCGGACGGCACCACGCCGCCCTCGTCCAGCTGCTCGGCCAGCCAGAGCAGCGCGTACGGGCGCAGCACGGCCTCGTCCACCGCGGCCCGCACCCCCTGCTCGGCCGTCCCGCCGGCCACCCGCAGGGCCTCGAAGGCGAGGCCGCGCAGCAGCGCGTCGTCGCCCCGGGCGGCCTCCAGGAGCTCGGCCACCGCGCGGTCCACCGGCCGGGCCGCGACCCAGGCCCGGTACTCGGCGCGGGCCGGCCCCGGCGAGTAGTTGGCGCAGGCGTCCAGCAGCTCCAGCGCGCTCTGCTCGATGTGCCCGGCGGCGGTCTGCGCGACCGTGCAGATCTCCTCCAGCTTGGCGCGCACCGCCCAGTGCCCCAGCGGGGAGAGCTCGGCGGCCTCCGCCGAGCGGACCACCGCGCCGACGGCCGCCAGGCCGTCCAGCATCCAGTCCAGGACGGCGGCGATGTCCGAGGGCGCGGGCGGGGTGTCGATCTGCGGCTCGCGGCAGGTGCCGCGGACGGCCGAGACGGCGGAGGCCGCGTGCGGGACGGGCGAGAGCGTCGCGAAGCCCGTACCGGCGCCGTGCCGGCGCTCGTCCAGGCCGCGGCGCAGCAGCTCCATCAGCTCGCCCTCGGCCACCGGGCCGTCCACCAGGTGCAGGAAGGACAGGAGTTGCGGTGCCTGGTCGACGGCCTGGCCGGCGAGCACCGCGAAGACGCCGCGCAGGGCGGCGGGCGGGACGGGGGCGAGCAGCGTCCAGGCGTCGAAGAGCGCGGACCAGCCGCGCAGGACGGCCTCGTCGTCGCGCTCCCAGGCGTGCAGGCGCCAGCCGGGGGCGGCGCCGCCGTCGCGCGGCTCGACCAGGCCGACCAGCAGAGCCTGGCCCCAGGCCTTGGCCGCGGCGCCGACCGTCATGGCCAGCGCCCGGCCGGCCGCCCGGGCGTCATCGGGCAGCAGTTCACCGCGCTTGTCGACGGCGTCGAGTTCGCCGGCCCAGCGCGCGATGCGGACCGCGTCGGCCAGCATCCGGCGCGCCAGCGGCGCGAGTTCGGCGGGTACGGGGAAGCCCTCGGGCACCGGGACCCGGCCGCGGCCGGGGGCGGGCCTGGGGGTTCGGCGTCGGGGTACGCCGGGACCGGCCGGCAGCGCGGTATCCGCGCGGGGGGCCGTACCGGGTAGACGGGTCACCGTCGCGCCGGTACCCATGGTCGGCGGGAGCGGGGCATCACGGTCGCGCGGGTTCCGAGACGTCACGCCGTGCAGTCTTCCCCGTGCACGGGGCTTCTGTCACATCGAGTTCGGCGCGTCTTTGGCAGCCGGTGACAACCGATGGGCGGAGATGGGGCAAGTGCGCCCAAACCGGGCTGTCCGATCCGCGTGACCTGTGCACGACATTAACATGGCGGAACCGTGTGTGGTCAAGAGGTGACTGACCGCGTGCAGATTCGGAGCGGGTGCACACCCGTTCAGAGAATAGGCGTCAGGAAGCGACGCAGACTCTCCTCGTAACCGGCCGGATCGGCGTTCCAGAGCGCCGCGTGCTCCGCTCCGGGGACGGCGTGCAGGCTCACCAGGTCCGAGCGGCGGTGAGCGAGCCTGGCGGCGTCGTGCCAGGGAGCGATGCCGTCCTGCGGGCTGTGCAGCAGCAGGGTCGGGCCGGGCAGGTCCGCGCCGTCGGCGAGCCGGGCGAAACCGGCCACGTCCACGCCGGTGCGGCCCTCGGCCGCCAGGGCTCCGAGCCTGGCCGCCCCGGCCGGCACGCCCGCGCGGGCCGCCCGGCCGCGCACCGCCGCCGCCGGGTCGAGCACCGGGGAGTCCAGCACCAGGCCGGCCAGCTCCGCGCGGTGCTCCGACCGGGCGGCGGCCCGCAGCACCGTCGCCGCCCCCAGCGACCAGCCGTACAGGATGATCCGGCCGGCACCGGCCTCCTTGGCGAACTGGATCGCCGCCTCGACGTCGTGCCACTCGGTCTCGCCGAAGTGGCCGAGACCGTCCGGTGAGGGCGGCGCACCCTGGTCGCCGCGGCAGCTGACCACCAGCGCCGGCAGGCCCAGCCGATGGAGGACGGGCAGCGCGGGCAGCGCCTGGCGGCGGTCGGCCTCGGGATCGTGCACCAGGATCACCCACGTGCCGCGCAGCGCCGGGACGTACCAGGCGGGCAGCGGGCCGAGCTCGCCCTCGACCAGCACGTCCATGTAGTCCAGGCCGCAGGCCGAGCCGGGATCCCCGCGCAGCACCCGCGGCGTCAGCTCGACCTGCGCGCCGACCGCCGGCGGGCTGCCGGCGCTGAGCTCCAGGCGGCGGGTGACACCCTTCGGGCCGCTGCGCAGCACCTCGCCGACCACCGCGTGGCCGCCGGGCCACTCCAGCGCGTACCGGCCGCGGCGCTCGCTCGCGGCGGTGCGGGTCAGCGTGACGTCCGCCGCGCCGATCGCCTGCACCCGCAGCGGCTGGTCGGCCGAGCGGGCTGCCGACCGGGCGGTCGAGCGAACGGTCGGCTCGGCTGCCGGACCGGACTGGACCGCGAGGCTGGAGACCCGCCGCCCGACGATCAGGACGACGGCCCCCGCTCCGGCGGCGACGGCGGTACCCGCGGCGACGACGATTCCCCAACGCATGGCTCTCCCCGGGGTGGTGAGGGGTTGCTTTCCCCTCAGTTCACCCTGTCGGCGGGCAGGCGGCCACCGCAGCGCCGCTAGACGGGGATACCCGTTTCCGTCGCGGCCAGCAGGGCCCAGAAGCGGCGCTCCAGCGGCTCGGTCGGCTGCTGCGGGTCGTCCGGGGCACTGGAGCCCCAGTACGAGTTGACCTGGTACTCGCCCTGCAGGGCGGCCAGCACGGTGGAGAGCGCGGCGCGCGGCGCCGGGACGAGCCGACCGACCGCCTTCAGCTGCGCCTGCCACCGCCCGTCCACGCACTGGCGCAGCCGCTGCTCCAGCTCCTCGGTCGCCCCGGTCACCTGGACCAGGTCGCGCAGGGTCAGGCCGAGCACCTCGGCCAGCGCCTGGGTCTGCGCCTCGTCGCCGGTCCAGCGCCCGCTGAGCTCGGCCTGCTCGTACGACTTCAGGCCGATCCCGACCTGACGCGCCGTCTGCTCCCGGCCGAGCTCGCGGGCCACCCGGAAGTCGCGCAGGCTGCCCGGGCGCACCCCCATCAGCTGGACCGCCGGGCACCAGAGCGCGCGGGCCAGGGCGATGAACTCCTCCTCGGTGGGGCGCATCTCGCCGCTCTCCCAACCCAGCACGTGGGTCGACAGCAGGCGCACGCCGTGCGCGGCCATCCCGGCCGCGACCTGTTCGGGGGTGAGGCCGAGCCCGGCGCGGTGGGACCGGGCGGCTTGGGGGGAGAACGGGACCGGGGTGGGGGCCGGCTGTCTACTGCGTCGCATGACTTGACGCTAGGGGCGGGAGGGGTGCGGCCCCAGCCGCCGAACGCACGAAGCCGGGGAGCAGGCCCTGAGCGGGCGTTGGATGATTCACCAACGCCGGGCGCGCGGGAGCGGGGGCTACTCGGAGGTAACGACGGTTTCGCTCGCAAGCGGTGGGTGTGATCAAGCACTCCGGGGCGCTGGTTGACTGTCGGTTCCGGCGCGTGATGGGATCCTGGGGCCAATCGGAGGCAAGCAGAGGAAGCCGGTGCGAGTCCGGCGCGGTCCCGCCACTGTCACCGGGGAGCACGCCGCCGAGCGTGTGTCAGGACCCGGAAGCCAGGAGACTCTCGCCCCCGTTACGTCGATCCAGGGCGCGGACCCTGAGTGAGGACACGCACGCCCATGCCGGCAGCCGTTCGCCGCATTTCTCCGAACGTTCGCCGCACCCTTCCCTACGCCACGGGCGCGCTGGCCGGCTATGCCGCCGACGCCCGTTTCGGCGATCCCCGGCGGGGCCACCCGGTGGCCGGCTTCGGCCGGGCGGCCGGGCGGGCCGAACAGGCGCTGTGGCGCGACCACCGCGGCGCCGGGAGCCTCTACACCGCGCTGTGCGTGGGCACCGTGGCGGGCGCGGCGCTGGCCGCCGACCGGGTCGCCGGGCGCGGACGGGTGATGCTTACCGCCGCGGCCGTCTGGACGGTGCTCGGCGGGACCTCGCTCACCCGGGAGGCACGGCTTATCGACAGCGCGCTGCGGGCGGGCGACCTGACGGCCGCTCGGGAACGCCTGCCGCACCTGTGCGGGCGCGATCCGCGCTCCCTGGACGAGCAGCAGATCGCCCGCGCGGTGGTCGAGTCGGTGGCCGAGAACACCGCGGACGCGGTGGTCAACGCGCTGGTCTGGGGCGCCCTGGCGGGCACCCCCGGGCTGCTCGCCTTCCGGGCCGTCAACACGCTGGACGCCATGGTGGGCCACCGTTCGGAGCGCTACCGGCGGTTCGGCTGGGCCTCGGCCCGGCTGGACGACGTGGCCGGCTGGCCGGGCGCCCGGCTGACCGCGCTGCTCACGGTGGCCGCCGCTCCCTCGCCGCGGACCGCCTGGCGGATCTGGCGGCGGGACGGCTCCGCGCACCCGAGCCCGAACGCCGGGCAGGCCGAGTCGGCGTTCGCGGGCGCGCTGGGCGTCCGGCTGGGCGGCACGCTGCGGTACGGCTCCCGCGTGGAGGAGCGGCCGGTGCTGGGCGCCGAGTTGCCGGCGGTCGCGGTGGACGACATCGAACGGGCCTGCGCGCTGTCGCGCCGGGTCGGACTGCTGGCGCTGGGGGTCACGGTGGCCGGACGGTTCGCCGTGTCGGCTCTGCGGAGGGGACGGATATGAGCAACGCACTGCTGGTCGCGGGGACCACCTCGGACGCGGGCAAGAGCGTGGTGACGGCCGGGATCTGCCGCTGGCTGGCCCGGCAGGGGGTGAAGGTCGCGCCGTTCAAGGCGCAGAACATGTCGCTCAACTCGATGGTCACCGCCGACGGCGCGGAGATCGGCCGGGCGCAGGTGATGCAGGCCGCCGCCGCGCGGGTGGAGCCCGAGGCGGCGATGAACCCGGTGCTGCTCAAGCCCGGGGCGGACGGCCGCAGCCAGGTCGTGCTGCTCGGACGGCCGGTCGCGGAAGTCGGCGCGCTCGACTACCGGGAGCGCAAACCCTATTTGCTGGAGCGCTCGCTGGAGTGCCTGGCAGAACTGCGCCGCCGCTTCGACGTGGTGATCTGCGAGGGCGCCGGCTCTCCCGCCGAGATCAACCTGCGCGACCGCGACATCGCCAACATGGGCCTGGCCCGGGCCGCCGACCTGCCGGTCGTGGTCGTGGGCGACATCGACCGCGGCGGCGTCTTCGCCGCGATGTTCGGCACCCTGGCGCTGCTGAGCGCCGAGGACCAGCGGCTGGTGGCGGGCTGGCTGGTCAACAAGTTCCGCGGCGACGCACGGCTGCTGAAGCCCGGCCTGGACATGCTCCACGAGCTGACCGGCCGTCCGGTGCTCGGCACCCTGCCGATGCTGAAGGGCCTGTGGCTGGACGCCGAGGACTCGCTCGACCTCTCCACCGCGGTGGACCGCGAGGACCTCGAAGGTCCGTACGGCGCCGAGGTGTTGCGGGTGGCCGTGCTGCGCTTCCCGCGGCTGTCCAACTTCACCGACCTGGACGCGCTGGCGCAGGAGCCGGGCGTGCTGGTCCGCTGGGCGACCCGTCCCGAGGAGCTGGCCGACGCCGACCTGGTGGTACTTCCCGGCACCCGGGCCACCGTCGCCGACCTGGCCTGGCTGCGCGAGCGCGGCCTGGACCGGGCGCTGCGCGAGCGGGTGGCGGCCGGGCAGCCGGTGCTCGGGGTCTGCGGCGGCTACCAGATGCTCGGACACGAGATCGTGGACGAGGTCGAGTCGAAGGCCGGCGCGGTCGACGGGCTCGGGCTGCTGCCGGTGCGGGTGCGGTTCGGCGCCGAGAAGGTGCTCGGCCGACCGGTCGGCGAGGCATTCGGCGAGCGGGTCGAGGGGTACGAGATCCACCACGGGGTGGTGACCGTGGAGGGCGGGGAGGCGTTCTTGGACGGGTGTCGGCAGGGGTCCGTGTGGGGCACCACCTGGCACGGCGCGCTGGAGAACGACGGCTTCCGCCGGGCCCTGCTGCGCGAGGTCGCGGCGCTGGCCGGGCGGCGGTTCGTCCCCTCCCCCGGCACCTCCTTCGCCGCGGCCCGCGAGGCCCGGCTGGACCGGCTGGGAGATCTGATCGAGGAGCACGCGGACACCGACGCGCTGTGGCGGCTGATCGAGGGCGGCGCCGGCGACGGCCTGCCCTTCGTCCCGCCCGGTGCGCCGGCCGCCCGCGCTATGGAAGGTGAGCGCCTGTGAGCGACGTCCGATACCCCTTCACCGCCATCGTGGGGATGGCCGACCTGCGGCTCGGGCTGCTGCTGAACGCCGTCTCGCCGGCGGTCGGCGGGGTGCTGGTGCGCGGCGAGAAGGGCACCGCGAAGTCGACCATGGTGCGCGCGCTGGCCGGGCTGCTGCCGTCGATCGCGGTGGTCGGCGACTGCCGGTTCGCCTGCGACCCGGCCGCGCCGGACCCGCAGTGCCCGGACGGGACGCACCCGCAGGCCGCCTCGCTCGACCGGCCCGCGCAGCTCGTCGAGCTGCCGGTCGGCGTGACCGAGGACCGGATCGTCGGCTCGCTGGACCTGGAGCGGGCGCTGGCCGAGGGCGTCAAGGCGTACGAGCCCGGGCTGCTGGCCCGGGCGCACCGCGGCGTGCTCTACATCGACGAGGTCAACCTGCTCCAGGACCACGTGGTGGACCTGCTGCTGGACGCGGCGGCGATGGGCCGCTCGTACGTCGAGCGCGAGGGCGTGTCGGTGCGGCACGCGGCGCGGTTCCTGCTGGTCGGCACGATGAACCCGGAGGAGGGCGAGCTGCGGCCGCAGCTGCTCGACCGGTTCGGGCTGACCGTGGAGATCGCGGCCACCCGGGATCCGGTGGAGCGCGCCGAGGTGGTCCGCCGGCGGCTGGCGTACGACGCCGACCCGGCCGGCTTCGCGGCCCGCTACGAGGCCGAGGAGCGGGCGCTCGCCGAGCGGATCACCACCGCCCGGGCGCTGCTGCCCTCCGTCGAGCTGGGGGACCCGGCGCTGCGCCAGATCACCGCGGTCTGCGCGGCGTTCGAGGTGGACGGGCTGCGCGCGGACATCGTGATGGCCCGCACGGCCGTCGCGCTGGCCGCCTGGGACGGGCGGACGGCGGTGGCCGAGGAGGACGTCCGCAAGGCCGCGCAGCTGGCGCTGCCGCACCGGCGCCGGCGCAACCCGTTCGACGCGCCCGGGCTGGACGAGGAGCAGCTGGACCGGACGCTGGAGGAGCACGCGGAGCCGGAGCCGTCGCCGTCTCCGGAAGACGGGCCGGAGGACGGGCCGGAGGATGACGGGCCCGGTGATGGTGGGCCGGACGGTGGCGGTGGCGGTGCTCCCTCGGACCCGACGCCCGACCCCTCCTCGGATCCTGGTGAGACGCCTTCGCAGGACGCTCCCCCCTCCCCGCAGATCCCGAAGCCCGGCTCGTCGCGCGAGTCCGCCCCCGTGGCGGCCGGCGACCCGTACCGGACCCGGCTGTTCAAGGTCCCCGGCACCGGCAAGGGCGCCCAGGGACGCCGCTCCCCCGCGGAGACCGACGGCGGGCAGACGGTCCGCTCGCGCCGCCCGGCCGGCCAGTTGACCCGGCTGCACCTGGCCGCGACCCTGCAGGCCGCGGCTCCGCACCAGGTGGCGCGCGGACGGGACGGTCGGGCGCTGGTGCTGCGGCACGACGACTTCCGCGAGCAGGTGCGCCAGGGACGGGAGTCCAACCTGGTGCTCTTCGTGGTCGACGCCTCGGGCTCGATGGCCGCCCGGCAGCGGATGACCGCCGTCAAGGGCGCGGTACTGTCGCTGCTGATGGACGCCTATCAGCGCCGCGACAAGATCGGCATGATCACCTTCCGCGGCGCCGGCGCGGAGCTGGCCCTGCCGCCGACCTCCTCGGTCGAGGTCGGGGCCGCCCGGCTCGAACAGCTGCCGACCGGCGGCCGCACCCCGCTGGCCGCCGGGCTGCTGCGCGCCCACGAGGTGCTGCGCCTGGAGCGGCTGCGCGATCCGCACCGGCGCCCGCTGCTGGTGGTGGTCACCGACGGCCGGGCCACCGGCGGGCGCGCCGCGCTGGCCGAAGCCGGGCAGGCCGCCGCCCTGTTGGCCGCCCAGGGCACCGCCGCCGTGGTGCTGGACTGCGAGTCCGGCCACGTCCGGCTCGGCCTGGCCCGCACGCTGGCGGGCCAACTCGGCGCCACCGCCGTCACCCTGGACGAACTGCGGGCCGAGGGCGTGGCAGCCCTGGTGCACGCCCACCGCCCCTCCGCCTCCTCCCAGCCGCGTCGAAAGGCAGCGTGACACCCATGCCGCAGGGCCAGCCCTCCACCGTCCCCGAGGACGGTCTGACGACCCGTCAGCGCCGTACCCAGCCGATCACCGCCGTGCACACCGGTCCTGGCAAGGGCAAGTCCACCGCCGCCTTCGGGCTCGCCCTGCGGGCCTGGAACCAGGGCTGGCCGATCGGGGTGTTCCAGTTCGTCAAGTCCGCCAAGTGGAAGGTGGGCGAGGAGAACGCGCTGAAGGTGCTGGGCGCCTCCGGCGAGGGCGGCACGGTGGCCTGGCACAAGATGGGTGAGGGCTGGTCGTGGATCCAGCGCTCGGCCGAGGCCGAGGTGACCAGCGAGGAGGCCGCCAAGGAGGGTTGGGAGCAGGTCAAGCGCGACCTCGCCGCCGAGACCTACCGGCTGTACGTGCTGGACGAGTTCACCTACCCGATGCACTGGGGCTGGGTGGACGTGGACGAGGTGGTGTCGGTGCTCAGGGACCGCCCGGGCTCGCAGCACGTGGTGATCACCGGCCGCTACGCGGCCGAGCCGCTGCTCGAACTCGCCGACCTGGTCACCGAGATGACCAAGGTCAAGCACCCGATGGACGCCGGCCGCAAGGGCCAGCGCGGGATCGAGTGGTAGGCCTCTAGCACCATGGACATCCCCCGCCTCGTCATCGCCGCGCCCTCCTCGGGCGCGGGCAAGACCACCGTGGCCACCGGGCTGATGGCGGCACTGGCCGCCCGCGGCCTGGCGGTCTCGCCGCACAAGGTCGGCCCGGACTACATCGACCCCGGCTACCACGCGCTCGCCACCGGCCGGCCGGGCCGCAACCTGGACGCCTTCCTGTGCGGCCCGGAGCGGATCGCGCCGCTCTTCCTGCACGGCGCGGCCGGAGCGGACGTGGCGGTCGTCGAGGGCGTCATGGGGATGTTCGACGGGGCTTCCGGGCGCGGCGAGTTGGCCTCCACCGCGCACGTCGCCAAGCTGCTGCGGGCACCGGTGGTGCTGGTGGTGGACGGCTCCTCGCAGTCCCGCTCGGTGGCCGCGCTGGTGCACGGGTTCGCGTCCTGGGACCCGCAGGTGCGCCTCGCCGGGGTGATCCTCAACCGGGTCGCCTCCGACCGGCACGAGCAACTGCTGCGCGAGGCGCTGGAGGAGGGCTCGGGCGTCTCCGTGCTGGGCGCGGTGCGGCGCACGGCGGCGGTCGCGACGCCGTCCCGGCACCTGGGCCTGGTCCCGGTGGTGGAGCGCTCGACGCAGGCCGTCCAGGCGGTCCGCGACATGGGCGAACTCATCGCCGCCTCGGTGGACTTGGACGAGATTCTGGCGCTGGCCCGGTCGGCGCCGCCGATCCACGACGAGCCCTGGGACCCGGCGGCGGAGGTGACGGCAGTGGCGGCGACCGCGAACGGACGGCGGCCGCGGATCGCGCTGGCCGCCGGGGCGGCGTTCTCCTTCTCGTACGCGGAGAACGCCGAACTGCTGACGGCGGCCGGGGCCGAGGTACTGCCGTTCGACCCACTGCACGACACGGCACTGCCTGACAGCACGTCAGGACTGGTGATCGGCGGCGGATTTCCCGAGGTCTACGCGGTCGAGCTGAGCGAGAACGCCGGACTCCGCTCCGCCGTCGCCGAGTTGGCTGCCTCCGGTGCGCCGATCGCCGCCGAGTGCGCCGGACTGCTCTACCTGGGACGGGAGTTGGACGGCCGCCCGATGTGCGGCGTGCTGGACACCACGGCCACCATGACCGAGCGGCTCACCCTCGGCTACCGCGAGGCCGTCGCCCTGCACGACAGCCCCCTCGCGACCACCGGCACCCGGGTGCGCGGCCACGAGTTCCACCGCACCGCCTGCACCCCCGCCGCCGGCCCCACCCCCGCCTGGGCCTGGCGCACCCCCACCGGCACCCCGCACACCGAGGGCTTCGCCACCCCCACCGTGCACGCCTCCTACCTGCACGTCCACTGGGCGGGAGCGCCGCAGTTGGCGGAGCGCCTCGTCCAGCAGGCCGCGACCTCCGTCATCTACCGCTGAAGCTACCGCCGTTGACGTGGATGGTCTGGCCAGTGACATGCGAGGCGGCGGGCGAGGCGAGGTAGAGCACGGTGCCGGCGATGTCGGCGGGGGTGCCGGGGCGGTTGTTGAGGGCCTGGGAGACGTTCCAGGCGCGGCGCGCCGGGGCGATGCCCTCGCCGAAGAAGTCGGTGTCCTCGATGTAGCCGGGGGCGATCACGTTGGCGGTGATCCGGCCCGGCCCCAGCTGCTGCGCGAGGGTGAGGTTCCAGGCCTCCACGGCGGCTTTCGAGGCGCCGTAGGAGCCGGAGCCGCCGCGGTGTGCGGCGATCGAGCTGAGGCTGACCACGGCGCCACCTCGGGCGAGCCGGTCACGCAGGGCAGTGGTGACCAGGACCGCGGAGAGCAGGTTGGCGTCCAGGTTGGCCCGCCAGGCGGCGGCGAGACCGGTGAGTCCCTCGGTCGGCTCGGCACCGATGTCGGTGTTGCCGCCCGCGTTGTTGACCAGGACGTCCACCCGGTCGGGTAGTTCGGCGAGGGCGGCCTCCACCTGGGCCGGGTCGGCGGCATCGAAGGCGACGGCCCGCACCAGCGGGCCGAGCGCGGCGGCGGTCTGCGCCAGCACGTCCTTGCGGCGACCGGTGACCACCACCTGGTCGCCCTGCTCCGCGAAGGCGGCCGCGACGGCCCGGCCGATGCCCGTACCCCCACCGGTGACGACGATCTGGCGCATGCGCTCTCCCCGTTTCTCGTTTAGGCCTAAACGTGTGTGCCAGACTAGCAGGATGACGGAACACGGGCAGGACCGGCAGCACGACCTCGCCGCGCGGATCGCCGCCGCCTGGCAGCGCGAGCAACCGCACCTGCCGGTCGGCTCGATCGGCATCCTGACCCGGATCCGGCAGGCCGCCAAGCTGCTCACCGACGACCGCCGCCGCACCCTCACCCGGGTCGGGATGGACGCCGCCACGCTCGACCTGCTCAGCACCCTGCGCCGCGCGGGCGCGCCGTACCGGCTCTCCACCCGCGAGCTGGCGGCGCGATCGCTGATCACCCCGGGCGCCGTCACCCAGCGCGTGGACCGGGCGGTGCGGGACGGGCTGGTCCGCCGACTGCCCGCCGAGAGCGGCAGCCGGGCGGTGCCGGTCGAGCTGACACCGGTCGGACACGCGCAGGTGGAGGCGGCGGTCGCCGACCTGCTGCACTACGAGCAGGAACTGGTGGACCAGGCACTGGACGCCGACGAGCAGGCCGAACTCGCCCGGATGCTAGCGAAGTTGCTCGCCGCGCTGCCGCGTTCCTGAACCCACCGGCCGGCCGCTTCCTGGATGGGCCAGCGCACGACGCTCACCTCGATTGACTCGCTCTCGCGGCGCGTGGTGGGATTCCCGGGGCGCTGGGCCCGGAGTCCTGGGTCCCGGGTGCAGAGGGAGTGAAGCAATGGCGAGCGGCGTGCGGGTGGTCGTCGGTGTGGGCGCGAGCAGCGGTGTGGGCGAGGACGAGGTGCTCGGCCTGATCACCGCGGCGCTCGCCGAGGCGGGCACCGCGGTGGACGCCGTGGCCCGGCTCGCCACCGTCGAGGGCCGGGCCGCCGAGCCCGGGCTGCTCGGCGCCGCGCGCAGACTGGGGGTCCCCCTGGTCGGGCACCCGGCCGCGGAGCTCGCCGGGATCACCGTGCCGCACCCGTCGGCAGCGGTGCTGACCGCCACCGGCACGGCCAGCGTGGCGGAGGCCGCAGCCCTGCTCGGCGGCGGTGAACTCCTGCTGCCGAAGCGGAAGTCGGCGCTGGCGACGGTCGCGCTGGCGGTCGACGCACCGGGCGAGCCCGATCTTCGCCATCACGGCGACGCCGAGGTGCGGGCCGCCGGACTGGTGGACCTCGCCGTCAACGTCCGCACCGGAACCCCGCCCGAGTGGCTGCGGACCCGCCTCGCCGCCACCCTCGCCGACCTCGCCGCCTACCCCGAGCAGAGCGCCGCCCGCGCGGCCGTGGCCGCCCGGCACGGACGTCCCGTCGAGGAGGTCCTGCTCACCTCCGGTGCCGCAGAAGCCTTCGTGCTGCTCGCCCGCACCCTGCGGGCGCGCCACCCGGTCGTCGTGCACCCGCAGTTCACCGAACCCGAGGCCGCACTGCGCGACGCCGGACACACCGTGCGGCGGGTGCTGCTCTCCCCCGCCGACGGTTTCCGGCTCACCGCGGACGCGGTGCCCGAGGAGGCCGACCTGGTCGTGGTCGGCAACCCGACCAACCCGACCTCGATCCTGCACCCGGCCGCCTCGCTGATCGAACTTGCCCGCGAGGGAAGGACGTTGGTGGTGGACGAGGCCTTCATGGACGCCGTCCCCGGCGAGCGCGAGTCGCTGGCGGGCCGGCGCGGACTGCCCGGGCGGGTGGTCGTGCTGCGCAGCCTCACCAAGACCTGGGGCCTGGCCGGCCTGCGGATCGGCTACCTGCTCGGACCGGCCGAGCTGATCGCCGAGCTCAGCCGCGCCCAGCCACTCTGGCCGGTCTCCACCCCCGCCCTGGTCGCCGCCGAACTGTGCAGCGCCCCGGCCGCGTTGGCCGAGTCCGAGGCCGCCGCCGTGGCGACCGGCGAGCACCGGGAGCACCTGCTCAAGGGCCTGGCCGCCTTCGACGACATCCGGGTGCACGGCGAGCCGGCCGCGCCGTTCGTCCTGATCGAGCTGCCCCGCGCGGCCGAGGTGCGGGACCGGCTGCGCGCGACGGGCTTCGCGGTGCGGCGCGGGGACACCTTTCCCGGGCTGGGGACTGACTGGCTGCGGATCGCCGTCCGGGACACCGCGACCACGGACCGGTTCCTGGCCGCGCTGGGCGCCGTACTCGGGGGCTACGAGAGCGTCTGACGCGCGGGGGCCTGCCCCTGGGGCATCGAGCCGGAGACGTGGGCATGCGCTATCCGCCGCAGGGCCAGCAGGACCGGCTCGTTGAGCACGGTGAGCGCCACCACCGCCTCCAGGCGCTCGTCACCGGCCGGATAGCGGCCGACCACCTCCAGGTCGAACCGGGCCACCGGCTCGACCGCCGCCGCGTACGGGCGCAGTTGGGCCAGGTCGCAGGGGTAGCCCAGCCGTTCCAGTGAGGCGACCGCACCCACCAGCATCCAGTAGGCCGGGATGTTGCCGCACTGCTCCCAGCCGAACTCCGCCAGCAGCTCGTCCACCGTCTCCTGGGCCTTCGCCCCCGGCTCCAGCGCCACGCCCTGCGGACCGCCGCCGCCCATCAGCGCGACCTGGGCGGCGCCGAACTGCTCATGCTGGTCCAGGGTTTCGTCCTCGGCCGCCCGCAGCACATCCTTGGTCCGGGCCACCGACATGCCGCCCACCTGGATCAGCGAGCGGACCAACCGCAGCCGGCGCAGGTGCGCCTCGCCGTATTCGGAGCGTGAGGCGGACAGCCGCTCCCCCGGCGGCAGCAGCCCCTCACGCAGGTAGTACTTGATCGTCGCGGTCGGCACCCCGCTGCGGGCGCTCAGCTCGGACAGCCGCATGGCGTGACGTCCTTTCGGAAACCGTTGACCGAAGACCGCCGGGCCCTGGACAGGATCGAGGAGATAGTGCCACTATCCTAACAGGGGATAGTGAAGCTATCCCACAATGCTTCGGAGGTCACCATGCCTGCCCAGCCGGCCCAGTCCGCTCAGCCGAACCGGTCCAGAGTCACCGACACGCACGACGGCGAGGTGGTCGTCTTCCTGATCGGCATGCGGATCAACCGCCTGCGCGCCGTCCGCCAGTGGTGGCCGACCGCCCTGGCGATGCCCCGCATGCTGAAGGAACTGTTCGCCGACCCCGGCTCCGGCCTGCTCGGCGCGCGCACGATGGTCGGCGGCGGGTTCCGCGAGATCACCGTCGTCCAGTACTGGAAGGACGCCGACCACCTGCTCGCCTACGCCGGCGCCGCCGACCGCGCGCACCGCCCCGCCTGGCAGGCGTTCAACCGCCAGGCCCGCAGCAACAACGGCGCCGTCGGCATCTGGCACGAGACCTACGTCGTCCCGGCCGGCGCCCACGAGACGGTCTACGTCAACATGCGCCCCTTCGGCCTCGGCCAGGCCTCCGGTACCCAGCCAGTCGCCTCGCGCGGCGAGCACGCGGCGCAGCGGCTGAACCCTGCGGCGGAGTGAACGCACAGAAGCGCCCGCCCGGTCCCGGGCGGGCGCTCAGTGCTCAGCGCTCAGTGCTCAAGCAGTTAGGCGGGGCAGGCTGTTCAGACCTGGCCGGCCTTCTCCAGCGCGGTGCAGCAGGTGTTGACCAGCAGGCGGGTCACCACGTACGGGTCGACGTTGGCGTTCGGGCGACGGTCCTCGATGTAGCCCTTCTTCTCGACCTCGACCTGCCACGGGATGCGGACCGAGGCGCCGCGGTCCGAGACACCGTAGGAGTAGACGTTCCACGGGGCGGTCTCGTGCTGGCCGGTCAGGCGGGACTCGATGCCGAAGCCGTACTGCTTGACGTGCTCGAGAACGATCTCCTGGCTGGCGCCGAGCGACTCGCAGGCGGTGATGATGGCCTCGTAGCCCTCACGCATGGCCTTGGTGGAGAAGTTGGTGTGCGCGCCCGCGCCGTTCCAGTCGCCGCGGACCGGCTTGGCGTCCAGGGTCGCGTCGATGCCGAACTCCTCGGCGGTGCGGTAGAGCAGGTAGCGGGCGACCCAGAGGTGGTCGGAGACGGTCAGCGCGTCGACCGGGCCGATCTGGAACTCCCACTGGCCGGGCATGACCTCGGCGTTGATGCCGCAGAGCGCGAGGCCGGCCGCGAGGCAGCGGTCCATGTGCAGCTCGACGATCTCGCGACCGAAGACCTCCTCGGCGCCGACGCCGCAGTAGTAGCCGCCCTGCGGGGCCGGGAAGCCGCCCTCGGGGAAGCCGAGCGGGCGCGAGCCCTTGAAGAAGGTGTACTCCTGCTCGATGCCGAAGATCCCCTCCTGCGCCGCGAACTTCTCGGCGATCGGGCGGAGCAGGGCGCGGGTGTTGGAGACGTGCGGGGTGCCGTCGGTCTCGTTCACCTCGCAGAGCACGAGGATGTTGTCGCCGCCGCGGATCGGGTCCGGGAAGGACGCGACCGGGGCGAGCACCCGGTCCGAGGCGTGGCCCTCGGCCTGGCTGGTGGAGGAACCGTCGAAGCCCCAGGTCGGCAGCTTGTCAGCGTTGGCCAGGATCCGAGTCTTGGAACGGAGCTTGGCGGTCGGCTGGGTGCCGTCGATCCAGATGTACTCGGCCTTGATTGCCACGGCGGTTACCTCGCAACTTGAGTGGTGGGTGCCCGCGTAGCGTCGCAAGCCGCCGTTTCCCCGTTGTTCCTCTCATGTAACCAGCATGTGAACCAACTGTCCGAAATGGCACCCTCACGCTGTGAGAGTGCCAGCGGACATGACAGGTGGCAGCTGACGGGTGACGGCTGACGGCTGACAGGTGACAGGTGACAGGTGACAGATTCTGTCAGCGCTCAGTGCTTGTGCGCCGCAGAACGACGGCGCCGGGTCAGCCAGAGCGCACCGCCGCCCGCGGCAAGCAGCGCGGCCGCGCCGCCCGCGATCGTCCCGGTGCCGCTGCTCCCTGTGAAGGCGAGCGACTGGCCGGTCGATGCCTTGGCAGGGGACGCGGACGCGGACGCCGGCGCGGAGGCAGAAGTCGAGGTGTCCGCCACCGCGGCGACGGCAGGCGCGGCAGGCGCGGACGCGGACCCCGAGGTCGGCGCCGACGCCCCTCCCGTCGGCGCCCCCGTCCCACCCGGCTTCACGCAGCTGACCGAGGCGATCGTGATCGTCCCGTCCACCTTCGCCACATTGAGCTGCAGCGGGTTCAGCGCGACGTTCACCACCAGCGCCGCGGCCGCCGCCGTGGTGGACGTCGTGGTGTGCGGGGAGTAGCTGATGTCCACGCTGCCGATCCCCGGCACCGCGACATGCGTCGACCCGTACAGGCTGAGCGTGACGGACTTGCCCAGCACCGTCAGCTTGGCCGGGGCGGTCACCTTCGCCGTGGGCGGCCCGTCCACCGGGCAGCTGACCTCGCTGCTGAGCGCCTGGAGGCCGAGCAGCGTGCTCAGCGGCAGGCCCGGGGCGTGCACGTCGGCGTTGACCAGCTGGACGGAGGCGGCGGCCCCCTGGGCGTCGACGTGGGTGACCGACTTGCCGATGTCGGCCTTGACCAGGGTGACCGGCCCCTGCTGGTCGACGCCGTCCACGTTCGCGGTCAGCATCGAGCCGCTGTGCTCGGCCGGGGACTGCACCTTGTTCAGCGCGATGTCCACCGGGACCTGCACGGCACTGTTCAACAGGCTGACGTTCAGGGCGAGTTCGGCGGTCACCGCGGCGGCCTGGCCCCGGTCGGGCGCAGCGCTCGCCGGGGCGGGCAGCGCCAGCAGGGCGGTGGCAGCGGTCGCGGCGAGCACAGCGGAAGCGGTACGGGTCGAACGGGCACTACGGGTGCTACGGGTGCTACGGATGCTACGGGCGCTACGGATGGAACGAACAGCGGACGGCACGGTGGAACCCCCACGAGTGGTGATGAGAGCGCGCCGCAGAAACGTCACCCCACCGGCGGCCGTCGGCCGCACGAGAACCGGGGGAAGGCTGCGCTCTCGACTGCCGCCATCCTCGGGCGAACGACCCGTCTCAGGAGCAACTCCCGCCCCCGGTTCACTCGTTGGAGTGAGGTTCCCTCCGTTCCGGACTCACGGGCTCACGGGCTCGGGACCTCCGGAGCTCACGGGCTCAGAAGCTCAGGGAAGCCGCCCCCAGCGTCTTGGCCGCCCGAGGCCCTGACCGGCCAGGACCGTGGCAGCGAACACGTCAGCGCCGAACTGATCCGCATCCGTCCCCGCACGATCTTCACCTGGGGTGGTGAACCCGACGCCACCGGTATAACTTCGCGCTTCGCACCTGGATCATCGAACATCTGGGTCCTGACACCGACCGAGACTGGGATCCCGGTGTCGTCGCCGCCGACACGTTGGCAGCGCTCACCCTCGATCCCGGCCAGGCCATCGCGCTATCCCGGAGCTGGCGCGACCTCCCGATCGAACAGATCGGCGAACTACGTCGGCGCAAGAACCTGACGACTCACCTGGACCAGCTCTTGGGCCATCTGGCGCCGGGACCGGACAGAGACCGACTCATCTCCTGGGCCGAGGTGCGCAAGCACTTGCCGTGAGCCATCGCCCCGAAGGTACTCGCGGCACCTGATCTCGAAGTTCAGAGAATGCGCAAGCGCGTTGCCTCGTGACCGGAACCCGCTACTGGCATCGTCAGTGACGGCAAGTCAGATCGGCACGGAAAGTGATCCAGGACCAAAACTCAGCCGCCGCCGACATGCCCAGCCGGCCCTCGCTGGGGTGCCGGGCGCGCCCCGGTCCGTCAGGCGTCCGCCTCGGCCGCCCGCACGATGAGCTTGCCCTGGTTCTCGCCCCGCAGCATCCCCAGGAACCCGTCCACGATGCCGCCGAAGCCCTCAACCACGGTCTCATCGAGCGTGACGCGTCCACTCTGCAGGTGCGGCACGACGAACTCGTACAACTCCTCCTGCACGTCACGGTAGTTGCTGACCAGGAAGCCCTCCATGCGCAGGCTCTTCCCGACAATGTCAGGAAGATTGCGCAGGGCGTAGGGCGTGTCGGTGCTGTTGTACTGGGCGATCGTGCCGATCCGCACGATCCGTCCGTACTCACGCAGCGAGGAGATCGCAGCTTCGAGCTGTTCGCCACCGACATTGTCCATGTAGAGGTCGATCCCGTCAGGCGCAGCCTTGGCGAGCAGCTCGGCTGCCGGGCCCGAGTGGTAGTCGAAGACCTCGTCGTAGCCGACGTGTTCGGTCAGGTAGGCGGCCTTCGCCGCCCTGCCCGCGCTGCCGACCAGCCGTCCCGCGCCCATCAGCCGGGCGAGCCGCCCGGTGGCCGTGCCCACACCGCCGGCTGCCGCCGAGACGAACACGTCCTGCCCCTCGCGGAGTTCGGCGATCCGGGTGAGACCGACGTAGGCGGTCAGGCCGGTGCCGCCGAGGATGCTCAGGTGCGCGGAGAGCGGTACGCCGTCGAAGTGGGGGACGGCACGTGCCTGTTCGGGGGTGACGACAGCGTGGGTGCGCCAGCCCTGCCGGTGGAAGACGATCTCGCCCTCGCGGAGCGCCGGGTCGCGGGAGTCCACGACCCGGCCGACAGTGCGGCCCTCCAAGGGGGCGTTCAGCGCGAAGTCCCCGTCCATCATTTCGCGGTGGTAGGGGTCCACCGACCAGTACAGGTTCTCCACCAGCGCCGTTCCCGGTCCGGGTTCCGGCATCGCGGACTCAACGAAGGCGAAGTGGTCGGGGGTGGGGAAGCCAACAGGGCGGGCGGTCTGGTGCACGGTGAGCGCGGTCTCGGTCATGACGGTGACCGTACGGAGGAATGCGGAGGCTGGGGAGAGGGTTGCGCTCATGGAACGGCCCGATCCATGAAGAGCCCTCATAGAAGCAGGCGGGACCCCCTATGACAGCCGCAGCCCCCGCAGCGCCCGTAGCCCCTGCAGCCCCCGCACCAACCTCGGCTGCCGCCACCGACCTCGCCCCGCACGAGCTCCGCGTCCTCGTGGCCGTCGACCGCGAACGCGGGTTCTCGGCGGCCGCCAAAGTCCTCGGACTGACCCAGTCCGCAGTCTCGCACTCCATCCGCGGGACGGAACGCAAGGTCGGAGCGGTCCTCTTCGAGCGGGGCCGCAAGGGCGCGACGCCCACCGCGGCCGGTGTCGCCGCTGCCGCCCACGCCCGCCGGGTCCTGCGGCTCCTGGACACCCTGGCCGCTGAGGCCCGCAGCGCCGAGCGGGGCACGGTCGCCGGCCCGCTACGCATCGCCGCCTTCCGTAGCGCGGCCCTCTACCTGCTGCCGCCCGTCCTGGAACGCCTCACCGCACGCCACCCCGGCATCGAACCGGAAGTCCGTATCGTGCGCGAGCTGGGCGCGGGCACAGCCGGCGAGGTCGCCCAGGGACGCGCGGACGTGGGCATCGCAACGATCGGCGCCACCCTGCCCGCTGGGCTCATCGGCGGCGTGCTCATCGAGGAGCCCTACGCGTTGGTGCACCCCGTCGGCCACCCCGACCCGCGCTCCCTGCCGCTGGTGGACTGGCACGAGAACTGCGGCTCCTACACCCGCCAATGGTGGGCCGGGCAGGACTGGATTCCGAAGGCGACCTTCCTGACCGAGGACGACGGAGCGGTGCTCTCGATGGTGAGCAGACGACTCGGCATGGCGATCATGCCCGCGCTCTCGCTGAACGAAGCGCCGGACGGCATCGAGATCACCGATCTCGGACCCGAGCGCCCGACCCGTTCCGTGGGCTACATCACCACCCCGGAGCTGGCCTCCAGCGTCTCCGTCCGCGCCCTGATCCGCGAGCTCAGAGCAGCCCGTCAGTGAACCCGGGACGAGCGATCCGCCCGTTTACGGGAGGCGCCAGTCCACCGGCTGCGCGCCCTGCTGGGCCAGCAGGTCGTTGGCCCGACTGAAGGGTCGGGAGCCGAAGAAGCCGCGGTCGGCCGACATCGGGCTGGGGTGCGCCGACTCGATCGCCGGTACCTGGCCGAGCAGCGGGCGCAGGTTGCGGGCGTCGCGGCCCCACAGGATCGCCACCAGCGGGGTGCCGCGGGCCACCAGGGCGCGGATCGCCTGCTCGGTGACCTCCTCCCAGCCCTTGCCCCGGTGCGCCGCCGGCTTGCCGGGCGCGGTGGTGAGGGCCCGGTTGAGCAGCAGTACGCCCTGCGCCGTCCAGGGCGTCAAGTCCCCGTTGGAGGGCGGCGGGTAGCCGAGGTCCTGGCCGTACTCGCGGTAGATGTTGACCAGGCTGCCCGGGATCGGCCGGACCTCGGGCGCGACCGAGAAGCTCAGCCCCACCGCGTGCCCGGGCGTCGGGTACGGGTCCTGTCCGACGATCAGCACCCGGACGTCGGCGAACGGCTGCTGGAAGGCCCGCAGCACGACGGGTCCGGCCGGCAGGTACGTTCTGCCGGCGGCCAGTTCGCCGCGTAGGAAGTCACCCATGGCGGCGACCCGCCCGGCCACCGGCTCCAGGGCCTGGGCCCAGCCGGGTTCAACGATCTCGTTCAGCGGACGCGGTGCCATGTCCGCCACTCTATCGGCCCAGCGTCAGGCGACCGGGCGGCCCCGCAGGACCACCAGCTGGGGGTCCGCCAGGACCCGGACGTCGGCGCGCGGGTCGCTCGCGTAGACGACCAGGTCGGCCGATGCCCCCTCGGTCAGGCCGTCCCGGCCCAGCCACCCGCGGGCGCCCCAACTGGCCGCCGAGAGTGCGGCGGTGGGCGTCAGGCCGGCCTTGACCAGTTCGGCCACCTCGTCCGCGACCAGGCCGTGCGCGAGCGAGCCGCCGGCGTCCGTCCCGACGAAGATCGGCACGCCGGCGTCGTTCGCCGCGCCGACGGTGTCGTAGCGGCGTTCGTGCAGCCTGCGCATGTGGGCCGACCAGGCGGGGAACTTGGCCTCGCCGCCGTCGGCCAGGGCGGGGAAGGTCGCGATGTTCACCAGGGTCGGCACGATGGCCACCCCGCGCTCGGCGAACTGCGGGATCAACTCCTCGGTGAGGCCGGTGGCGTGCTCGACGCAGTCGATGCCGGCGGCCAGCAGGTCCGGCAGCGACTCGGCGGCGAAGCAGTGCGCGGTGACCCGCGCGCCCTCGGCGTGCGCGGCGGCGATGGCGGCGCGCAGCGCGTCGGCGGGCCAGCAGGCGGCCAGGTCGCCGCGGTCGCGGTCGATCCAGTCGCCGACCAGCTTGACCCAGCCGTCACCGCGCCGGGCCTCCTGGACCACGTACTCGGCCAGCACCTCCGGCTCGATCTCGTGCGCGTAGTTGCGGATGTAGCGGCGGGTGCGGGCGATGTGGCGGCCGGCCCGGATGATCCGCGGCAGGTCCTCGCGGTCGTCGATCCAGCGGGTGTCGGCGGCGGAGCCGGCGTCGCGGATCAGCAGCGTGCCGGTGTCGCGGTCGGTGAGGGCCTGCTTCTCGCTGGTCGCCTCGTCCACCGCGCCGTGCGCGTCCAGGCCGACATGGCAGTGCGCGTCCACCAGGCCGGGCAGCACCCAGCCGCTGACCGTACGGACGTCGGCGGCAGCGGCGCCGGCCGGGCGGTCGTACGTCACCCGGCCGTCCACGACCCAGAGTTCGTCCCGGACGTCCTCGGGGCCGACCAGCACCCGGCCCTTGATGTGCAGCACCGCGGCATCGTTCATGGGCGAACTCTACGACGCGCGGTCGCCGGGCGTGAGGCGGGTCTGCGGCAGACTGGGTCAGCAGCCGTGTCCGCCCCGCGAAAGGCCTCACCCGTGACCGAGTTCCTCGACCTCCCGCCGCTCACCGCCGCGCGTTTCGCGGCGATCGAGGACCGGGTGGCGGCTCTGCTGCGGACCCGCAACGACGTGGTGGTGATGCAGGGCGAGGCGCTGCTCCCGCTGGAGGCGGCGGTCAGGGGCGCGGCGCACCCGGGCAGTACGGCGCTGAACATCGTGACCGGCCCGTACGGCCAGACCTTCGGCGGCTGGCTGCGCGACGGCGGGGCCAAGGTGGTCGACCTCGCCGTCCCGTTCGACACCGCGGTCACGGCCGAGCAGGTGGACCAGGCGCTGCGCGACCGCCCGGAGACCGACTTCGTCTCGCTGGTGCACGCCGAGGCGGCCACCGGGAACACCAATCCGGTCGCCGCGATCGCCGCCGTGGTCCGCGAGCACGGCGCGCTGCTGATGCTGGACGCGGTCGCCTCGGTGGCCGCCGAACCGCTGCTGACGGACGCCTGGGGCGTGGACCTGTGCGTGGTCGGCGGGCAGAAGGCGATGGGCGGTCCGGCGGGGGTCTCGGCGGTGGCGGTGAGCCCGCGCGCCTGGGAGCGGATCGCCGCCAACCCGGCCGCGCCGCGCCGCTCGTACCTCTCGCTGCTGGACTGGCGCGAGCGGTGGACGGCGGCCGGACGCACCGTCCTGCCGCACGCACCGGCCCAGTTGGAGATGCTGGCGCTGGAGGCCTGCCTGGACCGGATCGACGCGGAGGGCCTGGACGGCGTGCTGGCCCGGCACCGCGCGGCGGCGACGGCGCTGCGTGCGGGTGTGCTCGCGCTCGGCACCCTGACGCCGTACGTCCGGCGGGCCGAGGACGCCGCGCCGGTGGCCACCACGCTGCGCACCCCGCCCGGCCTGGACGCGGCCGCCCTCGCCGCCGACGTGCTGCGCGCCGACCCGGGCGTCCCGGTGCAGGCGGCGGGCGGTGCACTGGCCGGCGAGGTGCTGCGGGTGAACCACTACGGCCCAGCCGCCGCGCCCGAGACCGTGCGGCGCACGCTGGCCGCGCTGGCCACCGCTCTGCGCGGGCGCGGGCTCCCCGCCGACACGGCAGCGGCGGGGATTACAGGCTGACCAGCACGATGCCGCCGGTGACGATCACCGCGCAGACCAGGCGGTGGCGGCCGAAGGCCTCCTTGAAGAAGAGCGCACCGATGCCGGCGGCCAGGATGATGCTGGTCTCGCGCAGCGCCTCGACCCGGGCGACGTCGCCCAGGGACAGTGCCGCCAGCATCAGGGCGTAGGAGAGCAGCGCGGCCAGGCCGCCGAGCAGGCCGGTGCGCCAGGTGGTGCGCAGGTAGTCCAGCACCCGGCGGCGGCGGACGGCCACGGCGATCACCGGCATCGGGACGCTCTCCACGAGGAACAGGTAGACGGTGTAGCTCAGCAGGCTGCCCGAGCCGGCCGAGCTGTGCAGGCCCGCGACGGCCGCCGCGTGCAGGCCGGCGGCGTCGGAGGCGGTGTAGCCGGCCACGCACAGGCCCGCGACGAGCGCGTACGCGATGGGCAGCGGACGGAATCCGGCCCGTCCGCCGGTCAGCACCAGGCTGGTGATGCCCGCGGAGATCAGCACAACTCCCGTCCAGGCCAGGGCGGTCAGCGACTGGTGCAGCAGCAGCACCGCCAGCACGGCGACGACGAGCGGGGAGACCCCGCGGATGATCGGGTACATCTGGCCGAAGTCGCCGAGCTGGTAGGCCCGTACGAGGCAGAGCCGGAACACCGTGTTGAGCGCGAGCGAGACGGCGATGAAGGCCCAGGCGGCAGCCGACGGCGGTGCGGTGAAGGGCGCCGCGGCCGCGCAGATCACCAGGGCGGTCGCGTCGACCACCCCCACCGCGGTCAGGCGGTCGCTGCCGGACTTCACCGCCGCGTTCCAGGAGGCGTGCATGAGCGCCGAGGTCAGCGCGAGGACGGTTGCGAGCAGTGAGCTGGACACGAAGGCCGACGCTACACGAGGAACGGCCAAGTTGTCTGTACAACTTTGCCCATCGAGACGCCGGCCGGAACTGTTTCCGCACCCTTCACCTACCCGACACCCGCGCCTCACCGGAGCCCGGCACGGTGGCCCAACCGGACCTAGTTGGCTATACAACTTGGCCTCGCCCTGGAAGGATCCCCATGCCGTTCCCGCCCTACTGGCTGCGCGACAACTGCCCGTGCACCAACTGCCGCGACCCGCGCAACGGGCAGAAGCTGTTCCAGATCACCGACCTGCCGGATGACCTGACGATCACTCACCACGTGACTGGTGACGGGCAGTTGGAGGTCGAATGGTCCGACGGACACCGCTCGAACTACCCGCTGGAGTGGCTGGACGAGCCGCAGCAGCCGGACCACCGCACCGAGCAGGGCAAGCGCCTGTGGCAGGCCGCCGACTTCGCCGCCGGGATCCCCGAGGCGCAGTGGGACGCCTACCTGGCCGACCCGGCCGAACAGGCGGCCGTACTGCGCGCGGTGCAGCGCCTCGGGTTCGCGGTACTGCGCGCGGTGCCGACCGTCGAGCGCCAGGTGCTGGCGGTGACCGAGACCTTCGGGTACGTCCGGGAGACCAACTACGGCGAGCTGTTCGACGTCCGGGTCGAGCCCGACCCCAACAACCTGGCCTTCACCAGCTCCGCTATCGCCCCGCACAGCGACAACCCGTACCGCGACCCGGTACCCACCCTGCAACTGCTGCACTGCCTGGAGAACGCGGCGGTCGGCGGCGACTCCGGACTGGTCGACGGCTTCCGCGCCGCCGACCTGCTGCGCACCGAGGCGCCCGAGGACTTCGCGCTGCTGACCCGCACCCCGGTCCCGTTCGCCTTCCGCGACCGGCACACCGAGCTGAGCGCCGACCGGCCGCTGATCGAGACGGACGCCGTCGGGCGGATCCGCGAGATCCGGTTCAACAACCGCTCGATCGGCACGCTGCGGCTGCCCGAGGCCGAACTGGACGCCTTCTACGCCGCCTACCGCCGGTTCGCCGCGATCACGCTGCGAGCAGAACTCCAGCTGGAGTTCCGGCTCGGCCCCGGCGACTGCCTGATCTTCGACAACGTCCGCCTGCTGCACGCCCGGACCGCCTTCGAGCAGGACGGCCGCCGCCACCTCCAGGGCTGCTATGCCGACCTCGACTCGCTCGCCTCCACCCTCGCCGTCCTGGACCGCCGGCTCGCCGCCCTGGACACCCTTCAGCAGCTCTTCGAGGGCGAGGGCGCCGGCGAGTACCTCGGCGAGGAGGTCACCATGGCCGAGCACATGCTCCAGGCGGGCATCCTCGCCGAGCGCGCCGGCGCGCCGGACGCACAGATCGCCGCCGCCCTGCTGCACGACGTCGGCCACTTCCAGGGCGCCGTCACCGGACGGCAGTTGATGACCGGAACGGACAACCGCCACAGCGACACCGGCGCCGACTGGCTGGCCCAGTGGTTCGGCCCCGAGGTCACCGAGCCGATCCGCCTGCACGTCGCCGCCAAGCGCTACCTCTGCGCCGTCGAGCCCGACTACCGCGCCTCACTCTCCGCCGCCTCCGAGTACACCCTCCAGGTCCAGGGCGGCCCGATGACCCCCGACGAAGCCGCCGCCTTCGCCGCCCTCCCCGGCGCCCAGGACGCGGTGGCGGTCCGCCGGTTGGACGACCAGGCCAAGGTCGCGGACGCGCAGACACCTACCTTCGAGCACTTCCGCCCGCTACTGGCCGCTTTGCTCGCCCGCTGACACGCCGAACGGGCGGTGCCGAGAAGCTCGGCACCGCCCGCACAGCACCGCTCTCACCCGACGAGCTCCTCGATCCGCTCGAAGATGTCCGCGTCCGTCTCCTGCTGCCAGGAGGGCAGTTCGGACCAGTCGGCAACGTAACCCGGCTTCGGGTCCTCGA
Organism: Kitasatospora sp. MAA4; assembly: GCF_029893355.1. Taxonomy (GTDB): domain Bacteria; phylum Actinomycetota; class Actinomycetes; order Streptomycetales; family Streptomycetaceae; genus Kitasatospora. Next base: position 101,267 of record NZ_JARZAI010000013.1, read on the forward strand.
TGTGCTTGTGGATCTGCGCGATCCAGCACAACGCGACGAACCGCCCCTTCTGCTCCCGCGTCAACCTGGCGGTACTGCCACCACTGACCACGACGAAGTCGCGCACCTGCCCGTAGACGGCCGCCGCGCACTGGCGTTCCCAGTCGGGCGTATCGGCCCACGGCGCGACGTACCCGGGCTTCGGCTCGCCGGGGAAGTGCTTCGTGACGCCGGCGATCCACGCCTCACGGAAGATTCGGCCCTCGTCGTCCGTCATGATTCCCTCTTAGGTGTACGCAGGCTTTGCCGTCGGACAACGCGACGCGGGGATGCCGGCCATCGTTGGCAACCGCGGCCTTCTGGCGGTTTGGTCGTGACCCTAGTACCCGAGCAGTCGCGCCTTTGCGGCCTCGAAGTCCTGCGGCGAGATGATGCCCTGCTGTACCAGGGCGCCCAGCTTGGCAAGTTCGTCCGCGACGGACAAGGGCACCTGTGCGGGCACCGCGTGAGGGGCGGCATGCTGACGGGCCATGGCGTCGTCGAGGGCCTCGCGCAGCCTTTCAAAGGAAGGCTGCTGGGCCCTGCTGAACACTACGCAGTTCTCGTCCCGGATGGCCGCGTTGCCCTGGCGACGCATGGACCCCTTGAGTTCACGCGCGCCCGGGAACGTGAACTGGATGAATCCATTGACGGCGAACGCGGCCGGCTTCCACTGGACCGCGGCGATCTGGGCTATGTGCAGACGCTTCTCGCCCTTGCCGATGATGGATCGAGCCCGGAAGCCGTTGCGCGTGATGGTCACGTACTGGCCGTCAAAGTGGACCTGCCCGGTCTTGCCGACAGCGTCGATCATTCTTCCCCCAGCGTGTGGATGATGCTGGCGCCAGCCTCCCAGGCCGTAGATCATCAGCGCAACGAGCTGGGGTCGAACGGGCCAGGCTCGTTGGGGTTGATCTGCCGTCACCGCGCTCCGTCACCTTTCCGGCAGGCTGCCGGACGCGACGGTTGAGGGTCGACGGTCAGTCGTCCGCGCGGGCGTGGCGGGAAAGGGCGGAGGTGGCCAGGGAGTTGTGGACGCTGAAGGCCACTGTGCCGGGGAGGTAGCGGTCCTGGGACCACTCGACCGGGCGGCCGGTGGGGTCGGTGGTGCGGCGGCGTTCGCGGAGGAGGGGGGCGCCGCGGCGGCAGCCGAGGAGTTTGGCGTCCTCGGCGTTGGCGGTGACCACGTCGATGGTGTGGTCGGCGTCGGTGAAGAGGATGCCGTGCTCGCGCAGCTGCTCGGTGTGGGAGACCACGTCGGGGGGCAACTGGGCTACCAGCTGGCCGACATGGGAGGGGTAGACGGTGCGCTCCACCATCACGGGGACGTCCGAGAGGGTGCGCAGGCGCAGCGTGACGTACACCTCGGCGCCCGGTTCCAGGCGCAGTTGCTCGCGTTCGGCGGCGTCGGCCGGGCGGCGGATCAGTGACTCCAGGCGGCCGCCGGGCTCCTCGCCCATCGAGCGGGCCCAGTGGGTGAAACTGAGCAGTTCGGAGAAGCTCTGCACGCGCGCGTTGCCCAGCACCACCCGGCGGGTGCCGCGGCGTGAGGTGACCAGCCCGTCGGCCCGCAGGACCGCCAGCGCCTGCCGGACGGTGCCGCGCGACACGCCGTACCGCTCGGCCAGCGCGCCCTCGGCGGGCAGCCGTCCGGCCTCGCCGTACGCGCCGGTGGTGATCGCCTCCCGCAGGTCTGCGGCGACCTGGCGGTAGAGGGCGCCTCCGGCGTCCTGCGCTGCGGCTGCGTTCTCGGTGCCCGCGTCCTGCGCACCCGCGTCCTGCGCACCAGTCGTACTCAAGGCCCTTCCCACCGGTCCCTCCCAAGTCGGTGTCCTGTGCACGGATCCGGCCGAGGACGGTTCGACCTTATCGGCATCCCCGAGGTCGTTCGTGCAGCTCTGGGTCCGGTTTCCACCATCCGGACTCGACCGTTCCCGCAGCCGACCCCTGTTCTGGGTCGCCCGTTCACCTCCCGGACACCCGGATCCGGCGTACTTACCCCCGTCAGCAAAAGTTGGCTGGCCAACTTGATCTGACCTTCTCTCACCAGAAGCTCCCCGAGATCACTCGAAGATCACGCACCTGCCGGTGCACCCCGCAAAGCCCTGCCGCACCCCTTGCAGCACTCTGCCGCACCCCGACCAGGAGACTCTCCCGTGACCGTGCACCGTGCCCGTACCGCCGCCATCGCGGCCGTGCTGACCGCCGCCGCGCTTTCCCTCACCGCCTGCGGTTCCGCCGGATCGTCCACCACCGCCGGCACCACGGCCGGGGGCAAGAGCGCGAAGACCGCGACCTCGGCCGCCGACCTCGGCGGCATGGACGCCCTGGTCGCCGCCGCCAAGAAGGAGGGCACGCTCAACGCGATCACCCTCCCGCGTGACTGGGCCAACTACGGCGCCATCATGGACGCGTTCACGGCGAAGTACGGCATCAAGATCCAGGACGAGAACCCGGACGGTTCCAGCCAGGACGAGATCAACGCCATCACCTCCCGCAAGGACCAGGACCGCGCCCCCGACGTCGTGGACCTCGGCAGCGCCTTCGCGCTGAGCGCCGCGAGCCAGGGCCTGCTCGCCCCGTACAAGGTCACGGACTTCGACAAGATCCCGGACAGCATGAAGGCCCCCGACGGCGCGTCCTACAACGACTACGGCGGCTACATGTCGATCGGCTGCGACGCCAAGAAGGTCGCCGTCTGCCCGAAGACCTTCGCCGACCTGCTGAACCCGGCCTACAAGGGCATGGTGGCCCTCAACGGCGACCCGACGAAGGCCGGTGCCGCCTTCGGTGCCGTCTACGCCGCCGCGCTGGCCAACGGTGGCTCGCTGGACAACATCCAGCCCGGCATCGACTTCTTCGGCAAGCTGAAGAAGGCCGGCAACTTCAACCCGGTCGAGGTCACCCCGGCCACCATCCAGAAGGGCGAGACCCCGATCTCGGTCGACTGGTCGTACCTGAACGCCGGCTACACCGACAAGTTCGCCTCGCAGGGCATCCAGTGGCAGGTGTCGATCCCCTCGGACGGCAGCTACGCGCAGTACTACAACCAGGCGATCAACAAGTGGGCGCCGCACCCGGCCGCCGCTCGCCTCTGGGAGGAGTACCTCTACAGCGCCGACGGCCAGAACGGCTTCCTCAAGGGCTACGCCACCCCGGCCCTCTTCGACGCCATGAAGACCGCCGGCACCCTGGACCCGACCGCGGTCTCCAAGCTGCCGACCGTGGCCGTCCCCTTCACCAACTTCCCGAGCCAGACCCAGACTGACGCGGCCAAGAAGGTCGTCACGCAGAACTGGGCCGCGGCGATCGCGGGCTGATAACCACCATGAACGACACCGCACCCACCCCGGTGCCGTCCCCCGCCGCCGCTGACCTCGTCAGCGGCGGCGGGGGGGCCGTCAGCACCGTGCGCTCCACCCCCACACCCGCCAAACGGCTGCGACCGCGCGGCGGTGCCTGGCTGGCCACCGTCCCGCTGCTGGTCTTCTTCGCGATCGGGTTCGGCCTGCCGGCCGTCGCCATCGCGATCGGCGCCTTCACCACCTCGGACGACTCCCCCGGTGGCGGCGGCACCTTCACCCTGGACAACATCACCGGCTCGGTCCAGGGCGCCTACTGGACGGCCCTGCTCGGCAGCCTCAAGCTCGCCGCGCTGACCGCCCTGATCGGCACGATCGTCGGGCTGCCGCTCGCCCAGGCGATCGCCACCTCCCGCTTCCGCCTGGTGCGCGAGTTCGTGCGCTCGGGCTCGGGCGTGCTGGCCAACTTCGGCGGCGTACCGCTGGCCTTCATGTTCGTCGCGACGCTGGGCAACGCGGGCGAGGTCACCCAGAAGCTGGACCTCACTAAAGATGGCTGGAGCCTCTACAGCTTCACCGGCCTGAGCGTGGTCTACCTCTACTTCCTGATCCCGCTGATGATCCTCACGATCACCCCGGCCCTGGAGGGCCTGCGCGCCCAGTGGCGCGAGGCGGCGGCCAACAACGGCGCCACGACGCTCCAGTACTGGCGGCACGTGGGTCTGCCGATCCTGCTGCCCTCGCTGCTCGGCGGCTACGTCCTGCTGTTCGGCTCGGCCTTCGCCGCGTACGCCACGGCGGCCGCGATGGTGGGCGCCTCGGTGCCGCTGATCAGCCTGCAGATCTCCAACGCGCTCTCCGGCAACGTCCTGGTCGGCCAGGGCAACCTCGCCCTCGCGCTCGGTCTCGACATGATCGTGGTGGCCGTCCTCGTGATGGCGATCTACCTCCCCCTCCAGCGCCGGAGTGCCAAGTGGCTCAGCTGATCTCACGTTTGCGCCTGTGGCGCGGGTTCGTCCTGCTGCTCGCCGGGATCTACTTCGCGGTGCCGCTCGGCGCGTCGGTGCTGTTCAGCGTCGACAACCCGATGACCAAGACCTGGAGCCTGCGCGCCTACACCCAGCTGCTGGGCGCCCCGGGCTTCACGGACAGCCTGCGGCTCAGCCTGGAGCTGGCCGTGGTGACCGTCGCGATCCTGCTGCTCCTGCTGGTGCCGGCGATGGTCGCGACCCGGCTCGGCGCGCCCAAGCTGCGCCCGGTGCTGGAACTGATCTGCTCGATCCCGCTGGTCGTCCCGGTGGTCGCGCTGACCACCGGCATCATCGGCGTGCTGCGCTGGGGCCCGGACTACCTGTCCAACACCCCGCTGTTCCAGACCATCCTGGCCATCCAGAACCCCACCTTCCCGGTGGTGCTGGTGATCGCGTACGTGCTGATGGCGCTGCCCTTCGCGTACCGGTCGATCGACGCCGGTCTGGGCGCGGTGGACGTCAAGACGCTCGTCGAGGCGGCCCGCAGCTGCGGGGCGAGTTTCCCGCGCGCGGTGTTCTCGGTGGTCGTCCCCAACCTGCGCACCGCGTTGCTGAACGCCTCGGCGCTCACCGTCGCCCTGGTGCTCGGCGAGTACACCACCGCCTCGATCCTCGGCTTCACCCCCTTCACGGTGTGGATCGCCGCGAACGGCAAGAACGACGGCCAGATGTCGGTCGCGGTCTCGATCCTGAGCCTGATGATCGTCTGGATCGTGCTGCTGCTGATCTCCGCCGCCGGTCGCGAGCGCGGCCGCAAGTCCGCCGCTTCCTGATCCACCGCGTCCCCCCGTTACTCCAGGAGTTCACCCCCATGACCACCACCCCGCTCCCCGCCCCGCCCACCGGAGTGCCGCTTCACCCGGGCAGCGCGACCGTCGAGTTCCGTTCGCTGCGGAGGGCGTTCGGAACGACCACGGCGCTGGACGGGCTCGACCTGACGGTCCACCCGGGCGAGCTGCTCGCCCTGCTCGGCCCGTCCGGCTGCGGCAAGACCACCGCACTGCGGATCCTGGCCGGTTTCGAGAGCCACGACTCGGGCGAGGTGCTGGTCGACGGGGAGGACGTCACCAAGATCCCCGCGCACAAGCGTGACGCGGGCATGGTCTTCCAGTCGTACAGCCTCTTCCCGCACCTGACCGCCGCCGAGAACGTCGCCTTCGGCCTCAAGATGCGCGGCAGCAGCAAGGCCGACCGGCGCAAGCGCGCCATGGAGCTGCTGGAGCTGGTCGGCCTGCCGCAGCGCGCCGAGCACTACCCGCACCAGATGTCCGGCGGCCAGCAGCAGCGCATCGCGCTGGCCCGCGCGCTGGCCCTGCAGCCGCGCGTCCTGCTGCTCGACGAGCCGCTCTCCGCGCTGGACGCCAAGGTGCGGCTCAACCTGCGCGAGGAGATCCGCCGGCTCCAGCAGGACCTCGGCATCACCACCCTGTTCGTGACGCACGACCAGGAGGAGGCGCTGTCGATGGCCGACCGGGTCGCCGTGCTGCGCGCCGGGCGCCTGGAGCAGTGCGCCACGCCGTCCGAGCTGTACGCGCGCCCGACCACCGCGTTCGTCGCGGAGTTCGTCGGCACCATGAGCCGGATCCCGGCCACCCGCTCGGGTGACGGCGTCGAGGTGCTCGGCCGCCGCCACGCCGTGGACGGAGTCGTGCCCGCCGACGGCGAGCTGGAGGTGTTGGTCCGCCCGGAGAACGTCGGCCTGACCGCTGCGGCCGCCGGCTCCGCCGTGGTCGTCGGCGCCAGCTTCCTGGGTGCCGTCACCCGGCTCACCGTCCGGCTGCCCGAGGGCACCGAGGTGAAGGTCGACCTGGCCACCGAGCAGGCCGCGCTGCTGCCGGTCGGCGGCAATGCCGAGCTCACCCTGCCGGACCGTCCCGTCCTGGTGGACCGTCGCACGAACTCCGGGCAGTGATCACCCAGATGCCTACTGTGAAGAACCCCGCCGCCGTGCTCTTCGACATGGACGGCACGCTGGTCGACACCGAGCACCTCTGGTGGGAGGCCAGCGCCGAGGTGGCGGCCGAGCTGGGCCTCACCCTCGGCGACAGCGACGTCCCGGAGGTGCTCGGCCAGGCCGTCGAGCACACCGCCGCGCACCTGCACCGGGTCACCGGGACCTCCCGCAGCGAGGCCGAACTGGCCGCCCGACTGGCCGAGTTGTTCACCGGACGGGTGGCCTCCGAGGTCGTCCCGCGCCCCGGCGCGCTGGCTCTGCTGGCCGCGCTGGAGGAGGCGAACGTGCCGACCGCGCTGGTCTCCGCCTCGCCGCGCCAGGTGGTCGACCTGGTGCTGCGCACGCTCGGCACCCGGTGGTTCACGGTGACCCTGGCCGCCGAGGACACCCCGCGCACCAAGCCCGAGCCGGACCCGTACCTGGCCGCCGCCGCGCGCCTGGGCCTGGACCCGGCCGACTGCGTCGCCGTCGAGGACACCCCCACGGGCGTCGCCTCGGCGCACGCGGCCGGCTGCGCCGTGCTCGCGGTCCCGTCCTCGGCCGTGCCGATCGCGGCCGCACCGCGGATCACGCTGCTGGACAGCCTGGTCGGCGTCGACCTGGCGCTGCTGGGCTCGCTCACCGGTTCGACCGGCCCGACCGGCCCGGCAGAATAGTCGACATGCCCCTGCCCCTGCCCCCGTACCTGCTGCTCACCTTCGCCATCCTGAGCGAGGTGTGCGCCACCAGCTGCCTCAAGCTCACCGACGGCTTCAGCAAGCTGTGGCCCAGCATCGGCGTCGGAGTGGGCTACGTCCTCTCCTTCCTGCTGCTCGGCCAGGCCCTGAAGCACATCCCCGTCTCGGTGGCCTACGCAGTCTGGTCGGGGGCCGGCACGGCCGCCGTCGCCGCGATAGGAACGGTCGCCTTCGGCGAGCAGCTGGGCAAGCCCCAGCTGCTCGGCATCGCGCTGATCATCGCGGGCGTGGTGCTGCTGAACCTGCGCTCCTCGCACTGACCCCGCACCGTCAGGGCACGCTGAACTCCCTCCCCGGGAGGGCCTCGGCCGAGGGGAGCCTCCGCGGCCTCGCACCAGGCGGCCCTATGCTGCGGAGATGATCAAGCCCATTGAACTGGTGATATTTGACTGCGACGGAGTACTGGTCGACAGCGAACGCATAGCCGCACGCGTGCAGGTGCTGCTCGGCGCGGAGTTGGGCTGGCCGCTCAGCGAGGGCGAGGTCGTCAAGCGGTTCATCGGGCGTTCCAGCGCCTCCATCAGCGCGCAGGTGGCCGAGCGGCTGGGCGAGGAGACCGCTGTGCTGTGGCGGGAGCGGTTCGAACAGCTCCACCGCGAGGCCGTGGACGCCGGGCTCGCCCCCGTCGAGGGACTGCCCGAGGCGCTCGATGCGATCACCCTGCCGACCTGCGTGGCCTCCAGCGGCTCCCACGAGAAGATGCGCCACACCCTGGGCCGCACCGGCCTCTACGGACGGTTCGCGGGCCGCATCTACAGCGCCACCGAAGTCGCCCACGGCAAGCCCGCCCCCGACCTGTTCCTGCACGCCGCACGGCAGATGGGTGTCGACCCCGCCGCCTGCGCGGTGGTCGAGGACAGCCGGCCCGGCGTCCAGGCCGCCCGCGCCGCAGGTATGCGCGCCTTCGGCTACGCCGGTGGACTCACCGCGGCCGAACAGCTCGAAGGCAGTGACACCCTCGTCTTCCACGACATGCGCGACCTGCCCGCTCTGCTGGCCGGGGTAGCGGCGTAGCCAACCGAAGCAAAAACCCGTTGCCGCAGCGCCGTTGAGGCACCGAGAATCGGTCGGTGAACGAGACTCCGCTCGCCGACTTCACCCTCAAGCCCACCCTCACCGGCTCCGCCGTGCGACTGCGCCCCTTCGAGCCGACCGATGTGGCGGCCCTCGGTCCCGTCTTCGAGGACCGCGAGCTGCTGCGCCTGATCGGCAGCGCGAACCGCTCCGACGCTCCGCTCAGACCCCAAGTCGCCGAGCGCTCCGAGCAGTTCCGCCAGTGGCGGAACGCCCAGCCGGACCGGCTCGACCTCGCCGTCGTCGACCTGGCCAGCGGGGCGTGCGTCGGCGAGGTCGTCCTCAACGAGTGGGACGCGGCCAACCGAAGCTGCAACTTCCGTATCCTGCTGATCGCTTCGGGTCAGGACCGGGGTCTCGGCACCGAGGCCGCCCGCATCGTCCTGGCCCACGGCTTCGAGCAACTCGGCCTGCACCGGATCGCGTTGGAGGTGTACGCCTTCAACCCCCGGGCCCGCCGCGTCTACGAGAAGCTCGGCTTCGTCGCCGAGGGCACCCTGCGCGACGCCCTGCACTACGACGGCCAGTGGGTCGACGCCACCGTCATGTCCATCCTCGCCCCCGACTGGGCCCGCCACCGGGGTCGCCCCTGACCGGCGGCGCCGCCCTGGGCGCCCGGACACCGGGGTAGCGGTCGCAACGCCGAGGCCCCGGCCGTACCTGGGGCGGGTACGGCCGGGGCCAGTCTGCATCATCTGCGGCTCAGTCAGAGGTGATGCGCTTGCGGCGGCGGAGCCGGAAGGCGCCGAAGGCCAGGGCGAGCGCGGCGGCGCCCGACCCGCCGGCGATCATGGGCTCCGAGGACTGCGACGACGACGGCCGCACCGGAGCGCCGGTTTTGAAACCGCCGGCGAGGCCGCCCTGGTCGTACGCGGAGCCCGGGCCCTCATCGGCATAGCGGGCCTTGACCAGCCCCTGGTAGTCGGTCAGGGACACCGAGTCCGCGCCGCCGAGGCCCTGCCGTGCGGCGTCGTTCAGCGGTGCGACGGTGTCGCGGCTCAGCTGGTAGAAGGCATCGAGCTCCTGCTCGGAGAACACCGTCGTCTCCGCGTCGCCCTTTCTCGCCAAGGTGACCTCGTCATCACCCGCCTCGACAGCGGCCAGGTGCCAGGCGGTCGTGTGGCTCGTGTCGGTCGGGGCCAGCATGGCGGTAGCCGTACGCCCGCCGGAGAACGTCACCTCGGCCAGCGCGTAGCTGAGCTTGATCGCTTCCGCGGCCACCGGCCGGGCCGTTCCGGCGACGAACTCCGGTGTGATCTCGTTCAGTGCCACCGGATCGCTGATGCTGAAGGACGGCACGCCCTCGCACGGGTCGGCCTTGTCCGGGATCTGCACCTCGTCTCCTGGCGATTCGTCGGGGACCGGCTCGTCGTAGAAGTTGCAGAGAGAGCTGCGGGTGTCGGCCGAATTCAGCGTGTCGATGGCCGCCTGACGGTTCGGCAGGTCGGTCGGGCTGTTCGCCGCAGCCGGGCCGGTCGTGGCCAGCAACGCGGGCGCGCTGACAGCCATGACGGTGATCAGACGAAGGAGTCGAGTGGTCCACCGCGTGATGGACGTTGTTTGGTCGCGCATGCCACCCGTCCTTACTTTGAGATGCCGAGGCCGGAATGGGTCCACTTGAACGCCTTGTTGCTGACGTAGTCGTCGTATTTCCACCACGTATATGTCGTGGTGCCCGGCCACGGGTCAGCCACCGCGATGGTCTTGTTCGACGTGTTGAAGCCGAAGACGACGTTCATGTGGCCGCCGCCGGTGGTCCAGCCGATGCGCACCGCAACGGGCCGGGAGGCTTTGACCTCACTGGTGATCTCTGCGAAGGACGCCGCCCTGCTCAGGCCATAGCCAGGGTGAGTCATGCCCAGATCGGACCAGGCGGAGGCCATATTTCCAAGCGTGGCGGGCTTGTTGTCGCAGCTCAGGGATTTGTCGTACTTCGCCGCCCGCTGACAGAAGTCAGCCTGCGTCGACCCGTACCCCTGGAACTTGGCGATCGCCAGCCCGGACGCCGCCCAGCACCACTGCTGCTTCTGCTGCTGGAACATGGTGATTTTGTCGTAACCCGTGTCCGCACGAGCCGTGCCCGCAGCAGCAGCGAGAACCATGGAAATCACCACTGCCAGGACCGATGCGGTGGTCGTACGGTTTAATCTGCTCATAGTCCTGCCTCTTCCTGTAATGGATGAGAGTGGATGAGAGTGGTTGTCAGGATCTTCGGGATCCGCAATGGAGAGCTCACGAAGCGCATCTCTGACCTGCGGCAATTCGGAGCCTATCGGTCTCTGATGGCGGGTTACGCCCGTTTCTGTACCTCGTCCGAGTGGAATTGCGGGACGCCGTCCCGCCGCCGCGTTCTCACCCGGCCTCCCCCGTGCGAGCGAGGCGCCGGTTCCCTCGCACCGGCGATCCCCGGCGGGCTTCCAGCGAAGAGGATCTTCCTTGTCGAGATCCAGAGATCGCCCCGGAAGGACCCACCGCCGTGACCACCGTGACCCGCTCCGCCGCTCGCTTCGTCACCACCCTGCTCGCCGCCGCGGCGCTGCTGCCGCTGGCCGGCCCGGCCTCCGCCGCCCCCACGACCGCCAATGCCCCTGCGGACCGGGCCGCGTTGCAGCAGGCGCTCGGGCAGCTGGTGGCGGACGGCATCCCGGGCGTGACCGCCGAGGTGCGTGACGGCGCGGGCACCTGGCGCGGGACGAGCGGCGTGGCCGATCTCGCCGACGGGCAACCGGCGGCTGCCCAGGACAGGTTCCGGGTCGGCAGCGTGACGAAGAGCTTCGTCGCCACGGTCGTCCTCCAGCTGGTGACTGAGGGCCGGATCGGCCTGGACGACCCCATCGACCGCGATCTGCCGGGCGTGGTGGCGAACGGTCAGCACATCACGGTCCGTCAGCTGCTCAACCACACCAGCGGTCTGTACGACTACCTCAACGTGGTGATGTCCCAGCCCGACCCGATCCGCACCGCCCGGACCGCCGGCTACACCCCGCAGGACCTGATCGCCCTGTCGGCAGCCCACAGCCCGCAGTTCGCACCCGGGACCTCCTGGGCGTACTCCAACACCAACTACGTGGTCCTCGGCCTCCTGGTCGAGCACCTCACCGGGCGGCCCCTCGGCGAGGAGATCACCCGGCGCATCGTCCGGCCCCTCCACCTGCGCGACACCTCGTTCCCGACCACCGCGCAGCTCTCCGGCCCGCACCTGGACGGCTACGAGTGGCTCGACGGCCCCGCCGCCGCACCGACCGACCTCACCGAGTTCAGCCCCTCGGCGATCTGGGGCGCCGGCACGATGATCTCCACCGCCGACGACCTCAGCCGCTTCTACCGCGCCCTCTTCGCCGGCGCGCTCCTCCCCCAGGACCTGCTGAACCAGATGCGCACCCCGCACCCCATCGACGACAGCGGCCGCGCGTACGGCCTCGGCCTGGAGAGCCGCACGTACTGCTCCGGCACCCCCGCCTGGGGCCACAGCGGCAGCGTCGCGGGCTACGAGACCTTCAGCTTCACCACCGCCGACGGCGCCCGGCAGATCACCCTCGCCCTCAACCGCAACCTCACCGCCTCCCCCAAGGCCGACGACGACATCAACCGCGTCCTCACCCTCGGCCTCTGCAACAGCTGAGCACGAGCACGCGTCCCTACGGGTTCAGTACGACCTTGCCCGCGACAGTGCCGGACTCGGCCAGCCGGACGGCCTCCGCGACGCGGGTGAGCGGCAACTGGGCGGCGATCTGCGCGACGACGTCACCGCGCTGGAGCGCCGCGAAGACCTGGGTGAGGTCGGCGCGCAGCCGGGCCCGGAACCGGTCCTTCGACAGGGCCCGTCCGGCCCAGACGTTGAAGAAGTACGCGTGGCGGCCGTTGGGCAGCGCGTTCCACAGCCAGACCCGGCCGAGCAGCTTGAGCACGGGCCACTGCTTGGAACCCTCGTCGTCGCGGGTCGACGCGCTGCCGTAGGACACGAGCGTGCCGCCGGGTGCGAGGAGCCGCCAGGAATCGACCAGACCGCGGCCGCCGACGTGGTCGAAGACCGCGTCCACACCGCCCGGGGCGAGCTCGCGGACCTGCGCGGCGACATCGGACGCGCGGTAGTCGACGGGGAGGACGCCCAGCTCCCGCAGGGCGTCATGGTGGCGCCCGGACGCCGTGCCGATCACCTTCGCCCCTGCGGCCTGGGCGAGTTGGACCAGGACCGAGCCGACGCCGCCGTTCGCGCCGTGCACCAGCACGGTCTGCCCCGCGCGGACCCGGGCCTTGCGGTGCAGCATCTGCCAGGCGGTGACGCCGTTGACCACCACGGTCTCCGCCTCCGCCGCGCCGACGCCCTCGGGCACCGGCACCAGGTCCGCCGCGTCGACGACGACGTGGCTGGCCCAGCCGCCGACCTTGAGCAGCGCGGCCACCCGGCTGCCGACCAGACCCGTCTCGACGCCCTCGCCGGTCGCGAGGACCGTGCCGACGAGGTCGTAGCCGGGCACGAACGGGAACGGCGGCTGGTCGTAGTAGCGGCCGCGGCGCATCTGCTGCTCGGCGAAGGAGACGCCGGTCGCCTCCATCCGGATCACGACCTGACCGGGTCCTGCGGTGGGGACGGCTCCGTGCCGGAGCTCCAGCCCTTCCGGCTCGACCTTGCCCGGCAGGACGACCTCGACGAGTCCCTGAGCGTTCATGACGACCTCCGTGTGTGTCGCTGTCGTTACTTGGTTTCGCTTTCGTTAGAAGTTGTAACTCCTCGGCGGCGGGAGCGTCAAGAGCTCTCGTGATAGGTTCTAACTAAATCTTGATGATGTAGCATCGCAGCCACGGAAAGGCGGCAGGCCATGGCGGAGACGGGCTCACAGACGGGCTCACAGACCCCGCGCGAGCGCTACCGCGCCCAGGTCCGTACGGAGATCAAGAAGCACGCGTGGGAGCAGATCGCCACAGCGGGAGCCTCCGCGCTCTCCCTCAACGCGATCGCCAAGCAGCTGGGCATGAGCGGACCCGCGCTCTACCGCTACTTCGACAGCCGCGACGAACTGATCACCGCACTCATCAGGGACGCCTACCAGAGCCTCGCCGACACCTTCCGCGCGACCGCCCGGTCCGGCGCCGACCCGGTCGCGCTGGCGCACGCGCTGCGCCGGTGGGCCCTGGAGGACCCGCAGCGCTACCTCCTCGTCTACGGCACCCCCGTCCCCGGCTACCACGCACCCGAGGGCATCACCGCGATCGCCGCCGAGATCATGGCGACCCTGCTCGACGCCTGCGCCACACTGCCCGCCAACCCCGCACCGACGCCGTTCGACCCCCACCTCGACGCACACCGCACCTGGGCCGACGGCCACCCCGCACCGCCCGCAGTGCTCCACCGCGCCCTGACGTTCTGGACCCGCCTGCACGGCGTCCTGTCCCTCGAACTCGCAGGCCACTTCACCGGAATGGGCTTCGACCCCGCCCTGCTGTACACAGCCGAACTGGACGCCCTGCTGACACACTGAGGATCACAGCGCGGCCGAAGCCTTCTCCTCATGGACTCCGGTCCACCCGGGGAACTGCCGGTCCAGGACGGTACGGGCCTTGTCCAGGTCCCCGTCTATCCCGACCTCGATCCTCCGGTCCCCGGCGATCCGGGTCGAGCTGACCACGAACCCGTCGCCCGTGGTGCGGTTCACCCAGTACTGCACCACAAGCTCCTGCGGGGTGTGCCCGCCGCCGTCCCCAGCGCGGTAAGCGACCGGCACCGTCCGACCGGGGAACCGCGCGTCCAGCACCGCACGCGCCTTGGCCAGGTCCCCGCACACCATGACGTCGAACAGGCCGACTTTGCGCTCGCCGACCCCGCAGATGGTGAAGCCCTCGCCGGTGACGGACATGATCTGCCCTTCGGTGTCACCAGGCGAGGGCGTCGGCATGACCAGCGACGAGGCCCCGCGAGCGGAACCGCACCCCGCGAGAAGCAGTGCGGCCAGCACGAGGGCTGCGGCGCGGGCTGCGGTTCGTGTCACGTGACTCTCCTCATCCAGGTACCCGCCGACGTCATGTTGGTAGCGCCACCCCTCCGTCAGGTGCGGGCAGGCGTCCCAGTCCTCGCAGAGGCTGTGGACAGGCGCGGTTCCGTCCTCGATCCACCAGCCGTCGAGCGAAGCGATCACTCGTCCAACGGCTCCAGGTAGCCGACTTCGAAGCTGTTCGCCACCACGACAGCCGTGACCTCACCTGAGGCGTCGCGTCCCACCCAGACCGGGTGGACGCCGTCTCCGCCCAACATGAAGGTGACCAGCTCGGCCCCGGTAGCGTCGTCGGTCACCTTGCTGTAGCCGTCGTCGGTGCCGTGGACGTCTTCGCCACCGCCGGAGGTGAGAGCCCGCACGTAGCGGCGGCCCAGCTCGGTTCGAGCGGTGGGGTCGACGAAGCAGCCCGTGGCGGAGTCGACGCCGAAGCCGAAGCACTGGCCGTCACGCAGCAGCCTCGCGTCCTCGCCCGGCGGGATTGCCATCGTCCAGCTGACAGTCGGCTTCTGGCTCACCAGCAGACGCACGGCATACGTGTCGCGGGCGGTGAAGCGGTCGCCGAACATTTCGTCCTCGTAGCTGGCGCCGGTCTCCTGCACCGGGTAGACAACGCGCGGAACTTCGATCACCAGCGGGTCACCCTCCTGGCCGTCGGGCAGGTAGGAGGGGTCACAGACTGCCAGCCGTCCGCTGGGCAAGGAAATGTCGATCACCGTTCGAACCGGCTCGATGGTGAGCGGCTCCGACCGATGCCGGTGCACGAACCTGAATCCGGGAGTGAACAACTCGTCAGGCCAGGGCGCGGTCGCCGGCACCGGCGGCCGCCAGCCGAAAGGCTCTGCCGCACCAGTGGTCGATTGCGGTGCGATGTTCGCAGTCTCCTCGACGATCTCGACCGTCCCATGCAACCCTAACTGGCCTGCTGCCAGCAGGTGTTCCCAGCGCCCGAATTCCGGGACCGGCAGCCACCACAGGTCGCGCGGCAGGTCGACCAGGGTATGCGTCGAGCCGCCGAGTCGGCCACGTGGGTACAGGCCCCGGCTGTTCTTCCCGTCCGGGTACAGATCGACGGTCCACCTCAGGGCTTCATCCGAGCGATCAGGGAGATCCTGCTGCTCGTATCGCCACTCCGCCAGGTGACGCAGGAACAGCCGCCCCGGCTCCAGCCTGCGCAGGTCGGCTTCGAACACTCGGCGACCCGAGGAGTCGAACCGCCAGAAGCCCAGGTACTGCTCGCTCCACGCGACATGCAGCACTGCCATGGGAAGCTCCTGCCCGAGGGCGGTGAACACGACGGCGTACGGCTCGCCTGCCGCGTCTCGGCGAGCGGCTTCCTCTCGGGGGATCGGGCGGACCGTCGAACGATTCGAGGGGTCCCATCCGTCGCCGTAGACCGCTTCGACGAGCACTTCGCTGTGCACCTCAGCCGTCCCTGCCCTCCATCGAGCCACCTGCTCCGTGGACCACCCTAGTGACCGCCTCCGACGGAAGATCATCTCGAGCCGGGCGCGCGTCACACGGCTCCGCCGACGGCCGCCAGCAGCCGCCGGCCCGGCACGCCGTCGGGGCGGGCCGGAGTGGGTTGGTGAGCGACTCCGAGGTGATCACATAGCCCGGTGGCACGGGCGAACTCCCGCAGACGGTGGCCGCCTGTACGCTGCCCGCGAGCCAGACGACCCCGCCGGCGAGGAGTGCCAGCGTAGGCTCCGTGGTGCGCGATGCACTGCGCGCGCACGCCGAAAGCCTGGTCCTGCTCGACCGGATCCCGCTCCAGCCGGTGTCGGCGAACGAGGTGACCCACACCGTCGACCTGCTCGATTCGGCCGCGGTGGAGGCGGCGCTCGCCGGGGTGGACGCTGTCGTCCATCTCGGCGGGCTGCCGGACGAGGCACCGCTGCCGGACCTGCTAGCCGCGAACGTGCTGGGCACCCACCACGTGCTGGAGGCTGCCCGCCGACTGGGCATCGGGCGTGTGGTGCTGGCCAGCAGCAACCGTGTCACCGGGTTCCACCTCGTGTCGAGCCTGACCGACACGAGGGCACCGGTGCGCCCGGACGGCCTCTACGGGGTGAGCAAGGTGGCCGTCGAGGCGCTCGGACAGCTGTACGCGGACAAGTTCGGGCTCTCGGTCATCTGCCTGCGGATCGGCAGCTTCGAGGAGGCTCCGGCGGAACGCAGGCACCTGGCGACCTGGCTCAGCCACCGGGACGCGGTCGGCTTCGTCCGGGCCGCCCTCACCGCGTCGCCCGCCACCGGGTTCGCCACGGTGTACGCGGTCTCCGCCAACTCCCGCCGGTTCTGGGAGCTTCCGGACGCCTCGACGCTCGCGTACACACCGCTCGACGACGCCGAGGAATACGCCTCGCGGATCCCGGAGGGACACCTGCGCCTTGACCCCCGCAGCCCCCAGGCCGGCCCGTTCGCCGACCCCGAATTCACCCTCAGACACCTCCAGCACTGACGCCTGAACCTCGGGCATCCCTTGTCATCACCCTGTCGGTGCCGGGTCCGGAGTGCTGCTCACCCAGCCCTCGTTGGCGTCCAGCGTCGCGAGCGGGGTGACGGAAGTCCCTCCCGCGGTGCCGAACACGGCGCAGACCGGGACCGAACTGTCGATCTGCACCAGCGGATTGCGCGGGCCGGAGTCGAGTTTGGCGAGGAGGAGCAGGGTGCCGCCGACCGTCTGCGCCGGGTCGCCCGGCTGGACCGTCGCGGAGCGGTGCCAGGCCAACTGGCCCCAGGTGATGGTGAACGCCTCCTCGTACTCGCGCACGGCCGCGTCGTCGCGTCCGTGGGCCTAGGCCGGCGTGCCCTGGCCGCGGGGTGCGGCCTGCCGGTGCCGGTGGGCGCGGCGTTCGGTGGCGCGGTAGGTGGTGGGGCCGCCGTTGCGCAGCACCTCGCGCGTGATCGTCGAGGTGGGACGGTCGAGGCGTCGGCCGATCTCCCTTCACGCTTCTCTGATGCCGCGAGCATAGCGTTCACTCTCCACCCAATGCAACGAGGAAGCCGGCTGACGTTGCGTTAGAATCAAAACCATTGCAACGATAATGGGGGTTCTACCTGCGCTGATGCCGAATATACGCAACGAGCTTGTTGCCACATCCTTGAACGCAACGTAGCGTTTCTCAAGTCAGAAACAGAAGCGCACAAGGAGAGCACGATGCAGAAGTTCGACACCCCCACCCCGATCTCCGCCGTCCTCGACATCGCCGCCGGGCGCATCCAGTTCATCGCCGCCGACCGCACCGACACCACCGTCGAGGTCCGGCCCGCCGACCCCTCCAAGGGCCGCGACCGCAAGGCGGCCGAGCAGACCACGGTCGAATTCGCCGACGGCGTCCTGCGGATCCGCACCGCCGAGCCCGGGAACCAGTACTTCGGCCCCTCCGGATCCCTGGAGGTCACCGTCCAGCTGCCCGCCGGCTCCCACATCGAGGCCCACACGGCCGCCTGCGAACTGCGCGGCGTCGGCCGCCTGGGCGACGTCGCCTTCGAAGGCGCGTACCGGCACATCAAGATCGACGAGGCCGCGAGCGTGCGTCTCACCGCGGTCGACGGCGACGTCGAGGTCGGCCGGCTGGGCGGCCCCGCGCAGATCACCACCGCCAGGGGCGCCATCCGGATCGGCGAGGCCGCGCGCGGCGCGGTCGTGCTCCGCACCCAGATGGGCGACATCTCGGTCGCCGCCGCCCCTGGCGTCTCCGCCGCCCTGGACGCCGGAACCGGCCACGGCCGCATCAGCAACGCCCTCAAGAACGACGGCGCCACCGCACTCGACATCCGCGCCACCACCGGCCAGGGCGACATCACCGCCCGCAGCCTCTGAAGGCAGCACGTGCAAGGCCCGGAGAAAACCGAAGCCGTCCAGGACACCCAACGCGACCAGGTGGAACAGATGACGAAGAACAGCACTTCCTCGACCAGCTCGACGTGGACCGGCATGGTGCCGGTCGACGACACGGCCCTGGCCGTCACCGACACCGGCGGCCCCGGCATCCCCGTGGTCTACCTCAACGGCCAGTTCGCCACCCAGGGGTACTGGCGGCAGACCATCGCCCAACTGGGCACCGGGTGGCGGCACATCACCTACGACGAACGGGCCCGCGGCAGGAAATCGCAGCGTTCCGCGGACTACTCCTTCGAGGCCGCCGTCCGGGACGTCGACGCCGTCCTCGCCGCCAGGGGCGTGGACCGGGCACTGGTGGTGGGCTGGTCCTACGGGGCGTTCGTCGCGGCGCACTGGGCCAGCCGCAACCCGGAGCGTGCCCTGGGCGCGGTCCTGGTCGACGGCGCGTACCCCTACGACTGGCTCGACGATGCCATGGAGCAGCGGATCCGCAAGCTGTTCCGGCGGATGGGCTGGTTCACCCCGCTGCTGCGCCCCACCGGCCTGACCCCGCGGATGACCGCTGAACAGCAGGCCGACAGCAACATCGAGCTCGGCAGGCTCTCCCGCGAGCGCGAACTGGGCCCGGTGCTGGACAGCATCACCGTCCCGGTGCGGTACGTGGTCGCGTCGGGGGCCTCCCTCGGAAGCCGCGGAGACGAGCAGGAACGGATCCGTACCAGCCTCGACGCGGTCACCGCCCGCAACCCGAACATCCGGATCAGCGCGAAGGTCGCCAGCAACCACGGCGCGATCCTCAAGAAGGACGCCCCGGCCATCGCCGAAGCCGTACGCGAGGTCGCCGCCCTCGACCGCGACCGGCGCTGAAGACACGACCACGCACTCGCGCCTGAGCTTCCCTCGGCGACCTTTCCCGTCCTGGAAAGCCACGGTCCTTGACGGTGCGCCGGACGAGTCGGGAGCATCGGACCGGACAGGCGACGCGACCGAGGAGGGGAAGTCCGTGGCACTGGAGAAGCTGGTCAGCGACTGCCGCGAGGGGCCGTGCCCGACACTGTGGCGCACCGAGGAAGGGCGGTACATCGTTCAGGGCTACAAGGTGCTCGACGCCGACCGCCTCGCCCAACTCGGCCTCCCGGAGAACGAGACGGCCGTGGAGGTCACAGCAGAACTGCTGGAGGGGTTCTTCGGTGCTGCTCACGGGTGACGAATTCAATCGACTGTTCCAGACATTCGAGTCGTCGGCTTTCAAGATGGAGACGAGAGACCGTTACGACGTCGAGGGTGAGCGCGAAGAGTTCCAAGCCTTTCTCGACGGCGCGGACATGCCCGAGGACTGGGAGGACAGCCCTTGGGTACGGTCGATGACCGGAGCGGGCAAGCGCCTGCAACGAGTCCACATCCTTCGGTCCCCACTCAACGACTACCTCCGGTTCGAACTCGGCTGGGGCTACGTCGGAAACGTGAGGGCCGGCGAGGACATCCGCATCATCGACCTCGCCGACCGCGAGATCGACGGTTTGCCGGAGCACGACTTCTGGCTCTTCGACGACGCCCGGGTCTACCGCATGCACTACGGCGAGGATGACGAGTTCCTGGGGGCCGAACCACTGGGCGAGGAATCCCTGCCGAAGTACCGGGCGTACCGTGACGCGTCGTGGAAGCTGGCCGTCCCCTACGTCGAATACTGGCAGCAGCAAGCTTGACCGAGAAGGACAATCTGGACCTGGGAAAAGCCCTGCGGGCGCTTCGGACAGCATCGGGACTGACCGGTGAAGTCGTCGCCCGTAGAGCTGTCATGTCGTCCGGCAAGCTCAGCAAGATCGAGAACGGTCGAACACTGCCGACCGTCACCGACGTCGAGCTGATATTGACCGCCCTCGGCGTCTCCGAGGACGCCAAGGCCGCGTTCCTGGCGCAGGCCAGGGCAGCGGTTACCGAAGTGACGGCCTGGCGAGTACTACGCCGCATGGGGTCGTGGAAGCATCAACAGGCGATCAAGGCCATCGAGGCGCAGACAACCGTGCTCAGGATCTTTCAGGGCCAGCTGATCCCTGGCCTGCTCCAGACGCCGGAATACATGTCGGCGGTCTTCTCGCTTCTCCCCGGACAATCGGTTGAGTCCAGAGCAAAGACTGTGGCTGCCCGGATAGAACGGCAGGCGATCCTCTACGAGCCTACTGGCTCCTTTCATTTCCTGATCTGCGAACATGTCCTGCGATGGCTGATCTGCGACCAACTGGTCATGGCAACGCAGCTCGATCGCCTGATCTCACTCTCGCGCCTGCCGAATGTCGCTATCGGCGTACTTCCACTGATCCGGCGTATGCCAGACTTTCCGATGACCTGTTTCAGCCTGTACGACGACCGCCTGGTGATCGTGGAAACGTTCCACTCCGAGGTCACCACGCGAGATCCGAAGGACATCGGAACATACGTGAGAACGTTCGACCAGTTCGCATCGGTCGCCGTCTACGGTGACGAAATGCGGAGCTTGACCGAGAAGATCCGGGACCAGTTCTTGCCGTGACGGGAAAGCCCATGGCTTGCGGTCCCGGCTGCCTCTAGCTTGGTGGCTCACCCGGAGAAACCGAGACGTCCCGGGAGAGACCGACATCTAGAGGAGACAGCTCATGGGATGGGGAACCGGCAAGGGCGGCGGCAAGCACAAGTGACGACCATCCAGCACCAGCCGGAGCAGGCCGCCATGCGCGGCCTGCTCCAGGCCGTCAGCGACACCCTCGGCCACGCGGTGGCCCCCGAGTGGGTCGAGGCCGCGCATGCCACGCCTCGCCATCAATTCCTGCCGGAGCGGATCTGGTTGAACGACGGCAACGACACGTACATCCCCTGCGACCTCCAGGACAACCCGTCCGGGTGGTTCGCCGCCGCGTACGCCAACGCACCTGTGGTCACGCAGGTCTGTGACGGCCGGGAGCCGGAGGACGGCGAGGTGTGGCCGTCCTCCTCGGCGTCCGCGCCCTCGATCGTCCTCCAGATGCTCGAAGCCCTGGACGTCCAGGACGGCATGACGGCGCTGGAGATCGGTACGGGCACCGGGTGGAACTGCGCCCTGCTGTGCCACCATCTCGGCGACGCCAACGTGGTCAGCATCGAGGTGGATCCGGAGGTGATCGCGGGGGCCCGTACCAGTCTGGCCAACGCCGGTCGCCACCCGGAAGTCGTCTGTGCCGACGGCAGCCGGGGGTGGGAGCTCAGGGCGCCGTACGACCGCGTCCTGTTCACCTGCTCGGTGCGCCGCCTCCCGCTCCCGGTGCTCCAGCAGACCAAACCGGGCGGCGTCATCCTCACCCCCTGGGACAACCCGTGGATGACATGGGGGCTGCTCAGGCTCGCTGTCGGTGAGAACGGCACGGCGGTGGGCCGGTTCTCTCCGGACTCCGCGTTCATGACGATCCGACAGCAGCGCACCGACCTGCGGATCTTCCGGGACGTCGTATCCGAGGACCACGTTCCGGATCAGTCGGAGACGACGCTTGCGCGCCGGTGCGTGGTCGCGGGTGACGCAGGTTTCAGCGTCGGCATGCGCCTCGGCGATGTCTGGCACGCCTGGCAGGACTCGCCCATCGAGGGCGTGCACGACCGGTTGTGGCTGGCCACCACTGATGGCACGTCCTGGGCCGCCGTGGACCACGACGGGGGCGAGGAGGACAGGTTCACCGTCTACCAGTACGGTCCGCGCCGGCTCTGGGACGAGGCCGAAGCGGCGTACGCCTGGTGGGTGGAGAACGACCGCCCAGGTCCCGCGCGGTTCGGGATGACGGTGGTCCCCGACGGCAGCCACCGGGCGTGGCTGGACCGGCCGGCGAACGACTGGCAGTTGCGGGGGTAGGGCGGCCACGTGACTGGTGTTCACCTGCGGGCTGCTGGGGCACCGAAGCGGCCGGCCCTGCCCGCCGTGAGGGCAGGCCGGACCAGGGTGCGCACGTGCTCAGACGGTGCCGAACTCGTCGGTGGCGACGGCGTGGGTGAACGCGGACCAGGCGGCGGGGGTGAACGTCAGCTGGGGGCCCTGGCGGTCCTTGCTGTCGCGCACGGGAACCACGCCCTCGGGGGTGGCGAGGTTGAGGGCCACCTCAACGCACTCTCCGCCGTTGCCCTGGCTGTAACTGCTGGTCCGCCAAGCCGCCTTGCGGTTCGGGTACTGGACTGGCCCTGCTTGGCTGGTGATGGTCACGTTGCTGAGCCCTCTCATGACGCGGCGAATCAGGCGGGCGGAGTCCGGTGCGGACAGCACCTCTGACCTGAGCCGATCATAGAACCGGGAGTACCCCATGAGGACTTCTGGATCACTGACGAAATGGCCACGGCTCAGACTCTCCGAGTAGCCCCACTGCTCTCCGCGCGGCAGGCTCAGGAGGATCACGCCACCGTCCATGCCAGTGCGCTCGCCCAGCTCGAACTGGGCGATCTGGATGACGATGTTGGGGTGCCGCTCGCCGATCGTGAGCAGGCGTTCCAGCTGATCACGCATCACCAGCCTGCCGCCAACGTGGCTACGAATCGTGCCCTCGTCGAGGATGGCCACGACCTGCGGCCCACCCGGTACGAGGAAGCGCTTCTGTCGGCTCATGCGGGCAGCGACGCTGTTGGCGATGTCCCGATCGTCGGCGTCAGGCATAGCGAACCTGAAGAGCGTTCGGGCGTAGGCCGGGGTCTGCAACAGACCGGAGATGCGCTCGACGTGGTATCCCCGGATCAGCTCCGCTTGCGCCTCCAGCCGCGCGTACAGCTTGAACCAGTCCGGGTGCACCACCTCCCGCTGCCAGTCCACGTCCTTCCACGCCCGCACCAGCGCGCCGTCCGCCAGCAGCACCTCGTCCAGCCGCTCGACGTACTCCAGGCGCGGCACCCGTTCCGCCGCCTCGAAGCGGGACAACAGCGAGGCATCGCACGGCACTTGGCGCGCCAGGGCGGCGCTCGTCCAGCCCCGGCGCTCGCGCCAGTCGCGCAGTAGCCAGCCCCAGGCCTCCGGGGTCAGCGGGGGGTGTTCGCTCGAACGCCGTGGTGCCATGTCCCCACCTCTCGTCCGGATCCGTGACGCGAATCGCTGTCACGAGATCGATCTTTTCAAGCTACTACGCACTGCCGATGCTTGGTAGCAGAAAGCTACGAAAGGAGCGGGTGATGAACACCCCCAGCAATGATTCAAGATTGGCCGCGATCACGGCCCAGCTGCGCGAGGAGGCGCTGCGCGCCCTGGAGGACCTGCTCGCGGTCCTGCGCGCGGCCGGGATCACGCTGCCCTCGCTCGGGCTGGACACCGTGTCCGGGTTCACCGGGACGGTCCTGATCGAACTCGGGCGGGCCCGGCCCGACGTGGTGGCCGCCATCACCGCGCTGCTCCGCGACGGATTGAACGCACGTGCGCAGCAGCAGAGTTGAGCGCACCATGGGCCTGGTGGAAGCGCCGGCCCCAGCCCTGTCCGCTCGGCTGGCCGAACTGCCCGATCTGCCAGGGGAGCTGAGCCGGTGAGCCGGATGACACTGCGGGTCTACCGGGTCACCGCGGCCGGGCAGCGGGTGGAGCTGCGGCCCGAGGCAGCCGTGCGCCACTCGTCGCCCTGGGAGATCCGCAACACCCTCACCTGGCCTCCCTGCGCGTGCCGCCGGTGCCACCCGACTACTGCACGGTAGCTGGTTGCCCGTCAGCGAGTTTGGCGGATTCCCGACCCCAGGCCATGCGCTGTTCATGTGAAGTCCGTCAGCGGCCGGATGAATGAGGACATAGTTGTTCAGCCAACTCCCCTCACCCAGCCCCTGGCGGACAGGAACCCCGTGGCCTCCGGCAGCTCCCTCACCCTGACCACCCCCGGCAGTCTCACCGAAGGCGAGAAGCTCTCCTTCCACTGGACCACCGATGCCACCGACGCCAAGAACTGGGTCGGGATCTACGACGGCACCCGGCAGCCCGGTACCGGCTCCTCGCTGCTCTGGCAGTACACCCCCGGCGCCTCGGGCGACCTCACGCTCGACACCTCGGCGCTGACCGGCGGCCCGTACACCGCCTACCTGCTCGCCAAGGACGGCTACGGAATCCTGGCCCAGAGCGCGCCGTTCAGCTTCCAGCCGAAGCCCGCGGTGACCCCGCCGCACAGTGCGGTGGACGCGCTGACCAGCACGCAGGTCGCCCCCGGCGGCGCGGTCAGCGTCAAGCTCGGCGGCCTGTGGTCGCGGCCGGCCGGCAACCCGGCGGGCAGCGCGACGTTCCGCCGGGTCGGCGCGAGCTCCTGGCTGAACGTGGCCGCCGACGGGACCGTCACCGGCACCGCGCCCAGCTCGCCGCTCTCGCGGCCGGCCGTGCTCACCGTCGCCGTCAAGGACAGCACGGGCGCCACGGACACCGTCACCGTGCAGGTCCCGGTCGTCGACCCGAAGGCCCAGGCCAAGCAGACGCTCAAGGTGGCCAGTTGGAACCTCTGGGACGCCGGCACGCACAGCACCGACGCCCTGGAGAAGCAGCTGCGGGTGATCCTGGTCGAGGGCCTGGACGTGCTCGCGCTCCAGGAGACCGCCGGCACCAACGCCACGCTGCTCGCCGACGCACTCGGCTGGTACGCCTACCAGAGCCCGGGCAGCGTAGGCCTGTTGAGCCGCTACCCGCTCACCGCCGTCACCCCGGTGACCGCCGCGCTGCCCGCCGCCGGCGCCACCGTGCAGCTGCCGGGCGGCCGCAGCGTCCGCGTCTGGGCCGCGCACCTGGACGAGAACTCCTATGGCCCGTACGCCTTCCAGGACGGTCAGAGTGCCGCCCAGGTGACCGCCGCCGAGAGCGCCTCGCTGCGCTACCAGCAGACCCAGGCGCTGCTGGCCGCGATGAAGGCCGATCTGGCGGGCAAGGTCCCGGTGATCCTGGCCGGCGAACTGTCCTCGCCCTCGCACCTGGACTGGACCGTCGCGGCCCGCGGCACCCAGCTCAACTGGCCGGTCACGGAGGCACTTCAGGCCGCCGGGCTGACCGACGCCTTCCGCGAGGACCACCCGGACCCGGCGAGGATCCCCGGCAACACCTGGTCGCCGATCCGCAAGGTGCGGGGCAGCAAGCCCGAGCCGCAGGACCGGATCGACTACGTGCAGTACTCCGGCCGGCTGGAGCTGGTCGAGGCGCACACGCTGGTCACCGGCTGGCCCGCCGCCGACCCCAACTCTTCTGCCAACGGCTGGCCTTCGGACACCGCCGCCGCCGTCGCCACCTTCACCCTCTGAGAGGCCCCGACATGTCCGAGCTCAACCGCCGTACCTTCGTGGGCGCCGCGGCAGCGGCCGGAGCCGCCGCCGTCGTCGGCCTGCCCACCACCGCCGAGGCCAACTCCCCCAAGACTTCAGGCATAGCCGACGTCAAGCACGTGGTCATCCTGATGCAGGAGAACCGCAGCTTCGACCACTACTTCGGCTCGCTGAACGGCGTGCGCGGCTTTGGCGACAAGCAGGCGCTGCGCTTCCCCAACGGCGACTCGGTGTTCCGCCAGCCCGACGCCGGGCGCAGCGACGGCGGCGCGATGCTGCCGTACCGGATGGACACAACCAGGTACAACGCGCAGAACGCGGGCGGCCTCGCGCACGACTGGGCGACCGGCCACCAGGCGATCAACAACGGCGCGATGAACAAGTGGGTGGCCGCCAAGGGCGAGCGCACCATGGGCTACTTCACCCGCGCCGACATCCCTTACCAGTACGCGCTGGCCGACGCGTTCACGCTGTGCGACGCGTACTTCTGCTCGCTGGCCGGCCCCACCGACCCCAACCGGCTCTACCTGTGGACCGGCACCTCGGGACCGGGCAGGGACGGCACCACCGGTCCGTGGATCGACAACACCCCGGTGACGCAGAACCCGGTCGCCGACTGGACGACGTACGCCGAGCGCCTGGAGGCCGCGAAGATCAGCTGGCGGGTCTACCACAACCCCAGCGAGGACGACCGCACCGGCGACTACGACGACAACGCCCTGTCGTACTTCAAGCAGTTCCACAACTTCCCGACCACGGACCCGCGTTACATCAACGCGATGACCAAGTTCGACCTCACCGCCTTCGACGCGGACTGCAGGGCGGGCACGCTGCCGACCGTCTCCTGGATGGTCGCGCCGTACCTGTTCTGCGAACACCCCAACGCCAGCCCGGACTACGGCGCCTGGTGGGTCAACTCGGCGCTGCAGTCGCTGATGTCGAACCCGGAGGTGTGGAAGCACACCGTCTTCCTGGTGATGTACGACGAGAACGACGGCTACTTCGACCACATGGTGCCGCCCACCCCCGAGCCCGGCACCGCCGAGGAGTTCACCCAGGGCCGGGCGATCGGCCTGGGCAACCGGGTGCCGCTCTGGGTCGCCTCGCCCTGGTCGCGCGGCGGGTACGTCAACTCGCAGGTCTTCGACCACACGTCGGTCCTGCGCTTCCTGGAGGTGGTGACCGGCGTCCAGGAGCCGAACATCTCGCAGTGGCGCCGGACCGTCTGCGGCGACCTCACCAGCTGCTTCGACTTCACGAAGCCCGACTACTCGATCCCCGCCCTGCCCGACACCAACGCCCTGATGGCCAAGGCCGACGCCGGCGCCTCGCTGCCGCCCGTCGCGCTGCCCGCGCCGGGTGCTCAGTCACTGCCCGTCCAGGAGAGCGGCACCCGCCCGCACCGGCCGCTGCCGTACCGCCCGTGGGCGGACGTGGACGTGGACCGCGAGAGCGGCAAGGTGACCTGCACACTGACCAACTTCGGTTCGGCGGGCTACCACTTCACGGTCTACCCGAACATCGCGCAGCCGTTCGCCGGCACCCCGTTCACCGTGCCGGCCGGCGCCAGTCGGACCTACGTCTGGGACGCCTCCACCACCGACGGCCGCTACGACTTCACCGTGCACGGCCCCGACGGCTTCGTCGCCGCCTTCGCCGGCACGGTGACCCGGCTGGAGCAGGAGGACGTCCCCGTCCCGATCGTCAGCGCCGACCTGCGCGACCCCAGGACGATCCGCCTGATCCTCGCCAACGACGGTGAGGGCCCGGTCAGTTTCACCGCGAGCCCGAACGACTTCGCCGGCACCGTTCAGACCGTCTGGGTCGACTCCGGTCGCACCACGAAGATCGACTGGCCGCTCGACGCCACCGGCCACTACGACGTCACCGTCACCGCCGGCACCGGCACCCGCTTCGCCCGGCGCTACGCGGGCACGGCCCACAGCTCCTGACGCACAGCGCGCTGAGTCGGCCCTGCCCTTCCCACACCCCAGCGGAAAGGGCCGGGCCGGCTCAGCTCCGCTGCCCGAAGACGGCGGCGATGACGAAGACCAAGCCCCCCAGCACCACTCCCCACCCCACCTGGCGCGGGTCTCCGGAGTCCGGGCCGAACATGCCCCGCAAGCCCCCGCGTTGCCGCGACGCGTCCGCCTGCGCCTTCATCCTGGTGCTGATTCCGCGGTAGTCCCAGGCCAGGAGCAACCCGAGGCCCATCACGGCCGTTCCGGCCAACGCGAACACCACCCGCAGCAGCATGAGCCACCAGCTCTCAGAGGTTGATGTCGATCTCGATGTCGGGCCGCCAGAAGGCCTGCCGCTGCGCGATCGCGCCGTCGCCGATCTCGTTCCAGTACGGGTCGATGTCGTGGCAGTTGGGCAGGCCGACGCCGACCAGCCAGGTGAGCAGCAGCTTGTCGCCGTGCACCCCGGGGATGGCGTCGCGGGCGGCGGCGGCCTTCAGGGCGTCGTAGTTGCTCTTCAGGCCGCCCTTCTTGGCGAAGCCGGACCCGGCTCCGACGGCGACCAGCGGGTGGTGCTTGTACTTGGTGACGAATCCGGCGGCGATCGCCTCGTGGGAGCCGTTGAGGACGGTGGTGACCGTCTTCCCCTTCTCGCAGAACACCATGTACAGGTAGCCCTTGGCGCTCGCGTAGGCAGCGATCGCGGGGCCCTTGGTGTCCCGGGACATGGTCTGGGCGATGACGTCCATGGCGCCGGGGACGTCGAGCTTCGATTCGAGCATCCGCCACCCCCCGCCGAACTCGTACTCCTCGCCCGTGTTGCCCGCCGTCAGCGGCAGCTGGCCGATGGGCAGGTCGGACTTGACGATGATGAAGATGGTGTCGGTGAGGTCGATCTCTCCGTCGGTCTCAGTCATGGCCGCATGCTACTGAGAATGATCATGTTTTGATAGATCGTCAGGAGTGATTCGCCCCAGCACTCACTTGCCGTACGGCTGCTCGGCCCGGGCCTGCCGCAGCGCCTCGCCCCACCAGGTCAGCTGGTTCAGCATGCCGGTGGCGGCGCCCTCCGCGACGGTGGAGTCGACCAGCTCGCCCTGCGCGTCGAAGCGCTCCCACACGGAGTGGAAGCTGACGCTGTCCCGCACGGTCATGGCGTGCAGCTCGGCGAAGATCAGCCGCAGCTGCTCGACGGCGCGCAGGCCGCCGCCGAGGCCGCCGTACGAGACGAACCCGACCGGCTTGGCGTGCCACTGGACGTTGTGCAGGTCGATGGCGTGCTTGAGCGCGGCGGGGAAGCTGTGGTTGTACTCGGGGGTCACCACCACGAAGGCCTCGGCGTCGGCGAGCCGCGCCGTGAGGTCGGCGAGCACGGCCGCCTGCTCGGGTGCGTGGGTGCCGCCCATGATGGCGGGCAGCGGGTGCTCGCCGAGGTCGCCCAGGTCGATGAAGTCGATCTTGAAGTCGCCGCGCTGCTCGGCGAAGCGAGTGAACCAACGGGCCACGATGGGGCCGAAACGGCCCTCGCGGTTGCTGCCGAGTATGACGGCGAGGCGCAGCGGAGCGTCGACGGACATGGTTCTCCCCCTGAAGCTGACGGTTGACGAACAACGTACAACGATCACGGGGATGGGGACAACGCCTCACAGCTCCAGGCGCACCGGGTACTGCCGCAGCCAGGAGTCCATGGCCAGCACCAGTTCGGCTGCCTGCCGCGAACTCTCGGCCGCACCCTCGTCCTTGACGGCCAGCCGGACGGCCTCGACGTCGAGGAGCGCGTGCAGCGGGGAGTCTGCGCGGTCCAGGACCGCGCCCAGGCCCTGGCGCAGCGTCCTTGCGTAGCCAGGGTCCTGGGTCAGCGGGTAGGGGCTCTTCACCCGCTCGGCCACCGCCGCGGGCAGCAGGTCGGCGGCGGCAGCGCGCAGCAGGCTCTTCTCCCGCCCGTCGAAGGTCTTCATCGACCAGGGGGTGTTGAAGGCGTACTCCACGAGGCGGTGGTCGCAGAACGGCACCCGGACCTCCAGCCCGCAGGCCATGCTGAGCCGGTCCTTGCGGTCGAGCAGGAAGGGCACCGACCGGGTGAGGTGCAGGTGGCAGAACTCGCGCATCCGGCGCTCGGGGGCCGACTCGCCCTCCAGGCGCGGTACGGCCCGCAGCGCCTCGCGGTAGCGCGCGGCGCGGTAGCCGTCGAGGTCGAGTTCGCGCAGCAGACCCGGGGCGAGGAACGCCTCGCGCGGAGCGGTGCCCGGCGGCGAGGCCAGCCGCAGGGCGGCCAGCCAGGGGAAGTCGGCGGCGGCGGTGACCTGGGGGTGGTGGAACCACCAGTAGCCGCCGAAGAGTTCGTCGGCGGCCTCGCCGGAGAGGGCCACCGTGGAGTGCTGCCGGACCTGTTGGAACAGCAGGTAGAGCGAGGTGTCACTGTCACCGAGCCCGATCGGCAGGTCGCGGGCGCGGATCACCGCGTCCCAGTGCCGCGGGTCGGTGAGCGCGGCGGTGTCCAGGACGGCTTCGCTGTGCAGGGTCCCGGCGTGGGCGGCCAGCGCGCGGGCGTACGGGCCGTCGGGGCTGGCGCGCTGCGGGTCGGGGGTGAAGTTCTCGGTGTGCTGGACGAAGTCCAGGGCGAACGACCGCAGTTGGCCGCCGCCCTGCCGGTACAGGTGCCGGGCGGCCAGCGCGGTGATGACGCTGGAGTCGAGGCCGCCGGAGAGCAGCGTGCTCAGCGGGACGTCGGCCACCAGCTGCCGGGCCACGATGTCCTCCAGCAGCGCGCGCACGGTGGCCACCGTGGTGTCCAGGTCGTCGGTGTGCTCGCGGGCCTCCAACTCCCAGTACGGCTGCTCGCGCAGGCCTGCGCGGGTGACCAGGACGGTGTGCCCGGGCCGGACTTGGCGCATCCCGCGGTAGACGGCCCGGCCGGGGGTCACGGTGAACCCGAGGAGTTCGCGCAGCCCGTCGAGGTCGACGGCGGCCTCGACCTCGGGGTGGGCCAGCACCGCCTTGGGCTCGGAGCCGAACAGCACGCCGTCGGCGGTGGGATGGTAGTAGAGCGGCTTGATGCCCAACCGGTCGCGGACCAGCAGCAGTTCCTGGGCCCGCGGGTCCCACAGGGCGAAGGCGTACATGCCGTTCAGCCGGGTGACACAGGAGTGCCCCCACTCCAGGAAGGCCCGCAGCACCACCTCGGTGTCGCTGCGGGTGCGGAAGTGGTGGCCCAGGGAGCGCAGTTCGGCCCGCAGCTCCTGGTGGTTGTAGACCTCGCCGCTGTAGCTGAGCACGAGCAGCGTGCGGCCGTCCTGCTCGGCGGTCATCGGCTGGGCGCCGCCGTCCGGGTCGATGACGGCCAGCCGGCGGTGGCCGAGGGCGGCGTGCGGCCCGTTCCACAGCCCGCCGGCGTCCGGCCCGCGCGGGGCCAGCGAGGCGGTCATGGCGGCGATCTCCTCGGTCCGGGCGCTCAGGTCCCGGTCGAAGGAGATCCATCCGGCGATCCCGCACATAGCGGTCCCCTCGTCAACGTGGTTCAGGAATGCAGGAGTTCGGGCCGCAGCAGGGTGCCGAGGCGCTCGACCGGATTGGTGTACGGGAGTTCGTCGATCGACTGGCCGGTGCAGAAGCGGGCGAGCAGGTCGGCGAGGTCGTCGGGCCGCTCGACGGGGGCCAGGTGGTCGGACTCGGTGATGGTCAGAAAGCGCGCGTCGGCGAGCTGGGAGGCCATCTGGCGTCCCATCACCGGCGTGCAGAGGGTGTCGTACTCGCCGGTCACCACCACGCTCGGCAGCGCGGTGATCGGCTCGGGCCGGTACCACTCGTGGCGCATCAGGCGGGTGTTGTGCTCGGCCGACATGCGCATCTGCTCGGCGTTCTGGCCGGCGATCTGCTGGTAGACCAGCCGGGCGACGGCCGCGTGGCGCCGGACCGGCCCGGTGCCCGGCGGGGACATGAAGCGGTCGGTCAGCTCGCGCGCGATCGGGGCGGTGTCACCCCGTTCGATCATGCCCGCCCAGCGCTCCATCGCCTCGGTGTAGTCGTCCGGGATGCGCGCGGTCATGCCGACCAGGGCCAGCCGCTCGACCAGTTCGGGGTAGTGCTGGAGGAAGCGCAGCCCGATCGCGCCGCCGTAGCAGACGGCCACCAGGTTGATCCGCGGGATGGCGAGTTCCGCCAGCAGGTGGCGGACGGTCGCGGCCAGGAAGTCGATCCCGTACTTCGCGGGCAGGAAGTCGGCACTGCCGTAGCCGGGAAGGTCGACGGTGATCACCGTCGCCAGCGGGCCGAGGCGCTTCTCGTAGCGCAGCCAGGAGTAGAGGTCCTGGGAGGAGCCGCCGAGGATGAGTACCGGCTCGGTCCGCGGGGCGCTCTGGTGCACCAGGCGGCAGCGGTAGCGGAAGCCGTCGAAGCTGAAGTCCCGTTCCTCGATCCCGCGTTCACCCGCACCCGGGGACGCTGCCCGCCCGGGAGACGGCAACGGGATCCGGGCGCCCTCCGGTTCCGTAGCACTGCATGCATCAGCTGCCATGGCCTGACTCCAGATACTCGGGGCGGGCCTACATTCTCACGTCCCCCGACGCACCCGGCGGCGAACGCTGACGGCTCGTCCGGGCGAACCCGAACCCCAATTATCGGAACAGGCTTGCGAATTGCGGCAGCCCTTGCGAGCAGCGGTGCCCGGGGCGACCACCGCCCCGGGCACCGACCGAACGGGCTACTGCGCCAGCAGCGCCGGGAGTTCCGCGATCGAGGCCAGCACGTGGGTGGCGCCGTCGGCGCGCAGCCGCTCGGCGTCGTGCGCGCCGGTGAGGACGCCCGCCACCACGGCGGCGCCGGCCCGGACGCCGGTCAGCATGTCGTAGCCGGTGTCACCGGCCACCGCCATCTGGTGGACCGAGTCGGTCCCGGTGCGCAGCAGCGCGGTGAGCGCGAGGTCCGGGTACGGGCGGCCGCGGCCGGCGTCGGCCGGGCAGAGCGACAGGTCGGCGATCTGCTGCCAGTTCAGTGCCTTGAGGATCTGGTCCTGGGTCGCCCGGGAGAAGCCGGTGGTGAGGACCACCTTGCGGCCCTGCGCCCGCAGTTCGGCGATCGCCTCGGCCGCGCCCGGCAGCGCCTCGCAGTGCCCGGCGTCGACCAGGTCGTGGTAGGCGGCCTCGAAGGCCACGTTGGCCTGCTGGGCGCGCTCCTCGGCGCCGAACAGGTGGCGGAAGACGGAGATCTTGGACTCGCCCATGGTGGCCCGGACGTGCTCCAGCATGCGCTGGTGCTCGGGGCTGCCGGCCTCGACGCCCAGCGCGTCGGAGGCGGCCTGGAAGGCGCGCTCGACGAGACCGTCGTCGGCCACGGTGGTGCCGGCCATGTCCAGGACGACCAGGCGGATGTCAGTGCTGCTCATGATGGTGACTGCCCTTACAGGTTGATGAGTTCGGCGGTGGTCTCGGCGATCGCCGGCGAGCAGGTCATACCGCGCCCGCCCGGGCCGGTGACCAGCCAGACGCCGTCGCGGACCTGCTCGCGGTGCACCACTCGGGTGGTGTCGGTGCACTGCGCGTACACCCCGGCCCAGCGGCGGCGGATCCGCGGCAGCGGCCGGCCGAGCAGCTCCTCCGCCACGCCCGCCAGGTGCTCGTACGGCTCCTCGTCCACGTCGAAGGAGAACGGGTGCTCGTACTCGTGGGTGTCGCCGATGGTGAGCCCGCCGTCGCGGCGCTGGACCATCAGGAGCTGCATCTTGTGCTCGGCGGCCACCGGCGGCTGCGGCTGGGCGGCCTTCAGCTGCTCCAGCGCGTCACCGGCGAAGGCGGGGTAGTAGCGGAAGCTGTCGCCGTCGGCGACGGCGGTGGTCAGCGGCTCGTCCAGCGGGTCGGTCTGCATCATCTGCAGCCGGACCCGGCGCACCGGCAGCTCGGGTACCAGCTCGCGGACCAGGCCGCCCAGCCAGGCGCCGGTGCAGAGCAGCACGACGTCACCGGTGTGGACCTGGCCGTGGTCGTCGCGGACCGCGTTCTCGCCGACCACCTCGCGCACCTCGCGCCCGGGCAGGAAGGTGTAGCGGCCGCTGGCCAGCAGCGCCTCGCGCAGCGCGGGCTGGGCGGTGCGCGGCTCGACCGCGCCGTCCCGCTCGCACCAGAGCGCGCCGAGCAGCTTGCCGCGCAGCGCGGGGTTGACGGCGCGCGTCTCGGCCGCGTCCAGCAGCTTGAACCCGCGGGCCTCGGCGTCCTCGCGCAGCAGCGCCTGCTCGGCGACGGCGAGTTCGGCCTCGGTGCGGATCGCCGTCAGCGACCCGGCCGCGCGGAACCCCAGCGCCGGCACCTTCTCGCCGATCCGCTCCCACAGCTCGCGCGCCCGCAGCGCGGTGGCCAGCTCCTCGCCGCCGGAGCGCCCGCTGACCCACACCAGTCCGAAGTTGCGAACGGAGGCGCCGCGCGCCTCGGCCTCGCGCTCCAGGTGGACGACCTCATGACCGCGCTCGACGGCCTGCCAGGCGTGCATGGTTCCGAGGACGCCGGCTCCTACGACAATGACTCTCATGGCGACCAGGCTGCGTGGCGCGGGTTGCCGAAGGGTGACCGGACGGCGACGTCCAGGCCAACACTCGCCAAGTTGTACAGACAACATCGACTCAACAGGCCTCCGGAAACGACAGAACCGGGCCGGTCCGCCGTAGCGGAACCGACCCGGTTCAACCGGATGTGTCAGCGGCCCTGGGCCACCGCGACGGCCGGACCAGCTCCCAGGAACGGGCCCAGCGCCCCAGCGCGCGCCCGTTCCACCAGCGGCGCGGCCCGTCCGGCCGCCAGCGCCAGCGGGATCGCGACCAGCACGCCGACCAGCATGCCGACCAGCACGTCGTGCGGGTAGTGCACGCCCACCCAGACCCGGGAGGCGCCCATCAGCACAGCGGCGAGCAGCGCGATCCAGGCAAGTCGCCGGTAGGCGAACCAGAGCGCCACGGCCGCCGAGAAGGCGATCACCGTGTGGTTGCTGGGGAAGGACCAGTCACCGACGGCCGGGCAGGGGTCCAGCGGCACGCTGCCGGCGATCTGCTGGCACGGCCGGACCTCGTGGACCAGGCTCTTGAGGACCGAGTTGACGACATAGGCCGCCACCACGACCAGCGGCGAGGCCAGCACCCGGGCCATCACCACCGAGTCGGCCGCCCTGGCCTGCCACCAGGCCCAGAGCATGAAGAGGGCGAAGACGCCCAGGCCGACGTTGGACCAGGCCTTGATGATCTGGTCCAGCCAGTTCGGCGCGTCGGCCGCCCAGTGGGTGACGGTGGTGTAGAGGCCGCCGTCGATGCCGCTGCCGTCGTAGGCGAGCAGGGTACGGAGCGTCATCGCTTGTCGCCCCCGCCCTGGCGGTCATGGCCTTCGGCGCGGGCCGCCTTGCGGGCGCGGAGCAATTCGAGAGCAATCGGGATCACGGACACAACTACTACCAGACCAATGATGGGTAGCAGATAAGTGTCGATACTGGGAACAGTCGATCCGAGCCCGTAGCCGGCCATCACGACGCCGACCGACCAGATCGTGCCGCCCAGCACCTGCCAGAACGTGAAGGTGCGCACCGGCACCTCCAGCACACCGGCCAGCGGGTTGAGCACCGTGCGCACCACCGGGATGAAGCGGGCGAGCACGATGGCCTTGCCGTAGCCGTACTTGGCCAGGATCTCCTCGGCCCGCTCGACGCCGTGCTGGAGGCTCCTGCGCTTCGAGCGCTGGAGCAGCGGACGGCCGCCGCGTGCGCCGATCACGTAGCCGACCTGGGCACCGGCCAGTGCGCCGACCAGCGCGGCCGGGATCACCTGCCACAGGTGCAGCTGGGGTCCGCTCATCGCGCCGGGGACGCAGAGCAGCCCGGCGGTGAAGAGCAGCGAGTCGCCCGGCAGGAAGAAGCCGACCAGCAGGCCGGTCTCGGCGAACAGGACGACGGCGATGCCGAGCGCTCCGAAGGCGGAGAGCAACGACGAGGCGTCGAGCACGTTGACCGCGAGAAGGGTGGACGAAGGCAAGGTTGGCGGACCTCCCATACTGGTGGAGGCGGTCCTGCGGAAGGGCGCCCCGACCGTCTACAGTGACGTAGACGGTCTACACGACTGTAGACGACGACTGGAGGTCACGTCGACATGCCAGAAGTGCCCGCCGCGCGCCGCCCGTCCGGAGAGCTGGAGGCCCAGGTGCTCGCCGCGCTCTGGGCCGCCCACCAGCCGCTCACCCCGCAGGACGTCCAGCTCGCCCTCGGCGGCGACCTGGCCCGCACCACCATCGCCACCATCCTGGCCCGCCTGCACGACAAGGGGACGGTGGCGCGGACGCGAGTCGGCCGCGCGTACGCCTACACCCCCACCGTGCGGGACCCCGCAGGCCTGGCCGCCCGCCGGATGCGCACCGAGCTGGACCGCGAGGAGGACCGCTCGACCGTGCTGGCCCGCTTCGTCTCCGACCTCTCCGACGACGACGAGCGGCTGCTGCGCGAGCTGCTGGGCGAGCAGCCCGACACCCGGGAGGTCAACGGTCCGTGATCTTCGCCGTCTGGGCCCCGTTCCTGGTCCCCTTCCTCGCCGCACCGGCCGCCCGCAAGCTGGCCGACGCACTGCACCCGCGCGCGGCCGCCTGGGTGCTGACCACCACGACGGTGGCGCTGGCCGCCGCCAGCACCGTCTCGCTCGGGCTGCTCGCAGTCGCCGGGCTGCTCCGGATCCCGCTGGTCGCCGCCCTCGGGCACCTCTCGCTGCCCTGGCTCAGCCACGCCTCGCCGGCCGCCGAGCTACTGGCCGGCCCGGCCGCCGCCGCCCTGCTGGCGGCCGTCGCGCTGGCGCTGCGCACCGCACACCTCCAGGTCCGCGAGCTGCGCCGGGCCCGCGCGGCCGTCGCCGGAAGCGCGATCGAGGACGCACCGCCGACCCGAGCGGCCCGGCTGCCGCTGCGCGTCCAGCTGCGCCGCGCACTGCGCGAGCTGGTCGCCCTGGACGACCACCCGCTCGCCGTACTGGACGACGACCGCGCCGACGCCTACGCGCTGCCCGGGCGCCCGGGCCGGATCGTGGTCACCGCCGGGATGCTGCGGGCCCTGCCGGCCCCCGAGCGGGCCGCGCTGCTCGCCCACGAGCGAGCGCACCTGACCTGCCGCCACCACCTCTTCCTGGCCGCCGCCGCCTACGCCGCGGTGATCCACCCCGCGCTGCGCCAGCTGCGCGCCCCGCTCGGCTTCCACCTGGAGCGCTGGGCGGACGAGTGCGCGGCGCGCGCCGTCGGCGACCGGGCGGTGACCGCCCGCGCGGTGGGCCGGGCCGCGCTGGCCGCCGCCCGCGCGCCGCGTCCGGCCCGCCCGTTCCTGGCCCCGGCCGCGGCGGCCGGCCCGGTGCCCCGGCGGGTCGCCGCGCTGCTCTCGCCGCACCCGGGCACCGGCGGACGGCGCCGGGCGGCGGCGGCCCTGGCGCTGGCGGCCTGCCTGGCCGTCACCGCGACCGCCACCCTGGACGCCACCACCGACCTGCACCGCTCGGTGGAGACCGCGCAGGCCTCGGCGGAGCACGCCACTCACTCATAACGCGGGGGAAAGTTGAGCATCACCGTGCTCGGCGAGTGTGTCGCCGACGCCTTCGTGCAGCCGGGCGCGCCCGGCGAACTCGGGCTGCGGGTCCTGCCCGGCGGCGGCCCGGCCAACACCGCCACCGCGCTGGCCCGCCTCGGCACCCGCACCCGGCTGCTCGCCCGGCTCTCGACCGACCCGTTCGGCGCGCTCTTCCGCGAGCGGCTGACCGCCGCGGGGGTGGACCTGGCCGACTGCCCGGCGGCCGCCGAGCCGTCCACGCTGGCGATCGCCGCGCTCGACCCGCAGGGCCGGGCGGGCTACTCCTTCCACGCCGAGGGCACCGCCGACTGGCAGTGGCAGCCGTCGGAGCTGGCGGCGGTCGACCTCACCGGCACGCACGCCGTGCACACCGGCTCACTCGCGCTGGTGCGCGCCCCCGGCGGACAGGTGGTGGAGGAGTTCCTGGCCCGCGCCGGAGCGCACGCCACCATCTCGATCGACCCCAACCTCCGCCCGCTGCTGGTCGACCCCGAGCGCTACCGGGAGCGCATCGCGCGCTGGTGCGCGCTCGCCGACGTGCTGCGTCTCTCCGCCGACGACCTGGCCCTGCTGAGCCCGGGCACCGACCCCGAGCAGGCCTGCGACACCTGGCATATGCAGGGCGTTCGGCTGGTGGTGCTGACCCTCGGCGAGGACGGCGCGCTGGCCTCACTGGACGGCGAGCGGGTGCGCGTTCCAGCCGTTCGTACACGGGTCGTCGACACCGTGGGAGCCGGCGACGCGTTCACCGGAGGACTGCTGCACCACCTGGAACGACGCGGGCTGCTGGGCGGCCGGCTGACCGGCCCGACCCTCGACCAGGTCGCCGAGGCCTGTCGGTTCGCAGCCGCAGTAGCGGCGCTGACCTGCGCCGTCGCGGGCGCCGAGCCACCCGGCGCGGACCAACTGCCGCCGCTCGACTGATCGACAGCAGGGCATTTCCCGACGGACCGTCAGAAACTGGTGCGGCAGAACCCGAGCCCTGCGCCCGGCACCCGTGCAAGGATCGCCCGCCCGGACGCTCACGAGCACCCGTACGCTGTGGGCGACAGGGTCGCGCGGCCCTGCCCCGGCCGAGCGGGACCGGACTGCGGCGAGGGGAGCACACCATGCGGGACTCCGCACACCTGGGCCGGACCGGCGAGGTCTCGCGCGAGGCCACCGAGCAGCTGACCCGGGCCCACGAGCAGGCCGTCACCGGGAACATCCCCCGGCAGCTGCCGCGCCCCGAGATCGGCGACTCCTGGGAACGGGTGCGCCGGCTCGGCCTGGACCCCGAACACGGCCGCGCCCCCGAGCACCTGAGCACCGCCGAGGTCGAGCACCGCCGCCGCTCCAGCGGGCTGGACGCGGTGCTCCCGACGCTGCGCCAGACGCTGCTCGACCCGACCACCGACCTGCCGCTGATCCTCGCCGTGGCCGACTCGCAGGGCGACGTGCTCTGGCACGAGGGCCCGCGCCAACTGCGCCGCAGCGCCGACCTGATCGGGTTCATGACCGGCGGGCGCTGGGGCGAGGAGTCGGTCGGCACCAACGGCATCGGCACCGCGCTGCGCACCGGCCGGCCGCTGCGGGTGCACTCCGCCGAGCACTACGTGCGCAACCAGCACGCCTGGACCTGCGTCTCCGCCCCGGTCCGCGACCCGCGCACCGGCCGGCTGGCCGGCGTGGTGGACCTCAGCGGCCCGGCCCGCGGCGTCCACCCGCAGCTGCTGGCGCTGGCCGTGACGGCCGCCAGGCTGGCCGAGACCGAGCTGCGGGCAAGCCAGTTGGAGTCGCTGCACCGGCTGCGGACGGTCGCCGCGCCCGTCCTCGCGCAGTCCCCGAGCCCGGCGCTGGTGGTGGACCGGGACGGCTGGACGGCCGCCACCGCGGGCCTGCCGCCGGTCAACCGGCTGCGGCTGCCCACCGACGGCTGGGGCTCGGCGCCGGTGCACTGGCTGCCCTCGCTCGGCGAGTGCGCGGTCGAACCGCTGGCCGACGGCTGGCTGGTGCGCCCGCTGACCGGCTCCCCCGAGGCGGTCAACGAGCAGTCCGAGGGCGCCCGGCTGGTGCTCGACCTCAGCCGCTCCGACCGGCCCGAGCTCTTCGTGCGCGGCGGCGCGGGCAGTTGGTCGCACGCGCTGAGCCCGCGGCACGCCGAGCTGCTCCTGCTGCTGGCCACCCACCGGCCCGGCCGCACCGCCGCCGAACTGGCCGAGGGCCTGTTCGGCGAGCCCGCCCGGACGGTCACCGTACGGGCCGAACTCTCCCGGCTGCGCCGCTACCTGGGCGCACTGCTGGAGCACCGGCCGTACCGTTTCGCCGGATCGGTGCACGTCGAGGTGGTCGGGCCGACCGACCCGTACCAGCTGCTGCCGTCCTCCTCGGCGCCCGGGATCAGGCGCCTGCGGGCGCTGCTGGACGGCGGATCGGTTCTGCTGCCCGGCTGCCGCGCGATGGGGACGGCCCAACCCGGGGACGCACCGGGCCGGGCCGTCCCCGGACCGCGCAGACAGCCGGACGACGCGCTGACCGTCTGAGAGTGCTCCGTCAGAAGTCGCCGAACAGGAACTGCGAGAGCTGCGCGTCGGTCGGCCCGCAGTCCGGCTCGGTCCCCTCCGGGACCTCCGCGTAGGTGCGCGCCAGCCAGTCCCTGATCCTCGGCGCGGACGCCTCCAACAGGGCACTGCCGTACGGGGACTCCAGCGCCAGGTGCAGGGTTGCGCCGTGGCAGGGGCAGTGCGCCGGCCAGAGCCGGACGTCGCCGTGCCCGGTCAGGCCGCGCAGGCCCTCGCGGAGCAGCTCCCGGGAGAACACCCAGTCCACCTCGTCGGGGCGGCCGAGGTGGAAGGTGACCAGGACTTCGTAGGGCCGCTGCGGCTCGTAGCGGAACCGGGTGGGCACGGTGCCCACCTTGTCGCGCCCGAGGGCGATACGCAGCGTCAGGACGTCTTCCACCGGCGCGGCTCGGCGCAACGGCAGCACGGGTGGCGCACCGGGCGTGACCGAGTGCGGGGCTTGGGGACTGGCGGACAGTGGATCGCGCGGCATGGCAGATTCTCCGGGGGGAGGCGGGACCGGGCCAGCGTGCTCCGCCGCCGCCGGGGCCGCAAAGGTTGCACGGGGTTGCAACGTGGCGCCGCTCCGCGCCCGGCAAACCCCCCGCCCGCCCCCGCGAACCCGACGGTACGTCAACTCCTCGGCACCGGCAGGCGATCGGCGTTATTGATCTGCTGCCAGGCCGTTGATCTCCTTCCGGCCACCCCGGTCACTTCCCGGCCCGCCGCTGGTACTCTCGTGCCCCTGCCGATACCGGTGTGCGCGCGGGGGCGCCAAGACCGACCGGCACATGGTGGGCGGAGGTAGGAGCGGCGTCCGGGCCGAGTCTGGGCGGTGCCGACGAGGGAGTCCATGCGGAGCATCGGCGACCGAGGAGAAGCCGTCCAGGGGAGAGTCCGGGCGTCGCGACGCCGCCCACCATGTGCCGGTCGGTCAAGACGCCGGATCCGAACGAAGGGAGTCCGGTGGTCCACCGGGAGGGCGCCCCCGCGGTGGGGCACCGTGCGAGTGAGCAGCCGCAGCTGAGCGGCCCGCACGGCAGGCACGGGCGGCCGAAGCCGCTCGGCGGGCAGTTCCGACTGCCCGCGTTCAGGGTCTCCGGCGCCGCGATGGCGATGTCCACCGTGGTCGGGATCAGCATCGCGACCACGGTGCTGATCAACGAGCAGCAGCGGGTCGCCGCCGACGTCCGGATAGCCGGCGCCAGCGTCACCCCGACCCCGCCCCCGCCGCCCGGGCCGCCGCCGGCCTCGCCGGCCAACGCCGGTGCGGTGCGGTCGACGGCCCCGATCAGCTCCCGCTCCGCCACGCCGTCCACGCCGTCCGCGCCCGCGAGCTCGCTCGCCCTCGCCGCGGCGAGCCCGCCGTACAGCCCGCAGACCTCGCCGACGCCGACGCCCTCGGCGAGCGTGACGCCGTCCCCCTCGGCCTCCGCCACCCCGACCGCGACGGCCGACCCGGCGCCGAGCGCGCTGCCGCCGTTCACACCGGGGACCACCGTCAGCGCGCCACCGCAGGCCCCGACGGCACCGCCCACCTCGCCGTACAAGCCCGGCGCCACCCACCAGCCCACCACTCCTCCGCCTACGCCCGCGCCGACGCCCACTCCTGTCCAGACGCCCGCCCCGGTGCAGACCCCCGCCCCCGGCGACGCCCTCACCGACGCGGCCGGCACCATCACGCCGGTCGCCCCTGCCGGTTCGCGCGGCGGTTCGCGCGGCGGCGCCGCCGTCGACCTCGGCATCCAACGCACCCTCAAACTGACGGTGACCGAGCCGCTGACCGCCGTCGAGGTCGACTTCCGGCTGGACGCCGCCGACACCGGCGCCGCCACCGCAATGGCCTGGACCACGCTCCCCGGCGCCCGGGTGACGCTGGAACAGGAGGACGACGGGTCGGTGCTCTACCGCTTCGCCCTGGCACCGGGCGAGGACGTCCAGCCGGGCACGTACAGCTTCACCGTGCAGGACGTCGGCCCGCCCGCCGGCCCCGAGGCGACCGACGGCGACAGCTGGACCGCCTCCGGCTTCGCGCCGGCGCCGGCCGACCCGCGCGCGGTGGCCGTTCACGGCGCCTTCGTGCGCTCCACACCTCTGGGCTGATCCCCCGGGCGGGGTGTGGTGGATAGGGTGGGCTGGTACATCCGTGCCGCCCAGTTGAGGAGGACACCGTGACCACGGCCCTGACCCCGGGCGGCAACGCCCCGCTCACCGCAGCCCGGGTGACCATCGAGGTGACGGCCCCCAAACGCCTGGACGTCTCGGGCCTGCTGCTCACCCCGGCGGGCAAGGTCCGTTCGGACGCGGACTTCGTCTTCTTCAACGCGCCGCAGGGTCCCGGCGTGACCCACCGGCCGGCCGCCGGCGGCTCCCCCGACGCGATCGTGGTGGACACCTGGGCCGTCCCGGCGGGCATCGCGAAGATCCTGGTGACCGCGAGCCTGGACGATCCGGGCGCCACCTTCGCCGGCACCGAGCCGACCGCGACCGTCCGGGACGCCGACAGCGGCCAGGTGCTGGTCACCTTCACCCCGCCCAAGTTGAGCCGGGAGACGGCGCTGCTGGTGGTCGAGGTGTACCGGCGCGGCGCGGAGTGGAAGATCCGCGCGGTCGGCCAGGGCTACGCCGACGGCCTGGCGGGCATCGCCACCGACTTCGGCGTCTCGGTCGAGGAGCCCGCTGCCGCGCCCGCGGCGCCCGCTGGCCCGCCGATGCCCTCGTACGCCCCGCCCGCCCCTGCGCCCGCCCCTGTGGCCGCCCCGCCCGCGCCGCCGGCCGCGCCCCCCGTGGCCGGTCCGCCGAAGGTCACCCTGGACAAGGGCCGCGTCTCGCTGGTCAAGGGCGGCTCGGTCTCGCTGGTGAAGAACGGCCGCCCGCTCCTCACCTCGGTCCGGATGGGCCTGGGCTGGGAGCCCGCCAGGCACGGCCGCAACATCGACCTGGACGCCTCCTGCATCGCGTTCGACGCCAAGCGCGAACGCCTGGAGACCGCCTGGTTCATGAAGCTCCAGATCTTCAACGGCTCGATCCAGCACAGCGGCGACAACCTCACCGGCGCCGGCAGCGGCGACGACGAGTCGATCACCGTGCACCTGGACGGCCTGCCGCCCGAGGTCTGCGGACTGGTCTTCGTGGTCAACTCCTTCTCCGGCCAGACGTTCACCGAGATCAAGGACGCCTACTGCCGGCTGCTCGACGCGGGCTCCGGCGCGGAGCTGGTGCGCTTCGACCTCACCAACGCCGAGCCACACACCGGCGTGGTGATGTGCAAGCTGGTCCGGCAGTTCTCCGGTGAGTGGGTGATGACGGCGATCGGCGAGTACGTGGACGCCAAGACCGCCCGCGGCATGGTGAAGCCGGCCGCCGCGATGCTCTGAGTCCCATCGGAACCCGCTGAAACCATCCGAACCGGGGAAGCCGTGCCGTTCCTCTTGCCGGGCCCATTAGAATCGATCCTTGGGCCTGCGGAGAATGCACGCGGCTCAGCAGGCCCGGAGCGGCATCACCGGCCTGGTGCCGATCGGTATCCCGAGGGAACACGTTGAGCAACGAACTGTCCGCCACCACGATCCAGGTCCTCAACGAGGCCGGCCGCCGCCGGACCTTCGCCGTCATCAGCCACCCCGACGCGGGCAAGTCGACGCTGACCGAGGCGCTGGCGCTGCACGCGCACGCGATCACCTCGGCCGGCGCCGTCCACGGCAAGGGCGGCCGGCGCGGCGTGACCAGCGACTGGATGGAGCTGGAGCGCGACCGCGGCATCTCGGTGACCTCGGCGGCGCTGCAGTTCGACCACCGCGGCCACGTGATGAACCTGGTCGACACCCCCGGCCACGCCGACTTCTCCGAGGACACCTACCGGGTGCTCGCGGCCGTGGACTGCGCGATCATGCTGGTCGACGCCGCCAAGGGCCTGGAGGAGCAGACCCGCAAGCTCTTCGCGGTCTGCCGCCACCGCGGCGTCCCGGTGATCACCTTCATCAACAAGTGGGACCGCCGCGGCCGCGAGGCGCTCGCGCTGCTCGACGACATCGAGACCCACCTGGGCATCACGCCGGTGCCGGTGGTCTGGCCGGTCGGTGACGCCGGCAACCTGCGTGGTCTGGTGCAGGCCGAGAACACCGAGCAGATGCTCCGCTTCACCAAGGTCCCGGCCGGCACCCACGCCGCCATCGAGGAGACCCTCACCGCCGAGCAGGCCGTCGAGCAGGAGGGCGAGACCTGGGAGAACGCCCTGGAGGAGCTGGAGCTGGTGCTCTCCTCCGGTCCGGGCTACGACCAGGAGGCCTTCGAGGCCGGCAAGATCAGCCCGGTCTTCTTCGGCGCCGCGCTGACCAACATCGGCGTCAAGCTGCTGCTGGACGCCGTGGTCGACCTGGCCCCGGCGCCCGGCCCGCGCCCGCTGGCCAAGGGCGGTGCCCGTGAGGTGCAGTCCGAGTTCTCCGGTCTGGTCTTCAAGATCCAGGCCAACATGGACCCGGCGCACCGCGACCGGATCGCCTTCGTCCGGGTCTGCTCGGGGATCTTCGAGCGCGGCATGAACGTCACCCGCGCCGCCAGCGGCCGCTCGTTCGCCACCAAGTACGCGCACACCGTCTTCGGCGCCGAGCGCACCGTGGTCGACACCGCCTACCCCGGCGACGTGGTGGGCCTGATCAACGCCGGCGCGCTGCGGGTCGGCGACACCCTCTACACCGGCAAGAAGGCCGAGTTCCCGCCGCTGCCGGCCTTCGCCCCCGAGTACTTCGCGGTCGCCCGCCCCAAGGACATCAGCCGCTCCAAGCAGTTCCGCAAGGGCGTCTCGCAGTTGGACGAGGAGGGCGTG
This sequence comes from Kitasatospora sp. MAA4, assembly GCF_029893355.1. GTDB lineage: Bacteria > Actinomycetota > Actinomycetes > Streptomycetales > Streptomycetaceae > Kitasatospora. The sequence goes on from NZ_JARZAI010000013.1 coordinate 145,358, forward strand.
GTCCAGGTGCTGGTCTCCGACCGGCGAGGCGACCAGGCACCGGTGATGGCGGCGGTCGGCCCGATGCAGTTCGACGTGGTGCTGCACCGGATGGAGCACGAGTTCTCCTCCCCGATCACCCTGGACCACCTCTCCTACCGACTGGCCCGGGTCACCGACGCGGCCGGCGCCGCCGAGCTCGCCAAGGCCCGCCTGACGGACGGCGAGGTGCTCACCCGCCGCTCGGACGACGTCCTGCTCGCCCTGTTCGCCGACAAGTGGCATCTGAACGCCTTCCAGCGCGCCAAGCCCGACCTCAAGCTGGAGCCGCTGATCGCCACCGCCGACTAGGCGGTACGGGCGGTCAGTTGCGGGTGAAGGTGCGGCCGGCCGTCCCGGCGATCGCGATGCCCAGCGTCCAGCCGAGGATCGTCAGCACGACCGTGACGACGGCCGGAGCGCCGTGGTACTGCCAGACGTCCGACTGTCCGAAGTGGATGACCGGGATCAGGTGGTCGGCGGTGTACAGCACCGGGTTGAACACCGAGGTGTCCTCGGAGCTGACGCGCTGCGGCCGCACCTGGGCGAAGTACACGCTGCCGGCCACCAGCAGGGCGATCGCCCAGCCGATCGCCCGAAGTGGCCGGTAGCCGTAGCCGACCAGCAGATCCAGCAGGCGGCCGGATATTCGCTGCCACCACGGCAGTTGGGCGCGCAGGGCGCGCTGCTTGGCCAGCAGCACCGTGCGCGCCTCGCCGTCGCTGCCCAACGAGCGGTAGTAGCCGGCCAGTTGCTCGTACGGCTGGGCACGGAACCCGCCGATCGTGCCATCGGAGCGGCGGATCTGACGGCTGATCAGCAGCAGCCGCTGGTGCGCGTCGAGGTAGTCGCTGAACGGGCCGTAGCTGAGGCCGTCCAGGTTCAGCCGGTTCGGCCAGGAGGCGGCGTCGTCGCGGATCCCGCCCTCGGCGGTGGCCGCGTGCAGGCTCAGCAGGGCGTTCGGGCTGGCCATGCCGACCAGGTCGAGGTGGCCGGTGATCCGCGCCCCGGTCAGCCGAAGCTCGCCGTCGGTGCGCAGGCCGCCGCCGAGCAGCAGGTTGCCCTCGACGACGATGCGGGCGGCCCGCAGCGCCGGGCGGTCCTCCTTCGGGGTGAGCCGCGCCCCGCGCAGGTCCAGGCCGTTGCCGAACTTCGCCCCCGGCACCCGCACGGTGCCGAGCGCCGTGAAGGGCTGCTCGTCCTCCCCCGTCCCGCGCGAGCGGAAGACCGCCTCGCTGGCGACGGTGAGCGAGTCGGCGTGCAGCGCGGTGCCGCCGAGGCCGTCCAGCACGGCACCGTTCAGGTGCAGCGAGCTGCCGATGTGCGCACCGGGCATCCGCAGCTCGCCCCGGGTCTCCAGACCCTGCGCCAGCAGGCTGCGACCCAGCCGCATACCACCGGCGTTGAGCGCTTCGCCGTCGGGCGCGGTGCTGCTCAGCTTGGCGTCGATGAACTTGGCCCGGCCGCTGATCTGCGCGTTGATCAGGCTGAACGAGCCGGTCACGGTGGCGCGTTCGGCCGAGAGGTTGCCCTCGATCCGGATCCCGTCCGCGTTCACGGCCTGCTCGCCGCCGGTCACCACCGTGTCGTTCAGGTCCAACGTGCCGCGCACCAGCGTGCCGTACGCGCTGAGCATGATCAGTCGGGACCCGCTCAGGTCGATCGACTCGGTGACGGCGCCGTCGAGGTCGATCGTCCCGTCGAAGCGGCAGCCCTGCAGGATGAACGGGGAGGCGACCTGCCCGTGGGTGAGCCGCAGCCCGCCGGTGATCCGCGCCCCGGTCAGCCGGACCACGGCCACCGCTCCGGGCGCGGCCGGGCAGGCGCCGAGCAGCAGTGCAGCGAGCACCTCGCCGCGCACCGAGCGCTCGGCGGGCCAGCGGTCGGCCTGCGCCGGATCGTCCAACGCCGGGTCGCCGACCCGCAGATCGACGGCCTCCCCCTGCGGGAAGGCGCGCCAGAGCCGGCGTTCGGTGGCGGTGAGGGTGCCGAGGCGGCGTGGCACGTCGGAACTGAAGAGAGCGGAAGCACGACCCATGGCGATCATCCTGCCGCAGGTGCTGCCGGTCCGTCAGTCCTTCCGGCGGTCCGCCCGACCATCCTTGCGGCGGTCCGTCCGACCAGGCGTCCGGCGGTCCGCCCGACCGCTCGTCCGGCGGTCCTTGCGGACGTCCTTCCGGCCGTCCTTCAGATCTGCTGAACTCGTCAGCCGGTCCAGGATGGTGTCGAGACCGGCCGCGACCTCCTCGGTGGGGTCGTGGTCGGCCAGTTGCGCGGCGAGCGCGCGCAGCCGCGGGTACTTCGCGACCGGCAGCCGGTGCAGCCCGAGCCTGAGCAGCGGATCGGACTCGTCCGGGTTGTCGATCACCTGCCGCTTGTCGACCAGCAGATAGCCGAGCACCCAGCCGACGAAGGCACGGTAGGCGCGCAGGGTGGTGCGGTCGTCCAGGTCGGCCCGGTCGAGCACCGCCAGCACGTGCTCGTTGAGCTGGAGCATCGGCGTGGAGCGGCGGGCCAGCGGGAGGGTCAGCGGGCGGGTGACCACCAGCGGGAACACCTCGGGGTGGACGTCGGCGACCCGGCAGAAGACCTGGGCCACGCTGTGCAGCTCGGCGCGCCAGTCCTCCCCCGCGTTCCCTGCCTGCCGCAGGCCCTCGTTCACCTCGGCGTAGAAGACCTCCACCATGCCGTCCAGCAGGGCCTGCTTGCCGGACGCGTAGCGGTAGAGCGCCATCGGCTCCACGCCCAGGTCGGCGGCCAGGCTGCGCATGGTCAGGTGATCCAGGCCCGCGCGGTCGACCAGGGCGACGGCCGCGTGCAGCACCTTCGGCCGGGAGAGCCGCGCCCGCCCGGCGCCGCCGGCCGCGGGTGCCGCGGCGTCCCGATGGTTTCCCACGGCCACCTCCTGAGCCTTGACTCACCCCTGCGCCGAGCGCAGGGTAGTAAGTATACAAGGTACATATCCGGCATAAGCGTACGTATGCCGCGTGAGTCGTACACGCGCGCCCAGACCTAGACCTCAGTGGTCGCAACCGTCGCAACCGTTGGAGAGATCATGTTCCGCAGTCACTACGTGGCCCTTCCGGACAGCGAACGCGTCCCGCTCCGCGGGGCCCGCGCCCTCGGGCCGCCCGATCCGAACGAAAACCTGACCGTCAGCGTCTACCTGCGCCGCGACCCCGGCGCCCCGGCGCCGATCGACGTCAACGCCCTCGGACTCACCCCGCCGACCCACCGCCGCCCCGCCGACGACGCACAGATCCTCGCCGACAACCAGGCCGCCGGCGCCGACCTCGCCGCGGTCGAGAAGTTCGCCGCCCAGCACGGCCTGCGCACCGTCGCGACGAACGAGGCCGCCCGCTGCGTCCAACTGAGCGGCACCGCCGCCAAGCTGGCCGACGCCTTCCAGGTCACCCTGTCCCGCTACCAGTACCAGACACCCGACGGGCGCCGGCGCAGCTACATCGGCCGCGAGCACGCCGTGAACGTCCCCGAGGAACTCAGCGGCATCGTCACCGCCGTCCTCGGCCTGGACAACCGGCCGCTCGGCGCCAACCTGCTGCGCCGCACCCCCGCCCGCACCGAACCGCCGCCGATGGCCAAGGCCCAACCGCAGATCCCCGCAGGCACCTTCCTCCCGAACCGGCTCGGCGACCTGTACGCCTTCCCGCAGCAGACCGACGGCACCGGGCAGTGCATCGCCGTCCTCGCGTTCAACGGCATGACCCAGCCCGGCACCCCCTCCGGCGGCTACAAACTCGGCGCCCTGACCACGTACTTCGAAAACGTCCTGGGCCAGAGCACCCCGAGCATCACCGACGTCGTGGTGCACGGCCCCGGCAACGACTGCGGACGCGACGACCGGCAGGCCGACCCGCAGGACACCACCGGCGAGATCATGCTCGACCTCCAGGTCATCGGCGCGCTCGCGCCGAAGGCGAACATCGTCGTCTACTTCACCGTCTTCACCGAGCAGGGCTGGGTGGACGCGATGAACGCCATCGTCACGGACACCACGAACAAGCCGAACGTCGTCTCGTGCAGCTACGGCAACCCCGAGGACAGCCCCGGCAGCGCCTGGACCGCGGCCGGCATCAGCCAGGTCGACCAGGCGTTCGCCACCGCGGCCGCCCGGAACATCACCATCTGCTGCGCCTCGGGCGACGACGGCTCGCAGGACCAGGGCACCGGCATCCGCGCCCACGCCGACTTCCCCGCGTCCAGCCCGCACGTGCTCGGCGTGGGCGGCACCACCCTGGTGGCCGCCGCAGCCCCGGGCAACACCATCACCAGCGAGACGGTCTGGGACGACGGCCCCGGCAGCGCCACCGGAGGCGGCGTCAGCCGGCTGTTCCCGGTGCCGCCGTGGCAGGACAACGCCCACGTGCCGCTCTCGGCCAACCCGCCGCACAGCGCCGGCCGCGGCGTGCCCGACGTCTCGGCGCTGGCCGACCCGCAGACCGGCGTGAACATCATCAGCGTCGACGGACAGCACCTCATCCCGATCGGCGGCACGAGCGCCGCGGCCCCGCAGTGGTCCGCCCTGATCGCGCGCGTCAACCAGGGACTGGGCGCACCGGTCGGCTACCTCAACCCGCTGCTCTACACCAAGCTCTCGTCCGACCTGCGCGACATCACCCAGGGGAGCAACGGCGCCTACGCCGCCGGCCCCGGCTGGGACGCGTGCAGCGGCTTCGGCAGCCCGAACGGCCAGGCCCTGCTGAACGACCTGAAGGCCATGGCCTGAGCTTCCTCCATGCTCGCCTGAACCTCCGGCGTACTGGACGGGGGTTTCAGGCGTCCTCGGCGGCCAACTGCGCGGAGCAGCGGCCCAGCAGCGCGATCAGCTGCGCCCGCTCCGCCGCCGAGAGCCCGGCGCCCATCCGCCGCTCGACCGCGACGGCGGCGGCGTCCGCCACCGCTAGGGCCTGCCGGCCCTGCTCGGTCAGGTGGGTTTCCAGCACGTTGCGGTGCCAGGGGTGCTGGGTGCGCTCGACCAGCCCCTTGGCCTCCAGGTTCGCCAGGATCGTCGACATCGTCTGCGGAGTGACCAGGCACCCGCGGGCCAGCGCAGCACCCGAGATCCCCGCCTGGCCGTCGAGCATGAAGAGCGCCGTGTACTGCGGCACGGTCAGCCCCGAGGGCTTGAGCGCGGCGTGCTTGAGCGCCATCAACTCCTGCTCCACGCGCTTGACGTGGAAGCCGAGGCGTTCTTCCGCCGGCAGGCCCGCAGCCGATTCCGTACCCATGCGGCGAGTCTATCTCCCGGCTCGAATGATTGCCTGACATCTGATGGTCATCGCATCTTGTCTCATCATCAGAACTCTTACTATGCTCTCCTTTCGGATGATCCACCGCCCGCTCCGAAAGGCCATACCGCCATGCCCACCACCGACACCGTCCTCTCCACCGGCCCCGCCACCGTCGAGTACCTGGCCACCGGCACCGGCCCCGGCGTCCTGCTGGTGCACGGCACCGGCGCCGACGCGCAGAGCAACTGGGGCCCGCTCACTGAGGCGATCGCCGACCGGTTCACGGTCGTCGCGGTCAACCTCCCCGGCGCCGGAGCCACTGCCGACGCGGGCGGCCCGCTCACCGTCGAGGACCTGGCCGCCCTGACGGCAGCCGCCGCCGAGGCCGCCGGACTGGACGGCTACCACCTGGTCGGTCACTCGCTCGGCGCGGTGGTGGCCACCGCCGTCGCCGCCGCACAGCCGGACCGGGCGCGCTCGCTGCTCGTCCACGGCGGCTGGGCCACCACAGACCCGCGCCTCGCCTTCCAGTTCGAGCTCTGGGCGCGCCTGCTGCGCACCGACTCGGAGCTGCTGGCCCGACTGCTCCAGCTCACCGTGTTCAGCCCGGCCACGCTGGCCGCGCTCAGCACCGAGGAGTTCGAGGCCGCCGCCCAGGGCTTCGGCGCGATGCTCGACCCGCGGATCCTGCGCCAGGTGGAACTGGACGCCCGGGTCGACATCGCCGACCTGCTCCCCACCCTCCACCTGCCCACCCTGATCGTGGCCAGCGCCTACGACCAGGTCATCCCCACCACCCACCAGCGGGAGTTGGCCGCCGCGATCTCCGGCGCCGAGTACCTCGAACTCCCGGCCGGCCACGCCCTGCCGTTCGAGGCCCCGACCCTCTTCGTCTCCACCGTCACCGGCTTCCTGGACAAGCAGGAGCACGCCGCCTGACGCTCTCTTTTCCATGCCCCCAGCGGGTATAGACGCCGAGTATACGCTGAGAGTACAGTCGCTCTCATGAGCGTTCCCCTTACCCTGCTCGGCCTGCTCGAACGCGAGCCCAGCCACGGCTACGACCTCAAGCGCGACTACGACGCCTTCTTCGGCAAGGGCAAGCCGCTGCCCTTCGGCCAGGTCTACGCGACCCTCGGCCGACTGGCCCGCGACGGCAAGGTGGTGGTCGGCGAGGCCGAGGCCGGCTCCGGCCCCGACCGCAAGCGCTACGTCATCACCGACACCGGCGCGACCGAGTTCGAGACCTGGCTCGTCGAGCCCGTCGAAGCCGAACCGCACCTGCAGACACTGCTGTTCACCAAGGTCGTGCTCGCCCTGATGCTGGGCCGCGACGCCGAGGCGTACCTCGACACCCAGCGCGCCGCCCACCTGCAGCGGATGCGCGAACTGACCGCCATCAAGCGCAGCGGCAGCCTGGTGGACGCGCTGCTCGCCGACCACGGCCTGTTCCACCTCGAATCCGACCTCCGCTGGATCGACCTGACCGCAGCCCGACTCGACGCCCTGGCAGCAGAGGTGGCCCGCCCGTGAACTCGCCCTCGCCGTCCCCCGAACTCTCCGCCGTACCAACGTCTTCATCCCCGCTGCTCGAAGCGCGGGACATCACCCTGTCGTTCGGTCAGACGCCCGCGCTGCGCGGCGCCGGATTAACGGTGGAGGCCGGCGAGGTCCTCGCCATCATGGGTCCCAGCGGCTCGGGCAAGTCGACCCTGCTGCACTGCCTGGCCGGGATCCTCACCCCCGACTCCGGCGAGGTCCACTTCGACGGCCGCCGGGTCGACACCCTCGGCGAGACCCAGCGCAGCACCCTGCGCCGGGACCGCTTCGGCTTCGTCTTCCAGTTCGGCCAGCTGGTCCCCGAGTTGACCGCCGAGGAGAACGTCGCCCTGCCGCTGCTGCTCGGCGGCGTCCGCCGCGCGCCCGCCCTCGAACAGGCCCGGGCCTGGTTCGAACGCCTCGGCCTGGACGGGCTGGAGCAGCGCCGGTCCGGCGAGCTCTCCGGCGGCCAGGCGCAGCGCGTCGCCCTCGCCCGCGGCCTGGTCGCGAGCCCCGAGGTGCTCTTCGCCGACGAGCCGACCGGCGCCCTCGACTCGCTCACCGGCGAACAGGTGATGTCCCTGCTGGTGGCCGCCGCGCGCGAACAGGGCACCACCGTCATCCTGGTCACCCACGAGCCCCGGGTGGCCGCGTACGCCGACCGCGAGGTCGTCGTACGCGACGGAAAGGTCAGGTCCCTCACCGCCGGCCGGGTCGCCTCATGATCCGCCTCGGCCTGCGCCTCACCGTCAGCGGCGGTCGCGAAGCCATCGCCCGCCTGCTCATCACCGCGGCCGCCGTGGCCCTCGGCGTCGGCCTGCTGCTGACCACCCTCGCCGCGATCAACGCCACCAACGCCCAGAACTCCCGCTACGCCTGGCTCAACAGCGGCGTCGACAGCCGACCCGTGAACACCTCGGCCGACCCGCTCTGGTGGCAGATCCGCGGCGGCTACTTCCAGGGTCACATCCTCGGCCGCGTCGACGTCGCCGCCACCGGACCGCACGCCCCCGTCCCACCGGGCGTCCCCCGCCTGCCCGGGCCCGGCGAGTACTACACCTCGCCGGCGCTCGACAAGCTGCTCGCCACCACCCCCGCCGCCCAACTCGCCGACAGCTTCCCCGGACACCGGATCGGCACCATCGCCAACTCGGCCCTGCCGGCCCCGGACACCCTGATCGTCCTCGTTGGCCAGACCCCCGAGCAGCTGTCACAGGCTCCCCACGCCAAGCGGGTCACCAGCATCGCGACCACCTCGCCCAGCAGTTGTTCGGACTGCGTCGTCGGCATGAACGCTGACAGCATCGACCTCATCCTCTCGGTCGTCACCGGCGCGCTGATCTTCCCGGTGCTCATCCTGATCGGCACCGCCACCCGCCTCTCCGCGACCCGCCGCGAGCAGCGCTTCGCCGCGATGCGGCTGGTCGGCGCGACGCCCCGGCAGATCTCGGTGGTCTCGGCCGTCGAGTCGACCGTCGCCTCGATCGCGGGCGTAGCCGTCGGATTCCTGCTCTTCTTCCTGCTCCGCCCGTCCGTGGCGACGATGTCGCTGACCGGCAGCCCCTTCTTCACCGGCGACCTGTCGCTCAACCCCGCCGACGTACTGCTCGTCGCCCTCGGCGTCCCGGTCGCAGGCGCGGTGGCGGCCCGGCTGGCGCTGCGCCGCGTGCAGATCTCACCGCTCGGCGTCACCCGACGGGTCACCCCCAAGCCCCCGCGGGCCTACCGGGCGATCCCGCTCGTCCTGGGCATCGCCGAACTCGCCTACTTCGTCGGCCGGCGCCCGGCGACCACCGCCGGCCAGACCCAGGCGTTCCTCTCGGGATTCCTCCTCATCATGGCCGGACTGATCATCGCCGGTCCCTGGCTGACCATGGTCGGCTCCCGGCTGATGGCCCGGCGCACCGACAGCCCCGCCGTCCTGATCGCCGGCCGCCGCCTCTCGGACAACCCCAAGGCCGGCTTCCGCGCCGTCAGCGGACTCATCCTCGCCCTCTTCGTCACCAGCGCCACCCTCGGCGTGATCACCACGATGAGCGACGAACGCAGCATCCCGCCGGACGGCCCCGCGCTGAGCAACGTCGTGACCCAGAACTTCGCCCACGGCTGGTCCGACTCCGGCGCGCTTCAGGGCGGTGTCGCGCCGCCCTCCGACGCCCTCCTGACGCAGCTGCGCTCGATACCGGGGATCAACAGCGTCACCGAGCTCCACACCAATCCGCTCGGCACCGTCCTCTCCCACACGGCCGACCACCGCCAGGGCGCCCTCGCCTCCTGCGCCCAGCTCACCGCCCTGCCGGGCTTCGGCCACTGCGCCCCCGGCGCCGCCGTCGCGACCGTGGACCCGTACGTCACCGGCTTCGGCCAGGCCGACGAAGTCTGGTCGGCCGCCGACCTCTCCCCCGAACGCCTGCAGACCCTCCCGGTCGTGACGCTCGCCCTGGGCACCGACGGCTCCACCGCCGCCATCGAACAGGCCCGCACCGCCCTCACCATCGCCTACCCCGGCCAGCTCCTCCCCGCCACCATGCGCGAGGAACTCTCCGCCCGCAGCGCGGAACTGACCGGCTACCAGCAACTCGCCGACATCGTGGTCCTCGCCACCTTCCCCATCGCCGGCTGCAGCCTCGCCGTCAGCGTCGCCGGCGGCCTCAGCGAACGCAAGCGCCCCTTCAGCCTCCTCCGCCTCACCGGAGTCCCCCTCCGCCTCCTACGCCGCGTCGTCCTCCTCGAAAGCGTCGTCCCCCTCCTCATCATCGCCGCCCTCGCCATCTCCACCGGCTTCCTGGCCGCCCACCTCTTCCTCCGAGCCCAACTCAACTACTCCCTCCACTTCCCCGGCCCCGCCTTCTACCTCACCACCGCCGCCGGCCTAGCCGCCTCCATCGCCATCATCACCGCCACCCTCCCCCTCCTCACCCGCCTAACCGGCCCCGAAACCGCCCGCAACGAGTAACCCCCGACCCCGCGAGCCCGACACCTCGATCCCCACCCCGATCGAGGTGTCGCCGCGTGTCACACCAACGAGCCGCAAGCGGAAGTCCCTTCCCCTCACGTGGCCGTGAGCGGCCGCGTCCGCCGCCAACTCCCAGTCGCTCAACTGCTCCGCGGAGGCGAGCAGCGCGGCGAACTGTGTAGGACCGCCACCCCGGGGCAATCCCGTGATCTCGCAGCACCAGCCGGCCACTTACATCCGATCGACCACTGACAGAAATCTGCCTCGCGCACTCATGCTGGCAGTTGCCGTTGAGGTCTTACCGGCCATGGCCGGTAAGACCTCAACGGCATGCTACTTGCAATTCTTGGTCACCTAAAAGGAGCCGAAGAATCGGTCCCACCAAGTAGGTGTCCCTGAACCGTGGAAATGCAGGTGTGCGGCCCCGTCGTAGTGCGTGGTGAGAAGCTCTTCTGGCGCCACCGCATACCCCAGACCCACAAGAGCCTGCTTCAGCTTCTCAAGGTCACCGCCATCGAGTTCGCCTTCAGCGCACGCATCGTCCGTACCGAAGAACGCACCAGGGTTGTCCGCTGCCACCATGGCCAGGGGTTCGAACTTACTTACAAGGACAACAATCCTTGTCCCACAAACTGTCGACTCTGCCGGTACCTCAACTCGCCCATGCTGGGCAGAGTCTTGAATATACCGGTCGACTTCGCAATGTGCCGAGAAGTCAGAATTAATTTTAGCCACTAGTCGATCGAATTTCTTCGCCGATTCCGCCCGACTATAGCCAGCTGGAAATTCCAACCACTCAGGATCATCTAGCTGGCGCAATGTTTCCAGATATTTATCCATCACACTCCGATCGCATCGGACAAGCCATACACGGAACAGAATTTCGCCTCACTGCGGAAAAGCCGTGAGCACCTTCCCGGTGAGAGGCTCGTAACGCACCTTGATCGTCACCCCTCCTACCCTTCCGATGACATCCTGCACTGCGGGATCTCCCGCCTTAGTCTTCAGAGTTCTCTCAGCGTGCACAGCAGACCCCTTGTACCAAGTCCTTTGACTGTCCGGACTTGTGACCACGTCAGCCACAGCATCCAGGATCTGGTCATCAGACCAATCCTCCGGGAAGGCATCCTTCCCTCCCAGTCCCGGATACCTGTGGCCATCAAGGATATGATTCGATGTTTCATCGCCGATGAGCTCACGGCCAATGCCGCAATTGGAATTGTGGACCAAGATCGGCGTGCTGCCTGCGAGGACATAGTACGTGTGCTACGCGACCCCTCTCCACCTGCTTTTTCGCAGGTCAGCGGTGGTTTGACGGTCCGTCGATGTCCGTGGATGTGCGCTGAAGTCCGTGCTTGTTGCCGTCGCTACTGCCGTCAGAGGTGTAGACCAGTTGTGCTGTCGCCGGGTGCGCGCGTGATCCTACTGCCATGCACCGGGCTCGGCCCGGACGATGGTGCGCGTGGTCTGCTCGTACGACTGGTGACCGGTCTGCGCGCAGTGTCCGGCGATCCAGCGCGTCAGCTCCTCGGGGGTGTGCAGCTCGCCGGACGCGGCAGCGCAGTCCCGTTCTTCGCCGGTGACGCAGACCGCCTCGAAGGTCGGCAGCGCCAAGGGATCGATCACGGTGGTCACGTGGTACTCGCGGAAGCGGTAGCGGCTGGTCTTGCCCATCACCTTTCCCCGTCCTGCTCCTGCGGCGCCGGGATGCGCTGCCCGCGTGAGTCCGCGACTCTGAGCGCATCCGACAGGGCCTCGGTCAGCCGGCAGGCCAGCCACCGATACTCGACGCTCGACGGCACCCGCTGTCCCGCGTCCAAGACACCCCGGGCGTACTCCAACAGTTCCTCGCCCATGCTGAGCTGCATCGTCTCGATGGCGTCCGCGAGCGTCGAGAGGTAGCCCTCACGCCGTCCGCGAGGAAGAGATCCCGCGCAACGTCGCGCGCAACGTCCGCACCGGCACACCCCGGCCCCGCCGGTTCGAACCGCTCACCGCCGAGGAGGCCCGCGCCTTCCTCACCGCCACCCAGGGTCACCGGCTGCACGCGCTGTTCGAACTCGCCCTCCGCACCGGACTCCGCAAGGGCGAACTCCTCGGCCTCCGCTGGGAGGACCTCGACCACGACAGTGGCACCGCCAGCATCCGCCGCACCCTCCAGCGCACCCGCACCGGCGGCCTGACCACCCTCCCCACCAAGACAGTCAGCTCCGAACGCCGCATCGCCCTGCCAGCCCCCTGCCTGCTCTCACTCCGCGCCCACCGCCAGCAGCAGGCCCAGGAGAAGGAGAACGCCGGCGCGAGCTGGGTGGACAACGGCCACGTCTTCACCCGGCCCGACGGCCACCCCATCGAACCCGCCACCCTCACCCGCCACTTCAACGCGCTCCTCCGCCGCGCCCACCTCCGCCAGATCCGCTTCCACGACCTCCGGCACTCGACCGCGACACTCCTCCTGGAACAGGGCGTCGAACTCGTCGTCATCAAGGAACTCCTCGGCCACGCCCACATCGGCGTCACCGCCACCGTCTACGCACACGTCCGCCTCCGCCTCCAACGCGACGCCATCGACCTCCTCGGCCACACCCTCGGCAAGGCCTCACAGACCGCCACCGACCCCGACGACCGCGACGACCCACCGCTTGATGCAGCACCCGTCCGCTGACGTTGCCGTCAACTACTGCCGTCAAACACCACGGAGGCCCCACCGGAGCACCATTCCGGTGGGGCCTCTGCACTCCTAAGAAGGCGCCTCGAAAGTCCCTAGCGCCAACAATCTATTCGATATCTAGATTTCGTCAGCCATGGCGGACAGTCGTGCCTCCATGTAGAGAGATTCGGTCCACGGTTCGCGGTCCATGAATGCCTCCCAGAATCCAGGGATTCGCAACTTTTCAGACCCGAATACCAGAAGATCAATCCCGATCTCCGTCACGCACCAATCACTGGGAAGGCGGGCGGAGGCGACCGTGAACAACCGCGAGTCGAACAGGGCGGGAATTTCTCCGGCTGAATATTCGATGCGGTACTGCACGGAGCCGTTGCGCCTGACGTAGATTTCAATCACATGATAGAGAGAACCGATCTTCAGCGCCGAAGCGCCACGTGAGGCACGCTCGTCAAGGTCGCTAGCACCAGCGAATCGGACCTGCATACTACCTCCGGTTCATGACTACCTTGTAGTCATAGTTGAAGACCTCGCCGGTTTCCTCGTTCATGTAGAAGTGAACCTGGAAGGGGCCGTAGGGACTCTGGTAGGTCTCCGTGGTGTACTTACCCCACTGCGAAGCACCGCCATTGACATCGAAGTACCCACGCACATTCGGATTATTTATCTCATCCCCAGGGATGATCTTCTTCGCCCCTCTGATCGCTCCTTGCGAGAGAGTCCCATCCTCATTGAAGACAGAATTTGCAGATTCTATGCGCAGCTGATCAGCGAGATTCTGCCCACTTTCCGAACCCGAGATGACGTTTCCGTTTGCATCTTGGCCACCACCGTCACGAGGGGTTATTCCACAGCCATTGGAATTGTGCACCAAGATCGGCGTGGACCCGGCGAGTACATAGTACGTGTGGAGCGTGTCAACGGTGAGATTATAGCGGTTAGCCGCACCTGGAGTGCTCTTGACGGCTGCGACACGAACAGTTGCATCTTCGAGACTCTGCAGCCTGTCACCAATTGGCAGGTCTCCCGCTGCAACCCACGCATACTTGGTGGCGTCCCAAAACGGATGCTTGCTGGTGGTCTGCAGAGTATTTAGGTGACCGCCACCTGTATCCACAACCAGGTCGACCAAGTCATTGTCGTGGTTGATGTGAATAGCGGTAACCGCTTCAGTGCCTTGATGCTTCCCAGTAGTCGGATCAGCAGCTTCGACTTTGTCACCCGGTGCAATCTTGCCAATCGACTTAGACCCACCCCCCGCCAGCAAAACGGGCGTATCGGGGGAGAAGCTACAAGCAGAGGCGCCGCCAGAAGAGCCGGCGTCTTCCAGGCCCTTCTCAGTTCCGTCAACAACGTCATTAAGGCCCTTGCCAGCAACCGCTGCCCCCACTCCCGCAAGGCCGAATCCGCCAGCCATAGCCAAAGCGCCCTCAGGACAGAAGACTCCGACGCTAGCTACACAGGCCACCCCTCCTGCCGCCACCGCGCCATAGCCCGCGTCGGCCATGAGGCCGCCGGCCACGGTTTCCAATGCCCCCGTCCAAACCTTCGGCTGCACAAATATGGCCTTGGCATTGGACCAGCTGGACTGGGCAAAGTCGCTAAGGCTATCGAAAATACTCCTCTTTTTGTGAGGAACGGTCGGCTGAGCTGGCACGCCGCCGCCGTCCAGGTTGTCAGGGTCTTCCGGGCCGGTTTCGACGTAGCGGGTGGGGTTGCTGGGGCTGCTACCGGTGCCACCGATGGGGGTTCCGACACCGCAGATGTCAGGTGGGCACAGGCCGGTGGGGTCGGAGAGGTCGACCGGACTGTTGTTGCTGTAGGCGTAGCCGTTCCACTGTTGGGGGTCGGTGGCGTTCAGGAGTGGGTCGGGGTTGAGGAAGCGGCCGTGGATGGGGTCGTATTCGCGGGCGCCGAGGTTGGTGAGGCCGGTGGCTGGGTCCTGGGTGCCGCCGACGAAGCCCTTGTCGCCGGCCCAAGTGCCGGCAGTGGGCTGGGTGCCGCGGGGGTTGCCGAAGGGGTCGGTGGGGCGGCGGGTTTCGGCGAGGGTGGTGGCGTCGATGGCGAGGGTGTTGGTGCCGTGCGGGTCAGCGATCTGGTAGACGAGTCCGTTGGTGCCGACCCGGACGGCGGTGATGCCGTTGGGCATCGGGTAGTAGCGGGTACCGGTGAGAGTCTTGGTCGTGGTGTTGTAGGTGAGTTCGTCGCTGCCGATGTTGACCGTCGTGGAACCGGGGTCATGGCGGACGAGTTGGTTACCGTCGGCGTCGTAGACGTAGCTGGTGCTACCCGCGGTGCCGGGGGGCACAACCTGGTTGAGCTTGTCCTCGGCGTCCCAGCTGAGCTTGGTGGTACCGGCGGAGCTGGCGGTGGAGGTGGTGTTTCCGATCGCGTCGTACTGGTTGGTGGTGTAAGAGGTGCCGTTGGGGCTGGTGCTGGTGGTGCCCAGCAGTGCGTGCGGGCCGCCGGTGCCGCCGCCGGTGGTGGGCGTGTTGACCGTGCCGGGAGCCGGGTAGTTTGACGTGGTGACCGTGTCGCGGCTGACGCCCTGGTTCATCACGGACCAGGGGGTCCAGCCCTGGGTGCTGCCGTCCCGCTTGGTGTAGTTGAGCTGGCCCGACCCGACCGTGAGGACCTTGAGGTCGGCTCCCGACGCTGCCGCTGCGAGGACGTAAATCGGCTGGAGGGTGCCGGCTGCACCGGTGACGTCGCCCCAGCCCGACCAGGAGCCGCTGGAGTTGCGAAGGACGTTGAAGGGCTTGCCGTTGGCGATGGCCATGACCTCCAGGCCCCCGGTGGTTCCGGCCAGCGCGAGCTGGTTCGGACCCGTCGCGATACCGGACAGCACGCCGGTCGCGCCGAAGACATCGCCCCAGCCGATCGACTGCCAGGTCCCGTCGGGGTGACGAACGGTGTGCCAGAGCTTGCCGCCGGAGCCCACCATGAGCTCAAGTCCAGAGGGAGTGGCGGCTGCGGCGATCTGATCGGTGGAGGTGAGGGTGCCGACGTTGGCGAAGACGTCACCCCAGCCGATCGTCTGCCAGGTCCCGTCGGAGTGACGGATGGTGTGCCAGAGCTTGCCGCCAGAGGTCGTCAGGACCTCAAGTCCGGAGGCGGTGGCGGTGAGGGAGAGCTGGTTGGGCGAGGGGAGGCTGCTGCCCACGGCCGCAAAGACGTCGCCCCAGGCCTGCCAGGTTCCGTCGGAGTGGCGAATGGTGTGCCAGAGCTTTCCTCCGGCGATCGCCATGACCTGCACCTGGCCGTTGCTGACAGCCGCCGAGACGGAGGTGACCGCAGCCAGCGGGCCCGCCTGGGTCATCAGGTTACTGAAGGAGGCCCAGCTGCCGTCCGCGTTCTGCGAAGCGGTCCACACCGCTCCGTTGGCCACCGTCACGCCCCAGGTCTGGGTGCCGTCCGAGGCCGTGGAGACCTGACTGACCTGCGAGGGGTCCAGCGTCGGGGCCCCGGTCGTGTTGTGGGAGGTCAGGCCGGTCCGGTTGCCAGTGGCGTCATAGCTGTAGTCCTGCCAGTACGGGTTGGGGCCGCCGACAGTGTTGGTGTTGGGGGCGGTGGCACCGCTGGTGGGGGTGCTGTTGCTGCAGGAACCCTGGGAGAGGACCCGGTGCAACGACGGGTCCGGCGATGTGACGGTGCCGGTGTCGGTCCAAGCCGTGGTCAGGCGCCCCAACGTGTCATAGGTGAAGCACTGACGGTCGGTGGCACTGGGAGTGTTGTTGGGGATGTCGGAGACAGAGGTGACCTGGCCGGCAGGGTTGTAGGTGTAGCCGGTGATCTGAGTCTGTCCCTTGGTGGCGCTCTGCTTATCGACGTACTGGGTGTGGACCTGGCCGGTCCCCTGGTCGTAGTCGGTGGTGGAGACGACCTGGGTGGCAAAGGGGTTGGCAGCGGTGCGGATCGGGCGCCCGTACGGGTCGTAATCGGTGTTGAGGTCGTAGGTGCCCATGGTGCTCTTGTAGTCGGTCATCAGACCGTACAAGTCGTGGGCGTACAGCATGGTCTCGGCCGGCAGACCGCCGTTCGCGGGCAGAGTCGCGTTGTCGAGATTGCCAGTGAACTGGTCATAGTTGCTGACGGTGTTGTAGGAGAACGCCGTGCCCTGGCCGACCTCGGAGCCGGGAATGGTGACAGTGCTACTGACAGCGCGATAGGCGTCGTCGTAGCTCTGTACGGACGTGGTATAGCTCCCGCCGGTGGCGTAGCGGGTGGAGGAGGCGGGGTGGCCGAGGCCGTTGGGGACGCTATCGAAGCTCCAACCAGCGAGCTGAGTGCCGTTGAGGTTGCCCGTGTACTCACCGGTCTTGCGGCCTAGCAGATCGTAGCTGTAAGCCAACGTGCTGTTGCGGGCGTCGGTGGTGCTGGTGAGGCGACCGTCGTTGTCGTAGGTACTGAGGGTGATGCCGGTATCCGGGTCGGTGGCCTTGACCTGGCGGCCGAGCAGGTCGTAGCCGTAGCTCCACGTGTTGTTGGCCGCATCAACGCGGCTGCTGGGCTTGCCGTCCGGGGTGTAGGTGTAGGTGGTGACGGTGGCGTCGCCGGGGTTACCAGTGGGGGTGGGGGTCTTGTACTGCCACAGCTGGCTGGTGTGGCCGCGGGCATCGGTGACCGTGGTGGTTGGCCAGGCACCGCTGGGCGGGGTGACATCCGTGCGGTCCACGCCCGGGTAGGCGGTGGTGGTGGTCGACTGGTCGATGCCGAGAGAGACGAAAGTCGAGGCGGTCTGCCTGCCCTGACCGTCGAACGCCAGACGGGTCGCGGACGGGACCTGGTTGGTGCCGTCCTTGGGATTGACCGCAGGAGCCACCAGAGTGCCGCTGGGAGGCGCATCCGCGTTGTACCAGGGTGCATAGGTCAGGTAGGCGCGCCCCTGGGTGTCGTAGAAGGTGTCGGAGATCGTGCGACCGGTCAGGCCGGAGTAAGCCGCGGTGTACTGCGTCTGGCGCGGTCGGCCGTAACCGTCCATGATCTGGATGCTGGTGGTGTAGGTCGGGCTGTTGCCGCTCGGGCTGTCGCCCTTGAGGGTGTTGGTGGTGACCGCAGCCGGCGTGGCCCGGTTGATGTCGAGCGTGTAGGTGAAGGTCTGGTTGGCGTTCTGGCTGGTGGTGCGGCCCGGTGCCCAGACGCTGGTGATGCGGCCGAGCGCGTCGTAGGCCTCGCTCGTGGTCTTCTTGTTCGGGTCGGTGACGCTCAGCGTCAGTCCGCGTCGAACGTCGAACGCGGTGATGCTGTCCCACGTACCTGTGGATGCGCCGGGTACGGGCGCATGGGTGGTGACGGTGGCCGGGAGTTCACCAGCCTGTGCCGGAGCGTAGGTCGTGGTGGTGGTCGCGCCTGCCGGGTGCTGCGTGTCAGTACTGTTCGGGTCGGTCACGGACGTCGGGCGGCCGTAGCCGTCGAAGACGCTGGTGCCAGTGGTGATGTACTGCGCGGTGCCCGAGCCGTCGTAGGAGCTGAGCTTCTGCGTGGAGCTGGGGTCCCCGATGGTCCCGGCCTGCCCGAAACCGAGGTTGTCGTAGAGAACACGCGCATCGGAGACAGTGTTCACCGCGGTGGGCGTGGCAGTGCAGGCGCCGGTTCCGGAGACGACCATGGTCTCGTCGGCCAGGTCGGTGGTGTGCGCGTCCGCTCCCGTCGCGTAGAAGGTGCGGGTGCACAGGTCTGACAGGCCGTCGGCCTGGCTGAGGGACGTGATCGGGCGGTTGTTGTTGGCGGGGTCCGTCGTCGTGGTCGTCTTGGTCGTGCGCCAGTCCGGGTGGCCCGGCGTCGAGTCGGCCTTCAGCGCGCGGGTCGTTGTGGTGCTGGTGGTGGCGCTGTAGCGAGCGACGAGAGCCGGCAGAGCACCGCGACTCTGGGTGGCGGTAGGGACTGGACCGGTGAGCCGGTTGACCGTCTGGCTGGTGACGGTCGAACTGCCCGCCTGGTCGAAGGTTTCCGTCTGGAGGACGTCGCCGGCCAGCCAGTCGTCGTCAATGACCCATTCGCCGAGGTCGTCGGCTACCTCGACCGTGCCGTTGCCAGGGTCCATACCCTGAAGGTACGTGGTCGTGGTCTGGCCTGCGGGGAAGTCGGCGCCGTTGCCCGTCACCGTCTTGACATGGGCGTAGCCGCGGAATTCGCCCCAGGTGCGGTTCTTGTCGTCGGTCAGGGCGCTGTCGTCGTGGTGCCAGGCCGGGTTGGAGTAGGTGTACGCGGTGACCTGCTGCTTGCTGTCACCGCCATCGACCGGGTCGACCGTGGTCAGCTTGTTGACCGTGTAGTGGTTGAACCAGTCCAGTACAGGCGGATCGGTGGGCAGGGCGCCGGGAGGGGACCACTTGACCGGGAAGCAGGACATGGAGTCGCTGCTCTCGCTCGGCATGATGTTCTTCACCCGTGAGCAGCCGGGCAGGTCCCCGTCCCAGTCGACGGTGGTGGTCGCGCCGGTCTCGTTGGTGATGCTGGACATCCGCGGCCGGTAGAACTGGGGGAACGTGGCGCCGTTGCTGCTGGAGACGATGCCGTCCACGCGGTTGGGCAGCATCTCGAACGTGAACGTCACCAGGGGAAGAGCGACGTTGGGGCTGCCGGTCTTGCCGGTCCGCTGGATGGAGTTGAGCCACAGCGTGCGCTGGCTGGTGTCGGTGCTGACGTTGACAGGGGGAAAGGACTGGGACAGCGCGTAGGAGTCAACGTCCTGCCAGACGTTGTTGGAGCGGACCCCCGTGGTGATGGTGGTGAGCTTCTGTGTGGTGAAGAAGGTCGGACTGACGCTGGAGCAGGGGGACGCCGAGCACTCCTGGTCAGTGGGGACGTCGTACCAGGTGCCGGAGTCACTGCGGTCGGCGGTGGTGAAGACGACGCGCGCGGCCGACTGGAGGGGGGATGCGCCCGCTGCAATCTGGGCGTCCAGGTTCTGGCCGTAGTCGATCTCGTGAATCGGGTTGGCCCGCGTGTAGGAGACGAAAGCGCCGCTGCCGTTGTTCTGACCGCCGCCCTGGGAGTACCAGTTGGTCTCGGGGGCGTAGGTGTAGGTGGTGAGGTTGTGGTGCGGGTCGACGACGTAGTCCAGCGCCCAGCGGCTGGCCATCACGCACGAGGAGCCCTGACCCTTGCCGCTGTCGTAGCAGGGGTCACCGGGGTTGGGCGAGTAGACGGGCACGGTGGAGACCGAGTTGCTGGCGTTTCCGGTGTGGCCTGCGTCGGGGAGGTGACCGAGGCCGAAGTAGTAGATCGTGCCGGAGGTGTCGGTGACCTTGACGTACTCGTGGTTGTCGGTGTTGTTCGCGACGCCGATGGTGTTGTTGAGGGTGTCGATGGAGTTGGCCACGTCGGTCTCGAACTCGACCTTGGTGCCGTCGTCACCCTGCACCCGCCACGCGCCCGTCGCGTCGTCACGCACCAGCGGGCCCGAATGCGCGCCCAGCGAGAGGGTGGCGTTGAAGCCGCCCCAGCACAGGTCGCCGGAGTTGGTGATGCCGTCCTCCGAGCACGGCTTGTAGCTGCGCTCGATGAAGCCGGGGCTGTAGTTCCAGCCGTCGCCGATCCAGGAGGCCTGGCTGTTGCTCGCGGAGGTCTCGCCGTCCACGGAGGACGAGTCGTACGCCAGGCTCACGCTGGGAGCGGCACCGCCAAGGGCGGGCGGCATCTGGATCGGGTAGCTGTAGGTCATGCCACCACTGGAGCCACCGGCGGCCCACTGCGAGGAGGGGTTGAGGCTGGTGGCCTTGTAGCTGCCGCCGGCGCCGGAGGAGGTGTCGGCGGCGGCGATCAGCAGCGGAGCGGCTGCCGCCTGCGCGGGGGCCGCGGTGAGAGCACGCGACGCGTCGGCACTGCCGGCGGCGGGTGCAGCGGCAGGCAGGGTGACGTCAGCGACGATGTGGTGGGTGGCCGCGTCGTAATGCGTGGCCAGCGGCGTCTTGGTGCGGCACTCGGGTGCGCCGGGAGTCGTCAGAGCACAGGCGGGCAGGGTGACGAGCTGTCCGCGGTTGGAGAAGTCACCCCTGGTGGCCGCGTCCAGGGCCGCGACGTCGAGAGACACCTGGGCCCGACCGCCGGCGGGGGCGGTGGTGGTCGGCTCGATTTTCAGCAGCAGGCCGGTGGCGCCGCTTGCCTGGATGGCCTTGGCGTCTGCCTGAGTGACGGTCACCGACCCGCTGTCAGCCGGCTTGAGAGGTCCGGGTGCTGACGATGGAGCCAGCCACACGGGCAGAGAGCCGGCCTTCTTCGGTGCGTCCGACTTCGTTCCAGCCAGGTCGACGCTGCCGCTGCCGGCCGCGATGGGCGCGACGGGAGCCGGTGGGGCGGACTTCACCGAGGACTGCGGCTTGACGCCGGTTCCGTGCGCCACGGGGACGGCCTTGATCGACGCCGTCTTGGGAAGCGGGGTGTTCGGTGGGCTCCACAACTTGCCCGGGGCCGGTGAGGCGGTGGCCACGCTGACAGGACCCAGCACGGTGGCCAGGACCGCGAGGACGCTGATCACCGCCAACTGTGGGCGCCCCCAACGGGAGCTCCCAGATATTGGGATGAAACGGACGGGACGAACAGGCACCAAGAACCCCCACATTGACGGCACAGCACATGCCCATCCGCCAGAAGGATCAGATGGGCCGCAGGAACTCTAGAGGCACACTGACAGTAAGGGGAATGTGACGAAACGCAATCGTTACCAGTGAGGCACATCACCGCTGCGGATATCCAACAAATCCTCTACAACCCGGACAAGCCGAGAAATGCAAACCTTTATTCAACCCTTGCGCTCTGCGATGATTCTGTCGCGCTCTGCACATTTTTTGCGCCCATAACTCTTGACCACCCCTGGGGGGCTTTGCCATGCCCGCACAACCAGCCGCCAGACGACGACGCAGTACGCTGCGCCGACTGGCTGCACGCACCACCGTCCTCGCGTTGACCGTCTCCCTCGCCGCGCCTCTCGCCCATGCCGACGCCCCCACCGCAGCGGCTCTGACCGACAGCCAGGTCGCCGCGGCGCAGGCTGCCCGGTTGGCGGAGCTGCCGCCTGGCGACGATGCCGACGCCGCGATCGCCAAGGCCAAGGCCTCCGGCGTCAACGTGCCCATCCCGTCCCTGACCACGGCGTTCAGCGAGACCCTCGCCACCCCGGCGGGACACTTCCTGCAGACCAGCCACCCCGACCAGCAACGGGTGAAGCAGAACGGCTCCTGGGTGCCCCTGGACGCCACCCTGGTGGTGAACCCGGACGGCACCTACTCGCCCAAGGCAGTCCCCAGCGGCGTGACCCTCTCCGCCGGCGGCAGCGGTGCACCGCTGGCCACCCTCAGCAATGCCGACGGTGCGAAGCTCTCTCTCAACTCCCCCTTCCCACTGTCCAAGCCGACGGTCGACGGCGCCTCGCTGCTCTACCAGGTCGCCACCGACACCACCCTGAAGGTGACCGCCACCAAGTTCGGCGGCCTGAGCACCGTCATCATCCTCAACTCCGCTGCCGCAGCGGCGAATCCCGCTCTGAAAACGCTGCACTTCGACACCACGACCCAGGGCGTCGCCGTCAGTTCCGACAGCGCGAACAATCTGACCGCCAAGTCCCCTGACGGCACGGCGCAGTGGAGCGCACCGGCCCCCCGCATGTGGGACAGCAGCACTTCGGGCACCGCGGCGCCCGCACCGGCCGCCGCAGCAGCTCCAGCCGCGAAGACGCTGCGCGCCAAGGCCGCAGCAGCACCCGCATCCGACAGCGCGAGCCCCGGCCCAAGCGTCGGTTCGGGAACCGCGCCTGCCACCAGCAGCGCCGACGGCCCCGGCGCCGGCGCCCAGGTCGCGACCATGCCCGTCACCGCCACCGCGAGCGGCATCGACCTGACCCCCGACCAGCAGATCCTGTCGGGCGGGGTCGGGCCCTGGTACATCGACCCGGCGTGGATCCCCATGCCGACCAAGACCGCCAACGCCTGGACCTGGGTCCAGTCGGGCCAGCCGTCCTCCAACAACTACAACCGCACTGGCAGCAGCGACTCCGACTACCCCGGCGTGGGCACCTGCGGCTCGTACCCCAACGGCGGCAGCTGCTCACCGCCGTCCACGTACCGCACGTTCTTCCAGTTCGACACCAGCAACCTGGCCGGCACCGTCATCAACTCCGCGGTCATGAACCTGCAGGAGTACGAGTCCGCCGACTGGGCCTGCGGCGACGCCTACCTCGTCGACCTCTACCTGACCACCGCCATCGCAGATGGCATCAACTGGGGCAACCAGCCGGGGAACGTCGGCGGAAACCTGGGCCGCGACTGGGTCGGCGGAGCTGGCCACGGCGTCTGCCAGAACAACCTCCCCATCGCCTTCGACGTCACCCCCACCTTCAAGACGTACGCCCCGACCTACAGCACCCTCACCTTCGGGCTGGACGCGGACGACGAGTCCAACGCCTACGCTTTCAAGCGCATGAATCCCCAGCCCACCCTCGACATCCAGTACGACAAGGCGCCCAACGCCCCGTCGAACCCCAACGTGACGCCCGCCGACCCCATCACCAACATCAACACGTCGCCCGTGACCCGGAACGGCTCCTGCGGCAACGGCACGATGAGCAGCTGGGGTTGGTTGGGGGCAGGGTCCGGAGCGCCTGGGGCCGTCACCCTCAACGCCACCGTCTCTAGCCCTGTCCAGGACAAGGTCGCCATGTGGTGGCACATCTGGGACTACAACCAGCCCGGCACGCCCGATGTGGACTCCGGTACCACCGGACAGGTCAACAGCGGCGGTGTCGCCCAGGCAACCGTGAAACCCGGCGTCATCCTGGACGGCCACGCCTACAGCTACAGCATGTTCACCACGGACCAGCTCCCGGGCGTCTCCTGGGCAGGGCCCACACCTGCCTGCAGCTTCCGCGTCGACATGACCCCGCCCACGCTCAGCACGCCGGGCATGAACGGCACCAGCAACCAGGTCTCCGACCCCAGCACGCAGTTCCCGCCGTCCGGCAACGGCCAGGTCACCCAGCTGCACGTCGGCCAGACCGGCTACCTCCCCTACACCGCCGTCGACAACCCGCCCGCCGCCGGCCTCAACGCCTCCGGCATCGCCGCCGTTCGCTGGGGTTTCGACCCCAACCTGCCCGCCGGCAGCACCACCAACGTCGCCACCGCCCCCAACCTCCCGAGCCAGTTGCCGGTCACGCCCACGCACTGGGGCACCAACATCGCGTACATCCAGGTCGAGGACAACGCGGGCAATCTCACCCAGGTCACTCCGTACTCCTTCTACGTCCCGTGGTCCCCGACTCCGCTCGCCTACGGCGATGTGTCCGGAGACGGGCGCCCCGACGTCCTGGCCGCCGATCCCACCAGCGGTGACCTCCTCGACTACAGCCAGGCCCTGACCTTCACTGCGCCTCCCGGGGTACCGGCCGCCGGCGGCAAGCCCGTTGCCCCTCGCGTAGCTGCCACCGCCGCCCAGGCGCCCGACCACGCTACCAACGGTCTCACGTGGAAGGACTTCCGCATCAGCCACCGCGGCGGGTTGAACCCTGAGTCGAATGTCGACGATCTGTTCGCCCACCAGGACGGCGGAGACAACCTCTACTACCTTCGCAACGACCTTACGAACAACGGCGCTTACGACAAGGGGGCCAAATACGACACCACAAACCGTCCGGCCTGTGTCATCTCGTCAACCGCCGACTGCACCAACTACGGAAGCACCTGGAAGAACGTCAGCCAGATCACCCCGATCGGATCTTCCACTACGGTCCTGACCCCGAGCAGCAGCACCAAATACTCCACCGGCCTCCTCGCAGTCCAGAACGACAATCTCTGGTACTACCCACCGGGCGCCACCGTCAACGGGACCCTGAGCAGTTCCTTCGGCACTCCGATCGAGCTGACCACGACCGGCGGCTGGGGTAGCTACGATCTGATGATCCCCGGCGACGCCCTCAAAACCGGGCATCCCGCTCTGTGGGTGCGCGCCCGCAACACAGTCGGCACCATCAACGCAGGCGACATCTACCAGTACGCCCTGACGTTCGACCCGACCACCCAGAGCATCACCGCCCTCACCCCCAACTCCGCGACCCACATCGGCAGCAACCTCAGCGTCCAGAACTGGCCCACCATCGGCGCGGTCGGCGACCTCACGGGCGACAACATCCCCGACCTGTGGGGCACCACCAGCACCGGACGGATCACCGTCTGGGCCGGCGTAACGGTCGACGGAACCTCGAACACTGCAGTCAACGGCTTCACCGGCGCCGACGACCAGTGGCTCCTGACCCCGACCAACCCCATCCAGGGCGAGGACGCCTCCGGCCTCAACAACGCGACCAGCGCCGGCACCGCCCTCGTCGGTCAAGACAAAACCGCCCTATCCACCGCAATTGGCACAGCCCTCACCGGTTCCGCACGATTCGACGGCAACAGCGTCCTCATGACCGGACATCAGGCCGTCACCACCACCGGCAGCTACAGCATCAGCGCCTGGGCGAAGGTCGACGACGGCAACGGTTTCTACACCATCGTCTCGCAGACGGCCAACCAACGCAGCCCCTTCTACCTCCAGTACAGCAAGGCATTCAACAACTGGGCATTCATCGGCACCTCCCAGGACGACGCCGCCAACACCCTCTACTACTCAGCCGCCGCCAACCCGACCAACGACAAGACCATCCCTGGCTACCCTGCCAACGTTCCCCAGTTCGGTGCCTGGACCCATCTCGTCGGCACCTACGACGCCGGCACCCACATCATGACCTTGTACGTCAACGACAAGATCGTGGCCTCCGTCAACGACCGCTCAGCCTGGTCCAGCACCACCCCCCTCACCATCGGCGGCAACCACAACGCCGACGGAACCTGGGACAACCAGACCCACGGCAACATAGCCGGTGTCCAGACGTACCCCTACGTCCTCACCTCCGACCAGGTGGACAGCCTCTACCACAACGAGTAACCGTCACCCGGACCAGACCGCTCGGGCCCGCAGGCACCCGCCTGCGGGCCCGAGCGGCTTTGCGGGGCTCGCCAATCAGCGCCGAGGGTCTCCGGGCCTCAGGCGGACCGTCGGCGGCGGAGCAAGGCGAGCAGCCACAGCAGGGCTCCCGCTGCCAGCGCACCCCCGTAGCCGCCCAACACCAGGTGCATGCTCTGCAGTTGCTGCCCGAAGCCGATGGCGAGTTCGGCGGCGGCCACCACCGTCACCGCCAGCGTGACGCTGGTGCCGCGCACGCCGAGGCGGTCGCCGCCGCGTAGGAGGATGCGGGTGCCGGCCCAGGCGAGGGGGAGGCCGAGGGCCAGGAGGGGGGTGGCGGCTTCCAGGTACTCGAAGAAGGCGCCGGCTGGGACGGGGTCGGCGGGGGCGCTGTGTCCCGATTCTGCGATGGAGACGGGGTGGCCCTCCCAGCTGGTTACTTGGAGGGAGTCGCCGGCGGAGAGGCGGGAGATCGCCGAGTCCGGCGGGCCGTGCAGGGTGATCGTGCGTGCTCCGGCGGGACCGGTGCTGATGCGTACCCAGTTGTCGTTGTGGCTGAAGTTGGTGTCCTCGAGCTGGTACGTCTCGGTGGACAGGCAGCTGACGCGGGCGGTCGCGGAGCAGGGGACGGCGGCGTAGTAGCGGTCTGCCGCGCCGAACGTCCGGGGCAGCTGGGCTGCCAGAGCGAGCGCCAGGGCGAGCGTCGCCAGGCCGAGGGCCAGCATCAGCGCACCGTTGAGTGGCGTCCACTCGCGCCCCGCCGCACCCTGTCGTTTCTGCTGACGCCCCATGGCGATCTCCCCTCCACCTGCTCGGCCGCGATGCTACAGGGGCTGGTCGGCTCATATGCTCGGCGTATGGCCCTGCCCTCGCTCCCGCCGGAACCCGTCACCACCGAACCCGCGCGGGCCGTGGGCGGGTCGCTGCTCACGCAGTCCTGGCTCGATCTCACCTTCCTGCACTGGCCGGCGGACCCAGCGGACGTGGCGCCGCTGCTGCCGCCCGGGACCAGGCCGGACGTCCTCGACGGGGTGACGTACGTGGGACTGGTGGCGTTTCGGATGCATCGGGTGGGGTGGTTCGGACTGCCGGGGGTGCCGTATCTGGGGACGTTTCCGGAGACCAATGTGCGGCTGTACTCGGTGGACGGGCACGGGCGGCGCGGGGTGGTGTTCCGCTCGCTCGAAGCTTCCCGGCTGCTCCCGGTGGCGACGGCGCGGTTGGGGTTCCGGCTGCCGTACGTGTGGGCACGGATGGGGATAGGGCAAACAGGCGACAGCATCACGTACACCAGTGAGCGCCGCTGGCCGGGTCCGCGTGGGGCGCGCAGCCGGGTAGTGGTCCGGATCGGTGAACCGGTCGAGGAGCCAAGCGAGTTGGAGCACTTCCTGACGGCCCGCTGGGGGATGCACAGCAGCTTCTTCGGCCGTCAGATGTACCTGCCGAACACCCACCCGCGCTGGCCGCTGCACCGCGCCGAGTTGGTCGAGTGCACGGAGGACCTGGTGGTCGCGGCGGGGCTGCCGAAGCCCGTCGGGGCGCCGGTCAGTGTGCTCTACTCCCCCGGGGTCCCGGTGCGGTTCGGCTGGCCGGCCAAGTCAGGTGGTAGATCAAATCGTTAGCAGTGCTGAACAGTGAGGGAAAGAAACCCGAGCTGGTGCTGAAGACTGCTCTCCCCCGACGATTGACATCATGATCGGAACGAACGCGGTACTCGGCGTCTCAGCGGTGGCTCTCGGCATGGTCCTCACCCCGGGCCCCAACATGATGTACCTCGTCTCCCGCAGCATCACCCAGGGCCGCCGCGCGGGCGCGGTCTCGCTCGCCGGTGTCGCAGTCGGCTTCCTGGTCTACCTGAGCGCCGCCAACCTCGGGCTCTCGGTGGTGTTCCTGGCGGTGCCCGAGCTGTACCTGGCGGTGAAGCTCAGCGGCGCCGGCTATCTCGCCTGGCTGGCCTGGAAGGCGCTGCGGCCCGGCGGGACCTCGCTCTTCACGCCCCAGCAGCTGAAGCCCGACACCTCCTGGACCCTGTTCAGCATGGGGCTGCTCACCAACCTCCTCAACCCGAAGATCGCGGTGATGTACCTCTCCCTCATCCCGCAGTTCATCGACGTCCGGGCCGGGCACGTGCTGCTCCAGGGGTTCGTCCTGGGCGGCGTGCAGATCGGCGTCAGCCTCGCCGTGAACCTGACGCTCGTGCTCACCGCCGGAACCATCGCCGCCTTCCTCACCGACCGCCCGGGCTGGATTCGCGCGCAGCGCTATCTGATGGGAACCGTTCTGGGGGCGCTGGCCGTCAAGTTGGCGACAGATCACGCGGCCTCGGCCCCGGCGGCCTGACACGGAAAACGGCCCGTACGCCGGGGGGCGTACGGGCCGTCACCAACCAAGAACGAGAACGGGCTCAGCCCCGGGTCGCCATCGCGCGCAGGAAGAACGTCAGGTTGGCCGGACGCTCCGCCAGGCGGCGCATGAAGTACCCGTACCACTCCTGCCCGTACGGCAGGTAGACGCGCATCGCGTTGCCGGCCTCGGCCAGCCGCAGCTGCTCCTCGGGGCGGATGCCGAAGAGCATCTGGTACTCGAAGCTGTCGGCCTTGCGGCCGTTCCACTCGGCCAGCTGGCCGGCGATCTTGATCATGTTCGGGTCGTGCGAGGCGATCATCGGGTAACCGTCGCCCGACATCAGCACCTTGAGCGCCCGGACGTACGCGAGGTCGACGTCGCGCTTGCCCTGGAAGGCGACCGACTCGGGCTCCTTGTAGGCACCCTTGCAGAGCCGCACGCGCGAACCGGCCGAGGCGAACTCCTTGCAGTCCGCCTCGGTGCGGCGCAGGTAGGCCTGCAGCACGACGCCGAGCCACGGGAAGTCCGCCCGCAGCTCGCGGGCGATCGACAGGGTGGAGTCGGTGGTGGTGTGGTCCTCCATGTCCAGGGTGACCGTGGTGCCCGCGTCGGCGGCGGCGGCGCAGATCCGCCGGGCGTTCTCCAGCGCGATCTTCTCGCCGTCCACCGGCAGGAACTGGCCGACGGCCGACAGCTTGACCGAGACCTCGGCGTTGGCGGCGAGCCCGGTGTCCTTGAGCGCGGCGAGCAGGTGCTCGTACGCCTCGGCGGTGCCGGCGGCCTGGGCCGCGTCCTTGGTGTCCTCGCCGAGGTGGTCGAGGGTGACCTTGCGGCCGGTGGCGACGAGGTCGTCGCAGGCCGTCACGGCGTCGTCGAGCAGCTCGCCGGCGACGAAGCGCTCGACTATCGCGTGGGTCGGCGGGAACTTCTCGACGACGGTGCGCACCTGCGGGGAGCGCGAGGCGGCAAGAAGGGCGGAACGGAGCATCGGTACTCCTGGCGAGGAACGTGAAGTGTGGGGGGGAGGAGGTGGGGTGGGCGGCTGAGGGAGGCCACCCACCCCGGGGAGAATGGACTGACAGAGAGCGACTGACAGCTGACAGATAACAGAAAATGTCAGCCCATGTGCGGGTAGCGGTAGTCCGTCGGCGGCACGAAGGTCTCCTTGACCGACCGCGTCGAGCTCCAGCGCGCCAGGTTCTGCTTGGCGCCGGCCTTGTCGTTCGTCCCCGAGGCTCGGCCGCCGCCGAACGGCTGCTGGCCGACGACCGCGCCGGTGGGCTTGTCGTTGATGTAGAAGTTGCCGGCCGCGAACCGCAGCTTGTGCATCGCGTCCTGGGCGGCCGCGCGGTCCTGGGAGATGATCGCGCCGGTCAGGCCGTAGGAGGAGACCGACTCCATCTGCGCGAGCATCTCGTCGTACTTCTCGTCCTCGTAGACGTACACGGCGAGGATCGGGCCGAAGTACTCGTCGCGGAAGTACTCGGACGCCGGGTCCGAGCAGACCAGCACGGTCGGACGGACGAAGTAGCCCACCGAGTCGTCGTACGTCCCGCCGGCCAGCACCTCGACCGACGGGTCGGCCTGGGCGCGGTCGATCGCGGCCTTGTTCTTGGCGAACGAGCGGTCGTCGATCACGGCGCTCATGAAGTTCGCCAGATCGGTGACGTCACCCATGGTCAGGCCCTCGACCTCGGCCTGGAACTCGTCCTTCAGGCCGGCCCAGATCGACGCCGGGACGTACGCCCGCGACAGCGCCGAGCACTTCTGGCCCTGGAACTCGAAGGCGCCGCGGGTCATCGCGGTCTTCAGCACGGCCGGGTCGGCGGACGGGTGGGCGACCAGGAAGTCCTTGCCGCCGGTCTCGCCGACGATCCGCGGGTAGCTGCGGTAGCCGGCGATGTTGTTGCCGACCTCGCGCCACAGGTGCTGGAAGGTCGGGGTGGAGCCGGTGAAGTGGATGCCGGCCAGCGCGGGGTGCTTCAGCGCGACCTCGGAGACGGCCAGGCCGTCGCCGGTGACCATGTTGATGACGCCCTTGGGCAGGCCGGCCTCCTCCAGCAGCTCCATCAGCAGGTGCGCGGAGAACTGCTGGGTGGGGGACGGCTTCCAGAGCACCACGTTGCCCATCAGGGCGGGGGCGGTCGGGAGGTTGCCGGCAATCGCGGTGAAGTTGAACGGCGTGATCGCGTAGACGAAGCCCTCCAGCGGGCGGTGGTCGCTGCGGTTCCACACGCCGTCGGAGGAGATCGGCTGCTCGGCGATGATCTGCCGGGCGAAGTGCACGTTGAAGCGCAGGAAGTCGATCAGCTCGCAGGAGGAGTCGATCTCGGCCTGCTGCGCGGTCTTGGACTGGCCGAGCATGGTGGCGGCGGCCAGCGTCTCGCGCCAGGGGCCGGCCAGCAGGTCGGCGGCCTTGAGGAAGATCGCGGCGCGCGAGTCGAAGGAGAGTGCCTGCCAGGCCGGGGCGGCGGCCAGGGCAGCATCGATGGCGTCCTGCGCGTCGGCCTGGGTGGCGTTGCGCAGGGTACCGAGCCGAGCCGCGTGGTTGTGCGGCTGGACGACGTGGATCTCGGCGCCGGCGCCCATGCGCCGCTCACCGTTGATCGTCATGGTCAGCTGGACGGGCTCCTGGCCCCCCAGCTCCTTCAGCTTGGCCTCCAGACGAGCCCGTTCCGGGCTGCCGGGGGCGTAGCTGTGGACCGGCTCGTTCACCGGCGCGGGGACCTGGGTTACAGCATCCATGAGCGCGCGCTCTCCTTCGAGTCGTGGGGGTGTCCAGTCGCGACTGGGCAGCCGGCCTGGGTCGCAGGCTGGCCGCGGGATCACGGTATGCCGCGCGACCGGTCCACTTGGTTGGCCAGGCGGCTAAAGTCATCCCAACGGAGTTGTCCGAGCGTACGAACAGGTCCCCGGCGAACAGGTCTTCAGGTGTCAGAGCTGTCAGAGCCGTCCCCCGCAGGAATCCCGCTGCGGCAGTTGCTGATGTCGCTCGGCGAGCCGCTGGTCGAACTGCAGGCCGCGCCCGCCGGTCTCGACGTCCTGGTCCGGGACGTCGCCATCCTGGACCCGGAGGATCCGGCCACCGCCGCCCCCGGCGAGCTGGTGCTGGCCATCGGCGCACGCGGCCGGGCCGCGCTGCCCGCCCTGCGCGCCGCCGGACGGGCCCGGGCCGCCGCCGTCGCCGTCAAGCTGGACGGCCCCGGCCAGGCCGACGCGCTGCGCGAGGCGGCCGCCGAGGCCGGGGTGGCGCTGCTCTCGGTCCGCCGCGAGACCCGCTGGGAGCACCTGGACGCGCTGGCCCGCGCGGTGATCGGCGGCCCGGACGCGCCGGACACCGCGGACCACAACGTCGGCGACCTCTTCTCGCTCGCCCAGACCACCGCCGTGCTGACCGGCGGGATCGTCTCCATCGAGGACACCTCCAGCCGGGTGCTGGCCTACTCGCGCTCCTCGGACAGCGACGAGGTGGACGACCTGCGCCGGCTCTCCATCCTCGGCTGGCAGGGGCCCGAGCCGTACCTCTCCAAGCTCCGCGAGTGGGGCATCTTCCAGCACCTGCGCACCTCGGACACCGTGATCGCGGTCGAACCGCACCCCGAGCTCGGGCTGCGCCGTCGGCTGGCGATCGGCATCAGGGCGGGCGCCCAGCCGCTGGGGACGATCTGGGTGCAGGAGGGCGCGCAGCCGCTGGCACCGCTCGCCGAGCAGGCCCTGGTCGGCGCGGCCCGGGTGGCGGCCGGTCAACTGGTGCGCCGGCGGCGGGAGTTGTCGGCGGACGTCCGGCTCACCCGGACCCTGCTGACCGGCCTGCTGGAGGGCAGCACCGGCCCGCAGTCGCTCGCCACCCACCTCGGCCT
Organism: Kitasatospora sp. MAA4; assembly: GCF_029893355.1. Classification (GTDB taxonomy): domain Bacteria; phylum Actinomycetota; class Actinomycetes; order Streptomycetales; family Streptomycetaceae; genus Kitasatospora. The sequence continues at coordinate 176,936 of NZ_JARZAI010000013.1, forward strand.
TGACCCGCACCGGCCGGCCACCGTGCTGGCCTACTCGGCGCAGGGCTCGGACGTCACCCGCTCCGAGGTGACCGGCCTGATCTCGGTGCACACCGCCGCCCGGCACCGCGGCGCGCTGCTCGCCCCGGTCGACGCGCGGATCTACGTGCTGCTGCCCGAGCTGCCGCCCGGCCTGCCGATGGCCACCGTCCGGGACTGGGCGCAGGAGGTGGTGGACGCCGCCCGCGACCACCTCGGCGTGGTGCTGCGGGCCGCGATCGGCAGCACCGTGCCGGGCCTGGCCGCGGTGCCCGGCTCGCGCGCGCAGGCGGACCGGATCCTGGACGCGATGGGACGCGGCGGGGTGGTGCCGGAGGTCGCCGCGCTGATCGACGTGCAGGCGGAGGTGCTGCTCAGCGAGGTGCTGGCGCTGCTCCAGGAACGCCCGGCGCTGCGCGACCCGCGGTTGGCCGCGCTGGCGGCGTACGACCTGCGGCACGGCACCCGGCTCGCCGAATCGGTGCTGGCCTGGCTGGACGCGCTGGGCGAGGTTCGGGTGGCAGCGCAGGCCCTGCACATCCACCCGAACACGCTGCGCTACCGGGTCCGCCGGGCCGAGCAGCTGACCGGCCTCGACCTCGCCCAGCCCCACCAGCGGCTGCTGGCCATGCTCCAGCTCCGCCTGCCACCGGAACCCGACCACTGAGGACTACCACGAGCGCTCGCGCCGCCACTGCTCCCAGGAGCAGAGCCAGTGCTGCTCGGCCTGGCTCAGCTTCTCCTGCTCGGCCTCCCAGCTCAGCCCGCCGAGCGGCTCGCCATCCCCACTCAGCCCGCCGAGCGGCTCGCCATCCCCACTCAGCCCGCCGAGCGGCTCGCCATCCCCACCCAGCACCGCGAGCGGGTCCCCGTCAGCGAACGACACCAGCGAGCCGGCCGCATCCGAGGACGGCTCGGAGTCGACCGCGCACCCCGCCCAGAGCTGCTCCCAGGCCCGCTGCGCCGGCAGGCTCGGCACCTGGCTGGCGAAGGCCGTGTAGCGGACCACCTCCTCCACCGCCGCCTGACCGTCCGGTGTGCCGACCGCCCAGTCGGTCTGCTCGGCCAGCCGGGTCAGGTGGTTGACCATCGCCGTCACCGCGGCATCCGCCTCCTCGCGGGTCTCCGAGGCGAGCCGCATCTGCTGGCGGACGGCGGCCTCCCACCTCTGGAGGCGGTCCTCGCCGCGCAGCCGGCGCGGCAGCCGGACCGGTCGCCGGGCGAGCAGTTGGGCCCGCACGGCCACCGCGTGCTCCACGCTGTAGGCGACGATCGCGCGGTGCGCGTCCAGGCCGGTGGCGTTCAGGCCGGCCTGCTCGCTCAGCGCCTCCTGGCCGGCCCGCCGCAGCGCCAGTGCGCGCAACAGGTCGGTGCGGCCCAGCACGTAGCGGCCGAAGTCCTCGACCCGGGTCAACTCGACGCCGCCCGGCGGCACGCCCCGCCCGCAGACGGTGACGGTGATGCCGTGCACCCGCAGCCGGCCGGCCCAGACGGACTGGCTGTCCGCGCCGGGCTCGCACTCGGCCCGGCGCTCCTCGTGGATCTGGACGGCGGTCGGCTCGCCCTCGACGGTGATCCACTCGCGCAGCGCGCGGACCCGTCCGGGGCACTCGCCCTCGTCGACCCCGATCTGCTCGTAGATCCGGTCGCGCTCGTCCTCGACCACGTCCTCCAGCTCGGGCAGCGGGTGGCTGCGCTCGGCGCCGGGGCGGTAGGTGCGGACGGTGACGTAGGGGCCGTCCACCGAACTCCAGTCCCCGGAGCGGAGTTCGACCCAGCTGAGCTCGCCGTTGTGGGTCTCGAACGCGCTCAGCGCGTCGCTGTCCACGGGGGCCACCCGGTCCGGGTCGTGCGCCGGCGCCGCGCCGCGGGCGCCGTTTCCGGAGCGGTCCACGCCGAACACCGGGAAATCGGCCTCGTCCAGGACCTGGCGACAGCGGCCTTCCTGGTCGTCGAAGAAGTCCTCGGGCTCCGCGGTCCAGCCTCCGCTGCTGAATCTCATCCTCTGCCGCACCCCCGGGTCACACCGTCGTCGGTCGGCGGCCGACGGGGCGGGGTCGCCCGGGATCGCCGGACCGCGTCCGACCCACGATACGTGGGCCGGACCTGCAGAGCCATCAGCATCCCTCGTACGAATGGCAGATCGTCGGTCCGCACCCCGACACGGGCCCGTCGGACTATGGTTGTCGGCGCCACTCCCTACGCTGCACCCATGACCACAGACCGCGGGGTACCCGCCCGGATCAGCATCGTCACCCTCGGGGTGGCGGACGTGGCGCGCAGCGCCGAGTTCTACACCGCGCTCGGCTGGAAGCGCTCGACGGCCTCCAGCCCGGAGATCGTCTGGTTCCGCACCGCCGACTCGGTCCTCGGCCTGTTCGGCGTGGACGAGCTCGCCGCCGACGCCGGCATCCCCCCGACCGGCGAACCGTCCTTCCGCGGGGTCACGCTCGCCGTCAACCTGGAGTCCCGCGAGCTGGTGGACGCTGCGCTGGGGACGGCCGTGGAGGCCGGCGCGACGGTGGTCAAGCCGCCGGCCGAGACATCCTGGGGCGGCTACTCCGGCTACTTCGAGGACCCGGACGGCCACCTCTGGGAGCTGGCCCACAACCCGTTCTTCCCGTTCACCGAGGACGGGCAGTTGGACCTCCCCTGAGGTCCAACTGCCCGAGGCACCCGCTACTTCTTCGAACGCGCCTTGAACGCGGCCTTGCGGGCCTCCTTGGCCACCTGCCGGTCCAGGTGCAGCTCGCCGACCGCCTCCAGCACGTCGGCGGTGTACGGGTGGTCCACCCGCCACAGCTCGCCGAAGAAGCTCGCCGGGTTGTCCGTCACCGGCAGCCCGCCGATCAGCTCGCGCAGCAGCTCGGCGTCGCCCTCGTTGTCCAGCAGCTGGGCGGCGAAGGTGTCGACCATGGTCCACAGCACCATCTGCCGCTCGGGCGCCTGGATGTCGGTGCGGCCCTGTGACACCAGCCAGGCCCGGGCCCCGCCGCCCAGCTCCGGGTCCTCCAGCACCTCGCGCACGGCGGGCTCGGCCGGCTCGCCCAGCTCGCTGAGCGCCAGCTGGCAGAGCATCCGGCGCAGCGGGGCGATCCGGTCGGCGCCGCGGGCCGCGTCCAGCAGCTCACGGGCGGCGGCCAGCGGCTCGCGCCCCTCCAGCCAGACCCGGATCTCCTGCTCGGGCAGCACGTTGGCAGCCTCGGCGACGCCCTGCAGCAGCGCCGCCGCGTCGCCCTGGGCGAGCTCGCCCACCAGCGGCGCGTCGTAGCCCTCCTCCAGCAGCCACTGGCGGATGCCGTACTGGCCGAGCGGGGTCAGCCGGACCAGGCCGAAGCGGGCCGCCTCCTCGTCGTCCAGCGGCGCCGACGGGTCGGGCAGTTCGGCGCCCTCGCCGTCCTCGTCCTCGTCGAAGAGCTCCGGGTCGATCGGCTGGTAGTCCAGCAGGCCGATCTCGGCGAGGTCGGCGAGCATCGGGTCCAGCGCGACCATCACGTCGGTGATGTCGCCGAGCATATCCTCGTCCGGCTCCTCGCCGTCCGGCACCACCAGCAGCGCGGCCAGCACGCCCAGCGGCATGGTCTCCTGGCCGGGCTCGGCGAACGCGGTGGCCTCGTAGAGCACCTGGAGGGCCTCGTCCAGCAGCTCGGCCGCCTCCTCCTGGACCTCCTCGTACTGGGCCAGCAGCTCCTCGGCCCGCGCCTCGTCGGCGTCCTCGCCGGCGTCGGGCTCGGCATCCAGCGGCTCGATCTCGACGGCCAGCTCAGCGACCACGTCGGCGGCGGTCAGCCAGAGTTCCAGGACGGACTCCGGGTCCCCCGCCTCGATCGGCGCCAGCTCGTCGCTGGGCGCGGCGACCCGGCGGCCGTCCTCGCCGGTGGCCAGCAGCACCAACTCCAGGTCGCTGGCGAGCGACCAGGCGCGCATCGCCTCCAGTACGTCCTCCTCGGCGACCTCGCCCTCGGCCGGGGCCAGGCCCAGGTGGCGGGCGGCCTCCTCGCGGTCGGCGTCCAGCAGGTCGCCGAGCTCGTCCACCGGGCGCTGCGGCGCGCTCCAGCGGGCCAGCCGGACGGCGCGCTGCACGAGCGGCACGGCGAGGGCGGCGGCGGCGAGTTCGGCCTCCGGCAGCAGCCGGACCGGCGGAACCAGGACGGCGGCGTCCTCCTGGTCCTCCTCCTCGGAGCCGTGCGCACCGTAGAGGTCGGCCAGGTCGAAGTCCGCGGGCAGCAGACTCTCGGCCGGCAGCGCCCCCGGTCCGGTCGCCGACGGGTTGTCAGTGTTCTTGCGGCGTCGTCCGGCCATGGTGGCGCGATCTCCTAGCGAAGCTGAGCGAGCTGAGCGTGATCAGAGCGGTCTGCACTGCGATCAGCGTATCGGCCGCGGGCCCGACGGCGCCCATCCTGCCGGGGGCGCGCGCCACTCGTGCGCGCCGTGTGCACACCACCACGTATCCTTCCTCTCGGCTCCCTGCACCACACGCTGCGGAACCGATCCGGGCACCCTCGCCCACTCAGCCAGCACACCTGCCCCACCTCGGACTCCTCCCGCACCACGGCCACCACCCTGCGCCACCGGACGGGCACGTCGACAGACCCATCGGTCCCGGTCGGCCCGAGGCGGTGCCCGGCCACAGGAGACCCCTGCCATGGCGGACCTCTCCCCTGCCGGTTCCGGCCTGCCCACAGCGCAGTCGCCCGGTACCCGGCTCTCGGAGGCCCTGCACACCCTGGAGCTCGCCCCGCGAACCCAGCTCCAGCTCGCCGCGCTCAGCCGCTGGAACGCGATGCGCGGCATCCGCGTCGGCCTCTGCGCCGCCGCGCTGCTCCTGCTCCTGATCGGGGCCAACCTCGCCACCCCGGTCTACCCGCTGCTCCAGGCCCAGCTCGGCCTGACCGCCTTCGACACCACGCTGCTCTTCACCGTGTACATCTTCGCGCTGGTGCCGGTGCTGGCCGCCGTCGGGCACTGGTCCGACCTGCTCGGCCGGCGCGCGCTGATCCTGCCCGCCGTCGCCCTCGCGGCCAGCGGCGACGCGATCTTCGCCACCGCGAACAGCTTCGGCCAGCTGGCCGCCGGACGGGCCGTCCAGGGCATAGCCGTGGCGCTGGCCACCGGCGCCGCCGGGGCCGCGCTCGGCGACCTGCTGCCCGACCGGCCCACCCTGGCCGCCAAGCTCACGCTGGCCTGCTCGGCGGGCGGGGTCGCGCTCGGCCCGATCGTCGGCGCCTCGCTGGCCGGCGGCGCGCACCCGCTGCTGACCCCGTTCCTCGCGCACGCGGTGGCCCTGCTGGTGCTCTGCGTCCCGCTCTCCCTGGTGCACCCCCGGATGCCCGGTGCCCGCCGCCCGGCCACCGCGCCGCCGCGCGTCACCGCCCCCGTCCACCTGCGGCCGCGCCGCCTGGCGCTGCCCGCGCAGGGCCGCCGGGAGTTCCTGCTCGCGGCGGGCACCGGATTCATCTCGTACGCGGTCTTCGGCGTCTTCCTGAGCCTGGCACCGGCCTTCTCCGCCGGTCTGCTGCACACCCACTCACGGATGGTCGGCGCGGTCGTCGCCGCCCTGCTGCTGGGCTCCTCGGCCGTCGCCCAGCTGCTCGTCCCGCCCACCCGGGACCGCCGACTGGTGGCCCTGGGCATGACCGGACTGGCGCTGGGCCTCGCCCTGGTCGTGGTCGCGCAGTACGCACAGGTGCCGGCCCTGCTCTTCGCCGGCAGCGTCATCGGCGGCGCCTGCCAGGGCGTGGCGTTCCGCTCGCTCTTCACCACCGCCGTCGCCGCGATGGACCCGTCCCGCCGCAGCAGCGAGATGAGCGCCCTGTGGGTGATCGTCTACATGGGCAGCTCGCTCCCCATCGTCGCCGTCGGCGCCCTGTCGCGGACCTACGGCCTGCTCCCGGCCGTCAGCGGCTTCGCCGTGCTGGCCGCCACGGCCTGCCTGGGCCTGGCGGGGGCGGTGCTACGAAGGCGGAGTTAGTCGGACCAGGGGCGCCAGAGCTCGGTGGAGATCTCGACGCCGAACGGCTCCGGCAACGCTACGACGTCGCCGAACTTCCAGGCGCTGAGCGTCCGGTAGGTACCGGCCAGGTGGTCCGGCTCACCGAACAGGGTGACGCCGGGCCGCCCCGGATCCCGGTCCACCAGCAGGTGGTAGGGAACCCGTGCGCGCGCGTAGCCGCTCCACTTGGTGGCCTGCTGACGACGACCGAAGACCGGCTCGCGGTCGTTCTGAGCGTTGGACTTCGAGGTCACCTCGACGACCAGGTCCAGCTGATGGGGGTACAGGTGGAGCGCCTCGGCCGCACGGCTCCGGGCCGCGGTTTCGACAGGCAGCACGACCAGGTCCGGGATGTACCCGTCACCGATCTCGACGACGTCGAGGTTGATCGCCTGCACCGCCTGCCAGGAGAAGCCAGGGTCCCTGAACCTGGCATAGGCGAACGCCTCCGCGATGTCGGTCAGAATCGCGGCATGCGGAAACACCGGTGCAGGTGACACGACGAACTCCCCTCCGACCACCTCGACCCGCGTACCGTCGTCCGGGAGCCGCAGGTACTCGGCGAGCTCTCCCCGGGCCCACATGGCGTACGGCGAGTCGGGCAGTGTCCACTGTCCGAAAGCAACCACAGACATCTCGGCACTCCTTCCACGGTCGCGGGACCAGCTTGGCCCAGGGTAGGCACATACACCGCTGCCGCGTGGATCATTCCCCCGAAGGAGTGGATCCACGCGGCAGCGGGTAACGCTCAGCGCCGACTCAGACGTTGAAGCCCAGGGCGCGCAGCTGGTCGCGGCCGTCGTCGGTGATCTTGTCCGGGCCCCACGGCGGCATCCAGACCCAGTTGATCCGCAGATCCTGGACGAGGCCCTCGGTGGCGGTCTTGGCCTGGTCCTCGATCACGTCGGTCAGCGGGCAGGCCGCCGAGGTGAGGGTCATGTCGATGGTGGCCACGTCGGACTCGTCGATGTGGATGCCATAGATCAGACCCAGGTTGACCACGTCGATGCCCAGCTCGGGGTCGACGACGTCCATCAGGGCCTCGGTGAGGTCCTCGACGGAGACGGTGCCGGCCGTGGTGCCGACGATGACGGTCGGTCCCTCGGACGCGACGGCCGGCGTTTCGGCTTCGGAGCCGGTGTCCGTTCCGGCGTCGGTTTCGGTGTCGCTCATGTGTGGGTTCCTCTTGGTTTCAGTCGTTGACGACCGGCTGGCCGGCGAGCGCCTTGGCGGTGGCGTCCTTCCAGGCCATCCAGCTCAGCAGTGCGCACTTCACTCGGGCCGGGTACTTGGAGACGCCGGCGAACGCGACGGCGTCCTCCAGGAGTTCCTCGTCGCCCTCGCCCTGGCCCTTGCTCTGCATCAGCTCCAGGAACGCCTCCTGGATGGCCTGCCCGTCGCCGACCGTCCGGCCGACCACCAGCTCGTTCAGCACCGAGGCGCTGGCCTGGCTGATCGAGCAGCCCTGTGACTCGTAGCTGATGTCCGCGACGACCGCGCCGTCCAGCCGTACCCGCAGTGTGATCTCGTCGCCGCAGGTCGGGTTGACGTGGTGCACCTCGGCGTCACCGTCCCGCAGCCCCTTGCCGTGGGGGTTGCGGTAGTGGTCCAGGATGATCTCCTGGTACATGGAGTCGAGCTTCATGCTTCAGGCACCGCCTCAGCCGAAGAAGTTGCGGACGTGGTGCAGGCCGTCGATCAGCTGGTCGACCTCGGCCTGCGTGTTGTACAGGTAGAACGACGCCCGGGTGGTCGCCGGAATTCCGTACCGCAGGCAGACCGGCCGCGCGCAGTGGTGGCCGACGCGCACCGCGATGCCCTGCTCGTCGAGCACCTGGCCGACGTCGTGCGGGTGGATGTCGCCCAGCACGAAGGAGATCGCCGCACCGCGGTCGACGGCCGTGCGCGGGCCGATGATCCGCAGGTCGGGGACCTCCTGCAGGCGCGCCACCGCGTACTCGGTGATGGCGTGCTCGTGCGCGGCGATCTTGTCCATGCCGATGTTCGCCAGGTAGTCGATGGCCGCGCCGAGTCCGACCGCCTGGGCGATCGGCGGGGTGCCGGCCTCGAACTTGTGCGGCGCCGGGGCGTAGGTGGAGGAGCCCATCGTGACGGTCTCGATCATCTCGCCGCCGCCCAGGAACGGCGGGAGGTCCTCCAGCAGCTCCTGACGGCCCCACAGCACGCCGATCCCCGTGGGGGCCAGCATCTTGTGGCCGGTGAAGGCGACGAAGTCGGCCTCCAGCGCCTGGACGTCCAGCACCATGTGCGGGGCGGCCTGCGAGGCGTCGATCAGCACCAGCGCGCCGACGTCCTGCGCGCGGCGGACGATCGTCTCGACCGGGTTGACCGTGCCCAGCAGGTTGGAGACCAGCGTGAAGGAGACGATCTTCGTCTTCTCGGTGATCAGCTCGTTGATGTTGCTCAGGTCCAGCCGGCCGTCGTCGGTCAGGCCGAACCACTTCAGCTTCGCGCCGGTGCGCTGCGAGAGCAGCTGCCACGGGACGATGTTGGAGTGGTGCTCCATCTCGGTGATGACGATCTCGGCGTCGGCGTCCACCCGGTAGGGCTCGTCGGCCCAACCGAGCATGTTGGCCACCAGGTTGAGCGACTCCGAGGCGTTCTTCGTGAAGATCACCTCGTCCCGGCTCGGCGCGTTGATGAAGGCCGCGACCTTGTCGCGAGCACCCTCGTACAGCGCCGTGGCCTCCTCGGCCAGGACGTGGACGCCACGGTGCACATTGGCGTTGTGCTGCTCGTAGTAGGCGTTCAGCGCGTCCAGCACCTGACGGGGCTTCTGCGAAGTCGCCGCGTTGTCCAGGTAGACCAGGGGCTTGCCGTCGTGCAGCACGCGCTGCAGGATCGGGAAGTCCTTCCGGATCGCGTCGGTGTCGAGGAGACCGGTCAGCGCTGTGAACGCCGAGCCAGAAGTGGTTGTCACTCGGAAGCGCCGCCCTTCACGTAAGACTCGTAGCCCTCGTTCTCCAGCTTGTCCGCGAGCTCGGCGCCGCCGGACTCCACGATGCGACCGGCCGAGAACACGTGCACGTAGTCGGGCTTGATGTACTTCAGGATGCGCGTGTAGTGGGTCACCAGCAGGGTGCCGACCTCGCCGCTGGCGGCGACCCGGTTGATGCCCTCGGAGACCTGGCGCAGCGCGTCGACGTCCAGACCGGAGTCGGTCTCGTCGAGGATCGCGATCTTCGGCTTGAGGAGCTCCAGCTGGAGGATCTCGTGGCGCTTCTTCTCGCCGCCGGAGAAGCCCTCGTTGACGTTGCGCTCGGCGAAGGCCGGGTCCATGTGCAGGGCCGCCATCGCCTCCTTGACCTCCTTGACCCAGAGCCGCAGCTTCGGGGCCTCGCCGCGCACGGCCGTGGCCGCGGTGCGCAGGAAGTTGGAGACCGAGACGCCGGGGACCTCGACCGGGTACTGCATGGCGAGGAAGACGCCGGCGCGGGCGCGCTCGTCGACGGACATCGCCAGGACGTCCTCGCCGTCCAGCAGCACCTGGCCGCTGGTGACGTTGTACTTGGGGTGGCCCGCCAGCGAGTACGCCAGGGTCGACTTGCCGGAGCCGTTCGGGCCCATGATGGCGTGCGTCTCGCCCTGCTTGACGGTCAGATCGACGCCGCGCAGGATCTCGCGGGGACCGCCCTCGGCGTTGACGGAGACGTGCAGGTCACGAATTTCAAGGGTTGCCATGGGGACTCAGGACTCCTGGGTGACGGAGACGAGCACATCGTCCCCTTCGATCTTGACGGGGTAAACGGGGACCGGCCGGGTGGCGGGCAGTCCCGACGGCTTGCCGGTCCGCAGGTCGAAGCTGGAGCCGTGCAGCCAGCACTCGATCATGCAGTCCTCGACCTCGCCCTCGGACAGCGAGACGTTCGCGTGCGAGCAGATGTCGTTGATCGCGAACACCTCGCCCTCGGTGCGGACGACCGAGACCGGCACCCCGTCGAGCTCGACGCGCTTGGGGGTGTCCTCGGCCAGGTCGCTCAGCGAGCAGACGCGCAGGAATGCCATCAGACGTTGGCTTCCAGCTCGGCTTCGATCTTCTCCATCAGGTGGTCGTGCAGCTCGGGGACCCCGATCTGCTGGACCAGCTCGGCGAAGAAGCCGCGGACCACCAGGCGCCGCGCCTCGTCCTGCGGGATCCCGCGGGACTGCAGGTAGAAGAGCTGCTCGTCGTCGAAGCGGCCGGTCGCCGAGGCGTGCCCGGCACCGACGATCTCGCCGGTCTCGATCTCCAGGTTCGGGATCGAGTCGACCCGGGCGCCGTCGGTGAGCACCAGGTTGCGGTTGTGCTCGTAGGTGTCGGTGCCCTCGGCGGCGGCGCGGATCAGCACGTCGCCGACCCAGACCGCGTGCGCGTCCTTGCCCTGCAGGGCGCCCTTGTAGACCACGTTGGACCGGCAGTGCGGCATGTCGTGGTCGATCACCAGGCGGTGCTCCAGGTGCTGGCCGGCGTCCGCGAAGTAGAGGCCGAACAGCTCGGCCTCGCCGCCGGGGGCCGCGTAGGTGACCCGCGGGTGGATCCGGACCAGGTCGCCGCCGAAGGTGACGACCACGGACTTGAGCGAGGCGTCCCGGCCGATCAGCGCGGTCTGCTGGACGGCGTGCACCGCGTCGCGGTCCCAGTCCTGGATGGAGACGAAGGTGAGCTTCGCGCCGTCGCCGACCAGCAGTTCGACGTTGGCGGCGCGGGTGCCGGTGCCGGTGTGGTTGATCACCACGACGGCCTCGGCGAACGGCTTGACGTCGATCACCACGTGGGCGAAGCGGGTGCCGCCCTCGCCGTGCACGTCCACCTTGACCGGCTCGGTGAGCACGGCGTCCTTCGGAACGGTGATGACCAGCGCCTGCTGGAAGGCGCTGTACGCCTGCGCGGCGACCCGGTCGACCGGCTTGCCGGCCTTGCCGAGCCGGGCGTCCTCGCGGCCGACGGTCTCGGCGGTGACGCCGTCGGGCAGGCTCAGTTCGAGCTTGTCCTCACCGGTCGCGGCGGCTGCGGCGGTGCCGTCGTGCAGACCGGCGAGGCGGTGCATCGGCGTGAACCGCCAGTCCTCCTCGCGGCCGGTCGGCACCGGGAAGTCGTTCACGTCGTACGAGGGCTTGACCGCGACGCGGGCGTCGATCGGCTGCTGCACGGTGGCCCGGCCGGTGCCGGGGCCGGCCAGCTGCGCGCCAGCGCCGGCCGTGCCGACCTCGATCGAGCCGGCCGTCGTGGAGCCGGTGCCAGTGGGGGTGTTGACGTCAGCCATGGCTGTCGTAGTGCTCTCTTCCTAAAGTTCCGGACTGGACTGCGTGCGGCTGGATCAGCCGACGGAGCCCTCCATCTGCAGCTCGATCAGCCGGTTGAGCTCCAGCGCGTACTCCATCGGGAGCTCACGGGCGATCGGCTCGACGAACCCGCGGACGATCATCGCCATCGCCTCGAACTCGGTCATGCCGCGGCTCATCAGGTAGAAGAGCTGGTCCTCGCTGACCTTGGAGACCGTCGCCTCGTGGCCCATCGACACGTCGTCCTCGCGGACGTCCACGTAGGGGTAGGTGTCCGAGCGGGAGATCGTGTCGACCAGCAGGGCGTCGCAGAGCACGTTGGACTTGGCGCCCTTGGAGCCCTCGCCGATCTCGATCAGACCGCGGTAGGAGGTACGGCCACCGCCACGCGCCACCGACTTGGAGACGATGTTGGAGGAGGTGTTCGGCGCCATGTGCACCATCTTGGCGCCGGCGTCCTGGTGCTGGCCCTCGCCCGCGAAGGCGATCGACAGGGTCTCGCCCTTGGCGTGCTCGCCCATCAGGTAGACGGCCGGGTACTTCATGGTGACCTTGGAACCGATGTTGCCGTCGATCCACTCCATGGTCGCGCCCTCGTACGCCACGGCGCGCTTGGTGACCAGGTTGTAGACGTTGTTCGACCAGTTCTGGATCGTCGTGTAGCGGCAGCGGCCGCCCTTCTTGACGATGATCTCGACCACGGCGCTGTGCAGCGAGTCCGAGGAGTAGATCGGCGCGGTGCAGCCCTCGACGTAGTGGACGTAGGCGTCCTCGTCGACGATGATCAGCGTCCGCTCGAACTGGCCCATGTTCTCGGTGTTGATCCGGAAGTAGGCCTGCAGCGGGATCTCGACCTTGACGCCCTTGGGGACGTAGATGAACGATCCGCCGGACCACACGGCCGTGTTCAGCGAGGCGAACTTGTTGTCGCCGACCGGGATCACGGTGCCGAAGTACTCCTGGAAGATCTCCGGGTGCTCCTTGAGCGCGGTGTCCGTGTCCATGAAGATCACGCCCTGAGCCTCGAGCTCGGCGTTGATCTGGTGGTAGACCACCTCGGACTCGTACTGCGCCGCGACACCGGCCACCAGCCGCTGCTTCTCGGCCTCGGGGATGCCCAGCTTGTCGTACGTCGCCTTGATGTCGGCGGGCAGGTCCTCCCAGGACTCGGCCTGCTTCTCGGTGGAGCGCACGAAGTACTTGATGTTGTCGAAGTCGATGCCGGAGAGGTCGGAGCCCCAGGTCGGCATGGGCTTCTTGCCGAACAGCTTCAGACCCTTGAGACGCAGGTTGAGCATCCACTCCGACTCGGACTTCTTCGCCGAGATGTCGCGGACGACCTCCTCGCTGAGGCCTCGCTTGGCCACCGAGCCGGCCGCGTCGGGGTCCGACCAGCCGTACTCGTAGGTGCCCAGACCGTCGAGCTCCGGGTGGGAAACGGTGTCAGTCATGCGGGGTTCCTCCGCGCGGACGTAGTCGGTGGTTCGGTGGACGTCGTACCGGCAGTCGGCGCTGCATCGGAGTCCGCCCGCGGGGCGGGGGACGACGATGCGGCACCGGATGCCGGCACATAGGTGGTGCAGACCCCGTCGCCGTGGGCGATGGTGGCCAGTCGCTGCACATGGGTGCCCAGGAGCTGGGAGAAGACCTCGGTCTCCGCCTCGCAGAGCTGCGGGAACTGCTCGGCGATGTGCGCGACCGGGCAGTGGTGCTGGCAGAGCTGGGCGCCGGCCGGTGCGCTGGCACTGGCGGCGGACGGGACACGCCGCACAGTTGCAGCGTACCCGTCGGCACTCAGCGCTTCGGCAAGTGCCTCGGTGCGCTGGCCGGCCGCGGCCTGCTCCAGCGCGCTGAGGTACCGCTCGCCCTGCTTGCCGAAGCGGGCCCGCGCGAACGCGGCCACCGCCTCCTCGCCGGCCTCGCCGCCCCCGACCGCCGCGGCGATCCAGTGCAGCGCGTCGGCGGCGAGCTGGTCGTACGCCTGGTAGAAGGCGTCCCGGCCGGACTCGGTGAGGGCGAACACCTTGGCCGGGCGACCCCGGCCGCGGCTGCCGTAGACCCGCTGTTCGCGGGAGTCGACCAGGCCGGCGGCCAGTAGGCCGTCCAGGTGGCGGCGAACCGCCGCCGAGGTGAGCCCGAGGCGGCTGGCCAGGTCGGCGGCGGAGGAGGGACCGTGGTCCAGGATGGAACGGGCGACCCGGTCCCGGGTGGCCCGATGGCCGTCCAGCATCACCTCTGCCGAGGTCGCGGGCACCGGAAAGCCGGGGGCCGACTCGGCCTCCAGCTCCTGCGGGTGCTCGCGCATGTTTTTCACAACACCATTGTTGCGTAATTACTTCCGGACGGACAACCCGTGACGGACGCCTCAACGGTGGCTTCAGTCACGCAGGCAAGGCTTACCTGAGCTGGCGGACAGGGGTCGAGGGCGCGTCCGACTCCGGCATCCGGCCCTCTTAGACTCGCCGGTATGCAGAGCGAACCCCCCGCGGTCGAAGTGGCCGGCCTGGTCAAGCGGTACGGAGCCAAGGTCGCGGTGGACGGCCTCGACCTGGTCATCGCGCGTGGCAGCGTCACCGCCGTGCTCGGCCCGAACGGCGCCGGCAAGACCACCACCATCGAAACCTGCGAGGGATACCGCCGCCCCGACGCCGGCACCGTGCGGGTGCTCGGCCTCGACCCGGTGGCCGACTCGCAGCGGCTGCGCCCGCGGATCGGCGTGATGCTCCAGTCCGGAGGCGTGTACGCGGGAGCGCGCGCCGTCGAAATGCTCCGGCACACCGCCAAGCTGCACGCCGACCCGCTGGACGTGGACGCCCTGGTCGAACGCCTCGGTCTCGGCTCCTGCGGCCGCACCACCTACCGCCGGCTCTCCGGCGGCCAGCAGCAGCGCCTCGCGCTCGCGATGGCCGTGGTCGGCCGCCCCGAACTGGTCTTCCTCGACGAGCCCACCGCCGGCCTCGACCCGCAGGCCCGCCGCGCCACCTGGGACCTGGTCCGCGACCTGCGCCGGGACGGCGTCACCGTCGTGGTGACCACCCACTACATGGACGAGGCCGAGCAACTCGCCGACGCCGTCGCCATCGTGGACCACGGCCGGGTGATCGCGAGCGGCAGCCCCGAGGAGCTCTGCCGCGGCGGCGCCGAGAGCAGCCTGCACTTCGCCGGCCCCGCCGGGCTCGACCTCGGCTCACTCGCCAAGGTCCTGCCCGACGGCGCCGCGGCCGTCGAACTCTCCCCCGGCTCCTACCGGGTCCAGGCCCCGATGGACCCGCGCCTGGTCGCCACCGTGACCACCTGGTGCGCCGACGCCGGCGTGCTGCCCGAGAAGCTGACGGTGCAGCGGCGCAGCCTCGAAGACGTCTTCCTCGAACTGACCGGACGGGAGCTGCGCTCATGACCACCTCTCAGGGGGCTTATGCCCCGGCCCCGGGCGCCGCCCCAATCGGGCGGATGCTGCTCGCGCAGACCGCCTTCGAGACGAAGATGCTGCTGCGCAACGGCGAGCAGCTGCTGCTCACCGTCATCATCCCGACCGTCCTGCTGGTGCTCTTCAGCTCCGTCGACGTGGTCTCGGTGACCGGCCCGGGCAACCGGGTCGACTTCCTGGCCCCCGGACTGCTGGCCCTCGCCGTGATGTCCACCGCCTTCACCGGCCAGGCCATCGCCACCGGGTTCGAACGCCGCTACGGCGTACTCAAGCGCCTGGGCGCCAGCCCGCTGCCGCGCTGGGCCCTGCTCACCGCCAAGACCGGCTGCGTGCTCGTCACCGAGGCCCTCCAGGTGACGCTGCTCTCGGTGATCGCCCTGGCCCTCGGCTGGTCCCCGCACGGCAACCCTCTGACGGTCGTCGCTCTGCTGGTCCTCGGCACCGCCGCCTTCTCGGGCCTCGGCCTGCTGATGGCCGGCACCCTGCGCGCCGAAGCCACGCTGGCCGGCGCCAACCTGGTCTTCATCCTGCTGCTGCTGGCCGGCGGGGTGATCGTGCCGCTGACGAAGTTCCCCTCCGCCGTGCGCGGCGCCCTGGAGCTGCTGCCGATCAGCGCCCTCTCCGACGGCCTGCGCTCAGTGCTTCAGACGGGCGCCGGCGTCCCCTGGTCCGACCTCGCCACCCTGGCCGTCTGGGCCGTCCTCGGCCTGGCCGCGGCAGCCCGCTTCTTTCGCTGGGAGTAACGGCGCAACGCGAAGGGCGGGGATCACGGTGACCCCCGCCCTTCGCCGTTCACTTGCTAGTGACGACCGGCCTTGCGACGGCGGGTGAAGAACACCAGCCCGCCGCCGAGGACGACGACAGCGCCACCCACCCCGGCGATCATCCCGGAGTTGCCGCCACCACCGGTGAAGGCCAGCGACGGCGATGTGCTGGACGCCTTCGGCGTCGGGGTGGGAGTCGGCTTCGCCGGGGTGGGCGTGGGCACGGGAGTGGTCGGCGCCGGCGTGCTCGGCGTGGGCGAAGCCGTGGTCGGCGTCGGCGAGGGCTTCGGCGGCGTCGGAGTGGGCGTCGGAGTGGGCGTCGGAGTCGGCGAAGGCGACTCGCAGACCGGTACGGTCACCGGCCACTCGCCACCCCAGCCGTGGGTGTGCTTCGGGTCGTCCGACGTGTAGACGTCGAGGAGCCCCTTCACCGGTGCCGAGTGAGCGGCCACCGGGAAGACCTGGTGGAAGGTCGTCGTGAAGGCCTTGTGGTCGACCAGGACCTTGCCGTCGATGGTCACGGTCACCGTGTTCTGGGCGTCCGCGCTGTAGTCCTTGAGGTCGACGGTGACCTCACTGCAGGTCGCCGTGATCGAGGGGACGTGCGCCGAGGCGCTGCCGGCCAGTGCGCCGGTGGCGACCACCGCGAGCGCTGCCGCTCCGACGAGCATTCGCCCGGGTATCCGCACGTGTCGCGCCATAACAAAGATCCTTCCGAACGAGACGGTGCAGCACGGCCGTTGAATGATCCGTAAGCGACCGGCTACAGCTGGTTCGGGGACTCTACCGGCTTTGAGACCGGTATCCCCCACGAATGAACGGCCTGATGACACCTGGCGGTTCAGCCCCCAACGTGCTCGCACCGCCGATCAGCCTCCCCACCTCCCATGACGCAGACTTTGCCCACACCCCATCGATTCCCGCACATCTCCTGGAACACTCCAGCCCCCCGCGATCGAAACGCGTCACGAGAAGCCCGACCATCCGTCAGCCAATGCGTCACCAGGCGCACTGAGGCTCACCACGGAGCCACTGGCCTCGGCGACGCCCCTCCTGTGACTGATCGTCATCACTTCGTGGCACCAAGTTGCCTGAATCGCTTGACTGTCATTCGACACTGAGGAACGGTGGCGCAAGGACCCGCAACCAGCTTGGTAGGAGGGGTAGTCATGGCGCTACGGTTCAGCGGCATCGACCCGGACACACCCAATGGAGGCTCGCCCACGGTCTGGATCGAGGATGAGGACAAGGAGATCTACATCCAAGGCTGGAAGGCCGACCAGAAGCGGCACGCCACGATCAGCGAAACCGAATGGGTGCCGGGCCACGACACTGGAATCCCCGACCACGAGTACGTGGTACGGATTCCGATGCGGATGATCCCGATCTTGAGGAAGGCATGCGATGACGCAGAGCGCGCCGGACTTTACCGCCCTGATGCGGAGCGCTGAACGCTCAGCGGTCCACCTTGAGATGCGCGACTCCTATATGGACGACCCAGTGTTCGCCGACTGGCGATCGGGGAAGCCCGTCGGTCGGCCGGAGCAGTACGTGCTGCCCGAGGAGTACCAGGAGTGGGCCGGCCTCGTGCGGGAGACCATCGGCCGTGGTGTTGTCATGCGCCGTGCGCGGGTCGTGTCCGAGCCGGTCACCGACTACATCCGGTGGGAGCACACGATCACCGAGCGGCACAATATCGCACTCGGCGAACAGGTCCGCTGGCTCCCGCGCCGACTGGCCTCCGACCTCGCGCTACCCGGCAACGACCTCTGGCTGATTGACGACCGCCTGGTCCTGTTCCACTGGTTCACCGGTGACGGCGACTGGGCCGGCCACGAGTTCAATGAGGACCCCGCCACCGTGAAGATGGTGTCCACCGCGTTCGAGGCGGTCTGGGACCGCGCCGTCCTGCACGGGCAATTCACCATCTGATCCGCCAACCACCCACCGGGCAGCCAGCGTCATGTCTTCGACCCCGTCGTCCAGCGTCATCGAGGCGCGCAAGGCCATCGCCAACCGTCTGGTCGAAATCCGCAAGGACGCGGGGCTCAACGGGGACGAGCTGTCTGCCCGGTGCGACTGGCACGCCGCCAAGACCAGCCGCATCCAGAGCGGCAAGTCCGCGCCCTCCGAGACCGACATTTGCACCTGGTGCACCGCGTGCGGAGCCGAGGACCAGATCCCGGACCTGATCGCCGCCGCCCGCGCAGTCGAGTCGATGTACACCGAGTGGCGCAGGATGGAACGCACCGGCCTGCGTGCCGCTCAGGAGTCCGTCGCCGCCCTCTACCAGCGGACCAGGCTGTTTCGCGTGTACGCCAGCCGCGTCATGCCGGGGATGGTGCAGACCCGCGAGTACACGGCCGCCGTCCTGCGGTCCATCCAGCGCGAGCGCGTCGCCGTGGACGACGTCGAAGAGGCCGTCGAGTCCCGCATGGAGCGACAGCACGCACTGTTCTCCGGCCGGCACCGTTTCGGCCTGCTCATCGAGGAGTACGTCCTGCACAGCGCGGTGTGCGACCCGGAGACCATGGCAGGTCAGCTCGGCCACCTGATCGCGGTCAGCGCCAGCCCGTATGTCAGCCTCGGCATCATCCCGACCGGAACCGGTCGCCCGCACTTGCCCGTCGAGGACTTCTACATGTTCGACGAGGCCGAAGTCGCGGTCGAGTTGACCTCCGGATACCTGCGGATCACCCAGCCGGGCGAGATTGCAGCATACGTGCGGACGTTCACCGGGCTGGCGGAGATGGCGGTGCACGGGGCGAAGGCTCGTGCACTGATCACGGCGGCCATCGACGCTCGCGGGTGAATCCGCGCAAGAAGGCGCAATCTCGTTGAGACCGTGGGCGGTTGCTCCCTACCGTCGAATCAGTCGCCCGGAGTGACGGACCAGATACCCGGCCTCGCATGGGAACCGGGCGGCTCAGAGTAGAGGGAGACATCCATGGCATGGGGAACCGGCAAGGGCGGCAGCGGAGGAAAGGACGGCGGCGGCCAGGGTGGCGGCAAGGGCGGCAACGACGGCGGGGTGGGCAAGCACGCGGGTAACAAGGACCCGGGCGCCGACAAGTCCACCGAGGACACCCAGAGCGGCAAGGGCGGCGGCAAGCACAAGTGACGACCATCCAGAACCAGCCGGAGCAGGCCGCCACGCGCGGCCTGCTCCAGGCCGTCAGCGACACCCTCGGCCACGCGGTGGCCCCCGAGTGGGTCGAGGCCGCCCACGCCACGCCTCGCCATCAATTCCTGCCGGAGCGGATCTGGTTGAACGACGGCAACGACACGTACATCCCCTGCGAACTCCAGGAAGACCCGTCCGAATGGTTCGCCGCCGCGTACGCCAACGCACCCGTCGTCACCCAGGTCAACGACGGCAAGGAACCCGAAGACGGCGGCGTGTGGCCGTCCTCGTCCGCCTCCGCGCCGTCCATCGTTTTCCAGATGCTCGAAGCCCTGGACGTCCAGGACGGCATGACGGCGTTGGAGATCGGTACGGGCACCGGCTGGAACTGCGCCCTCCTGTCACACCGCCTCGGCGACGCCAACGTGGTCAGCATCGAGGTGGACCCGCAGGTGACCGCACGGGCGCGTACCAACCTCACCAACGCCGGGCTGAGCCCCGAGGTCGTGTGCGGTGACGGTGCAAAGGGCTGGGGCCTCAAAGCCCCGTACGACCGTGTCCTGTTCACCTGCTCCGTGCGGCGCGTCCCGCACGCGGTCATCAAGCAGACCAAGCCCGGCGGGATCATCCTCACCCCGTGGGACAACCCCTGGATGACCTGGGGACTGCTCAGACTGGCCATCGGCGAGAACAACACGGCGGAGGGCAGGTTCAGTCCGCACTCGGCATTCATGACGATGCGGCAGCAGCGCACCGACCTGCGGATCTATCGCGACGTGGTCTCCGAGGACCACGTCCCGGACCAGTCGGAGAGCACGTTGCCGCGCCGGTCCGTAGTCGGGGGCGATGCCGGGTTCACTGTCGGCCTGCGTCTGGGTGATGTCTGGAACACCTGGCAGGACGCGCCGATCGAGGGCGTCCACGATCGGCTGTGGCTGGCCACCACGGACGGAACGTCCTGGGCCGCTGTGGACCACGACGGGGGCGGGGAGGACAAGTTCGCCGTGTACCAGCACGGCCCGCGCCGACTGTGGGACGAGGTCGACGCGGCGTACGGCTGGTGGGTGGAGAACGGCCGGCCGGGCCCAGACCGCTTCGGGCTGACGGTAGCCACCGACGGTAGCCACCGGGTCTGGCTGGACCGCCCCACCAACGCCTGGACGATCTGAGGACCGCGACACGGTCGCCGCGCGGCGGGGCGGCCCCGCCGCAAGATCGCCAATGTCGCAACCTAGGATCAATGCGTGCGTACTCCCTTCTCCCTGCTTGCCGAACGCTGGCACCCGTCGGCCGCCGTCGTGCGGCGGGCCGCGCTCAGCGCGCTGGTGATGAGCGTGTTCATCGTGGTGACCGGCGGGGCGGTGCGGCTGACCGGCTCCGGTCTCGGTTGCCACACCTGGCCCACCTGCACCGCGGACAGCATCACGCCGACGCCGGCCATGGGCGTGCACGGCATCATCGAGTTCACCAACCGGATGCTGACGTACGTGCTCTGCGCGGCGGTCGGCTGGGCGATCCTGGCGGCGCGCTGCGCGCAGCCCAAGGGGGCCCCCCCGGCCGAAGGCTGGGGGCGCCGCAGCCTGACGCGGCTGGGCTGGGCGCAGTTCTGGGTGGTGATGAGCAACGCCGTGCTCGGCGGGATCACCGTGCTCACCGGGCTCAACCCGTACATGGTCGCCGTGCACATGATCGCCGCGATGGCGCTGGTCTGGGTCGCGGTGGCGACCTGGGAGCGCAGCAAGGAGGGCGACGGGCCGACCCGGCTCGTGGTCGCCCGTCCGCTCCAGCAGCTGGCGTACGTGCTGGTCGGGGTGACCGGCGCGCTGGTGGCGGCGGGGACGGTGGTGACGGGCGCGGGGCACCACCCCGGTGACTCCAGCGACGTCTACCGCATCCCGCTGAACTACGACCGGCTGGCGCAGCTGCACGCCGACCTCGCCTTCGTCACGGTCGGCCTCTCGCTGGCCGTGATCTTCGTGCTGGCCGCCGTCAAGGCCCCGCCGGCCGCCCGCGCCCGGGCCCGGGAGCTGTTCGTGGTGCTGCTCGCCCAGGGCGTGATCGGCTTCGTGCAGTACTTCACGGACGTGCCCGAACTGCTGGTCGGCGTGCACATGCTGGGCGCCGCGCTGGTCTGGATCGCCGTCCTGCGGATCCCGCTCGCGCTGCGCACCCGCGACGCCGCCGACGAGTCTGCGACCGCACTGCCCGCCGCCAAGGAGACCGCGACGGTCTGACGACCGGACGTACGACGACGGCCCTGTTCCCCCACCTCACCGGGGGAACAGGGCCGTTGTCGTAGATCAGATCTGGATGCCCGCCATCCGCTTCCACTCGTACGGGCCGGTCCGCACCTTCAGGGCGAGCTCGCCCTCGAACGAGTCGTGCAGCGTCAGGCCGGCCAGCTCGGCGGCGCGGCGGCCGACGGCGTAGCTGGGCGCCACCTGGTCGCCCCAGGCGCCGTCGGCGCCGACCACGACGATCCGGGTGGCCACCTGGCCGACGTACTCCACCACGCCGTCGGCGCTGCCGCCGTGCTGGCGGGCGAAGGAGGTCAGGTGCTTGGCGATGCGCTTGGCGCGGCGCTCGGCACGGGCGTTGGGCGCGGCGGGGGCGAGGGTCTCTGCGCTGCTCATGCCCGCATGCTACCCACGGGTAGAGGCTTCGGCGACGGCAGGGGCGTGTGCCGCGGACCACAGAAAGCAGGAAGGCCCCGCCGCCTCCAGGAGGCAGCGGGGCCGGCGCACAACTACTAGCGAACGAACGGGTCCACCGCGATGACCACCATCAGCAGCGTCAGGTAGGTGATCGACCAGTGGAACAGCCGCATCTCCTTGAGAGCCGCACCCACCACGCCGGCCTTGGCGCGCGAGTGCAGCCCGTGCGCCTCCTTCAGCCAGAGTGCGCCGAGCACCACCGCGGAGACGGGGTACAGCAGGCTGGTGTGCGCCAGCGGCCAGAGCGCCAGCGAGACCGCGACCATCACCCAGGAGTACGCGACGATCTGCCGGGCCACCGCCAGGTTGCCCTTGGTGACCGGGAGCATCGGCACGCCGGCCTTGGCGTAGTCCTCGCGGACCTTCATCGACAGCGGCCAGTAGTGCGGCGGCGTCCAGAAGAAGATCACCAGGAAGAGCACGAACGGCGCCCAGCCCAGCGAGTTGGTGACGGCGGCCCAGCCGACGAGCACCGGCATGCAGCCGGCGATGCCGCCCCAGACGATGTTCTGCGTGGTCCGCCGCTTCAGGCCCAGCGTGTAGACGAACACGTAGAAGAGGTAGCCGGCCAGCGCCAGCCCGGAGGCCAGCCAGTTGACCAGCAGTCCGAGCCAGACCGTCGAGATGACGCCGAGCGCGATGCCGAAGACCAGCGCCTCGCGCGGCGCGACCATGCCGGTCACCAGCGGCCGGCGCTCGGTGCGCGACATGACCGCGTCGATGTCGCGGTCGATGTACATGTTGAGCGCGTTGGCGCCACCCGCGGAGAGGTAACCGCCGAGCACCACGTAGAGCACCAGCAACGGGTCCGGGACGCCGCGCTGAGCCAGGAACATCACCGGAACGGTGCTCATCAGCAGCAGTTCGATGATCCGAGGCTTGGTCAGTGCGACAAATGCCCCGACACGGGCCCCGAACGGCCGGTGCGCGGGGGTCGCCCCGAGGACCCCGGCGGGGCGGGATTCGACGGCGGTCACGAACACCCCAACTGAAGATGAATCTTCGCAGCCGCCCACGGCTCGATTGCTCGTGAATCCGTTCACGCTGCGCGTACCACGCCACCTTAGACGGTGCATATCTCCCGATCCGCCCCGGGGTCCACTGACGGGGCCCAACCGCTACACACGCGGGTGAACTCCTCCAACCCATGTCCCGGAGGGCAGGCCCCTACATGGACGGTAGGCTCGCACAGAGAAGCGGGATCAACCCTCCGTGACCGGAACCGCCGAAGCGTCTGGTCCACAACGACGTGGCCGACACGGTCCCCTTCACGGGAGCACTTCACTACGGAAGGAGCCCTGAGAAGGGTGAGCACGAAGCCGACGAACGCATTCGAGTGGACCGAGCTGGACGAGCGGACGGTGGACACTGCGCGCGTGCTGGCCATGGACGCCGTCCAGAAGGTCGGAAACGGCCACCCGGGCACGGCCATGTCGCTGGCCCCCGCGGCCTACCTGATCTTCCAGCGTTTCCTGCGCCACGACCCCACCGATCCGTCCTGGGTGGGGCGTGACCGCTTCGTCCTCTCTCCCGGCCACACCAGCCTGACGCTGTACACCCAGCTCTTCCTGTCCGGCTACGGCCTGGAGCTGGAGGACCTGAAGGCCTTCCGCGTCTCCGGCAGCCGCACCCCGGGCCACCCGGAGCACGGCCACACCGCGGGCGTGGAGACCACCACCGGCCCGCTCGGCCAGGGCATCGGCAACGCGGTCGGCATGGCGATGGCGGCCCGCTACGAGCGCGGCCTGTTCGACCCGGAGGCCGAGCCGGGCACCTCCCCGTTCGACCACACCATCTGGGCGATCGTCTCCGACGGCGACCTGGAGGAGGGCATCTCGGCCGAGGCGTCCTCGCTCGCGGGCCACCAGCAGCTGGGCAACCTGGTCGCGCTGTACGACGACAACCACATCTCGATCGAGGGCGACACCGCGACCGCCTTCTCCGAGGACGTGCTGGCCCGCTACGAGGCATACGGCTGGCACGTCCAGCGCGTGGCGCCCAAGGGCAACGGCGACGTCGACGTGCACGCCATCGCCGAGGCGCTGAGCGCCGCCAGGGCGGAGACCTCGCGCCCGTCCATCATCGCGATGCGCACGATCATCGCCTGGCCGGCGCCGGACGCGCAGAACACCGGCAAGGCGCACGGCTCGGCGCTGGGCGAGGCCGAGATCGCCAAGACCAAGGCGGTGCTGGGCTTCGACCCGGCGAAGACCTTCGAGGTCACCGACGAGGTCCTGGCGCACGCGCGCCTGGTCATCAAGCGCGGCAAGGCCGCGCGTGCCGAGTGGGAGCAGTCCTTCGCCGCCTGGCGGGGCGCCGACGCGCAGCGCGCCGCCGAGTTCGACCGGATCCAGTCCGGCGCGCTGCCGGAGGGCTGGCTCAAGCAGCTGCCGACCTTCCCGGCCGGCAAGGACGTCGCCACCCGCAAGGCCAGCGGCGAGACGCTCAAGGCGCTCGGCGCGGTGATCCCGGAGCTGTGGGGCGGCTCGGCCGACCTCGCGGAGTCCAACCTCACCACGATCGACGAGGACAGCTCCTTCCTCCCCGCGGGCAACCCGCTGAAGTCGGCGAACCCGTACGGCCGGACGATCCACTTCGGCATCCGCGAGCACGCCATGGGCTCGG
This sequence comes from Kitasatospora sp. MAA4, assembly GCF_029893355.1. Taxonomy (GTDB): domain Bacteria; phylum Actinomycetota; class Actinomycetes; order Streptomycetales; family Streptomycetaceae; genus Kitasatospora. The sequence goes on from NZ_JARZAI010000013.1 coordinate 200,883, forward strand.
CCATGAACGGCATCGCCCTGCACGGGAAGACCCGCGTCTACGGCGGCACCTTCCTGGTCTTCGCCGACTACATGCGCCCGGCCGTGCGCCTGGCCGCGCTGATGAAGCTGCCGGTCACCTACGTCTGGACGCACGACTCGATCGGCCTGGGCGAGGACGGCCCGACCCACCAGCCGGTCGAGCACCTGGCCTCGCTGCGGGCCATCCCGGGCCTGTCGATGGTCCGCCCGGCCGACGCCAACGAGACGGCGGTCGCCTGGCGCACCGTCATCGAGCGCTACACCAGCCACCCCGGCCCGGTCGGCCTGGCGCTCACCCGGCAGAACGTGCCGACCTACGACCGCGAGGTCTTCGGCTCGGCCGACGGCACCGCCAAGGGCGGCTACGTGCTGGCCGAGGCGAGCAACGGGATCCCGCAGCTGATCCTGATCGGCACCGGCTCCGAGGTGCAGCTCGCGGTCAAGGCCCGCGAGGTGCTGGAGGCCGAGGGAATCGCCACCCGGGTGGTATCGATGCCGTCGATCGAGTGGTTCAACGAGCAGGACCAGGCGTACCGCGACAGCGTGCTGCCGCCGGCCGTTCGGGCCCGCGTCTCGGTCGAGGCGGGCATCGCCCAGGGCTGGCGCGAGCTGGTCGGCGACCACGGCCGGATCGTCAGCCTGGAGCACTTCGGCGCCTCCGCCGACTACCAGGTGCTGTTCCAGGAGTTCGGCATCACCGCCGAGGCCGTGGTGGCGGCGGCGCACAAGTCGCTCCGCTCGCTGGCCGACGCGCACCGCTAGCACCCCTGGGCCGCGCATCCGGTCTTCCCCCGGATGCGCGGCCCGCACCGACGTGCACGACATTCCATGAACAGAGGGACTGAGCAGCATGACTGACGCACTGAAGCGCCTCAGCGACGAGGGCGTGGCGATCTGGCTGGACGACCTCAGCCGCACCCGGCTGAACTCCGGCAACCTGGCCGAGCTCGTGCAGAGCAAGCACGTGGTCGGCGTGACCACCAACCCGACCATCTTCCAGAAGGCCATCGGCGGCGGGGACTCCTCCTACGACGCGCAGCTGCGCGACCTGGCGACCCGCAAGGTCACCACGGACGAGGCGATCCGCATGATCACCACCTCGGACGTCCGCGACGCGGCCGACGTGCTGCGCCCGGTCTACGACGCCAGCAACGGCCGCGACGGCCGGGTCTCCATCGAGGTCGACCCAAGCCTGGCCCACGAGACCGCGGCCACGGTGGCCGAGGCCAAGCAGCTGTGGTGGCTGGTGGACCGCCCGAACGTGTTCATCAAGATCCCGGCCACCAAGGCCGGCCTGCCCGCGATCGCCGAGGTGATCGGCCGGGGGATCAGCGTCAACGTCACGCTGATCTTCTCGCTGGACCGCTACAGGGCCGTCATCGACGCCTTCCTGACCGGTCTGGAGCAGGCCAAGGCCAAGGGCCTGGACCTCTCCTCGATCGAGTCGGTGGCCTCCTTCTTCGTCTCCCGGGTCGACACCGAGATCGACAAGCGGCTGGACGCGCTGGGCGCCAAGGAGCTGCGCTCCAAGGCCGCGCTGGCCAACGCCCGGCTCGCCTACCAGGCGTACGAGGAGGTGTTCGGCTCGGTCGACGGCAAGCGCCCGGCCGGCGAGCGCTGGAAGGCCCTGGAGGCGGCCGGCGCCAAGCCCCAGCGCCCGCTCTGGGCCTCCACCGGTGTCAAGGACCCGGCCCTGCCGGACACCCTGTACGTGACCGAGCTGGTCGCGCCGGGCACCGTCAACACCATGCCCGAGGCCACCCTGGACGCCACCGGCGACCACGGCACCATCACCGGCGACACCATCACCGGCAACTACGCCGACGCCCAGGCCGTGATGGACGCCATCGCCGCCGCCGGTGTCGACTACGACGACGTGGTGCAGGTCCTGGAGGACGAGGGCGTCTCGAAGTTCGAGGTCTCCTGGGTGGAGCTGCTCGACACCGTGACCGCCTCGCTGGCCTCCTTCGCGGCCGGCGAGAAGTGATCCCTGCTCACACCACGCACTGAGAGCGGAGCCCACCAGTGAGCAATCCACAGGCCTTCCCTGATCTGGAAGGGACGGACGGACAGCAGAGCGAGAGCACGCTGCCGCCCTCGAACCCGCTGCGCGACCCCGCGGACCGCCGGCTGCCCCGCATCGCGGGTCCGTCCGGTCTGGTCATCTTCGGGGTCACCGGCGACCTGTCCCGCAAGAAGCTGATGCCGGCCATCTACGACCTGGCCAACCGCGGTCTGCTTCCGCCGGGCTTCTCCCTGGTGGGCTTCGCCCGCCGCGAGTGGGAGGACGAGGACTTCGCCCAGGAGGTCCACGACGCCGTCAAGGAGCACGCCCGCACCCCCTTCCGCGAGGAGGTCTGGGAGCAGCTCGCCAAGGGCATGCGGTTCGTCCAGGGCACCTTCGACGACGACGCGGCCTTCGAGACCCTGCGCGAGACCATCGAGGACCTCGACAAGGCGCAGGGGACCAGCGGCAACTTCGCGTTCTACCTGTCGGTGCCGCCGAAGTTCTTCCCCAACGTGGTCCAGCAGCTGAAGAAGCACGGGCTGGCCGACCCGCCCGCGGGTTCCTGGCGCCGCGCGGTGATCGAGAAGCCGTTCGGCCACAACCTGGAGAGCGCCCAGGAGCTGAACAAGGTCGTCCACGAGGTCTTCCCGCGTGACGAGGTCTTCCGGATCGACCACTACCTCGGCAAGGAGACCGTCCAGAACATCCTGGCGCTGCGGTTCGCCAACTCGATGTTCGAGCCGATCTGGAACCGGTCCTACGTGGACCACGTGCAGATCACCATGGCCGAGGACATCGGCATCGGCGGCCGGGCCGGGTACTACGACGGCATCGGCTCGGCCCGTGACGTGATCCAGAACCACCTGCTCCAGCTGATGGCGCTGACCGCCATCGAGGAGCCGGCCTCGTTCCACCCCAAGGCCCTGGTCGCCGAGAAGCTCAAGGTGCTCAGCGCCGTCAGGCTCCCCGAGGACCTGGGCAAGCACACCGTGCGCGGCCAGTACGCGACCGGCTGGCAGGGCGGCGAGGAGGTGGTCGGGTACCTGGACGAGGACGGCATCAACCCCAAGTCCAAGACCGACACCTACGCGGCCGTCAAGCTGGAGATCAACAACCGCCGCTGGGCGGGCGTCCCGTTCTACCTGCGGACCGGCAAGCGCCTGGGCCGCCGGGTGACCGAGATCGCGGTGGTCTTCCAGCGCGCGCCGTACCTGCCGTTCGACTCCTACGCGACCGAGGAGCTGGGGCAGAACGCCCTGGTCATCCGGGTCCAGCCGGACGAGGGCGTCACCGTGCGGTTCGGTTCCAAGGTGCCGGGGACCTCCTTCGAGGTCCGGGACGTCACGATGGACTTCGCCTACGGCGAGTCGTTCACCGAGTCCAGCCCGGAGGCCTACGAGCGGCTCATCCTGGACGTGCTGCTGGGCGACGCCAACCTGTTCCCGCGGCACCAGGAGGTCGAGCTCTCCTGGGAGATCCTCGACCCGATCGAGAAGTACTGGGACGAGCACGGCAAGCCCGCGCAGTACCCCGCGGGCACGTGGGGCCCCGCTGAGGCCGACGAGATGCTCGCACGAGACGGCAGGAGCTGGCGCCGGCCATGAAGATCGACCTGACGGACACCACGTCCAGCAAGATCAACAGTGCCCTGATGGACGCCCGCCGGGCCAGCGGTTCCACCGCGGCCGGCATGGTGCTCACCCTGGTCATCGTGGTCGACGAGGGCAGCGCGTACGACGCCCTCAAGGCCGCCAACGACGCCTCCCGCGAGCACCCCTCGCGGATACTGGCCGTCATCAAGCGGGCCGGGCGCTCCCCGCGGGCCCGGGCCGGGGCCCGGCTGGACGCCGAGATCCTGGTGGGCGCCGACACCGGTTCGGGTGAGACGGCGATCCTGCGGATGCACGGCGAGCTCGTCTCGCACGCGCAGTCCGTGGTTCTGCCGCTGCTGCTCCCGGACGCCCCGGTGGTGGTCTGGTGGCCCGAGAACGCGCCCGCGCACCCCGCGCAGGACCCGCTCGGCGCCATCGCCCAGCGCCGGATCACCGACGCGGTGACCGCCGAGTCGCCGGTCGACCAGCTGGCGCTGCGGGCCCAGAGCTACACCCCCGGCGACACCGACCTCGCCTGGACCAGGATCACCGGCTGGCGCTCCATGCTGGCCGCCGCCCTGGACCAGCGGCCCACCAAGGTCACCAGGGCCGTGGTCGAGGGCGAGTCCTACAACCCCAGCGTCGAGCTGCTCGGGCTCTGGCTGACCGACCGGCTGAACGTGCCGGTCGAGCGGGTCGTCACCGACGGCCCGGGCATCACCGCGGTGCGGATGCTCAGCGCGGACGGCGAGATCGTCCTGGACCGCCCGGACGGCCTGATGGGCACGCTCTCCATCCCCGGCGCGCCGGACCGGATGGTGGCGCTCAAGCGGCGGGACACCGCCGAGCTGATCGCCGAGGAGCTGCGCCGGCTGGACGAGGACGCCATCTACGCGTCGGCCGTGCGCACCGGCGTCGAGCGGCTCAACCAGCCGTCCGCGCAGGTGCACGCCAGCGAGGCGGCGGCCGCGGAGGCGGAGGCCGAATCCGAGGCGCACACCGCGGAGGCGGTCGAGGCGGCCGTGGAGGCCGCAGTGGCCGGCCCCCGGGTGACGGCAAAGGTGTCTGCTGCCAAGGAGCCTGCGGCCAAGAAGGCGCCGGCCGCGAAGAAGGACGCCAAGAAGGCCGCTCCCCGCAAGCGGAGCGGCGCATGAGTCCCGTCCCGCAGCTGGTCGTGCACCGCGACAAGGAGCTGATGGCCCAGGCTGCCGCTGCCCGGCTGATCACCAAGATCGTCGACGCGCAGGCCGCCCGGGGCACCGCCTCCGTGGTGCTCACCGGCGGGCGCAACGGCAACGCGCTGCTCGCGGCCATCGCGGCGTCCCCCGCGCGGGACGCCGTGGACTGGTCGCGGCTGGATCTGTGGTGGGGCGACGAGCGCTTCGTCCCCGCCGCGAACCCGGAGCGCAACGCCGTGCAGGCCGCCGACGAGCTGCTGTCCCGCGTCCCGCTGGACCCGGCCCGGGTGCACTGGATGCCCGCCTCGGACGGCGCTGACGGCGCCGACGTGGAGGCCGCCGCCGAGCGGTACGCCGAGGAGCTGGCACGGGCCGCGGGTCCCGAGGACCGCGCCCGGGTGCCCGCCTTCGACGTGCTGCTGCTCGGCGTCGGCCCGGACACCCACGTGGCCTCGCTCTTCCCCGAGCACCCGGGCGTTCGGGAGAACGCCCGCACGGTGGTCGGGGTGCGCGGCGCGCCGAAGCCCCCGCCGACCCGGGTCTCGCTGACCCTGCCGGCGATCCGGGCGGCCCGCGAGGTCTGGCTGCTGGCGGCCGGCGAGGACAAGGCCGACGCGGTCGCGCTGGCGCTGTCCGGGCCGGGCGAACTGCTGGCGCCGGCCTCCGGCGCGTACGGGACCAGTCGCACGCTCTGGCTGCTCGACCGGGCGGCCGCGGCGAAGATCCCGGCGGCGCTCTATCCGCCGGCTTCTGCCTGACGGACGGGCAACACGACGGTGGGGGTGGCGAGTTGATCGCCACCCCCACCGTCGTATGCGGGCTCAGCCGAATCGGCGGGCACTCCAGCGCAGCGTGAAGAGGACCAGCGCCGCGGCCAGCACCAGGCAGATGCCGCACTCGACCAGTTGCAGCGGCCAGTAGTCCGCCGCGTGGTGCACGTCGGTGAACTCGCGTACGTCCGCCCCGCATCCGGCGACGTCGTTGCCGCCGCACGGGTCGCCGTAGGGCAGCCGGGTGCCGTCCGGCCGCAGGTAGCCCTGGGCGATTCCCCAGACGCTGTTGGGCAGTTCGGACATCGGGACGATCTCGGTGTGCCACGGCCACAGGTAGGGCCGCACGCTGGAGAGCGCGACCTGAAGCGCCACCAGCACGGCCAGCGTGGCGCCCATCGCCGGCACCACCCGGCGCACCAGCGCGCCCGCGGCCACCCCGACCGCCAGGGCCAGCAGCACGCCGGCGACCAGCAGCGGGCCGCCGGAGGCCACGAAGCTCGTGCTGAACCAGGAGATGCCCGAGACCTCGTTGGCCGAGGGCTGCCAGACCCAGCGGAAGAGCAGCGCCAGCACGGCGGAGCCCAGCGCGCAGAGCAGCCCGACCCGCAGCAGCTTGGCCGCCAGCCAGCGCCGGGCGGAGTACGACTGGGTCGCCACCAGCCGCCAGGTCCCGCCCTCCAGTTCGCGTGCCAGCAGCGGCGCGCCGACCAGCACCCCGAGCACGGTCGGCAGCAGCCGCAGCAGCCACCCGATGCCCTTGAGCGAATCGCCGTACGTCATCCGGAAGCGGTCGACGGCCCCCTGCACCGCCTCCCCCTGGCAGTTCGGGTCGTTGCTGATCTCCGCACAGCCGGCGATGTGGTGGCTGTCGATGTAGGAGACCATCGCGCCGCGCAGGAACGGGAATCCGACGACCGCCACCAGGACGGCGGCCAGCCAGAACCAGACCAGCGCCCGGTGCTGGCGCCACACCAGCCAGCCGAGGCCGCGCGGACGCAGCCGAGTGCGCTCGTCGAGGCCGATAGCCTCCACCGCGACGTGTTGCCCGATCATGCCGTCCCCACCCATCAGCACCACCATTCCACTAAGTACTTAGTGGAATGGTGGTCCAAAAAAGTCCCCTCGTCAAACTCGTTGACGGGGGGACTTTCGGGACGGTCAGATCTCGCCGCGCAGCTTGGCCAGCGCCTCGGCCAGGATCGCCTCGCCGTCGGCGTCGCTGCGGCGCTCGCGGACGTACGCGAGGTGCGTCTTGTAGGGCTCGTTGCGGGACGGCGCCGGCGGGTTGTCCTCGTCCTGCCCGGCCGGGAACCCACAGCGCGGGCAGTCCCAGGTGTCCGGGATGACGGCCTCGGCGGCAAAGCTGGGGCGCGTCTCGTGCTTGTTGGCGCACCAGAAGGAGATCCGGTTTCGGGGGGCGGACTCGCCGCGTTCCGCCTCACCCATCGGGCCGGCCCCGACCCTGCTGCCACGGATGGCGTTGCCACTTGCCACGGTCTGACTCCCTGCGTGCCGCTATACCGCCTGGGACTGCCCAGGTGTTGTCGACCGTGCCCCGAGGGCCGGCCCCACATCCGCCCGCCGACCGGCCGCCCGCTGCGGACCGTGTTGGCAAGTTGTCCTAGTGTACGGAGCGGATAAGGATCTGTCCGCACCGCCTCCGGGACTGAGGAAGGGTCAGCTCTTGACCTTGATCAGCAGGCCGAGCACCACGATGCAGGCGAACCAGCCGAGGCCCACAAGGATGGTGATGCGGTCGAGGTTGCGCTCCGCCACGGCCGAGCCGCCGCCGGCGGACATCGAGCCGCCGCCGAACATGTCGGACAGGCCGCCGCCCTTCCCCTTGTGCAGGAGCACCAGGAGGATCATCAGCAGACTGAAGATGATCAGGGCAATCGAGAACCCGAGAACCACGGCGGGACCAACTCTCTCGTACGGTTGGGTCATGGGCGAGGGGCCGGGCCGCCCGAAAGGCGGTCCGGCCCCAAAGACTACGTTGCTGTGAGGGCGTTAGCCTACTGCCTGCTCGCGGTAACGCACGATCTTGACGAACTCGTCGGCGTCAAGGGAGGCCCCGCCGATCAGCGCGCCGTCCACGTCGGGCTTGGCCATCAGGCCGGCCGCGCTGGAGGACTTCACCGAACCGCCGTACAGCACGCGGACCTTGTCGGCCAGCTCGGCCGAGTACAGCTCCGCCAGCCGGCCGCGGATCGCCGCGCAGACCTCCTGCGCGTCCTCCGGAGTGGCCACCTCGCCGGTGCCGATCGCCCAGACCGGCTCGTACGCGACGACGATCCGCTCGACGTCCGAGGCCGGGACGGCGGTCAGCGCGCCGTCCAGCTGGGCCAGCGTGTGCGCGACGTGCGTGCCGGCCTTGCGGACCTCCAGCGGCTCGCCGATGCACAGGATCGGCACCACCCCGTTGCGGTAGGCGGCCTTCACCTTGGCGTTGACGATCTCCTCGTTCTCGCCGTGGTACTGGCGGCGCTCCGAGTGGCCGATCACCGCGTAGGTGCACTTGAGCTTGGACAGCATCGGGCCCGAGATCTCACCGGTGTAGGCACCGGAGTCGTGCGCCGAGATGTCCTGCGAGCCGTACTTGATCTTCAGCTTGTCGCCGTCGACCAGGGTCTGCACCGAGCGCAGGTCGGTGAACGGGACCAGGACGGCGACCTCGACCGCGTCGTAGTCCTTGTCGGCCAGCGCGAAGGCCAGCTTCTGGGTGTGCTGGATGGCCTCGAGGTGGTTGAGGTTCATCTTCCAGTTGCCCGCCATCAGCGGGGTGCGGTCAGTCATCTGCTCAGCCTTCCAGGGCGGCGAGACCGGGGAGCGTCTTGCCCTCCAGGTACTCCAGGCTCGCGCCACCGCCGGTCGAGATGTGCCCGAACTTCGTCTCGTCGAAGCCCAGGATGCGGACGGCCGCGGCGGAGTCCCCGCCGCCGACCACGGTGAACGCGTCGGTCGCCAGCAGCGCCTGTGCGACGGCCTTGGTGCCGTTGGCGAACTCCGGGTGCTCGAAGACGCCGACCGGGCCGTTCCAGAAGACGGTGGCCGCGTCGGCCAGCTTCTCGGCGAAGAGCGCGCGCGACTTCGGGCCGATGTCCAGGCCCTCCTTGTCGGCGGGGATCTTGTCGGCGTCGACGATCTCGAAGTCCGCGACCGGCGCCTTGGTCTTCAGGTCGGGGAACGTCGCGGAGACCGCGATGTCCACCGGCAGGACGAACTCCACGCCGTTCTTCTTCGCCCGCTCCAGGTACTCCAGGACGGTCGGGATCTGGTCCTTCTGCAGCAGCGAGATGCCGACCTCGTGGCCCTGGGCCGCGAGGAAGGTGTACGCCATGCCGCCGCCGATCAGGATCCGGTCGGCCTTGCCCAGCAGGTTGTCGATCACGCCGACCTTGTCGGAGACCTTCGAGCCGCCCAGCACCACCACGTACGGGCGGGCCACCTCCTCGGTGAGCCGCTTGAGCACGGCCACCTCGGTGGCGATCAGGTCGCCGACGGCGTGCGGCAGGCGGGCTGGCAGGTCGTAGACCGAGGCGTGCTTGCGGTGCACCGCACCGAAGCCGTCGCCCACGTAGAGGTCGGCCAGGGCGGCGAGCTGGTCGGCGAAGGCGCCACGCTCCGCGTCGTCCTTGCTCGTCTCACCCGCATTGAAGCGCAGGTTCTCCAGCAGCGTGACCTCGCCGTCGGCCAGGGCGGCGACGGTGGCCTTCGCGCTGTCGCCCACGGTGTCGGTGGCGAAGGCCACCGGCTTGCCGAGGATCTCGCCGAGGCGGACGGCCACCGGCGCGAGCGAGAACTGCGGGTCCGGCTCACCCTTGGGACGGCCGAGGTGCGAGGCGACGATCACCTTGGCGCCACGCTCCAGCAGCTTGGCGATCGTCGGGGCGACGGCGCGGATCCGGCCGTCGTCGGTGATGGTGTCGCCCGAGAGCGGCACGTTGAGGTCGGCGCGGACGAAGACCCGCTTGCCGTCCACAGCACCGAGTTCGTCGATGGTCTTCACGATTTCGTTCTCCTGGAAGGGGGGTGGCGCTCGTAGCGGCACTGCTCCGGGCCGCCGAAGGGAGAGGGTGGGCAGGCCCCGGGGCCCGCACGGCGAGTCGTGCGCCGTACGGGCCCCGGTCCTCACATCACGTCAGCTCCCGCTGCGTCAGAGCTGGCCACCGACGAGCGTGGTCAGGTTGACGAGGCGGTTCGAGTAGCCCCACTCGTTGTCGTACCAGCCGAAGACCTTGACCTGGTCGCCCTGGACCATGGTCATCAGCGAGTCGAAGATCGTGGAGAACGGCGAGTTCACGATGTCGGAGGAGACGATCGGGTCCTCGGTGTACTGCAGGATGCCCTTGAGGCTGCTCTCGGACGCCTTCTGGAAGGCGGCGTTGACCTCCTCGATGGTCACCTCGCGCTCCAGGGTCACCACGAGGTCGGTGATCGAACCGGTCGGGACCGGGACGCGCAGCGAGGTGCCGTCCAGCTTGCCCTTGAGCTCCGGCAGGACCAGCGCGGTGGCCTTGGCGGCACCCGTCGAGGTCGGGATGATGTTCAGCGACGCGGCACGGGCACGGCGCAGGTCCTTGTGCGGGAAGTCCAGCGTGACCTGGTCGTTCGTGAACGCGTGCACCGTCGTCATCATGCCCTTGACGATGCCGAAGTTCTCCAGCAGCACCTTGGCCAGCGGCGCCACGCAGTTCGTGGTGCAGGACGCGTTGGAGATGATGGTGTGCTTCGCGGCGTCATACTTGTCGTCGTTGACACCCATGACGATGGTGATGTCCTCGCCGGTGGCCGGCGCGGAGATGATGACCTTCTTGGCACCGGCGGTGACGTGCTTCTTTGCAGCGTCGGCGCTGGTGAAGATACCGGTGGACTCGATCACGACGTCGGCGCCGAGCTCGGCCCAGGGAAGGTTGGCCGGGTCACGCTCGGCGATGACCTTGAAGGTCTTGCCGTCGACCGTGATGCTGTCAGCGGTGTGGCTGATCTCGCCCTGGAAGGTGCCAAGGATCGAGTCGTACTTGAGCAGGTGAGCCAGGGTCTTGGTGTCCGTCAGGTCGTTGACACCGACGATCTCGATGTCCGCGCCCTGAGCCTTGACCGCACGGAAGAAGTTGCGGCCGATGCGGCCGAATCCGTTGATGCCTACCCGGATCGTCACGAAACCGATCTCCTCTGAGCTACGCCGGGCTATGCCGACGGGGTGGAAAAGGGATGTCCCCGACCACCAGTGACCCTACCTCTCCCGCGCAGGAGGGGGCACATCCTGTCCAGCCCCGAAGCCTTGGCGTGGCGCGGTTCCGGGCACCTGCGCGAGCCGGCTCACCACCCGCGTACGGCAGTTGGCAGCGGGCGCGGAAACGGCTCGGCGGAGCGAGAAAAGCGCCGCCCCGGACTCCGCGGAGTCCGGGGCGGCGCAGGATACGCGACGAACGCCTCAGCTGAGCGCCATCTCCTCGGTGAGATTCGCCTCGGTGCTCGGCAGGCCGAGCTCGGAGGCGCGCTTGTCCGCCATCGCCAGCAGCCGGCGGATCCGCCCGGCCACCGCGTCCTTGGTGAGCGGCGGATCGGCGAGCGCGCCCAGCTCCTCCAGCGAGGCCTGCTTGTGCTGCATCCGCAGCTGGCCGGCCGCGGCGAGGTGCTCGGGGACCTCGTCGCCGAGGATCTCCAGCGCCCGCTGCACCCGGGCCCCGGCCGCGACGGCCGCGCGGGCCGAGCGGCGCAGGTTGGCGTCGTCGAAGTTGGCCAGCCGGTTGGCGGTGGCCCGCACCTCGCGGCGCAGCCGGCGCTCCTCCCAGGCCAGCACCGACTCGTGCGCGCCGAGCCGGGTCAGCAGGGCGCCGATCGCGTCGCCGTCCCGGATCACCACCCGGTCCGCGCCGCGCACCTCGCGGGCCTTGGCCGGGATGCCCAGCCGGCGGGCCGCGCCGACCAGCGCGAGGGCCGCCTCGGAGCCGGGGCAGGTGATCTCCAGCGAGGAGGACCTGCCCGGCTCGGTCAGCGAGCCGTGCGCCAGGAAGGCCCCGCGCCAGGCCGCCTCCGCGTCGCAGGTCGCGCCGGAGACCACCGCCGGGGGCAGCCCCCGGATCGGGCGTCCTCGCCCGTCCACCAGGCCCGTCTGCCGGGCCAGCAGTTCGCCGTCCTTCACCACACGGACCACGTACCGACTGCCGCGCCGCAGGCCGCTGGGGGCCATCACCACCAGATCCGAGGAGTGCCCGAAGATCTCCAGCAGGTCCTTGCGCAGCCGTCGCGCCGCAACGCCGGTGTCCAGCTCCGCCTCGATCACGATGCGGCCACTCACAATGTGGAGTCCGCCCGCGAATCGCAGGATCGCCGATACCTCAGCCTTGCGGCAGCAGGCCCGGGTGACAGGGAGCCGGCTGATCTCGTCCTTCACCGCTGCCGTCATCGCCATGGGCCGATCCTTCCATGTGTCCGGAAAATCCGGTCGTACGCCGCGGCCAGAAGCTCCGGGTCGTGTCGCGCCGTGCCGTCGGACGCCGCCACCTGGTCCAACACCAGCGCCGCGCCCATCCGCCCGGCGGCCTTCTCCAGGCCGGCCAGGTCGGCCACCCCGAAGGCGCCGCCGGTCACCGCGCGCTCGTCCACCAGGATGGCATCCACCACGAGCTCGGGAGCGTGGTCGGCGATCACCTCCAGGTGGCGCTGCGGGGTGAAGCCCTCGGTCTCGCCCGGCTGGGGGGCGAGGTTGAGGGTGAGCAGGCGCCGGGCCTTGGTCTGGGTCAGCGCCTTCGCCAGCTCGGGCACCAGCAGGTGCGGCAGCACGCTGGTGAACCAGGAACCGGGTCCGAGCACCACCCAGTCCGCCTCCAGCACCGCCGAGACGGCCTCCGGAACGGCCGGCGGCTCCTCGGGCAGCAGCCGCACGGACTGGACGGTGCCGGGGGTGACCGCCACGTCGGCCTGGCCGCGCACGGCGGTGAGCTCGCCCGGGCGGGCCGGGTCGTGCCCGCGCACCATGGCCTCGATGTCCAGCGGGACGGCCGACATCGGCAGCACCCGGCCCTGCACGTTGAGCAGCCGCCCGACCCACTCCAGCGCGGCGACCGGGTCGCCGAGCTTCTCCCAGAGCGCCACGATCAGCAGGTTGCCCACGGCGTGCCCGCCCAGCTCACCGGTGCCGGTGAAGCGCTGCTGGATGACCTCGGACCAGGTGCGGCCCCAGTCGTCGTCGCCGCACAGCGCGGCCAGCGCCTTGCGCAGGTCCCCCGGCGGCAGCACGCCCAGCTCGGCGCGCAGCCGGCCGCTGGAGCCACCGTCGTCGGCGACGGTGACCACGGCGGTGAGGTCGCTGGTGAGCCGGCGCAGGGCGGAGAGGGAGGCCGACAGGCCCTGCCCGCCGCCCAGTGCGGTGATCTTCGGGGCAGTGCCGCGTGACTTCGCTGCGCCCGGGGAGCCCCGCTCGGCGGCCTTGTGCTGGAGCTGCCGCCCTGGCGAGTATCCCGTCACACCTACCCCACGTTTCTCTACTGCCGGCGGTGCAGGCCCGCCGTCACTCCCGTCCCATATCGCGGTGCACCAGCACCGTTTCCACGCCATCGGCGATCAGACGCTTGGTCAACCGCTCCGACATGGCCACGCTGCGATGCTTGCCACCGGTGCAGCCTACGGCAAGCGTCATGTACCGCTTGCCCTCCCTGCGGTAACCCTCCGTGACAATTCGCAGCAGCTCAGCGTAGCCGTCCAGGAACTCCTTGGCCCCGGGCTGCTGGAACACGTAGTCGGCGACGTCGCTGTCCGTGCCGGTTCGGGCCCGCAGCTCCGGAACCCAGTGCGGATTGGGCAGGAAGCGACAGTCCACCACCAGGTCGGCGTCGACCGGCAGCCCGTACTTGAAGCCGAAGGACATCACGGTGGCGCGCAGCTCGGGCTCGTCCCGGTCGGCGAACTGGGCGTCCAGCTTGGCCCGCAGCTGGTGGACGTTGAGGTCGGAGGTGTCGATCACCAGGTCGGCCTCGCCGCGCAGTTCGCGCAGCAGGTCGCGCTCCTGGGCGATGCCGTCCACGATCCGGCCGTCGCCCTGCAACGGGTGCGGCCGCCGCACACTCTCGAAGCGGCGCACCAGCGCGGCCTCGGAGGACTCCAGGTAGACCACCCGCAGCCGGATCCCGCGCTTCTCCAACTCCTCCAGCGAGGCCCGCAGATCGTCGAAGAACTGCCGGCCGCGGACGTCGACCACCACACCGATCCTGGCGACCGCGCCCTGCGAGCGGGCGCCGAGGTCGACCATGGTGGGGATGAGGGCCGGCGGCAGGTTGTCGACGACGAACCAGCCGAGGTCCTCCAGGCACTTGGCCGCGGTGCTGCGGCCGGCTCCGGACATGCCGGAGATGATCACCAGCTCCGGGGCGGTTTCTCCCACATCGGACACTGTCACTTCGATTCCCCGCTCTCAGTGCTTCTCTACCAGTGGAGAACGCGCTCGGCCCCCGGCCGTCACGGTGTCTCCGGGTTCTGCCGGCCTTCTTCCAGCCGATCGGCGCTGTCTTCCATGATCTCGCCCGTCGCGGTGTTCACCGCGAATGCCGGAGATGGACGGGAGGACAACGCCGCGACAACAGTCTCCGCAGTGCGCCGACCGATCCCCGGGACCTCGCAGATCTCCTCGACCGTGGCGGCGCGCAGCTTCTTGACCGAGCCGAAGTGCTTGAGCAGCGCGGTGCGCCGGGTCTCGCCGAGCCCCGGCACCGCGTCCAGCCCGCCGCTGGTGAACCGCTTGGCGCGCTTGCTGCGCTGGTAGGTGATCGCGAAGCGGTGCGCCTCGTCGCGGACCCGCTGGAGCAGGTAGAGGCCCTCGCTGCTGCGCGGCAGCACGACCGGGTCGTCCTGGCCGGGGAGCCAGACCTCCTCCAGCCGCTTGGCCAGCCCGCAGAGCGCGACGTCGTCGATGCCCAGCTCGTCCAGCGCCCGGCGGGCGGCGGCGACCTGCGGCTGCCCGCCGTCGACCACCAGCAGCTGGGGCGGGTAGGCGAAGCGGCGCGGGCGGCCCGTCTCGGGGTCGACCGGGCCGTTCGGAGCGGGATCCTCCTCCTCGGGCACCGCCCACTCGCCGGTCTGCTCGCGCTCCTGGAGGTAGCGGCGGAACCGCCGGCTGATCACCTCGTGCATCGAGCGGACGTCGTCCTGTCCTTCGCTGCGTGAGATCTGCTCGCCTTCGGCAAGACCCTTGATCTGGAAGCGGCGGTACTCGCTCTTGCGGGCCAGGCCGTCCTCGAAGACCACCATCGAGGCCACCACGTCGTCACCCTGGAGGTGCGAGATGTCGAAGCACTCGATGCGCAGCGGGACGGAGTCGAGTTCCAGCGCGTCGGCGATCTCCTGAAGGGCCCGGCTACGGGTCGTCAGGTCCGAGGCGCGCTTGGTCTTGTGCAGCGCCAGCGCCTGCTGGGCGTTGCGCTGCACGGTGGCCATCAGGTCCTTCTTGTCGCCGCGCTGAGGGATCCTCAGGTCGACCTGGGCGCCGCGCAGGCCGGCCAGCCACTCGCGGACCGGGGCGACGGGCTCGGGCAGCGCGGGCACCAGCACCTCGCGCGGGACGGACTCGGCGGTGCCGCCGTAGAGCTGCTGGAGGGCGTGCTCGACCAGGGCCGCGGTGTCCACGTCCTCGACCTTGTCAGTGACCCAGCCGCGCTGGCCGCGCACCCTGCCGCCGCGGACGTGGAAGATCTGGACGGCGGCCTCCAGCTCGTCCTCGGCCAGGGCCAGCAGGTCGGCGTCGGTGCCGTCGGCGAGCACCACGGCGTTCTTCTCCATCGCGCGCTTGAGCGCCTCGATGTCGTCGCGCAGCCGGGCCGCCTTCTCGTACTCCAGTTCGGCCGCCGCCTCGCGCATGCCGTCCTCCAGACGGCGCAGGTGGTTGCCCGTGCGCCCGGCCATGAAGTCGCAGAACTCCTCGGCCAGCTCCAGGTGCTCCTGCGGCGAGACCCGGCCGACGCAGGGGGCCGCGCACTTGCCGATGTAGCCCAGCAGGCAGGGCCGGCCGACCTGCTGGGCGCGCTTGAAGACGCCGTTGGAGCAGGTGCGCACCGGGAAGACCCGCAGCAGCAGGTCGACGGTCTCGCGGATCGCCCAGGCGTGCCCGTACGGGCCGAAGTAGCGCACGCCCTTCTTGTGCGCCCCGCGCATCACCTGGACCCGGGGGAACTCCTCGTTGAGGGTGACCGCGAGCTCCGGGTAGCTCTTGTCGTCGCGGTACTTCACGTTGAAGCGCGGGTCGTACTCCTTGATCCAGGAGTACTCCAGCTGGAGCGCCTCGACCTCGGTGCCGACCACCGTCCACTCCACCGAGGCCGCGGTGGTGACCATCGTCGCGGTGCGCGGGTGCAGGTTCGCGATGTCCTGGAAGTACGAGGAGAGCCGCGGGCGCAGGCTCTTCGCCTTGCCGACGTAGATCACCCGGCCGTGGGCGTCCCGGAACCGGTACACCCCGGGCGAGATGGGAATCGCCCCGGGTGCCGGACGGTAGGTGGACGGGTCAGCCATGTCGGTCCCCCTCGTGCGGCTGTGACACCGCAAACCCTAGCGCTCTGCGCCACCGCCCGGAGGGGACACCCGCAGGTCAGGTGGTGACCTGGAATGCGCCGTTCGTCACGGTGACCTGGTACTCCGGCAGCGGGGTCGGCGCGGGGCCGTCCGCGACGGAGCCGTCGGTGATGTTGAACCTGCTGCCGTGGCACGGGCACTGGATCACGTTGTTGGCCACCTGGTCGACCAGGCAGCCCGCGTGGGTGCAGGTGGCACTGAAGCTCTTGTACTGCCCGGCGGTCGGCTGGGTGACCACGATCTTCTGGTCCCGGTAGACCTTGCCGCCGCCGACCGGCACGTCCGCCACCGCGCCGACCGTGACCGGGGTGGCCTTCGCCGTGGACTGGGCGTCGGTCGAGCCGCCGGCGCCGGACCCGCCGGAGCTGGAGCAGCCGGCCACACCGAGCGTGGCACCGCCTGCGGCGAGCACAGCGGCGCCGCAGAGAAGGGTGCGGCGGGTGGTGGCGGGGCGGTCGGCGGCCTCGGACACGATGCGCTCCTGGAATGCGAGACGACGGATGGTCGGCCCGCAGTCTAACCACGCTGCATGAGCCCGGGGGCGCGCTTGCACGCCGCCCCCGGGCCGCACGCCTACTTCTTGACCACCGCGCGCTTGCGGGCCGCCCGGGGCGCCGGGACCGGCGCCTCGTCCGTCACCCGGTCGCCCAGGATGTCCCGCAGGAACTTGCCGGTGTGGCTGGCGGTGACGGCGGCGATCTCCTCCGGCGAGCCCTCGGCGACCACCATGCCGCCGCCGTTGCCGCCCTCGGGGCCCATGTCCACGACCCAGTCGGCGGTCTTGATCACGTCGAGGTTGTGCTCGATGACGATCACCGTGTTGCCCTTGTCGACCAGACCGGTCAGCACCTTGATCAGCTTGCTGATGTCCTCGAAGTGCAGGCCGGTGGTGGGCTCGTCGAGCACGTAGACGGTCCGCCCGGTGGAACGCTTCTGCAGCTCCGAGGCGAGCTTGACGCGCTGCGCCTCGCCGCCGGAGAGGGTCGGCGCGCTCTGGCCGAGCCGGACGTAGCCGAGGCCGACCTCGTTCAGCGTGCGCAGGTGCCGGGCGATCGCGGGGACGGCCTCGAAGAACTCCAGGCCCTCCTCGATCGGCATGTTGAGCACGTCGGCGATCGACTTGCCCTTGAAGTGCACCTCCAGGGTCTCCCGGTTGTACCGCGCACCGTGGCAGACCTCGCACGGGACGTAGACGTCGGGCAGGAAGTTCATCTCGATCTTGATCGTGCCGTCGCCCGAACAGTTCTCGCAGCGCCCGCCCTTGACGTTGAAGGAGAAGCGGCCGGGCAGGTACCCGCGCACCTTCGCCTCCACGGTCTCCGCGAAGAGCCGCCGCACGTGGTCGAACACCCCGGTGTAGGTGGCCGGGTTGGAGCGCGGGGTGCGGCCGATCGGCGACTGGTCGACGTGCACCACCTTGTCCACCAGGTCCGTCCCGGTGACCCGGGTGTGCCGCCCGGGCACGCTGCGCGCGCCGTTCAACTCGCGGGCCAGGTGGGTGTAGAGGATGTCGTTGACCAGGGTGGACTTGCCGGAGCCGGAGACACCGGTGATCGCCGTGAAGACGCCGAGCGGGAACCCGACGGTGACGTCCTGCAGGTTGTGCTCGCGGGCGCCGTGCACGACGATCTGGCGCTTCTTGTCACGCGGTCGTCGGACCTCGGGGATCGGGATCGAGCGCTTGCCGGAGAGGTACTGGCCGGTCAGCGACTCCTTGTTGTGCAGCAGCTCCTTGAGCGAGCCGGAGTGCACCACCTTGCCGCCGTGCTCGCCGGCGCCCGGGCCGATGTCGACCACCCAGTCGGCCATCTTGATGGTGTCCTCGTCGTGCTCCACGACAATCAGGGTGTTGCCGATGTCCCGCAGCCGGACCAGGGTCTCGATCAGGCGGTGGTTGTCGCGCTGGTGCAGGCCGATCGAGGGCTCGTCCAGCACGTAGAGCACGCCGACCAGGCCGGAGCCGATCTGGGTGGCGAGCCGGATCCGCTGGGCCTCGCCCCCGGAGAGGGTGCCGGCCGCGCGGTTCAGCGAGAGGTAGTCCAGGCCGACGTCGACCAGGAACCGCAGCCGCTCGTTGACCTCCTTCAGCACCCGCTCGGCGATCTGCTTGTCCCGCGCCTTGAGCTTCATCGCGCCCAGGAAGTCGGCGCAGTCGCTGATCGACATCGCCGCGACCTCGGCGATCGACTTGCCCTGCACGGTGACCGCGAGCACCACCGGCTTGAGCCGGGTGCCCTGGCAGGCCGGGCAGGGCACCTCGCGCATGTAGCCCTCGAAGCGCTCGCGGCTGCTGTCCGTCTCCGCCTCGGTGTGCCGGCGCTGGACGAACGGGATCACGCCCTCGAACCCGGTGACGTACGAACGCTCGCGCCCGTAGCGGTTGTTGTAGCGCACCTCGACCTGCGCCTTGTGCCCGTAGAGCAGCGCCTTCTTGGCCCGGGCCGGCAGCCCGGCCCACGGGATGTCGGTGCGGAAGCCCAGTTCGGCGGAGAGCGCGGTGATCAACCGGCCGAAGTACTCCCGCATGTGGCCGCCGGACCAGGGGTGGATGGCGCCCTCGTCCAGCGACTTCTCCTCGTCGGGGACGACCAGCTCCGGGTCCACCTCCATCCGGGCGCCCAGGCCGCTGCACTCGGGGCAGGCGCCGAACGGCGAGTTGAAGGAGAACGAGCGCGGCTCCAACTCCTCGAACGACACGTCGTCGTACGGGCAGTAGAGGTGCTCGGAGAACATCCGCTCGCGCTCGGGGTCGTCGTCCGGCAGGTCGACGAAGTCCAGCACCACCATGCCGCCGGCCAGCTTGAGGGCCGTCTCGACCGAGTCGGTCAGCCGGCGCTTGGCGCTCTCCTTGACGGTGAGGCGGTCGATGACCACCTCGATGGTGTGCTTCTCCTGCTTCTTGAGCTTGGGCGGCTCGGTCAGCTGGATCGTCGCGCCGTCCACCCGGGCGCGGGCGTAGCCCTTGGACTGGAGGTCGGCGAAGAGCTCCACGAACTCGCCCTTGCGCTCGCGCACCACCGGGCTGAGCACCTGGAAGCGGGTGCCCTCGGCGAGTTCGAGCACCCGGTCCACGATGGCCTGCGGCGACTGCCGGGCGATCGGGCGGCCGCAGTGCGGGCAGTGCGGCTCGCCGATCCGGGCGAAGAGCAGCCGCAGGTAGTCGTACACCTCGGTGATCGTGCCGACCGTGGAGCGCGGGTTGCGGTTGGTGGACTTCTGGTCGATCGAGACGGCCGGGGAGAGGCCCTCGATGAAGTCCACGTCGGGCTTGTCCATCTGGCCCAGGAACTGCCGGGCGTAGGAGGACAGCGACTCGACGTAGCGGCGCTGGCCCTCGGCGAAGATCGTGTCGAAGGCCAGCGAGGACTTGCCGGACCCCGACAGCCCAGTGAAGACGATGAGGGAGTCCCGGGGCAGGTCGAGCGAGACGTTCTTGAGGTTGTGCTCGCGAGCACCGCGGACGATGAGGCGGTCGGCCACTGCTACTGGCGCCTTTCTCCGGGAATGGGCTGCTGGGAGGGTAACGAGCGAGATGGGGGGTTTTCTTCCGGCTTCTGCCAGCTTCCTCCGGCTTCGACGCCCAGCGTATAGCTCAGGCGTTCGATTATCGACCTTGTCCAGCCGGAACCACCTGAACGAGTGAAGCCCCACTCTGCGGCCCCATCCGGTCTGCCGCGAAACGCCCTGTTCAGCGCCTCGATGGGCGATAGCCTCGCCAGAGAGCCTGAACCCCAAGTGTCCAACGAGCCCGCGCCGTCCAGGCAACGCTCACATCACCGGAGGCCCAGAGATGACCGACCTGCGAGCCGACTCGGCCTTCGCCACCCGCACCCTGCGGACCGTGGCCGAGAGCACCGACCACCTGCTGCGCACGGCCGCCGCACTCTCACCCGACGCTGTCGCGGCCCCCAGCGCGCTGCCCGGCTGGTCCCGCGGCCACGTGCTGGCCCACGTCAGCCGCAACGCGGACTCGCTGATCAACCTGCTGGAGAGCGCCCGCACCGGCCGCGACATCCCGCAGTACGCGAGCGAGAGCGCCCGCGACGAGGGCATCGAAGCGGGCGCCGGGCGCCCGCTCGCCGAGCAGCTGGAGGACCTGCGCGACTCCGCCGAGCGCCTGGCCGCCGCCGCGGCCACGCTGCCCGAGGACGCCTGGTCGGCGCAGCTGCGGCACCGGCACGGCTACCTCTTCCCCGCCGCCGAGCTGCCCTGGAAGCGCCTGGAGGAGCTCGAGTACCACCACGTCGACCTGGACGCCGGCTACACCCCGGCGCACTGGCCCGCCGAGTTCGCCGTCGTCGAGTTCGGCAAGCTGACCGACGCCTTCGCCGAGCGCACCGAGCTCCCGGCCCTGGAGCTGGTCAGCGAGGACACCGCGGACCGCGCCCGGCTCGGCGAGGGCGCCCCGCAGCTGGTGGTCGAGGGCCCGGTGCGCGCGCTGACCGCCTGGCTCTCCGGCCGCTCGGACGGCGACGGCCTCCAGGTGCACCGCGACGGCGTCCAGCTCACCGACCCGCGCACCGCCCTGCCGAAGCTCCCCCCGATGAGGTGAGGAGTCACGATGGTAGGAGCGACCGGCAGTACGACACCAGAGGAGCAAGTCCCTTGAGCTACCACGGAGCGGTCAGGGTCGGCGGCCCGCCGGACGTCCGCGAACTCGCGCACCTGATCATCACCAAGGTCGCGGTCGGCCCGTTCGACAACAACGCCTACCTGCTGCGCTGCCGGGCCACCGACGAGCAGCTGCTGATCGACGCGGCCGCCGACGCCCCGGCCCTGCTGGAGACGGTCGGCCCCCAGCTGGCCACGGTGGTCACCACACACCGCCACCAGGACCACTGGGACGCGCTGGCCGAGGTGGTCGCCGCCACCGGCGCCCGGACCGCGGCCGGACGCTTCGACGCCGAGGCCATCCCGGTCCCCACCGACCTCCTGCTCTCCGACGGCGACACCCTGCGGGTGGGCGCGGTCGAGCTGACGGTCCGCCACCTGGTGGGCCACACCCCGGGCGCGATCGTGCTGATCTACGACGACCCGGAGGGCCACCCGCACGTCTTCACCGGCGACTGCCTGTTCCCAGGCGGCGTCGGGAACACCTTCAAGGACCCGAAGGCCTTCCAGAGCCTCTACCGGGACGTCACCACCAAGATCTTCGACGTGCTCCCGGACGAGTCCTGGGTCTACCCCGGCCACGGCAAGGACACCACGCTGGGCGCCGAGCGCCCCCAGCTCGGCGCCTGGCTGGAACGCGGCTGGTAGCCCGCACACCCCCGTGAACACGGAAGAGCCCGGCCCCCGCAAGGGGAGCCGGGCTCTGTTCATTCCGGGTTCAAACCGACCTGAGCAGGTCAGATGACGCGGATGTTCTCCGCCTGCGGGCCCTTCTGGCCCTGCGTGACGTCGAACTCGACCTTCTGGCCCTCGAGGAGCTCGCGGAAGCCCTGCGCGGCGATGTTCGAGTAGTGAGCGAACACGTCAGCGCCGCCACCGTCCTGCTCGATGAAGCCGAAGCCCTTCTCGGCGTTGAACCACTTCACGGTACCGGTAGCCATATTTTTCTCCTTCTCAGGGAAGTGCTCGGGTATCGCACGGTGCGAAACCCGGAGGTGATCGCCTGGTCCGGAGAGGCGCTGAACAGCAAGAACGCCCGCGGCAATGTCACCGCGGACGAACAGACTTCGGAACCACGACTGCTTGATCACTACGCTACTCCTTGTCCGGCCCCCCGGCTAGGCAATAGCCCACCTCGGTCGTCAGAGCGCCATCAGGATCGCCCGCCAATCGGCCTACCGGGCCGCCTCGACGGCCTGCTGATGCCTCTTCGAGGCGACCAGGCTGGTGACCGTGGTGACCGCCAGGACCAGCACGATGAAGCCCAGCGAGAACGGGATGCCGATCTGCGGGACGTGCACCCCGCTCTCGTGCAGGGCGTGCAGCACCAGCTTGACGCCGATGAAACCGAGGATCACCGAGAGCCCGTAGGAGAGGTGGACCAGCTTCTTCAGCAGTCCGCCGATCAGGAAGTACAGCTGACGCAGCCCCATCAGGGCGAAGGCGTTGGCGGTGAAGACGATGTACGGCTCCTGGGTGAGGCCGAAGATCGCGGGGATCGAGTCCAGCGCGAAGAGCACGTCGGTGGTGCCGATGGCCAGCATCACGATCAGCATCGGCGTCATCAGCCGGCGACCGTTCTCCCGGACGAAGAGCAGGGTGCCGTGGTAGACGTCGGTCGAGGGCACCCGCCGCTCGATGGCCCTGAGCAGGCGGTTCTCCTCGAACTCTTCCTCCTCCTGGTCGGCCCCGGCCTCCTTGATGAGCTTCCAGGCGGTCCAGACCAGGAACGCTCCGAAGAGGTAGAAGACCCAGGAGAAGGTGGTGACCAGGGCGGCGCCGCCGGCGATGAAGACCGCGCGCAGTACCAGGGCGATGATCACACCGACCATCAGCACACGCTGCTGGTAGATCCGCGGCACGGCGAACTTGCCCATGATCAGGATGAAGACGAAGAGGTTGTCGACGCTCAGCGACTTCTCGGTGATGTAGCCGGCGAGGAACTCACCGGACGGCTGCGAGCCGTACTGCCACCACAGGAAACCGCCGAAGATCAGCGCCAGGACCACCCAGACCACGGTCCAGGCGCCGGCCTCCTTGAGCGAAACCTCGTGCGGCTTGCGTCCTCCGATGAAGAAATCGGCGGTGACGAGTGCGGTCAGCACTGCGATGGTGGTGATCCACAGGGTCAGGGAAACGTCCACTTGCTGCTCCTCCGGCAGGTCGGCGGGACATGCGTCCGGCTGCCGGAGGTCTCTTCCGCCCCTGCCTGAGCAGGGACCGGTGAACCCGGGTGGACCGACTGAGCGGTCACCGTGCTGACGGGAGCACCGTAAGGGGAATACTCCCCTCCGATTCACAAGAAGAGTACCAGGGAGCACCAAGAGAAGGTAAAGAGATCTTTCTGCTGCCCCTTACAGGAACGGCTCGATCGCGGGCAGCAGGTCCTGGAAGGTGCGAGCCGTGGCCGGCGCGCCGATCGCCCGCATCCCCCAGCCGCCGGCCTCGTCGCGGAAGACCTTGGCCATGATCTGGCCGGTGTGCGCGCCGCCGCCGTCCAGCTCGTAGCGGGCCAGCTCCTGGTCGGTGAGCTCGTCGACCAGTCGGCAGTGGGCGTGCCGCACCTCGGCGAAGGTCTGCCCGGTGTAGGAGCTGACGGTGAAGACCACCTGGGTGATCTGCGCGGGGATCCGGGTCAGGTCGACCACGATCGACTCGTCGTCGCCGCCCGCGCCGGCCCCTCCGACCAGGTTGTCCCCGGTGTGCCGGATCGAGCCGTCCTTGCTCACCAGCTGCTGGAAGAAGACCACGTCCGCCGGGGTCCGCTCGGCGTAGAGCAGCGCGGAGGCGTCCAGGTCGATCTGCCGGGTGCGGGTGCCGAACAGCCCGCGCTTGGGGGCCGCCCGCCAGCCAAGGCCCATCCGGACCACGCTCAACGATTCACCCGAGGCCTTGCGCAGGCTGACCTGCTGACCCTTGGCCAGATTCACCGACACGGTGCTGTCCTCTCTCTTCGTCCGGCGTCCGCTGTTAAACGTGCGCCGACCACGATTCGGATCACCCCGGTGCCGTCCCCCGGCTGAGGCCCCCTGTTGGTGTGGGTCCAACTCGACGTCTGTCTCGTACCCGCCCCAAGCCTAGGGCCTGCCAGGGGCCCGGACCAGGGACGGCCGGACCGCTGACAGGCCCGGACGGGCGCCGGCCTAGGCGATCCCGGCCTCCCGCATCTGGCGCAGCTCCTTCTTCAACTCACTGACCTCGTCGCGCAACCTGGCGGCCACCTCGAATTGCAGCGAGGTGGCGGCCGCGTGCATCCGCTCCGTCATCTGCTGGATGAGATCGGCGAGTTCGGCGGCCGGCAGGCTCTTGGCCGGCTTGCGGGAGGCGCCCAGCGCGGGCACCGGCGCGCGGCCCTTGCCGGCGTCCCGGTAGCCGGTGGCGAGCAGCTCCTCGGTGTCCAGCTCCTCGCGGGAGAGGGTGTCCAGGATGTCGCCGATCTTCTTGCGCAGCGGCTGCGGGTCGATACCGTGCTTGGTGTTGTACGCCCGCTGGACCTCCCGGCGGCGGTTGGTCTCCTCGATCGCCTTCTCCATCGCGGGCGTGATCCGGTCCGCGTACATGTGGACCTGGCCGGAGACGTTACGGGCGGCGCGGCCGATGGTCTGGATCAGCGAGGTGCCCGAGCGCAGGAAGCCCTCCTTGTCGGCGTCCAGGATCGCCACCAGCGAGACCTCGGGCAGGTCCAGGCCCTCGCGCAGCAGGTTGATGCCGACCAGCACGTCGTACTTGCCGGCCCGCAGCTCGCGCAGCAGCTCGACCCGGCGCAGCGTGTCGACGTCGCTGTGCAGGTAGCGGACCCGGATGTCCAGACCGAGCATGTAGTCGGTCAGGTCCTCGGCCATCTTCTTGGTGAGGGTGGTGACCAGGATCCGCTCGTTCTTCTCGATCCGGGTGCGGACCTCGTGCACCAGGTCGTCGATCTGGCCCTCGGTCGGCTTGACGATCACCTCGGGGTCGATCAGGCCGGTCGGGCGGATGATCTGCTCGACGGCGCCGTCGCCGCGGGAGAGCTCGTACTTGCCGGGGGTGGCGGAGAGGTAGACGGTCTGGCCGATCCGCTCCAGGAACTCCTCCCACTTCAGCGGGCGGTTGTCCATCGCCGAGGGCAGCCGGAAGCCGTGCTCGACCAGGGTGCGCTTGCGCGAGGCGTCGCCCTCGTACATCGCGCCGATCTGCGGGACGGTGACGTGCGACTCGTCGATCACCAGGAGGAAGTCCTCCGGGAAGTAGTCGATCAGCGTGTTGGGGGCGGTGCCCGGCGCGCGGCCGTCGAAGTGCATCGAGTAGTTCTCGACCCCGGAGCAGGTGCCGATCTGGCGCAGCATCTCGATGTCGTAGGTGGTGCGCATCCGCAGCCGCTGGGCCTCCAGCAGCTTGCCCTGCTTCTCCATCCGGGCCAGCGTCTCGGTCAGCTCCGCCTCGATGCCGTTGATCGCCCGCTCCATCCGCTCGGGGCCGGCGATGTAGTGCGAGGCGGGGAAGACGTAGATCGAGTCGTCCTGGCTGATGATCTCGCCGGTGAGCGGGTGCAGGGTGTACAGCGCCTCGATCTCGTCGCCGAACATCTCGATCCGCACGGCGAGTTCCTCGTAGACCGGGAAGATCTCGACGGTGTCGCCGCGGACCCGGAAGGTGCCGCGGGTGAAGGCGACGTCGTTGCGGGTGTACTGGATGTCGACGAAGCGGCGCAGCAGGGCGTCCCGGTCGATCTCCTCGCCGACCTTGAGCGGGACCATCCGGTCCACGTACTCCTGCGGGGTGCCGAGGCCGTAGATGCAGGAGACCGAGGCGACCACGATCACGTCGCGGCGGGTGAGCAGCGAGTTGGTGGCCGAGTGGCGCAGCCGCTCGACCTCCTCGTTGATCGAGGAGTCCTTCTCGATGTAGGTGTCCGTCTGCGGGACGTAGGCCTCGGGCTGGTAGTAGTCGTAGTACGAGACGAAGTACTCGACGGCGTTGTTGGGGAGCAGCTCGCGGAACTCGTTGGCCAGCTGGGCGGCCAGCGTCTTGTTCGGCGCCATCACCAGGGTGGGCCGTTGGAGCTTCTCGATCATCCAGGCGGTGGTCGCCGACTTGCCGGTGCCGGTGGCACCGAGCAGCACGACGTCCTGCTCGCCCGCCCGGATCCGGCGCTCCAGCTCGGCGATGGCCGCCGGCTGGTCGCCGTTGGGCTGGAAGGGACTGACGACCTCGAAGGGCGCCACGGACCGCTCAATGCTCGTGATGGGTCGCACGGATCAACCGTACGACCCGGCACTGACAATCAGGCGGTCTTCGCGCTGTCGCGGGCCAGCGCGACGAGCCGGGAGATCGCCCGCAGGTACTTCTTGCGGTAGCCGCCGCGCAGCATCTCCTCGGAGAAGACCTGGTCGAAGGGGATGCCGGAGGCGGTGATCGGCAGCTCGCGGTCGTACATCCGGTCCGCCAGGACGACCAGGCGCAGCGCGGTGGACTGGTCGGTGACCGGCTGCACGCCGCGCAGGAAGACCGCGTGGACGTCGTCCAGCAGCGCGCCGTACCGGCTGGGGTGCACCGCCGAGAGGTGCGTCAGCAGGTCGCCGAAGTCGTCGTAGGAGGCGCCGGGGGCGGCGGCCGCGGCGGCCTGGACGGCCTCGTCGGTGTACGGCGGCGGGGCGGCCGGCAGGCCGCGGTGGCGGTAGTCCTGGCCGTCGATGCGCAGCGGGCGGAAGTGCGCGGACAGGCCCTGGATCTCGCGCAGGAAGTCGGTGGCGGCGAACCGGCCCTCACCCAGCTTCTCCGGCAGGGTGTTGGAGGTGGCGGCCAGCTTGACCCCGGCGTCCACCAGGCGGCCGAGCAGCGTGGAGACCAGCACGGTGTCGCCCGGGTCGTCCAGCTCGAACTCGTCGATGCAGAGCAGGCTGTGCCCGGAGAGCGTCTGCACGGCCTGCTGGAAGCCGAGCGCGCCGACCAGGTTGGTCAGCTCCACGAAGGTCCCGAAGGCCTTCGGCCCGGGGGCGGCGTGCCAGAGCGAGGCCAGCAGGTGGGTCTTGCCGACGCCGTAGCCGCCGTCCAGGTAGACCCCGGACGGGCCGGCCGGTGCTGCGGCGGCGCGGCGGAACCAGCCGCGCTTGGCGCTCACCGGGGCGTTCAGCGAGGCCGCGAACTCCTCCAGCACCCGCACCGCCTCGTACTGGCTCGGCTGCGTGGTGTCCGGCAGGTACGAGCCGAAACTCACCCCCGCGAAGCGCGGCGGCGGGACCATCTCGGCCACCAGGCGCTCGGCCGGTACCACCGGGCGGCGGTCGGTCAACGCGACCGGCGCGCCGGTCCGGGAGGGCGCTGCGGGAGCTATGGCGTCGGTGTCTGAGGCTGCGGGCACGGTAATAAAGCCTACGCGCCGTGGAAGACTCGCAGACATGCGCAAGCTGATCCCTCCGTCACACCCCGACCACCTTGACGTCTCCTCACTGGAGGCCCTCGCCGAGGTCTACGCCTACCCTGAGCAGGTGAAACGCGGCAGTCCGTGGCTGCGCGCCAACATGGTCTCCGGGCTGGACGGCGCGGCCAAGCTGGGCGGGCTCTCGGAGGGGCTGTCCAGCGAGGCCGACAAGCGGATCTTCGGAGTGCTGCGGGCGCTGAGCGACGTGGTGCTGGTCGGGGCCGAGACGGTCCGGGCCGAGGGCTACCGCCCGGCCCGCGCCCGCGCCGACTTCGCCGCGGCCCGCCGGGCGGCCGGGCAGGGACCCGCGCCGGTGATCGCGGTGGTCACCCGCAGCCTGGAGCTGGACCTGAGCGCCCCGCTCTTCACCGAGCCGCTGGTGCGGACCGTGGTGATCACCACCGAGGACTCCCCCGCCGACGCCCGCCGCGCGGTCGCCGAGCACGCCGAGGTGATCACGGCCGGCCGCGGCTCGGTCGAGCTGCCGCGAGCGCTGGCCGAGTTGACGGCGCGCGGCTGGACCCGGCAGCTCACCGAGGGCGGTCCGCGGCTGCTCGCCCAGCTGGCCGCCGACGGCCTGCTGGACGAGCTGTGCCTGTCCCTGGCGCCGCTGCTGACCGGTGGCGACGCGCCGCGCATCCTGCACGGTGCGCAAATGGCAGACGCGCAGCGTATGCGGCTGGTCTCATTGATCGAGCAGAAAGGTTTCCTCTTCACTCGCTACTGCCGTACCCCCGAGTAGGAACCCGGGACCCGCCGATCCGTCAGCGGACCGATCCCGTGATCACTCCCACGTGGCCCGTGTGCCGTGTGCGCCGCGTGAGGAAAGCTTCCTCCGGGCACTATGGGAGGGGACACCGGACCCCGGGGGCCTGCAACACGGAAGGGACTCTTGTGTTCAAGACCGTACTGATGATCGAAAAGGCACTCTCCGAGGCCGACGTGGAGCTGGTCACCACCCTGCACGGCGACGAGAAGGTCTCCTTCGTCGTGCTGATGCAACCCCGCGGCAAGCAGGACGAACTGCTCCGGGCCCTGGACGACGTGGCCCTCGGGCACCTCGACAAGGCGGTGCACGAGCACGACGACGCCAACGGCCCGACCGTGGTCGGCGAATCGCTCGAACACAGCCTGCGCCACCTGCGCGAGAGCGGCGCCGAGGCGGTCGGCCAGGTCGTCGAGTCGCAGCCGCTGGACACCCTTCGCAGAGTGGTCGAGGAGACCGGCGCGGACGAGGTGCTGGTCCTGACCGCCCCGCACTTCGTGGAGGAGTTCTTCCACCGCGACTGGGCCTCCCAGGCACGCCACAAGGTCGGGGTCCCGGTGCTCAAGCTGTTCGCCAGCGAGGCCTGAGAAGTCGGGCCGCCAGGGCAGCGGACGCACCGTCCGCCCTGCCGAGTGGTGCAGAATCGTCCTTGCGGCCGGACCGGTCAGCCACCGCCCGCGAGGACGATTCCCCTTTCTTTACGGAGAGCTCCCTTGAACGACGCCGCCCACGACCTGCACGCCCCGCACTTCATCGGCATCGGCGGCGCCGGCATGTCCGGCCTGGCGAAGATCCTCGCGGTACGCGGCGCCAAGGTCTCCGGGAGCGACTCCAAGGAGTCCGAGACCGTCCTTGCGCTGCGTGCGATGGGGGCGTCCGTCCAGGTCGGCCACGCCGCCGAGAACGTCCCGGACGGCGCCAGCAGCATCGTCGTCTCCAGCGCGATCCGCGAGGACAACCCCGAGCTGGCCGCCGCCCGGCTGCGCGGCATCCCCGTGGTGCACCGCTCCGACGCGCTCGCCGCGCTGATGGGCGGCCGGCGCGCGATCGCGGTGGCCGGCACGCACGGCAAGACCACCACCACCAGCATGCTCGCGGTCAGCCTGGCCACGCTCGGCCTGGACCCCTCGTACGCGATCGGCGGCGACCTGGACGCGCCGGGCAGCAACGCCCACCACGGCACCGGCGAGATCTTCGTGGCGGAGGCGGACGAAAGCGACCGCAGCTTCCACAAGTACGCGCCCGAGGTCGCGATCATCCTCAACGTGGAGCTGGACCACCACGCGAACTACGCGTCGATGGAGGAGATCTACGAGTCCTTCGAGACCTTCGTCGGCCGGATCCAGCCCGGCGGCACGCTGGTGATCTCCGCCGACCACCCCGGCGCCCGCGAGCTGACCGCCCGGGTGGCCGGCCGGGACGGCGTGCGGGTGGTGACCGTCGGCGCCGCCGAGGACGCCACCGTGCGCGTCCTTCTCGTCGCCGCGCGCGGCATGACCAGCGAGGTCACCGTCCTGCTGGACGGCGCCGAGCTCCCGTTCACCGTCTCGGTGCCCGGGCGCCACTACGCGCACAACGCGGTCTCGGCGCTGGCCGCCGGCGTCGCGCTGGGCGTGCCGGCCGAGCAGCTGGCGCAGGCGCTGGGCAGCTACACCGGCGTGCGGCGGCGGCTCCAGCTCAAGGGCGAGGCGGCCGGTGTCCAGGTGATCGACTCCTACGCGCACCACCCGACCGAGATGGCCGCCGACCTGGAGGCGATCCGGGAGGCCGCCGGGAGCAGCCGGGTGCTGGTGGTCTTCCAGCCCCACCTGTTCAGCCGCACCCAGCAGCTCTCCGAGGAGATGGGCCAGGCGCTGGCGCTCGCCGACGCCTCCGTGGTGCTCGACATCTACCCCGCCCGCGAGGACCCGATCCCCGGCGTGACCAGCGAGCTGATCATCGACGCGGCGCAGCGGGCCGGAGCCGACGTGGCCGCCGAGCACGACTTCGCGGCGGCGCCCGCACGGCTGGCCGCCCTGGCCCGGCCCGGCGACCTGGTGCTGACCATGGGCGCCGGCGACGTCACCGCCCTGGGCGAGGAAATCTTGAAGCACCTGTCGAGCGTTGCAGTGCAGGCCTGACGTTTGCAGGCCTGATGTTTCGACAGCCTGGGAGCCCGCAGTGAGCTACGAGATCGAGAAGACCGACGCCGAGTGGCGTGCCCAGCTCAGCCCGCAGGAGTACAAGGTGCTCCGGCAGGCCGGCACGGAGGCCCCCTTCGTCGGCGAGTACACCGACACCAAGACGGTCGGCGTCTACAGCTGCCGGGCCTGCGGGAGCGAGCTGTTCAGCTCGGAGACCAAGTTCGACAGCCACTGCGGCTGGCCGTCCTACTACGCCCCGCTGGCCGAGGACCGGGTGGAGTACATCGAGGACACCACCCTCGGCATGCGCCGCGTAGAGGTCCGCTGCGCCGCCTGCGGCGGCCACCTCGGCCACGTCTTCGAGGGCGAGGGCTACGCCAACCCGACCGACCAGCGCTACTGCATCAACAGCATCTCCCTGACCCTGCGCCCGGCGGCGGACAACGGCTGAGCGAGAGCGCGCCCGCACGAAAGTAGAAGGGTTCGCCTACCTGACGCCGCACCTCGAGTGAGGTGCAGCTCAATGCCGAGGGCCCAACCAGCGCATGCTGGTTGGGCCCTCGGCATTGACTGTCAGCGTGGATCGATGCCACCCGGAGTGATCCTCGTTGAGAAAACCTCACCTGCCTTCCATACTGGTGTTGGCGGCTGCTCTGTGGGGCTGCGGCAGGCGCGCCCCTCAAGCATGAGTGGGAGGTTCGACAGATGATTCTCTTCGAGCCGGTCAAGCGAGGGCCGGAAGTATTCGACATCGGCGGAACGACCATGACCGCGCCGATCTCCAATAATTCGGGAGCACTGCAAAGTCCAACCGTGTACCTCATATTCGTCGGGCCGAATTTTCAACAGCAGAACGGCCAGCCGACGAGTGCGGTGAACGCGATGGTTGCTGCAGCCAAGGCGTTAGTCAACTCGGACTATCTCACTGGACTCGCCCAGTACGGATGCGACGGGCGGGCAGTCCTCAGCGATTTCACCGTCGATACCACCCTTGATCCCGTGGGGTGGACGTACACCTACACGTTCCCGGACGGAAGTACGGAAACGACGGGCAATCCGGTCTGGTTCGAAATCGACCGAATCCTCTCTGAATCAAAATTTGCGTCGTGGGCCCCATCTCCAGGAGGGGATGCAACGACTTCGCCGATCTACGTAGTGACCCGGTACGCCAACAACGGCACCGGCGCCGGTGGATCGTACGGGGGATCCAACGACCGCGGCCCGAACAAGTACACTGCACGTGCCGTCAACGGAATTGATGTATCCCTGACCTCCGCCGACCAGGTCGATCAATTCTCCTGGTCATTCAGCCATGAACTCGTCGAGAGAATCTCAACCGGAATCGGCGGCCTATCGGAAACCGCGCCGGATTCCGGCGGACAGCTGGCCGACGGTGAGCCGGAAGGGCCCGAGGACTACGCATGGCGTCTGGATGCGGGTCCAAAGGTGACCTCGTACTGGTCCTTCCTCGACCAGGCGTTCGTCATCCCGGGCGCCGCAGCGGACCGCAGCATGCTGACTCCGGTCTGGAGCAACAGCGCATGGATGGGAAACTGCGTCTCGCTCCAGCAGGGCACGCTGTATTCGATGACTCCGCCGGACACGCAGGTGTCGATCGACACAGGGGTTCAGGCATTTGCGATCGTCCCCGAGCCCGACTCCGCGTCGATCTTCGAATTGACATCGAAGGGCCAGATAAGGAGATATGGCGGGACCGGCAGCAGTTGGACAGCCGTCACCGGAGCGAACACCATCGCTACCGCCCTGGCAGCCACGCACGCGGGTTTGTTCATGCTCGCAAACAACGACGGTGGCCCGAGCCAGGTATGGCATTACTCAGGCCAGGGAAGCAGCTGGGACCCGATCACTGGAGTCAACACATCTGTGGACCGCATAGCAGTCGCTGCAGACGCTCTCTACATGCAGGCAGGCAACGACGGCGGCCCCCAGCAGGTATGGAGGTACAGCGGCTCAGGTACGAGCTGGGACGCGATCACCGGCACCAACACCGATGTGCTGGGAATGGAGGCCGCAGGCGGCTGTCTTTACATGCACGCCGACAGTGTCGGCGGCCCGCGGCAGGCATGGAAATACAATGGTTCAGGCACCGACTGGACGTCCGTCACCGGGCCGAATACTTACGTGGTGAGCATTGCGGCCGGCGGAGACGTCCTCTACATGCTCGCCCAGAACGATGGCGATACGGTGCGCGTGTGGCAGTACGGGCTCTCGCCTGGGCAGTGGGTGGCCCTGACCGGACCGGGAACAACGGTCGACGGCATCGTCGCCCGAGACGACGCCCAACTATTCATGAAGGCAGGCAACAACGGCGCTGCCGACGGAGTCTGGGAGTACGCCGGCACTCCTATGAACTGGATCGCCCTGACCGGACAAAATACCAAAGTTCTCCTGCTGTACATGGATGCTCATGATGACCAACTGGGCATGCTTGCGAGAAACAACGGCGCACCGGCTCAGGCATGGCAGTACGAAGGCAGCCCAGGCCATTGGACAGTTGTCGCATGAGGGCTACGCCAACGATCACGTGGTCTGACCGCCGGTTGCCAGTGATCGGGCGCTGACGTGGTCCAGCCGTTCGGCGAGGACCTGGCGGGCGTCAGGGGTGACGGTCCGTAGTGCGACCGCCGCAGTGATCATGACGTCGCACAGCTCTCGCCGACCTCTTCCGAGAGCTTCATGATCCGCATGATCCTCTCGGTCTGCTCAGGCAGCGTGCGGGCGCCGTCCAGCCACCCGACGAGTTGCTCGACGGCGTCCCCGAGCGGGTCAACTGCCGGGTCGGTCATGGTTTTTGCTCCGTTCCCTCTGTGTGAACCGAAAATATCCCGCCGCTCGTGCTACCGAATGCAGGGGCCGACCCGTCTAGGGGTGCAGAGCCGCAGCCATGCGGGTCCGCATGGCCGGCGTGCGACACACAACACACAGAGGATCCAGTCAGAGATGAAGGATTTCCGCTCAGACCTGAGTGATGAGCTGTCCGCACTCGCGCCGCCGCCGCTGGGCGACATCGTCGGGGCCGCGGCCAGCAGTGGCCGCCGCACGCGGCGGATTCGCGCGATCAGCGCGGTGGTCGGCTCGGCCGTCGCGATGGCGGGTGTCGCCGTGCTGCTCGGCGGCCCGCTGAGCACCGTCGGGGGCTCGGCGGTCCCGGTGAGCGCGGCGGCCGGGCCGCTGGGCTCCGCGGTCGCCTCCCCGAGCGCGAGTGCCACCGGGACGCCGAGCGCCGCGGCGCAGCCGGCCGAGCCGCAGGTCCCGATCACCGGTGCGGCCCTGCTCTCCGCCGTGCTGCCGCTGCTGCCGCCCGGCGCGACCAGCCACCTCGCCGCCAACACCCAGCTGACCGACTCCAGGGGCCAGAACCCCATGACCTCGGTGGCGATCGACGTGACCACCCCGGCGGGCACCGGGATGGTCCGGGTCTTCGCGGGCAAGTCCACCCCGACGCCCGGGACCGGGGGCGGGTACTGCCCCAAGTCCAGCTGCACCACTGACGCGTCGGGCCAGAAGGTCTTCGTCGACCACCTGGCGGACAACTGCATCGAGCACACCTCGGTGGCGGTCTCCCGCCCCGACGGCACCGTCGTCCAGGTGCTGTCGAGCAGCTGCCTCTCCTGGGACGGCAAGAGCAACGCGGCCGGCACGGTGGTCCTCACCGACCAGCAGGCCATCGCCCTCGCGACCAACCCGGCGCTCACCGCCACGATGACGCCGTCCCAGGGTGCGGCCGCTGCGGCCAAGTACCCGTCCCTGCCGACTTTCGGCTGACCGATCCGAACGTCGCGGGCCCCGGGGCCCCGGGGCGCGCCCCCCCGTCGTGGTGCCACCGCCCCAGCCCCAAGGGCCTACCCCCGGGCGGCAATAAACCGAGTTGAACCCCGTGGCCCAGGGCGGGGGCAACCCTGTG
>NZ_JARZAI010000014.1 GCF_029893355.1 Kitasatospora sp. MAA4
CGTCGGCCCCGCCGAGCCCCGCCCCCCCGGGGGCGGCCGCCGCCCCCCGCGGCGCCCCCCGGGGGGGGGGGGGGGGGGTTTTGCGTGTGCCCGCGCCCCCCCCCCCGGGCCGTCCGCCGTTTCCGGAGCGGTCGGGACCGCGCCGAGAGGCCCTTCAGCACAGGAGAAAACACCCATAGTGTGACAATCTCGCCCACATGACAGCCACAGCTCCCTCCTTCGACGACACCGAGGACTTCGCGGACGCCGACCGCGGGTTCATCGACCGTCTCGACCCGGCCGTGGTCACCGCGGACGACGGTCGAGTGGTCTGGGACAACGACGCCTACGCGTTCCTCGACAAGCCCTGCCCCGAGACCGCCGACCCCAGCCTCTGGCGCCAGGGCGCACTCACCGCCCGGCAGGGGTTGTACCAGGTCACCGAGGGCATCTACCAGGTCCGCGGCCTGGACCTGTCCAACATGACGCTGGTCGAGGGCGACCGCGGAGTCATCGTCATCGATCCGCTGATCTCCGCCGAGACGGCCGCGGCCGCGCTGCGGCTGTACCGACGCAACCGCGGCGACCGGCCGGTCACCGGGCTGATCTACACCCACTCGCACGGCGACCACTTCGGCGGCGCCCGCGGCGTGCTGCCGCACGGCCATGAGCCCGTCCCGGTGATCGCCCCGCAGGGCTTCCTGGAGCACGCGGCCAGCGAGAACGTCTACGCCGGCAACGCGATGACCCGCCGCGCGGTCTACATGTACGGCGCCCGGCTGCCCAAGGCGCCGGACGGCCAGATCGGCTGCGGCCTGGGGATGACCACCTCACTGGGCACCGTCACGCTCATCGCGCCCACCGTGGACATCACCCGCACTGGCCAGGTGGAGACCGTGGACGGCGTGCGGATCGTCTTCCAGCTCACCCCGGGCACCGAGGCACCGGCCGAGATGAACTTCCACTTCCCCGACCGCAGGGCGCTCTGCCTGGCCGAGAACGCCACCCACACCATGCACAACGTGCTGACCCTGCGCGGCGCCGTGGTCCGCGACGCCCGGGTCTGGGCGCACTACCTGGACGAGGCGCTCGCCCTCTTCGGCGCCGACTCCGACGTCTCCTTCGCCTCGCACCACTGGCCGACCTGGGGACAGCAGAGGATCGCCCGCCACCTCACCGTGCAGCGCGACCTGTACGCCTACCTGCACGACCAGACCCTGCGGCTGCTCAACGCCGGCCTGACCGGCCCGGAGATCGCCGAGGAGCTGGAACTCTCCCCCGAGCTGGTGAAGTCCTGGGCGCTGCGCGGCTACTACGGCTCGCTCAGCCACAACGTCAAGGCGATCTACCAGCGGTACATGGGCTGGTACGACGGCAACCCGGCCCACCTCTGGGAGCACCCGCCGGTCGAGCTGGCCAAGCGCCACACCGACGCGCTGGGCGGCGTGGACGCCACCGTCGCCAAGGCGAAGGAGTACGCGGCGGGCGGCGACCAGCGGTTCGCGGCGACCCTGCTGAACCACGCGGTCTTCGCCCGGCCCGACCACCAGGACGCCCGGCTGGCGCTGGCCGAGGTCTACGAGGTGCTCGGGTGCGGCGCCGAGAACGGCACCTGGCGCAACGTCTACCTGACCGCCGCGATGGAACTGCGCGGCACCCCCGCCACCGTCGAACTCCAGGTGGCCAACCCCGAGATGTCGATGGCCCTCACCGTGGGGCAGCTGATCGACTCGCTGGCCGTCCGGGTCAACGGACCGCGCGCCTGGGGCACCGCGCTGACCGTCGACTGGCTGCTCGGCGACGAGCGGCGCGGCTGGCGGCTGACGCTCTCCAACGGCGCGCTCACCCACCGCAGCGCCGCCCTGGGCAGATCGCTGGGCCGGGAGCCGGCCGACCTCACCCTCAAGCTCGGCAAGGCCCAGCTGCTGGGCCTGCTCGCCGGGGGCGGTCTGGACGGGATCGAGCACAGCGGCGACCCGAAGGCGCTGACCCGGCTGTTCGACCTCCTCGACACCCCGGACCCGAACTTCCCCGTCGTCACGCCGTAAACGCCTCGGCCCCCGCCACGGCGATCGTGGCAGGGGCCGAGTCGTTCACGGGCGGGGCGTCAGCCGCGGCGGTGCCGACCGGCGGTCTCCGCCTCCGGCTCGGCCGCGAAGCCCGCGCCCGCGGCGCCGGCGATCTTGCGCTTCTTGCGCTCGCGGACGACCTCGACCAGGATCGGCGAGATCGAGAGCAGGATGATCAGGGCCATCGCCGGGATCAGGTACTTGTCGATCACCGGGGCCATCGAGTCGCCGAAGAAGTAGCCGATGCTGAGCATCACCTCGGTCCAGATCACCCCGCCGACCAGGTTCCAGACGAAGAACGTCCGGGCCGGCATCTCCAGCGTCCCGGCCACCGGGTTGAGGAAGGTCCGCACGATCGGGATGAAGCGGGCCATCACCACGGCCTTCGCCGGCCCGAACTTCTCGAAGTACTCCTCGGCCTTCACGACGTACTCACGCTTGAAGATCTTCGAGTCGGGCCGGTCGAACAGCTTCTTGCCGACCTTCGCCCCGATCAGGTGGCCCAGCTGCGCGCCGGCCACCGCGCAGAGCGGCGCGGCGATCAGCAGGACGGCGATCGGCATCTGCACGCCGGGACCGAACGCCTTGGCCGCCGCGCTGGAGGCGGCCACACCGGCCAGGATCAGCAGCGAGTCCCCGGGGAGGAAGAAGCCGATCAGCAGGCCGGTCTCGGCGAAGATGATCGCCAGCAGTCCGATCGTCCCGACCGAGGCGACCAACGACTTGGCGTCCAGGAGGTTGACCGCGAGTTCGGTGGAGGTAGTCACCGGCGCAGAATAGCGCGGACGGGTGGCCGGAACCTTACGACCCGGCCCGGTTCGCGACCGCATCGTCCCTTTCGTCCTCCGGCACGGCCGGTTACCGTCCCGACTGGCGGGCGGGGAGGTGAAGCCGGGGCACGAGTCTGGAAAGATGGCACAGGCGTCCGGGCCGCGGTCGCACCTCACCCGCTCCCACCACCCTCGACGGGGCGGAGCACCGCGGCAGCCCGGCGCCGTCGCACCCTGGTACAGCCGCACCGCCGCGAACAGTACCGAGGACGTACCGAGGCGTACGAGCGCCAGACAGGCCGACCGTACGCCGCACACCGACAGGAGCGGATTCGCATGCCCATCGCAACTCCCGAGGTCTACACCGAGATGCTGGACCGGGCCAAGGCGGGCAAGTTCGCCTACCCGGCCATCAACGTCACCTCGACGCAGACGCTGCACGCGGCGCTGCGCGGCTTCGCCGAGGCCGAGAGCGACGGCATCATCCAGATCTCGACCGGCGGTGCCGAGTTCCTGGGCGGCCAGCACAACAAGGACATGGTGACCGGCGCCGTCGCGCTCGCCGAGTTCGCGCACATCGTGGCCGCCAAGTACGACATCACGGTCGCCCTGCACACCGACCACTGCCCCAAGGACAAGCTGGACGGCTACGTCCGCCCGCTGATCGCGATCTCCGCCGAGCGTGTCGCCAAGGGCCAGAACCCGCTCTTCCAGTCGCACATGTGGGACGGCTCCGCCGAGACCCTGGCCGACAACCTGGCCATCGGCCAGGAGCTGCTGGCCCAGGCCGCCGCCGCCAAGATCATCCTTGAGGTCGAGATCACCCCGACCGGTGGCGAGGAGGACGGCGTCTCGCACGAGATCAACGACGAGCTCTACACCACCGTCAACGACGTGGTGCGCACCGCCGAGGCGCTGGGCCTGGGCGAGAAGGGCCGCTACCTGCTGGCCGCCTCGTTCGGCAACGTGCACGGCGTCTACAAGCCGGGCAACGTCGTGCTCCGCCCGGAGCTGCTGCGCGACCTCCAGGACGCGATCGGCCAGCAGTACGGCAAGAAGGACCCGTTCGACTTCGTCTTCCACGGCGGCTCCGGCTCCAGCGCCGAGGAGATCGCCACCGCGCTGGAGAACGGCGTCGTGAAGATGAACCTCGACACCGACACCCAGTACGCCTTCACCCGCCCGATCGCGGACCACATGTTCCGCAACTACGACGGCGTCCTGAAGGTCGACGGCGAGGTCGGCAAGAAGAGCACCTACGACCCCCGCACCTGGGGCAAGCTGGCCGAGGCCGGCATGGCCGCCCGCGTGGTCGAGGCCACCAGGAGCCTGCGCTCCGCGGGCACCCGCCTGAAGTAGTCCGCACGCCCCTGAGCCCCGGTCCGGCATCTGCCGAGCCGGGGCTCGGTCGTTTGACTCGACCATGACCGAGGCAAAATCTTCCCCTTGTCCCGGTATGAACTTCGCCAGCCGGTCGCGTCCCGCTGACGATCTCTCAGCAACGCCGCGTTGTCTGCTACGTATGGCTACCACCGAACTACTCACCGCCCCCGACCTGCCATCCGCCGCCCGAGCGGTCCGCCGCGCACCGTGGAGATCCCCCGCAGGGCAGCCCGCATACGCCCGTCCTGCCCTGCTCGGCATCGCCGCCCTCGCGGGGGTGCTGTTCTTCTGGGGGATCGGCCGCAGCGGCTACCACGTCTTCTACGCCAACGGCGTGCGCAGCATGACCGAGAGCTGGAAGGCCTTCGTCTTCGGCTCCTACGATCCGGCCAACACGATCACCCTGGACAAACTGCCCGGCTTCCTCTGGCCGCAGGCGCTCTCCGCCCGGCTGCTGGGCTTCCACCCCTGGGCGCTGACCCTGCCGCAGGCCGTCGAGGGCGTGCTCTCGGTGCTGGTGCTCTTCCGGACCGTACGGCGCTGGGCCGGCGCCGACGCCGCGCTCCTGGCAGCCGCCGCCTTCACGCTGACGCCGGTGGTGGCCGGGCTGTTCCGGACCGCCGTCGAGGACCCGGCCTTCACCCTGCTCCTGCTGCTCGCGGCCGACGCGGCGCAGCGGGCCGCGCGCAGCGGGCGGCTGGGACCGCTGCTGCTGGCCGGCGTCTGGGTCGGGCTGGCCTTCCAGACCAAGATGCTGGAGGCCTGGGCGGTACTGCCGGCCCTGGGCGCGGTCTACCTGCTCTCGGCGCCGGTCCGGCTGCGCCGACGTCTCGGGCACCTGGCCCTGGCCGGTCTGGTGACGCTGGCCGTCTCGGCCTCCTGGGTGGCGATGGCGACCCTGACGCCCGCCGCCGACCGGCCCTACATCGACGGGACGACCAACAACTCGGCGTACAGCATGGTCGTCGGCTACAACTTCCTGAACCGGTTCTCCTCGGTCGGCCTCAGCGCCCAGGAGACCGGCAGCGTGGTCTCCACCCGCGGCGGCGGCCCGGCCCCGCACCCCTCGGGCGCCGCGCAGACGCCGGGCCCGGGCGGCGGCCAGCAGCACGCCGGCGGGCCGATGGGCGCGGACGGCGGCTGGACGAAGATGTTCGGCTCCCAGTTCGCCCCGCAGACCGGCTGGCTCTACCCGCTGGCGGCGATCGCGCTGCTCTGCGCGCTGGCCTGGCGGCGCCGCGAACCGCGCACCGACCCGCTGCGGGCCGGCTACCTGCTCTGGGGCTGCTGGCTGGCCGTCTTCTTCGCGGTCTTCAGCGCGGGCAGCGTCGGCGGCCACAGCTACTACATGGGCGTGATCGCCGCCCCGCTGGCCGCGCTGAGCGGTGCCGGAACGATCCTGCTCTGGCAGGCCTACCGGGACGGCGGACGGCGGGCCTGGGCGCTGCCCGCAGCGGTCGCCGCCACGGTGGCCTGGAGTGCCTGGCTGGCCCGGGACTTCCCCGGTTTCCTGCCCTGGCTGGCCCCCACCGCGCTGGGCACCGGCGCGCTCGCACTGCTGCTGCTCGGCGCGGCGAAGACCGCCCGGCTGGGCGGGCGCGGGATCGGCCGGGTGCGGCTGGCGACGGTCGGCCTGTTCACCGCGCTGGCCGCGGTGCTGGTCGGTCCGGGTGCCTGGGCCGCCTCGGTGCTGGACCCGGCGTACGGGAACTCCGGGATGGGCACCGTCGGCCCCGAGGCGCGGCACGGCTTCGGCAGTCGGCCGCAGCCGGCCGGCCCACCGCCGGCCGATGCTCCCGCGACGTCCGGCTTCCCGAGTGGCTCGACCCGGCTGACGGCCGCCCAGCAGGCCCTGTACGACTACCTCCGGGCCCATGACGAGGGCGCCCGCTACCTCTTCGCCGCGACCAGCTGGTCGGCCTCCTCGCCGTACATCCTGGCCACCGGCGCCGAGGTGCTCCCGATGGGCGGGTTCACCGGGCAGGTGCCGGCCCCCTCGCTCGACCGGGTACGCGCGCTGATCGGCGGCGGGCAGCTGCGCTTCGTGATGATCGCCAAGGGGTTGGGCTCCCAGGTGACGGGCGCCAAGGGTGCCGGGCCGACCGAGGCGATCGCCTCCTGGGTCCGCGCCAACTGCACCCTGGTCCCGCCCGCCGCCTACGGACAGCCCGCCGAACAGCCCGCCGAGCGGACCGCCGACAAGGCGGCGGAGCAGCCGCTGTACCGCTGCTCCTAGGGTTTGTACGGTCCGCCGGGGCCGCCCGGCGGACCGTACCGGTGCCTACTGCTTGAGCTCGGCGAAGGCCTCCGCGCTGCTGTCGTTGAGGAACTCCCAGCAGCGGTTGGCCTCTTCGGTCTCCTTGATGGACTCGGCGGCCCGGGCCAGCGCGGCCAGGCAGCGCAGGAAGCCGCGGTTGGCGCGGTGGTCCCACGGGATCGGCCCGTGCCCCTTCCAACCGGCCCGGCGCAGCGAGTCGAGCCCGCGGTGGTAGCCGGTGCGCGCGTAGGCGTAGGCCTCGACCGAGCGGCCCGCAGCGAGCGCGTCGTCGGAGAGCATGGCCCAGGCGAGGCAGAACGTGGGGAAGTCGGCAGCCACCTGGGTGGGCGAAGCCGACTGTTCGGCCATCATCCGGTAGGGCTCGTCCTCCTCCGGGAGGAAGGTCGGTTCGGGTCCGCCGAGAAGGTTCTTGTGAATCGCCATGCAGGCAGTCTGCCAGAGGCTCTCAGCCCAGGATCGGCAGATGGGCCGCGAGATCGCTGCGCTCCCCGCTGGCGCTGACCACCGCCGCGTCCAGCGCCGCGGCCCAGTCGAGTCGCCCGGTGGCCAGCCGGATCCAGCTGAGCGGGTCGGTCTCGACCACGTTGGGCGGGGTGCCGCGGGTGTGCCGGGGGCCTGCCACCGCCTGCACCACCGCGTACGGCGGAATCCTCAACTCGACCGATCCGCCGGGTACTTGGTCGGCGAACGCATCCGCGAGCAGTCGGCAGACCGAGGCCAGCGCGAAGCGGTCGTGCGGGAAGTCGGCGAGCCCGAGCGCGTCCGCCAGATCGTCGGCGTGCACCACCGCCTCGACCAGCCGGGTGACCAGCATGTCGGCGAGCGTCATCGACCCCAGTCGGATCTCGAACCGGCGCTGCCCGTCGGCGACTTCGGGCCCCGCCAGCAAGGTCAGCAGGGCGTCGGCCGCCGCGTCGAACTCCGCCGCCACCGCCGCCGGTCCGGCTGCGAACGCCTCGGCCGCGTGCTCCCTGGCTCCGGCGTCCAGCAGTTCGGCCAGCCCGCCCACGCCGGCTGCCCAGGCGCTCAGCGAGAGCGGTGCACGCCCCTCCAGCGGCCGGTCCAGGTGCCGTGGCACCCAGGCCAGTTGCAGCGCCAGATGGGCGACGAGCTCGCGGACCCGCCAGTCCCCCAGCCGGGTGGGCAGCGCGAGCAGCCGCTCCGCCTGCTCGTCCGCGCAGAGCCGCCGCACCGCACCGCGCAGCGCCTCGGTCTGCGCGGCCAGTGCGGCCCGCACCTTGACCGGGTCATAGCTGCGGGCACGACGGGCAGCGGTACCGCGGGAAGTCGCCATGGGCCCACGCTACGCCGAAGGGCGGCCCGCCCCGGAATCCGGAGTGGGCCGCCCTTCGCACGGGTCACGCGAGCAGCGCCTCGATCACGCCGGTGTGCGCGTCCTTCAGCTCGGCCAGCGAGACGGTGAACTCGCCCTGGATCTCCAGGACATCGC
The DNA here is from genome assembly GCF_029893355.1 of Kitasatospora sp. MAA4. Classification (GTDB taxonomy): domain Bacteria; phylum Actinomycetota; class Actinomycetes; order Streptomycetales; family Streptomycetaceae; genus Kitasatospora. The sequence continues at coordinate 7,930 of NZ_JARZAI010000014.1, forward strand.
CGTCCACCACGCCGATCCGGGTGGCCGGCAGGCCACGCGCGCCGCACATGTCGTTGAACCGGAGCTCCTCGCTGCGCGGGATCGCGACGACCGCGCGACCCGCCGACTCGGAGAACAGGAACACGAACGGGTCGAGACCGGCGGGCACGATCACCCGCGCGCCGTTGCCGCCCTTGAGGCAGCTCTCCACCAGCGCCTGGGCCAGGCCGCCGTCCGAGAGGTCGTGCGCCGCGTCGATCATGCCGTCGCGCGAGGCGGCGATCAGGATCTCGGCGAGCAGCCGCTCGCGCTCCAGGTCGACCTTGGGCGGCAGGCCGCCCAGGTGGCCGTGCGCGACCTCGGACCAGGCGGAGCCGCCCAGTTCGTCGGCGGTGTCACCGAGCAGGTAGAGGTGCTGGCCCTCCTCGGCGAAGCCGATCGGGGTGCGCCGGTTCACGTCGTCGATGACGCCGAGCACCGCGACCACCGGGGTCGGGTGGATGGCGGTCTCGCCGGTCTGGTTGTAGAGCGAGACGTTGCCGCCGGTCACCGGGGTGCCCAGGATCTGGCAGGCGTCCGCCAGTCCGCGGCAGGCCTCGGCGAACTGCCACATCACGTCCGGGTCCTCGGGGGAGCCGAAGTTGAGGCAGTCGGAGACCGCGAGCGGCTTGGCGCCGCCCGCGGCGACGTTGCGGTACGCCTCCGACAGCGCCAACTGCGCACCGGCGTACGGGTCCAGCTTGGCGTAGCGGCCGTTGCCGTCGGTCGCCACCGAGACGCCGAGGTTGGTCTCCTCGTCGATCCGGACCATGCCGGAGTCCTCGGGGGTGGCCAGCACGGTGTTGCCGATGACGTAGCGGTCGTACTGGTCGGTGATCCAGGACTTGGAGGCCTGGTTCGGCGAACCCGCGACCGCCAGCAGCGCGGCCTTCAACTCCTCGCCCGTGACCGGGCGCTGGAGCCGCTCGGCGGTCGGCGCGTCGGCCTGCAGGGCGTCCTGCCAGGACGGCCGGGCGTACGGGCGCTGGTAGACCGGGCCGTCGTGCGCGACGGTGCGCGGGGGCACGTCCACGACCTGCTCGCCGTGCCAGAAGATCTCCAGGCGCTCGCCGTCGGTCACCTCACCGATCACGGTGGCGATGACGTCCCACTTCTCGCAGATCTCCAGGAACCGCTCGACCTTGCCGGGCTCGACGATCGCGCACATGCGCTCCTGCGACTCGCTCATGAGGATCTCCTCGGGCGAGAGCGAGGAGTCGCGCAGCGGGACGGTGTCCAGCTCGACCCGCATGCCGCCGGAGCCGGCCGAGGCCAACTCCGAGGTGGCGCAGGAGAGTCCGGCGCCGCCGAGGTCCTGGATACCGAGCACCAGCTTCTCGGCGAAGATCTCCAGGGTGCACTCGATGAGGAGCTTCTCCTGGAACGGGTCGCCGACCTGGACGGCCGGGCGCTTGGCCGGGCCGGTGGCGTCGAAGGTCTCCGAGGCCAGCACGGAGACGCCGCCGATGCCGTCGCCACCCGTCCGGGCGCCGTACAGGATGACCTTGTTGCCGGCGCCGCTGGCCTGCGCGAGGTGGATGTCCTCGTGCTTCATCACGCCCACGCAGAGCGCGTTGACCAGCGGGTTTCCCTGGTAGCAGGAGTCGAAGACGACCTCGCCGCCGATGTTCGGCAGGCCCAGGCAGTTGCCGTAGCCGCCGATGCCCGCGACGATCCCGGGCAGCACCCGCCGGGTGTCGGGGTGGTCGGCCGCACCGAAGCGCAGCGGGTCCATCACCGCGACCGGCCGGGCGCCCATCGCCAGGATGTCGCGGACGATGCCGCCGATCCCGGTGGCCGCGCCCTGGTAGGGCTCGATGTAGGACGGGTGGTTGTGCGACTCCACCTTGAAGGTGACCGCGTAGCCCTGGCCGACGTCCACCACACCGGCGTTCTCGCCGATCCCGACCAGCATGGCGTCGTTGGCCGGAGCCTTCTCGCCGAACTGCTTGAGGTGCACCTTGGAGCTCTTGTACGAGCAGTGCTCCGACCACATGACGGAGTACATCGCCAGTTCGGCGCCGGTGGGGCGGCGGCCGAGGATCTCCTTGATCCGGGCGTACTCGTCTGCCTTCAGGCCGAGTTCGGCCCAGGGCTGCACCGCGTCCGGAGTCTGTTCGGCGTTCTTGACCGTGTCGAGGGACATCAGGCGCTCACCAACTGCTTCAGTACGGACGTGAAGAAGCCCAGGCCCTCGGTGGTCGGGCCGGTCAACGGCTCGATCGCGTGCTCCGGGTGCGGCATCAGGCCGACGACATTGCCGGCCGCGTTGCTGATGCCGGCGATGTCCCGGTAGGAGCCATTGGGGTTGACGTCGAGGTAGCGGGCGACAATGCGGCCCTCCGCCTCCAACGCGTCCAACACGTGCTCATCGGCGACGAATCGGCCTTCGCCGTTCTTGAGCGGGACCACGATTTCCTGGCCCTGGGTGTAATCCCCGGTCCAGGCGGTCGAGGCGTTCTCGATCCGCAGCTTCTGGTCGCGGCAGATGAAGTGCAGCGAGTCGTTGCGGGTGAGCGCGCCGGGCAGCAGGTGCGATTCGCAGAGCACCTGGAAGCCGTTGCAGATACCGAGGACGGGCATTCCCAGCTTGGCCTGCTCGATGATGGTGTCCATCACCGGCGAGAACCGGGAGATCGCTCCGCAGCGCAGATAGTCGCCGTAACTGAATCCTCCGGGCAGGACGACGGCGTCGACCTGATGGAGATCCTTGTCACGGTGCCAGAGGGCGACCGGCTCGGCGCCGGCCAGCCGAACGGCGCGCTGCGCGTCCCGGTCGTCGAGGGAACCCGGAAAAGTGACGACGCCGACGCGGGTGGTCACTGCGACTCCTCCACCCGAACGGTGAAGTCCTCGATCACGGTGTTGGCGAGGAAGGTCTCAGCTGCTTCGCGGATCCTGGCGAGCGCGGCGTCATCCACCGGGCCCTCCAGTTCCAGCTCGAAACGCTTGCCCTGGCGGACATCGGCGATCCCGTCGAATCCGAGACGGGGCAGTGCTCGCTGCACCGCCTGTCCCTGGGGGTCGAGGATCTCCGGCTTGAGCATGACGTCGACTACGACGCGTGCCACTGGCACTCCCGATGGTGTGGTGCGTGAAGGCGGGGGACCTTCAGAGTACCGGGGTTGAAGGGCCCGATCGGTGCCCGGGGAGCGCAACGCGCGTAGACCTCCACCCCTTACGCCCCAAGGGTTCCAGGCTCCCGCACGCCCGTTTTCTCCCTCTTTAATGAAACTCTCAGGTTCATGGATCCACCACTTCAGGAGTGCCCGAATACCGGCACACCGGACAGATCGACCAGGGATACCCCCTATCGGTGCGACGTCGAAGGAAGGTGAATATCCAGAAAAGAATGCAGTTCCCATCGATTTCCACTCCCCGCGGGTGCAGAATAGGGCCACCGGTGGTGGCAGGAGCTGCGCAACCGGCAGGCCTCCGGTCTGCCCGTATGCCCTTGAGCGACCGGCGCACAAGGGCCCCCGGGGCACACCGCGCCCGGCGGCCGAATTGCCGAGAGGATTGACACCCATGGCTCAGCGTGTAGTTGTCACGCTCTCCGACGACCTGGACGGCGGCGCTGCCGCAGAAACCGTCCACTTCGGCGTCGACGGGAAGTCGTACGAGATCGACCTGTCCCTGGACAACGCGGAAAGGCTGCGGGAGGCGCTCGCCCCCTTCGTTGCGGCCGGCCGCCGCCAGAGCCGTACCGGAAAGTCGTTCCGTCGCACCGCGCTCGCGCCGGACCCGGCCGCCGTGCGCGCCTGGGCCCAGTCGCGCGGGATGGAACTGCCGGCCCGTGGCCGGATCCCCAAGCACGTCTACGAAGCCTTCGCCGAGGCCAACTGACCCGGTCGGCCGCTGGTCACCCCCGTGCGGGCCGGTGACCAGCGGTGCCGCCCTTCCACCAGCGCCCGTGCGGCGGCGCCGGAAGGGCGGCGCGACCAGCCCCGAGGATGGGGTAGAGTAATTCTCGTCGCCGCAACCGGGAAGCCCGGGGGCAGCGACAGGTTCCTTCCGAGGGACCAAGCGGACGTGGCTCAGTTGGTAGAGCATCACCTTGCCAAGGTGAGGGTCGCGAGTTCGAATCTCGTCGTCCGCTCGTAGGTGCCGTACAGGCAGTTGCAGAACAAATGAAGATCATGCGGACGTGGCTCAGTTGGTAGAGCATCACCTTGCCAAGGTGAGGGTCGCGAGTTCGAATCTCGTCGTCCGCTCCACAGTCGAAAAGGGTCTCCTTCGGGAGGCCCTTTTCGCGTTTCCCAGCACGCTCCCGCTTCCCCCGGGATCCAGGACCCCGGGGGAGGCGGGAGCGACGGGTGCTACACCCAGTCCGTCCCGGTGAGGCGCTCGTACGCCTCGACGTACTTGGCCTGGACGCGCTCGACGACCTCCGGCGGCATGGCCGGCGGCGGCAGCTCGCTGTGGCGGTCCCAGCCGGAGGCCGGCGAGGCCAGCCAGTCCCGGATGATCTGCTTGTCGAAGGAGGGCTGGGAGTGCCCCGGCTCCCACTGGTCGGCCGGCCAGAACCGCGAGGAGTCCGGCGTCAGCACCTCGTCGCCGATCACCAGCTCGCCGTCCAGCAGACCGAACTCGAACTTGGTGTCGGCCAGGATGATGCCGCGCTCGCGGGCGATGTCCCGGGCGCGGCTGTAGACGGCCAGCGTGGTCTGCCGCAGCAGGGCGGCGTGGTCGGCACCGATCCGGCGGGCGGTCTCCTCGTAGGAGACGTTCTCGTCGTGGTCGCCGACCTCGGCCTTGAGAGCCGGGGTGTAGATCGGCGCGGGCAGCTCGGAGCCGTCGACCAGGCCGTCGGGCAGCGCGATGCCGCAGACCGTCTGCTGGTCCTTGTACTCCAGCAGGCCGGAGCCGGCCAGGTAGCCGCGGGCCACGCACTCCACCGGGAACATCTCCAGGCTCCGGCAGACCAGCGTGCGCCCCGCCCAGTCGGCGGGGGCGCCGGCCGGGACCTCGGTGGAGATCACGTGGTTGGGCACCAGGTCGGCGATCCGCTCGAACCACCAGAGCGAGAGCTGGGTGAGGATCCGGCCCTTGTCGGGGATCGTGTTGGGCAGCACCCAGTCGAAGGCCGAGGTGCGGTCGCTGGCCACCATCACCAGTCGGCCCGCGTCGTCACGGTAGAGGTCGCGGACCTTTCCGGTGTGCAGGTGGACCAGGCCGGGCACCTGGACCGGCTCGGGCTTGGTGACAAATCCGCTCAAGGTCGTCTCAGTCCTTACGAGTGGGGGTCGCAGCGCAGGAGACCCTGAGTCTTTCATGCGCCCGCGGACGCCCAGCTCAGCCGCCCTTGCAGAGCTCGTCGAGCAGGTTGGCGGTGGCCCGCTGGACCCGCTCGTCGGTGTGCCCGGGCCGGTCCAGCGCCGGCGACCAGGCGAAGGTCCCGGAGGCGAAGACGTACGCGCCGCTGGGTGCCCGGTAGAGCGAGGTCTCCTGGTGCCGCAGCTTGCCCAGCTCGTCGCGGTAGGGCGAGTGGGCGAGCAGGATCCGCTCGGTGTGCACCGGCAGCGCCACCTTGGGGAAGTAGCGGTCCGCCTCCCCCGCGACCAGGTTCTCCAGCCGGCCGCCGTCGCGCAGCCCGGTGCCGGCCCAGAGCCAGTGCGCGCCGTTGGCCACCACCAGCGGCGCCGGTTCGGCGACCCGGCCGGTGTACTGGATGCCCAGCAGGTGCTGCTCCGGCTCGCCCGCGTCCCGCCAGAGCGCGCCGGCCGCGCCCGGCAACCCGGCCGCCGGGGTGCCGGCGGGGACCCGCTGGCGCTTGCGGCAGTTGAGCAGCCGGCCCGGCACGCCCGAGGGACCGGCCGTCAGGTCGACCCGCCAGTACATGGTGTTGGCGGAGAGGAAGACCAGCGACGTGCCGCCGTCCCGGGCCTGCTCGGCGGCCCGGCGCATCGGCTCCGACCAGTACTCGTCGTGGCCGGGGAAGATCAGCGCGCGGTGCCGGGACGGCTCGACCAGGCCCGCGTGCAGGTCCGAGGCGGTCGCGTACGCGAGGTCGTAGCCGTAGCGCTCGGCCCAGCGGATGAAGTCGTAGGCGTGGCCCACGTGCAGCGGCAGCCCGGCGCCGGCGTGCGGGCGGTCGAAGGAGACCGTGACGGCGGCCTGCTCCTCGCCGAGCAGCCCGCCCGCCCCGTCCCAGGCGTGATAGAGGCTGGCACCGCTGTGCCCGTCCTCCGGGAACAGGTTGTACGCCTGCCAGGTGACGTCCGGCAGCACCAGCAGCAGCTCGGCGGCCGGCCCCGGGGACAGCGGGTCGCGGACGGTGAACGGGATGTGGCTGCGGTGGCGCTGGTCCGCCGTGGTGAGCACCGCGACGTACGCGCCGGGGCGCCAGTGCCCGGGGATCTGCAGGCGCCAGGAGTGCCACCAGTGGTGGCAGCTGACGGTCCGTCCCACCACCAGCGGGGCGGGCTGCTGCAAGCCCGAGATCCGCGGACTGGCCGTCATGTGCTGGGCGCCGGCGCCCGCGTAGTGGCCGATCCGGTAGACGTCCACGATGAACTCGCGCGGCGGGTTCACGGTGACCCGGAAGTCCACCGAGCCGCCGGGATGGATCACCCCGGCCGAGGCGAAGCCCTTGATCTGCTGCACGACGTCGTCGGAGTTGCGCGGGGTGCCCGGCAGCTGCGGCGGCGTACCGCCGCGCGGCGGGTGCTGGCCCGGGGCGTCGGTGCTGGCGTACCAGGGGATCGCTCCCCCGGTCCCGGCCAGATACTGGTCCGGGCTGCGCAGCCAGGGCAGCGGCCCCTGTCCGAACGGATCCGAGACGCCGTGCGCGAGCGTCCCGGACTCCCATCTCCGGCCCGGCTCCTGGTCCACGCGCCCCTCCCACGGTGCACCCTCCGGCGGCATGTGCCACCGGTCTTTGCGTGCCGTCTAGCACACCACAGAGTGCTGGCGCTGCGTCACCCAACGGTAGCAACAAGTGGTAACGGTTCTCCGCGCGCTCCGTGCGGCCAGGACCGACCGGCAGCTCTCCGGTCCGATCAGCCGAGCCGCACCGGCTTCTCGGCGCGGACTCCGGCGGCCTCCAGCCAGGCCCGGAGCGGACCGGCCCGGCCCTGCTCGACCGCCTCGGCGACCGGGCCGGCGAGATCGTTGCGACGGACCCCGCCGAGCAGCAGGACCGGCCCGTCCAGCCAGTCCAGACCGGGGCGGGCACCGGCGCTGTCGACGGCCGCGCAGCACACCAGGGCCGTCACGCAGTCGGCCAGCAGCTCACGGCCGCCGCGCTCGGGCTCCCCCGGCACGGCGGCGGGCGGAGCGGCGGCCAGCGCCAGGGCGAGCTCGTCGCCGCCGCCCTCGGCCAGCCGCCCCAGCAGCTGCACCAGCGTCGGCGCCTGCGCGGCGGCCGGGCCGGGGTGGCGGTCCCGACCGGCGGGCCCGGCAAGCCCGGGCACCGCGAGCCGGTCCAGCGCCTCCTGGAGGGCGGCCGCCTGGAGCCGCCAGCCGCGGTCCACCACCTGCTCCGGGTAGTCCTCCCAGTCCAGGTCGGCCTGACCGCCCGGGACCGGGCCGTGGAAGAGCTCGGCCGCCAGCAGCGAGACCGCCGCGTCCACCGCGCCGGGCTCCTCCAGCAGGTCGCAGGCCGGCCGGTCGCCGAGCCGGCTCTCGTACCCCTCGGCCAGCCGGTCGCGGCGGGCCAGTTCGGTCAGCGCGGAGACCACGCCGGCGTTCAGCTGGGCCGGGCAGCGGCCGAGGCGCCAGGCGGGCCCGGCGACCCGGGTCAGCAGCCGGTCCCAGCCCGCGTAGGCCAGGCCGACCTGGCCCTGGGCGGCGATCCGCAGGCCGTAGTCGACCGCCTTGGCCTGTTCGGAGGCGGCGGCCGCGACCGCCCGCTCCAGCTCGGCGATGTGCTCCCGGCAGGCCTGCAGCAGCCGGCCGGTGATCCGGTCGAGCAGCCGGGCCGACGGCGTGCGGCGGCCGGTGCCGAGCGCGGCGTCCAGCCCCCGGACGAACCGCCGGGCGGCCGCGATCTCCGGGTCGGCGGCGGCCGCGGTGCCCGCCACCACGGGTGCCAGCAGCGCGCGCAGCTCGCCGGCCCGCATCCACCACAGGAACGGCGAACCGATCACCAGGACCGGGGCCGACGGCACCGGCGACTGCGCGCGGACCGGCCGGACCAGGGCGAGCAGCGAGCTCGGCACCGGGTGCGGCTCCTCCAACCAGCTGTCGCAGTCCGGAGTCAGCGCGATCGCGGCGGGTGCGGGCACCCCGAGGCGGTCGGCGAGCTCGTGGATCAGCCGGTAGAGCTCCGGGGCCTCCCGCCGGTGCACCGTGACGGCCGGCGTCTGCGGCGGGACCGCAGAGGCGTGCCGGTGCCCGGCGGCCAGCGCGATCAGGCCGACGACCAGCGCGATCGCGACGACCACCCAGCGGACGGCGTCCCAGGCGGTCCCGTCCGGCGAGCCGGGCGCGCCGATCCGGCCGGTCAGGCGCCCGGCGACCAGCACCACGGCCAGCGCGGCCGGCAGCACCGCGACGGCGCGTGCCAGGCCGCGGATCCGCAGGACGGCGTGGGCACGGGCGCGTGCGTCATCAAGAGTGGCCATCCGGCGCTGCACCCCCTTCGGAGTCGGACTTCGGAGTCGGACGTTCGGAGTCGGACGTTCGGGATCCACACGATCAGTTCAGGTCGCAAGGCGCCGACAACCGATCGCCGCCCGACAACCCGCGTAGTCCTTCTGCCAGTTCTGACGCACGCGGACGAGTGGGTGTTCCAGATCGCCCCGGTTTCCACTCGTCCCGGTGACAGAGCGTGCATTTGGGACCACGGGCCCCGGCTCGCATGCCTGTGCCTGCCGACGACCCGTTCTTGCAGCTTCCCCCCACACGGGCCCGAGCACCCGGCGGCGATCGCGTGGACGCCGGCCGGGTCACGACCCGTGGCACCGCGATTCAGCGCACCCTACGGCCGCCGAGACCGCCGCGTCAGCCCGATGCCACCGCATTCACCCGAAGGGCTGGAATCCGCCCGCCGATCAGGACCCCGCCCCGGCCGCACCCGGCTGCCCGAACGCGCAGGGGCGCTGCGTCCGGTGGGATGACCGGAGGCAGCGCCCCTGTGTGTGTTCGGTTGTGGGGAGTCTCAGCTCTCGGCCTGCTGGCGCGCCGCCTTGAGTGCGATGTCGGTGCGGTGCTGCGAACCGTCCAGGCGGATCTCGGCGACGCCCGCGTAGGCGCGGTCGCGGGCCTGCGCCAGGTCGGCGCCGGTGCCGGTGACCGACAGGACCCGGCCCCCGGCGCTGAGCACCCGGCCCTCCTCGTCGGCCCGGGTGCCGGCGTGCAGCACGAAGACCGTGCCGTCCGCGGCCTCGGCCTTCTCCAGGCCCTCGATCGGGTCGCCGGAGCGCGGCGCGGCCGGGTAGCCCTCGGCGGCCACGACCACGGTCACCGCGGCGCCCTCGTCCCAGCGCAGCGGCTCCAGCGAGGCCAGCGTGCCGTTGGCGGCGGCCAGCAGCACGCCCGCCAGCGGGGTGCGCAGCCGGGCCAGCACCACCTGGGTCTCCGGGTCGCCGAAGCGCGCGTTGAACTCGATCACCCGGGTGCCACGCGAGGTGAGCGCCAGACCGGCGTAGAGCAGGCCGGAGAAGGTGCTGCCGCGCCGGTGCAGCTCGTCCACGGTCGGCTGCAGGACGTTCTCCAGCACCTCCGCGACCAGGCCCTCGGGCGCCCAGGGCAGCGGCGAGTACGCGCCCATGCCGCCGGTGTTGGGGCCCTCGTCGCCGTCCAGCGCGCGCTTGAAGTCCTGCGCGGGCTGCAGCGGGACGACGGTGGTGCCGTCGGTGATCGCGAAGAGCGAGACCTCGGGACCGTCCAGGTACTCCTCGATCACCACCCGGTCGCAGGAGGCGGCATGCGCCAGCGCCTCGGCACGGTCGGAGGTGACCACCACGCCCTTGCCGGCCGCCAGGCCGTCGTCCTTGACCACGTACGGCGCGCCGAAGGCGTCCAGCGCCTCGGCCGCCTCGGCGGGGGTGGTGCAGACGTAGGAGCGCGCGGTCGGCACGCCGGCCGCGGCCATCACGTCCTTGGCGAAGGCCTTGGAGCCCTCCAGTTGGGCAGCCTCGGCCGACGGGCCGAAGACCGGGATGCCGGCCGCGCGCAACGGATCGGCGACCCCCGCGACCAGCGGGGCCTCCGGACCGACCACGACCAGGTCGGCGGCCAACCGCTGCGACAGCGCCAGGACCTGCGCGCCGTCCAGCTGGTCGACCGGGTGGACCGTCGCCACCTGCGCGATCCCGGCGTTACCGGGGGCGCAGTGCAGTTCGGTGACGGCGGGATCTTGGGACAGAGAGCGGCACAGGGCGTGTTCGCGGGCGCCGCCGCCGATGACGAGGACCTTCACGGTTGGCAAGGGTAGTCGGTGGCTCGTTCCCGCTGGTCCACCGGGCTGTCCGAACCTCCAGCCGAAGCCCGGAAATCCGCTCCGGTCTTCGTAGCTTCGGCTGATCCGAGGATCGGGTCAGCCTCACGGCACACCGGCCGCTCCCTCGGAAGAGTGAAATCCCGCCGACTTCCGCACCGCGCTCACCTTGGGTTCATGACGCCATTTCGCGTAACGATCATTGGGGAAGCGACCACACGCTCAGCCATTTGGCGGTAAGAAGTGCTGTTGGATAGCCAGCAGTGCCAGCAGCAGCCCCCGCAGCAGCCGGGCCCGTCCGAGCGGTCGGACCTGTCCGATGCAGTCAGGCCCGTCAAGGGAGCCCCACAGGTGAGCCAGCCCGAAATGCAGCCCGAGGAGAGTCCCTGGGGCAAGGACGTCGGCGAGGAGGACCAGTCCACCACGACGGCCGCCGTCGGCCGGGACCGCGCCGCCACCCGCCGCCGCGCCGACCTGAGCGCCCGCCAGTTCCCCCTCGGGGACTGGGGTGAGCCCGCCGAGCGCCTGGAAGAGCTCTACCGCTGGTCGGAGGAGCGGGCCGTCGAGGCGATCGACTGGTACCGCCGCGACCGGATCTGGAAGCGCCGCCTGGCGCGGCTGTTCCGGTTCGGCGCGGTCGGCTTCGGCGTGGCCGGCGTCACCCTGCCGCTGGTCTCGCTGACCGGGGTCTGGGACCGGGCCGACGGCTGGGGCTACGTCGGCCTCGCGCTGGCGGCCGGCTGCCTGGCCACCGACCGGGCCTTCGGCCTCAGCTCGGGCTGGATGCGGGACGTCAGCACCGCGCAGGCGCTGCAACGCCGCCTGGAGGCGTTCCAGTTCGACTGGGCCTCGGAGTGCGTGCGCGAGGTGCTCGGCCCCACCGAGGGAACCGCCGGCGAGGCCGCCGAGCGCTGCCTCGGCGTGCTGCGCCGGTTCTGCGAGGACGTCTCGGACATGGTCCGCAGCGAGACCTCGGAGTGGATGCTGGAGTTCCGGGCCCGGATGACCCAGCTGCCGACCCAGGCCCCGGGGGCGTGGGGCGGCCGCAACGAGATCGTCTCGGGAGCGCAGGTGCGGGTGCTGCCGGCGCCCGGGACCCGGCCCACCATGCCGCGCCAGCGGCCGCCGGAGGGCCCGCTGCGCTGACCCGCGGCGCTCTCTCAGGCGAAGACGACCATCGAGCCCTGGGTCAGGCTGCGGGTCGCCGCCGCGTACAGCCCGGCCCAGGCGTGCCGCTCGCGGGCGTACGGATGCACGTCGTCCAGCGGCGGGGCGAACGGCTGCTCCAGGCCGGTCGGCGCGAGCGGCCTGGTCGGCCGCGGCGGGTCCATCGGGTCGAGGCCCAGCACCGGGGCCACCTGCTGGAGCTCGCGCAGCAGCCCGTACGAGGAGCCGAGCGGGCCGCCCGAGGACAGCAGCGCCTCGTCGACCAGCGGGATCTCGAACTCGATCGGGACGTAGGCCCCCGCGTGGTCGAAGTGCCAGACCAGGTGCGAGTGCTCGGCGGTGCTCTCGAACATCTCCAGCAGCTGCTCGTAGTCGCCGCCCAGCGCGTCCACCGGGGTGATCTGGAAGCCGGTGCGGTGCAGCAGGTAGGCCCGGCGCAGGAAGTGCAGCGAGTCGTAGTCGAAGGCCGCTATCGGCTCGACCTCGCCGGTGATCCCCGGGGCGTACTCGAACACCGGCACCTGGGGCAGGCCGCTGGCGACCAGCGCCGCGTTGTAGACCGTGAGGTCCTCACGGAACGGGTTCTCGGGGCTGTGGCTCAGAACGTCCACAAGCGGAACGAGCCAGAGGTCGCAGGCCACGGACCAGCGCTTCCTCTCCGTTGGCGGGCGGGTGTCGGCAGGTTGTCGCCCGGTCGGCCGACAACCCGATCCACCCTACCGGCCCAGTGGACCGTACGGGGAGGGCAGCAGTGACCGGGGCTGCGGCAGCGGGCCGGAGGCCGGCTCACCGGTCAGCAGCGGCAGCACCGAGACGCTCTCCAGCGGCTCGCCGGTCAGCGCCGCCAGCAGCCGCACGGTGGCCAGGTTGGAGTCGTTCACCAGCGTTCGCACCCCGGGCAGGTCCCGGGCCTCGATCAGGTCGACCAGCTCGCCGTGCCGGGCCCAGCTCACCCCGGCCAGGTTCTCGCGGGCCCGCAGGTAGGGCGCCGCGAACATCCAGGACTGGACCCGCAGCCAGTCCAGGTAGTCGGCGATCCGCCGGTTCTCCAGGAAGAGGGAGAGCTCCTGCCAGAACCGCCGGTCGCAGCCGACCAGCACGTCCAGCTGCCCGGTCCGGGCCGCCCGCGCGGCCGCGTCGGCCCGGCGGCGCAGCGACGGCAGCCTGGACCAGTCGTAGCCGCTGGCCCGCGTCGCCAGCTGGCGGAAGGCGCTGTCGGTGAGCAGCGCCCGGGCCTCGAAGATCTCCAGGAAGTCGGACCAGCCCAGCACCGGGACGGTGAAGCCGCGGTGGTGCTCGGTGCGCAGCAGACCCTGCGCCGCCAGGTCGACCATCGCCTCGCGGGCGGGGGTGGCGGAGACGCCGTACAGCTCGGCGATCTCCTTCACGGTGAAGTTGCTGCCCGCCGCCAGCCGTCCGGCCATCATCTCCTCGCGCAGCGCCCCCGCGATCTGCTCGCGAAGGCTGTTGCGCTGGATCGGAAAGCGTCCGAGACCGGTACTGACCATGGGCACGACCTCCTCAGGCGCTGGGCGGGCGGGGTGGAGGGGTCATCTTCTCAAACCTGTGAAGATCACGCACACATCCACCGCCGCCTTCCGTTCGACCCGAGGCGGGAGGGCTCAGCGCTGGACCGGAGCGGGGATGCCGAGCAGGCGGTCCCGGTGCACCGGGAACTCCGCACGGGCTTTGGCGACCTCCGTCGGATCGAAGTCCACGGTCAGCACCTGCTCCCCCGCGCCGGCCTCGGCCAGCACCCGGCCCCACGGGTCCACCACCAGGCTGTGGCCCGCCTGTTCGACGCCGCCGTGCGTCCCCGCGGCGTTGCAGGCCAGCACGTACGCCTGCTCCTCCACCGCCCGCGCCCGGGCCAGCAGCGTCCAGTGCTCGCGGCGGCGCTCGGGCCAGGAGGCCGGCACCACCAGCAGCTCGGCCCCGGCGTCCAGCAGGGCCCGGAACAGCTCGGGGAAGCGCAGGTCGTAGCAGGTCGCCAGGCCCAGCACGCCGAAGTCCGAGGCGGCCGTCACGATCTCCTGACCGGCGCCCATGGTGACCGCCTCGCCGCTGTCGAAGCCGAAGCGGTGGATCTTGCGGTACGTGCGCACCAGCTCGCCGTCCGGCGAGAAGAGCAGCGAGGTGTTGTAGATCGGCCCGTCCGGGTCGCGCTCGACGATGGAGCCCGCATGCAGCCAGACTCCGGTGGCCCGAGCGGCCGTTGACATCGCGTCAGCGGTCGGCCCGTCCAGCGGCTCGGCCCCCGCGGACCAGGCCGCGTCGGCGAAGGCGCCCAGCCCCCAGAGCTCCGGCAGGACCACCAGGTCGGCGGCCTCCTGGGCACGGATCAGCGCTACCGCCCGGGCGCGGCGCTCGGACATCGGTTCGGCGTCCGAGACGGAGAGTTGGATCAATGAGGCGCGCACATTACCACCGTCCACGACAAGAGGCCTACGATCGTCACCCGAAAGCGCTGCTCTGCTCTCCCCGGCAGCGTAACGTGCGGTTAGCGCGTGCGCCCGGAAGCCGGGATTCCCGTCTTCACCTGTCCTGGGCGTGCGAGTAGGCAGCTGACGGAGGACCGGAGAACACCCGTGACCGACAATCAGGCCGTGCAGGCCTACACCGATGCGTGGACGCAGTCGATCGAGGCCATATCGGAACTCGTCGCACCGCTGCCCGGCGACGCCTGGAACCGGGCCACCGAGCTTCCGGGCTGGTCGGTCCGGGACATCGTCTCGCATGTGATCGCGATCGAGTCCGAGCTGCTCGGCGACCCGCGTCCGATCCACTCGCTCCCCAGCGACCTGCGGCACGTCAAGGACGAGCTGTCCCGCTACTACGAACTCCCGGTCGACAAGCGGCGCTGCCACACCACCCCCGAGATGACCGGGGAGCTGGACTACGTGATCATCCGGCGCTCGCGCGCCCTGCGCACCGCCAGGACCGAGGCGACCGAGATGGTGCGCTGGCCGGCCGGCCCGTTCTCCTACGACGTCCCGTACCACCAGCTGCTGCGGCTGCGGGTCTTCGACGTCTGGGTGCACGAGCAGGACCTGCGCCGCACCCTGCGCACCCCCGGCAACCTGGCCTCGCCGGGCGCCGCGGTCACCCGCGACGTGCTGGTGGGCGGCCTGCCCAAGGTGGTCGCCAAGCTGGCCGGCGCTCCCGCAGGCAGCACCGTCGCCTTCGACGTCACCGGCCCGCTGGAGTTCCTGCGCACCGTCCGGGTGGACGACACCGGGCACGCCTCGGTCGACGGCCAGGTCACCCTGGGCCCCGACGTGCAGTTCACCCTCGACTGGGAGACCTACCTGCGCCTGGCCACCGGCCGCGTCCGGCCGGAGGCGGTGGCGGGCTCGGTCCGTGCCGACGGCGACACCGAGCTGGCCGAGCGCATCCTGGCCAACTTCTCGGTGACGCCCTGACGCCCTGCCATCCTGACTTCTCAGCACGACACGCCGACGGGGCGTTACAACCCTTTTGGCGTACACGTACGACCGCGCGCCGGGCGAGCACTCCTCGCACACCCGCGCGGTCGTGCGGTGCCAGTACCGCAGGCGTTCGACGTCGTTGATCCGGACACATCCCATTCCTAGAGAAAGTGGGGGTGCCCGAGATGGACGACGTCGGCATGGTGCTGATGAGAACGAGCTTCCCGGTGACGGGGCAGCCGATCCGGGTGGTGATGATCGCGGGAGACCCGTGGTTCGCCACCACGGACGTCTGCCGGATCCTCGGCCGAGGCAACCCGAGCCGGGCCAGCAAGCTGGTCGCGGAGAGTGAGACCACTACCGTCGACTTGAGGCGGGCAACCCTTACTTCAAGTAAGGGTTGGGGCATTTCCGCAGGTGGTCTGCCCTACACCAACAACAACCCCCTCCTGAACGTGGTCAGCGAGGCGGGCCTCTACACCTTGATCATGAGGTCGAAGAAGCCCTCCGCCGCCCCCTTCCAGGAGTGGGTCACCAGCGACCTCCTCCCCTCCATCCGGCGCGGCGACACCGACATCCCGACGCAGCGGCAGCGGATGGCGGAAACCCTCGCGGAGGCGATCGGACAGCAGATCCAGATCGTCGCCGAGATCGATCGCGACGGCTCGCCCGGCATCCACGTGCGCTCCGACGGGACCGTGCACTGTCGGCACGGCGAGATGGAGTTCCACGTGCCGGGGCGCGCGGAGGACAGCGGTCCGCCGTTCGGGGCGTACTTCCAGTGCCCGAGCGTGGAGCTTGTTGGCATCCGGGGTGGCAAGGCCATACCGCGCTGCGGGAAGCTCAAGCTGGTCGAGCTGATCCGGCGGATGTCCGCCGAACCGGCCACCGACCAGACCGTTCCGGAGCCGGAGCCCGAGCCGTTGGTCTCGACCGGCCTGATGCTGGTCGAACTCGGTGAGGCGAGGATCCACGGGAGCCCGCAGCAGGTCGCCGAGCTGATGCGGTACATGGCTGCGTGAATGAACGCGGTAACCCTCGTCTGAAACGAGGGTTACCGCGTTTCCACAGCTCAGAAACCCTTCACCTTCCCCCGCAGCCGCAGAATCATCGCCATCCCGACCAGCATCGGCACGTACATCCAGCAGAACGCCACCCGGTACGCCCCCGCCGAGTACGTCGCGCCGGTGCCCGGGGAGAGGGCGTCCAGCAGGACGCCGATCCCGAGGAGGGTGATCACCATGGCGATGAAGCCGCCCATGTTCGCGATGCCCGACGCCGTGCCGAGGCGCTCGGCGGGGTTGTACGAGCGGGCGTAGTCGAGGCCGACCAGTGAGGCCGGGCCGTTGCTCCCCATCACGATCAGCAGCAGCACCAGCAGCCAGAACGGCGGGTGTCCGCCCGGCCAGGCCAGCGCCGCGGCCCAGCAGCAGCCGGTGGCCGTGATCACCGTGAGGACGATCGGCATCCGGGCCCGCGCCGAGCGGGCCAGCAGCCGTCCGATGAGCAGCGAGAAGAACATCGTGCTGAAGACCAGCACGGTCAGCATCGCGCCCGCGTCGGCCCGGCTCATGCCCTGGCCCTCCACCAGGTACGGCAGGCCCCAGAGCAGCGAGAACGCACCGGCCGGGAAGGCGGTGGTGAAGTGCACCCACATGCCCAGCCGGGTGCCGGGCTCGCGCCAGGAGCTCCTGATCTGGGCCCGTACGGGCACCCGGACCGGTGCCGCCGGCTGCGCAACCACCGCCGTCCCCGGCGCCTCGCGCAGCAGCAGCGCGACGAGCGCGAAGCCACCGACGCCGAGCAGGGCGACGGCGGCGAAGGTGGGCGTCCAGCCCTCGGAGTGCAGGGCCTGCGCCAGCACCACGGTGGTCACCAGGTTGCCGACCATCCCGGCCAGCCCGGTGAGCTGCATGACCAGCGCGTTCCGGGCGGCCGGGAACCAGCGGGCGGCGACCCGCAGGACGCTGATGAAGGTCATCGCGTCCCCGCAGCCCAGCACCGCGCGCGAGACCAGCGCGGGCCCGAAGGCGGAGCTGAACGCGAACGCCAGTTGGCCGACGCTGAGCAGCGTGATGCCCAGCATCAGGACCCGGCGCGGCCCGAACCGGTCGACCATCAGGCCGACCGGTATCTGCATGGCCACGTAGACCAGGACCTGGAGGATCGAGAAGGTCGAAAGTGCCGAGGCTCCCACCCCGAACCGCTGGGCGGCGTCCAGTCCGGCCACCCCGAGGCTGGTGCGGTGGATCACCGCGAGGACGTAGACGCTGACGCCGATGGCCCAGGCGAACCACGCGGCGCGCCCGCCGGGAGGCCCGGCCGCCGGATCAGCCGCCGGATCGGCGGCCGCCGGCGGCACCGCGGTCGGGGCCGCTGAGGTGCGGGGACCAGGGACGGACGGGGAGCGGGTGGCACTGGCTGGGTCCACGGGCATAGTGCGCCCAGACTAGTCATCCCACCTATTGATCGCACACATCGGGTTTTCCGGATGCCCGCGAACTCCCCTTCATCCCTTCAGCACCCAGCGCACCGTGCGCGTCATGTGCTGGTCCCGGAACGCCTCGTCCCGCACCCAGTCCGTGGTGTCCCGCACGGTCGCGGTCACCGCCACGCGTTGGCCGGGCGCCAGCGCCAGCGAGCCGGGGTCGAACCAGGTCCGGTCCTCGGACTGCGGGTCCACCGTCCGCCCGTCGACCTTCCACTCCACCTGGAGCTGGCGCGGGCCGGTCAGCGGGAGCGGGCTGACGGAGAGCCGGGGGCGGCCCGTGACGTCGCCGGGGGCGGGCGAGGCGCCGTCCGTCGGGGAGAGCCGGCGGTAGATCTGCTCGATGATCGCCTCGCGCGAGGGCAGGTTGTAGCTGCCGCCCAGGGTGCGCATCACGGAGTCGGCGGTCGGGCGGTAGATGCCGTTGGCGCTGCGGTAGGCCCCGACCGTCCCGCCGCCGTCCGGCGACTGCGCGCCGAGCCAGCGCCACCACTTGAGGTGGTCCCGCTGCATCACGTCGGCGCCCTGGG
The DNA here is from genome assembly GCF_029893355.1 of Kitasatospora sp. MAA4. GTDB lineage: Bacteria > Actinomycetota > Actinomycetes > Streptomycetales > Streptomycetaceae > Kitasatospora. The sequence continues at coordinate 25,945 of NZ_JARZAI010000014.1, forward strand.
TGGAGAGGTTGGGGTAGTCGGCGTCGTTCGGGGCGCTGTCGTACTCGTCCCCGAGATCACCCACGGTGTGCCCTATCTCGTGCTGGATGATCCGCCCGGCGTCCGAGCTGCCGCCCGAGAGGGTGGTCACCCCCGTCCCCCCGGCGCCGCCGTACTCGGTGGAGTTGGCCAGCGCGATCAGGTACTGCGGCCCCTCGCCCTCGCCCGCGTACCGGGCGGTCGCCGCCTCGTCCGCGCAGAGCAGCCGCGCGGTGCCCTCGCACCAGAAGTGCATGCCGAGCGGGGTGCTGGGCTTGCGGTTCTTGGTGTCGCTCTCCGCGATCCCGGAGACCGGGGAGATCACCTCGACCCGCCTTATGTTGAAGTAGCCCTGGTAGGTCCGGAACGGCTCGATGTCCATCAGCGCGCGCCAGGACTGGTCGGCCTGCTGCCGGAACAGGTCCTGCTGGCTCTCGGTGTAGCCGTCGCCGAGCAGGACCAGGGTGATCCGGTTGGCCGGGTCGCCGGTCCGGCGTATGTCGACCGTCGGGGCCGCTCCCACGCTGCGCAGGTGCGCCGAGACGACGCCCGAGCGCTCGTGCGGCGGCACCGCCCGGTCGGTGGCCGCTCCGGCCGACGGGCCGATGACGGCGAACGGCGCCGGACCGGCCACTTCCAGGGCGGCCGGCAGCACGGCTGCCGCGAGCAGGACGAGTGCGGCCAGACTCCGGATGAGACGGCCAGGGTTGCCAGGCGTCATACGGACGGGTCCTCGGTGCTCCGGTCACCCGGCGGGCGCTCGGGTGGGGGTCGCGAACACGTACCCCGCCCCGACCGACTAACCGACTTCCTGTCGAACATCTCACCGGACTGGCGCAACGGATCACCCGGCCGGCCTCACCCGCGTCGCGGCCACCAGCCGCGCAGCACCAGGTGGGTGCCCACCCCGAGCAGCAGGCCCCAGAAGGCCGCGCCGATGCCGAACAGCGACATCCCCGAGGCGGTGGCCAGGAAGGTCACCACCGCGGCGTCCCGTCCCTGCTCGTCGGCGACCGCGGCGGCCAGGCTGCCCTGGAAGGACCCGAGCAGGGCCACCCCCGCGACCACCGCGACCAGCGCGCCCGGCAGGCCGGTGAAGAGGCTCACCAGCACCCCGCCGAAGCTGCCGACCAGCAGGTAGAACAGGCCGGTGGCCATCCCCGCGACATAGCGGCGGCGCGGATCGGGGTGGCTCTCGGGGCTGGTGCAGATCGCGGCCGTGATCGCGGCGATGTTGATGCCGGGCGAGCCGAAGGGGGCCAGCAGGACCGACGCCGCGCCGGTCGCGCCGATCAGCAGCCGGTCGTCGGGCTGGTAGCCGGAGGACCGCAGCACGCCGAGCCCGGGGGCGTTCTGCGAGGCCAGCGCGACGATGGTGAGCGGCAGCGCGAGTCCGACCAGCGCCGCCGGATCGAAGCCGGGCGCGGTCACCACCGGGTGCGCGAAGCCGCCGTGCCCCAGGTGCAGCGGGAGCCCGACGGTGAGCGCGGCGGCCAGGCCGCCGGTCAGCAGCGCGATCGGGACGGCGTAGCGCGGGAGCAGCCGCTTGGCGAGCAGGAAGGCCGCAAGGGCCGACAGCACCACGGCCGGCGCGGTGTGCAGCGCGGTGAAGACATCGGTGCCGAAGCTGAACAGGATGCCGGCCAGCATCGCGTTCACCACGCCGGTCGGCACCGTCCGGATCAGCCGTCCGAACAGTCCGGTGACTCCGAGCAGTGCCACGACCACGCCACTGACCAGGAATGCACCGATCGCCGATGGGTAGGAGTACGAACCAAGGCTGGTGACGAGCAGTGCCGCACCAGGCGTCGACCAGGCGGTGATCACCGGCGTCCTGGTGTACCAGCTGAGCAGCAGCGAGGTCAGCCCGCTGCCGATCGCGACGGCCCATATCCAGGACACCGTGTGCGCCTGGTCGAGCCGTCCGGCGGCAGCGGCAGCGAGCACCACCACCAGCGGTCCGGAGAAGCAGACGACGATGGCGATCATCCCGGCCAGCACCGCGGGGAGCGAGACGTCCCGGCGCAGCGCGTACGCGTGCAGGACCTGCGTCCCATCGGAGTGGGAGGTGGTCTGGAGGGTGCCCGGTTCTGCCACCTGAGCAGTATTCAGGAAGGCTCGACAACCGGCTCGAAAATAATCTGATCCCACCTGCAACCCCCGGAGGGGATGCACGTCCATACAGATGAAGGCAGGTAGAGCGAGACCGGCAGGGGCCGGGGGGACATTCGAGAACCGGCCACCTTCACTCCAAGCACTCGTCAGCACCAGGCCCTAAGGAAACACGTCATGCGAGCGTCCGTTACCTCCGCCTTCGCGAAGAACATCCCCTCCGCCCTCCCGCGCCGCGCCCTGGCCACCGCGGCGGCCGCGCTGCTCATCAGCGCCGCCGTTCCGCTCCTCCCGGGCGGCACGGCCGCCGCCTACGCCTGCGGGGACGCGTCCGCGTCGGCGGCCGGTGGGCATGTGGTGAGCTCCGGCGAGGGCGGGTTCATCCCCGTCGTCCCCGACAGCATCACCGCCGGGGGTCCCGCGATCGAGGTGGGCGAGGAGGTCGGCCCGGTCGCCGGGAGCGCCGGCGGGCTGATCGCCCCGGACCTCGCGTTCTACAACCCCGACGGGGGCCAGCCGGGCGGGGCCGCCCTGCGGCCCGCGGACTTCACCGTCCAGGCGATGGTCGCCGGCCAGTGGAAGACGCTGCCGGTGCTGCCCGGCTGCGACCCGACCATCCACGCCGACACCTCCTCGGTCGCCCAGCAGGTCGCGGCAGGTCACGCCATGCGGGTCGAGTTCCGGATCGCGCTCTCGGCCGCCGCGCCGAGCAGCCAGACGCAGATCCTGATGTTCTCCAGCCCGGACGCCTACGGCCGGCCCATGTCGCACACGCTCAAGGTGCTGCGGGCCGCCTCCCCGAGCGCAAAGCCCGCCGCCGCGGTCGCCGCGAGCCCGGCCGCCGCGCAGCCGACGCCCCCCGCCACCGCGGCTCCGCGGCTCGCCACCACCGCTTCCGACAGCCCGGCCGCGCCGCTGTTCGGCGCCGGCGGTGCCCTGGTCGTGCTCGGTGCCGGCGCCTTCGTCCTCGGCCGGCGGCGCCGCTCCACCCACCGGTAGGCGCCGCTCCGCCCACCGGTAACGGAGAAGGGCCCCATCCTCCGGGCGGGGGATGGGGCCCTTCGGCCGTTCAGCGGGGCGTCAGCCCCAGGTGATCAGGCGCTTGGGACGCTCCAGGATGGCCGCGACGTCGGCCAGCACCTTGGAGCCCAGCTCGCCGTCGACCATCCGGTGGTCGAAGGAGAGCGCCAGCGTGGTGACCTGGCGGGGCACCACCTTGCCCTTGTGCACCCAGGGCAGCTCCCGGACCGCGCCGAAGGCCAGGATGGCGGCCTCGCCGGGGTTCAGGATCGGGGTCCCGGTGTCGACGCCGAAGACGCCGACGTTGGTGATGGTGACCGTGCCGCCCTGCATGTCGGCGGGCGAGGTCTTGCCCTGGCGCGCGGTGTCGATCAGCGAACCGAGCTCGACCGCGAGACCGGACAGGGTCAGCGCGCCCGCGTTCTTGATGTTCGGCACGATCAGGCCGCGCGGGGTCGCCGCGGCGATCCCGAGGTTGACCTGGCCCTTGAGGACGATCTCCTGGTTGGGCTCGTCCCAGCTGGCGTTGATCTCCGGGTGCCGCTTGAACGCGGTGAGCAGCGCCTTGGCGACCAGCAGCAGCGGGCTGACCCGCACCCCCGCGCCCAGTTCGCCGGTCTCCTTGAGCGTGCGGACCAGCTTCATCGTGCGGGTGACGTCGACCTGGACGAACTCGGTGACGTGCGGCGCGGTGAAGGCGGAGGCCACCATCGCCTGCGCGGTGGCCTTGCGGACGCCCTTGACGGGGATCCGCTGGTCGGCGCCGGTGGCGAGCACGGGGGCCTCCACCGAGGCGGCGACCGGGGCCGGCGTCTCGACCACGGCCGGCGCGGCCGGGGCCGCGGCGGCGTGGACGTCCTCGCGGGTGATGATCCCGTCCGGACCGGTGGGCCGGACGGCCCGCAGGTCGATGCCGAGGTCCTTGGCCAGCTTGCGGACCGGCGGCTTCGCCAGCGGCCGCTCGCCCGTCTCGACGACCGGGGCGGCCGTCTGGGCCACGGCGACCGGCGCGACAGAAGCCGCGACCGGAGCCGCCACGGCAGCCGCGGCGGGCGCGACCGTCCGGCGGGCCCGGCGCTGCACGGCGCCGGTGCGCGGCCCGTACCCGACCAGCACCTCGCGGCGGGCCGGCTCGGCGGCCTCCTCGGCTGCCGGAGCAGCCGCGGGGACGGGAGCGGGCGCCGCGGCCGGCGCGGCGGCCGGTGCCGGAGCGGCGCCGAGGACCGCGACCGAGATGATCGCGGTGCCGACGTCGACCGTCGACCCCTCGGGGAAGAACAGCGACTCGACCGTCCCGTTGAAGGGGATCGGCAGCTCGACGGCCGCCTTCGCCGTCTCGACCTCGCAGACGACCTGGCCGTCTGTCACGGTGTCGCCCGGCTGGACGTACCACTTGAGGATCTCGGCCTCGGTCAGCCCCTCGCCGACGTCGGGCATCCTGAATTCACGGAGCGAACGAACTTCGGTGGTCATCGCCACTCCCTCTCAGTACGCCAGCGCGCGGTCGACGGCGTCCAGCACCCGGTCCAGGTCGGGCAGGTACTGCTCCTCGACCCGGGACGGCGGGTACGGCGCGTGGTAGCCGCCGACCCGCAGGACCGGCGCCTCCAGGTGGTAGAAGCACCGCTCGGTGAGCCGGGCGGCGAGTTCCGCGCCCATGCCCATGAAGACCGGTGCCTCGTGCACCACGACGGCCCGCCCGGTGCGCTTGACCGACGCCTCCAGGGTGTCGAAGTCGACGGGCGAGAGCGAACGCAGGTCGACGACCTCCAGGTGCCGGCCGTCCTCCTCGGCGGCCGCGGCCACCTCCAGGCAGACCTTGACCATCGGGCCGTACGCCAGCAGCGTCAGGTCGGTGCCCGACCGGACCACCTTCGCGGTGTGCAGGTCCAGCGCCGGGGCGGCACTGATCTCGGCCTTGTCCCAGTAGCGGGCCTTCGGCTCCAGGAAGATCACCGGGTCGTCGGACTCGACCGACTGGCGCAGCATCCAGTACGCGTCGTCCGGGTTGGACGGCGTGACCACCCGCAGACCGGCGGTGTGCGCGAAGTACGCCTCGTGCGACTCGCTGTGGTGCTCGACGGCGCCGATTCCACCCGCGTAGGGGATCCGGATCGTGATCGGCATCTTGACGTGGCCCAGTGCACGGGCGTGCATCTTGGCCAGCTGGGTGACGATCTGGTCGAAGGCCGGGTAGACGAAGCCGTCGAACTGGATCTCCACGATCGGCCGGTAGCCGCGCAGCGCGAGGCCGATCGCGGTGCCGACGATGCCGGACTCGGCGAGCGGGGTGTCGATCACCCGGTCCTCGCCGAAGTCCTTCTGCAGGCCGTCGGTGACGCGGAAGACGCCACCCAGCTTTCCGACGTCCTCACCCATGATCAGGGTCTTGGGGTCGGTCTCGAGGCAGTGGCGCAAGCCTTCGTTGATGGCTTTCGACATGGTGAGCTTGGACATGATCGGACTACTCCCCGCCCTCGAAAGACTCCGCATACGCGACGTACTCGGCCCGCTCCTCGGTCACCAAGGCATGCGGCTCGGCGTACACGTGGTCGAAGATCAGGGTCGGATCCGGGTCGGGCATCGAGCGGACGCCCTCGCGCACCCGCAGGCCGAGGGTCTCGCTCTCGGCGTCGATCGCCGCGAAGAAGTCCTCGTCGGCCAGGCCCTCACGCTCCAGGTGCGCCTTGAGCCGGGAGATCGGGTCCTTGGCACGCCAGGACTCGGTCTCCTCGGCCGCGCGGTAGCGGGTCGGGTCGTCGGAGGTGGTGTGCGCACCCATCCGGTAGGTGAAGGCCTCGATCAGCACCGGGCCGCCGCCGTTGCGGGCGCGGTCCAGCGCCCAGCGGGTGACCGCCAGGCAGGCGAGCACGTCGTTGCCGTCCACCCGGACGCCGGGGAAGCCGAAGCCGGAGGCGCGGCGGTAGAGCGGGATCTTCGTCTGGTTGGTGGTGGGCTCGGAGATCGCCCACTGGTTGTTCTGGCAGAAGAAGACCACCGGGGCGTTGTAGACCGAGGCGAAGGTGAAGGCCTCGTTGACGTCGCCCTGGCTGGAGGCGCCGTCGCCGAAGTAGGCGATCACGGCGTCCTCGGCGCTGTCCTTGGTGATGCCCATCGCGTAGCCGGTCGCGTGCAGGGTCTGCGAGCCGATCACGATCGTGTACAGGTGGAAGTTCTTCTCGTTCGGGTCCCAACCGCCGTGGTTGACCCCGCGGAACATCCCGAGCAGGTTGAGCGGGTCCACCCCGCGGCACCAGGCCACGCCGTGCTCGCGGTAGGTGGGGAAGGCGTAGTCGTTCTCCCGCATCGCGCGGCCGCTGCCGACCTGGGCCGCCTCCTGGCCGAGCAGCGAGGCCCACAGGCCCAGCTCGCCCTGCCGCTGGAGCGCGGTCGCCTCGGCGTCGAACCGCCGGACCAGCACCAGGTCCCGGTAGAGCGAGCGCAGCTCGTCCGCCTCGATGACCAGCGGGTAGTCCGGGTTCTCGACCCGTTCGCCTTCGGGGGTGAGCAGCTGAATCAGCTCGGCCGGGGCGTCCTTCCCCGCGTGGAGGTTGTCAGGGACGCCGGGGGCGGCCTTCTTGCGCGCCCTCGCCGTGCTTTTGACGGTCACGTTTACTCCTCGGTCTGTCCGGCCGCCCGGGGTCGCCGGTGACCGGTCCGGTCACCGCCTCGCACAGTGCGCAGGGTGGGCGCACCGACTACGGGGCTGGTGGTGATCCTTTTCCGACGGCGTCTCACCAGAACGTTACCCAGCGGGCGCTCGTGTCGCGCCTGAATGAGGACGTCCTAGTTGTTCCGACCTGGGTGTGGGTCGGGCCGGGCTCGAACCTCGCTCCGGCGGTGCCGTACAGGACACCTGCGCACGCTATCCGGGCAGCGCGTTTCGCGTAAGGGGGTGGATCAGACAGATTGTGTGGGCGCCCGGTGCGGGCGATAGGCCTTCTCTATGACCATATGGGAGCCTTTACCGGTGACTGGAAACGGACAAATCAGGGTTTTCCTGCTAGATGATCATGAGGTGGTCCGGCGAGGGGTTCACGAATTGCTCACCGTTGAGGACGACATCGAGGTGGTCGGCGAGGCCGGCACCGCCGCCGAGGCGATCACCCGGATCCCCGCCGTCCACCCCGACGTGGCGGTACTCGACGTCCGGCTGCCCGACGGGAACGGCGTGGAGGTCTGCCGCGAGATCCGCTCGCAGCACCCCGACATCCGGTGCCTGATGCTCACCTCCTTCTCGGACGACGAGGCGCTCTTCGACGCGATCATGGCCGGGGCCTCGGGGTACGTCCTCAAGGCGATCCGCGGCAGCGACCTGCTCTCCGCCGTACGGGACGTGGCGGCCGGCAAGTCGCTGCTCGACCCGGTGGCGACCGGGCGCGTCCTGGAGCGGCTGCGGCAGGGCGGCGAGAAGGAGGACGAGCGGCTCGCCCAGCTCACCAAGCAGGAGCGCCGGATCCTGGAACTGATCGGCGAGGGGATGACCAACCGGCAGATCGGCAGCGAACTGCACCTGGCCGAGAAGACCGTCAAGAACTACGTGTCCAGTCTGCTCGCGAAACTCGGCATGGAGCGCCGCACCCAGGCCGCCGCCTACGTCGCCCGGCTGGGCGCGGAACAGAACCGGTGACCCGTCCGCCCCACTGATCACTTGCGGCACGGTCCGCGCAGGGCCGGACAGTTCACGCTCCGTCATCGACGGTGAAGATCAGACTGATGATCATAAGCAGGCATTTTCGAGCATCCGGGCCGCGTTCGGCGCCCGTCGCTACGATGACCGAGCGTGACAGAGAGTCAGTTCACCTCCACAGCAGTCGTACTGGAGGGACCGGATGCCACCGCTCCACCCGTCGGGACGATGAGCCCGCCGGTTTCGCGGTTCGTACTCGCCCGAGTGTTGCGCGGCTACCGCGCCGGGCGGCTGATCGAGGCGCAGCCGGTCGCCGAGGGTCTGCTCAACCGGGGCTACCGGGTGACCAGCAGCGCCGGCGTCTACTTCCTCAAGTGCTACGTCGACCGCGCCACCGCGACCCTGCCCGCGATCACCGCCCAGCACCGGGCGACCACCGCGCTGTACGCCCGCGGACTGCCGATCGCGCCGCCGCTGGCCGGCCGGGACGGGCAGACCGTCACCGACTGTGACGGGCGGCGGTTCGCGCTCTTTCCCTGGGTACCGGGCGCGCACCGCACCGGATCCGAGCTCGAGCTGCTGGAGTGCGAGGAGCTCGGCGCGCTGCTCGGCCGGCTGCACGGCGCACTCGCCCGGGTCTGCGCCCCCGTTGTGCAACCGTCCAGGCAGCCGACGGCCGACCCCCGGGCCACCGCCGCCCTGCTCGGCGAGCTGCTGGAGCTGGCCCGACGGCACCGCCCGTACGGCCCGTTCGACCGGCTCGCCGAACGCCGGCTGACCGAGCGCGCCGCCCTGCTGGAGGCGTACGGCCACCGGCGGCCCGCGCCGGAGGCCGCCGGGCCGGCCGGCTGGGTGCACGGCGACTTCCACGGCCTCAACCTGCTGCACCGGGACGGGCGGGTGGTCGCGGTGCTGGACTGGGACCGGCTGGGCGTCCGGCCACGCGGCGAGGAGGTGGTCCGGGCCGCCACTCTGATCTTCAACGACCCGGTGACCGGCGAACTCGACCTCGCCCGGGTCCGCCGCTACGCCCGCGGCTACCGCGAGGCCGCCGGCGCGCCGGCCGAGGAGCTGGCGGCGGCGGCGCACCGGGTCTGGTGGGAGCGGCTCAACGACTTCTGGATGCTGCAGTGGCGCTACCAGCGCGCCGACCAGCGCGCCGACCAGCTCTTCCCGGCCGCCGCCGCACAGACGGTGTGGTGGTGCCAGGAGTACGAACAGGTGCTGGACGCGTTCGTGAACTGAGGGCTGCCGCTACGGGACGGACAGCGGCGGGGAGGCGTGGCTCGTGGGGGGCACGGGCTTTTCCGAGGTCGACGCGGAAGACGCCGGGTTCGACGCGGGAGAGCTGGCCGACGACGACGCCGACTCCGAGGCCGACGAGGACGCGGAAGCCGACGAGGAGGCCGAAGCCGAGGACGACGCCGAGGCGGACGCCGAGGCCGAACGGGACGGCCGCGTGTAGCTGTTCGACGGGGTCTGCGGCGGGTAGTCGCCGCTCGACTGGGTCGGGACGTGCGTGCGGGCCGGGCTCGGCGACGGCGTCACCGACGGCGTCTCGGTCGACTGGTCCGTCGACGGGTCGACCGGCGCGGTGGACTGCGTCGGGGTCGTCGGCGAGTTGGAGCTGTTGTTCACCGCCATGGCGATGCCGACCCCGCCGCCCGCCACCAGCAGCAGGCCGACCACCCAGGCCAGCGCCGTGCGCCGGCGGCGCGGCGGCTCGTCGTAGCCGTCGTCGTGACCGCCGCCGTGCCCGTTGTGCCCGTTGTAGCCGTTCTGCCCGCCGGAGCCGCCGTGGCCGCCCGAGCCGTACCCGCCCTGGCCGTAGCCGCCGGAGCCGGAGTCCGCCCCCTGGTAGTCCGCCCCCTGGTAGGGCGCGGCCGGCGTGCCGAACGCCGCGGTGGGCGCACCGTAGGGCAGCACGGTGGTCGCGTCGGACGGGTTCTGGGCCATCCCGAACGCCTCGGTGACCGCCGTCCCGTCACTCGGCGTGCCCTGGTAGCCCGGGTACCCGCCGCCGAGGGTGCCGCCGGCAGCGCCGTGCATCTCGCGCAGCGCGTGCTGGAGGTGCGCGCGGAACTCGTCCGCGCTCTGGAACCGGTCGTCCGGGCTCTTGGCCAGCGAACGCAGCACCAGCGCGTCGAACTGCTGCGGCACCCGCGCGTTCACCCGGGACGGCGGTACCGGCGCGTCCTGGACGTGCTGGTAGACCACCGCGAGCGGGGTGTCGCCGGTGAACGGCGGGCGCAGCGTCAGCAGCTCGTAGAGCATGCAGCCGGCCGCGTACAGGTCGGAGCGGTGGTCCACCGGCTTGCCGAGCGCCTGCTCGGGCGAGAGGTACTGCGGGGTGCCCATCACCATGCCGGTCTGAGTCATGGTGCTGGCCGCGCCGGTGAGCGCCCGGGCGATGCCGAAGTCCATCACCTTGACCGCGCCCGAGGTCGTGATGATCACGTTGGCGGGCTTGATGTCGCGGTGCACGATGCCGTGCCGGTGGCTGTAGTCCAGCGCCTCCAGCACCCCGGCGATGATGATCAGCGCCTGGTCGACCGGCGGCGCCTCCTCGTCCACCAGCAGCTCGCGGACGGTGCGGCCCTCGACCAGCTCCATCACGATGTACGGGGTGGACTCGCCGCCGAGGAAGTCCTCGCCGGTGTCGTAGACAGCGACGATCGAGTGGTGGTTGAGCCCCGCGACGGAATGAGCCTCCCGGGTGAACCGCAGCCGGGCCACCTCGTCCTGGGCCAGCTCGGGGCGCAGCAGCTTGACCGCGACGGTCCGGCCCAGCCGGACGTCCTGCGCGGCCAGCACCTCGGCCATGCCGCCGCGGCCGAGCCGGTGGGTCAGCCGGTAGCGGCCGTCGCCGAGGGTGCCGAGCGCGGCGGCGGTGCCGCGGCTCGGGGTGGCCGGGCCCTCGGCCGCGGGGGCCTGGCCCGCCGCGCGGGCGGCCGTGGTCTCGTCGGGTGAGGAGGCGCCGCGGTCCCGGTCGGGGAAGCGGGGCGTCTCGCGGGTGGCGTCGTTCTGCTCCGGCTCCTGGCCGGTGCCGGAGGCGAGGTGGTCTCCCTCGCCGTCGCCCGGCTGCTGCGTCTGTGCCATTACTCCTCGCCCCGGGCCGACGCTCTCGTCGCGGTCGCCCATTCGATTCACTTCACCAGAACGCTACCGCCTCGGGCACCCGGGCGCGGAATGCGTCACAGGACGGGCGGGAGCCCTCCGGACCCCGGGGAGAGCGGCGCGACGACCGCCGCGGGCCGCGGCGCGCTGCCGTACGTGCCGCCGTCGGTGCTGTTGGTGTTGGTGGTCTTGCTCGCCACGATCGCGATGATGATCGCGACCAGCACGATGAGGCCGATGATCACACCGATGATCACCAGCGCGGTCGAGCACCCGTTGGTGCCGCTGGGCGCCACCGGGCGCTGCGGCGCGTACGGCCCGGCCTGCTGCATCGGCGGCGGAGTGTGCGCCTGCTGCTGCTGCGGGAAGGCGGACGGCGGCGTCTGGTACTGCGGCGGCGGGGTCTGGTAGCCCTGCTGGAAGCGCGGCGGCGGGGTCTGCTGGACGAACGCCGGCGGCGGGGTCTGCGGACCGTACGCCGGCGGCGCCTGGGTCGGCTGGTACGGCTGCTGGACCTGCGGCTGCGGCGTCCGGATGTCGCCGCCGACCTGCGGGAAGTTGGTCAGCGAGTGCGCGGCGTGCGCGGCCCGCGGGCCCTCGCCGATCACCAGCGGCGTGCTGGCCATCAGCGGCGTGCCGCCCTCGGTGGCCGCACCGCCGGCGACCCGCTCGACCTCCTCGCGCATCGTCTCGGCGGTCGGGAACCGGTGTCCCGGGTCCTTGCGCAGCGCGCGGGCGACCAGTGCGTCCACCGCCGGCGGGACCGCCCGGTTGAGGCTGGACGGCGCCGGCGGCTCCTCCTGGACGTGCTTGTACGCGATCGAGAACGGCGAGTCGCCGTCGAACGGCAGCTGGCCGGTGAGCAGCTCGAAGAGCATGCAGCCCACCGAGTAGAGGTCGGAGCGGGCGTCCACGCTCTTGCCCAGCGCCTGCTCGGGCGACAGGTACTGCGGGGTGCCGACCACCATGCCGGTCTGGGTCATCGACGTCACACCGGACTGCATGGCCCGGGCGATGCCGAAGTCCATCACCTTGACGATGCCCTTGGTGTTGACCATGACGTTGCCGGGCTTGATGTCGCGGTGCACCAGGCCCTGGTCGTGCGAGGTGTCCAGGGCGGCCAGCACCGCGGCGGTGATCTTCAGCGCCTGCTCGGTGGGCATCGCGCCGTGCTCGGCGATCGCCTGGTTCAGCACGTCGCGCAGCGAGGGGCCCTCGACGTACTCCATGACGATGTACGGCGTGGTCGCACCGTCCGTCGCGACCTCCTCGCCGCTGTCGAAGACCGAGACGATGTTGGTGTGCTGCAGCCGGGCCACCGCCTGCGCCTCGCGGCGGAACCGCTCGCGGAAGGACTGCTCGCGGCCCAGCTCGGTGTGCAGTGTCTTCACCGCCACCTGACGGTCCAGCACCGTGTCGTACGCCAGGTGGACGGACGCCATGCCGCCCTGGCCCAGCAGGTGCTGGAGGACGTACCTGCCGTTGCCCAGCGAGTGCTGTTCCTGCGGCTGGCCGTGACCCGTGCTGCCGTCCTCGCTCATCGTCCTCTGCTTCCCCCTCGGCACGGCCGAACACCGCTGCCGCGACGTGGTTGATCGGATGCCCTGTCAGATGGCCTGTCAGGTGATCTGTCGGGTGGCCCGTCGAAAAGTCCGCCGGACCGGCCCCCCGTGGACCGGACCGCCGCACAGCCTGCCGAACGGCTCGTCAGAGCCGCCCGCACCGACCCCGCCGACCGGGCCGACCCGGCCGGCGGCCGGTATCGGCCGTCGACAGGGGCCAGGGTATCGGCACCGCGCCCCGACGGGCGGTGCAGGGGCGGCCGGGCCCGCGTCCGGCGGTGGCACGCGGGGTCCTCCAGGTACGGACGGTTGTGCGGGGCCGCCGGTTCCGGCGACAGGCCCTAAAGGTAGGGGCCGGACCGCATGCTGTGGCCGTCGTCCGGATCGTCGAAGTCGTGGTCGGCCGGCTGACTGCCGGGCGGCAACGCGCGACGCATCTGCTCCAGCTGCGCCCGGGCCGCCATCTGCTGGGCGAAGAGCGCGGTCTGGATGCCGTGGAAGAGGCCCTCCAGCCAGCCGACCAACTGGGCCTGCGCGATCCGCAGCTCGGCCTCAGTGGGGATGGTGTCGTCCATGAACGGCAGCGACAGCCGCTCCAGCTCCTCGACCAGCTCCGGCGCCAGGCCGAGCTCCAACTCCTTGATGGAGCTGGCGTGGATGGCCTTCAGCCGGACCCGGCTGGCCTCGTCGAGAGGAGCCGCCCGCACCTCTTCGAGCAGCTGCTTGATCATGCTGCCGATCCGCATCACCTTGGCCGGCTGCTCGACCATCTCGGTCACCGGGAGTTCGCGCGGACCGCCCTCGTCACCGGACCGTCCGAAGGCCCGGCCACCGCCTCCCGGGGCACTGCCGACCGCCATACCGTCCGGGCCCACGATCAGTACCTGCTGCGGCCCGTCCTTCGACGGTCCGGTCGATCCCATCGATCCCTGATACGGCTCGTACTCCGGCCGTTCGTCCAGCGGCTTCGTCATAGCTCCTTCATATGCTTCGGGCATCGGGAGGGTCAACCGACCTGGGTCCCGCAATCCGGCGGCGGACCTGTCGCTTTGCCTGCTCAGCCGCGCCGCAGGCGGTAGCCGACCAGGGCCAGGCCCAGTCCGATCAGGGCCAGCCCGGCGCCCAACGGCAGTTGGAGGTTGGACGGATCGGCCCAGCGGGCGGCCGACTGCACGCCCGCCGCCGGCGCCGCCGGGAGCACCGAGGCCACCGCCCCGCCCGCGACGGGCCCGCCGCCGGCGGGGTCGCCCGGAGCGGGCGGGTTCGCCGCCGCGTCGTCCGTCGATCCCGAACCGCCGCCGTCCGCTGCCGCGGGAGCCGTGGCGGTGGCAGTCGGCGGAGCAGCCGCCGCGGGCCGCCCCGCGGCCCAGTGGCCGGGCCATACGTGAGCGGGGTATCCGGACGGATCCGGACCGCCGCTCGGCGCCGAAGCGGCGGAGTCCGAGGCCGAGGGAGCCTGCGCGGAGGCGGAGGCAGATGTGGATGCAGAGGCCGACGCGGACGCGGACGGCGGGGCCGACGCCGGGGCGGTCGTCGCGGGCGCGGTGGTCGAGGGCGCCGGGGTGGGGCTGCCGGTGTGGCTCGGTCCGGCGGAGGCCGTGGCCGTCACGGGTGCGGGAGGCGCTACCGGTGCGGCACCGGAGGGACCGGCTGACGGTGGGTCAGCATCGTTCGGCGGCGGTTCGATCGGGGCGACCGCGTCAGGAGGGTCGGGTGGTTCACCGGGGGCGGCGGGCGCCGAGGTCAGCGACGTCGGCGCCAGGGGTATCGGCCGCAGCTGCACACGCGTCGGCGGGCTGCCGACCGCCCCGGCGGGAACCGCCGCGCTGCTCAGCACGCCGCGCGCCGGCACCGCAACGGCCGGCACCGCAACGGCCGGCACCGCAACGGCCGGCACCGCAACGGCCGGCGCCGCCTGCGCAGCCGCGGCGGGCACCACCAGCGACAGCAGCACCGGCGCCGTGAGCCCCGCACCGGCCACCAGCCGGCGGGCCAGCGCCCTGCGCAGCGACACGGCCCGCACCCGGGCCGGCCGGGCCGCCCGAGCGGCCCGCAACGCCCGGCACCTGCCGAAGGCGGCCCGGGTACGGGAGAACGGCTCCGCCGGCCCGGCAGGCGCATCGCCGGCAGAACACCGGGCGGCCGGAGCAAGCGGGGACAGCGAGTGCGAGGTGATGGCCACGGACGGACAGTCCTTCCGACGGCCGGCGGCCCGAGGGCGGCACCGGCAGCGGGACAGCTCCGGACCAGCGTCACACAGTCCGCCACGCCCGGCATCTCAAGCCTGACGGCCGCTCCGGACCCGCCCGCCTCCCCCGTGCAGCGCAGGCCGGGGACGCTCCGGTTGCGACCTGTCACGGGCTCGCCCTTGACTGGATCGACCATGCCCGCAAGGGACTCGATCGGCGCTGCGGCGGCCGGGAAGGCGGTACCAGGTGATCTCGGCCCGCAGCCTGTTCCAGGAGATCCACGACAACGACGACGCCTTCCGCCTCTTCTGCAGCATCGCCGCCAAGGGTGAGGACCAGGGCGGCTGGGAGAACGGCCGGATCGCCGCGCTGGTCACCGACCAGGAGCTCGCCCCGAAGATCGCCCGGCACGGCGCCGACGAGGACAAGCACGGCCGGATCTTCAACGCCCTGCTGCACAAGCGCGGGCTCCAGCCCGTCGGCGTACCGGACTCGGCCGACTACACCATGCTGCTGGAGCGGCAGGGCATCGGTCTGGCGCACAGCCGGCTGCGCCGCGAGGACCCGCTGACCGATCACGACGTCCTCGTCTACCTCGCGCACAGCCGGGTCACCGAGCAGCGCGCGTCCGAGCAGATGCGGCTGCTGGTCAGGGTCTTCGGCACGAACCCGGAGATCGGCCGCGCGGTGCGGATGATCTCCGCCGACGAGGACAACCACCTCGCCTACTGCCACGAGGAGTTGCTCCGCCTGTCGGCCGCCGGACACGGCCCCGAGATCCTCGACGTCCTGCGCCGCACGGCCCGCGCCGAGATCCGCACCTACCGGGACGTCAGCCTGGCCGTGATGGCCCAGATGGGAACCATCCTGCGCTGGTCGCGGCCCAAGTCGGCGGTGCTGGCCCTCGGCATCCAGCTGACCTACCTCTACGACCGGCTGGGCGGGTGGCGCCGGATGACCAGCCTCAGGACGCCGGCCATCCACAACGCCCTGGGCGAGCCCGCCCCGGCCTGACCCGGCTACTCCGCGCCCTCGCCGAGGTAGGCGGCGCGGACCCGCGGGTTGCTGAGGAGTTCTCGGGCCGGTGCGCTCATGACGATCGTGCCGGTCTCCAGCACGTAGCCGCGGGCGGCCAGCTTCAGCGCCTGGGCCGCGTTCTGCTCCACCAGCAGCACGGTCGTCCCCTGCTGGTTGATCTCCTGGATGATGTCGAAGATCTGACTCACGATCAGCGGGGCGAGTCCCATCGAGGGCTCGTCCAGCAGCAGCAGGTTGGGGCGTCCCATCAGGGCCCGGCCGATCGCCAGCATCTGCTGCTCGCCGCCGGAGAGCGTGCCGGCCTCCTGGTTGCGCCGCTGGGCGAGCACCGGGAACAGGCCGAAGACCCGGTCGAGTTCCTCCCTGGGCACCCGCCGGAACCGGTAGGCGCCCATCCGCAGGTTCTCCAGGACGGACATCAGCGGGAACACCCGCCTGCCCTCGGGCGCGTGGCCGATTCCGAGCGCGACCACTTCGTGCGGCGGGATGCCGTCGACCCGCTCGCCGTGGAAGCGGATCTCGCCCGCGCGGGGCTTCAGCAGGCCGGAGATCGCCTGGAGCGTGGTGGTCTTGCCGGCGCCGTTGGCGCCCAGCAGGGTGACCACCTCGCCCTCGTTGACGACCAGGTCGACGCCCTTCAGTGCCTCGATGGCGCCGTACGAGACATGCAGACCGCGCAGCTCCAGGACCGCCGTGGAGGAGCTCGAAGGTGCCTCGGAGGTCATGGCTTCTCCTCGGTGGATCCCAGATACGCCTCGACGACCACCGGGTCGCGCTGCACCTCTTCAGGCCGGCCCTCGGCGATCACCCGGCCGAAGTTGAGCACCGTCACGCGGTCGGCCACCGACATGACCAGCTTCATGTCGTGCTCGATCAGCAGCACGGTCACGCCCAGGTCGGTGTTGATCCGCCGGATCAGCCCCTCCAGCTGGCGTTTCTCGGTGGGGTTGGTCCCGGCCGCCGGCTCGTCCAGCAGCAGCAGCGCGGGATCGGTGGCCAGGGCACGGGCGATCTCCAGTCGCCGCTGCACGCCGTACGGCAGGGAGGAGGCCAGCTCGTCGGCCACCTGGCGCAGGCCGACGAAGTCCAGCAGCTCCCGGGTGCGGGCGTCGCTGCGGCGCTCGTTGGCCCGGGCGTGCGGCAGTCGCAGCATCGCTCCGATCGGTCCGGTGCGCTGCCGGGTCTCCGCCGCGATCTTCACGTTCTCGAAGGCGGAGAGCGCGGCGAACAACCGGATGTTCTGGAAGGTCCGGGCGATCCCCGCCCGGTTCACCACATGCGGTTTGCGGCTTCTGCGGCGCCGGGGCGGGCCGCTCACCAGCTGGGTCGGGGTGCCGTCCGCGGTGATGAACTCGATCGTGCCCTCCTGCGGGGTGTAGACCCCGGTCAGGCAGTTGAAGAGCGAGGTCTTGCCGGCGCCGTTCGGCCCGATGACGGACCGGATCTCGCCGCGGTACAGGCTCAGATCGACCTCGCTGAGACTGGTCAGCCCGCCGAACCGCAGGGTCACCTTCCGCACGGTCAGCAGCGCCTCCTCGCGCGCCTGCGGGGTGGCCATCACGCCCTCCCTTCCGGCGTCTCGGACATCGCGTCGGCGTCCGAGACGCCCTGGGCCGCCAGCCCCAGTTCCCGCCTGCGCCGGCGGGACGGGATCAGCCCCTGCGAACGGAAGATCATCATCACCACCAGGATCGCGCCGATCCACATCGGGATGTCCTCCTGGCGGACGATGTTCTGCTCCTGGAAGACCGCCGGCAGGAAGGTCAGCAGTGCCGCACCGACGATCACGCCGACCAGCGAGCCCATGCCTCCGAAGATCACGTACGACAGCACGGTGATCGACAGCACCACGGGGAAGCTCGCCGGGTTGATGTACCCGATCCGCGAGGCGTAGAGCACCCCGGACAGGCCGGACGTCGACGCGCCGATCGCGAAGGCCATCAGCTTGTACTTGACGGTCGGCACGCCGTTGGCCGCCGCCGCCACCTCGTCCTCCCGGATCGCCGTCCAGGACCGGCCGACCTTGGAGTGCTCCAGGCGGTCGAAGAGGAACACCAGGACGGCCAGCATCGCGATGAAGAGGTACCAGTACGGCAGCGACGCCAGGGTCCACTGGTAGTGGATGCCGAAGATGTTGATCGAGAAGTGCGGAATGCCGAACGCGCCCTGGTTGCCGCCCGTCCAGTTGTTCTTGTTCACCAGGAACAACTGGACGATCTCGTGGAAGCCCAGCGTCACGATCGCCAGGTAGTCGCCGCGCAGCCGCAGCGTCGGTGCGCCCAGCAGCAGACCGGCGACCAGGCAGACCACGACCGCGACCGGCAGGATCACGAACGGATTGAGGTGGAACGGCGGCTTCACCGGCAGCGCCCTGGTGAAGTACCCGGCGGTGTAGGCGCCGATCGCGAAGAAGGCGACGTAGCCGAGGTCGAGCAGACCGGCCCAGCCGACCACCACGTTGAGGCCGACCGCGAGCAGCACGAAGACCGCCACCTGGTCGACCAGGACCCGCTGGTAGAACTCGCTGAGGAACTGCGGAATCACGATCGCGGCCACCGCCGCGATCCCCAGGAACAGCCAGTGGGCCCGGCGCCCGCCGGTGATCTCGTGCCACCGGCCGCGCACCCCGGCCGTCCGCCCTGAGACCACCGTCCCCAGGCCCCGGGCCCGCCAGACCTCCAGCAGCGCCCAGACGATCGCGCCCGCCAGCAGCCAGCCGATCAGCTTGGTCGAGCCGAGCGCGGTGCGCACCACCAGCCAGTGGTCGCTCGGGGTGCCCTCCTCGGTGCTGGTCATCACGCACAGCAGGGCGCCGAGCACCAGCCAGCCGCCCAGCCGCAGCCAGCGCGGATCGATCCGGCGCGGGCGGCGCACGGCGAGCGGGAGTTCGCCGACCGTCATGCCGCACGCCCCAACCGCTGCCCGAGAATGCCGGTGGGACGGAACATCAGCACCAGGATCAGCACCACGAACGCCACCACGTCGATCCACTGACTGGACATGCAGGACTGGCTGACGCTCTCCACGATGCCGAGCAGCAGGCCCCCGAGCATCGCGCCGCGGATGTTGCCGATGCCGCCCAGGACCGCCGCCGCGAAGGCCTTGATGCCGGGCAGGAAGCCCATCTGGTAGTGCACGTTCAGGTAGCTGCCGAACAGGAAGCCGGCCGCGCCGCCGAGCAGGCCGCCGATCACGAAGGTCTGCGAGATCACCCGGTTGATGTTCACGCCCATCAGGCTGGCGGTCTGCGCGTCCTGGGCCACCGCCCGGATGCCGGCGCCGAGCTTGCTGCGGTTCACCACGGTGTCCAGCAGAAGCATCATGGCCAGCGCCGTTCCGATGATCACCAGCTGCTGGACCCGGACCTGGGCCCCGAACAGGGTGAAGACCACGTCGTTGGCGTAGAGCTCGGGGATGTTCGTCCGGTCCCGGCCGAAGAGCTTGCCGGCCAGGTTGGACAGGAACAGGGACGCGCCGATCGCGGTGATCAGGTACACCAGCCTGGGCGCGTTCCGCCGCCGCAGCGGCCGGTAGGCGACCCGCTCCAACAGGAAGGCCACGACGGCGCCGAACACCGCGCCGCCGACCAGCCCGGTCACGGTGTAGAGCACCGAGTCGGCGCCGTGCGGGGTCAGGCCGGCGGTGACCAGCGCCTGGGTGATGAAGAGACCGGCGAAGCCGCCTGTCATGAAAACCTCGCTGTGCGCGAAGTTGATCAGTTGCAGCACGCCGTAGACGAGCGTGTAGCCGATCGCGATCAGCGCGTACAGCGAACCCAGGGTGATGCCCGGGACGAGGAACTGCCAGAAGTGCTGGGTGAGACACACGGTGGGTCTTTCCTCCACGCGGGCCGGCGGACGCCCGCGTGGCCGTGGCCCCGCAGGCGTCCGCACCGACCGGTGACCGGGACGGGTCAGCCGGAGATCAGCTTGTCCACCGTGCCGAGCTCGGTGATCTGGCCGCCCTTGACCTCGTAGACGAAGATGCCCTTCTCGGTGACGTCACCGTTCGGCTGGAACTTGATCTGCTTCGTCAGACCCGTGTAGTCGACGGTCCGCAGACCGTCGACGACCTTGGCCCGCGTGACGCCATTGCCGATCGACTTCATCACGGTGATGAGGGTGTTCGTGGTGTCGAAGCCCTCCGGCGAGTACGTTCCCGGAGGCTGCTTCGCCAGCGCGGTGTAGTCGGAGACGAACTGCTTCGTGGCGGTGTCGGTGGCGGCCACAGCCGACAGGCAGGGGCAGGTGAACTGCCAGCCCTCGCTCGCCGGGCCGGCCAGCGAGATGAACTTCGGGTCGTTGCTGCCGTCGTCGGACATCGTCTTGCCCGCGAAGGAGGTGTTCTTGATCGCCTTGGCCAGCGGAGCCGCGTCGGCGTAGTAGCCCGCGTAGTAGATCGCCTGGGCACCGGAGTTGGCGACCTTGGTGGCCACCGCGGAGTAGTCGTTGGTGCCGGCCGCGACGCTGTCGCTGATCACCTGGACGCTGTCCGTGCCCAGTTGCGTCTTGATGTCGCCGGCCAGACCGACGCCGTAGTCCGACTTGTCGTCGATCAGATAGACCGACTTCACCTTCAGGACCTTGGCCATGTAGTCGGCGGCCGAGGTGCCCTGGGCGGAGTCCGGCGGCACGATCCGGAAGAAGGTCTTGAAGCCGTTGCTCGGATCGGTGAGCGAGGAGTTGGTCGCCGACGCGCTGACCGAGGCCAGATCGGCCTGGGTGAACAGCGGTTCGGCCGCCTTGGTGGCGCCCGAGAAGGTCGGACCCACCACGCCGACCACGGTGCTGTCGCCGATCAGCTGCTGCGCCGCGGTCGGTCCCTTGGCCGGGTCGCCCTGGTCGTCGGCCTCGGCCACCTTGAGGGTGAACGGCAGGTCGCCCTTGGCATTGGCCTGCTGGACGGCGAGTTTGACGCCGTAGTCGATGTTGATGCCGAGCTGGGCGTTCGGCCCGGTCAGCGGTCCCTGAAACCCGATCGTGTAAGTCGGCTTGCCGCCCCCGCTGCTGCTGCTCTTGCTGCTGGAGCACGCGCTGAGAGCCAGGACTCCCGCGAGGAGCGGCACGCCGGCCACGATGATTCGTCTTCTGTGCATAACGCACCTTTGCCCTGTGCCCGTGGCGACGCCGGCCAAGGCTCTGGTCCAAGAGGTGCTGCCCGGCTCGCACTTGTGGTTACAAATGTGGGGAGTCAAGCACGCACCCTGCCACCCGACCGGATCCTGCCGTTCAACACTCCGTTCCTGGCCGGAGTTCACCTGGCAGGGCTAACTGGGAAGGGCTCGGGGGATCAGCTGTTGCTCAGCCGCTCGGCCTGGTACATGCCGCAGGCCGCCGTCTGGAAGTAGCCGGCGGACATCCAGTAACCCGCCGGGATGGGCGAGTCCGCGCAGGCGGTGATGCCGTTGTAGACGATGTCGAGCTTCCCGCCCAGGTACATGCCGCAGCTGCTGATCTGGTAGTTGGCGGTGATCACATAACCGGCCGGGACCGGCGAATTGCCGCAGAACTGCATGTCGTTGTACGCGGCGGTGAGATTACCGCCCTGGTAGATGCCGCAGGCGCCGAGCTGGTAGTCGGCGGTGATCACATAACCGGCCGGAATCGGCGAGTTGCCGCAGAACTGCATGCCGCTGGACACCGTCCTGATCACTTCGCTGTAGTACTGGCCGCAGGGGCCGGGAGGGCCTTCGGAGGTGATCACGTAGTTACCGGGGATGGAGCCGTTGCCGTTGCCGCAGATGGTGATGCCGCTGTACGGCGTGTTGAGCCGGCCGCCCTGGTAGCTGCCGCAGCTGTTGGTCGTGTAGTCGGCGGTGAGCACATAGCCGGACGGGATCGGCGAGTTGTCGCAGATGGCGATCCCGTTGTACGGGATCTGGATGGTCTCGGTGAGATAGCCCCCGCTACAGGAGTTGGTGAGCGACTCCGAGGTGATCACATATCCCGGCGGCACGGGCGAACTCCCGCAGACCGTGGCCGCCTGCGCGCTGCCGGCCAGCCAGACGACCCCGCCGGCGAGGAGCGCCAGCGTGGCCAGCAGGCGGCCCAGCCATATTCCGGTGAATTTCACGCGGTCCCCACTTTCTCTCGTGCCGGCCCGGAGGCGGACCAGGCAGCGGCCACCACACTGAAGGCACGGGGATCGGTAGCCAACACCCGGTCGGCGCGGACAAACAACCGCGGAAAATCACCCTGCCGGTGCCGGGCTCGGAGTGCTGCTCACCCAGCCCTCGTTGGCGTCCACGGTGGCGAGCGGGGCGACGGAGGTGCCGCCCGCGGTGCCGAACGCGGCGCAGACCGGGGTCGAGCTGTCGAACTGCACCAGCGGATTGCGCGCGCTGGCGTCGAGCTTGCTGAAGAGCAGCAGGGTGCCACCCGCCGTCTGAGCCGGGTCGCCCGGCTGGACCGTCACCGAGTGGCGCCAGGCCCACTGGCCCCAGGTGAGGGTGGCCGCCGTGCCGCTCGGCCACGGGCCGGGGGTCGACAGCAGCACGTACACCTGCCCGGTGAAGGCCTGCGGGTACTGGTAGATCCACTGGGTCCGCGCCTGGCAGCCGGAACCGGCCGGCGGCCAGGGGACGGGCGAGGGCGCGGGGACGACCACCACGGACGGCATCGGGTGCGGGACGGTCGCGGCGGAACCGCGGGTGGGGCTCTGATGCAGGCCGGCGCCCACGGGGATGCCGATCGCCAGTCCCAGGACCAGCACGGCGACGGTGCGCAGGCGGGTGAGAAGCCGCTGCGGCCAACGGGGCGTCAGGTGATCGGGGGCGGTTGGCTCCACCGTCTGCGGGGTCGTCGTCTGCGGGGTCACCGCTTCGATCGGCGGCGGGAGGGTCGGGGCGGATCGCGCGACAGCGTCCTGCGCCTGCTCCCAACGCGCCCGCCAGGCGGCCGTTTCGGTGTGGCCGCAGGCGTGGACGAACGCCTCGACCGTGGCCCAGGTCGGGAACTCCACACCCCCGGCCGCCTCGGCGAGCGCGGAGATGGAGCGGTGGGCCCGCCGGCTCATGGTGGCGAAGGTGGGGTTCCCGGCCGCCTGACGGGCCTGCCGCAGTTCGGCCGCGAATTCCGCGGCCGGGCCGCCTGATATATCCAGGTCGCGCTGTTTGCGGCCCATGTCGGCTTCTCTCCCCGGTCGGGACTGGACGGTTGGTTCCGTCCGTACTCTGCCCACGGGAGGGCAGCCGGCGGGAGGCGAAAACCAGCCGCCCGGCAGGAGCGCTGCCGGACGGCCGCTCCGGCACGGTCAGGCCTGCAGGATGACCTTGCCGACCTGCTCGCTCGCCTCCACCACCCGGTGCGCGGCCGCCGCGTCGGTCAGCGGGAGGACGCGGTCCACCACCGGACGGACCACGCCCGACTCCACCAGCGGCCAGACGTGCTCGCGCACCGCCGCCACGATCGCCGCCTTCTCCGCGAGCGGCCGCGGACGCAGCGAGGTCGCCGCCACGGCGGCCCGCTTGGCCAGTAGGGTGGAGAGGTTCAACTCCCCTGTCGCACCGCCCTGCAGACCGATAATCACCAAGCGGCCGTTCACCGCCAGCGCGTCCACGTTCCGCTGAAGGTACTTGGCGCCCATGATGTCCAGGATCACGTCCGCCCCGGCACCGCCGCTGGCCTCGCGCAGCACCTCCACGAAGTCCTGCTCGCGGTAGTTGATCCCGACATCCGCCCCCAGCTCGGCGCAACGCGCCAACTTCGCCGCACTGCCGGCCGTCACCACCACCGTCGCGCCGATCGCTTTGCCCAGCTGGATCGCCATCGTCCCGATCCCACTGCCCCCGCCGTGCACCAACAGGGTCTCCGCAGGCCGCAGATGGGCCACCAGGAAGACGTTCGACCAGACCGTGCACGCCACCTCGGGCAGCGCTGCGGCCGCCACCAGGCCCAGCCCCTTCGGGATCGGCAGCAACTGCCCGACCGGCACCGCCACCAGCTCGGCATAGCCGCCACCGGAGAGCAGGGCGCACACCTCGTCCCCGACCGCCCAGCCCGAGACGCCCGGGCCGAGCGCGACGATCCGTCCCGAGCACTCGAGCCCGGGGTAGGGCGACGCGCCGGGCGGCGGGTTGTAGAACCCCTGACGCTGCAACAGGTCGGCCCGGTTGACCGCGGTCGCGGCCACCTCGACCAGGACTTCACCTTCACCGGGCACCGGATCGGGCACCTTGGCCCACACCAGCGCTTCAGGGCCACCCGCTTGAGGAATCGTGATTGCGTGCATGGCCCGACGCTACCTCCAGGAGCCGCGCGCGGGGCGGACCGACGACGGATGGCTCCCGGCATCACCACCAAGATCGGTGGCTGCTTAGATCACGTGACCAACGCATCATCAAGAAAAGCGAGTTGGTATGCATCGTATACAAGTGCGACGAATTGTTCCGATTGCAGCGGTATTGTCCGCTGCCGTCGCACTCTCGACACTGACCGCTCCTGCGGCGATGGCCGCGCTGCCTGGCACACCGGGACTGCTGGCGGGGATCAGGACCCTCCCCGACGGCACAACCACGACCTCCACCGAGAATCCGGACGGGTCCCGCCTTGTCCAGGCCGTCGGAAACGGCGGTAGCCCGGACCTGGGCCACAATCCCACCTGGTCCCCCGACGGCAGCAGGCTCGCCATCCAGAACGCGGGCGGCTTTGTGATCACTTATGCGCCCAACTTGACCGGCTGGGCGGCCCTGGACCAGGGCGGCGAGGGCGAGCCGGCGTACACCGCCGACGGTGCGGACATCATCTCGGCCACCTCCGACCTGACCGGAGGCTACTTGCAGTACTCCCCAGCGAACTGGAACGAGGCACAGCACCAGGGCCAGGGGGACCAGCAGCCCTGGCTCTCCACCCGGACCGGCGGCAATGACTCCTCTCCCACCGTCTCAGCGAAGAGCGGCGCAGTCCTGTTCCAGCACGACGCCAACGGCGCGTCGGACATCTGGACCGACCACGGCAACCGCACCGGCGGCCTGCTGATCGCGGACGGCACAGAGCCGGACGTCTCCCCCGACGGCTCGACCCTCGCTTTCGTGCGGCCGGTGGGCGGCTTCAGCCAGCTCTTCCTCCAGGCCGCCGACGGATCGGGCTCCGCCAGCCAGGTGACCAGCGGCTCGGTCAACCACACCTACCCCAAGTGGTCGACCGACGGCCTGTCGATCTACTACAACGCCAACCCGGGCACGGATTACCAGTCGACCGTGGGCCACCACCTGGTACTCGCCTCCAAGGCCGACACCCTCACGCCCAACGGCCTCGCCTGGGTGCAGCAGCAGCCGCTGCCCGCGCCGACGCCGCCGGCCGCCTCCACCTTCCACTCCACCGGCCCCACCCGGCTGCTCGACACCCGCGACGGCACCGGCACGCTCGCCGCGGGCGCCGTCCCGGCAGGAACGATCGTCCCGCTGCAGATCGACGGCGCCGCCGGCATCCCCCTCGCGGGCGTCACCTCGGTGGTCCTCAACGTCACCGTCGCCGACACCACCGGCCCCGGGGTGCTGAGCGTCTGGGGTGACGCGACAGCGCGCCCGACGACCTCCAACCTCAACTGGGACAAGCCGGGCCAGCTCATCTCCAACCTGGTGACCGTGCCGGTCCCCGCCGACGGCGAGGTCGACCTCTCCGCCAACAGCACCACCGACGTCATCGCCGACGTACAGGGCTACTACACCGCCGACAGCACCGGTGCGACCTTCACCAGCGAGGCGCCGACCCGGATCCTGGACACCCGCTCCGCGCTCGGCACCCCTGCGGCGGGCCAGGTCACCAACAACACGATCAGCGTCAAAGCCGCCAACGCCAACGGCGTGCCGGCCGATGCGACGGCCGTCGTCCTGAACCTCACCACCGCCCCCACCGCCAGCAGCGCCGGCTTCCTGGAGGCCTACCCCGAGGGCGGCGCCGCACCGACCGTCTCCAACGTCAACTGGTCCTCGGCCGGCGCTCTGCTCTCGGGCCTGGCGATCGTTCCCGTCGGCGCCGACGGAAACGTGAGCATCAAGGTCAACGGCACCACCGACGTGGTCGCGGACGTCTTCGGCTACTTCACGAGCGGCACCGCCGGCGCGCGCTTCACCTCCGCCGGCCCGGCCCGGATCCTGGACACCCGCGAGTCGGGCGGCCCGCTCGCCGGCGGTCACACGCTCGCCCTGCAGGTCACCGGCACGAACGGGATCCCCGCCGGCACCACGTCCGTGGTGCTGAACCTGACCGTCACCGGGAACTCCGACGCCGGGTTCCTGGAGGCCTGGGCCGACGGCACCACCCGTCCGGCGGCCGCGTCCAACGTCAACTGGGTCGCCGGCCAGACGATCCCCAATCAGGTCATCGTCCCGGTCGGCGCGGACGGCAAGGTGGACCTGTACGTCAACAGCACCACCCAGGTGGTCGCGGACGTCTTCGGCTACTTCAGCAGCTGACGTCCCGTCCCGGGCCTGGGCGACGAACGTTCGCCCAGGCCCGGCGGGGAACTGATCTGACGGAGGGTCAGCCATGGGAGGATGCGACCACCGATCCCCCGGAGGAAGAGCCCCCGTGCGCGACGAGACGATCAGCGATTTCCTGGACCGCCTGGCCGACCGGGTACCCGCCCCCGGCGGCGGCGCGTCGGCCGCCCTGCACGCCGCCCAGGCGGCCGCCCTGCTGGGCATGGTGGCCCGCTACACGACCGGCGAGAAGTACGCCGCCCACCAGGAGGTGGTCGAGCGGATCCGCCGCGAGAGCGACACCCTGCGGGCCCGGGCGCTGACCCTGGCCGAGCAGGACGCGGCCGCGTTCACCGCCGTCACGGACGCCTACCGGCTGCCCGGGGAGAGCGACCAGGAGCGGGCGGCACGCTCCGCCGCGATCGCCGAGGCGCTGGCCGGCGCGGCGCGCCCGCCGGCCGACGTGATCGCCGCCGCCCTGGACGTCGTCGAACTGGCCGAGGCGCTGCTGCCGATCGGCAACCCCAACGTGGTCACCGACATCGCGGCCGCCGCCGAGGCCGCTCGCGCCGCGGCCACCACTGCGCGGGTCAACGTCGAGGTCAACCTCGGCGGAATCCGGGACGACCGGGTGCGCAGCGGGCTGCTGGCCGAGACCGCCCGGGTGGACGAGATCGCCACCCGGGCCGAGCAGATCACCGCCGCCGTCCGCGAGGAGATCGCCAAGTGAGCACCGAGATCCTCTCCGGCCGCGAACTCGCCACCCATCTCCGCGCCGAGGCCGCCGCCCGGGCCGCCGAACTCAGCGCCTCGGGACGGCCGCCGCGGCTCGCCGTGGTCACCGCCACCGCGGACGAGTCCAGCGCCTGGTACGTCCGCTCGATCGCCAAGGCCGCCGAGAAGACCGGCCTGGCCTGCGACGTGCACGACCTGGGCCCGGAGGCGGCACCGGCCGCGATCCGCGCGCGCCTGGAGCAGTTGAGCGCGGACGACACCGTGCACGGCATCATCCTGCAGACCCCGCTGCCCTCCGGCGCCGCGCTGGAGGACCTCGCCTCGGCCATCGCGTTCGAGAAGGACGTCGACGGCGCCAACCCGCTCTCGCTGGGCCGACTCGCCAGCGGGCTGCCCGCCTTCGCACCGGCCACCGCCGAAGCCGTGGTGGTGCTGCTGGAGCACCACCGGGTCCCGTTGGCGGGACGCCGGGTCGCCGTGGTCGGCCGTTCCACC
The DNA here is from genome assembly GCF_029893355.1 of Kitasatospora sp. MAA4. GTDB lineage: Bacteria > Actinomycetota > Actinomycetes > Streptomycetales > Streptomycetaceae > Kitasatospora. The sequence continues at coordinate 53,281 of NZ_JARZAI010000014.1, forward strand.
GTGGTCGGCAAGCCCGCCGCCCTGCTACTGCTGGATCGCCACGCCACGGTGACGGTCTGCCACTCGCGCACCACCGACCTGGCCGCCGTCACCGCTGAGGCCGACGTCCTGGTCGCCGCCGTGGGCCGGGCCGGCCTGATCACCGCGGCCCACGTGAAGGAGGGCGCAGTGGTGATCGACGTCGGCACCAACCCGACGGCGGACGGCGGACTGACCGGCGACGTGGACGCCGCCTCGGTGGACGGCCGGGCCGGCGCGCTGACCCCGGTACCCGGCGGCGTCGGCCCGGTCACCACCGCGCTGCTGCTGCGGCACACCGTCCAGGCCGCCGAACGGGATTGAGACCTCAGGCCGTCGGCACGGTCTGGATGGTGATCACCCGGTCGGCCAACTGCAGGGTGGCTGCCTCCGGTTCGGCGAAGGTGAGCAGCCGGCGGCCGCGCAGCACCGCGACGACGAGGTCGGCGCAGTCCCGCGGACTGCGGCCGGCCTCGGCCCGGGTGACCGGGCGTTCCACCAGGTCGAGTCCGTGTCCGTAGGTGAGCAGATCCTCCATCACCGCACCGGCGTTGGGGCTGAGCATCGACATGCCGAGCAGCCGCCCGGCCGAGCTGGAGCTGGTGACCACCACGTCGGCGCCGCTCTGCCGTAGCAGCGGGGCGTTCTCGTCCTCGCGAACCGCCGCCACCACGATGGCGCCCCTGTTGAGCTGACGTGCCGTCAGGGTGACCAGCACCGCGGTGTCGTCCCGCTCGGTGGCCACCACCACCTGGGCGGCCTTGGGGAGTTCGGCGCGCAGCAGGGTGTCGGTCCGGGTGGCGTCGCCGACCACGCCCACCAGCCCGTCCAGGGTGGCCTGTTCGATCACCTTGCGCTGAGGATCGACCACCACGATCGACTCCTTGGCGACCCCCTGGCCGAGCAGGGTCTCCACGGCGCTGCGGCCCTTGGTTCCGTAGCCGACGATCACGGCGTGGTCGCGCAAGGAGGACCTCCAACGTCCGACTCGCCACTGCTGGCGGGTCCGTTCGGCCAACACCTCCAGGGTGGTGCCGACCAGGATGATCAGGAAGACCACGCGCAGCGGGGTGATCACGAGGATGTTGGTCAGCCGGGCCGCGTTGCTGACCGGTGTGATGTCGCCGTAGCCGGTGGTGGAGAGCGTGACGGTGGCGTAGTAGGCGGAGCCCAGCAGGTCCAGGGTGCCGCGCGCGTTGTCGTTGTAGCCGCTGCGGTCCAGCCAGACGATCAGCGTGGTGGCCGCCAGCACCCCGAGCGCCACCGCCAGGCGCAGCCCGACCTGACGCAGCGGCGGCGCGGCCGCCCTGACCGGCAGCACGATCCGGCCGGCGGACTCCGCGTCGGGACGGCGGCCCACCCGCAACCGGGCCGGACCGCCCCGCGAACTGCGCTGCTCGTCGGTGCTCACAGCACCAGGATGCGGTCGCCACAGCCCCGACTGGCGGACCCTCAGGGCGTGGCGAGCAGCTCGACGCGCTCGCCGGCCGGCACACCGCCCGGCGGCACGACCGCCAGGGCGTCCGCGAGCGCGAGGCCGCGCAGCATCGCCGGACCGTCGAAGGCCAGCGCCACCGGGCCGTGCTCGGTGTGCCGCACCGGCAGCAGCCGGGTATCGGACCGGTGGCCGGGCAGCTGCTCGCCCGCCCGGACGAACCGGCCGGGACCAGCCGGACGGCCGCAGAGGCGGTGCAGCAGCGGCAGCGCGAAGGTCACCGCGCCGGCCACCGCGGCCAGCGGGTTGCCGGGCAGGCCGACCAGATGCCGGGGACCCGTCGCGGGACCCGTCGCCGGCAGCTCGGCGAGCAGCATCGGGTGCCCCGGACGGACGGCCACCCCGTCCACCAGCAGCCGGCCGCCGGCCGCCGCGAGCGCCGCGTGCAGGAAGTCGACCGGCCCGGCCGCGGTGCCGCCGGTGGTCACCACGACGTCGGCCGGCGAGTGCCGCACAGCGTCCCGCAGCAGCCCGAAGTCGTCGCGGATCCCCCGGCGGCCGATCAGCTCGGCGCCGGCCGCCCGCAGCCACGGCTCCAGCAGCGGTCCCAGCGCGTCGCGGACCAGCCCGGGGCTCGGCAGGCCCGCGTCGAGCAGCTCGTCCCCGAGCACCAGCAGCTCGACGGTGGGCCGGCGGCGGACCGTCAGCCGGTCGTAGCCGCAGGCCGCGGCAAGGCCGATCACCGCCGCGGTCACGGCGGTCCCGGTCGGCAGCAGCGGCTCGTCGCGGTGGCACTCCTGGCCGCGCGGGCGGACGTCCTGGCCCGGCGGCAGCCCACCGGGGGGAAGCTCGCGCAGCGTGCCGCCGTCCGCGGCGCGGCCGTGCTCGCGGCGCAGCACCGCGGTGGCGCCCGGCGGCAACTGGGCGCCGGTGGCGATCTCGGTGGCCCAGCCGTCGGCGAGCGGCGGCGCCGTGCGGCCGGCCAGCACCCGCCCGGCCAGCCGCCACGGTCCGGGGCCGGCCACCGCCCAGCCGTCCATGGCGGAGGTGTCGAAGGCGGGCAGGTCGGTGAGCGCGGTGAGCGGGCCGGCCAGGGTGCGGCCGAGCGCGGCCGCGAGGTCCACCGGCTCGGCGGGCAGCGGCGCCCGGACGGCCCGCCGGGCCGCCTCGCGGGCCTGCGGCCAGGGGCAGTCGTGCCCGGCGGCGGCCGACCGTGCCCGGCCGTCGCGGCCCGTGCCGAGCCCGGGCGCCGCCGCGTTCACTCCTGCTCCGGCGCCTGCTGGTCCGCCCAGCGCTCGGCCAGGGCGGCGATCCGCCGGTTGGCGGCGGCCACCTCGGCCGTGCCGCCACCGCGGGTCGCTGCCGCGTAGCCGACCAGGAAGGCGGTCAGCGGCGCGGCCGGCCGGGCCACCCCGTGCGCGACCACCCGGGCCAGGTCGAGCAGTTCGGGGATGTCGACGGCCAGGTCGATGCCCAGCTCGTTCTTGGCCTCGGTGATCCAGTCGTCCAGCGTGCGCTCCATGGTGGACATGCTGCCCGATGACCGGCCCGCCACCGTGCCGCGGGGATGGCCTGCGTGCTTCTTTTCGCTCACACCGCACCACCGCGGCCCGTGCGGCGCCGGGCCTCGGCCAGCTGCTCCCAGGTGTCGCAGTCGTACGACGCGCCGTCACGGTCGGCCAGCCGTACGGTGCGCAGGCCCGCGGTGAGCCTGCGCAGCGGCGCCCCGGCGGGATCGCCGAGCGCGTCCAGCGCGGCCCGCAGCGCGGAGGCCCGGTAGGCCGCCGTCAGCGGCTGGTCGCGGCCCTCGGCGTCCACCAGGACGGCGGCCTCCACCTCGCCGCAGACGGCGGCCGCCAGCCGCCGCAGGGTGCCGTCGTCCAGGAACGGCAGGTCGGCGGCGAGCAGCAGCACCCGCTCGGCCGTGATCTGCGGTCCGGCGAGCCCGGCCGCGACGGCGGCCACCGGTCCGCCGCCGGACGGGCGTTCGCGGGTCCACCACAGGTCCGGCCGGGACGGCGGAGCGGTCGCCGGTCGGGGACCGACCACCACGATCCGCCCGGCACCGGCGCAGGCCGCCAGCACCCGGTCCAGCAGGGCGCGGCCGCCGACGGTCAGCTGCGGCTTGTCCGCGCCGTCCAGCCGCCGGGCGGCGCCACCGGCCAGCACGATCGCGTCGTAGGGCGTCGTCATGCGGCCAGTATCCGGCCTCTCAGGCCGGATCGGCCCCCGCGTCGGGCTCCGCTCCCTCGTCCGCAGCCGCGTCCTCGTCCGAGTCCTCGGCCTGTCGCGCGGTGTTCGCGGCGGCGCTCAGCTCCAGGATCACCGGGAGCGTCAGCTCGCCGTAGAGCTCGCTCATCGCGGTGACCAGGCCCTCCGGGTCGCCGGGGTGCTCGGCGAGCTGCCGGTCGAACTCCTTCAGGTAGTCGTCGGTGAAGGTGAGCACCCGCGCGGCGTCGTCGTCCTGGTCGGGCGCCCGGTGCCCGGCGATCACCCGCTCCACCCCGAGGTCCGCGATCCGCTCCAGGTTCCGCGCCCAGTCGCGGCGCTCGGCGGCGGTGGTCTCGGCGGTCCAGACGTGCGTGCCGTTGTACGCCAGGTCGCCGGCGATCACCGTCCGGGCGCTGGGGACGTGCACGACGGTGCAGTGCGCGCAGTCGCCCTGGCCGAGGTAGAGCACCCGGATCAGCTGGCGGTCGATCATCAGCGGCTGCGGCAGCAGGGCCCGCGGGACCACCGGGGCCTCGGGGAGGTCGTCGCCGAAGACCGGACGCCACTGGACGACCTTGGCCGCCGCCGTCCGGACGATCTCGTCGACCACCTGCGGCGCCGCCAGGACGTGCGCCTGCGGGAACAGCCGCAGCACCTCCTCCACCCCGAAGTAGTGGTCGGGGTGCGGGTGGGTGATCACGACGGCCAGCAGGTTGCGGTCCTTGCCGGCGATCCACTCGGCGAGCTCGCGGCCCGCGCTGCGGGTGAGCTGCGCGTCGACCAGGATCGCGTCACGCCGTCCGATGATCAGCGTGGAGGTCGGGAAGAAGGACGCCTCCGGGCCGACGAAGACCTCGATCTCCAGCATCGGACCGGACGCCGGAACCGCCGTGGAACCGCCCCTGCGGGCGACCGCGCCACTGCCGCTCGCACCGCGCGGCTCGTCGGCGCTCTCCTCGGGCGGTGGTGACGACGTCACGGGCTCTCCCTGGTCCACGGCGGTGCACGACTCCCCCGCCGCGCGGGGGTCCTGTGGGGACCAGCATGGAAGCCGAGGGCCCGTCACGCCCGGTAGGCGCACCCGGGCGGGTGAGCGCTACCAGGGCGTGGCGGCGGGCTCTCAGGCGGCCACCCGGTCCGCCGACGCCTTGGCGAACGCGGCGGCGTCCTGGTGCGCCTTGGCCTTCGAGGCCTCGGCCGTCTCGACGAAGTCGGCGAGCGCCGGGTTGACGCCGGCCATCGTGAACTCGGGCACCACCAGGCTGACCTCCAGACCCAGCAGCTCGGTCAGCACCTTCTCCAGGTAGTTGGTGGCGAACTCGAAGGACGCGCGCGGGCTGCCCTCGGCGTACGAACCGCCGCGCGAGGAGACCACGGTGACCGGGGTGCCGGCGGCGGACTGCTCCGCACCCGCCGTGCGGCCGAACAGGACCACCTGGTCGATCCAGGCCTTGAGCGAGGAGGGGACGGTGAAGTTGTACATCGGCGCCCCGATGACCACGGCGTCGGCCTGCTCCAGCTCGGAGATCAGCTGGTCGCGCACCGCGTGGGCGGCCTGCTGCTCGGCCGAGCGCTTCTCGGCCGGGAGGAAGCCCGCGACGATCGCGGCCTCGCTCAGGTGCGGCACCTCGGTGAGGGCGAGGTCGCGGTAGATGACCGTGCCGCCGGGGTTGGCGGCCTCCCACTCGGCGCGGAAGGTGGCCGAGACCTCGCGGGAGACGGAGCCCTCGTGGCGAGCCGACGAGTCGATGTGCAGCAGCGTAGGCATGGGGATCCTCCGGGATCGATCGGTGTGCCGACTTTTTCTCGGCAACTGGGATTACCGTAGCAGCTTACTTTTCTTCAGTCACTAGCGGAGGGCCAGTACCCTGAGTGCATGGGCGAGCTTGAAGCACCGACGACCGCGACCGCAGCATCCGGGTGTACCGGAGTGGACATCGCCATGCACCGGGTGTTCGCGCTGCTCGGCAAACGCTGGTCCGGCCTGATCCTGGCGGTCCTCACCCAGAACCCCGGCCACTTCTCCGAGCTGCGCCGCGCCATCCCCGGCATCAGCGAACGCATGCTCTCCGACCGGCTGACCGAACTCGGCGAGGCCGGCCTGGTGGTGCGCCGGGTCGACGAGGGCCCGCCGCTGCGGGTCTGCTACCGCCTCACCGAAGCCGGCCTCGCGCTCGGACCGGCCCTGGAGGAACTCCGCCGGTGGGCCGCCGTCCACCTGGCGGACACCACCGCCCCGCGCAGCTGCTGACCCGGTGACCCCGGCCGGGCGCCTCAGGAGCGGGTGAACCCCCACTCCAGCCAGCGCACGTCGGCCCGCCCGTGCAGATCGGCCCGCTCGCCGCGGTGCACCAGGCGCAGCCCCGCCCGCTCCGCCAGGTCCGGCAGCTCCCGCGGCGGCACCTCGAACATCCGCCGCCCGACCGGCACCGGCCCGCTCCGGACGGACATCACCAACGTGCCACCGGGCGCCAGCAGCCCGGCCAGGCGGCGCAGGCCCCCGGCCCGCTCCGCCGCGTCCAGGTGCATCCAGACCGCGGTGAGCAGGATCAGGTCGTAGCGGTCGCCCGGTTCACCGAGCAGCGGCAGCCCGGGCAGCGCGTCGTCCACCCAGCGGATCGCGGTGTCCGCGTGCAGCAGCCGCCCGCGCTCGCGCAGCTCTGCGGTCGGCTCGGCAGCCGTCACGGTGTGCCCGAGCCGGGCCAGCGCCGCCGCGTCGCGGCCGGAGCCCGCTCCGACGTCCAGCACCCGCGCCGGGGCGGCGGGGAAGAGGTGCAGCAGCCCGCCCAGCACCTGCTCGAAGGCGACGCTCTCGTACTGCGCGACCAGCGCGTCCGCGTCCGCGCCGTACCCGGCGATACCGGCCGGAGCCACCGGTGGAGTCTCTGTCATCGCGTCAGCCTACGAACCCGGCTGCCGCCGCCGTCAGCCGCAGTCGGCCGCCCGTGCCAGCAGCAGCGCGCGCTCGCGCTCGTTGCGGGTGAGCGCCGCGGCGCGTTCGAACTCCGCGCGCGCCTCGTCCAGCCGACCGAGCCTGGCCAGCAGGTCACCGCGCACGCTCGGCAGCAGGTGGTAGGTCCTCAGCGAGGGCTCCTCGGTCAGCTGGTCCACCAGGTCGAGCCCGCTGGCCGGACCGAACGCCATCGACAGCGCCACCGCCCGGTTCAGCTCCACGACGGGCGACGGCGCGCGCCGGGCCAGCGCCTCGTAGAGCGCCGCGATCCGGACCCAGTCGGTCTCCTGCGGCGTCCGCGCCCGCGCGTGGCAGGCCGCGATCGCGGCCTGCAGGGCGTACCCGCCGCCCGCACCGCCGAGCTGCCGCGCCCGTTCCAGCGCCGCGAGCCCGCGGCGGATCAGCAGCTGATCCCACCGGCCGCGGTCCTGGTCCAGCAGCAGCACCGGCTCCCCGCCCGGCCCGGTGCGGGCGGCCGAGCGGGAGGCCTGGATCTCCATCAGCGCGACCAGCCCGTGCACCTCGGGCTCCTCGGGCGCCAGCTCGGCCAGGATCCGGCCGAGCCGCATGGCCTCCTCGCAGAGCGCCGGACGCATCCAGTCGTCGCCCGCGGTCGCCGCGTACCCCTCGTTGAAGATCAGGTACACCACCTCCAGCACCGACGACAGCCGCTCGGCCAGCTCGTCGCCCTGCGGGACCTCGAAGGGCACCTGGGCCCGGGCCAGCGTGCGCTTGGCCCGCACGATGCGCTGCGCGACGGTCGACTCCGCGACCAGGAACGCCCGCGCGATCTCGTCGGTGGTCAGCCCGCCGAGCAGCCGCAGGGTGAGCGCGACCCGCGCCTCGGTCGACAGCACCGGGTGGCAGGCCGTGAACACCAGGCGCAGCAGATCGTCCTCGATGGTGCCGTCCAGCTCGGCGATGGCGTCCGGCGCGGGCACCGGCCCGCCCGCCGCGCCGTTCTCCAGCTCGTGCCCGAGCTCGTCCAACTTGCGGGACAGCCGCTCCCGGCGGCGCACCAGGTCGATCGCCCGGTGCTTCGCCACGGCCATCAGCCAGGCGCCCGGGTTGTCCGGCACCCCTGCGGCCGGCCACTGCTCCAGCGCGGCGACCAGCGCGTCCTGGGCCAGCTCCTCGGCGAGGCCGACGTCGCGCACGATCCGGGTCAGCCCGGCGATCAGCCGCGCCGCCTCGATCCGCCAGACCGCGTCGATCGTGCGATGCACGGAGGCGGACCGGTCGGTGGGCGGGTCGGAGGCTGTCACGTCAACCCATCAGAGCAGCGCCCCGGGGGCCGCCGCAACAGCGGCCCCCGGGGCGCTGCCCCTGCCGCTACCGCTGACCGGCCCGGCGCTCCAGCTCCTCGCGCAGCCTGGCCTCGCTCGCGGCGGCCTCGGGCGTGACGATCTCCTCGGGGAAGTCGCCGGCCTCGAACACCTGGCGCAGTTCCAGCGCCTCACCGTCGGCGAACGGCACCCGCGAGGCCCACTCGACGGCCTCCTCCTTCGACTTCACCTGGATCACCCAGTACCCGGCGATCAGCTCCTTCGCCTCGGCGAACGGTCCGTCGGTCACGGTGGGCCGACCGCCGTCGAACGAGATCCTGGCCCCCTTGCTGCTGGGCTGCAGCCCGTCCGCCGCGAGCAGCACGCCCGCCTTGACCAGCTCCTCGTTGTACTTCCCCATCGCCTCGAACATCTCCGGGCTGGGCAGCACGCCCGCCTCGGTGTCCTTGTTGGCCCGCACCAGCATCATGAATCGCATCGTCGTCCTCTTCCCGGGTTCCGGATCGGGAGCCTGGCGCCGGACGTCTGCGGTCCGGTCCCAACCAGCCTCCACCCGTGCGTCGAACGGGGGGCGGCCGGATCGACAACCCGGGTGAGGTTTTTTTCCGGCTGGTGGGACGCGCACGCGACAGGCCCCGGACGGCGCGCTGCGCTGTCCGGGGCCTGTCGTTTCAACCAGGTGGATCAGGAGTTCTGGTAGAAGCCGAACCAGTCGACGACCAGGTCCGTGCTGCCCGAACCGGTGTTCCAGAAGTCGATGATGCCGTTGGCACCCGGGCTGGCCTGGACCAGGTTCGGGACGATCTGACCGGGCAGCCAGTTCAGCACCGAGGTGTTCGGACGGGTCGGCCACGGCGCGTTGCCGCCGTCGTACTGGCTGGTCGTGTTCGGGTCCGGCGAGACGGTCAGGAAGCCGCCGCCCTTGGTGTTCACGACCGTGCTGTTCAGCACGAAACCGGTGATGTCGGGCTGGGTGTCGCTGAGCGGCATGTAGATGTAGCTGCCGGCGCCAAGCGGCCCGGTGGTCCAGGAGGGGTCGCGGGTGTCGAGCAGCCGGGTGGGCTTGATCGGCAGGTAGGCGCTCTTGCTGTCGGGGCTGTAGTAGCCGACCACGTCGACGATGACGTCGGCGCCCAGGCCGCCGCCGTTGTGCACGCGGATCTTGCCGTCGGCGCCGACCGGGACGACCACCGAGTTGGCGATGGTCTGGCCCGAGAGGTAGTTGACGTTGGAGGCGTTCGGGGTGTCCTGGCCGTCGGGGTAGACCGTCAGGAAGCCGTCGCTGCGGGGGTTGGTGACGGTGACGTTGAGCGCGACCGCGGTGACGCCGGAGGCGGGCACGGCGCCGTTGCCGGCGACCTGGGCGGCGATCGAGCCGAGGCCGTCGACCTGGGCGGCGACACCGGTTCCGGTGCCGTCGCGGGTGTCCACGATGCGGTTGGGCGCCAGCGAGGTGTAACCGCTGGCGGCGCTCTGGGTGAAGTAGCCGGTGACGTCGGCGATCAGGTCCACCGAGGCCAGGCCGCTGTTGTACAGGTCGATGTAGCCGTCGGCGCCGACCGGCACGATCGCCATGTTCGGCACGGTCTGGCCGGTCGTGAAGTTCACGTTCGACGTGGACGGGCGGGCGCCGCCGTCCGCGTAGGCGGTGATGAAGCCGCTGTTGGTCGGGTTGGTCACCGTGAGGTTGACGACCACGGCGCTCACCCGGGACGGGATCGCGCCGTTGCCGGCGATCTTCACCCGGGCCTGCTGGTAGGACCCGACCTGCCCGACCGGCGCGCCAGTGCCGTAGCGGGTGTCCAGCAGACGCGTCGGCCCGTACGGGGTGTACTCCGAACCCGGGGTCGACAGCGCCACGGAGTTCTGCACGACGTTGCCGCTGTTGTCAGTGATGACGACGCTGACGGTGTACTGCCCCAGCTTGGCGTAGCTGTGCGGCCACACCTGCGGCGAGGCATCGGTGAACGAGCTGTTGCTGGTGTTGCCGTCGCCCCAGTTGACGGTGGCGGTGAGCGGGAAGTCCGCGCTGGTGACGGTCGCGGTGAGCGCGACCCCGTACATGCTGGTACCCGTCGCGCTCAGGCCGACAGCCAGGCTCGGGTCCGGGGTACCGGACGCGGCCGGCGCGGGAGCGGCGTCTGCCGGCGCGCTGCTGGTGTTCGCGGCGCTGGCCGCCTTCTGCACCCGGGCCGAGTTGGAGGCCGCGCTGGTGAAGGTCTGGAACTTCGAGGCCGCGGTCAGCGCGGAGGCGTTCGGGGCGGGCGACTTGGTGGCCGTGCCCGGTGCGCCGGCCGCGTTGGCCGATACCGGGACGAGAGCAACACCGGCTGCGATTATGGCAGCCAGCATTGCGGAACGACGGTGAGACACTGGGCCCCCAGTTGCGTGATGATCAGGACGCAAAGCGGACTCAGAATACAGATCTCGGCTAATGAAAGACAGTCAATTCAGATTGACCACAGAAGCCCTGGCCACGCATCAGACATTCCGTCCAAGTCCCTTGCACTGAAGCGCCACTAACGTCATGACATGAACTTTCAACGACGCCTCAGAGCAATTGGTGTGAAATCGTCCGTCAGTCCCGCGTCATGTCGACAAAGCGAGAGTAGTGGCCCTGGAAAGCAACCGTGATGGTGGCGGTGGGGCCGTTTCGGTGCTTGGCGACGATCAGGTCGGCCTCGCCCGCGCGGGGCGACTCCTTCTCGTAGGCGTCCTCGCGGTGCAGCAGGATGACCATGTCGGCGTCCTGCTCGATCGAGCCCGACTCACGCAGGTCGGAGACCATCGGCTTCTTGTCGGTGCGCTGTTCGGGACCACGGTTCAGCTGGGAGAGCGCGATCACCGGGACCTCCAGCTCCTTGGCCAGCAGCTTGAGGTTTCGCGACATGTCGGAGACCTCCTGCTGACGGCTCTCGGCCCGCCGGGAGCCGCCGGACTGCATCAGCTGGAGGTAGTCGATGACCACCAGCTTGAGGTCCTGGCGCTGCTTCAGGCGGCGGCACTTGGCGCGGATCTCCATCATCGACAGGTTGGGCGAGTCGTCGATGAAGAGCGGTGCGGCGGTGACGTCCGGCATCCGGCGGGCGACCCTGGTCCAGTCGTCGTCCGTCATGTTGCCCGACCGCATGTGGTGCAGCGCGACCCGGGCCTCCGCCGAGAGCAGGCGCATGGCGATCTCGTTGCGGCCCATTTCGAGCGAGAAGATCACACTCGGCAGACCGTTGGTGATCGAGCAGGCCCGGGAGAAGTCCAGCGCGAGGGTGGAGTTGTGGGTGGGAACCATCGACCGGGTGGCCAGGTACATGTGATCCGGGTTGTCCACCTGGACACAGCGGACCGGGACGCTGTCGATCTCCCGAGCGTCGGTGACGAACCTCTGCTTCAGCCTCGGGGTACTGGTGCGCCTGCGGGCGCTGTGCACGCTCTGCTTGCGCTCCAGCCCGAACACCTCGTCAGTCGGTGTGAACGTGACGATGTATGCGGTGGACGACTCCTCCGAGCGCCCTGCGACCCGCTTGGCCGTCATGCCACAGCGATAGCCGAGGCTCAGGACGAGCTCACGGAACCCCTCGGCCAGCGCCCGGCTGGTGACGGCGAACTGGACCGATCCCGTGTTCGTGACCGTTCCGTCGGTGTCCAGGAGCCCGGCGAGCAGCTCCCTGCGCTGGGCGACGGAACTGCGCAGATACTCCTGAGGGATGTGCTTGTTCCCCAAACTGATCGATGCGCCGACGGGGTGGATCTCGAAGCCCTCGTCCGCGACGCGTTGCACGATCTCCGGGTCCGCCGAGGTGAGCCGCGCGGCCTTGCTGTGGCCGTCACCCAGCCACGCTCCGAGCGTGTAGGGCGGCACGGGCAGATCCCGGTGCGGGAGGTCGAGCGGGGCCGCGTTCTGCACGCTGTGGTTCGTGCGCTGATCGGCCGTGTCGCAGTGCAGCGTCCCGGCGATCTCCTTGGTCGTCTTGACCGAGGCGAAGGTGCGCTGGGTGCGGTTGTACCCGGCGGCGGCAGCCTGGGCCGATTTGCGCGAGGCCCGGGTGTCGGTGAGCCACTGGTGATCCGCATCGGCGATGACAGTGGTGCCGTCATCGAACGACATCTCGTAGCAGGGTCGACCCGTCATCACCTCGGTGGCGGCCACCACCCGGGTCGGCTTCCCCGTTGCGTCGAGCAGGTAGTCGCCCGGCTGTACCTCGCCCATGGTGGTCCACCCGGTGGGGGTGGGGAGCGGCGTGTCGAGGGCGAGTGCCTTACCCATTGCGGGTCGGGCGGCGATGACGATCATCTGGCCGGGGTGGAGGCCGTTGGTCAGCGCGTCGAGGTCGGCGAAGCCGGTGGGGACGCCGGACATCTGGCCGTTGCGGGAGCCGATCGCCTCGATCTCGTCGAGGGCGCCCTCCATGATGTCGGCGAGCGGCGCGTAGTCCTCGCTGGTGCGCTGCTCGGTGACGGCGTAGATCTCGGCCTGCGCCGCGTTGACGATCTCGTCCACGTCGCCCTCGGCGGCGTAGCCCATGCCGGCGATCCGGGTGCCGGCCTCGACCAGGCGGCGCAGCACGGCGCGCTCGTGGACGATCTCGGCGTAGTACTCGGCGTTGGCGGCGGTCGGGACGGAGTTGACCAGGGTGTGCAGGTAGCCCGGACCGCCGACCCGGGCCAGCTCGCCGCGCTTGGTGAGCTCGCTGGCGACGGTGATCGGGTCGGCCGGCTCGCCGCGGGCGTAGAGGTCGAGGATCGCGCTGTGGATGAGCTCGTGGGCCGGGCGGTAGTAGTCGAGCGGCTTGAGCACCTCGACGACGTCGGCGATGGCGTCCTTGGAGAGCAGCATGCCGCCGAGCACGGACTGCTCGGCGGCGAGGTCCTGCGGGGGGACCCGCTCGAAGCCCTCCATCCCGCCGGAGCGCTCGCGATCGGCGTCCTTGCCGCCACCACCACCGCCACCGTCCCGGTCGCGCTTGCGGAAGTCCCCGCCCTTGCCACCGCCGGAGCCGGAGCCGCCCTTGCCGCCCTCGGCGCGGTTGCGGGAGACCGGGAGCCGGTCGCCGGGCCCGTCGGGCTGGAAGGGGCCGGAGAATGCGTCGTCGGACGGCTGCCAGTCGTCCTCCGGGGGCGGAGGCACGTCGTGGTCGTCGTACTGGGGGCCGGTCACGCGTGTTCCCCGATCAGCGAGCGGTGCGAGTGCGGTGCGAGGGCGGAGTGGTCAAGGAGGGCGGCCGGGGTCACGAACCGGTCCACCTCCTTCTTACGCCACGGTGCCGACAAAACGGACGCCGGGTGGGCATCTGGCGCGTCGGACGAGCGCCCACGCTAAGGGGCCGGAGGGCCTTCGACCAAGACGGTTATCCACAGGGCATGTGGATGACGGACCCTGTCCTGTGGACAACTGCCCGAAACCTGTGCACGAGCATGTGGACGGCCCTGTGGATAACCACACCATCCACCTGGTGTCAACTTGCTGACCTGCGATGACTCGATCTGATGGCTGTGCATGAGAAATTCTTCACACAGGTCCGGATCGACCCTCCACCGCCAGGCAACAGGCCCGTCGCTCACAGGTACGAGTAAGAGATGAGACAGCCTTGCACCACTTACCTGTGGATGGTTACGGTGGCCGCATGACAGCCCCGAGAACCGACCGCCGCCGCCAGGACCGGGAGATCCTGGCCCTGGCCGTCCCGGCCTTCGGTGCCCTGGTCGCCGAACCGCTCTTCCTGCTGGCCGACTCGGCGATCGTCGGCCACCTCGGCACCTCCCGGCTGGCCGGGCTCGGCGTGGCCGGCGCCGCGCTGTCCACCGTCACCGGGGTGTTCGTCTTCCTCGCCTACGCCACCACCGCCGCGGTCGCCCGCCGGATCGGCGCCGGGGACCGCCGCGGCGCCATCCAGCAGGGCATCGACGGCATCTGGCTCGCGCTGCTGCTCGCCGTCCCGCTGGTGCTGCTCACCCTGGTGTCCGCGCCGTGGATCGCGGACGTCCTGGGCGCCTCCGACACCGCCGCCCCCTACGCGGTGACGTACCTGCGGATCAGCTCACTGGGCGTGCCCGCGATGCTGATGGTACTGGCCGCCACCGGCGTGCTGCGCGGCCTGCAGGACACCCGTACCCCGCTGCTGGTGGCCGTGGCCGGGTTCACCGCCAACATCGGCCTCAACCTCGCCCTGGTCTACGGCGCCGGCCTCGGCGTGGCCGGCTCCGCCTGGGGGACGGTGCTGGCGCAGACCGCGATGGCCGCCGCGTACGTCGCGGTGGTGCTCCGCGGTGCCCGCCGGGAGCGGGCCGGACTGCGACCGGACGCGGCGGGCATCCGGGCCTGCGCCAAGGCGGGCTGGCCGCTGATGGTCCGCACGCTCAGCCTGCGCGGCGTGCTGATGATCGCCACCGCGGTGGCCGCCCGGCTGGGCGACCGGGAGATCGCGGCCCACCAGGTCGCGATGACCCTGTGGACCTTCCTCGCCTTCGGCCTGGACTCCATCGCGATCGCCGGACAGGCGATCATCGGCCGCTACCTGGGCGCCGGCGACGCCCGGGGGGCCCGCGCGGCGACCCGCCGGATGGTGCAGTGGGGCGTCGGCTCGGGGGTGCTGCTCGGCCTGCTGACGGTCCTCGCCCGCCCGCTGTACGTGCCGCTGTTCAGCCCGGACCCGCAGGTGCAGGACGCGCTCAGCGCCGTCCTGCTGCTGGTCGCGCTGACCCAGCCGGCGGCCGGCCTGGTCTTCGTCCTGGACGGCGTCCTGATGGGCGCCGGGGACGGCCCCTACCTGGCCTGGGCGATGCTGGCCACGCTGGCCCTGTTCGCCCCGGTGGCGCTCGCGGTACCGGCGCTCGGCTGGGGGCTGCTGGGCCTGTGGTGGGCGATGAACCTCTTCATGCTGGTGCGCGGCGCCTTCCTGCTGGGCCGGGTGCGCGGCGGGCACTGGCTGGTGACCGGCGCCGTCCGGGCCTGAGAGCACAGCGACCTGGGAGCACAGCGAAAAGACCCGAGGGCCGGCGCTCCGCGAACGGAGTTCCGGCCCTCGGGCCCATCAACTGCTAGGCAGTTCAGGCAGACACGACGGCGACGTCGAGGTTGGCCTGGACGTCGGCGTGCAGCTTGACCGACACCTTGTGGGTGCCCACGGTCTTGATCGGCGAGGCGATCGTGACGGCGCGCTTGTCCACAACCGGGCCGCCGGCGGCCTTGACGGCCTCCACGACATCGGCCTGGGTGACGGAGCCGAACAGGCGGCCGGCGTCGCCGGAGCGAACGGCCAGCTTGACCTGCAGGCCCTCGAGCTTGCCCTTGAACTCGTTGGCAGCCTCAAGGGTCTGGATCTCGTGGACCTTGCGGGCGCGACGGATCGCGTCGACGTCCTTCTGTCCACCCTTGGTCCAGCGGATGGCAAAGCTGCGGGGGATCAGGAAGTTACGGGCGTAACCGTCCTTGACCTCGACAACCTCGCCGGCGCCACCGAGGCCGGAGACCTCGTGAGTGAGGATGATCTTCATTCTTTGGTCACCCTCTCTTAGCGCGCGGTGCTGGTGTAGGGCAGCAGGGCCATCTCACGGCTGTTCTTCACGGCCGTGGCGACGTCGCGCTGGTGCTGGGTGCAGTTGCCGGTGACCCGGCGGGCGCGGATCTTCCCGCGGTCGGAGATGAACTTGCGGAGCAAGTTCGTGTCCTTGTAGTCAACGTAGTTGACCTTGTCCTTGCAGAAGACGCAAACCTTCTTCTTCGGCTTGCGAGCAGGCGGCTTCGCCATTGTGTGCTCCAAAGTGGATTCACGATCCGGGGCCGGCGCGTCAGCACACGGCTCCGGGTCGCACGAAATCTGTCAGCTCTTAGAACGGGGGCTCTTCCGAGAAGCCGCCACCGGACGGGGCACCCCAGCCACCGCCGCCACCCTGGTTTCCACCGGGTGCCGGAGCGCTGGACGCCCACGGGTCGTCGCTGGGACCGGACTGGCCGCCGCCGGAGGTGTTGCCACCCCAGCCGCCGCCCTGCTGGCCGCCACCGCCGAACCCGCCGCCCTGCTGCTGGCCGCCGCCGAAGCCGCCGCCACCACCAGGTGCGCCCTGGCCACCGGACCGGTTGGCCCGGGTCACCTTGGCGGTCGCCGAGCGAAGGCTCGGGCCGACCTCGTCGACCTCGACCTCGAAGACCGTCCGCTTCTCGCCTTCCTTGGTCTCGTAAGACCGCTGGCGCAGTCGGCCCTGCACGATCACGCGCATGCCGCGCTGCAGCGACTCGGCCACGTTCTCCGCCGGCTGACGCCAGACGTTGCACGTGAGGAAGAGGCTTTCGCCGTCCTTCCACTCGTTCGTCTGACGGTCGAAGGTGCGGGGAGTGGACGCGATGCGGAACTTCGCGACCGCCGCACCCGACGGGGTGAAACGCAGCTCGGGGTCGTCGACGAGATTGCCGACGAGTGTGATGACGGTCTCGCCTGCCATGGTGTGATGGCCTCTCGGGAGGAGGAGTTCCGTTCAGCGATGTTTCACGCTTCAGCGGTGCTTGTAGTGGCTTCCGCCACGTGAAACATCGGACCTGGACTACCGGAGACCCAGCAGGGTCTCAGCGGTGGCTCAGTGGGTGTCCGGGCGCAGGACCTTGGTCCGCAGAACCGACTCGCTCAGCGAGAACTGGCGGTCGAGCTCCTTGACAACCGCGGGCGTGGCCTTCAGGTCGATGACCGTGTAGATGCCCTCGGACTGCTTGTTGATCTCGTACGACAGGCGACGACGGCCCCACGTGTCGATCTTCTCAACGTTGCCGCCACCTTCGCGGACAACGTTCAGGAAGGTCTCGATCAGGGGGGAGACAGCGCGCTCCTCGACCGAGGGGTCGAGGATGACCATCACCTCGTAGTGACGCATGAGTAACCCACCTCCTTTGGACTCAACGGCCACGGTCTCTCCGTGGCAGGAGGGTTGTGCAGCGTCGGCACTGGAGGAGTGACCGACCGCGGTCCACCGTAGTGGCCGGGTCCGACAGTGCCGCTCCGTCGACCCGCCGGCGGGTGGGAACCCACGAGCGAAGACAGGACAGGCACAACTACACCAGTGCAGACCGCACAGCCTACCCGCACCCATCCGGCCGAACAAAACGCGTACCGGTTGAGATCCAGGGGTCAACCGGCGCAATCTGGGCACAACGGCTACACGCGCACCCTCGCCCCTCGCAGGAGGTGGGTTCCATGGCACAGTCCGTCCGCCGATTCCCCGCACTCACGCTGAACACCGACGGTCACGCCCACCCCAGGGAGAACACCCTGGTGGGCCTCACCGTGGTCTTCGGCCTGATGGCCTTCATCTCCGCCGGGTTCTACAACCTGAATCTGCTCAGCTCCTGGTCCGGGCTCGCCGGGATCGTCACCGGTCTGTGGGGCCAGTTCATCTCGGTCACCACGGCCGAGCGCTTCGTGGTGGTGATCGCCCTGGCGATGTCCGTGATCGGTTTCGGGATGGGCCTGGCGCACGGCGGACTCTGGAGCTAGCCCGGCACGCAGCGGCGCACGACGAACGGCGTTCCCCCCGCTCGGCCGGGGGAGCGCCGTTCGTCGTTCGGCAGTCCTGCTGGACGGCAGCCGCGGGCCCTATGGTTCCGTCAACGCGCCGCAACCGAGCCACCCGAAACGGACCATTCGGGCGATAGGGTCACAACAAGCCCGCCCCTAGCCCGCCGCATCCGCACCAGCCAAGGAGCACCCCGAGCATGAGCCTGCGTCTGAGGACGATCACCCGCGAGGAGCATCTGTCCTTCATCAGGAGCCTGCCGTCCGCGAGTCACATGCAGGTGCCCTCCTGGGGCGAGGTGAAGGCCGAGTGGCGCAGCGAGTCGGTGGGCTGGGTGGACGCGTCGGGCGCGGTGGTGGGTGCGGGGCTGGTGCTCTACCGGCAGCTGCCGAAGGTGAAGCGGTACCTGGCGTACCTGCCGGAGGGTCCGGTGATCGACTGGTTCGACCCGGATCTGGACCGGTGGCTGGAGCCGCTGCTGGCGCACCTCAAGTCGCAGGGGGCGTTCTCGGTCAAGATCGGGCCGCCCGTGGTGGTGCGGCGCTGGGAGGCCTCCACCATCAAGGAGGCGGTGGCGGGCACCGAGGCGAAGCGGCTGCGGGACGTCGAGCCTGACTGGTACGAGCCCCGGGCCTTCGAGGTGGCCGACCGGCTGCGCAGGTCCGGCTGGCTGCAGGGCGAGGACGGCGGGGCCGGCTTCGGCGACGTCCAGCCGCGCTACGTCTTCCAGGTCCCGCTGGCCAGCCGTTCACTGGACGACGTGCAGCGCGGCTTCAACCAGCTGTGGCGGCGCAACATCAAGAAGGCCGAGAAGAGCGGCGTCGAGGTGGTCCAGGGCAGTTACGAGGACCTCGCGGTCTTCCACCAGCTCTACCTGGTGACCGCCGAGCGCGACCGCTTCACGCCCCGCCCGCTCGCCTACTTCCAGCGGATGTGGAAGGCCCTGACGTCCGAGGACCCCAACCGGATGCGGCTCTACATCGCGTACCACGAGGGCGAACCGCTGGCCGCCACCACCATGCTGACGGTCGGCGAGCATGTCTGGTACTCCTACGGCGCCTCCGCCAACCACAAGCGCGAGGTCAAGCCCTCCAACGCGATCCAGTGGCGGATGATGCGCGACTCCTACGCGCTCGGCGCCGGGATCTACGACCTGCGCGGGATCAGCGACACCCTCGACGAGGACGACCCGCTGTACGGCCTGATCCAGTTCAAGCTCGGCACCGGCGGCCAGGCCGCCGAGTACCTCGGCGAATGGGACTTCCCGCTCAACAAGCTCCTGCACAAGGCCCTGGACCTCTACATGTCCCGCCGCTGAACCACCCAGACGCACCACCCCCGGAGAGCTCGATGACTCTGTCGCTGTACGTGGACACCGACCGCTGGCGGGCGCATCAGCACGCACTGCTCGCCGAGTTCCCCGGGCTGGTCCCGGTGGCCAAGGGCAACGGCTACGGCCTGGGCAACGCCCGGCTGGCCGCGGAGGCCGCGCTGCTGGGCACTGCGCTGCTGGCCGTGGGCACAGCCGCCGAGGCGGCCGAGGCGGTCGACCGGTTCGCCGGCGAGCTGCTGGTGCTGACGCCGTACCGGGTCGGCGAGGAGAGCCCGGAGCTGCCGTCCCGGGTGCTGCGCACGGTGGCGAGCGTGGAGGCGGTCCGGGCGCTGCCCGGCGCCCGGGTGGTGGTGGAGTGCATGACCAGCATGCGCCGGCACGGGATCGCCCCCGGTGACCTGGTGCACCTGGCCGAGGCCGTCGAGGACGTCGCCTTCGAGGGTTTCGCGCTGCACCTGCCGCTGGACCGCCCCGACGGCTCCGATCCGGCCACCGAGGTGTCGGTGTGGGTGCAGGCGATCGCGGCTGCCGGGCTGCCGACCGGCACCGTCTACCTGAGCCATCTGAGTGCCCCCGGGGTGGCCTGGCTGAACGTGCGCCACCCGCACACGGAGTTCCGCTCGCGGATCGGCACCCGGCTCTGGCTCGGCGACATCGGCGCGCTGGAGGCCCGCGCGACGGTGCTGGACGTGACGCCCGTCGCCAAGGGCGACCGGTACGGCTACCGCCAGCACAAGGCACCGTCCGACGGCCACCTGCTGGTGGTCTCCGGCGGCACCGCGCACGGCGTCGGGATGGAGGCGCCGAAGTACGTCCACGGCCTGATGCCGCGCGCCAAGGGCATCGCCCGGGCCGGCCTCGCCACCGTCAACCGCACCCTGTCGCCCTACTCCTGGCAGGGCCGCCAGCTCTGGTTCGCCGAACCCCCGCACATGCAGGTCAGCATCCTGTTCCTGCCCGCCGACAGCAAGCCGCCGGCGCTGGGCGACGAACTGTGCGTCAATGTGCGGCACACCACGACGCACTTCGACCGGGTGACAGACCGCCTGAACCTCTGAAACCCCGTCAGGAGCGCTCGGAGCCGAGCTCGTCGGTACTCCAGTCCACCTGGTCCAGCTCCCCGGACCGCGCGTCCGCCAGCCAGTCGTCCCGGTTGGTCGGGGCGTACGCGGCGTACGACTCCGCCTCGCGCAGCCGGCGGGCCGCGCCGATCACGAACCGGTCCGGGGCGAGGTCGAGCACGCCGCCCGACGGGTCGTCACTGCCGTCCCAGCGGACCGGGTCGCGGTCGGGGCGCAGGATGTCCCGGATCACCATGGCGCACAGGTAGAGCGTGCCCAGCAGGTGCAGGATGACGGCGAAGTGGTACCAGTCCTGCCCGATGCCGTGCTGCTTGGCGTCGCCCGTGTAGGCCAGGTAGGACCAGATGCCGAGGAAGTACAGCACCTCGCAGGCCTGCCAGATCAGGAAGTCGCGCCAGCGCGGCCGGGCCAGCGCCGCCAGCGGGATCAGCCAGAGCACGTACTGCGGCGAGTAGACCTTGTTGGTGACGATGAAGGCCGCGACGATCAGGAAGACCAGCTGGGCGTAGCGCGGGCGGCGCGGCGCCGACAGGGCCAGCCAGCCGATGCCCAGGCAGCAGGCGATCAGCACCCCCGCGATCCAGTTGTTCAGGCCCGCGAGCGACTCGTTGCGGTCCTGCATCAGGATCATCCAGAAGGAGCCGAAGTCCTCCTTGCGGGTCTGGCTGAAGGTGTAGAAGGTGGCCCAGCCGTCGAAGTTGGCGATCATGATCGGGACGTTGACCAGCAGCCAGGCGCCGACCGCGCCCCCGGTCGCCTGCCAGAAGGCCCGCCAGCGGCCGGTGCGCCAGCAGAGCACCAGCAGCGGCCCGAGCAGCAGCAGCGGATAGAGCTTGGCGGCGGTGGCCAGGCCGATGAAGACGCCCGCCCAGACCGTGCGGCTGTTCGACCAGTACGCCATCGCCACCGCGGTCAGCGCCACCGCGAGCAGGTCCCAGTTGATCGTGGCGTTCAGCGCCAGGCAGGGCGCGAGGGCGAAGAGCAGCGCGTCCCAGGGGCGGCGGCGGTGGGTGCGGGAGAGCGCGATCACGGTGATCACCGCGCAGATCAGCAGCATCGCGGCGTTGACCATCCAGAACCAGCGCTCGCGGTCCTGGATGATGCCGCCGGTCGGGGTGAGCCAGCCGGCGATCTGCATGAAGCCACCGGTCAGGACCGGGTACTCCAGGAACTTCATGTCCGCCGTGGGCGACGGGATCATGTCGAGGTAGGGGTGCAGACCGTCGGCGAACCCGCGGGCCGAGTAGAGGTGCGGGATGTCGCTGTAGCAGGCGTGGGTGTACTGCGCGGTGGCACCGAAGAACCAGCCGCTGGTGTAGCAGGGCACCTTCTGCACCATGCCCAGCACGTACGTGATCACGGTGAAGAGCGCCAGCACCCGCGCGGGGATCCACCAGGAGACCCCCAGCAGGGCCCGGCGGCCGGGCGGACCGCCGAGGAACTCGCTGCCGGCCTCCGCGACCGGGTCCTCGTCCGCGGGGACGACCACGGTGTTGGGCAACGGCCCTTCCGCGACCGCGGCCGCTGCCTCGGGCTCGGTGGATTCGTCACGCGCGATCGACGTCATGGCGGACATACTGCCGCACGACCATGAAGTGGACGAGAAGGACCCCGCGAGCGACGTGACGAAAACGGCCGTGGCGGCCCCGCGCGATTGCGGGGCCGCCACGGCCGTTCCTGCTGCCCGGTTGCTAGCCGAGCAGTCCGCCTCCCGTGCTGGAGGGCGGCGGTGGGCTGCTCGCCGGCGCGCTCGGCGTGCCCGTTGGCTTGTGGCCGTGCGTCGGGGACGCGGTACCGGTCGGGCCGCACCCGAAGAACGGGTCACAGGACGGGGTCGGCACCGACGGCGCGGTGGACGCGTCGGTCGGCGGGGCGAGAGCGGAGCTGACCGGTGCGGCCGGGGTGCTGGGAGCGGCGGCCGTGGCCGTGTCGCTCGCCGTGGCGGAGGCCGTCGGCGAGGGCGAGGCGGTGCTCGGCGCGCCCGAGGCGTCGACCTCGGTGTTGATCGGCGCCGGCGTCGGGAAGTCGGTCGGCGGGACGTTCGCCAGCGCGGCCTTCATGTACTCGGTGAAGATCTCGGTGGGGAGGTTACCGCCGTAGAAGCCACCGATCGCGCCACCGGTACCGGTCAGCGAGAGCAGCTTGGGGTTGGCCGGGTCCTCGCGGAACATGCTGACCGCGGTGGTCAGCTGCGGGGTGTAGCCGTCGAACCAGGCCGAGACGCCCTTGTCGGTGGTACCGGTCTTGCCGGCCACCGGGCGGCCGAGCGCCTTGGCCTTGGTACCGGTGCCGTTCTGCACCACGCCCTGCAGGACGTCGGTGATGTTGTCGGCGACCGCCTGGTCCAGGACCGGCTTGGGCGTCGGCTTGGTGAAGGCCGGCTTCACCGTGCCGTTGAGCTCGACCTTGGTCACCGAGTACGGGTCGGTCTGCTGGCCGCGGGCGGCGAAGACCGAGTAGGCCGAGGCCATCCGGATCGCGCTCGGGGTGGAGGTACCGATCGCGAAGGAGGCCGTGCTCGGGTCGGCGAAGCTCTCCTTCTTCAGACCCATCTTCTCCGCGAGCGCCATCACGTTGGTGCCGCCGACGTCCTCGCCGAGCTGCACGTACGGCACGTTCATGGACACTTCCATGGCCTTGCGCAGGGTCACGAAGCCCGGGTCGCCCGGGTCGTCGTTCTTCTGCCGGAACGGCTTGTTGTTGACGTCGAGCACCAGCGAGCCGTCCGGCTTGCGGATGGTGCTCATGTCGGCGCCGCTGTAGCGGCTGTCCTCGTTGATCCGGGTCGGCTTGCCGTCGGCGCCGGTCTGGGTCAGCACGCCGGTCTGCATCGCGGTGGCCAGTACGAAGGGCTTGAAGGTCGAGCCGACCGGGACGCCGGAGGCGTCGGCGTTGTTGACGAAGTGGTTCTGGTCGTAGCCGGGGCCGCCGTAGATGGCCACGATCGCGCCGTCGCCGGGGACCACCGAGGCCGCGCCGACCTGGACGTTGGTGTCGGTGTCCGGGCGCTTGGTCGGGTTGAGGTTCTGCGCGCTGATGTCGTCGACGGCCTTCTTCAGCGCGTCGACCTTGTCCTTCTGGAAGGTCGTGTAGATCCGGTAACCACCCTGCGCCAGCGCGGCGTCGGTGATCGACGGGTCCTGCGCCTCGATGTACTTGTTGGCCGTGTCGACCAGGTAGCCGATCTCACCGGTCATGTTGGACGCGGTCTTGTTCGCGATCGGCATGGGGAAGGTGCTGCACTTGGCGCGGTCCGCCGCGGTCAGCGAGTGGGTGACCACCATCCGGTCCAGGACGTAGTTCCAGCGGGCCGTCTCGCGGTCGAGGTTGGCCTTGCTGAGGCTGGGGTCGTAGTCGGTGGCGCCCTTGAGCAGACCGGCCAGCATGGCGCTCTGGCAGACGTCCAGGTCCTTGGCGTTGATGCCGTAGTAGGCCTGGGAGGCAGCCTGGATGCCGTTGGCGTTGCGGCCGAACCAGCTGGTGTTCAGGTAGCCGTCCAGGATGTCGTCCTTGGAGAGCTTCTGATTGATCTTCAGCGTGATGAAGAACTCGCTGACCTTGCGGCTCAGGGTCTGATCCTGGCTCAGGTAGGCGTTCTTCACGTACTGCTGGGTGATCGTCGAGCCGCCCTGGGTCGGACCGCCGGTGGCCATGTTGTAGACGGCGCGGGCGATGCCCTGGGGGTCGATGCCGCTGTCGGTCTTGAACGACTCGTTCTCGGCGGCGATCACCGCGTTCTGCAGGTTCGGGCTGATGTCGCTCAGCGGGACGATCTGCCGGTTGGTGGTGCCCTTGCGGGTCATCTCCGAACCGTCGGCCCAGTAGTAGATGCTGTTCTGGTCCTTGACCAGGTCCTTGATGTTGGGGATCGAGGTCATCGCGTAGGTGACGCCGATCGCTCCGACCCCGCTGCCGAAGGCCAGCAGGAAGATCGTCAGGCACTGCTTCCACGACGGGAGCCAGCGGCGGACGCCGCTCTTGCCCCAGCGCGGGTAGTCGATGAAGCGCTTCTTGCCCGGCGGCTTGCCGCCGCCGCGACCACCCGCGGCCGGCGTGGCCGCGCCCTTGCGGCCGCCCTTCTGGGACGCCTTGCGCATCTCGGCGCGGCTCAGCCGCGGCTGCTGGGCAGTCTCCCGCGAACCGCGCGGGGCGCCCGGCGCACCGGAGCGGTTGGCTCTGGCGCGTCCCGGCGTGTCATAGGACGGCGCACCCTGGGGCGGATTGCCGTACGCGTACGGTTGGCCGCCGCTGCGGCCCTCGGGCGGCTCGTCGCCGCCGCCCGAGTTGTGCGACCTTCGCCGGTGTTCGCTCATCGTCCAGTAACTCCTAGGCCAGGCTCGGGCGCCTGAAGACAGGTTCCCCTTCCAATGCCCGCAACCGCCCTAGGCCTTGTGTACGGCCGCTGCCCCGATGGTGGTCCTCGTGCACACGCGACAGCGTACGCACCCTGAAACCGTAGCTAATCGGGCATCAGGTACTAATCCCCGCAAAACAACCACAGATCATTACATGCCCGTTGCCAAGACCCCCCGATATGGCCGCGACCTGGGGTGCGGGCGGATCGAGAGGACTCTTGTGATCACATTCACCCGTGCCCCTCTTGCCCCAATCGTGACCTCGGCCTATCGTTCTCGATATATCGAGTCGATACATCGCATCGGCATAGCCGGTCGCGAGGTAGCGAAGGCCCCGACAGGGGCGAGTCATCGGAGAGGAGGCCGGACAGGGTGAGCAGGCGCTCGGGAGTGCTGGAGTTCGCTGTCCTCGGCCTGCTGCACGATGCTCCGATGCACGGGTACGAGCTGCGCAAGCGACTCAACGTACTGTTGGGCTCGTTCCGCGCCTTCTCGTACGGCACGCTCTACCCCTGCCTGAAGAACCTGGTCGCCCAGGGCTCGCTGGTCGAGGACAACCCGGACACCGAGTACGTCCCGGCCACCGCGCTGAACGGCAAGCGGTCGAAGATCGTCTACCGGCTCTCCTCCGAGGGCAAGGAGCGCTTCGAGGAGCTGCTCGCCGACTCGGGTCCGGACGCCTGGGAGGACGAGCACTTCGGGGTGCACTTCGCCTTCTTCGGTCAGACCGACCGAGCCGTGCGGATGCGCGTCCTGGAGGGCCGCCGCAGCCGGCTGGAGGAGCGGCTCGAGCGGATGCGGAGCTCGATCGCCCGCACCCGCGAGCGGTTCGACGACTACACGCTCGAACTGCAGCGGCACGGCCTGGAGTCGGTGGAGCGCGAGGTCCGCTGGCTGAACGAGCTGATCGAAACCGAACGGGCCAATCGGAGCGGGCGCACCACAGCGTCCCCGAGAGGCCAGGAAACACCACAGTCTTCGGACGGCCGTGGCGACGAGGACGGATCTTCGGATCCGCCCCGGCCACCGTACGACCGCCCGGGGCACTCCGCCTAGGAGTGCCGCCACCGCGTCTGCCCTGTGCCACGCGGCGGAAGTGGGCGCAGCGCGCCCGTCAGACAGTCAGATGAGAAGCAGGACGAGGATCGTCGGTCTCCGACGGACCTCACGAGATCACAGGGAGCAACCGGAATGGGTTCGGTTCGCGTAGCCATCGTGGGCGTCGGCAACTGCGCCGCGTCGCTGGTGCAGGGTGTCGAGTACTACAAGGACGCCGACCCGGCCGGCAAGGTCCCCGGGCTGATGCACGTGCAGTTCGGCGACTACCACGTCTCCGACGTGGAGTTCGTCGCGGCGTTCGACGTCGACGCCAAGAAGGTCGGCCAGGACCTGGCGCACGCCATCCTCGCCAGCGAGAACAACACCATCAAGATCTGCGACGTGCCGCCGACCGGCGTCACCGTGCAGCGCGGTCACACCCTCGATGGCCTGGGTAAGTACTACCGGGAGACCATCGAGGAGTCCGACGAGGCTCCGGTCGACGTCGTGCAGGTCCTCAAGGACCAGCAGGTCGACGTCCTCGTCTGCTACCTGCCGGTGGGTTCCGAGGACGCCGCCAAGTTCTACGCGCAGTGCGCGATCGACGCCAAGGTCGGCTTCGTCAACGCTCTGCCGGTGTTCATCGCGGGCACCAAGGAGTGGGCGGACAAGTTCACCGAGGCCGGCGTGCCGATCGTCGGTGACGACATCAAGTCGCAGGTCGGCGCCACCATCACGCACCGCGTGATGGCGAAGCTCTTCGAGGACCGCGGTGTCCTGCTGGAGCGCACCATGCAGCTGAACGTCGGCGGCAACATGGACTTCAAGAACATGCTCGAGCGTGAGCGCCTGGAGTCCAAGAAGATCTCGAAGACGCAGGCCGTCACCTCGCAGATCGTGGACCGCGAGCTGGGCGCCAAGAACGTCCACATCGGCCCGTCGGACTACGTCCAGTGGCTCGACGACCGCAAGTGGGCCTTCGTCCGCCTCGAGGGCCGCGCGTTCGGTGACGTCCCGCTGAGCCTGGAGTACAAGCTCGAGGTCTGGGACTCCCCGAACTCGGCCGGTGTCATCATCGACGCCGTGCGCGCCACGAAGATCGCCATGGACCGCGGCATCGGCGGCCCGATCCTCTCCGCGTCCTCGTACTTCATGAAGTCCCCGCCGGTCCAGTACTTCGACGACGAGGCCCGCGACAACGTCGAGAAGTTCATCCGCGGCGAGATCTGAGTCCCCGAGCCCTGAGCTCTCGACTCTGATCCCCCGTCATGACTGCGGCCGATGTTTCACGTGAAACATCGGCCGCAGTCATGACACCCTGAGCGGGTGGCGATCACCAGAAGGCCGGCACCGGCCCCCAGCTCCCAGCTCTCCGGCCACGCCACGCTCCGCGGGCTGGTCCGCACGCGCGACTTCCGCAGACTGCTCACCGCCCGACTGCTCTCCCAGCTCTCCGACGGGGTCTTCCAGGTCTCGCTGGCCTCGTACGTGATCTTCTCCCCGGAGCGCCAGTCCAGCCCGGCCGACATCGCCTCGATGCTGGCGGTACTGCTGCTGCCGTTCTCGGTGATCGGCCCGTTCGCCGGGGTACTTCTGGACCGCTGGCGTCGGCGCCAGGTGCTCTACCTGGGCAATCTCGCCCGCTTCGGCCTCGGCCTGGTCACCGCCGCGCTGCTGCTCGGCCGGGCCCCCGAATGGCTCTTCTTCGGCGCCGCCCTGCTGGTCACCGCACTCAACCGGTTCATCCTGGCCGGCCTGTCGGCCGCGCTCCCCCGGGTCGTCGAACCGAACCAACTGGTCACCGCCAACGCCGTCTCCCCCACCCTGGGCACCGTGGCGGCGGCCGCCGGCGGCGGCATCGGCTTCCTCTTCCACCAGGTGCTGGCGCCCGGGCAGAAGGCGGACGCCGGCCTGGTGTGCATCGCCGCCGTGCTCTACCTCAGCGCCGCGCTGGCAGCGCAGCGAATGGATCCCGAGCTGCTCGGACCCGAGCACCACCCCGACCGGCCCGATCTGCGCGCGGCCCTCGGCCAGGCCGGGCACTCGCTGGCGGACGGCGTGCGACACCTCGTCAGGGACGGCCGCCCGGCGGTCCACGCGCTGGCGGCGGTCACCGCGGCGCGGTTCTGCTACGGCGTGCTGATCGTCGTGGTGCTGATGCTCTCCCGCTACACCTTCAACCAACCCGGCGACAGCAAGGGCGGACTGGCCACCCTGGGGACCGCGCTGGGCTTCTCGGCGGTCGGCTTCTTCCTGGCGGCCGTGGTCAGCCCGTGGTTCACCCGGCGGCTGGGACTGACCGGCTGGATGGTCGCCTGCCTGGCCTCGGCCGCGGTCTTCATCCCGGCCCTCGGCCTGCCCTTCGCCGAGGGACCGGCGATGGTGGCGGCGCTGCTGCTCGGGGTGGTCACCCAGGGCACCAAGATCTGCGCCGACACGATCGTGCAGCACGCCGTCGAGGACGACTACCGGGGCCGTGTCTTCGCCCTCTACGACGTGCTCTTCAATGTCGCCTTCGTGGCGGCCGCCGGGGTGAGCGCGCTGGTCCTGCCCCTGAACGGCCGCTCGGTCGGCCTGGTGATCGGCGTCGCGCTGCTCTACGCGCTCAGCGCGGTGCTCTACGGACGGGCCTGCCGGCGTGGCGATCCGTCAGCAAACCAGGGGCTCACGGCCGGTTCGCCTCGCTAGACCGTCCTACTGCTCCTGCTCGGCCGCCCACCAGGCCTTCAGCGCGGCCACCGCTGCCTCGTGCTCCATCGGGCCGTGCTCCAGCCGCAGTTCGAGCAGATGCTTGTAGGCCTTGCCCACCTGCGGCCCGGGCTTCAGGCCCAGCAGCTCCATGATCTGGTTGCCGTCCAGCGCAGGGCGGATGGAGTCCAGCTCCTCGCGCTCCTTGAGTTCGGCGATCCGATCCTCCAGACCGTCGTAGGTGCGCGAGAGGGTGGCGGCCTTCTTCCGGTTGCGGGTCGTGCAGTCGGAGCGGGTCAGCTTGTGCAGGCGCTCCAGCAGCGGCCCGGCGTCGGTGACATAGCGGCGGACGGCGGAGTCGGTCCACTCCCCGCCCCCGTAGCCGTGGAAGCGCAGGTGCAGCTCGACCAGCTGCGAGACGTCGTCGATCAGCTCCTTGGAGTACTTCAGCTCCCGCATCCGCTTGCGCGTCATCTTCGCGCCGACCACCTCGTGGTGGTGGAAGGAGACCCGGCCGTCCGACTCGAAGCGCCGGGTGCGCGGCTTGCCGATGTCGTGCAGCAGCGCGGCCAGCCGCAGCGTCAGGTCCGGGCCGTCCTGCTCCAGCGCGATGGCCTGCTCCAGGACGATCAGCGAGTGCTCGTAGACGTCCTTGTGGCGGTGGTGCTCGTCGGCCTCCAGCTGAAGGGCCGGCAGCTCGGGCAGCACGAAGCCGGCGAGCCCGGTGTCGACCAGCAGCCGCAGGCCCTTCACCGGGTGATCGGAGAGCAGCAGCTTGTTGAGCTCGGCCTGGATCCGCTCGGCCGAGACGATGGTGATCCGCTCCGCCATCGCGGTCATCGCCGCGACCACCTCGGGAGCGGGCGTGAAGTCCAGCTGGGCGGCGAAACGGGCGGCCCGCATCATCCGCAGCGGGTCGTCGGAGAAGGACTCCTCGGGGGTGGCCGGCGTGCGCAGCAGTCGGGCCTCCAGGTCGTCCAGGCCGTGGTGCGGGTCGACGAAGCCGCGCCCCGGCAGGTCGACGGCCATCGCGTTCACGGTGAAGTCGCGCCGGACCAGGTCCTGCTCGATGGTCTCGCCGTACGTCACCTCGGGCTTGCGCGAGGTGCGGTCGTACGCCTCGGAGCGGTAGGTGGTGATCTCGATCAGGAAGCTGCCATCGTCGGTGTCCTTGCGGGCCCCGACCGTGCCGAAGGCGATGCCGACGTCCCAGACCGCGTCCGCCCAACCGTTGACCAGCTTGAGCACCTGCTTGGGCCGGGCGTCCGTGGTGAAGTCCAGGTCGTTGCCCAGCCGCCCGAGCAGCGCGTCCCGCACCGACCCGCCCACCAGGGCCAGCCGGAACCCGGCCGCCTGGAAGCGTCGGGCGATCTCGTCCGCGACCGGGGAGACCCGGAGCAGCTCCTGGAGCCCGCGCGTCTGGGCCTCGCTCAGGCCTGGCAGGACCGTCGCATCGGCAGCGGAAAGGGGGATCTCGGCACGGGAATCATTGGCGTGGGACACGGCACACAAGCCTACGTGGCCGAGCGGCCCTCCCGCCCGCCGGTTTTCCACAGCCCCCGGCCGCTCACCCCAAGGCCCGCAACACTGCGGGCCGGGCAACGTCGTTACCATGCGGGTGGGGAAAAAACGGGTGCGCCACCACGAGCCGTTCGACAGGACGGCCCAGCGGCAGCACGCAGCGCCCGTGCGGGACGGCACCAGGGCATGCGGAACAGCGCGGAACACCTCCGCGTGGCGTTGACGAAGACGACAGCGAACCGGAACGGCGAGGGCGAAGCGCGTGGGCGAGCCAGCACGGCACACGGGAAGTTCCCGCAGGTCGGGCTCCGGCTCCCGATCATCGGCCCGCCTGCGGGCCGGCGCGCTGGCCATCGGGTGCGCGCTGGGCCTGCTCGGCGTCACCGTCGCCCCGCCCGCGCTGGCCGATCCGACCAGCTCCGACACCCCGGTGAACGTCACCATCGCCACCGTCCAACCCGTCGCCCCGGGCCCCACCGGCCAGCTGGTGATCACCGGCGAGGTCACCAACACCGGCTCCGGAACCGTCAGCCACCCGCACGTCGGGCTGGAGCTGGGCAGCCGCAACAAGGCGCTGGCCACCCGCAGCGACATCGCCTCGTTGTTCACCCGCGGCGGACCCACCAGCGCCGACGGCAAGGAACTCACCGACCCGCAGCCCGTCCAGCTGGGCGACCTGGCGGCCGGCGCCTCGGCGCCGTTCACGCTCTCGGTCCAGATGACCGACCTGAAGCTCGACCAGAGCGGTGTCTACGAGCTCGCGGTGGACGTCCAGGACGACAACGACCGCGTGGTGGGCATCGGCCGCACCGTGCTGCCGTACTTCGCGGATCCCACCAAGGACGGCCAGCCCACCCAGGTCGCCACGCTCTGGCCGATCACGCACGCCCCCGAGCTGGTCGCCCAGACCGCCGACCCGGACCAGACCCCGGTGCTGCGCGACGACAGCCTCATCACCGACCTGGGTCCGACCGGCCGGCTCGGCCAGCTGGTCGCGATCGGGGCCAAGATCCCCTCGCTGACCTGGGTGATCGACCCGGAGCTGCTGGACACCGTCTTCGCGATGACCAAGCCCTACCGGGTCCAGCTGGCCGGGCACGGCGGTGAGCCCGCCGGTGCCCAGAACACCAAGCCCGGCGTGGGAGCCGCCGCGGCGACCGCCTGGCTGGCCGCGCTGCGCACCGCGGTGGCCGCCAACGGCTCGCAGGTGGTCGCGCTGCCCTACGGCGACCCGGACCTGGCCTCGATCGCGCACAACGGCGCCGGCCTGGCCGGTCTGGACACCGTGATCGGCAAGGCCCGCACGGCCGGCAAAGTGACCGTCGAGGGCCGACTGTCCACCGACGTCACGGACACCGTGGCCTGGCCCTACCAGGGGGCCCTGGACCAGCCGACCGCCGCCGTCGCCAAGCAGCTCGGCGGCACGACGGTGCTGGTGAACGGCTCCAGCATGCCGGAGTCCTCCTCCCTCCTGCACACCCCGAACGCCGCCCGTCCGATCGGCAACGGGCAGACAGCCGTGGTCGCCGACAGCACCGTCTCCGCCCTGTTCCAGAACGACCTGAAGACCCCGCAGAGCCGGACCGCGGCCGAGCAGCGCTTCCTGGCCGAGACCCTGGAGGTCACCCTCCAGGAGCCGAACGTGCCGCGCACCATGCTGGTGATGCCGCCGCGCGACCTGACTGTCGCGAGTGCGCAGACGCTGGCCGACTCGCTCGCCGCCGCTCAGAGCGGCAAGTGGACCAGTCCGGCCACGCTGGACAACGTCACCGCGGCCGCCGCAGACGCCAGGGCGAACACCTCCGTGCCCGGCGCCGACTCCTACCCCGGCAACCTGCGCGGCACCGAGCTGTCGACCAAGGATCTGGCGTCGGTCGCCGAGATGCAGCAGAACGTCGACCGGCTGGTGCGCATCCTCAGCCTCCCGCAGCGGGTCAGCAGCCCGTTCAGCGCCGCGATGCTCCGCTCGGTCTCCACCGAGTGGCGCACCCAGCAAAAGACCGGCCAGGACTTCCGGCTCAACGCCACGGCCTACCTCGCGCAGCTGACCGACGCCGTGGCCATCACCCCCAAGAGCAGCGTCGTCACTCTTGCCGGTGATTCCGGGCTGCTGCAGGTGAGCGTCCGGAACGACCTCAACCAGACGGTGCTCAACCTCGAACTGCGGCTCACCTCCTCGCAGCCGAACCGGCTCAACGTCAGCCAGCCCGGCTCGATCACCCTGGGCGCCGGGCAGAGCGCCTCGCTGCGCTTCACCGCCCAGGCCAAGGGCAACGGTGTGGTGCCGATGTCCGCCCAGCTGTTCACCGTCGGCCCCGACTCCCAGCCCTACGGCCCCGAGGTGCAGTTCAAGGTCGACGTGACCCACGTCCCCAGCGGCGTCTGGTGGGTGGTCGGCTCCGGCGTGCTGCTGGTGCTGCTGGCCGGGCTGCGGATCTACCTCAAGCGCAAGAAGGGCGTCGTTGCGCCCGAGGATCCGGACGCCCCGCTGGTGCCCGAGGACGATGCGGACGGCGGGGACGGCGCGCCGCAGGCTGAGAAGCCGTAGGCCCGAGCCGCGTCGAAAGCCGGGATCGGGCTGGCCGTGATGAGACAGTAGATCCCTGGAACCGGCCGGTCACGGCAGGCGGGCGGTGGCGCCGTCCGGCGTCGGCCGACCGACCGGTCCGAGGCCGCCGGAGTCCCCGCGCGGCCGGACCCGGACAGCGAAGAGGTGGCATGAGCGGGCCGCGCGACGAGCGAGTGCAGGGTCAGGAACGCGGACGGGGCCGGACCGACAGCTCACCCGCCCCTGGCGCGGCACCGGCCGACGAGCAGGACTGGTACCTGGCCGACACCTACGCCCAGGATCCGTTCGCCGCCGACCCGTACCCCACGGTCGCCGGGCCGGACCCGTACGACCGCACCGCCGACGAGCCCCCCGCGCCGCCGAGCGCGGAGCCGGTGACCGCCGCCGAGGCCGAGACGACGCTCCCCGACCCCCAGGAGAGCCCCGCCGCTCCCGCCGCTCCCGAACCGACCGTCCCGGCCTCCCGCTGGGCCGGTCGCGCCGCCCTGGCGGCCCGCAACCTGCTGCCCGCCGCCGTGATGGCCACCGGGAGCGCGAAGACCAAACCCGAGCCGGAGCCCGAGGGCTCGCCCTGGGACAGCGAGAGCACCGAGTACGTCGGCGTGGACGCGCTGCTCAGCGGAGTCGGCGCCGGGCACGCGGGCGGCGGTCTCGACAGCGCCGCCGCCGCTCCGCCGGAGAAGCCGTTCATCCCGGTGATCGAGTTCGACCCGCCGCTCACCGCCGAGGAGGCCGAGCTCCAGCTCTCCCCCGCCCCGACGCCCGCTCCCTCGCCCGCACTCGAGCCCGAGCCCGAGCCCGAACCGGCGGCGCCCGAGAGTCCGTCCGGGGGCCCGCAGGAGCCAGCCGGCAAGGTCGCCGGTCTGCTCAACTCCAGCGCCATCATGGCCGCCGGCACCCTGGTCTCGCGCGGCACCGGCTTCGTCCGCACGATGGTCATCGCCGCCGCGATCGGCGTCGGCACGATGGGCGACTCCTACTCGGCCGCCAACACGCTGCCCACCCTGCTCTACATCCTGATCGGCGGCGGCGCCCTGAACGCCGTCTTCGTCCCGCAGCTGGTCCGCAGCATGAAGCAGGACGAGGACGGCGGCACCGCCTACGCCAACCGCCTGCTCACCCTGGTGATGGTCGGCCTGGCCGGGGTCGCGTTCGTCGCCGTGCTGGCCGCGCCGCTGCTGGTCCAGTTGATCTCGCACTCCCTGATGCGCAACCCCACCAGCGCCGACACCACGGTGGCGCTGGCCCGCTACTGCCTGCCGACCATCTTCTTCATGGGCGTGCACGTGGTGATGGGTCAGATCCTCAACGCCCGCGGCCGGTTCGGCGCGATGATGTGGACTCCGGTCCTCAACAACGTCGTGGTCATCTTCACCTTCGGGATGTACCTCTGGGTCTTCGGCACCTTCGAGAGCAGCCGGGTCACCCCCGAGAGCATCTCCCCCGAGGGGCTGCGGCTGCTGGGCATCGGCACCCTGCTGGGCCTCACCGTGCAGGCGCTGGCGATGATCCCCTACCTGCGCGCCGCCGGATTCCAGTTCCGCCCGCGCTTCGACTGGCGCGGTCACGGGCTGGGCAAGGCCGCCCGGCTGGCCAAGTGGACCTTCCTCTTCGTGCTCGCCAACCAGGCCGGCTACCTGGTGGTCACCCAGCTCGCCACCGCGGCGGGCAGCGCGGCCGCGAGCGCGGGCTACCTCGGGGTGGGCCTGGCGGCCTACTCCAACGCCCTGCTGATCTGGCAGCTGCCGATGGCGGTGATCACCGTCTCGGTGATGAGCGCGGTGCTGCCGCGGCTCTCCCGCTCGGCCGCCGACGGGGACGCCGGCGCCGTCCGCGACGACCTCTCGTACGGTCTGCGCACCTCCGCGGTGGCGATCGTCCCCGCGTCCTTCCTCTTCCTCGCGCTCGGCCCGCAGATCGGCAGCGCGATCTACGGCCTCGGCAACGGGGGCAGTGCCTCGCACGGCACCACCGCGGTCGGCCTGATGCTCTCCGCCTTCGCGCTGGGCCTGATCCCCTACTCGGTGCAGTACGTGCTGCTGCGCGGCTTCTACGCCTACGAGGACACCCGTACGCCGTTCTCCAACACCGTCTGGGTCGCGGCCGCCCAGGCCGGCACCGCCGTGCTCTGCTACCTGCTGCTGCCCGCCCACCTGGCCGTCACCGGCATGGCGCTGGGCTACGGCGCCTCCTACGCGGTGGGCGTGGCGGTGGCGGTGCCCAAGCTCAAGCGGCGGATCGGCGGCCTCGACACCGGACGGATCGCCAAGACCTACGCGCGGCTGGCGATCGCCTGCCTGCCCGCCGCGCTGGCCGGCTTCCTGGTCGCCCTGCTCCTGGGGGACCTGCTGAACAGCTGGCTGGGTAGCGTGGTTACTGTTCTGGTCGCCGGAACCGTACAGCTGGCGGTGTTCACCGCGCTCGCCAGAAGGATGCGGATCGAGGAGCTGAACGCGATGATCGGCATGGTCCGTAGCCGACTGGGCCGCTGACTTCTCCTCAGTTCGTCCACCCACGGATCCGGTCGGCACTGCGCGCAACCAGTTGGCCCTCTCGCCGGTCGTAGTCAGGTGGGAAGAGTGGGCACAATTGTCTTCGAACGACTTGGTCTGCAGAGCCGGGTCCTCGTACGGCTGCCCTACCGAGGGCCGGGCCGCAGGGGGCACCGGACCGGGCGATACAAGGGGAGGCAGGACGACGGTGGCTGATGGCACCAAGGCAGTCGTCGACACGTCAGCGGCCGAGGAGGAAGCCGAGACGACAGCGCCGCTCTCCGCCTCCGAGATCGCCGCCGAGCTGACCAGCCGGGCGGCCGCGGCCGCCCTCGCCGATGAGGACGCTGACGAGGTCGACGACGATCCGCAGGAGGCCGCTGATCCCGTGGACTCCGAGGACGCGGAGGACTCCGCTGATCCCGTCGACTCCGAGGACGTCGCGGACGCGGCAGACGCCGCTGACGCGGCGGATGTGGCGGTCGTCGCGGACGAGCTCCCCGACGACCTCCCGGTGCCGCAGCGGCACAGCGGCGACAAGATCGCCGACCGCTACCGGCTGGAGGAGTGCACCTCGCAGTCCGAGGTCTTCAGCAGCTGGCGCGCGGTCGACGAGAAGCTGCGCCGCGCCGTCGGCGTCCACCTGCTGGCCGCCGGTCACCGCCGGGCCAAGGACGTGCTGGCCGCCGCCCGGTCCGCCGCCCTGCTCGGCGACCCGCGCTTCGTCCAGGTCCTGGACGCGGTCCAGGAGGGCGACCTGGTCTACGTGATCCGGGAGTGGCTGCCCGGCGCAACCGACCTGGCCACGCTCCTCGCCACCGGCCCGATGGAGCCGTACGACGCGTACCAGATGGTCCGCCAGGTGGCCGAGGCGGTCGCCGCCGCACACCGCAGCGGCCGCTCCCACCTGCGGCTCACCCCGCGCTGCGTGCTGCGCACCGACACCGGCCAGTACCGGATCAACGGCGTCGCCGTGGACGCCGCCCTGCGCGGGCTGCCCGAGGAGGACGCCGAGCTGGTGGACACCCGGGCGATCGGCGTGCTGCTGTACGCCTCGCTGACCCACCGCTGGCCCTACCCCGAGGACCGCTACGACCTTCAGGGGCTGCCCAAGAGCCTCGGCTGCGTCCCGCCCGACCAGGTCCGCGCCGGCATCCACCGCGGCCTGTCCGACCTCGCCGCACGGATCCTGTGCGACCCGCCGCCGCACCACCTGGAGCCGATCACCACCCCGGCCGAGCTGACCAAGGCCATCGCGCTGCTGCCCAAGATCCGCCAGCCGGTGCCCGATCCCGCTCTGCCCGGCCTCGCCGCGCCGCGCTACTCGGTGCCGGAGCCGGTGGCCGGGCGGACCAGCCGCGAGCCGCGTCCCCCGCTCGCCCAGCCCGCTCCCGCGCCCGCGCCGGTGCACCAGGAGCGGTTCCCCGCGCGGCCCGCACCGCGCCGCCGGGCCAGGCGGCTGCTCAAGTGGACGCTCTCGGTCACCCTGCTCGCCGCGATCGGCTACGGCTCCTGGCACCTCGCCAGCCAGCTGGGCAACAGCGGCGGCAGCGAGAAGCAGGCCCTGGGCGTCAGCGGCGTCGCCGGCTCGCCCAGCCCGTCCGTCTCGGCGGCCCCGCCGAAGCCGGTGACGATCGCCGGCGTCACCTCGTTCAACCCGCTGGGCGACGGTCCGATGCACGCGGATCAACTGCCGCTCACCTACGACAACAACCCCGCCACCTTCTGGCAGACCCAGGGCTACCTCCAGAACCTCACCACCATCGGACACGGCACCGGCCTGCTCGTGGATCTCGGCGCGACCACCTCGGTCAGCTCGGTCCAGGTCCAGTTCGCGGGCGGCGACACCACCGCCGAACTGCGGGTACCCACCGGCTCCGGCGCGACCGCGCCCACCCAGCTGAGCGACTTCGGCAACGCGATCGCCAGCAGCACCGGCTCCACCGCCGACTTCCGGCCCCCCGCACCGGTTCGTACCCGCTACCTCTTGATCTGGCTGACCAGCCTCCCCAATGATGGGGCCGGCACCTACCGGGGCGAGGTCGCGGAGATCAAGGTCGCCGGCTGAGCACCTGAGGCCCACCGTGCGCAGCCGAACGGCGAGAGCGGCAGAGAGGGGACAGCAGATGGCCGAGCCGACGCGACAGCAGCTGTCCGAGGCCGCCGAGACGACCGACGCGGAGCTCCTGGCCCGTCACGTCGGCGGCGACCAGGCCGCCTTCGGCGTGCTGGTGGCGCGCCATCGCGACCGCCTCTGGGCCGTGGCCGTGCGTACCCTGGGCGACCGCGAGGAGGCCGCAGACGCCCTCCAGGACGCCCTGGTCTCCGCCTTCCGCGCCGCGCACACCTTCCAGGGCCGCTCCGCCGTCACCACCTGGCTGCACCGGATCGTGGTCAACGCCTGCCTGGACCGCGCCCGCCGGACGGCCACCCGCCGCACCGGCTCGCTGGACGATGACCCGCAGCAGCTCGACAGCCTGGTCGGCAGCGCCGAGCCCACCGACGCCCTGGTCGTCCGCCAGGAGCTGCGCCGCGAGCTGGCGAGCGCGCTCGACACGCTCCCCGTCGACCAGCGGGCCGCGATAGTCCTGGTGGACATGCAGGGCTACCCCGTCGCCGAGGCGGCCGAGGTGCTCGGCGTGCCGGTCGGCACGGTCAAGAGCCGCTGCGCCCGCGGCCGCGCCCGGCTGCTGCCGCTCGTGCGCCATCTGCGCGGCGGCGATGTTTCACGTGAAACATCCACCCGTCCGCGACCACCGGGGAACCCAACGGGCTCCGGCTCCGTCCCATCCGGGGATCCCGGCATCCCCGTCCACGAGCTGAGCCTGGAAGGAGACGCGACGCCCCGATGACGCACCAGGCACCCGACCCTTCCACGGACCACTCGTCCACCGGCCGGCCGTCCGCCGGCCACCCGGACCTGGACCAGCTGGCGGATCTGCACGAGGAGCTGCTCTCTCCGGCCGAGGCCGCCGCCGTTCGCGCGCACCTGGACGGCTGCCCGCAGTGCGCCGACACGCTCGCAGCCCTCACCGACCTGACCGAGCTGCTCGGCGCCGACGAGCCGCCGGCCATGCCCGCGGACGTCGCGCTGCGGATCGACGCCGCGCTGGCCGCCGAGGCCGCCGCCCCTCGTCCGCGCGAGGCAGCCGCGGCCAAGCCCCGGGCCACCCGGTCCCCGGCCGCCGCACCGCCCACCCGTACCGACCGCGCACGTCCCGGGCAGTCCGCGCGCTCGGGCTTGCGCCGCCGGGCCCGGCTGCTGCTGGCCGCCGCCGGATGCCTGGCCGTTCTCGGGCTGGGGGCCGTGCTGGTCGACTCCGGCTCGCACGGCGGCACGGTCGACACCGCCACGAGCAGCACCAGCAGCGCTGCGCTGCGGCCCGCCGAGTCGCCGGCGGCGGTCGGCGGACCGGTCTTCAGCGCGGACCAGCTCCCTGCCCAGATCCAGCAGCTGGTGGCGGCCCAGCCCTCGGCGGCCGGCACGGCCAAGAGCGTCCCGCGCGCCACCGGCCAGAACCCCGACGCCTCCCCCGCCCCCGCCCCCGCGGACCGGCTCCCCGGCTGCGTCCAGGCCGCCGTCGGCAGCCACGCCGGCGACACACCGATCGCCGTCGGCCACGGCCGCTATGGCAGCACCCCGGTGGACGTCTACGTCTTCCCGCTCGCCGCCGACCCCGGCCGCCTGGACGTCTACCTGCTCGACGCGGGCTGCAACCTGCACACCCCCGCCGCCCCCGCCACCGTCGAACTGCACCAGACCGTCGCAGCGCCGTAAGGCGTTCGTGAGGTGGGCGCCTGGTGCAGCGGGGCTGGGGAATGCGGGACACTGGTGAGTCGTTGTCCCGGGCGGCGGAGCAGGACCGCCACCCCTCCCCGCTAGCGCGGGTCGCGATGCGAACCAGGAGATGCAGTGAGCGACGTCCGTAACGTGATCATCATCGGCTCCGGCCCGGCAGGGTACACGGCCGCGCTCTACACCGCGCGAGCCTCCCTGAACCCCCTCGTCTTCGAGGGTGCGGTAACGGCCGGCGGTGCGCTCATGAACACCACCGAGGTCGAGAACTTCCCCGGCTTCCGGGACGGCATCATGGGCCCCGAGCTGATGGACGGCATGCGGGCGCAGGCCGAGCGGTTCGGCGCCGAGCTGATCCCGGACGACATCGTCGCGGTCGACCTCACCGGCGACATCAAGACCGTCACGGACTCCGAGGGCGTCGTCCACCGCGCCCACGCGGTGATCGTCACCACCGGTTCGCAGCACCGCAAGCTCGGCCTGCCCCGTGAGGACGCGCTCTCCGGGCGCGGCGTCTCCTGGTGCGCCACCTGCGACGGCTTCTTCTTCCGCGACCAGGACATCGCCGTGGTCGGCGGCGGCGACACCGCCCTGGAGGAGGCCACCTTCCTCTCGCGCTTCGCCCGGAGCGTCACGGTCATCCACCGCCGCGACAGCCTGCGGGCCTCCAAGGCCATGCAGGAGCGTGCCTTCGCCGACCCGAAGATCTCCTTCGCATGGGACAGCGCGGTCGAGGCCATCCACGGCGACCCCAAGCTGACCGGCGTGACCCTGCGCGACACCACCACCGGCGAGCTGCGCGAGCTCCCGGTCACCGGCCTCTTCATCGCCATCGGCCACGACCCGCGCACCGAGCTCTTCACCGGCCAGCTGGAGCTGGACGCCGAGGGCTACCTCAAGGTCGACGCCCCCTCGACCCGGACCAACCTCACCGGCGTCTTCGGCGCGGGTGACGTGGTCGACCACACCTACCGCCAGGCGATCACCGCCGCCGGCACCGGCTGCTCCGCCGCGCTGGACGCCGAGCGCTACCTGGCGCACCTGGCCGACCAGGCGACGAAGGCCACCGCCGAGGTCGCGGTCTGACCTGGTCGACGCCGACCGTCTCCCGGTGGTGCTGTTTCACGTGAAACAGCACCACCCGCACTTCCCCCGTTACCCACTCGCTGAATGCGACCTTTAGGAGTTCCCGTGTCCGACGCCATCATCACCGTGACCGACGAGACCTTCGACGCGGCGGTCCTCCAGAGCGAGAAGCCCGTTCTGGTCGACTTCTGGGCCCCCTGGTGCGGCCCGTGCAAGCAGGTCGCCCCGGTTCTGGAGGCGATCGCCGCCGAGTACGGTGACCAGCTCACCATCGCCAAGATCAACATAGACGAGAACCCGGAGATCCCGGCCAAGTACGCGGTCATCTCCATCCCGACGCTCAACGTGTACCAGGGCGGTGAGGTCGTGAAGACCATCGTCGGCGCCCGTCCCAAGGGCATGATCCTGCGCGACCTCGACGGCATCATCACGCTCTGAGGCAGCGCGCCCCGATCCGGGGCGAACGCGGGGAGGCGGGGTCCGCATGCGGACCCCGCCTCCCCGCGTTCTTCGGCGCCTCAGAACGGCCGCAGCGCCGGCTCCTTGCGCGCTCCCCCGAGCAGCCGCTCCAGCGCCCCCTCGACATCGCCCTTCCAGGAGAGCGTGGAACGGGCCTCCAGCCGCAGCCGGGGGTAGCGGTGGTGCGGGCGGACCGTCTTGAAGCCCACCGCCAGCAGATGGTCGGCCGGCAGCAGACAGGTCGGCTGGTCGACACCGGCCACCCCGAAGGCCTCGATCGCCCGGAAGCCGCGTCCCAGCAGGTCCTTCGCCACGGTCTGCACCAGCACCCGGCCCAGCCCCTGATGCTGGTGCCCGGGCAGCACCCGACTGATCATCAGCTGAACGGCGTCCGGCGAGACCGGGCTCGTCGGGAAGGACTGCGAGCGCGGCACATAGGCGGGCGGAGCGTAGAGCACGAACCCGGCCGGCTCCTCGTCCACATAGACGATCCGCCCGCAGGAGCCCCACTCCAGCAGCACGGCGGAGATCCAGCCCTCCTTCTCCAGCTCGGGCTTCCCCGCCTCGACCGCCTCCCGACCCCGCACCGGGTCAAGCTCCCAGAACACGCAGGAGCGGCAGGGCTCCGTCAGGTCGGCCAGGTTGTCCAGCGTCAGCGGGGCGATTCTGCGTCCCATCCACCACACCTCCTCGATCGGTTCCTACCCCGGGACCCCCACGCCCAAGGACCCATCCGTGAAAGCTCGGCACAGACAACTGTGGGTGCATGTTTCACGTGAAACATGCACCCACAGCGCTCGGCCTGGAAGCCCTCAGCTCGGGGAGAGCCGCAGCCCGTCGTCCCCCGGCGCCAGGCTGTCCAGGATCCGGTTGAGATCCTCGACCGACGCGAACTCCAGAACGACCTTGCCCTTGCCGAGCTTCCCGTTGCGCTGGGAGACCTCGACCTTGACCCGGGTGTCGAAGCGGTCGGAGAGCCGGCCGGCCAGATCGTTGAAGGCCGGGGAGAGCAGCTTGCCGGCCTTCGGGCCGACCGGGCGCTGCGGCCTCTCGTCCTGGTCCAGCAGTGCGACGATCTCCTCGGTGGTCCGCACCGAGAGGCCCTCCGCGATGATCCGCCGGGCCAGCTCGTCCTGCCGCTCGCCGTCCACGACGCCCAGCAGCGCCCGCGCGTGGCCGGCCGTCAGCACGCCCGCCGCGACCCGCCGCTGCACGGTGGCAGACAGCCGCAGCAACCGCAGCGTGTTGGAGACGTGCGAGCGCGAGCGCCCGATCCGGTCGGCCAGCTCGTCATGGGTGCAGGAGAAGTCGGTCAGCAGCTGCTCGTAGGCGTTCGCCTCCTCCAGCGGGTTCAGCTCCGCCCGGTGCAGGTTCTCCAGCAACGCGTCCAGCAGAAGCTTGTCGTCCTCGGTGGCCCGGACGATCGCGGGGATCTGCTCCAGGCCCGCCTCGCGGGAGGCCCGCCACCGGCGCTCACCCATGATCAGCTCGAACCGCTCGGGCCCGACCTGACGCACCACCACCGGCTGCAGCAGGCCCACCTCCTTGATGGAGGCGACCAGCTCGGCCAGCTTGTCCTCGTCGAAGACGTCCCGAGGCTGACGCGGGTTCGGCGTGATGCTGTCCAGCGGGAGTTCGGCGAAGCGCGCTCCCTCGACCGGCGCCAGCTCGGAGGCGGCCTCGACCGCCTCTCGGGCGCTCTCCGCCGCCTTGGCCGCGACCGTGCCGCGCCCCGAGGGCAGCACCGGCACCGCGCTGGGCGACACCGCCCCGGTGGGCAGCAGCGCGCCGGTGGGCAGGCCCGCCCCCACCTCAGCGGACCGCGCCGGAGCCATCGTCGCCGCCCCGCCCGCCGTCCCCGGCGCGCTGCCCGGCGGGATCAGCGCTCCAAGCCCTCGTCCCAGACCCCTGCGACCACTCACCGGTTGCCCTCCATCGTGCTGTGCTGTGCCATCGGCGCCGACTGCGCGCCGATCGTGTGCCGGTGCTTGCCCACCGCGCCGAGAGCGTCTGCGGCCGCCTGCTCCACCGCGCTGGGCGGAGTCTCCAGGCCCACCGCCCGCAGCGCCAGCTCGCGGGCGGCCTCCAGGTAGGAGAGCGCGCCGGTGGAGCCCGGGTCGTAGGTGAGCACGGTCTGACCGTAACTCGGTGCCTCGGAGATCCGGACCGAGCGCGGGATGGCGGTGCGCAACACCTCCGCGGCGAAGTGGTTGCGCACCTCCTCCGCGACCTGGGCGGCCAGCCTGGTCCGGGCGTCGTACATGGTGAGCAGAATGGTCGAGACGTGCAGCGTGGGGTTCAGGTGCGCCCGCACCAGCTCGACGTTGCGCAGCAGCTGTCCCAGGCCCTCCAGTGCGTAGTACTCGCACTGGATCGGGATCAGCACCTCCTGGCCGGCCACCAGCGCGTTGACCGTCAACAGGCCGAGCGAGGGCGGACAGTCGATCAGGATGTAGTCGAGCGGCTGCTCGTAGGCGGCGATCGCCCGCTGCAGCCGGCTCTCCCGGGCCACCAGCGAGACCAGCTCGATCTCCGCGCCGGCCAGGTCGATGGTGGCCGGGACGCAGAACAGCCCCTCGACGTCCACCACCGGCTGGACCACGTCGGCCATCGGCTTGCCCTCGACCAGGACGTCGTAGATCGACGGCACCTCGGCGTGGTGGTCGATGCCCAAGGCGGTGGAGGCGTTGCCCTGCGGGTCGAGGTCGATCACCAGGACACGCAGGCCGTGCAGGGCCAGCGAGGCCGCCATGTTCACGGTGCTGGTGGTCTTCCCCACCCCGCCCTTCTGGTTGGCCACCACGATCACGCGGGTCGCCGGCGGCCGCGGCAGTCCCTCGCCCGCCCTCCCCATGGCACGGACGGCGGCCTGCGCCGCCCTCCCGATGGGGGTGTCATCGATCTGGCCGATGGTCTCCGAGTCCTGCATGGGGGTCAGTGTTTCACGTGAAACCGGAGCGGCAACAGTCACCGCCCGGCTGCGACCAAGGATTCCGGAAAGCAGGGAGCGACGTTTCACGTGAAACACGATGCCCGCTATGTCGCAAATCTGACGGTGCGACACTCCGAACACAACAAGAGGCCCGGGTCGCGGCATGCGACCCGGGCCTCCTCGTCAGGCGTTCTCAGCGTCGGCGACGTCCGGCAGCCCGGCCGCCGTCGGCCGGGCGGGCCACCCGGCCCGCCCTGGCCGCCTTGGCCCGCCGGGTCGCCGCCTTGACGCCGCCCGGGCTCTCGCCGACCTTCACCTGCACCACTCGGGTCGCGGCACCGAGCGCGCTCTCCCCCACCGGGATCACCGCCCACTCCACCGCACCCAGCCTGCTGAGCGCCGCGCGCGAGTCGGCGAGCTCCTGCTCGGCGCTGTCGCCCTTGAGCGCCAGCATCTGCCCGTACGGGCGCAGCAGCGGCAGCCCCCAGCCGGCCAACCGGTCCAGCGGCGCCACCGCCCGCGCGGTGACGATCTCCACCGCGATCTTGCCGATCATCTCCTCGGCCCGCCCCCGCAGCACGGTGACGTTCTCCAGACCCAGCTCCCGCACGACCTCCTCCAGGAAGGTGGTGCGCCGCAGCAGCGGCTCCAGCAGCGTCACCGAGACGTCCGGACGCGCCAGCGCCACCGGGATCCCGGGCAGGCCGGCGCCCGACCCGACATCGCACAGCGTGGCACCGGGCGGGAGCAGCTCGGCCAGCACCGCGCAGTTGAGCACGTGGCGGTCCCAGAGCCGCGGCACCTCGCGCGGCCCGATCAGCCCGCGCTGAACCCCCGAGGTCGCCAGCAGCTCGGCGTAGCGCTCCGCAGCCGAGAACTGCTCACCGAAGATCTCCCGGGCCGCCTGCGGTGCCTCGGAGAGCCCCTCCGGCACACCCTCGGCCGCCGCACTGTCCGTCGCCATCTCAGCTTCTCCGCTCACCGTCTCCACCGACCCGCCTTCAGCACCGTTTCACG
Organism: Kitasatospora sp. MAA4; assembly: GCF_029893355.1. Lineage (GTDB taxonomy): Bacteria > Actinomycetota > Actinomycetes > Streptomycetales > Streptomycetaceae > Kitasatospora. Next base: position 97,047 of record NZ_JARZAI010000014.1, read on the forward strand.
TGAAACATCCCCCGCCAACTCGGACCCGCCCCAGGAACGACGACCCCGCCCGCACGAAGCGGACGGGGTCGGTCGAGGGCTGAGCCCGCAGACGGTTCTCAATCCGCCAGAACGACAACGCAGCGCTGGGGCTCCTCGCCCTCCGACTCGCTGCGCAGTCCGGCCGCGGCCACGGCGTCGTGAACGACCTTGCGCTCGAACGGGGTCATCGGCCGAAGCTTGACCGGCTCGCCGGTGCTCTTCGCCTGCTCCGCCGCCTGGGCGCCCAGCTCCGCCAGCTCGGTGCGCTTGCGCGCCCGGAAGCCCGCGATGTCCAGCATCAGCCGGCTGCGCTCCCCGGTCTCGCGGTGCACGGCCAGCCGAGTCAGCTCCTGGAGCGCCTCCAGGACCTCGCCGTCCTGCCCGACCAGCCGCAGCAGCGTCCGGTCGTCGCCGTCACCCACGATGGACACCAGGGCACGATCGCCCTCCACATCCATGTCGATGTCGCCGTCGAGGTCGGCGATGTCCAGCAGGCCTTCCAGGTAGTCGGCCGCGATCTCGCCCTCCTGCTCCAGACCAGCGAGCAGGTTGTCGGCCGAGTCGGCGACATCGACGGCATCGACGCTCTGGCCGGCATCGACGGCGGAGGTGGTGCCTTCCGTCACGGGAGGGACTCCTTCGGAGATGGGGCCCAGAGGTACGGGCCGAGAACGAAGATCAGGGAGAGGTCCGGATCAGCAGCCCGGGCTCAGCGGATCAGGACTTCTTCTTCGGCCGCTGACCGCTCTGCGGCTGACCGCCCTGCTGGGGGCCCCGCTTCGCCGATCCGCTGCCCTGCTTGGCCGCCGGGCGCTTGGTGCCGGACGAGGACGCGGTCTTGCCCGCTCCCTGCGCCGAGGGCACGGCGTCCTCGGGAGCCTCGTCCTGCGGTTCCTCGTCCTTGGACAGGCCGACCTTGGCGCCGGTGTGCACCTGCTGGCGCTGCGACTTGGTCTGCTTGCGCGGCTGCTGGCGACGGACCTGCACCGACTCCGCGACGGCGGCCGCGGCCTGCTGCTGCGCAGCGGCCTTGCCCCCGCCGAAGAGGCCGAACACGCCGGCGCCCTTGATCACGGTGCCGTCCGGGTTCAACCGGCCGGCCGCCTTCAGGCGGGCCTGACGCTCGTCCCAGGCCTTGCTGCCCGGCGTCGGGTTGTTGTGGATGACGACCAGCTGCTGACCCATCGACCAGACGTTGGTGGTCAGCCAGTAGACCAGCACACCGACCGGGAAGTTGATGCCCATGATCGCGAACATGAACGGGAAGACGTACATCAGCATCTTCTGCTGCTGCATGAACGGCGTCTTGACCGTGAGGTCCATGTTCTTGGTCATCAGCTGGCGCTGGGTGATGAACTGCGACAGCGACATCAGGACGATCATCACGCCCGTGACGACCTTGACGCTGACCTCGCCGCTGTTCACGAAGGTCGCCGACAGCGGCGCACCGAAGATGTGCGCGCTGTGGGCACTGGCCAGCACGCTGCCCTTGATGACGCCGATCGGCTGGTTGTGCGCGACATGGCTCAGCACGCCGTAGAGAGCCGTGAAGAACGGCATCTGCACCAGGATCGGAAGGCAGCTCGAGAAGGGGTTGGTACCCGCCTCCTTGTAGAGCTTCATCATCTCTTCGGACTGGCGCTGCTTGTCGTTCTTGTAGCGCTCCTGGATGGCCTTCATCTTCGGCTGGATAGCCTGCATGGCCCGGGTCGACTTGATCTGCTTCACGAAGAGCGGGATCAGGCAGATCCGGATCACAACGACCATCGAGGCGATGGCCAGACCCCAGGCCCAACCGCTGTCGGCCGGGAAGACGTGGCTGTACAGCGAGTGGAACTGGACGATGATCCAGGACACAGCGGTGTACAGGGGATTCAGGAAGGACCAGGTCACCGGTCAGACTCCTTGGGCATTGGGCTTGGTCGTCAGGCTTGCGGACATCGGGCCTACCGACGTCTGACCAGCAGCCGTCGAGCCTGTGGTGACCGGTTCGTCGGACGGGGAGCCTGCGGGCTCCGGGCGCACGGCGGTGCCGGTCCTGGGCTGCACCAGGGCGCGGAGCCGCTGGTGCCAAACGGGACGCTTGCGCGGCGGTACGTGGTCCACACCGCCGGGGGACCAGGGGTTGCAGCGCAGGATGCGCCACGCGGTGAGAGCACTGCCCTTCACGGCGCCGTGCACCCGCACGGCGTCGTACCCGTAGTGCGAGCACGACGGGTAATAACGACAGACCGGACCGAGCAGTGGACTGATCGTCCACTGGTAGGCCCTGATCAGTCCCATCAGCAGGTACTTCATCGCCCTGATCCTGTCGCCGGGACCCCTGAGGGGCCGGGCTCCGTGCGGAGCAACCGCCGAAGCGCCGCATCCAGGTCATGTTCAAGATCCAGGTACGAAGCCGCCCCAGCCGGGGGCAACGCGCGTACCACTATCAGGCTACCTGCGGGAAACTGCGCCAGACGGTCCCGGACAAGGTGACGCAGGCGACGCTTCACGACGTTGCGCACCACGGCCGGTCCGACCGCCTTGCTCACGACGAAACCCGCACGCGCCGAGGGTGTCCCCTCGGCGACGTGCGGGTGGGAGTCGCTGTCCCCGGCGACCTGCGCCGCAGGCTCGTCCTCTCGTCTGAGATGGACGACCAGAAGCGGCCGGCCGGCCCGGCGTCCGCGTTTGACCGCGGTCGCGAAGTCCTGGCGCCGCCGCAGCCGATTCTCGGGGGGCAGCACTGGAGACCCTGGACGCGGATCAGGCGGAGATGTTGGTGCGGCCCTTGGCACGGCGGGTCGCCAGGATGGCGCGGCCGGCGCGGGTACGCATCCGCAGCCGGAAGCCGTGGGTCTTGGCGCGACGACGGTTGTTCGGCTGGAAGGTGCGCTTGCTCACTCGGGGGCTCCTGGGGTGAATCGTAGGATGACGAATCGCAGCTTGGCCGTCACCGTGCGTCCGCGTGATCTCCCCTTCAGGACTGGGAAATCCGACCCGAAACCCCAGGTCTGCTGGGGTAAGAGGCAATCCACGGCGCCCGTGCTGCGCGCCTTCTGGAAGCGGGGTGACCCGCGGACATGCGGCAGCGGCCATCGACAACTCGACCTGGTTACGGTACGCGGGACGAGGGTCGAGGGTCAAACCGGCTTCGTTCGGAGAGTCCCGGCGGGACTCCCACAGGGCGCTCGTACACAGCCTGTGGACAACAACTTGTATCAGCTCTGTCCGCTGACTACCGTTGCAGGACTTGTCTGGTTTGTTCATCCACCCGAACAGACACCCGATCCTGACCCAGGACCTCCCCGTTCGGGGGAACGAGAAAGCGTGCACCAGTGGCTGATGTCAACAGCGATCTCGCCCCCGCCTGGGCGAAGGTCGTCGAGCGGCTGGTCAACGACACCTCGGTCGGTGACAAGGACAAACTCTGGGTGCAGCGCACCCAGCCGATGTGGATGATGCACGACACCGCCCTGCTGGCGGCACCCAACGAGTGGGCCAAGCAGGTGCTGGAGGGCAGGCTGCTGCCGCAGCTGACCGACGGCCTGAGCCAGCAGTTCGGCCGCCCGGTACGGATCGCCGTCATGGTGGACGCCAACGCAGCGCCGCCGAGCCCCTCCCCCGCTGCCGCGGCCGAGCCCCCTGCGGCGCAGCCGGAGCCGGTCGACGAGCCGTCCGGATGGACCGCCGGCCCCGCCGAGGGGTACCCGCAGCAGTCCGCCCCGACGTTCGGGCGCGGCCGGTACGACACCGCCGGCTACGACCAGCGGCCCGCGCCCTACGCCGAGCGACCCGAGCAGGCCGAGCGGCCGGAGAGCGCCGAGCGTTCCGAGTGGAGCGGTCAGGGCGAGAGCTGGGAGCGCCAGGGCGGCTACCCGGCGCGGCCCTACCAGGAGCAGCAGTACCCCGAGCCCCAGCAGTACGGCGACCAGCCGTACCAGGACCGCCCCTACCAGGAGCGGCCGCCGCAGTACGGCGAGCCGCACCAGTACCGGCAGTGGACCGGGCGGGAGAGCGAGAACCTCCAGGAGCAGCCCCCCGAGCAGCACCCGGGCGGCGGGCCCCAGCAGTCCCCCCAGCTCTCCCCCGGGCAGCGGCCCGGGCCCGGCGACCCGGCGCAGGGCGACCTGTTCGGCGGCGCGTACGACTCGACCGGCGAGGAGCGGGCCAGGTCCGGCCTGCGTCAGCCGCCGGGTGCGGGCCAGCGCGGCCAGCTGGGCGGTCGGCCCACCGGTAACGCGCCGCAGGACCGCGGTCAGCTGATGCCCGAGCCCGGCCGGCCCGGCGGTGTGCCGGCGATTCGCCCGGGCGCCGAGGTGGACCGCCCCGGTGCGCCGAACCTGCCCGAGCGGGTAGCCGACCGCACCCCGGTGCCCGGCGTGCCCGCGCCGCCCGGCGCACCTCCGGCCGGCGGCTCGCGCAAGGACGAGCCGGCCGCCCGCCTCAACCCCAAGTACCTCTTCGACACCTTCGTCATCGGCGCCAGCAACCGCTTCGCGCACGCGGCGGCGGTCGCGGTCGCCGAGGCCCCCGCCAAGGCGTACAACCCGCTGTTCATCTACGGCGAGTCGGGCCTGGGCAAGACCCACCTGCTGCACGCCATCGGGCACTACTCGCGCAGCCTCTTCCCCGGAACGCGGGTGCGGTACGTGAGCTCGGAGGAGTTCACCAACGAGTTCATCAACTCGATCCGGGACGGCAAGGCGGACGCGTTCCGCAAGCGCTACCGGGACATGGACATCCTGCTGGTCGACGACATCCAGTTCCTGGCGAGCAAGGAGTCGACGCAGGAGGAGTTCTTCCACACGTTCAACACCCTGCACAACGCCAACAAGCAGATCGTGCTCTCCTCGGACCGGCCGCCCAAGCAGCTGATCACCCTGGAGGACCGGCTCCGCAACCGCTTCGAGTGGGGGCTGATCACCGACGTCACCCCGCCGGAGCTGGAGACCCGGATCGCGATCCTGCGCAAGAAGGCGATCCAGGAACAACTCAATGCCCCGGCCGACGTGTTGGAGTTCATCGCCTCCCGAATCACCCGGAACATCCGGGAGTTGGAGGGCGCGCTGATCCGGGTCACCGCCTTCGCCAATCTCAACCGGGCCCCCGTGGACCTGGAGTTGGCCGGCATCGTGCTGAAGGACCTCATCCCCGGTGGGGGCGAGGACGCCGGTCCGGAGATCACCGCGCAGGTCATCATGCAGCAGACCGCCGCGTACTTCGGGCTGAGCGTGGAGGACCTCTGCGGATCCTCGCGCAGTCGGGTGCTGGTGACGGCCCGCCAGATCGCGATGTACCTCTGCCGGGAACTGACCGACCTCTCGCTGCCGAAGATCGGCGCGCAGTTCGGCGGCCGCGACCACACCACCGTGATGCACGCGGACCGCAAGATCCGCTCGCTGATGGCCGAGCGCCGGTCCATCTACAACCAGGTCACCGAGCTGACCAACCGCATCAAGAGCTAGCCCAGGGCGGCCTGTTGGGGCCTTCGCAGGGGTACCGGGACCGAACCGTCCGGGTACCCCTTTTCGGCGTTCCCCGGCGGGTGTGAATCCCGCCGGGGCGGGGAATGCTCGGGACAGTTGACGCTCCGCCAGTCTCCGCCGTCTCCGGCCGCTTTCGTACATCCGTGCATGGAATCGAACAGTGTGAGCCGAACGGCCGACTGTCCACAGGAACGGGTGCTTTTCCCCGTCCACAGTGTGGAGAGCCCGGAGTTATCCCGAATTCCTCCACAGGCACCCTGCCGTTACGCTCTTCGGCGCAGGTCAGCCCCCTGTGGACTTGTGCACAACAGTTATCCACAGGGTGTGGACAGTTGGTGGCCCGTCAGACCGCCCGCAGGGTTGTCCACTGGCTGTCCCCAGGCTGGGGCAGGTTATCCCCAGGTTCTCCACAGCGGTATCCACTGTTCGACAACGTGCAGGCTCTGTTCATCACCAGGTGTGAAAGCCGTCACGAGATGTTGACCGTGGCCCGTGGATAACCCGTCCATGATCTGGGGACGGCGCTGGGGATAACCTGTGGATACCCAACGTGCCCTGTGGGTAACGCTCCGTTGTCCACAGTGGCACCTGGTTATCCACCGGCTGCGTCCACACCCACTGTGGACAAAAAACAGGGTCTGACCTGCGGAAACGGGGTTATCCACGGTATCCACAGCCCCTACTACTACCACTACACCTATAGACCAGTTGACTCGGAAAACAGTGGGGCGGGCCGAAATCTGTGGACAACCCGGGACCGACATTTGTTCGGCTTGCTTCCGCCCGTCTGCCCCGTCTGTCCGTGGAGTAGGTCAGACTGTCCTTCGGCACCTGGAACCAGCGTGGCTCGCCCCGCTGACAAGTGCCGGTCAGACGATCAAGATCAGAAGCGACAGCAGGATCCAGGAGGCGGTTACCGGTGAAGTTCCGGGTGGAGCGTGACGTCCTCGCGGAGGCGGTGGCCTGGGCAGCCCGCAGCCTCCCGGCGAGGCCGCCGGTGCCGGTGCTGGCCGGCCTGCTGCTGACGGCGCAGGAGGGCTCCCTGGCCCTCTCCGGTTTCGACTACGAGGTCTCGGCCCGGGTCGAGCTGGAGGCGGACGTCGAGGAGTCGGGCACCGTGCTGGTCTCCGGCCGGCTGCTCAACGACATCTCGCGCAACCTTCCCAACAGGCCTGTGGAGATCTCCACCGACGGCCAGCGGGTCAGCGTGGTCTGCGGCACCTCGCGGTTCACCCTGCCGACCCTGCCCGTCGACGAGTACCCCGCCCTGCCGCAGATGCCCACCGCGACCGGCACGGTCTCCGGTGAGGTCTTCGCCTCGGCGGTCAGCCAGGCCGCGGTGGCCGCCGGCCGCGACGACACCCTCCCGGTGCTCACCGGCGTCCGGGTCGAGATCGAGGGCGACCGGATCACCCTGGCCGCCACCGACCGCTACCGCTTCGCCGTCCGCGAGCTGCTCTGGAAGCCCGAGCAGCCGGACATCTCGGCGGTCGCGCTGGTCCCGGCCAAGACCCTGCAGGACATCGCCAAGTCGCTGGGCAGCGGCGACACGGTCTCCATCGCGCTCGCCTCGGGCGGTGCGGGCGAGGGCCTGATCGGCTTCGAGGGCGCCGGCCGGCGGACCACCACCCGCCTGCTGGAGGGCGAGTTCCCGAAGTTCCGCAGCCTCTTCCCGACCGAGTTCAACGCGATCGCCGCGATCCAGACCCAGCCGTTCCTGGAGGCGCTCAAGCGCGTCTCGCTGGTCGCCGAGCGCAACACCCCGGTCCGGCTCAACTTCGAGCAGGGCGTGCTGACCCTGGAGGCCGGCTCGGGCGACGACGCCCAGGCCACCGAGCGGATCGACGCGGACCTGGAAGGCGACGACATCTCGATCGCCTTCAACCCGGGCTACCTGGAGGAGGGCCTGAAGGCCATCGACTCCGCCTACGCCCAGCTGGCCTTCACCACCTCCACCAAGCCGGCCCTGCTCAGCGGCAAGGCCGCGGTGGACTCCGAGGCGGACGAGGCCTACCAGTACCTGATCATGCCGGTGCGGCTCTCCGGCTGAGGCCGCGACTCGACGCAGCGCGGGGTGTCCACAGGCTGGGAGCAGCCTGTGGACACCCCGCGGCGTAGGCTCTCCAGGCGCGGCAACGGCGCCGCCGTCAGGCACGACACCACCAGGTAAGGACTTGTCATGGAGCTCGGCCTCATCGGTCTCGGCAAGATGGGCGGCAACATGCGTGAGCGCATCCGCCGCGCCGGCCACACCGTCATCGGCTACGACCGCAACCCCGACCTTGCCGACGTCGCCGGCCTGCAGGAGCTCGTGACCCGGCTTCAGGGCCCGCGCGTGGTCTGGGTGATGGTCCCGGCCGGTGCGCCGACCCAGGCGACCGTGGAGGAGCTGGCCGAGCTGCTCTCCCCCGGCGACGTGGTCGTCGACGGCGGCAACTCCCGCTGGACGGACGACATCAAGCACGCCGAGCTGCTGGCCGCCAAGGGCATCGGCTTCGTCGACTGCGGCGTCTCCGGCGGCGTCTGGGGCCTGCAGAACGGCTACGCGCTGATGTACGGCGGCGCGGCTGAGGACGTGGCGAAGGTCCAGCCGATCCTGGACGCCCTCAAGCCCGAGGGCGACTTCGGCGCGGTGCACGCGGGCAGGGTCGGCGCCGGCCACTTCGCGAAGATGGTCCACAACGGCATCGAGTACGCGATGATGCAGGCCTTCGCCGAGGGCTGGGAGCTGCTGGAGGCCGTCCCCGAGGTCACCGACGTGCGCGAGGTCTTCCGCAGCTGGCAGGAAGGCACCGTCATCAAGTCCTGGCTGCTCGACCTCTCGGTCCGGGCGCTGGACGACGACGAGCACCTGGAGAAGCTCAAGGGCTGGGCCGCCGACTCCGGCGAGGGCCGCTGGACGGTGGAGGCCGCGATCGACCACGCGGTGCCGCTGCCGGCCATCACCGCCTCGCTCTTCGCCCGGTTCTCCTCCCGCCAGGACGACTCCCCGCAGATGAAGATGATCGCCGCGCTGCGCAACCAGTTCGGCGGCCACGCGGTCGAGTCCAAGTAACGATCCCCGGATCCCCGCAGAAGGCGAGCGCAGTCCACACCCATGCATGTCGCGCATCTGTCGCTCGCCGACTTCCGTTCGTACGCCCGGGTCGAGGTGCCCCTCGACCCGGGCGTCTCGGCGTTCGTGGGGCCCAACGGCCAGGGCAAGACGAACCTGGTCGAGGCGATCGGCTACGTCTCCACGCTGGGCAGCCACCGGGTGGCCACCGACGCGCCGCTGATCCGGCTGGGCGCGGAGCGGGCGGTGGTCCGCTGCTCGGTGGCCGACCGGGCCAGGACCACCCTGGTGGAGCTGGAGATCACCGCGGGCAAGGCCAACCGGGCCCGGATCAACCGCTCGGACAACGTCCGGCCCAAGGACGTGCTCGGCCTGCTGCGGACCGTCCTGTTCGCCCCCGAGGACCTGTCGCTGGTCAAGGGCGACCCGGGTGAGCGCCGGCGGTTCCTGGACGAGCTGCTGACCGCCCGTGCTCCGCGGCTGGCGGGCGTCCGGCAGGACTACGAGCGGGTCCTCAAGCAGCGCAACGCGCTGCTCAAGACCGCGGCCATGGCCCGCCGGGCCGGTGGCGGCAAGGGTGCCGACCTCTCCACCCTGGAGGTCTGGGACGGCCACCTGGCGCGGGCCGGCGCCGAGCTGACGGCCTTCCGGGTCCGGCTGGTGGACGCGCTGCAGCCGCTGGTGGCGCAGGCGTACGAGCAGCTCGCGCCGGGCGGCGGGCCGACTCTGCTGGAGTACCGGTCCTCCTTCGAGGGCGCCCTGCCGGGCAGCCGCGAGGAGGCCTACCAGCAGCTGCTGGAGGCCCTTCAGGCCGCCCGCAAGCAGGAGACCGAGCGCGGGCTGACCCTGGTGGGACCGCACCGCGACGAACTCGGGCTCAAGCTCGGCGCGCTGCCGGCCAAGGGCTACGCGAGCCACGGGGAGTCCTGGTCGTACGCGCTGGCGCTGCGGCTGGCCTCGTACGAGCTGCTGCGTGCGGACGGCGGCGAGCCGGTGCTGATCCTGGACGACGTCTTCGCCGAGCTGGACGCCCGGCGCCGCGACCGGCTGGCCGAGCTGGTGGCCGGCGGCGAGCAGGTGCTGGTGACCGCGGCGGTGCCCGAGGACGTGCCGAAGGCGCTGCACGGCGCGCGGTACGCGGTGGCCGGCGGCGCCGTCGACCGGCTCTGAGAGCCGGTGTCCGCGGGCGCGCGGGGAACCTCGTACGCTGGTCTGTCCACAGCCTGGGGAAGGAGCGCACCGCGATGAGCAAGGAATCCGAGCTGTCCGGGGTCGATCTGGCCCGGGTGGCGCTGCGGGCGGCGAAGGAGCAGGCCAGGCAGCGCGGCGAGCAGGTCCGCGAGAAGCGCGAGGCCAAGCGGCACGGGTTGCGCAGCGGTGCGCGGGCCGACGGGCGGGACCCGGTGCCGCTGGGGGCGGCGCTGAACCGGCTGATCACCGAGCGGGGCTGGGAGGCACCCGCCGCGGTGGGCGGGGTGATGGGCCGCTGGGCGCAGATCGTCGGTCCGGACATCTCGGCGCACTGCGCTCCGGAGCACTTCGCGGAGGCCGATGCGGTGCTGACGGTGCGTTGCGATTCCACCGCCTGGGCAACCCAACTCCGTTTGCTGGCACGCCAGTTGGTGGCACGTCTGAACCACGAGCTGGGCCACGGCACGGTCCGGGTGATCAAGGTGCTCGGACCGGCCGCGCCGCAGCGCGGGTACGGGCGGCTGCGCGCACCGGGCAGCCGCGGTCCGGGCGACACCTTCGGCTGACCCCGGTCCCGATCGGGACCGGGAGGGCCTTGACGGAAGGCCGTCCTCCGGAACCGCTGACGGCCCTTTTGAGGCCGCTGAGCCCCCTGGGCGAGTATCGGGACATGTGCGGAGGGGATTCAGAGCGGCACATCCGCCTTCAGAGCCTGCCAAACGCCCATCTCTGTCGGTCGTACCGGTAGACTGAAAGCCAAACACTGCCGCTTGCGGTAACAGAGTCGAACGCCGAGGTCGCACGCTCGCCCGTCCACCGGGTGGGGATGCGGCCCGTGCTGTGCCAGAGAGGGCGCTTCGTGGCCGATTCCGGCGATTCCAGCCAGTCCCCAGTCCCCACCGACCCGGCCACCCCGGCCGCCCCAGCTGATCCGGTGGCGTACGACGCCAGCGCGATCCAGGTCCTGGAGGGGCTGGACGCGGTCCGCAAGCGCCCCGGTATGTACATCGGCTCCACCGGCGAGCGCGGTCTGCACCACCTGGTGCAGGAGGTCGTGGACAACTCCGTCGACGAGGCCATGGCGGGCCACGCCGACACCATCGCGGTGACGATCCTGGCCGACGGCGCGGTGCGCGTGGTCGACAACGGCCGCGGCATCCCGGTGGGCATCGTCCCCGGCCAGGACAAGCCGGCCGTCGAGGTCGTGCTGACGGTGCTGCACGCGGGCGGCAAGTTCGGCGGCGGCGGCTACGCCGTCTCCGGCGGTCTGCACGGCGTCGGCGTCTCGGTGGTCAACGCGCTCTCCACCCGGCTGGCGATCGAGATCCACACCGAGGGCTCGCGCTGGACCCAGGAGTACAAGCAGGGCGTCCCGACCGCGCCGCTGGCCAAGCACGAGGCCACCGACCGAACCGGCACCAGCGTCACGTTCTGGGCCGACGGCGACATCTTCGAGACCACCGTCTACTCCTTCGAGACGCTCTCCCGCCGGTTCCAGGAGATGGCCTTCCTCAACAAGGGCCTGACCATCTCGCTGACCGACGAGCGCGAGGAGCACGTCGACGACGAGGGCAAGCCGCTCTCCGTGACGTACCACTACGAGGGCGGCATCGCCGACTTCGTGACCCACCTCAACTCCCGCAAGGGCGAGGTGATCCACCCCTCCGTCATCGACTTCGAGGCGGAGGACAAGGACAAGACGATCTCGGTGGAGATCGCGATGCAGTGGAACGCCTCCTACACCGAGGGCGTCTACAGCTTCGCCAACACCATCCACACGCACGGCGGCGGTACCCACGAAGAGGGCTTCCGGGCGGCGCTGACCGGCCTGGTGAACCGCTACGCGCGGGACAAGAAGCTGCTCCGCGAGAAGGACGAGAACCTCTCCGGCGAGGACATCCGCGAGGGTCTGACCGCGATCATCTCGGTCAAGCTGGGCGAGCCGCAGTTCGAGGGCCAGACCAAGGACAAGCTCGGCAACACCGAGGCGAAGACCTTCGTCCAGAAGGTGGTGCACGAGCAGCTGAACGACTGGCTGGACCGCCACCCGGTGGAGGCCGCGGACATCATCCGCAAGTCGATCAACTCGGCCACGGCCCGGATGGCGGCCCGCAAGGCGCGCGACCTGACGCGCCGCAAGGGCCTGCTGGAGAGCGCCTCGCTGCCCGGCAAGCTGAGCGACTGCCAGTCCAAGGACCCGTCCGAGTGCGAGATCTTCATCGTCGAGGGCGACTCGGCCGGCGGCTCGGCCAAGCAGGGCCGTGACCCGCGCACCCAGGCCATCCTGCCGATCCGCGGCAAGATCCTGAACGTCGAGAAGGCCCGGATCGACAAGGTGCTGCAGAACACCGAGGTCCAGGCGCTGATCTCGGCCTTCGGCTGCGGCATCCAGGAGGACTACGACGAGTCCAAGCTCCGCTATCACAAGATCGTCCTGATGGCGGACGCCGACGTCGACGGGCAGCACATCCGCACCCTGCTGCTCACCCTGCTGTTCCGCTTCATGCGGCCGCTGGTGGAGTCCGGGTACGTGTACCTGGCGATGCCGCCGCTGTACAAGATCAAGTGGGGCCGGGACGACTTCGACTACGTCTACTCCGACCGGGAGAAGGACTCCGTGATCGCCGCCGGCGCCGCGGCCGGCCGCCGGCTGCCCAAGGACGACTCGATCCAGCGCTTCAAGGGTCTGGGCGAGATGAACGCCGAGGAGCTGCGGATCACCACCATGGACCAGGCGCACCGGCTGCTGCAGCAGATCACCCTGGAGGACGCGGCCCGTGCCGACGACCTCTTCTCGGTCCTGATGGGCGAGGACGTCGAGGCCCGCCGGTCCTTCATCCAGCGCAACGCCAAGGACGTCCGCTTCCTGGACGTGTGACGGGCTCTCACGACCCCGTCCGTACGTACCAGTCACGCGTGAAAGGAAACTGACCACCAGTGGTCGACGACAACCGTCCCGACGGCGAGCAGCCGGACAGCACCTCCACCGACGTCTTCGTCTCCCGGGTCGAGCCGATCGAGCTCGAAACCGAGATGCAGCGCTCCTACCTCGACTACGCGATGAGCGTGATCGTCAGCCGGGCGCTCCCCGAGGTCCGCGACGGCCTCAAGCCGGTGCACCGCCGGGTGCTCTACGCGATGTACGACGGCGGATACCGGCCCGAGAAGGGCTACTACAAGTGCGCCCGCGTGGTCGGCGACGTGATGGGCAACTACCACCCGCACGGCGACACCTCGATCTACGACACGGTGGTCCGCCTGGCCCAGCCGTGGTCGCTGCGGATGCCGCTGGTGGACGGCAACGGCAACTTCGGTTCCCCGGGCAACGACCCGGCCGCCGCCATGCGGTACACCGAGTGCAAGCTGATGCCGCTGGCCATGGAGATGATGCGCGACATCGACGAGGAGACCGTCGACTTCGCCGCCAACTACGACGGCCGCTCGCAGGAGCCGACCGTCCTGCCCTCGCGGATCCCCAACCTGCTGGTCAACGGTGCCACCGGCATCGCGGTCGGCATGGCCACCAACATCCCGCCGCACAACCTGCGCGAGGTCGCGTCGGGCGCGCTCTGGGCGCTGGAGCACCCCGAGGCCTCCAACGAGGAGCTGCTGGAAGCCCTGATCGAGCGGATCAAGGCGCCGGACTTCCCGACCGGCGCGCTGATCGTGGGCCGCCGCGGCATCGAGGACGCCTACCGGACCGGCCGCGGCTCGATCACCATGCGCGCGGTGGTGGAGGTCGAGGAGATCCAGGGCCGCCAGTGCCTGGTGATCACCGAGCTGCCGTACCAGGTGAACCCGGACAACCTGGCGCTGAAGATCGCCGACCTGGTGAAGGACGGCCGGGTGGCCGGCATCGCCGACGTCCGCGACGAGTCCTCCTCGCGCACCGGGCAGCGCCTGGTCGTCGTGCTCAAGCGCGACGCGGTCGCCAAGGTGGTGCTGAACAACCTCTACAAGCACACCGACCTGCAGACCAACTTCGGCGCCAACATGCTGGCGCTGGTGGACGGCGTGCCGCGCACGCTGTCGATCGACGCGTTCATCCGGCACTGGGTGAACCACCAGGTCGAGGTCATCGTCCGGCGCACTCGCTTCCGGCTGCGCAAGGCCGAGGAGCGCGCCCACATCCTGCGGGCGCTGCTCAAGGCGCTCGACATGATCGACGAGGTGATCGCGCTGATCCGGGCCTCGGACAGCGCCGACGCCGCCCGCAGCGGCCTGATGAACCTGCTCAGCATCGACGAGCTGCAGGCCAACGCGATCCTCGAGATGCAGCTGCGCCGACTGGCCGCCCTGGAGCGCCAGCGGATCATGGACGAGCACGACGAGCTGCAGCGCAAGATCGACGAGTACAACGCGATCCTGGCCTCGCCGTCCCGTCAGCGCGAGATCATCTCCGAGGAGCTGGCCGCGATCGTCGAGAAGTACGGCGACGAGCGGCGCTCCACGCTGATCCCCTTCGACGGCGACATGTCCGTCGAGGACCTGATCGCGGAGGAGGACATCGTCGTCACGATCACCCGTGGCGGCTACGTCAAGCGCACCCGCTCCGACCTCTACCGCTCGCAGAAGCGCGGCGGCAAGGGGGTGCGCGGGGCCCAGCTGAAGCAGGACGACCTCGTCGACCACTTCTTCGTGACCACCACGCACAACTGGATCCTGTTCTTCACCAACAAGGGCCGGGTCTACCGGGCCAAGGGCTACGAGCTGCCGGACGCCGGCCGCGACGCCCGCGGCCAGCACGTGGCCAACCTGCTGGCGTTCCAGCCGGAGGAGCACATCACCCAGGTGATGGCGGTGCGCACCTACGCCGACGCGCCCTACCTGGTGCTGGCCACGCGTGAGGGTTTGGTTAAAAAATCCCCGCTCAAGGACTACGACTCGCCGCGCTCCGGCGGCCTGATCGCGATCAACCTGCGGCAGGACGAGAACGGCCGCGACGACGAGCTGATCGGCGCCGAGCTGGTCTCCGCCGAGGACGACCTGCTGCTGGTCTCGCGCAAGGCGCAGTCGATTCGCTTCACCGCGACCGACGAGGCGCTGCGGCCGATGAGCCGGGCGACCTCCGGCGTCAAGGGCATGGCGTTCCGCGAGGACGACGAGCTGCTGTCGATGAACGTGGTCCGTCCGGGGACGTTCGTGTTCACGGCCACCGACGGCGGATATGCCAAGCGCACTCCGGTGGACGAGTACCGTGTTCAGGGACGCGGTGGCTTCGGCACCAAGGCGGCCAAGATCGTCGAGGGTCGTGGCTCGCTGGTCGGGGCGCTGGTCGTGGACGAGACCGACGAGATCATGGCCATCACACTTTCGGGTGGTGTGATCCGTACAAGGGTTTCGGGAGTTCGTGAAACCGGACGTGACACGATGGGCGTCCAACTGATCAACCTCGGAAAGCGCGACGCGGTGGTGGGCATGGCCCGCAACGCGGAGGCGGAGGACGAGGACATCATTGAGGACGTTGCTCAGGACGCTCCTCAGGACCAGGACGGTTCGGGTTCGGCCGAGCCGACCGACGAGAGCGCCCAGGCGCCCTCCGACGCCGGCGACCAGGCCTGATCCACGTTCGGTTGGTCGGCGGCCCCCGGGATCCCCGGGGGCGCCGGCCTCCCGGTTTCGGGCCTGCCGGCCTGATGCTGGACAGTGGAGTGACGACCAGGGCGCAGATCGCGGCACTGGCGGGGAACAACGGGAGGACCAGAGTGAGTGGGACCACGGGTGCTGCGGGAGGTGCCGCGCCGGGCGGTGCGCCGTACGGGAGTGTGCCGCAGCCGCCGGCGGAGCACCCCGCGGCGTCCACCTCACTGATGTCCGCGGTGGGCGGAGGCGGCGGCTACGGCGCGCCGCAGCCGCCGACCCAGCCGCCGGGCGGGCCGGCTGCGGGGGGTTTCTCGACGCCGACCACCTACACCAAGGGGCAGCCGACGCCGCCCCGCGGGACCAGGACGAACGGCGGAGCGCCCGCGGCGACCCCCACGACCCCCGGCGCCCGCCGCCCGAGCACGCCGCCGCAGGCCGCCCCCAGCGGGCTGGCCGGGCGCACCCGCAAGGCTCGGCTGCGGATCACCAAGGCCGACCCGTGGTCGGTGATGAAGGTCAGCTTCCTGCTGTCGGTGGCGATCGGCATCATCCTGATCGTGGCCTCCGCCGTGCTGTGGGAGACGCTGGACTCGCTGGGCGTCTTCAGCTCGCTGGGCAAGACGCTCAAGGAGGTCACCGGCTCGGGCACCGACGGCTCCAGCGGCGGCCTCAACATCATGGACTACATCGGCTTCGGCACGGTGCTGACCTACACCTCGCTGATCGCGGTGGTGGACGTGGTGCTGCTGACCGCGCTGTCGACCCTGGCGGCGTTCATCTACAACACCGCGGCCGGCTTCACCGGCGGCATCGAACTGACGCTGGCCGAAGAGGACTGACGCGGCGTCAACTTTCTCATCTTTTCCGCGGAACCGCGGAATGCACGGGCCCCACCGGCTGTTCGATCGGTGGGGCCCGTTGGCATTCGGGTGACTGGCGTGATGGCCCGGCGTGCCGCCGGGGGAGTGCGCCGGTTACCCGCTTGGCTGGTCGGACCTGCACGGCTACTGGTACGGCTCAGGGGGCAGAGTCGGAGCGACGGCTGCCCACCAGGTTGCTTGGAGGTTCGCGCGATGGCACAGATCGCTCAGCAGCTCGTCGGTTCGTTGGAGGGGCTGCTCGGTACCCGGCTCCCGTTCCGCGTCCGGGCTTGGGACGGCAGTACGGCTGGTCCGGCAGGTGCGCCGCAGCTGGTGCTGCGCAACCGCCGCGCGCTGCGCCGGCTGGTCTGGTCGCCGGGTGAGCTGGGATTGGTGCGGGCCTACGTCTCGGGGGACCTCGACTTCGGCCCCGACACCGGCCTGTACGAGGTGCTGGCCGAGTTCGCACACTTCGTCGAGCGGCCGGAGGTGCGGGAGTTGCAGCTGGGCGTCGCCGAGCTGGCCGACCCCGGTACCCGGCGCGCCGTACGGGCGCTGCTGGCCGCCGCCGTGCGGGCCGGGGCGTTCGGCCCGCAGCCCCCCGCGCCGCCGGAGGAGGCCCGTCCCGCCGGCCGGGTGCACAGCCGGGGCCGGGACCGGGCCGTGATCAGCCACCACTACGACGTCGGCAACGACTTCTACCGCCTGGTGCTCGGCTCCTCCCTGGTGTACTCCTGCGCCTACTGGACACCGGAGGGCAAGAGCCTGGAGGACGCCCAGGAGGCCAAGCTCGACCTGATCTGCCGCAAGCTGGGCCTGAAGCCGGGGATGCGGCTGCTGGACGTCGGCTGCGGCTGGGGCTCGCTGGTGCTGCACGCGGCCCGGCACTACGGGGTGCACGCGGTGGGCGTCAGCATCTCCGCCGAGCAGGTCGCGCTGGCCACCCAGCGGGTCGCTGACGCGGGCCTGTCCGACCGGGTGGAGATCCGCCTTCAGGACTACCGGGAGATCCCGGACGGCCCCTACGACGCGATCTCCAGCGTCGGGATGGCCGAGCACGTCGGCAGCGAGCAGTACCGCACCTACGCCACCGGCCTGTACGGACTGCTCCGCCCCGGCGGCCGGCTGCTGAACCATCAGATCGCCCGGCGCCCCAGCAAGCCCGGCGAGCCGTACGTCACGAGCCCGTTCATCTCCCGCTACGTCTTCCCCGACGGTGAGCTGGCGCCGGTCGGCAGCACCGTCTCGCTGCTGGAGGAGGCGGGCTTCGAGGTCCGGGACGTCGAGTCGCTGCGCGAGCACTACGCGCTGACCCTGCGGGACTGGGTGTCCAACCTGGAGGCGCACTGGTCGGAGGCGGTCGGCTTGGTGGGCGTCGGCCGGGCGCGGGTCTGGCGGCTCTACATGGCCGCCTCGGCACTGGCCTTCGAGGAGAACCGGATCGGCGTGAACCAGGTGCTCGCGGTCCGCACCACGCCCGCCGGAGGCAGCGCCCTGCCGCCCACCCGCGACCAGTGGCTGGCCGGCGCGAGCGAGGCCGCAGAGCCGGCGAACACCCCTGAGCTGCGCGTTGCGATCGGTGGGCCGGGAGGTGCGGCGGACCCGGATTTGGGAGATCGGCCGGGGGTCCGCTAATCTTTGAGTGCGGCAAGGGCCTATAGCTCAGACGGTTAGAGCGCTTCCCTGATAAGGAAGAGGCCACAGGTTCAAGTCCTGTTAGGCCCACCTGCGAGAACGCCCCGCCTCCCGGTTCCGGGAGGCGGGGCGTTTCTGTCTCCCCAGCACCGCAGGGCGGGCGGCCGGCGCGACGCGCGGCGTCAATCCGTCGTCAGGGTCAGCCGGTTGGGGCACTGCTGGCCGGTCTCGAACAGGACACAGGTGTGTATCATCGGCCGCATGGTGGTTCGTCCATTCGACCGCCGGTTCGTACTTGTACATCCGAGGACTCGCAGTCCTGGCCGTGCGGCCGGGATCCTTCTGCCGAGCCCGCCCATTTGCTAGAAGGACGAGGTCCCGCGGTGAAGAAGCTCCTCCTGGTCGCCCTGGTCGCCCTCGGCGGCTTCTTTGTCTACCGTCAGGTCCAGGCCGACCGTGCCGAGCAGGACCTGTGGACCGAGGCCACCGACCCGATCCCGGCCGGTCGCTGAGATTTCGGGTACGGACGGCGGGAGGCCCGGTCGGGTCTCCCGGTCCGGTCCGCTCCCGCTGCTGCCGGGATACCTGCTGAAGATTTTCCGCAGGACCCGGTACGCTATTGCCTGACGGCGCCCGCCGCTCCGTCGAGGGGCTTTAGCTCAGTTGGTAGAGCGCTGCCTTTGCAAGGCAGATGTCAGGAGTTCGAGTCTCCTAAGCTCCACAGCACCGAAACAGGGGCTGACCTGCGAAAACAGGTCAGCCCCTTTCGTTTGCCCAGGCGGAATTACAGCACCGTGTCAGCACGGACCTGGGTACGTTCATCCCATGGCATCCATTCGCGTTCGCGAACGCAAAGACGGCGGCACCACGTACACAGTCACCTGGCGTGACGGCGGGGGCCGGAACGACCCGCAGCAGGACGAGAAGTTCGACGATGACACCAGCGCCGAGCGCTTCCGCGACCTGGTGAACGGGTTCGGCCAGCACTGGCCGCCCGGCTGGGTGAAGGGCAAGGGCTTCGTGGAGGAGGAGCCGGCCGAGCCCGAGATAGACCCCGCCCACATGTTCGAGGCGTTCGCGCTCGCGTACGTCGACCTGCTGACGGGCGTTCAGGGCGACACGAAGGCGAAGTACCGGAAGCTGATCCGGAACAATATGGTCCCGTGGTTCCGAGACTTCTCCGTCGCGGACGGCGAGCTGTCGCTCACCAGTGACCCCATCAAGCTGTGGGTCAACGACCTCGAAAACGGCCGCTGGGGGCCGCACCGGCCCGAAGGGGCCAGGGCGCGCCGCAAGTACAAGGCGAAGACCATCCGGGACAACCACGGGCTTCTGAGCGGCATCCTCGGGTCCGCCGTCTTGAAGGAGCTGCGGGCGACCAACCCGTGCCAACTCACCCGGTTGCCCCGCGCCGACGACTCCGACAGCGATGAGATGTGCTTCTTGGAGCACTGGGAGTACGGACTTATCCACAGTCGCCTTGTGGATATCTCTGTGGACGCCGCCGACATGGTGGAGCTGGCCGCCGGCACGGGGATGCGCTGGGGCGAGATCACCGCGCTACAGCCCCGGGACCTGGTGCGGCGAGGAGGACGCCCCGCGCTGCGTGTCCAGAGGGCCTGGAAGTACGACGAGGATGGCGGGCGGTACATGGGCCCGCCGAAGACCCGGAAGTCGCGCAGGACCCTCGTTCTGACCCCGCGTCTGCACGACATCCTCAGGCAGCGGGTGAAGGGCAAGGGGAAGGAAGATCTTCTGTTCACCGCACCCATGGGCGGCGCGTGGCAGCCGGCCACCTTCCGGCGGGACTACTGGCTACCGGCCATCGAGGCGGCGCGCGAGAACGGACTCACGAAGACCCCGCGCTTCCATGATATTCGTCACACCCACGCCGCCTGGTTGATCGCCGCCAAGCTCCCGCTCCCGGCGATCCAGGCCAGGTTGGGCCATGAGTCCATCCAGACCACCGTGGACCGCTACGGACATCTGCTCGACATCCTCGACGCCGAGGTCATCGCTGCGGTGGACCACGCGCTCACACAGGCCCGCGTCGTGTACACCGGTGACGTTGCCGAACCGAGCCGCGAAGATCTGGCAGCCGCGGCCTAGACGGGAACGAGGGCGCCCCCGGACCGATCACCGGTCCGGGGGCGCCCTCGCGTGGTCAGGCCGCAGCGTTCCCACACGCAGGGGGCAGGTCGAGTGCGCCGCCCTTGATCAGCTGGTCGACATGAGGCACCAACAGCTGAGCCGCTCGGCGGGCGGTGAGCGCGTTCTCACGCTTCCACCGCCGGATCTGGTCCACGAGGGGCGTCAGCCGGTCTCCCGGCACGACCCTCGGGTCGCTGACGAGGATCAACTCGTCAGCTATCGCCACCAGCAGGAGCGGAGCCCCGTGATCGAGTTCCGTCTGCTCGTGGGTGACACTGTCCACGCCCGTTCCCCCTCTTTCCTGCGGCATCGACGCCGTCGGTGCCGCGCCGTCCGCCGACGACCGATCGAACGTACACCCGAACGTGATCGCCGTGACGTCCGACACCTCCGTGAGCTTCACGTCATCCGTTGAGCATTCAATCAGGCCGGGCCGTCGGCGCCCCGGTTCCTGCGCAACTTCTCGATCACGGCTCTGACCTGCGGCAAATCCTGTGGATCCAACGTGGTCAGATGCGCGACGATGGCCTGTACGTCATCCGGATACCCGGACAGCTCCGTTGCGCGGTAGTCCAGGTACTGGGCCGCTGCGGCACGCTGTACCTCGACCAGGGGGCGTCGAAGCCCGGCGGCGAGTGCCCGCAATGCCTGCGGCTCGGGCGCCCGCCCCACCTTGTTCTGGCCCAGCTTGTGTAGCCAGGTGGTTCCCGGGGTGTAGCCGGTCTCCGGGTCGATGGTTATCTCGGTCAGCCGGCGGAGTGATTGCCCCGGCTCGTCCAGAAACGCGCGCACCATCCGCGACAGCGCGTCACTGGCGGCGCCACCTTCTGTGGCTGACATCTTCTCTCCTATTCGCACGCTTCCCCCCGCTTGGCCTCGGAGGTACTGACGGCTTCGCCGGAACCGTGCCCGGCGTCCGCGATCGCGAACGAGGCTACATGGCAAAGGTTTGGTTTTCATGCCGAACGCCTTTGCATGCCACCTCGTGCCAGTGGCGTCCATTAAATGTTCGCGTTCGCGAACGCGTGCGAGTAGCCTCTGACCTGCGAACGAACACACGTTCGTGAACGGGGGAGGAGTGGCATGGATCAGCTACGCGACTACGCCGGGGCCGCCGAGGTGCTCGACCTGCCGGAGACCTGGCTGCGACGGAACATCCGGCGCATTCCGCACACGAAGTTCGGCAAGCACGTCAGGTTCTCGGACGACCACCTTCGGGTGATCCGTGCCATGCACGAGGTGCTGCCGGCCCGTCCTCTCCCCGCCATCACGGCCGGGCCCGCCTCTCTGGTGCCGCGAGGTGCCCGGTGACCGACAACACCGCCGTGGGGGTCGTCCGAATCGTCGGCGCCCCCGCGCTCGTCGAGGCCCTGCTTGCTGCGCTTCACGCCGATTGCGGCCTGTCCGTCGTCCGTGTCTCCCGACCGCTGCCGGCTGGTACGGGAGGAGTCGAACGCCGATACGTGCGCATCCGAACCATGGTCACTGCGGAGGTCGACCGGTGAACCGCGCATACACACCGCCGGACCGCCTGTTTCTCGCCGCCGCCGGCGCGGCCGCCACAGCCGAGGAAGTGCGGGCGGTCTGGCGGCGCGCGAAGACCGCTGGCATGCCGCGCTGGTATCTCGACCGCGTCGCCGCCATCGGACGGACCAAGCCCGATGTCCGGCCCGCCGAAGCGTCGGCGGGTGCGGCATGAGGCGGCCCCAGGTGCGTGGCCCCAGCCTGTCCCCGAGCGGGTCCGAAACGGCCGTTCTGCAACTTGCGGTCGACGGCGGCGCCGTCCCGTACCCCGACACCGTCGTCGAGCCGATTCGGTCAGCTCGGCACCGCAGTTCGGCGAGTGAGGGCGCCGGCGTCGAAAGCGATCCCGTGCCCGGCCAGTTGGACGGCCTCGACGCCATCGCGGCCCTGACGGGCCCCCGGATCGGATCGCTGTGCACCGGCTACGGAGGTCTTGACATGGCTGTGCAGTCGGTGTTCGGCGGCTCGGTGGCGTGGCACTCGGAGATTGATCCCGGGGCGCAGCTGATCCTCGCTCAGCACTGGCCCGAAACACCCAACATCGGCGATCTCACGGTCGTCGATTGGTCCGACGTCGAGCCGGTCGACGTCCTCGTTGGCGGGTACCCGTGTCAGCCGTTCAGCACAGTGGGCCGCCGGAAGGGAACCCAGGATGCCCGCCACATCTGGCCGCACATCGCCCGCGCCCTTGGCGTACTACGACCCCGAATCGCGATCTTTGAGAACGTGTCAGGACACCTTTCCCTGGGATTCGACACCGTCCTCGCCGACCTTGCCCGCCTCGGGTTCGATGCGGAGTGGGCATGTGTTCGGGCGTCCGACATCGGCGCCGCCCACCAACGCCGCCGGCTGTTCCTCCTCGCTCGGCCTGCCGACGCCCACCACGTCGGACGCGAACGGGGCGGGGCGGCACGGTACCGGCGGCGCCGACCTGCGAACGGTGATCTCCCTGTTGCCCACGCCGCGCGCCAGCCATCTCGAAGAGGGGCCGGAGGCGGTGACGCGGTGGCTGGCCCGCCGCGCCCGGCCCCGCAGGGACGGCAAGGCGGCGGACACGAGCCTGCCGTTGGGCCTGGCCGTCCGGATCCTGCCGGAGCTGGAGCAGTACGCGATTGGGGGGTCTACGGCCCGGCCGTCTCCACCTGGGAACGCACCCTCGGACGACCGGCCCCCCACCCCACCGACCCTGTGGGACGCCTGAGCCCCGCCTTCGTCGAGTGGCTCATGGGGCTCCCCGAGCGCCACGTGACCGGCGTCCCGGGCCTGACCCGTCGGGCCCAGCTGCACGCCCTCGGCAACGGCGTGGTGCCCCAACAGGCCGCCCACGCCGTGCGGTTGCTCCTCGACAGGTCCGAGCGACCTGCCTCGTGACCACCGGCGGGCGGCCCGCCCTCTCCCCGAACCTCCGCGCCGACACCGAGAGTGCCGCGCCCCGCAACCTTCGGCCCGCGCCGCACATTGGAGCACAACAGCCGTGACCTGGTTCAAAGTTGACGATACCGCCTACTCCCACCCAAAGCTGCTCACGGCCGGGAACGCGGCGCTCGGGCTGTGGCTGCGCTGCGGCGCCTACACCGCACAGCACCTGACCGAGGGCCGGATCCCGGCCGTGATCGCCGACATGTTCGGCACCGGTCCGCAGGCTGCCAAGCTGGTCCGGTCCGGGCTGTGGCACGAGACCGGCCACACCTGCCGGCGCTGCCCGCCCGTGATCGCCGGCGAGTACCTGATGCACGACTTCCTGCGCTACAACCCGACCCGGGCCAGCGTCGAGGGCACCCGCAAGCGGGAGGCGGACCGGAAGCAAAGGGGCCGCGACCGCCAGCGGACGCGCCGCGATTCGCCCGCCGATCCGCCTCCGTTCGGCGCCGGTCCGGACCCGGACGACGACGGATCCGACCCGGATTCACCCCCGGATTTCGACGAAAGTCCAGGTCACGGCGGGGTGTCCCACCCGGACGGCGCGGGCGCGTCCCACCGGTCCCGGCCCGGCCCGGCCCGACCCGGAGAGGGTGGCGGGGGCAGTAGAGAGAGTTCAGGCCGTAGCGGGCCGCCGCCCGCCTCCACTCTCTGCGCTCTGCCCGCCGACTGGGAGCCCGACGACGCGCTGCTCGCCTGGGCGGCGGCGGCCGGTCACCTCCAGCGCCTGGGACTGGAGGGGCTGGACCACGCCACCGCCAAGTGGCGCGCCCACCGGGCCGCCGGACCCGCGCGGAGCGTGCAGCAGTGGCGGCTCAACTGGCAGCAGTGGATCAACCAGGAGAGGCCCGAGCCGCCTCCGGCCGCGCGTCACCTCCAGGCGGTGCCGCCTTCTCGCCCTTCCCGCGCCGAGCAGCACGCCGCCGCGCTGCAAGCCGCGCTCGACGACATGAACACCGCCAGCCACGAGGAGGACAGCGCATGACCCGCGAGGAAGTCGCCGCCCTGCTCGCCTACGTCGGCCGCCTCGACCCGCGCGCCGCCCTGCTCGACCCCGCCGAGACGGCCG
The DNA here is from genome assembly GCF_029893355.1 of Kitasatospora sp. MAA4. Taxonomy (GTDB): domain Bacteria; phylum Actinomycetota; class Actinomycetes; order Streptomycetales; family Streptomycetaceae; genus Kitasatospora. The sequence continues at coordinate 121,026 of NZ_JARZAI010000014.1, forward strand.
GGCAACTGGCCACCTGGTGTGAGCTGCTGCGCGACGTGCCCGCCACGACCCCCGGTGGGTGGGACGCGGCCGCGGTGGTTCGTCGGCACGTCGAGAGCAGCCCGTACCCGGTGCTGCCGGTCGACGTCACCCGCCCCTGGGCGGCCCACCGCCGGGACCTGCTCGGGCGCCACACCGACCCCCGGCCGGCCGTCGACCCCGACGACGTCGCCGCCTACCAGAACGCGATCCGGGCGCAGCGGCACGCGGTGGCCACCGGGCAGGCCGCGCCCGCCGACTCCCGGCAGCTGACCGGCGGCCCGCACCCCACCGTCGCCGCCCGTCTCGCGGGCCGCGCGCTTCCCCCGGACGTCGGCGCCGCACTGGCCCCGTACCGACCGGCGCGGGCCGCCCGGGAGGCCGCCGCCGTGGCCGGTCGACCCGACGCCCTGTCCGTGCCGTGCGGATGGTGCCGTGCGCCCGCCGGTGAGCAGTGCCGGCGGCGTACCAACGCCACCACCGACCGACCCGGCACCTGGACCCGCCGCCGCACACCGCACCCCAGCCGCATCGACGCCGCCACGACCATCACCCACCGGGAGAGCGCAGCATGACCATCACCCACGCCCCGCACAGCCGCGAGGCCGACGTCGACACGCTCCTGCACCTGGTCGACCGGGCCGAGCGCGGCGCCCTGCTGCCCGCCGAGGCCGCCCTCCTGCGCGCCGGGGTCAACGACATGGCCACCTACCGGCAGTGGTGCACCGAGTGGTCGCGGGTCGCCTCCGTCGGCCGCGCCCGCGCACACCTCCTGCGCCGGGCCCTGCGCCGGGCACTGGAGCGCGCCCGGCGCACCGCGGCGGCCGAGGCCGAACTCGCCCGACTGAAGGCCGCGCAGAACCCGGCGGCGCTGTCGCAGGAGGCGTACGCGGACCTGCTCGCGGCGCAGCTGGTCGACGCCGTCTCCCTGGCCCGCGCCGCGCGCCGGCTGCACCCCGTCGCCCGCCGCCCGCCGGCGGACTCCTGAACCGACCCGGGCGCCCCCGTACTACCGAGAGGGGCGCCCGGGTCGCCCAACCACCCGCGTACCGAAGCCTGGAGAGAACGCCCGTGTACCAGCCCGCCCGCCTTCACCGAGCCGTCGCCCAGCTGTGCACCGTCCGCCGGGAGTGGGGCGCGCTGTTGGTCGCCGTCGAGACCCCGCCAGCCGCCGCCTGGCCGCCCGCGCAGCTGTCCACCCACCTCGCGCAGCAGCTCTCCGCCGATGTCGAGCCCCTCGTCGCCGACCGGGCGCCGCTGACCCTGCGGGAGCATCCTGCGCCGCTCAACCTCGCCGCGCTCGACGCCGCCGTCCGGGTCGAGACGCTCCTGTTCGACCTGGCCGACACCCTTGCGGCCGGCGTTCAACGTCCGATCGCCCGTCAAAGGATCTCCAGCCCCGGCCGCCCCGCCGTCTGGGCCGACGATCTCACCGACGCGAGCGACCCGCGCCGCTGGGTGTACCGCAGCCCCACCGACCCGGGCAGCCGTCGCCACGGCGCCCACTTCGCCGCGATGTGGGTCGAGGGACGTCTCCTCGATGAGGACACCACGCCGGAGCGGGAGGCCAACTACACCGTGCGGCCCGCGCTGTTCGGCCTGCTGCCGGATCATCTGCGGCACGAGGCGATCCGCACCGCCGGGCAGTGTGAACGCCTGGTTCTGCGCGTGCTCGAACTCGACGCCCGCTCGACGCCGATCGAGGGCCGGCCGTGCCCCTGGTGCGCCGGCGACCTGATGTTGCACACCGCCGACGGCCAGGCGCCCCGGGTGACCTGCGGCAGCGGGCCGACCTGCCCGGCGCCCCTTCCACTGGACGAGGAGCAGCGGCGGGTGTGGGGTGCCACCGATCTCGTGTCGTTGGTCACCGCCCTTGAACGGGCCGCCGCCTGCGGCCGGGCCGCGTAGCCATCAGCTCAACTCGGGCCGCCCGGAGGGTTGTTGCCTCCGGGCGGATCCGTGCAGCCCTTGCTCGGATGGGACTGTAATCATTACAGTAATCATTACTGCGGTGATTGCAGGGCCGGACGCTACCCGGCACCCACACGACCAGGGAGAGCACCCCATGAGCTACGCAACAAGCTCGGTGGCCAGCAAAGTTGCCCACCTCCACGAGGACGGCAAGCGCACCTACTGCGGCCGACCCGTGCTTCGCGTCCTGGAGCCGGAAGAGGTCGGCGCCGGCCTGGCCACAGGCAGGCTCCACATCTGCGGCAACTGCCGCAAGAGCCGCGCTTCGTCCGCGAGCACCGCCAAGCGCACGGCGGCGCCGGTGAAGGTGGCCACGAACGCGTTCGAGCAGGCCGCCGCCGGGCTTCTCGACGTGCAGCCGACTGGCCGCTACGCCCTCCAGGTCTGCGAGGACCCACGGGACGTGTGCGAGCGCGACGCCTGCACCCTGCACTCGACCCGCGCATCCGGCACCCTCGACGAGGTCCGCGAGGTGGCCACGATGTTCCGCCACGCCTGGGCCGTCGACTCCACCGGCGCCCGGATCCCGCTCACCGACCCCCCGATCGAGGAGGCAATCGTTGAGCACCCGGAAGAGGCCCACGGCTGCCTGCCGCAGCACGTCACGAATCCCGAAGTGCACGCGGTGATCAGCATCCTGGAGCTCTGCGGTCTCGCGCCCGCCAAGCTGTGGGGCGACGACGGCGAGCAGTGCCACGACGCCACCGGGTTCTGGGTCGAGCCGCGCGGCGGCGGCCGGCTGGCGATCCACCACCTGGAGAACGGGCAGCTGGTCATGCCGGACGGCGGTGCGTGGCGGGCGGAACTGAACGACTACCGGGCCGCGTTGCGCACCGTCGGCTGGAACGTCGAACCGCTCGTCGCCACGTGCTGCGTGTTCGCCCACGTGCCGGACAGCGATCTGCGGCCGGACGTCACCCCGGCCGCCGGGCCGGACGTCCGGAACGTGGCGCAGGCCGCGCTCGCCGCCGCAGTGCGGTCCGGCAACGTCGCAGAGGTCGAGGGGCTGATCGCCTGCTTCCCGGACGGCGACCGCGTGCGCCAGGCGCGCACCGAGATCATCAGGGCCGCCGCCGCGCAGCGCGTGCGGATCGGCCAGAGTAGGACGTGACATCTCGAACGCCGGCCGGGTACCCGCCCGGCCGGCAGCCCCGGAAGGACCCTGAACCGATGCCCGAGCCCGAGAAGGTGCTGACGTACGCCGACGCCGTGCGGATCAAGGGCGAGGAGAAGGAACTCGAACCACAGCTCGCCCGGATCATCGTCGAGGCCAAGGACAGCGGCACGAAGGCCGTCCAGATCGCGCGCGACCTGAACCTGACCGAAGGGCGCGTGCACCAGATCATCCGGGCGTACCGCAACCAGTGAGCCAGGGGCCCGCCGTGGCGACGCTACCGCCAGGCGGGCCCACACCCGCAGACAGAGAGACCTGTCAGGGGCCGCGAACCACCCTACGGCGGCCACACCGAACACTGACCGATCGAACGGACTTGCGTCGTTACCGATTCGTGTCCTAAAGTTCGAAGCGCTTCCGGCGTGCCCGGAACACAGACTCTCGAACGGCCCCGCCAACCGGCGGGGCCGTTCGCGTTTCCCGAGACAACATCGAGAAGGGGGGATCCATGCGAGAGCCCGCACTGTTCGAAGACACCCCACTGGAGCGACTGAGCGCCGGACCGCACGCGATCCGCCCGTTCTCCGTCCTGCGGTCCGATCTCGGACCGTGGCGGGACCGCCGTCGAGCCTGGCACGAGCTGGGCATCGCCAGTCGGGCCGGCCGCGACCACGTCACCACGTTCGCGGTCGACGGCCCGTTCGGGCAGAAGCTGGGCAGCATCAACGGCGGCCTCTCAACCTTCGATCCCGTGCTCGCCGAGGTCAGTTACGAGTGGTACTGCCCGCAGGGCGGCCGCATCCTGGACCCGTTCGCAGGCGGCTCCGTACGCGGCCTGGTCGCCGCGAACGGAGGCTTCCGCTACCACGGCATCGACCTCTCACCGGAGCAGATTGACGCCAACGAGGATCAGGCGGCCGACTGGGCGCAGCGCGATCTACTCGCCGCCGAGCCGACATGGCAGGTCGGAGACGCCGCCGATGTCCTACCGACCATGCCCAGCAACAGCTTTGACTACGTGTTCACCTGCCCGCCGTACCACAACCTGGAGAAGTACAGCGATCACCCGGCGGACCTGTCCGCGATGCGGTGGAAGGACTTCGCAACGGCCTACGAGCAGATCATCGCGGAGTCGGTCCGCTGCCTGGCCGAGGACCGGTTCGCCACGTGGGTTGTGGGCGACATCCGCAACTATGCCGGGATGGTGCGCGGGCTGGTGCCGCTGACCATCGCAGCCCATGAACGCGCCGGCGCCCGGCTCTACAACGATGCCGTCCTGCTCAACACCATCGGCACCGCCGCCATGCGTCTGCCGCAGCAGTGGCGCGCGGCTCGCAAGATGGGCCGGATCCACCAATACGTTCTGACCTTCGTCAAGGGTGATCCGAAGCGCGCGACCGCACTTCTCCCGGATCCGCCCGGCGCTGGTACTGGCTGAACCTGCGCCGTCGCTGCACGGGCACCGACAGGAATCGGGGGTGTGATGCCCAAGCGCTTCTGCCTGGATTGCAGGCAGCTGTTCCCCGCACCGAAGGGGCGCAGCCGCTGCCCGGTGTGCCAGGCCGCGTTGGAGGCCAGGATGAACGCCCGGTCCAAGGGCAACACCACCCGTCGCGGCCTGGGTTGGAAGCATCAGCAGCGGGTGCGCGCGGAGATCTCGGCGGACATGCTCTGCTGGATCTGTGGCCGGCCCGGGATGGCGTCGGATCCGATCACCGCCGACCACGAGGTGCCGCGCGCACAGGGCGGCGGGGACGGTCCGCTGCGGCCGGCGCACCGGTCGTGCAACTCCCGGCGCGGGGCACGGCTGAGGGGCGGCCACGATGGTTGAGCAGGCCCGAAAGGCTTTTTAGCAAGATCATCTTGCTGACCCCTCGCCCTTGGCCCCATTTTTGCGTGGTACCAGCCGCCGTGTTTTTTTCCGGGGCCCGGCTTGGGGGGTGATCACGTTGCCCAGGACCAAGAAGCCGCCGGGCGCGGCCGCTGACCGGCGCAACGGCCGCCGCGCGGAACTGACGGTGGTGCAGGGCTCGCGCCTGGAGCTGCCGCAGCCTCCACCCGGTGTCGCGTGGTGCGACGACGCGGTCGCGGCCTGGGAACGGTACTGGGAGGACCCGGTCGCCACCGCGCTGACCCCGGCGGACGAAGTGCTCGTTCTGCGCTGGCTGGAGGCCCTCAACCGGTTCTTCATCCTGTCGAGGCAGGCCGACCAAGCGCCGCTCGGCGTCGGCAGCCAGGGGCAGGACGTCCTGAACCCTCTCTACAAGGCCGCCGAGATGGCGTTGCGCACGGTGGAGTCCTGCGAGCGGCAGATCGGCATCGGCCCGGCGCACCGCGCCAGTCTCGGGATCGCCCTGCTGACGGAGAAACGCACCCTGGCGGACCTGAACACCCAGTACCGCGAGGAGGTGCCGCGTGGCGGGGGCGACGAGGAGCCGGACCCACGGCTCGGCACGGGCTGATCCGGGCTGCCAGCAGTGCGGTTGGGAGCCGGCGCCGGGGCAGTTGTGGCCGACGTTCGGGCCGATGGCGGTGCGGTGGATCCAGGAGAACTGCATCTGCGCCGAAGGCGACTTCTACGGCAAGAAGATCGTCCTGCGGCCGGACCAGAAGGCGTTCGTCTACCGGTGGTACGAGCACTGCCCGAACTGCGACTACTGGCGCTATGACGAGGCGATCCGCACCGCGGCCACCGGTGACGGCAAGACGACGTTCATCGCCGCGCTGGTGGCTCTGGAGTTCGCCGGGCCCGCCGAGGTCTCGCCGGCGTCGCCCAACATCGTTATCAGCGCCGCCTCGTTCGAGCAGGCCGACCTGCTGTTCAGCGTCACGGCCACGATGTTCGGCGGCCGCGACCAGATCGCCACCGAGTCGCCTCTGTGCGGTTCTTCGAGGTCTACGACACCGAGATCAGCCACGCGGACGGCCGCCCGGGGAAGGTCACGCGCATCGCCGCCGTCGCTGGCACCAACGAGGGTGGCCAGCCCACCGCGTTCATCTGCGACGAGGTTCACGAGTGGGGTGACGTCGGCTCCAGCAAGGCCCGGGTGCGCACGGTGGTCGGCAAGTCGACCCGAAAGCGCCGCGTCCGCTACGAAATCCCCGGCCCGGACGGCGAAATCCGCGTCGTCTACCGGGGTTCGGGGCGGATTCTGAGCCTGTCCACGGCCGGGTTCGACATCAAGAACAGCCTGTTCGGCCAGATGATCATCCATGCCCGCAAGGCCGAGCGGCGCCCTGACGTGGCCCCGCGACTGCTCTACGACCACTTCGAGGCTCCCGAGGGCCTGGACTACGACAAACCGGCCGACCGGCGCACGGCCGTGATCGCCGCCTCGCGCGCGGCCGGTGTGCTGTGGGACATCCAGGCCCGGGTGGACGAGTGGAACACCCCGGGCATGCCCAAGCACGAGTGGATGCGCTACTACGGCAACAGCTGGGTGGCGCAGGCCGCTGACAGCTGGCTCGCCGACCATCCCGGCGCCTGGGACGCCTGCCAGGGCACCTGGCAGCTGACCGGCGACGAACCGGCGGTCCTGGCCGTCGACATGGCACTCAAGCGCGACACCGTCGCCGTGGTGGAGGTGCGGGCCCTGGCGGACGGCCGGTACGCCGCCGTCGCCCGGGTGTGGGAACCCAATGACGCCCGGATCGACCACCGCGAGGTGTTCGCGTGGATCGGGGCGCGCGCCGAGGAACTCGGCGACGCCTTCCAGGGGCTGGTGTACGACCCCAGGTACTTCGAGCTGCCCGCGCGTGACCTGGAGGACGAGGGCCTGTTGGTCATCGAGATGCCGCAGTCGCCGGAGCGGATGATCCCCGCCGTCGGCCTCGCCTACGAGGCGATCGTCAACGGCACCCTCGTCCACGACGGCGGCGACACCTTCACCGCCCAGGTCAACGCCGCCGCCAAGCGGCCCAGCGAACGCGGCTTCACCCTCTCCAAGGGCAAGTCCCGCCGCCACATCGACGCCGCCGTCGCCCTGTGCATGGGCCTTTGGACCCTCGCCGAGCTGGCCGGACAGATGGACGCCAGCGCCTCCGACTCCATCTGGTGAACGGAGGCGAGACGATGCGCCGTCACATCTCCAGTGCCCTGGGGGCTTTCGCAGCAGTGGCCGGCCACGCCGTCCGCTTGGGCCGGCTCGGCGGACGGTACGTCCCCGGCTGGGCGGGGGCCGCCCTGGTGAGCTGGGGCGCGGAGATGGCCTGGCGCCCGGCTGGCCTGATCACGGCGGGGTTGTTCCTGTTGGCCGCCGACGCGGTCATCCCCTCGGGCCGACCGCACGGGGAGGAGGACTGATGGCGCTGTTCCGCAGCCCGCCACGAGGCTCGCGCGAGCACCGTGCGCTGACCTTCATCGCGCCCCCGATCGGCGCGCACCTCCAGGCCGCCCAGGACTACGCGGCGGGCTCCGTCGAAGGCTCGATGCGCCACGCGGTGGTCTGGAAGTGCGTGCGCCTGGTGGCTGACGTCATCAGCTGCATGACACCGATGGTCTACCGGGGCCAGCCCGGCGTTCCCGGCGCGGTGCGCCTGCCGCCGCCCCTGGTGCTCACCCAGCCGATGGCCAGCGCGGACATCAACGACTTCGCGTACATGGGCATGGTCAGCCTGCTGCTGCGCGGCAACGCCTACGGCGAGATCCTCGACATGGAACACGGCCTGCCCACGCAGATCGAGCTCCAGCACCCCGACCGGGTCAAGGTCAGCGTCGACAACGACGGCAGTGTCACCTACCGGTACGGCAACCGTGAGATGAAGCCGCACCAGGTCTGGCACCGCATGGCCTACCGGATGCCCGGCATGCACACCGGCCTGTCCCCGATCAGCTACGCCATGGCCACCACCCGCCAGAGCGTCTCCGCCCAACGCTTCGCCACCGACTGGTTCGACGCCGGCGGCCACCCGGGCGGGGTGATCACCAACGCCAACACCAAGAAGCTCGTCGACCAGGACGAGGCCAACACCATCAAGACCCGCTTCCTGGCGGCCGCGCGCGGCCGGGAACCGGTGGTCATGGGCGGGGGCTGGAACTACCAGGAGATCAAAATCAGCCCGGATGAGAGCCAGTTCCTGGCCACCCAGAAGTGGACCGGCTCCCAGCTGTGCGGATTCTTCGGCGTGCAGCCGGAGCTGGTGGGCGAGTCGTCCGAGGGATCCGCGATCACCTACGCCAACGTCGAGTCCCGCTCGATCGACTTCCTCAAGTACGGGGCGGCCGGCTGGATCGGCCGCTGGGAGCGCTGGTACGGCGCGCTGACCCCGCGCGGCCAGTACGTGCGCCTCGACAAGTCCGCGCTGCTGCAAGGCGACACCCTGACCCGCTACCAGGCGATCCACATGCTGGTCGCCGCCCGGATCATCACCCAGGACGAGGCCCGCGCCATGCTCCTGGAGCTGCCGCCGCTCACCGACCAGCAGCGCGCGGAGATCGACGCCCTGGTCCTGCCGACCCCACCGCCCGTCGGCTCCCCCAAGATCGGCTCCTAGGAGGCCCGCATGTCCCGTCTCGTGCTGCCGGCCTCCGGCCTCACGGTGGCAACTTCCCTTGACGTGCTGGCCGAGCGGCGCTCCGCTCTGCCCGGCTGGCGCGAGCAGCGCCGCCAGCGCGTCCCCGCGCAGTTCGAGTTCCGCGCCAACCCCAGCTCCGCATCCGGGCAGACCTTCGCATTCCGCGGCTACGCCGCGACGTTCGAGCAGCCCTTCGCCATGTGGGACATGTGGGGCGACCCGTACACGGAGGTGCTTGACGCCGGGGCTTGCAACGGCACCCTGGCGGCGCAGGCCGACGTGCAGTTCCTGATAGGCCACGACACCGCCGGGATCCCGCTGGCCCGTACCGGCTCGGGAACCATGACGCTGGCGGCCGACTCGACCGGTCTGGACGTCAACGCCCCATCACTGGACGGCCGTTCACCGCTGGTGCAGTCCTTGGCCAGTGCGATGGAGCGGGGCGACATGGACGAGATGAGCATCGGGTTCATCGCGCTTGCCCAGCAGTGGAGCCCGGACTACATGGAGCGGCGCATCACCGCGATCGACCTGAACCGAGGCGACGTCAGCATCGTTTGCTGGGCGGCCAACCCGAACGCCAACGGCGCCTCGCTGTCCGTGCCGTTGCCCATCACGGCCGCCGGGGCACTGGCGGCCGGCCACCCCGGGGAGCGGCGCGCGGCTCCCGCCGACGGACCCCAGCCTGATTTCAGCGCCAAGCCCGCCCACGACGCCGCCGCGCACGGGACCGGGTCACCGCAGTGCCCCAACGCCGCCTGTGGCGCGGCGAACGCCTCCGACGCCGGGTACTGCGACCAGTGCGGAGAGCCGCTGTACGACCAGGGCGGCCTGGTCGCCTCCGTCGGCGACATGGACGACGCCGTCACCGATGCCTCCGGAATTGTCGAGGAGGACACCGAGATGGCCCTCGCCGACGCGCGCGCCCGCGTCCGGGTCCTGGCCCTGTCCGCCCGCCGCCCCTGACGCACCCCCTTATCCGAACGTGAAGGAGTACCGCTGTGCCTGTGCCTGTCCTTGATGTCCTCGGCGACCTGCGGGCCCGCCGGGAAACCCTGCTCGGCGAGATGCAGACGCTGTCCGCCGCCGCGATGACCGCCGAGCAGCGCACCCGCTTCGCCGAGTTGGACGGCGAGATCACCGAGTTGGACGGTGAGGTCGAGCTGCGCGAGCGCCAGGCGGAGCGCGAGCAGCGCGCCGCGGCCGCCCGTGCCGCCTCCGGGCAGACCGGCGCGGGCGCGCCCGGTTCCGAGCGGCGTTCGGGCTCGGGCTGGTCGGTGGGCGAGGAGCCCAACGTCTACGGCCGTGGCTCCGGCCACTCCTACTTCCTGGACATGGCCCGCGTCGAGGCCAAGCAGGGGATGGGCGACGGCGGCCCGCGCGCGGCCGAGCAGCGCCTGGCCCGCCATGCCCAGGAGCTGGCCGTGGACATGCCGCGCCGCGCCGAGCGCCGCGCCGCCGCTGCCTCGGCCGCGTTCGACCGGATCCACACCACCGGCAGCCCGGCTGAGCGCCGCGCCCAGGAACGCGCGATGGCCATGATGGACAAGTCCGGTGTCAGCCCGTTCGAGCGCGAGAACCGCGCGCTGTCCCGCACCGACGGCGCCGGCGGCTACGAGGTCCCGCCGCTGTGGCTGATCGACGACCTGATCCCCTACCTTCGCGCCGGGCGCACGTTCGCCGACCTGCTGCACGGCATGCCGCTGCCCGCAGGCACCGACTCCATCAACATCCCGCGCATCACGGTCGGGACCGCGACCGGGCCGCAGGTCGCCGACGGCGCCCCGGTCGGCGGCCGCGACATGAGCGACAACTTCGTCAACGCCCGTGTGCAGACCATCGCCGGGCAGCAGGACGTCGGCCTCCAGCTGCTGGACCAGAGCCCGATCGCCTTCGACGAGCTGATCCTGAGCGACTTGTCGTCCGACTACAACTCGCAGTTGAGCGGACAGTGTTTCGTCGGGTCCGGCACCGCCGGGCAGATCCTGGGTGTGTGGCCCGGCGGCGTGATCTCCAACAGCAATGGGATCTATGTCCCCAACAGCAACAACACCGCGAGCCAGTCCTGGGTGAACGGCGGCGGCGCCACCCCGTCCGTCAGCAACAGCATCTTCCAGGCCGGCGGGCAGATGCTGTCGCTGGTCGCCCGTACCCGTCTGCGGCCGCCGACCCACCACGTGTGGCACCCGTGGGTCTGGTACTACCTGCTGACCCAGGTCGACCAGTCCGGCCGGCCGCTGGTCGTGCCAGGCACCCCGAACAACACGGGCTGGAACCAGGCCGCGGTGGACACCGACGGCCCGGTCGTCTCCGGTCCGGTCGGCTGGTACCAGGGCCTGCCGGTGATCCTGGATCCGCAGGTCCCGGTCAGCTTCCCTGCCTCTGGTGGCACCAACCCGCAGATCACCACGCTCAGCAGCGGGCAGTTCGCGATCAGCCCCGGCAGCGGGGCGTTCACGCCGCTGCTGGTGGGCCTGTGGGACGACTGCTTCCTGTGGGAGGGCGAGATGCGTACCCGCGCCCTGACCGAGGTGCTGTCCGGCACGCTCCAGGTGCGCTACCAGATGTACAACTACGTTGCGACGATCCCCAACCGCTACCAGGCGTACGCCAACGTGCAGACCGGCAGCGGCCCGACCACGGTCGCCCAGGCCGGCTCGGCGGTCTCCTACGCGACGCTCACCCAGTACTCGTCCACGCCCGCCAACAGCGTGCTCAACATGATGAACGCGGGGTTCTGATGGATCTCTCCGGCGGGCGCTACCCCGACTACGAGCAGGAATGGCTACTGGACGGCCAGCCCAATCCCCCCTACCGCCGCAGCATTTCGCGCGGCGACATCAACACCACCGCCGCGACGGGAGCGGCCACCACCGTCCCCTACGTCGTCGCGGTGCCTGCCCAGGTCGGCGACGTCATCGGCTACGTCACCTTCGGGATCGGCACTCTGTCCTCCGCACCCGGTGCCGGCTCCTTCGTCGTCGTCTACTCCGGTGTCCCGACGGCGAGTTCGCCCGCCACGGTGCTCGGCGTCTCGGCCGCAACCACGTTCACCGGTGGCGCCAACAAGATCGCCCTCACCTCGCCGGTGGTGGTCGCGGGCACGGTCGGCACCCCGCAGAACGCGGCAGCATCCGGCCTGCCCAACGCCCCGCTGGTACTCGGCGTCGCGATCGTCGAGGCGTGGGGCACCGCCGCGAGCACCTTCGACGCCATGGCCGGCGGATCGTCCGCTTTCAAGGGCCTCCTGGCCGCACAGGTCCCGCTGGTGACCAAGCTCCCGGCGCTCGGCGCCCCACCTGCGCTCGGCGCCAGTTCGGGGACGACGATCACCGCTCCGGCGACCGGCCTGGTCCCTTACGTGGTCCTGAGCCGCTCGTGACCGGGCCGGTACCGCCCGCAGCGCCCCGCACCGACCCCGTGGCCCGCCTGCGGCGCGAAGTGTGGCACGCCACCAACGCCGGCGAACACGCCCTGGCCGCGCGCCTGCAACACCAGCTCGACACCCTCAGCTCCCCTCCGCAGCCCGAGACCACCGCCGCGGCCCCGCCCCGGCGGGAAACCACCTCCCGCACCCGAGTAAGGAATCCCCGTGTCCCTCGCCAGTGAGCTTCACTCCCTCCTCGCCCGCTTCCGCAGCCGTACCGCCGAGCAGGTCAACTCCGGCCAGCTGCTGACCGTCGACCGGCACCTCGACCGGCTCGCCGCCGTCGCCGAGGCCGACGCGCAGAGTGCCGACGCCGCCGGCCACGCCGTCCTGGCCGAGCTGTACACCGCGCTGCACGCCGCCACCAGCGGCGCGGCCCCCACCGCCACGCCGACCGCTCCGGCCCCGACGGCGCCCGCTGCGGCACCGGCCGCGGCGGCCGAGCCGGTCGCCCCGGCCGCCAAGTCCGCTGCCGGTACGGCGGCCTGACGTGCCGGGCTGGAGCGTCACCACGACGACGGCAACCCTGGTCGCCTCAACCGCGGTGTCCGCGATCGAGCTGCGCACCGGTGCACTCCCCATCAAGATCGTGAAGTGGTGGGCCGACTTCAACTCGGCCACCAGCACGGACAAGCCGGTGCTGGTGCAGGCCGGTCGGTTCAGTGCTGCGGTCACCACCAACACGGCCGCGACGCCCGCCGCGATGTCCTACCTCGGGGCGGAGACCGGCGCGCAGACCGCCGCCGGGGTCAACGCCACCACCGAGGGGGCGGGCACGGCGGCCGCGCAGACCGAGGCCCACAACGTCGCTCCGCAGGGCGGCCTGTACGCCGCCTGGGAGACGGACGACACCGCACTGTGGGTGCCGCCCAACAGCTTCTGGCGGCTGCGCATCACCCCCGGATCGGCGATCACCGCGACCACGGCGAACTGCGGCGTCGTCTGGGTCGAGTAGAAGGGGGCGGCGGTGCCGTACGACCTGGGCGGTGTGGCCGCCCTCAGCTGGAGCGTCATCGACACCACCGGCGCACCGGCCGCCCCCGGCGCGATCACGGTGACGGTCACCCTGCCGGACGGCTCCACCGCCACACCTACGCCGATGGCCACGGTGTTCGGCTCCTACCAGGCGTTCTTCCAGACCACGCAGGCCGGGCGGCACACAGTGCGTTGGCTGGCCACCGGCACGCCGGGGCCCGGCGTCGGGGTCGGCGCGATGGTCGACTCCTTCGACGTCGAACCCGGCCTGGCGGGCACCATCCTGTCGCTGGCCGACGCCAAGGACACCGTCAACATCGCCCAGAGCGACACGACGTTCGACGCGCGGATCCGTGGCTACAACGCCGCCACCACCGCCATTGTCGAGAAGCTCGCCGGCGCCGTCGTCGTCCGGCAGGTGACCGAACGCCATCTCGAATCCGGGGCGTCCGAGATCCTCATGCTGCGCCGCGCCCCGGTCTTCCAACCCGTCGGCCAGCCCTACCCGGTCATCTCGATCACGCCGGTGCTGACGTACGGGCTGGTCTACGACCTGTCTCTGATCACCGTCGACCCGGTGCGCGGAACCCTGCGCCACGTCGCGGGCCTGCCGTTCTGGAACGGCCCCTACGACGTCACGTACACCTGCGGACGCCCCATCGTTCCCGACAACGTGCTGACCGCCTGCCGGGTCATCCTGCGCCACCTGTGGTCCCTGGAGCGCGGCGGCAACGGCGCCAACTCCCAGGGCTACGCCGCCGACGACACGGTGATGCTCTACGGCTACGCCATCCCCAACCGGGCGATCGAGCTGCTGGACGGCCCCGGCACCCGCGACCCGGGCGGCATCGCCTGACCAACACCGCTGGGGGTGAAAGTCGTTGAGCACCTCCAGTATCGGCGCCGCCGTGGACTACCTCCTCACGGCCTGCACCACCGCCCTCGGCACGACGGCGCACGTCTTCGACGGCCCGCCCGTCGGCGACACCCAGCTGTCGTTGGACGACCGGATCTGGATCGGCTTCTCGCCGGTCAGCCCGGATCTGCCGGCCGCCACCGGCGACCAGCAGTTCGCCGCCCTCGGCGCCCGCTCCCGCGATGAGACCTTCGCGGTCGTCTGCGCCGTCGAGCACTTCGGCGGGACCACCGCCATGCGCCAGCTGCGCGACGGCGCGTTCGCCCTGCTCGCCACCGTGGAGACGCTGCTGCGCGGCACCGGCGGCAACCCCGGTGACTGCACGCTGGGCGGCGCCGTCCTGTTCGCCCAACTGTCCGGCGGCATCGAGGTCCACCAGGCGCAGACCCCCGCCGGCGCATCCGTGTTGATCCAGTTCCACGTGCAGTGCCGCGCCCGCCTCACCTGACCCCGACCGAGTAGGAGGCCCCGATGGCCCGATTCCGCAACGACCACGGCGAGGACCGGGTGGTGCCGACCCTCGGCTACGTCCTGGTCCCCGCCGGCGACAGCGTCACCGTGCCCGACGACCAGGCCGAGCACTGGAGCGCCGGCGGCTGGACCCGCCTTGACGACACCCCGCCGCCCCAGCGGCCCGCGCCCCAGCCGACGGCCGTGCCCGCCCCGGCGGCGGCCCCCGCCGAGAGTGAGGTCCGGCCGTGACCCTGACCACCGTCGGCGCCGGCATCGGCGCCTGCGCAGCTCTCGTCCCCGAGACCGCCTACGGCGCCGTCGTCGCCTCCCCGGCCTGGACCTGGTTCGAGCCGAACACCGTCGTCCCCAAGAAGACCAAAACCACCAAGCAGTCGTCCGGACTGGCGGCCGGGCGGATGGTGGACCTCGCTCAGCGCCGCGTCGTCGTCGAGCGCTCCGCGACGGTGGAGATGCCGTTGGACTGGTGCCAGGCATCGCACATGACCACCCTGCTCAACCAGATCTCCAGCACCTACGCGTCCGGCGCGGCAGGCTCGCAAGCCGCCCTCGGCGGCATCTGGGCCGCCGGCGCCCGCCTGACCCCGGCCGCCCCGGTCTACGGCTACACCCACACCTTCCGCAACTCCATCGCCGGACGCTCGGTGGCGATGCAGGTCGGCATCCCGACCACCGACGGCGTCCTGCGCCAGTACGATGCGCTCGGCTGCAAGTCGACCAAGATGGCCTGGTCCTGCAAGGCGGGGGAGCTGCTGACGTGCGCGACGTCGTGGGATGCGCGCTACCTCGCAGACCCGGCGATCGACACCGCGTACCCGACCGCTGCCACTGGCGGCGCCACCCAGGCCCCCTACACCCAGGCGACGCCGAGCTACGCCGTCGCGATCCCGTGGGACTTCGCCAACGCGCAGATCCAGATCGGGACTTCGGTCGCGGCGGCATCAGCCTCCACACCGGTCGACGGGGTGACCGCCTTTGATGTGACCGTCGAGCGCAAGATGAAGACGGGCCGCCAGTACTACGGCAACGGCGGTTTGAAGGACGAGCCGATCACGTCCGACGTGGTCGCGATCACCGGCACGCTCGCGTCCGACTTCCTGAACAAGACGTACTTCGCCGACGCGTTCTACTCCGACACCCCGCTGAGCATCATCGTCACCTTCTCGGCCGGCGCCATGTCCGCGACCGCGCCGGCGCTCCAGTTCGTCCTGAACAACGTCTTCCTCAACGACGGCTCCCCAGCCGCGAGCGGCAAGGACGTCGTCACCACCAGCTTCCCGTTCGTGGCGCTGTACGACCTCGTCAACGAGCCGCTCACCGTGATCATGCAGACCACGGACGCGGCCGTCTGATGGCCGCGTCCGCGCAGATCGAAGGGGCCGAGCAACTGCGGGCGCTGGGCCTGCGGCTGGCGGATGCCGATCAGTCGGTGCGCGCCGCACTCGCCAAGGGGCTGCGCGCGGCCGCCAAACCCGTCGTCGCCGAGATCCGTGCCGAGGTCAAGGGCCAGGGCGGATCTGTGCGCGGCGCCGGCGCGCGAGCCCGCGCCGCCCACCGCCTCTCCCGCTCCAAGAGCACCCGCGCCAGCGCGGCGGCCAGCGCCGAGAAGCGCTCGGGACTGCGCGCGACGATCGCCGCCGCCACCGGTGCCACGGTGAGCACCGGAGCGGACCGCACCAACCTGGCCTTCCGCATGCGGTCATCCCAACTGCCGCCAGAGCAACGCACGTTGGGCAAGCGGTGGAACAAGGCGCAGGGCTGGCGGCACCCCGTCTTCGGCCGCGACGTGTGGGTGCAGCAGCTGGGCCGCCCCTACTTCGACACGGTCATCAAGGCCAACACCGCGGTACTGGAGGCGGGCGTGCGGGCGGCGATGGTCGTCCCGCAGCGCATCCTCGACGCCGCCGAACTCTGAACTCCGAAGGGACACAAACATGATCACGTTCACCGTCAACGGGCAGGGCGACACCCTCACCACGGACGACCAGTCGCTGACCTTCCCTGAGGGGCTGGAGGTCGAGAAGCAGGTCGGGATCGGGGCCAGCAAGTACCTCCAGGGCCTGGCCGAGGGCACCACGTACTCGACGGCGGCTCTGTTCTGGATCGGCGCGGTGCGGGCGGCCGCCGCCCGCGACGGCGTGAGCTTCCGCGACGCCGCCCAGGCGCTGCCGTTCGCCCCGTTCGCCGACCGGCTCGACCTGATGGCGACGATGAAGAGCGCGCGGACGGTGGTCGCGCCGGACCCTACGCCGCCGGCGCCGGATGGCTCGCCGGAGACCACGTCCCCCGCCACGTCCGAGCAGCCGCAGCCCCCGACTCCCTCGCCCGACGTCGCGCCGCCCACCTCGGAGTCTTCGCCGAACTCCTCGGAATCCGCCCCTGGGAGTGGGACCTCCTGACCGTCCAGGAGGCCGACGCCTTGATCGCCTACGTCGCCACTCGCAACAGCGGGGGCTGACCAGCACGTAGGGGGTGGGCGCCATGAGCACAACGGACCTGGTGTTCCGGCTCCTGGCGCTCAACGAAGCCTCCGCCGTGTTCAAGGAAGTCCAGGCCAGCGCGGCCGAGACCGCCACGGCCGTCAGCGCGTCCAACGCCGAGATGTCCGCCTCCGCCGAGAAGGCCGCCGCCGAACAGTCGGCGGCCGCCGAGGAAGGCGCGTCAAAGGGCCTGGCCGGAGCATCCCCGGCGCTGCTCGGCGTCGCCGCGGCGGCCGCCGTCGTCGGCGCGAAGTGCGTCGAGATGGCCGGGCACTTCGAGTCAAGCGTCGCCACCTTGCAGACCGGCGCGGGCGAGTCCGCGGCGAACATGAAGATGGTGTCCAGCGGGATCCTGGACATGGCGCCGCAGGTCGCCACGACGACCGACCAGCTCGTCAGCGGAATGTACATGGTCGAGTCGGCGGGCTACCACGGCGCCGACGGTCTGACCGTCCTGCACGCGGCCGCCGAGGGTGCGAAGGTCGGCGCGGCCGACTTGGGCACGGTCGGCAACGCCCTGACCGATGTCCTCAACGACTACCACCTGCCTGCCTCGCAGGCGGTCGCGGTCACCGACCAGCTCGTCACCACCGTCTCCTCCGGCAAGACGACGATGGAGGAGCTGGGCAGCTCGCTGTCCAACGTCGTCCCGCTCGCGTCCAGCGCGCACATCGAGTTCAGCCAGGTCGCCGGGGCGCTGGCGACGATGACCGGCCACGGCATGTCCGCCCAGCAGGCCAGCCAGGACCTCGGCAACACCATCCGGTCCTTGCAGGCGCCGAACGCCGTCGCGGCCGCAGAGATGCGCCAGATGGGCCTGGACTCGACCCAGGTCAGCCAGCAGCTCGGCACCAAGGGCCTGACGGGCACGCTCTCCGAACTCACCTCCGCGATAACCGCGCACATGGGCCCGGCCGGCACCGTGATCCAGTCGGCGTTCAACAACTCCACCGCCGCCGCGGCGAACGCCAAGACCATGATGGCGTCGATGCCGCCCGAGCTGCAGAAGATGGCCCAGGGCCTCCTTGACGGCAGCGAGAGTTCCAAGCAGTGGACGGCCGGCATCAAGGCCCTGGACCCGGTCCAGAAGGGCCTGATGACGCAGTTCGAGGGCGTCGCCAAGCAGACCCACGAGTTCAACTCGATGCTGACCAGCGGCGGGCCCGCCGCGCAGACCTACAACGCCGCGCTGGAGAAGATGACCGGCGGTGCCACCGGCCTGACGACCAGCCTCATGCTGACCGGCGAGAACGCCGGCACCTTCGAGGCCAACGTCAAGGCGATCGGCGCCGCCGGGCAGAACGCCGGCAAGGACGTCACCGGCTGGTCCGAGGTCACCAACACCCTGTCGTTCAAGCTCGACCAGGCCAAGGCCGTCGTCGAGACGCTCGGCATCCGGATCGGCATGATCCTCATGCCAGTCGTCAAGGACGCCGTGGGCGGCTTCACCGACCTGGCCCAAGGGGCGCTGGCAGCAGGCTCCTGGCTGGAGCGGCACAAGCAGGTCGCGGAGTCGCTCGGCATCGGCATCGCCGCCGTCCTGCTGCCGTCCCTGTGGGGAGTGGTGGCCGCGCTCGGCGCCGCCGCCGTCGAAGCCGCCATCGCCGCCGCCCCGTTCATCGCGGCCGCCGCCGTCGTCGCCCTGCTGGCCTACGGGTTCATGCAGCTGGTCGGCCACTGGAAGGACGTCGAGCATGTCTTCGCCGAGGGGTTCGCCTGGATCGGCGACCACTGGAAGATGCTGGTGTCGATCTTCCTGCCCGGGATCGGCCTGTTGACCGCCGGTATCGCCTTCCTGGTCGACCACTGGAAGCAGGTCCAGCACGACCTCGGCGCCGTCTGGACCTTCATCGAGCACGCATTCGAAGACGAGTTCGTGGATCCCGCGAAGGACGCGCTCCACGACGTCGTCGGGTTCTTCGACGTGCAGTTCGAGGCGTGGCGCTACCTGTTCACCCAGGAGATCCCGGGCTGGTGGCGCTCGGGCGTTGGGTTCTTCGAGCATGACTTCGTGGACCCGGTGAAGGGCGCGGTCCACGACGTGTCCGGCTTCTTCGACACCGAGTTCGACGCGTGGCGCTACCTGTTCACCCAGGAGATCCCGGGCTGGTGGCGGTCGGGCGTCGCGTTCTTCGAGCACGATTTCGTGGACCCGGTCATGAACTCCGTCCACCTGGTGGAGAACGGCTTCTCCTCCGTGTTCGGCGCCCTGTCCGGTGACGTCGAGCGCGGCTTCGGCGCCGTGGTCGGCGCGGTGCGCCCGCCGGTCAACTCAGTGATCGGCCTGGTCGACCGCGCGATCGACGGCCTGGACTCCGTCCACGTGTCCATCCCGTCCTGGGTGCCCGAGTTCGGCGGCAAGAGCTTCGGCGTCAACATCCCCAAGATCCCCATGCTCGCCGCCGGCGGCATGGTGATGCCGCAGCCCGGCGGCACGACCGTCACCGTGGCCGAGGCCGGGCAGCCCGAGATCGTCACGCCGCTGCCCGCCATGCAGCAGGCCATGGCCGCAGCCCTGGCCACCGCCGGAACCACCGCGCAGGCCGGGGCCGGGTCGAGCCCGGACCGGCCCCTCTACCTGCAACTGGAGCTGAAACTGAACGGCCAGACGATCGACAAGCAACTCGTCCAGTTCCTCAAGTCGGGCGGACGCCTGCAATCCGTCGCCATGGCGACGGCCTGACATGCCGTACGCGACCCGCACCCGCGTCCAACCCGTCCCCCGCCCGCCCCGGCGCCGCAACCCGTGGATCCGGCACGCCCAGGCCACCCCGGCCGGCACCGGGCAGAACCTCGCGCAGCAACTCGCCGGTGCTGCCTCAACCCCGCGCGTGTACATCTCCTTCGACCCGCCGTACACCCTCAACCCCGCCTGGCTCGACGTCACCTCCTACGTCGACCAGGACCAGCCCATCACCATCAACCCCGGTCGCCCCGACGGCCTCGCCGACCCCGGCGCCGCCACCTGCACCCTCACCGTCGATAACACCGACGGCCGCTGGACGGCAGGCAACCCGTCGGGCGCCTGGTGCGGCCTGATCCGCAAGGGCATCTGGCTGCGCGTCGACCTGCTCCCGCTGTCCGGCACCGTCTCCCGGCGCTTCACCGGCTACATCACAGCCCTGCCCACCACCATCACCGGCGCGGGCGCGCAGAGCCAGATCAGCGCCAGCGACGTCCTCGTCCTGCTTACCCAGGCCCCCAAGTACTCCACGATGCTGGTCGAGGAGTGGATGTCCGACTCCGTCGGTGCCCCCTACATCGCCGGGTACTGGCCGCTGGACGAACCCGCCGGCGCCACCTACGCCTCCGACATCTCCGGCCAGGCACCCACCGGCGCACAGACCCTCGCCGTCCGCTCCTTCGGAGTCAACTCCGGTACCGGCCTCACCTGGTCCGCCACCCCGGCGCCCGGCTTCGACGGCCGCCAGACCCTCACGTTCACCCCCAGCGGCCCGCCGCTCTCCTCCTCCTACGGCAACAACACCTTCAGCAACAGCCTGCCCTACGGCTCCTACCTCCAGGGCACCGTCAAGCTCGCCGCGGTCGCGCAGATCACCTGTTGGGTCAGGACCAGCATCGCGAACCAGCCCATCTGGAGCTGGTCGGACCCCAGCGCCAACTATGCGATCGGCCTCGACCTGACCCCCGACGGCTACGTCGAGTTCTGGCAGTCCCAGCTGAACTCGGCCACCCCCAGCACTCTCCAGAACCTCTACACCGTCGTCGGCCACTCCCCCATCACCGACGGTGCCTGGCACCAACTGTCCTTCCGGATCCAGACCCCCGCCGTCACCCAGTACAACGTCACCTATTGGTCGTTGACCGTGGACGGAGCCCAGGCGTTCGGCGGCTTCGGCACCTCCTCCCCGTCCACCGGTTACTGCCCGACCGGCAACCTCTCCCGCCTTCTGATCGGCACGGCCGAAGGCTGGAACGGCGCCTCCCAGGCATTCGGGCTCAGCATGTTCACGGGCGCGATCTCCGACGTCGTCGTCCACCTCATCCCCGCCGCCGCAATCAACCCCGCATGGATCGCCGCCTGGATGGCCGGGTCCAACGGCCACATCGGCGAGAACACCGGGCAGCGCGTCGCCCGCCTCGTCTCCTACGCCGGACTACCCGCCCCCGAGGCCCCGGTCAGGCTGCCCGGCACGTCCCTGACGGTGCTTCAGCCCACCACCGGCACCAGCAGCATCCTCCACGTGGGTACCACCGCTCACCCCTGCGGCATCCAGGCCATCACCGGCAAGAACCCCCTCGACGCCCTGCGCACCGTCGCCCACACCGAGAACATGCCGCTGTTCGTGGATGCATACGGCCGCATCACCCTTCAAGCGTCCACCCAACGCACCAACACCACACCGGCGTTGACGATCTCAGCCGTCGATCTCGACCCGGCGACCGCCTTCGCCGACGACTTCCAGTACCTCGTCAATCAGGCCCAGGTCACCCCCTCGGGCGCGGGTTCCATCACCGTTACTACGGGCGGCGCCAACTCCCGTGCGCTGTACGGCGAATACTCCACCCAGGTCGACACCGTCAACCTCACCGGCCTGGAGGCCGCCAGCCTCGGCGCCGCAATCGTCGCGGCCGGTGCCAACCCGCCGCCGCGCCCCGCGCCGCTGGCCGTCGAGGCCGCCACCCTCGCCCAACTGCCCGCCTACGGACCGGCTTGGTACGACGCCGTCCTCGCGCTCACCCTCTCCAACGTCCTGCAAGTCACCGGCTGGCAGGAACAGAGCCCCTACGGCCTCGCCGGCACCAGCACCCACATCATCGAGGGCTGGACCGAGACCATCACGGCCGGTCAACACCTCATCGCCTGGTCCACCTCTCCCGCCCAGGGCCCCACCTACCAGTGCGACTCACCCACCCTCGGCCGCTGCGACACCCCCGGAATCACGCTCGCCTACTGAGGAGGAACCCTTGGCCGCCCGCCTGCTGCCCACCGCGCCCGCGTGGTCGGCGAACCAGGAGATCACCTCCACCCTGCTCAACCAGATCTCCACCTACTTGCAGTTCTGGGCCAACCCGCCCAGCTTCCGCGCCGAGCAGCACACCGTGCAGTCCCTCGCCAACGCCACAACCGCACAGATCACCTGCGAGACCACCGTCCACGACAGCGACACCGGGCTGTCCACCAGCAGTCCGTTCTCCTACGTCGTGCCGTTCGCCGGGATCTGGGACTTCGACGGTGGCGTCGGGTTCGCCGCCAACGCCACCGGCCTGCGCGCGCCGATGATCTGCCAGAACGGCACACAGATCAACGGCGGCGGACCCATCTACAGCCAAGTCGCCAACTCAGCACTGTTCCTGACCTCCGCCAAGGGCGTCGTGTGCAACGTCGGCGACGTCATCGGCCTCTACGCGCAACAGCAGTCCGGCGCAGCACTGAGCACCAGCAACTCCTCCGGCCAGTACTCCTGGTTCGCCGGCCGACTCGTCTCGCTCCAAACCCCCTGATCGGGAACCCGCACCGAGCCACGAACTACCGGAGGCACCAAACCAGATGACCATGCCAACACCACTACATGACCCCGCCGACCAGCCGCCGCGCTCACGCCTCGACCGGGCCCTCGACGCCGTCCCGCGCCTACTCGCCCACCGCATCCACATCCTGTTCCTCGGCGTCCTTGGCCTCTGGCTGATCGCCGTTCCCCTGCTGCCCGGCACCGGTGCGATCCGGCCCTCCGCGACCGCCGAACTCATCGGCGGCAACTGGACCAACGTCAGCTCCGCGATCGGCGCGTGCATCGCCGCTGGCGCCGGTCTCGCCGCCCACCACGAAGCGCGCCGCCACCGCCGCATCGCCGAGGCCGCCCACGCCCTGGTGGCCGAACTCCACAGCGCCCACATCCACACCACTACGAACGAGGAGAACTGACCGATGGCACGCATGCCCGCAGCCCAGTGGATCGGCCCGACCGCCAACCTGTACCCCGGCGGGATGGTCGAGCACCGCGGCCTGGTCCTGCACATCCAGGACGGCACCGAGGCCGGATCCGAATCCTGGTTCAAGGACCCGTCCTCCGAAGCCTCCGCACACTTCCTCAACCCCAAGTCCGGCGGCTTGCGCCAGCTGGTGGACACTGACGACGCCGCCTGGACCGAGATGGCTGGCAACCGCCACTGGGTCAGCATCGAGAACGAGGGCCTCGGTGGCGACAGCCTCACCCCCAGCCAGATCGAGAACTGCGCCCAGCTGCTGGCCTGGCTCCACGGCGAGTACGGCATCCAGGTGCAGGCCACCGACGACCCGGCCGGCACCGGCGTGATCGGCCACGGCGACGGCGGCGCGGCCTGGGGCGGCCACTACGACTGCCCGGGTGACGCGGTGCTCGCCCAGCGCCCGCAGATCCTCGCCCGCGCCCAACAGATCCTCGGCCAGCCCGCACCGGCGCCGAGCCCGTCCCCCGCCCCCAAGCCGGCCGGACCGGCTTGGCCCGGCGAGTACCTGCGCGTGCAGGCCCCGATGCTGCACGACGGCAACGTCCAGACCTGGCAGCAGCACATGCACGACCGCGGCTGGAACATCGCGGTCGACGGCTGGTACGGCCCGGCGAGCGCCAACATCTGCCGCCGGTTCCAGGCGGACTCCAGCGCGCACGGCTGGCCGCTGGACAACGACGGCGTCGTCGGCCCCGCGACCTGGGCCGCCACCTGGAACCGACCGATCAGCTAACCCACCGACCGGAGAACCTCACCATGACCGACGCCACCCGGCGCACCGCCCGCACCGCCGTGCAGACCCTGTTCGGCCTGGTCGCCGCCCTGCCCCTGCTGGTCTCCACCAGCGGCCTACCCGCCACCCTGCCCGGCCTTGGACTCGCCCTGGCCGTCGCCACCGCCGTGACCCGCCTCATGGCCCTACCCGCCGTCGAGAACCTGCTTCCTGCATGGCTGCGCACCCCGGCCCCCGTCACCCCGGAGGTTCCCGCCGAGTGATCACCGCGACCGCCGGCGCCGGCCAGGTCGACGTGGTCGCGCTCTGGGCCGGCGCCATCGTCGCCGTGTGCACCGCCGCAGGCATCCTCTGGCGTGCGACCCGGGCCCTGCACAGCCTTGCCCGCCATGTCGAGGACTTCGTCACCGCCTGGGCCGGCACCGACGAGCACCCCGGGGTCGTGGCCCGACTCGGCGCGATCGAGCACCGGATCGGCAAGATCGAACACGAGGTTCACCCGAACTCGGGCCTCAGCCTCCGCGACGCCGTCGACCGCGTCGACCAGCGCACCGCCCGTCACCTCGACCCACCGTAGTCAGCACGGCGCCCCCGTACCGGCATCTCTGCCGGTACGGGGGCGCTTTCGTCGTTGTGCTGGTCGCTCTACTCGGCCGGGCGCTGCGCCCAACAGTCGAGCGCGCGGTACCGGATGACTCCGTCTGTCCAAGGGCGGCAGTCGTGCGGTGTTCGAGGGTCGTAGCTGAGTTCGTGGCTCGCGCCAGTGAGGATCTGCCAGCCGTCCTGCTGGCACCGCAACAGCCCGCGCGCGTTGCCCCGGCGGGTGCCGTCCGGCAGGTCCCTGATGAACGCCTTGCCCATCACGCCACCGCCCCGGTGAGCACCTGGGCGTCCTGGTAGGTGTAGCCCGGATCCTCAAGCCCGGCAGAGGCGGCCACGAGGGCACGCTGCCGGCGGGCCTGCTGGGCCTGCTCGTGGTGGGCTGTCCACAGCGGCACCACGGGGGTGATCGTGGCCGACCTCGCAGCTGTCGATCGGGGCGCGTGCTGAACTTCAACGCGGAACGCGTGGCCGCGCACAAGCGGTGTCTTCGGGAGAATCGTCCGTCGAAGCAGGTGGACCGGGATGGGCCGCCGCAGCGCGGAGCACAGCGGCAGAGTGTTGAGCGGGCGGACCTGTACGGGCTCGTCGCGGTCCCAAGACGCGCGACTCTGTCCAGCCAGTTCGATCAGGATCGGGGCAAGGTCCCGGTCTCCGGCCCGGTGCCGACCGGCGGTCTCGCCCAGCTGCGGGATGGTGCAGGCCAGCAAGCCGGCCAACAGAAGGAACAGGACCCAGGCGCAGGCCCAGGCAGTAAAGTCGGTCATGTCGTCGCTCTCCCAAGCTTCGGCCATGCCCCGGGACGGTTGCAGCCGCCGCCGGGGTCTCTTTGTTGTTGTGGTCCGACCGTATTCTTACTCGCCTAACTTGTCTAGGTCGTCTGCCTCGTTCAGCTTGTCTGAGTGGTCGCACTTCTGGCCTGTTGTCTACGCTGCCGATATGGCCGACCAGCAGCGAGACCCGCACGCACCGACCGCCCCGTACCGGCAGGCGCTCGCCGAGGTGGTCGACGAGATTCGGGCAGGCCAGTACGACACCGGTCGGCGGCGCTTCCTCTCCGAAGCTCAGCTTTGTGAGCGGTTCGGCATCGCCCGTGAGACGGCGCGGCGAGTTGTTCGGGAGCTGCGGGAGATGGGTCTCGTCTACACGGAATGGGGCCGTGGAACCACTGTCGTGGCGCCGGAGGAACGACCGGCCCCCGAGGACAGCTGAGCCCCGTCCGCAGGCTTGCTGAAGGGCGGACGGGGCTGGCCAGGTCTGGAGCTAGCTCAGATGGGCAGGTCCCACCCCGGACCGTCCTCGGTGCCGATCCAGACCCGCTGTCCCATCTCTGTGATGGTGATCCCGAATCCCTCCTGGTGCGGAGACCCGGCCGCCTGCCACTCCAGGACGGCTGTCTCGACCTGATCCCAGAGCCGCAGCGGCCCCCGTTGCGTCACGATCCATCCCCCGTCCGGGTTCACCGCCGTTCGGGCCTGGGAGCCGGTGGCCACGTCCGACAGGATCTGCTGCCCAGGTGCGCCGATCTGCTCGGCGGACGGTGCGGCGAGCTGCGCGACCCAGCCACCAGTCCAGTCGTTGATCAGCTCGGGGTCGATGCGGGTCGGACGTTCCTCGCCGGGCATGGGCCACAGGCTCTGGCGCGGCGGCCGGTCATGCGGACGGGCCACCATGAAACTCGTGTACCCGGGCAGGAATCGACCGGTGGCGCGCCCAGGCCCGGTCACGGTCAGCAGCGCCAGACCGAAGCGGAACGACCAGCCGGTCAGCGTCACCAGGATCTTGCCGCCCGGCTTCACCTGGTACAACCACGGCATGGGCACGTGACGTACCGAACAGGTGGCGATCAATCGGTCGTAGGGTGCGCCGTCCGGGGCGCCCAGGAGGCCGTCACCGACAACCAACGTCGGGCTGAACCCAGCCTCCGTGATCGCACCCTTCGCACGCTCCGCGACGCCCGGGTCAACCTCGACGCTGACGACGTTCTGTGAGCCGAGGCGGTGCGCCCCCAAGGCCGTCGAGTACCCGGTGCCGGTCCCGATTTCCAGGACACGGTGCCCAGCCTCCACATCGAGCTGGTGCCACATCCTGAGAACGAGCGATGGCAGGGTCGACGAGGACGACGGTGCACCGATCGCCGGCCCCTTGGAATCGCTCGGCAGCAACTCCCCGTCCAGTTGGGTGATCAGCGTCTCGTTCCTGTAGACAGCCTCCAGCCAGCCGTCACCGCCTTCACTCACCGACTCGAAGGCCGGGGGGAACGAGTCGGGGATCGCACGGAAGTACGTGCGCACGAAGGCTTCGCGCGGGACAGCCTCGGCGGCAGCTCGCCAGGCCGGATCGGGCAAATCCCCGTCGGCTTCCAGCTGCCGAACCAGGGCCGCCCGCAGGGCGGTTGCATCACTCACGAGAGTCGTCCTTTCTGAAGTTCATCAGCGATTGCCAGCCCGATGGGCATGGTGATCTCTGGAGGGAACCAAGCCCACTGGCCACTGGGGTTGCACTCAAGGAAGTACCAGGCCCCTGCTGCGTCGACGGCGAAGTCGAACGCCCCGAAGACGAGCCCCATTTCCGTGAGGTATCCGTCCACCGAGGCGGCGACGGCGTCCGGCACGCTGATCGGCTCGTAGCTGAGAAGATCCTGCCGCCGGCGCCAGTCGAGTTCCGGCCCCGCGATCCGGGCAGCGATCAGCTCCGTGCCGACAGCCGTCAGCCGCACATCGAACACCTTCTCGACCTTGGCCTGAAACAGATGAGGGCACACGGACACGGCGTCGGTGATGTCGGCCGGGTCCACGTCGCGCACCCAGACCTGTTGCGCCGCGTCGTTCGCGTCGCAGTAGGCCGTGTTCCACAGCGGCTTGTACACGGCCGGCCGCTCGGTGCAGAACTGCCGGGCCTCGAAAGGATCCATGGTGATGATGGTCGCGGGTACCAGGAACCCAGCGCGCAGCGCGGCGGCGAGCTGGGCGGGCTTGTACTCGCCGTTCCTGATTCGCCAGGGGTGGTTCACGTGGTGCGCACCGGGCAGTGAAGCCAGGATGCCGCCGACGCCCCAGAACATCTGTGAGCCAGCGAACTTGGCATCCTGGCCATCCAAGTCGGACGGCCCGCGGTACGCCGTTGGCCGGCGCCACCAGACCGACCGGACGTGTTCAAGATCGAGTGCACGGGTCGGTGTCACAAGTGCGCCTCGCTGACCGCCGGTTCCATAACTGGCGGTCAGCGAGGCGCCGTTGTACAGATCGACACCGGGGTCTACGCGCACGACCGGAACACGGCGCTCGGCGAGGATGCGCAGGACCACATCCGCTGTGGCGTCGAGTGAGTTGGTCAGGACCAATACGGCCCCGGGTCGATCATCGGTCATGTCAGCCGGTGCCCTGGTCCTGGTCGTTGGCGGGCATGCTGTCGATGTCGCTGGGCTGGGCTTGGCCGCCGCTCTGCCCGTCGCCGCCACCGCCACCGGTAGTGGTCGGCGTGCTGGTGTTGGTGCTCGTGCCGTGCGCCCCCATCTCCAGCTTGCGCCCCTTGTCGTCGTAGTACACGGCGACCTGGGTTTCGGGGTCGATGACCGAGGTGAGCGCGGGCACAGGCCCGGACTCCACGAACGGTCCCATGCGGGTGGTGCCCCACGGAGGTGCAGCAGTGCTCATACCGCGTCCTTCCATCAGTAGGTGCCAGTTCAGGCCCGCCCCGGCCGGCGGGCGCGCGCGTTACTGCGACCGGGGCGAGCAACCCGCGCCAGCGTCCCTCCCCAGAGGAACGGCGCGGGAGTCTGTGGGCTGAACTACCCCGTCGAGGAGCCGGCACCACGAGCCCTCGCGTCGCGTGCCTCGGCTTCCAACTCGGCGCGGAGCCTCCAAGCTTCTTTCTCGTTGCGGATGTGCACTCCCCACTCCACGAAGCGCTTGCGCAGGTGCCCCGGCGACACTCCGAGCACGGCAGCCACGTGAGCCAGGCCCTGCCGTGCGTACAGCTTCACGGCTAGCTCTCGGTCCAACGTCGGTAGCCCGGAACGGCTGTTGTTCTCTGGCGTCGGCGCGGCTTGGCTCCTGCCACGCCGCTTGAGCACGCCCCACGTGTCGAACAGGCTGCTCATACTGGACGTTGAGATGCCGCTATCACTGGCCAGCGTGGCCAGCGACACCCCGGCGCGGTACCGCCGGGTCAGGGCGGCCTGTTCCTTCTCGCTGAAACTTCGCATGTCTCCTCAACTTTGGGGAGTCCCGCCCGCCCACGACGGGGGGCGCAGGCGGGCGGGACCTGGCCCGTGCTGGTTGTCCTCAACTCGATTCCCCAGACGCCCAGCACGGGGGCTTGTTGGCGCTGCTCAGGCGGCGACCACGCGTCGGTGTCTCGACTCGGTGGCCAGCAGGTCCCAACGCGCCAGCCGAAGAACGGCGTTCAGCCAACGACCGGCCGTCTGCCGAGCTACTGCGTTGACGGTGGGTGGTGGGGCCGTGTCGCTGACGGGAGCACAGGCGCCCGAGCGGCGTGCAGTGGCGGCCGAGCCGGGGAGTCCGATTGTCGCGCTGACGATCTTGCCGGCACCGGCGTGCCTCCACGTCCAAGTGATCGACTCGGCGTCAACGATCGCAAGCCCCCGGCCCGCAGTGCCATCGTCGTACGGGTCGCACGGCGTCGGCGCCACACGCGATCCGTCCTCGACCGCGACGGCGAGGTTCCCGCCCGGGGTGCGCCAGACGCTGGCCAGGATCGGGCCTGCACCGCCGGCATGCCGGATGGCATTGGTGACCAACTCTGAGATAACGCGGCGGATTGCGTCCGCGGTGTCATCGGGCAGCGCCTCGGGGCACCAGGCGCGCGCGGCTGCGACCGCGCGACGGCGGGACTCGGCGACGGCTTCGGTGTCGCCGGGGGCGACCGTCCACGACTCGTCTGGGATGTCCAACGCCTGTCGGCGACTGGTCACTGCAACCCCCGGGCTTGGCGCCGGCGCCGGCCTTCTGCGAGCTGACGAAGCACCTGTGCGCGCCGACGAATCCGGTCCTCGTTCGGAAGGTAGACCGCCGTGACCGCGCCCGTGTCAGTGGCGCTGACATACGCGGTACCGGCGGTCGTTAAGGCGCGCTGCTGCGTCATCATCATCGGGGTTGCCCTTCGGAGGTATTCAGAGCACGGGGCGACGGCACGAATGTGCTGGGGTGTCGTGACTGGTGATGAACACGGCGAGCCTGGCGTGCAACTGCTCGGTCTCGACGCGGGACAGGACGAGATCGGCATCACCCTGCGGCTCGTCAATGGAGTACAGACGCAGGGGGATACGGGTTTCGCCGCTGGTGGGGTCGTGCACAGGTACGGCTCCCCGACGCGGGGATGCATGCACGGCGGTGTGTGACATGCCGAAACCGTAGAGTGACGGCGCATCATGAAGGGGGACAGGCTGTCCCCCTCACGCTGCGCGTACCCGTTGTTACCCGCAGAACGACCTTCACGGCGGCTGCGGGCCGCTCTACGGTGGAGGAAGCCGCCGTCCCGGCCGTGCGTCCGGCTGAGGCACCGTCCGGGGCGGCGCTCAGCCGAGGAGAAGCACATGTCAGAACTGCCCGAGGAACTGACGCCCGGTGAGCGGATCCGGGTCCTACGCGAACGGCGCGGGATGACGCGCCCCGTGCTGGCTGGCCTGGTTGGCCGCAGCACGGATTGGCTCAAGAAGATCGAGAGCGGTGAGCGGCCAATCACCAGTCACGCGCTGCTGCTCAAGCTCGCGTCCGCGCTCCACGTCACCGACCTGTCGGCGCTCACCGGGCCGGCCGAGGCGGCGCAGCCGGTCAGCACTGGTCGCCTGTTCCACCCCGCATCGGCGGCCGTCTGGGCAGTGTTGCTCGAACGTGGCACTCGACCGCCGGCGCCGCTGCCGTCCGGCACCACTGTTGCCGGATACGCGGCCGACGTGGACGCCGGTTGGCGACTGTGGCACAAGGCGGCGAACAACCGAACCGACGTGGGACTGATCGCGCCGGACCTCATCAGGCATGGCGAGACGCTGAGCCGCACCACCATGGGCGCCGAGCGGCGCGCTGCTCTGGTGGCGCTGGCTGCCGCGTACCGGCTAGCGCAGCAGGTGATCGCGTACATCGGGCCCGCCGAGGCGGTCTGGATGCTTGGTGACCGGGCCATGTCGGCGGCAGCTGACGCAGACGACCCGGCCGCGATGGGCGCGGCGGCGTGGAACCTCGCGAACACGATGCGGGCGGTCGGCGAGCACGAAGGGGCCATGATGCTGGTCACCACGGCCGCCGAGCGGCTTCGGCCACATCTCGCCGAAGCGCCGGAACACTGGCGCGGTCTGTACGGCGCGCTGCATCTGCACGCCTCGATCACCGAAGCGCGAGAAGGTAGGGACGGCTCAGCGTGGAACCACTGGGACACGGCCGACCAGGTGTCAAAGTCGCTGCCAGCTGGCTATGCCGAACTCGCCACGGTGTTCGGTCGAGCGAACGTCGACCTCCATGCGGTGAGCATCGCGACCGAGCTGCGCAGCTCGGGGAAGGCGCTGACATTGGTGGATGAGATCGACCCAGACTCGATCCCCTCGACCGAGCGACGTACCCGGCTGTGGGTTGACGCGGCCCGGTCGCACATGAACCGGGGTGACCGGACGGCCGCACTTCATGTGATGGGGATAGCGCTCAAGATCAGCCCGGAGACGGTGAAGTTCACACCGCAGGCCCGTTCGGTGGCGGCCGAGCTGTGGCGGAAGGCGCCGCGCTCAATGCGGGCCGAGACGCTGGAGCTCGCCGAGACGGTAGGGATCATGACTGGCACCTGACTGCTTGCTGGAAGGTGACCGGTCCCGTAGTGAAGATGGCTACTATGCGTCACTCCGTTCGGCCCGATCGAACGAGCAGGTCGGGGCATCAGTCCATGATCATCCGTGCTGTCATGTCAGCACGGACCGGCATCGACCATCGCTGGCAGGCATCGAATGACATGGACTTAGTACCGCTATGTCCGAGTTTGCCGAGTCGTCGCAGGTCAAAAGTGGGCAAAAATATAGTTCGAGTCTCCTAAGCTCCACAGGTTCCACACGTACGAAGGCCGACCCGGTGATCCGGGTCGGCCTTCGGCGTATGGCGGGCCGGGCGGCTGGCGGGCCGTCAGTGCGGCTTGCGCGGGTCG
Organism: Kitasatospora sp. MAA4; assembly: GCF_029893355.1. Lineage (GTDB taxonomy): Bacteria > Actinomycetota > Actinomycetes > Streptomycetales > Streptomycetaceae > Kitasatospora. Next base: position 152,343 of record NZ_JARZAI010000014.1, read on the forward strand.
TGCGGCTTGGGGTGGTCGTCGGGGGTGCCTGCGGTGTGCGGGCGGTCCGCGGTGTCGCGGCCGGGGTCCGGGGCGTCGGGGGCCGAGCCGTTGAGCGGGGCGGTGCCGGGGGTGCCCGCGCCGGTGGCGGAGGCGCCCATGCCGCTGCTCGCCGGGTGCACGGTGTTCGGCGGGCCCTGTACGGCGGGCGGCTCGATCAGCCACTCCGGCTCGCTCTGCTTGCGCCACCACTGCCAGACCAGCACACCGCTGCCGACCGCGACGGTGCCGGCGATGGCCAACCCGGTGGCGAGGCCGCTGCGGTGCGCCTTCTTGGCGTTCCTCGCGGCCAGCTTGTTGATCTCCTCGGCGCTCACGTTGCCGTGCAGGGCGGTGAGCGCGGCGCTGCCGCGCTGCTGGGCCTCCTGGACCAGCGGGACGGTGACCGCGCGGGCGTCGTCCAGGGCGCTGCCGATTCTGGGCAGGGTGGTCGTCCTCGCGTGGGCGCCGGCCCGGTCCGCCGAGTGCTTGGCGGCCAGCGCGGCCTCCTGGGCCCGGTGGACGGCCCGCAGGGTGTTCTCCTGGGCCTTCGGCGGGAGCGCGGCGAAGGCGTGCTCGACGCGCGGGGCGACGTGCTTCACATAGCCGACCCGGGCCGTCTGGGCGGCCTGCAGGCTGCCGGCTCTGGCCTGGCCGGTGGCGGCCTCGATCCTGGGGCCGAGCGCGTCCAGCGCCGGACCGAGCCGCTGGCGGGCCTCGTCCGCATAGTGCGCGGCGGTGTCCTTGGCCCCTGCGGCGTAGGGCGCCAAGGTGTCCAGGGTCTTGCCTGCGTTCTCGCGGGCTGTGTCCAAGCGGGTCACGAGATCCTCCTCCTGGGGGTGGCGTCTCTATGCACATATCCACCTGATTGGAGATCATGCATCCCGATTTGTCCCCCCGCATGGCAGGCTGGGCCGTCCGCGAGCGGCGATTCCCCCGCCGGGCGGGGCCTGCGTGGGAGGATTCAGGGGTCAGTGACGTAGACAGGAAGGCACTCCCGGTGGCCCAGAAACTGCTCGCGACCCTCAGGACGAACCACGGCGACATCGTGATCGAGCTCTTCCCGAACCATGCGCCGAAAACAGTGCGGAACTTCGTGGAGCTGGCCGAGGGCGCACGGGAGTGGACCGACCCGAACACCGGGCAGAAGGCCAAGGGCCGGCTCTACGACGGCACCGTCTTCCACCGGGTGATCAGCGGTTTCATGATCCAGGGCGGCGACCCGCTGGGCACCGGCACCGGCGGCCCGGGCTACAAGTTCGCGGACGAGTTCCACCCCGACCTGGCCTTCACCAAGCCGTACCTGCTGGCGATGGCCAACTCGGGCCCGGGCACCAACGGCTCGCAGTTCTTCGTCACGGTGGCCCCGACCAGCTGGCTGACCAACAAGCACACCATCTTCGGTGAGGTCGCCGACGCCGCGAGCCAGAAGGTCGTGGAGCAGATCGCCGCCCTCCCGACCCAGCCGGGCGACCGCCCGGTGGACGACGTGGTCATCCAGTCGGTGGAGATCACCCGCAGCTGAGAGCCTGTGTCCGTGCAGTGGCCGTCCGCCCCGGCGCCCCGCCGGACGGCCACCGGCCCGCCGGGGCCTTGACGCCCGGCAGTAGCCTTGGCGGTCCGGTGGTACTCCGTACGGCGAAGGCGCCGCCGGGAGCCGCCGGGATCCGTCATGAGGAGGAGTTCCCGGATGGTCCAGGACGAGCCCGGCCGGCCCGATCCGAGCAGCCCGCAGCCCGACGCGGCGTCGGCCCGGCCGACCGCTCCGGGCGTACCCGCGCAGCCCGTACAGTCCGCGCAGCCGGCACCGGCCGCGCACGTGCTGCCGGGCTGCTACCGGCACCCCGAGCGGGAGACCGGGATCGGCTGCTCGCGCTGCGGCCGTCCGATCTGCCCGCAGTGCATGGTGAACGCCTCGGTCGGCTTCCACTGCCCGGAGTGCGTGAGCGGCGGCACGGCCCAGGTCCGCAGCGCGACCACGCGCTTCGGCGGCCGGCCGGTGCGCGACGGTGCGCTGGTCACCAAGGTCCTGATCGGGATCAACCTGCTGGTCTTCGTGCTGGCGGCCTATCTCTACAAGCCGCTGCAGCAGGACTTCGCGCTCTACAGCGTCGGGCCGCAGTTCAACGGGCACCTGTACGGCGTCGCCGCCGGCCCCGACCAGTGGTACCGGCTGCTGAGCGCGACCTTCCTGCACATCTGGCCCTGGCACATCGCTTCCAACATGCTGGCGCTGTGGTGGATGGGTCCCACGGTCGAGCGGGTGCTCGGTCGGGTGCGCTATCTGGCGCTGTACCTGGTCTCCGGTCTGGCCGGCAGTGCGCTGGCCTACCTGGTGGCGGGCGACGCGATGAACTCGCTGGGGGCGTCCGGGGCGATCTTCGGCCTGTTCGGCGCCACGGTGGTGCTCTACCGGGCCTCCCGGCAGCCGCTGGGCCCGGTGGTCGCGCTGATCGTCTTCAACCTGGTGATCACCTTCTCGGTGCCCGGGATCGACTGGCGCGCGCACGTGGGCGGGCTGGTGGCCGGTGTGCTGACCGGGATCGGGATGATGCACGCGCCGCGGGCGAACCGGAACCTGGTGCAGGCGGGGACGGTGGTGCTGATGCTGGCGGTCATCCTGGGGATGGTGCTGGTGGAGACGGCGCGCCTGCACGGTTGATGCCGGTGCGGGGGGAGTCGGTTGTCCACAGCGTTCGGCGGCCTGTGCGCAGGCCGCTCGCCCGTTTCCCCCGGTGAACCTGGTCTACGCGCGTCCGCCTGGTGCTTCGACGGCCCGCGCGGAGGTGGACGGAGCACTGCCCGGGGCGTGGTATGCACGGGGCCCGAAAAGTTATCCACAGACTGGGGGTACTTTTCCCCACTGTGGATAACTGTGTGGATAAGCACATCGCAGGAGTGGCGCACGCCACCGGCGTGCCGGCCCCGGGCAACGCGAACGGCCGCCCCACCGGACGGCGGGGCGGCGCGGACGGGCAGGCGTCAGAAGGCCGTTACTTCCACTGGGTGGAGAGGCCGAAGCCGGCGGCGATGAAGCCGAAGCCGGCCAGGATGTTCCAGTTGCCCCACACGTGCACCGGCCAGGTGCCGCCCGTCACGTAGAACGTGACGATCCACAGCAGTCCGATCAGGAACAGGGCGAGCATCGCCGGGGCCACCCAGCTTCGGCCGCTGCTGATCTTGACGGCCGTCGCTGAGACCGGCGGGGTGTAGTCGGACTTCTTGCGGAGTCGAGACTTCGGCACGAGGGGTTCTCCTGTCGATGCGCTGTGGACCGCGCAGGGTTCAGCGGGGCGGGGCGGCTGTGGGGACCGGGTCCGTACGGGAGTACTCCGCACATGCCACCGGCGTCCGTTAGCGTAGTGGCTCGCCGGGTCAGAAGGAGATAAGGGTACGGTGCAGAATTCCTCGATTCCCGGAGAGATTCCCCACGCCCCGGGTCCCGCGCCCCACCGGCCCGTCCGATTTGTCGGGCGTGCCCTGACCTGCGGCGTTTTCGCGCTGGCCGGCGTGCTGTTCTACGTCAGCGCGCACGCCGCGAACGGCATCGACCTGCGCACCGACAACTCGCTGCTGCAGCTGAGCGACGTCATACAGCAGCGCAGCGACCAGAACCAGCAGACCCAGTCCGACCTCACCGACCTCCAGCAGCGCGCGGACCAGCTGGCCGGACACCAGGGGCAGAGCCCGGCCGACGCCGACCGGCTCGCCGCGCTCCAGCAGGAGGCCGGCCTCACCCCGCTGCAGGGCCCCGGCCTGACCGTCACCCTGAACGACGCGCCGCCGAACGCCACCGCCCGCATCCCGGGCGTCCCCGAGCCGGGCGTCAACGACCTGGTGATCCATCAGCAGGACATTCAGGCCGTGGTCAACGCCCTGTGGCGGGGTGGGGCGGCGGGCATCCAGGTGATGGACCAGCGGCTGATCTCCACCAGCGCGGTGCGCTGCGTCGGCAACACGCTGCTGCTCCAGGGCCGGGTCTACTCGCCGCCGTACGTGATCCGGGCGGTCGGCAGGACGGCCGAGCTCAAGGCGGCGGTGGACGGCGACCCGTCGATCCGCAACTACCTGCAGTACGTCACCGCGTACGGGCTGGGCTGGAAGGTCCAGGAGAGCACCGAGCTGGCCATGCCCGGCTACACCGGCACCACTGACCTGCAGGTCGCCACCGCACAGCCGTAGCGCCGCCCCGGGCCCGCGGGTAGCACGGGCGGGCGACCTGTGCGGGAGATCGGCCGCAGCCGCAGTCCCGCACAGGTGGGAGGTCTACTCTGGTCCCCACTGCCCATCACCTAGGGAGCACCATGTACGGCTGGATCTGGCGCCATCTTCCGGGCAACGCCCTGGTCCGGGCCGTCATCTCGCTGCTGCTGGTACTCGGTGTGGTCTACGTGCTTTTCCAGTACGTCTTCCCCTGGGCGGAACCGCTGCTCCCCTTCAACGACGTCACAGTCAACAACGGCGGTGCCGGCTGACCGCCGCCCGCCCGGCCGCTCTGATCCCCCGTACCCCGCACCTCACCGGAGTTAGCGCGAATGACCCCGCCTGTCACCGCCCCGCGGATTCTCGTGGTCGACAACTACGACAGCTTCGTCTTCAACCTGGTCCAGTACCTGTACCAGCTCGGCGCGACCTGTGAGGTGGTCCGCAACGACGCGGTGACGGTCGAGGAGGCGGTGCACCGCGACGGCGACCGCGGCTTCGACGGCGTGCTGCTCTCCCCCGGCCCCGGCGCGCCCGAGGAGGCCGGCGTCTGCATCGACATGGTGCGCCACTGCGCCGACACCGGGCTGCCGCTGTTCGGCGTCTGCCTGGGGCTGCAGTCGATCGCGGTGGCCTACGGCGCCGTGGTCGACCGGGCGCCCGAGCTGCTGCACGGCAAGACCTCGCTGGTCAGCCACGAGGACGGCGGCGTCTTCGCGGGGCTGCCCTCGCCGATGACGGCCACCCGCTACCACTCGCTGGCGGTCGAGCCGGACACCGTGCCGCAGGAGCTGGTGGTCACCGCGCGCACCGACAGCGGTGTGATCATGGGCCTGCGGCACCGCGAACTGCCGGTCGAGGGCGTCCAGTTCCACCCCGAGTCGGTGCTCACCGAGGGAGGGCACCGGATGCTGGCCAACTGGTTGGCGCAGTGCGGCGACCCGGAGGCGGTAGGCCGCTCGGCCGGGCTCGCCCCGGTGATCGGCCGGGGCTGAGGTCATGACGGCGGTGCGTCCGGAGGGGCGCCGGGACACGGGGTACGGGCAGCAGCAGCCGTACGGCGGCCCGGAGCCGGACGGCTGGGGTGTGTACGAGACCGCACAGACCGCTCAGCTGCCGGTGATCGAACCCCAGGAGCTCTACCGGCCCGGGCCGGCCCAGCAGGGCGACTACCCGTGGCTGGCCGACCAGACCCTCCAGCTGCGGGCGATAGCGGTGGACGCCGCGCCGGCGGACGGCGAGGCGGCCGCCGCGGGCCGGGCCGACCGGCGCCGGGCCCAGGGCGGGGTCTCGATGCGCTCCGGCAACGGCCGCAGGCGGGCCGCAGGGCGCCGTTCACCGGTGCCCCGGCCCAAGGAGGCCAAGGGCGTCATCGCAGCCCGGCTGGTCGGCGAACTCTGCATCACGCTCGGCCTGGTGATGCTGCTCTTCGTCTCGTACCAGCTGTGGTGGACCAACGTGCAGGCGGACGCCTCCGCCAGCAGCGCGCGCAACAAGCTGGAGAAGCAGTGGGCCGCGCCCGCCGCGCCGGCCCCCGGTGCGCCCGCGCCCAAGGACCCGGGGGTCTTCGCCCCCGGCCAGGGCTTCGCGATCCTCTTCGTCCCCAAGCTCGGCCTCCAGTACCCGATCGCCGAGGGCACCGACACCGAGAAGGTCCTCAACAAGGGCCTGGTCGGCCACTACACCGGCACCGCGATGCCGGCCGATGCCAGCGGAAACTTCGCGGTGGCCGCCCACCGGACCACCCACGGCCAGCCGTTCCGCCGGCTCGCCGAACTCGGGCCCGGCGACAAGGTCGTGGTGGAGACCGCCACGTCCTTCTACACCTACGAGGTGGAGGGCGGCATCCCCGAGACCTCGCCGACGAACGTGACGGTGCTTCAGCCGATCCCCAAGGGCTCGCCGTTCAGCCAACCGGGTCGCTACCTGACGATGACCACCTGTACGCCCGAGTTCAGTGCGCGGGGGCGGCTCATCGTCTTTGGCAAGATGATTGCCGAACAACCGAGGAGCCAGGGGCAGCCTCCGGCGCTGACGACTCCCTAGAGGCCCGGGGGCGTGGGCGTGCCGAGCGGCCCGCGGTCACAGCGTGAGGCGGGACCACGTGAGGCAGCAGCGGACGGCAGTCAGGCGCACGCGTAGCCGGGGGGCGGCGCTGTTCGGCGCCGCCGGGGAGCTGCTGATCACGGCGGGGCTGGTGCTGGCGCTCTTCGTCGGCTACTCCCTCTGGTGGACCGACCTGGTCGCCGACGGACGGTCCGGGCAGGCCGGCGACCGGCTGCGCCGGGCCTGGACGGCGCCGTCCGGCGCCGCGTCACCCGAGCGCGTGTACCAGGCGGGTGACGGAGTGGGATTCCTGCACGTCCCGGCGATGGGCCGGGACTACCAGGTGCTGATCCGGATGGGGACCAGCCCGGACGTCCTCAACGAGGGCGTGGCAGGGGTCTACCAGGAGCCCTACCGCTCGGCGCTGCCCTGGGACGCCTCCGGCAACTTCGCGCTCGCGGCGCACCGGGACGGGCACGGCGCGAAGTTCCACGACCTGGACGCGGTCGGCAAGGGCGCGGCGGTGGTGGTGGAGACCCGGGACCGCTGGTACGTCTACCGGGTGGACGCCGTGCTGGAGCAGACGTCCAAGTACGACACCGGCATCATCGCCCCGGTCCCGGAGGGCTCCGGATACCGCGGGCCCGGCCACTACATCACCCTGACGACCTGTACGCCGGTCTACACCTCGCGCTACCGGATGGCGGTCTGGGGCAGCCTGGTCAGGGTCGACCCGGTGGACGCCCAGCGGACGCCCCCACCGGAGCTGCGGACGGGCTGACCGGCCGCCCGGTGCCGGGAACGCCCGAAGGGGCTGTCGACGTGGTGTCGGCAGCCCCTTCGGGGTGGGGGTGGTCAGGGGCTAGTTGCCGCCCTGGGGTGTGAAGGGCGGGCCGCCGAAGGTGCCGCCGATGGGCCCTTTGGTGCTGCCGCCACCGGGGGTGGTGGTGATCACGATGTTCATGGTGGGGTCGACCAGCAGGTTCGGCCCGGGGCTGGTGCTGACCACGACCGCGTTGTTGTCGCTGGGGCCGTTGAAGGTGAAGCCGAGCCCGGCGCCCTTCAGGGCGGCGGTGGCGTCCTTCACGGACTTGCCGGTGACGTCCGGGACCTGGATCTTCGCCGGGGCGGCGTAGATGATCAGGGTGATCTTCGAGCCGGGGGCTGCCTTGCCGTTGGCGGCGGGGCTCTGCGAGGCGACCGTGCCGACCACCTTGCTGGGGTCGGTGGACGGCGTGGTCTTGGAGGAGTCCACCGTGAAGTTGGCGTCGGTCAGCTGCTGGGTGGCCACGTCGGTGGTCTCGCCGACCACGGAGGGGACGTTCACCTTGCCGGGACCCTGCGAGATGGTCAGGGTGATCGTGGCGCCCGCGGGGGCCTGGCTGCCGGCCGCCGGGCTCGTAGAGATGACGGAGTCCTGCGGGACGGTGGGGTCGTTGGCGTACTGCGGCGTGCCGAGCACGAAGCCGGCGGTGGTCAGCGCCTGGTTGGCGGCGTCCTTGGGCTTGCCGGTGACGTCCGGGACCGCCGTCTGGGCCGGGCCGCTGGAGAGCTGGACGGTGATCGTGGAGCTCGAGGCGACCTTGGCGCCGGCGGCCGGGTTCTGCTTGCAGACCATGCCGCTGGGCTGGTCCGGGCAGGCGACCGGGGCGCCCTGGGTGACCTGGAGGCCGGAGCCCGCGGCCTGCGCGGCGGCCTGTGCGTCGGAGAAGGACTTGCCGGCCAGCGACGGGACGGTGACCTGGCCGCCACCGCCGGGGCCCTTGAACATCGCGGTGGCCACGAAGAACGAGCCCACCAGGACCAGCACCGCCGCGACGGCGAGGATGATCCACGAGGTGTTGCTCTTCTTCGGCTGCTCGTCGCGGCGGCGCCCGGCGCGGCCCTGGCCGTCGTCGTAGCCGTCGTTGCCGCCGCCGTAGCCGTCGTACTCGTCGTTCTGGTAGCCGCCGGGGCCCTGGCCGTAGCCCTGCTGCGGGCCGCCGACCGGGGGCAGCATGGTGGTCGGCGCGCCGCCGCCCTGCTGGGGCAGCAGGTTGGTCTGGCCGTACGGGTCGTGCTGCTGCGGGTAGCCGTTCTGGTCGTAGCCGTAGCCGCCCATGCCGTAGGCGGCGGCCTGCTGGGCGGCGGCGACCGGGAGGCCGTCGAGGAAGCGCTCGATGTCGTCGCGCATCTCGTCGGCGCTCTGGTAGCGGTAGTCGCGGTCCTTGGCGAGCGCCTTGAGCACGATCGCGTCGACCTCGGGGCGGACCTCGGGGTCGTAGGCGGACGGCGGCTGGGCCTCCTCGCGCACGTGCTGGTAGGCCACCGCGACCGGCGAGTCGCCGACGAACGGCGGGCGGACGGTCAGCAGCTCGTACAGCAGGCAGCCGGTGGAGTAGATGTCGGATCGCGCGTCGACCGTCTCGCCCTTGGCCTGCTCGGGGGAGAGGTACTGCGCGGTGCCGATCACGGCCGAGGTCTGGGTCATCGTCATGCCGGCGTCGCCCATGGCGCGCGCGATGCCGAAGTCCATCACCTTGACGTTGCCCTGGCGGGTCAGCATCACGTTGGCGGGCTTGATGTCGCGGTGCACGATGCCGGCGCGGTGCGAGTACTCCAGCGCCTGCAGGATGCCGATGGTCATCTCCAGCGCGCGCTCGGGCAGCAGCCGGCGCCCGGAGTGCAGCAGCTCGCGCAGCGTGGAGCCCTCGACGTACTCCATCACGATGTACGGGATGGAGATGCCGTCGATGTAGTCCTCGCCGGTGTCGTACACGGCGACGATGGCGGGGTGGTTCAGCGAGGCCGCGGACTGCGCCTCACGGCGGAAGCGGGCTTGGAAGGACGGATCCCGGGCCATGTCGGCCCGGAGCGTCTTCACTGCGACGGAGCGGCCGAGCCGGGTGTCATGGCCGAGGTACACCTCGGCCATGCCGCCGCGTCCGAGGACGCCGCCGAGCTCGTACCTGCCGCCGAGGCGACGAGGCTCTTCCATAGTTCCGACCCTCTCCCTCACCGGCCGGTGAGGATGTGACGTAGGTGTCCCCGCACGCTCTGAAGTGACGCTGTCCTCGCCACGGTGGTTCTGTGACTCATGTCCCACACCGGAGCGGGACAGGAACTTCAGGGCACACTCGCTGCTTGCGGATACGCTACCGGTCGCGTGCGGCACAACTCGACACGCCCGGCAGCTGAGACCAGACCGGTATCCGGGTCAGGGTACGGGACCGGAGCGGACCGGCGAAGGACCTACTGGCCGATCACGGCCTGCATGATGGACTTGGCGATCGGGGCCGCGATGCTGCCGCCGCTGATCTCGTTGCTCGAGGCCGCGCCGTCCTCGACCACCACCGCGACCGCCACCGGCGCGCTGTCGCCGACCTTGGCGTAGCTGACGAACCAGGCGAACGGCAGGCCGCTGTTGTCCTGGCCGTGCTGTGCGGTGCCGGTCTTGCCGCCCACCTCGACGCCGTTGATCTGCGCTTTCCTGCCGGTGCCGTTCTGCACCACGTCGACCATCATCTGCTGGAGCTTCTGCGCGGTGGCCGCGCTGATCGGCTGGCCCATCTGGTGCTCGGTGTGCTTGGAGATCGTGGTGCTGTTGGCTGAGCGCTCCTCGTCGACGAGGTAGGGCTGCATCAGCTTGCCGTTGTCGGCGATGGCCGAGGCGACCATGGCCATCTGCAGCGGGGTGGCCGCGGTGTTGTGCTGGCCGATCGCGTCCATCGCGGTGCCGTCCGGCGAGGAGTTGGTCGGGAAGACGCTGGGCGCGGAGCGGATCGGGGTGTCCACCGTGCTGTTGAAGCCGAACTTCTGGGCCTGGGCGAGCAGCTTCTGCCCGCCCAGCTCGGCGCCGATCTTGCCGAAGACGGTGTTGCAGGAGATCGCCAGCGCGTCCTTGAGGGTCGCGTTGGTGCACTGCTCGTCGGGGTTGTCGTTGTTCAGCTGGGTGTTGGTGCCCGGCAGGGTGTAGACCTGCGGGGTGTCGGTCGGGTCGTCGATGTTCTGGAACTTGCCGGTCTCGAACGCGGTCGCGGCGGTGACCAGCTTGAAGGTCGAGCCCGGCGGGTACGTCTGGCGCAGCGCCCGGTTCAGCATCGGCTGGTTGGGGTCCGCGTTGAGGGACTTCCAGGCGGCGCTGTCGGAGTCGGCGGTTCCGGCGATGCTGCTCGGGTCGTACGACGGGGTGCTGACCAGTGCCAGGATCGCGCCGGTGCGCGGGTCGATGGCGACCGCGGCGCCCTTCTTGTCGCCCAGCCCGTCGAAGGCCGCCTTCTGGGCCTTGGCGTTGATCGTGGTGACCACGTCGCCGCCCTGCTGCTGCTTGCCGGTCAGCATGTCCAGCGTGTTGCGGAAGAAGAGCCGGTCGTCGGTGCCGGACAGGATCGGGTCCTCCAACTGCTCCAGCTGGTTGCTGCCGAAGCTCTGCGAGGAGTAGCCGGTGACCGGGGCGTACATCGCGCCGTCCGTCCAGGCGGTCTTGTACTTGTAGCGGTAGCCGTTGACGAAGGCGGAGCTGGTGACCGGCTGGCCGCTGACGATGATGTTGCCGCGCGGGTAGGCGTACCGGTCGTACTTGACCCGGTCGTTGTACGGGCTGTTGGCGTAGCTGTCGGCCTGGACGCCCTGGATCCAGTTGGTGCGCAGCAGCAGCGCCATGATCAGGAGCAGGCAGAAGACGGAGACCCGTCGAATGGGCTTGTTCAAGAGACGGGTCCCCTCCTCGATCCTGGCAGCAGCTGGTCGGTGCGGCGTGAGTCATTCAACCGCACCTTTCTTTACGCTCCGACCGCCCGGGTCGGTTCCGGCGCCGGACGGCGGGCGCTGTCGCTGATCTTCAGCAGCAGGGCGATCAGGACCCAGTTGGCGATCACCGAGGAGCCGCCCTGGGCCATGAAGGGCATCGTCATGCCGGTCAGCGGGATCAGCCCGGTGACGCCGCCCGCCACCACGAAGACCTGGAGGGCCAGGGCCGAGCCGAGTCCGACGGCGAGCAGCTTGCCGAACGGGTCGCGGGCCGCCAGCGCGGTGCGCAGCGCCCGCTGCACGATCAGTCCGTACACCGCGAAGAGCGCCATCAGGCCGGTCAGGCCCAGCTCCTCGCCGAAGGAGCCCAGGATGAAGTCGCTCTTGGCGGCGAAGCCGATCAGCCAGGAGCGGCCCTGGCCGAGCCCGGTGCCGGTGATGCCGCCGCTGCCGAAGGCGAAGAGCGCCTGGCCGATCTGCTCGGTGGAGCCGGCCGGCGGGTGCGGGCCGAAGGCGGCCAGCGGGTCGAGCCAGGCGTTGATGCGGACCCTGACGTGGTTCTCGGCGGAGCCCACCAGGGCCGCGCCGGCCACCGCGAGCAGCAGGCCGAAGACGATCCAGCTGGTCCGCTCGGTGGCGACGTAGAGCATCACCACGAAGAGGCCGAAGAAGAGCAGCGAGCTGCCGAGGTCGGTCTCGAAGACCAGGATCAGGATGCTCAGCACCCAGACCACCAGGATCGGGCCCAGGTCGCGTCCGCGCGGCAGGTAGAGGCCCAGCACCCGGCGGCTGGCCAGCGCCAGGGCGTCCCGGTTGGCCGTCAGGTAGCCGGCGAAGAAGACCGCCAGGATGATCTTCGCGAACTCACCGGGCTGGATCGAGAAGCCGCCCAGGTGGATCCAGATCTTCGCCCCGAAGTCGCTCGCGCGGGCCGGGAAGAAGGCGGGCGCGGCGAGCAGCACCAGGGCGGCGGCCATCGAGACGTAGGTGTACCGCTGGAGCACCCGGTGGTCCCTGAGCAGGACGATCACCGTGCCGAAGAGGGCCACCCCGAGGCCGGACCAGAGCAGCTGGTTGGCGGCGGCCGGGTAGTTGTTCGGGAGCAGCGGTCCGGCCTTGTCCAGCCGCCAGATCATCACCAGCCCGAGGCCGTTGAGGAGCATCGCCAGCGGCAGCAGCAGCGGGTCGGCGTAGGGCGCGAAGCGGCGCATCACCAGGTGCGCGAACAGCGCGAGCGCCCCCATGCCGAGCCCGTACTCCAGCATGCCCGCGGGCAGCCGCCGGTCGAGTGCCAGGCCGACGTTGGCGTAGGCCAGCATCGGCAGCAGCACGGCGATGGCGAGCAGGCTCAGCTCGGTGTTGCGCCGGTTGGGCGCGCCGGGTGAGCCCAAGCCCGCGGTGCGGCCGATCCGGCCGTTGAGCAGGAAGGCGCTGAGGTTCAGCGCTCCCCCGCCCGACGGCTGGTCGGCGCGCATGTCAGGCGGACGCGCAGTCGGCGGCCAGTGTCTGCTCCTCCGGGGTGAGCACCGGCCCGCTGGGTGATGCGGCGGGCGGTGGGGGCGTGCTCGGGGCCGGCGTGCTGGGCGCCGGCGTCGTACTGGGGGACGCCGTGCCCGCGGCGGGCGAGGCGCCCACCTTGGGTGCGGCCAGGAACGCGGCGCCGGTGACCGCCCCGCCGGTGTTCAGCGAGGACGGCGTGGGCGAGGCTCCGGTCGCCGCGGTGCCGGTCGGCTTGGCGCCCTCGGAGACCTTCTTGCAGACCGCGGCCTGCGCGTCGAAGGCCTGCACCCGCTTGGTGGCGGCGTCCAGGCTGTCGGCGTCGATGGTGTTCTTGAGCTGGTTCTGCTGGTAGACCGGCAGGTACTTCAGCTCGACGTTCGGGTACTCCTGGTAGACCGAGGAGAGGCTGAGACCGGCCAGGTTCTGGCTGATCCCCCGGTAGACCGCGACGTGGCCGCTGTCCTCGGCGACGTAGTACTGCCCCTGGGTCCACTGCCAGCCGCCGTACGCGGCGCCGCCGACCAGGCCCAGTGCGACCACCAGGATCGCCGAGCGCTTGAACCAGCGGCGCTTGCGCGGCGCCTCCTCGGCCGGCGGGTAGTCCTCGGCCCGGTAGCCGGCCGCGTCGTACTCGCCGGCCGGGGCCGGTGCGCCGTAGCCCTCGGGGCTCTGCGCCGCCGCGCCGTAGCCGTCCGCGGGGTACTCGGTGCCGTAGCCCTCGGCCGGGCCGAAGCCGCCCTGGGACTGGTCGTAGCCGGCGTCGTACCCCTGGTCGTAGCCGCCCTGGTAGCCGTCGGCCGGACCGAAGGCGCCCTGCGGGGCCGGCGGCTGCTGGCGGCCGAGGCCGGCCGCGCGGCCGGCCGGGGTGTCGATGATCGCGTGGTCGGTGGCCGTCCCGTGCGGGCCCTCGGCGACCGCGCCGACGACCATCGGGATGCCCGCGAACTGGCCGCTGAGGGTGTCGGTGGCGCCGACCTCGATGACGTCCGCGACGATGCAGGTGATGTTGTCGGGGCCGCCGCCGCGCAGGGCGAGCTGGATCAGCTCCTGGATGGTCTGCTCGGGGGCGTAGAAGCTCCCGAGGGTCTCCTCCAGGGTCTGGTGGCTGACCGGGCCGGAGAGGCCGTCTGAGCAGATCAGGTAGCGGTCGCCGGCCCGGACCTCGCGGATCGACAGGTCGGGCTCGACCTGGCCGCGGCCGTCCAGCGCGCGCATCAGCAGGGAGCGCTGCGGGTGGGTCTCGGCCTCCTCCGCGGTGATCCGGCCCTCGTCCACCAAACGCTGCACCCAGGTGTGGTCCTGGGTGATCTGGGTCAGCGAGCCGTCCCGCAGCAGGTAGGCGCGGGAGTCGCCGACGTGGGCCAGGCCCATCCGCTCGCCGGTCCACAGCAGCGCGGTCAGGGTGCAGCCCATGCCCTCCAGCTGCGGGTCCTGCTCGACCATGACGCGCAGTCGCTCGTTGGCGGCGTGCACGGCGTCGCTGAGCAGGGTCAGCAGGTCGGCGCGCAGGTCGGCCTCGTCCAGCGAGACGATCGAGCTGAGGGCCTCCGAGGAGGCGACCTCGCCGGCCGCCGCCCCGCCCATGCCGTCGGCCACGGCCAGCAGGCGCGGGCCGGCGTAGCCGGAGTCCTCGTTCCCCTCCCGGATCAGTCCCTTGTGGGATCCGGCGGCGAACCGCAGCACGAGGCTCATTCTGTGCGTGCCCCCCTCTGGGCCTCGCGCACGGCAGCGGCAGCAGCGTGGCTGCCGTCCCGGCTGGTCATGGACGGGGTGCTGTCCCTCATGCGCTACTACTTCCGCAGTTCGATGACGGTCCTGCCGATACGGATCGGCATACCCGGCTGGAGCGGCGTCGGCGTGGTCAGCCGCTGCCGGTCCAGATAGGTGCCGTTGGTGGAGCCTAGATCCTCTACGGTCCACTGCCCAGCCTGATCCGGGTAGATCCTGGCATGGCGGGAGGATGCGTAGTCGTCGTCGAGCACGATGGTGGAGTCGTGCGCGCGGCCGAGCGTGATGGTCTGGCCCTGCAACGCCACCGTCGTGCCGGTCAGCGAACCTTCGACCACGACCAGCTGGCTGGGTGCGCCGCGGCGGCCGCGGCCCAGCTGCTGGGTGGCGTCGCGCTGGGCCTGCGCGGGCGGTGCCTGCTGCGGCCGGGGCGGCGGCGTGCCCGCGCCCGCGCCGGCCGCGCTGCCCGCCGCCCGCCGGCCGCCCTTGGCGGTGCCCTTGGCGCCGAACATGTCGCTGCGGATCACCTGCACCGCAACGATGACGAACAGCCACAGCACAGCCAGGAACCCCAGCCGCATGACTGTCAGGGTCAGTTCTGACACCGGTACCCCGCCCTACCCTTCGACCTGTCGGTAGATGATCGTCGTGCTGCCCACGACGATCCTCGAGCCGTCGCGGAGCGTAGCGCGCTGGGTGTGCTGTCCGTCCACCACGATGCCGTTGGTGGACCCCAGGTCGAGCACCATCGCGGGGGTGCCGGGGCGGATCTCGGCGTGTTTGCGGGAGACTCCGGGGTCGTCGATCCGGACGTCGGCCTCGGTGGAGCGGCCCAGCACGCAGGCGGTGCCGGTGATCTGGTGGCGGGTGCCGTTGACCTCGATCCAGCGGCGCGTGTTGGCGCCGGCGCCCGAGCCGGGGAACGGCCGGACGTTGCTCGGGGCGGGCGGCATCGGCGGCATCGCGGGGGGCGAGTTCGGCGGCGGGGGAGCGCCCCCGAAGGTCGGCGAGCTGCTCTGCTGCCACGGTGCGCCGGGCGCCTCGGTGGCCGGACCGCGGCCGTAGCCGGCCGGCGGCTGCTGGGCCGGGGCCTCGGGGGTCTCGGTCGCCAGCGTGCGGCTGCGCACCCGGTAGAGGCCGGTGTCCAGGTCGTCCGCGCGTTCGAGATTGACCTGGAGCGGGCCGAGGAAGCTGTAGCGCTGCGCCTCCGCGTACTCCAGGACCATGCCGGAGAGCTCCTGGCCGAGCTGGCCCGCGTAGGGGCTGAGCCGCTCGTAGTCGTGCGCGCTGAGCTCGACGATGAAGTCGTTGGGCACCACGGTGCGGTCGCGGTTCCAGATCGTGGCGTTGTTGTCGCACTCGCGCTGCAGCGCTCCGGCGATCTCCACGGGCTGGACCTCGGACTTGAACACCTTGGCGAAGGTGCCGTTGACCAGACCCTCGAGTCGCTGCTCGAACTTCTTCAGGACTCCCATGGGGCACCCCCTTCCAAGGGTTCTACCGGCTCGGCCCGGGCTTGATTGCGGTACTTCCGTACTGATCGTATCCACGCCGCGGCCATCCGTACGGTTCCCCGGCCGGGCGGTGCCCGGTCGTGGGCTTGCGCACACCGCTTCGCCCAGGTCTGCCCGGTGGCGAAGAGGTACCCCTCGGGAACGGCCCTCACCCCTGGGCCGTTCCCGGCTCACCCGTTCGCCAGGCCGTTCGAGTCGCGGTCCGGGCAGACCTGTGCAGGTGGGCCGGGGCGAGGGATTCGTAGGTTCCCCGGAGAGCGTGCTAATGTTTCTCATGTCGGAAGGGGCGCCCGAGAGGGAGCCGAAGCCGGACGGAAGATCGAGAAGCGGGTCCAAACCGATTCGAAATCATCCGGACGATCGGTTAGCATCTACGACATCACCCATGCGCGGGTGGCGGAATAGGCAGACGCGCTGGATTCAGGTTCCAGTGCCCGAAAGGGCGTGGGGGTTCAACTCCCCCCTCGCGCACAGTAAGGAACGAGCCCCACCCGGATGATCCGGGTGGGGCTCGTTCTGTTTGCATGCCCGTGTTGTGCACCCGTGGCCCGCCGTTGGGCAGGCCACGGGACGGCCGTTCAGCCGCGATCCGAACCCGGCGTGTAGAGGATGTCGCGGGCCTGCTCCGCGGCGCGGACGATGGTCTCGCTGATGAAGTCGCTGAAGCGGGCGATGTTCTCCAGGCGGACGGCGGCCGGGCTGTCGCGGCCGAGGACGCCGACGCCCTGTCGGGCGGTCTCGGCGATCTGGGCGATGCCGCGGGCGCTGGCGATCGTCGACTGGTACCAGACGTCCTCGTCGACGAAGTAGCGCTCGCGGCGGCGGTCGTCGCGTTCCCGGCGGATGAGGCCCTGCTCTTCCAGGAACGAGATCGACTTGGAGACGGACGCCGGGCTGACCTGGAGCTGCTGGACGAGTTCGGACGCGGTGAGGTTGCCCGCGTCGGCGATGAAGAGGCAGGTCAGCACCCGAGCCGTCATCTTGGGCAGGCCCTGTTGCATCAGCAGGGTGGTGAACGCCTCCTCGTACTCGCGCACGGCCGCGTCGTCGCGTCCGTGGGCCTGGGCCGGCGTGCCCTGGCCGCGGGGTGCGGCCTGCCGGTGCCGGTGGGCGCGGCGTTCGGTGGCGCGGTGCGCCAGGTCGGCGCGGTAGGTGGTGGGGCCGCCGTTGCGCAGCACCTCGCGCGTGATCGTCGAGGTGGGGCGGTCGAGGCCTCGGGCGATCTCCGCGTAGGCGAGGCCGTCGGCCAGCCCCAGCGCGATCTGCTGGCGTTCCTGCTGGGTGAGCCTGCCTCCCGGCATCGCGATCTCCCTTCACGCTTCTCTGATGCCTCGAGCATAGCGTTCACTCTCCATCCAATGCAACGAGAAGGGCGGCTGACGTTGCGTTAGAACTAAAGTCATTGCAACGATAATGGGGGTTCTACCTGCGCTGATGCCGAATATACGCAACGAGCTTGTTGCCACATCCTTGAACGCAACGTAGCGTTTCTCAAGTCAGAAACAGAAGCGCACAAGGAGAGCACGATGCAGAAGTTCGACACCCCCACCCCGATCTCCGCCGTCCTCGACATCCCCGCGGGGCGCATCCAGTTCATCGCCGCCGACCGGACCGACACCAGGGTCGAGGTGCTGCCCGCCAACGCCTCCAAGGGCCGCGACGTGAAGGCGGCGGAGCAGGCCACGGTCGTCTACCGCGACGGCGTCCTGCGGATCGAGGCACCGGCGGCGAAGAACCAGTACTTCGGCCCCTCCGGGTGCATCGAGGTGACCGTCCAGCTGCCCGCCGGCTCGAGCATCGACGCGAAGTCGTCCTGCGCTGAGTTCCGGGGTGTCGGACGCCTCGGCGACGTCGCCTGCGAGGGCGCGTACGGCCCGGTCAAGATCGACGAGGCCGCGAGCGTGCGCCTGGCCGCGCACGTCGGTGACGTCTCGGTCGGCCGGCTGACCGGCCCCGCGGAGATCAGCACCCAGAAGGGCGACATCCACATCGCCGAGGCCAGCTCCGGCACGGTCGTGCTGAGCACCCAGGTCGGCGACGTGACGGTCGGCGCCGCCCGCGGAGTCTCCGCCTCCCTGGACGCCGGCACCGGCTACGGCCGGATCCACAACGCGCTGAAGAACACCGACGGCGCCGCCGCCGGCCTGAACATCCACGCGACCACCACCCACGGCGACATCGCCGCCCGCAGTCTCTGAGGAGCACCCATCATGACCAAGCTGGCCATCGCGGCGAACGGGCTGCGCAAGTCCTACGGCGACCAGGTCGTGCTCGACGGCGTCGACCTGGCCGTCCCCGAGGGAACGGTCTTCTCCCTGCTCGGCCCGAACGGCGCCGGCAAGACCACCGCCGTGAAGATCCTCTCCACCCTCGTCCGCGCCGACCCCGGCACCGGCGACATCCACATCGGCGGCCACAACCTGGCCACCGACCCCCAGGCGGTGCGCGCCGCGATCGGCGTCACCGGCCAGTTCTCCGCCGTCGACGGCCTGATCACCGGCGAGGAGAACATGCTTCTCATGGCGGACCTTCACCACCTCTCCCGCAGCGAGGGCCGGCGCACCGCCGCCGAACTGCTGGAGCGCTTCGACCTGGTGGAGGCGGCGAAGAAGCCCGCCTCCACCTACTCCGGCGGCATGAAGCGCCGCCTGGACATCGCGATGACGCTGGTCGGCAACCCGCGGATCATCTTCCTCGACGAGCCGACCACCGGCCTCGACCCGCGCTCCCGGCACACCATGTGGCAGATCATCCGGGAGCTGGTCTCCGACGGCGTCACCGTCTTCCTCACCACGCAGTACCTGGACGAGGCCGACGAGCTCGCCGACCGCATCGCGGTGCTCAACGACGGCAGGATCGCCGCCCACGGCAGCGCCGCGGAGCTGAAGCGGCTCGTCCCGGGCGGGCACGTCCGGCTCCGCTTCACCGACCCGGCCGCGTACCAGGGCGCCGCCCGCACGCTCGGCGACGCCACCCGCGACGACGACTCCCTCGCGCTGCGGGTCCCCAACGACGGCAGCCAGCGCGAGCTGCGCTCGATCCTCGACCGGCTGGACCTCGCCGGCATCGAGGCGGACGAGCTGACCGTGCACACCCCCGACCTCGACGACGTGTTCTTCGCCCTGACCGGCAGCGCCGATATCCCCAGCCAGTCCAAGGAGGCTGTCCGATGAGCTCCCTCTCCCTCGCTGTGCGCGACTCGTCCACGATGCTGCGCCGCAACCTCCTGCACGCCCGGCGCTACCCGTCCCTCACCCTGAACCTGCTGCTCACCCCGATCATGCTGCTGCTGCTCTTCGTCTACGTCTTCGGCGACACGATGAGCTCGGGCATCGGCGGGGGCGCTCCGAACCGCTCCGCGTACATCGCGTACCTCGTCCCGGGCCTGCTGCTGATGACCATCGGCAGCACAGTGGTCGGAACCGCGGTGTCCGTCTCCAACGACATGACCGAGGGCATCATCGCCCGCTTCCGCACGATGGCGATCCACCGTCCTTCGGTGCTCGTCGGGCACGTGGTCGGCAGCGTGCTGCAGTCGATCATGAGCGTGGTCCTGGTGGGCGCCGTCGGCGTGGCCATCGGCTTCCGGTCCAGGGGTGCCGGCGTCCTGGAGTGGCTGGCGGCGTTCGGGCTGCTCGTGCTCTTCGCCCTGGCGGTCACCTGGATCGCGGTCGGCATGGGCCTGGTGAGCCCGAACGCCGAGGCCGCCAGCAACAACGCGGTGCCGCTGGTCCTGCTGCCGCTGCTCTCCAGTGCCTTCGTCCCGATCCACTCCATGCCCGGCTGGTTCCAGCCGATCGCCGAGTACCAGCCGTTCACGCCCGCCATCGAAACGCTCCGGGGCCTGCTGCTCGGCAGCCGGATCGGCGACAACGGGTGGCTCGCGGTCGTCTGGTGCGTGGGACTCGCGGTGCTCGGCTACTTCTGGTCGACCTCGACGTTCAACCGTGACCCGAAGTAACCGGGAGTTCAGTGCTTGCCGAGCGTGAAGAGCAGGATCAGGAAGGCGGCCCAGACATGGGTGGCCGCGATGTAGATCACCGCGCGCACCAGCATCGCCTTGCGCTTGCTCTTCTCGTCCTTGGTCGCCTGCGGGTTCGCGGCGGTGCTGCTCTTGTTCATCGGGTGGCCTGGGTGCTGGGGGCGGGGGCATCGTGCAGCTGTTCGAGCAGCAGGCCCTGGTCGGTGATCAGCTCGGTGAGGATCCGGCGGGCGGCCCGCAGGAGTTCGGCGACGTCCGGGGTGCTGAGCGCGTACACCACGGTGTTGCCGTCCCGGGTGGCGCTGACCAGCTGGGTGCGGCGCAGCACGGCGAGCTGCTGGGAGAGGCTGGACGCCTCCACGTCTATCTCGGTGAGCAGCTCGCGCACCGGGCGCGGGCCGTCCTGCAGGAGTTCGAGCACGCGGATGCGCACCGGGTGGCCGAGCGTGCGGAAGAACTCCGCCTTGGCCTGGTAGAGCGGGACGGGCACCGGTCAGTCCTCTCCGCGTTCCTCTTCGGGGCTGTGCGCCAGGGCGATCCCGTGCTTCTCCGCCATCCGCAGCAGGCCTGCGATACGGCCCTCGTACGCCTGGACGCCGTCGAGGTCGCCCTCGGCGCGCGCCTTCGCGAGGTCGCCGCGGGCCTGGGCCAGCTGTGCGCGCAACTCTTCGTCGAACAGTCCGGTCACGGCTCCAGCATCTCCGGAGTTGAAGAATTCTTCAAGCAGTCAGACGACCAGCTCGCTCTCGATCCGCCGGGCGTGGTGGCGGGCCAGTGCGAGGTTGGCCCGGGCGCGGTCGAGGACCAGGTAGAGGAAGAGGCCGTGGCTGCCGGTGCTGGTGAGCGGTCGGATCAGGTGGTACTGGTGGGTGAGCGTGCTGAGGATGTCCTCCATCGCCTCCCCCGCACGGCCCTGCAGCTCCACGGCCCGCAGGGTGGCGCGGACCACGTCGGTGCTGCCGGCCGCGGCCAGTGCGAGGTCCAGGTCCGCCGCGTGGCCCATGGTGCCCAGGGCCATCCCGCTGCCGACGTCCACCAGCGCGGCTCCCAGCGCGCCCTCGATGGTCATGGCGTCCTTGAGCGCGTTCTCGATGCCGGACATGTGGTCCTCCTGGCTGATCGGATCGATGGCACGAGGGTAGGGAGTTGGCCGGTGGGTGCCGGTCTGATGACTGGAACTGATCACTACCTGATCACCGGGCATCGGATCTGTTGAGTAGACGTCGTCAATTGAAGACTTCTTCATCCGGATCGGACGGCCGGGCGGCGTACCCTTCGGCGCACCGGGGCCCGCGAAGGACCCCCACCGGACGGACGGAGTGATCACGCATGACGGGCGCGGTGACGTGGCGGGTACGGCCGGCCGAGCCGCGGGCGGTGGTGCTCCTGCTGCACGGCGGCCAGGTGGAGAGCACCGCCCCGGCCCGGCCCTGGCACCTCGCGGTGGTGCGGATGCGCGGGTTCGTGCGGCCGGTGGCGCGCGAGACGGCCGGCCGGGCGGTCGCGGTGGGCCTGCTGCGCTACCGGTACCGGGGCTGGAACGGCGACCGGGCGCACGCCGCCCGTGACGTGCTGGCGGCGCTGGACGAGGTGGCGGCCGCCTACGGCCCGGTGCCCGTGGTGCTGGTCGGGCACTCGATGGGCGGGCGGGCCGCGCTGCGGGCCGCCGGGCACCCGAACGTCACCGGTGTCGTCGCGCTCGCCCCCTGGTGCCCGCCCGAGGACCCCTGCGAGCAGCTGGCCGGACGCCGACTGGTGGCTCTGCACGGCGACCGGGACACGGTGACCGACCCCGCCGAGACCCGGCTGCTGGCCGCCCGGGCCCGGGCGGCGGGGGCGTCGGTGGCCGGGATCGAGGTGGCCGGGGCCGGCCACGGGATGCTGCGGCGCTCCGCCGACTGGCACCGCTCCGCCGCTCGGCTGGCGGCCGCCCTGCTGGGTCTGCGCGAGCCGCCGGAGCAGGTCGCGCAGGCGCTGGCGCTGGGCGGGGGCGAGGCCGGGGGCCTGCGGCTGCCGCTGCCCACCGTCGAGCAGTGGCCACCGATCCGGGAAGCCCGCGAACGGCTGCGGCCGCCCCCGGCCCGGGAGGGGCGGAGACGGCCGCAGCGCTGGGTCAGGCGTTGACGCAGGTGTTCCCGAAGGCCGGGTTCGCGATGCCGACCAGGTTGATGCTGTTGCCGCAGATGTTGATCGGGATGTGGATCGGGATCTGGATCAGATTGCCCGACAGCACACCGGGCGAGCCGATCGCCGCGCCGTTGGCGGTGGCGTCTGCGCTGGCAACACCGGCGCCGCCGAGGACGAGCGCACCAGCGGCGCAGGCGAGCACAACGGCCCTGCGGAAGTCCTTCATGGGTCTTCTCCATTCCTTGCGGGATCGAACAGGGTCATGCGAGAACACATTCGTCCGGATATAGCCGAACGTGTTCCCATACTTACTCTTCGTCCTCGGAAGTGCCCTGGGCGGTTACGCCACCCGCTATTCACCCGGTCGGCTGATCCGATCGTCGAGCAGATTGCGCTCGGCGGCGGTGCGCTGCGCCGCGCGGGTGAGCGGCCTCGCTCGTCCGGTCGCGTCGGCTTGACCAGCAATGCTGACGCCGTTTCACTTCAGCGTGGCTGCCGACCCTCTGCCACCGGACGGCCCTTCGTGTACGTACCCGATCTGTGCCCGTCCCGCTCGTAGGACCGAGCGCGAGGCTCGGGGCCTCCCCGTTCACCGAGTCGGAGGAAAACGACCCATGTCCCTGGATACCCCTGTGCCCGAAACCGCCGCCGAGGCGGGCCTGTCCCGGCGCGGCCTGATCAGAAACGCCACCGCGATCGGCGCGGTCGGCCTCACCGCCGGCCTGCTCTCCGGGCTGGGCACCGGCAGCGCGGCGGCCGACCCCGCCGACCCGGGCGAGCAGGCGGCCGACCCGGACGCGGCGGCCGCGGCGGACGCCGCCGATCCCGAGACGTCGACGGAGCAGACGCCGACCGTGGTGCACCTGCGCAACGCCCGCACCGGCGAACTGGACGTCTTCCACGGCCAGAGCCACCGCCGGGTCCAGGACCGCGAGTTGGCCGACGCGCTGCTGCGCACCCTGGGCTGACCCGCACTTCCCGGTCGGCACCGCGCCGGAGCCGGCCGGGTCCCCCCGTCCCAACCCCCTTGTCCCAGCACCCCTGTGAGGCCACCTTGTCGTCCCACCGCGAAGCTCCCGAGATCTCCAAGGACCCGGTGGCGGACAGCACCGACGTCTACGCCTTCGTCAGCCCCGACGCCTGCGAAACCGTCACGCTGATCGCCAACTACCTGCCGCTGCAAGGCGCGGCGGGCGGTCCGAACTTCTACGAGTTCGGCGACGACGTGCTCTACGAGATCCACATCGACAACGACGGCGACGGCCGGCCGGACATCACCTACCAGTTCCGCTTCGAGGTCGAGCTGTCCAACCCGGACACCTTCCTCTACAACACCGGCCAGATCCTCTCGCTGGACTCCGCCAACTGGAACCGCAAGCAGTTCTACACGGTGACCAAGGTCGAGGCGGGCGGCCGGGAGACCGTGCTCGGCCGCCACCTGGCCTGCCCGCCGTGCAACATCGGCCCGCTCTCCACCCCCGACTACCCCTCGCTGGCGTCCGCCGCCGTGCACTCCCTGGACGGCGGCCGCAAGGTCTTCGCCGGCCAGCGGGCCGAGGGCTTCTACGTGGACCTCGGGTCGATCTTCGATCTGGGCAACCTGCGGCCCTTCCAGAACCTGCACAGCCTGAACGTCTTCAGCAGCCCCGCCCCCGGCGTCAACACCACCGCCGACCTGAACGTGCACAGCATCTCGCTGCAGGTCCCGATCACCGAGCTGACCCGCGGCGGCTGGCAGCCCGGCGACCCGGGCGACCCGCGTGCCGTGATCGGGGTGTGGACCTCGGCCAGCCGCCGACAGGCCCGGATCCGCAGCGCGGAGAGCCGGCACGTCGAGTCCGGCCCCTTCGTCCAGGTCTCCCGGCTCGGCAACCCGCTCTTCAACGAGGTGCTGGTGCCGATGAGCCGCAAGGACGAGTGGAACTCCGTGCCGCCGTCCGACGACAAGAACTTCGCCCAGTACGTGGCGATGCCCGAGCTGGCGAAGCTGCTGCCGGCGCTCTACCCCGGCGTCTTCCCGAACCTGGCGGCCTACACCAAGCCGCGCGCCGACCTGCTGGCCATCCTGCTGACCGGCATCCCGACCGGCGTGGTGCCCGGCTTCCAGAACTTCACCGGCAGCACCGAGGCCGACATGCTGCGGCTCAACGTGGCCGTGCCGCCTGCCGCCAACCCCAACATCCTGGGCCTGGTGGGCGGTGACGCGGCCGGCTTCCCGAACGGCCGCCGGGTCTTCGACGACGTGGTGACCGTGGAGCTGCGGGCCATCGCCGGCCTCACCCTGCCGCTGGTGGACAAGACGTTCACCCCGGACGCCGCCGCGGGCGAGATCACCGACGGCCTCACCCCCGCCGACGTCAAGAACCCCTACCTGACCACCTTCCCCTACCTCGGTGTCCCGTACGACGGGTACAACAACCCGCCCAAGACCCCGTCCTGATGGAGGCCTCCATGCACACCCACGCGCCGCTGCCGCCGCCCTCGCGGGAGGGCAGCGTCGTCCTGGAGATCGGCGGGGACCAGGGCGCGGTCATCATCCACACCGGCCCGGCCGAGGACGGCCTGGAGATCGAGGTCGGCCCGCTCGACCCGACCGCCCGGCGCACCCACGCCGCGGTCCGGCCGCGCCACCTGGGCGGCCGGACGGTGCACTGCGCGGTGATCAGCCCGCTGCCGGCCGGCGAGTACGTCGTCTGGCGCGACCCGCTCACCCCGGCCGGCCGGCTCACCGTGCACGGCGGCGGAGTGAGCGAGTACCACTGGCAGTAGCTGTCTGGTGGTGGCTAGTCGGCCGGCAGCTCGGTGTGCACGGCGAAGCCGCGGTCCGCGGTGGGACCGGCGCCGAACGAGCCGCCGAGCAGCTGCGCCCGCTCGCGCAGGCCGACCAGCCCGTGCCCGCCGCCCGGCAGCGGCGCGGGATGGCCGGCCGCCCGGGCGGGCGCCGGCCCGTTGTGGACGTCCACCAGCAGCCGGCTGCCGCGGGCGGTCACCCGGACCCGGACGGCCGAGCCCGGTGCGTGCTTGCTGATGTTGGTCAGCGCCTCCTGCACCGTCCGGTAGGCCGCCCGCTGGACGGCTTCGGGCCAGTTCCGCTCGCCCGGGTGCAGCTCGGCGGCGGCGGACAGCCCGCTCTCGCCGATCAGCCGGGGCAGGTCGGACAGCTGCGGCTGGGGGGCGGGCGGCACGCTCCCCGGGTGCAGGTCGGTACCGCCGGCCGCGCGCAGCACCCCGACCATCTGCCGCAGCTCCTGAAGGGTGCGCACCGACAGCTCGCGGATGGTCGCGGCGGTCCGCTCGGCGCACGGGTCGGTGGTGGACACCTGCAGGCCGCCGGCCTGCACGCTGATCAGGCTCACCTGGTGCGAGACCACGTCGTGCATCTCACGGGCGAGCCGGGCCCGTTCGGTGGCCAGCACCCGTTCGGCCAGCAGCCGGGCCTCGCGCTCCTGCCCGCGGGTCAGTTCCTCGAGACGCTCGGTCAGCTCGCGCCGGGTGCGGGCCAGCAGGCCCAGCGCGACCGGGGCGATGCCCAGCAGCAGCGACTGGATCATCGCCAGGCCGTTGGACTGGTTGAGCGCCAGCGGGTCGATCGAGGAGTTCTGCTCGGAGACCGACCAGGTGAAGTAGTCGGCCAGCGCGAAGCCGGTCGCGCAGAGCACCGTCACCGGCAGCCGCCGCCGCGCGGCGGCCACCGAGTAGACGGCGGTCATCGGCGCCAGCCAGCTCTCGGTGAAGAAGGTGCCGGGCAGCGCGAGCAGCACCGAGACCACCGGGTAGCGGGTGCGCAGCAGCAGGCCCAGCACGGCGACGCCGTTCAGGGCGTTCTTCCACCAGACGGTGTCCCGGTCCAGCAGCCAGGTCTCCAGCAGCGCCAGCAGGACGGGCAGCAGCAGCACCACCCACGGCCTGGCCAGCAGACGGGCGGCGGCCGACCGCCGATCGGCTCTCACTGCTGCTTTGGCGCCCGGACCAGCGCGGCCCGGTGCGCGATCACCGCGGCCTGCACCCGGTTCGCCGCGCCCAGCTTGCCCAGGATCGCGCTGATGTGGTCCTTGACCGTGCCGGTCCCCAGGAAGAGCCGGTCGGCGATCTCGGCGTTGGCCAGGCCCTCGCCGAGCAGCGCCAGCACGTCCAGCTCGCGCCCGGTCAGCGAGCGGACCATGGCGAGCGCCGCCGCGTCCGGTCCGCCGCCGTCCACATAGCCGCCGATGACCGTGCGGGTGACCGCCGGGGAGAGCATGCTGCCGCCCGCGGCCAGGATCCGCACCGCGTGGACCAGCTGGTCGGGCGCGGTGTCCTTGAGCAGGAAGCCCGCCGCGCCGGCCCGCAGCGCGGTGCCGATGTACTCGTCGGTGTCGAAGGTGGTGAGCATCGAGACGGCCGGCGGGTCGGGCAGTGCGCGCAGCCGGCGCAGCACCGAGATGCCGTCCAGGTCGGGCATCCGGATGTCCAGCAGCACCACGTGGGGCTTCAGCCTGGTGACGTACGCCTCGGCGTCGGCACCCGAGCACCCGCCGACCATCTCCAGGTCGGAGGCCGAGCCCACGATCAGCCCAAGGCCCGAGCGGACGAGCAGCTCGTCGTCCACGATCAGCACACGGATGGCTGTCACGTTCCCTCCTCATCTCTCAGCAAGGACGAGCCTAGGGCGTCCGGCGACCTCACCCCCGCCGATCGGCGGGGTGGGAATCAGCAGCCCGGTTCACGCGAATCTCTTCCGGGGTGAGCCACGATGGAGGACGCCCCTGAGGCACAAGCGGATGCGTCCCTGCACCTGATCGTTTGGAATTGAGCTGTGTCCACCACCACGAAGCAGCCGTCCGCGGCTGCCGCGGCCGCGCCCCGGCCCGGGTTGCTCGCGCGCATGCGGCCCCGCGCCGCCGCCGCGACGGTCTGGTACCTGCGGCTCGTCGCCCTGCTCAACCTGGTGGCCGTCCTGCTGGTGCCGTTCCGCAACACGGTGCGCCACCACTCCGAGGGCGACTTCTTCACGCCCTACCTGGTGACGGCCGGCCTGGCCACGATGGTGCTGTCGCTCTTCCTGGCGGTCGCCATGCGGCGGCGCAAGCGGGCGGCCTGGATCTTCAACATCGCGCTGGGCGGCCTCACCTTCCTGATCTACGTACTGGCGCTCGCCTGGCCGGGCGAGAACCACTTCCGCGACCACGGCTTCAACTACTTCTCGGCGGTGCTCACCGGGCTCCTGGTGCTGGCGCTGCTGGTGGGCCGCAAGGAGTTCGTCTCCAAGGGCGACCGGTCCAACCCCAAGATGGCGGTGGCCACCTTCATCGGCGGGCTGCTGGTGGGCGGGGCGATCGGCGCGCTGCTGGTCACCCTCAACAACTCGCTGCCGGGCGCGGGTCTGGGCGACCGCTTCGGCTACGCGCTGGCCCGGATGATCACCATCGAGCCCACCGAGCACGTGCAGGACGTCATCGACGTCCCGACCTGGGTGAACGCCTTCATCAACGCGATGAGCGCGGTGCTCTTCCTCCTCGTGCTCTACGTCGCCTTCCGCAGCCCGCGCGACAAGGAGCTGCTGAACCCGGACGACGAGCAGCAGCTGCGCGAGCTGCTCGCCAAGCAGGGCGGGCGCGACTCGCTGGGCTACTTCGCGCTGCGCCGCGACAAGGCGGTGATCTTCTCGCCGACCGGCAAGGCCGCGGTCACCTACCGGGTGGTCGGCGGCGTCTCGCTCGCCTCGGGCGACCCGATCGGCGACCCGGAGGCCTGGCCGGGCGCGATCGAGCTGTGGCTGGCCGAGGCCCGCGAGCACGCCTGGGCGCCGGCCGTGATGGGCGCCTCCGAGGAGGCCGGGGTGATCTACGCCCGGCACGGCCTGGACGCGTTGGAGCTGGGCGACGAGGCGATCGTCGAGCTGGACGAGTTCTCCCTGGAGGGCCGGGCCATGCGCGTGGTCCGGCAGGCGTACAACCGGGTGAAGCGGGCCGGCTACACGATCCGGATCCGCCGGCACGAGGACATCCCCGAGGAGGAGATGGCCGAGCTGCTGACCAAGGCCGACCGCTGGCGGGACGGGCAGACCGAGCGCGGCTTCTCGATGGCGCTCGGCCGACTCGGCGACCCGGCGGACGGCCGCTGCGTGATGCTGGAGTGCCACGACGCCGAGGGTGAGCTGCGGGCCGTGCTCAGTTTCGTCCCGTGGGGCGACAAGGGCCTCTCGCTGGATCTGATGCGCCGCGACCGGGAAACCGAGAACGGCCTGATGGAGTTCATGGTGATCGAACTCCTGGAACAGGCGAAGGAGATCCAGCTCGAACGGGTTTCGCTGAACTTCGCGATGTTCCGCTCGGTGTTCGAGCGCGGTTCGCGACTCGGAGCCGGACCGGTGCTGCGGCTCTGGCGCGCGGTCCTCGGCTTCTTCTCGCGCTGGTGGCAGATCGAGTCGCTCTACCGCGCCAACGCCAAGTACCGGCCGATCTGGGAGCCCCGCTACCTGCTCTTCGAGAAGAGCAGCGAGATCCCGCGGATCGGCATCGCCAGCGCCCGCGCCGAGGGGTTCATCACCGCACCGAGCCTGCCCGCCCTGTTCCGTCGTCGGCATGTCCGGGTGGCCTCCGTGCCGTCGGCTCCGAAACTGCCGACGGCGGAACGTGGAGGGAAGGGGTAGTCCCTCCGCCGGGGGGCGGAGGGGACCCAAGGACTCATCCCGCGGGGGGAATGCAGGGCGACTTGAAACTCGCTTTATCCCCCGCGGAGATGAGCGGAAAATCAGTCTGTGGACCGAGCGAAATCGTTTTGCTCGTGCCTACGCTGGACGAACAAGCCGACCGGGTATGTATCGGGGAACCCGGGCGGACAGGGCTGCGGGGACACAGTGTCGGCAGCGGACATGGAGAGGTAGCCGTGAACCAGAGGACCCACGCGGGGGACGAGCGACGAGGGCGGGTATCGCCGATCAGGCGGGCCGTCGTCGCCGAGTGGGGAACGCTGTACGTGACGGTCCGGGACCAGCTGGCGCGCAGGCGTCTGGCCGCCATCCCGCTCGCGACGATCGCGACGTTCCTGATCCTCCTGTTCAGCGTCGTCCAGCACCTGCCGGGCGGCGAGCGGCTGGTGACCCACCTGGGGGTGGTGAAGGCCGCGCTGCCGCTCGACGTCTCGCTGCTGCGCACGCCGCTCTCGCTCTACGTGCCCGCCCTGGACCTGCCGGTCTGGGGGGCGCTGGCCCAGGTGCTGCTGGTCTTCGGGATCGCCGAGATCGTGCTCGGCCGACGGATGACCCTGCTGATCGCCTACGCCTGCACGCTGGCGGGCACGTTCTTCGCCCGGATGGGTGTCGCGATCGGCCCGGACCATCTGCTGGGCCTGCCCGAGAAGGTCGCCCAGTACCGGGACACCGGCCCGTCCGCGGCCGTGGTCGCGCTGGCGGTCTGCGTCGCGTGGAAGTGCCGTGCCTGGTTCACCATGGGCGCGGTGCTGGTGACCATGGTCGGCGAGGCCGTGCTGCTGCCGAACCTGGCCGGCCTGGAGCACGTCGTGGCGCTGGCCACGGCGGTGCTGATCGCCGCCTCGGCGGAGGTCTTCGGCAGCTACTGGCCGCGGGTGCTGACCGGGGTCGGCGCCGCCGCCCTGGTCACCGGGGACAGCCGGCGGCCGTCCGGCGCCGTGCTCTGAGTCCACCTGGCGCCCACCTGCTGCTGCCCCGCCGCTGATGCTTCTCAGCGGCGGGGCAGCACGTTTCAGCGGCGGGGCAGCGGCAGTTCGAACCAGACGACCTTGCCCACCGCCTTGCGGGCGGTGCCCCAGCGCTCGGCCAGCTTGCTCACCAGGTTGAGGCCGCGCCCGTGCTCGTCCAGCGACTCGGCGGGCTCCAGTGAGGGGAGGTTGTGGTTGTCGTCGCTGACCTCCACCAGCAGCTTGTCGACCCGGATCAGCTGGAGCTGCACGTAGTCCCTGGCTACCCGGACGGCGTTCGTGACCAGCTCGCTGACCAGCAGCTCGGTGGTGTCGCTGAGCCCGTCCAGCTGCCAGGCGGCCAGCTGGTCGCGGACCAGCTGGCGGGCCCGGCGCACCTCGGAGCGGTCCACCGCCAGCTTCCAGGTGGCGACCTCGGTCTCGGCCACGCCGTCGAAGCGGGCCACCAGCAGGGCCACGTCGTCCTTGCGGTCCTCCGTGTGCAGCCGCTCCAGGACGGTGTCGCAGGCCTCCTCGGGAGTCTGCTTGGGGTCGATCAGGTTCCCGCAGAGCGCCGCCAGCCCTGCTCCTATGTCGCCGCCGCGCACCTCGACCAGGCCGTCGGTGCACATCACCAGCATCGAGCCGTCCACCACGTCGATCTTCTTGGCCACGAACGGGACGCCGCCGACCCCGATGGGCGCGCCGGCCGGGATCTCCAGCAGTTCGCCGGTGCCGTCCGGGTGCACCAGGACGGGCGGCACATGGCCGGCGCTGGCCAGCTCGCAGGTGCGGTTGATCGGGTCGTAGACCGCGTAGAGGCAGGTGGCCAGATGCTCGTCGCCGAGTTTCTGGGCCAGGTTGTCCAGGTGGCGCAGCAGCTGGCCGGGCGGCAGGTCGAGCGCCGCCAGGGTCTGCATCGCGGTACGGAAGCGGCCCATCGCGGCGGCCGAGTGCAGGCCGTGGCCCATCACGTCGCCGACCACCAGGGCCACCCGGCTGCCGGGCAGCTGGATCGCGTCGAACCAGTCGCCGCCGACCTGGGCCCGGCGGTCGCCCGGCATGTAGCGGTGCGCGATCTGCACCCCGGGGATCCGCGGCGGGCTGGTCGGGATCATCGAGCGTTGCAGGGTGGTGGCGACCTTCGCCTCGGCCCGGTGCAGCCGGGCGTTGTCCAGGGAGAGCGCGGCGCGGGCGGCGAGCTCCAGCAGCGTCGCGGCGTCGCCCTCGTCGAACGGCGCGCGGCCCGGCAGTCGCAGCAGTTTCAGGGTGCCCAGCACGGTGCCGCGCGCGGAGAGCGGCAGCACCAGCATCGAGCGGCCGCAGACCACCGGCACCAGGCTCGGGCCGCCGAGCGCGGCCGCGTAGTCGCCGGCCAGGTCCTCGGTCACCACCGCGACCAGCACCGCCTGGTTGCGCTGCAGCGCCATCCCCGGCGGGGTGCTGCGCGGCATCGCCAGGAGGGCGCCCTCCTTCAGCACGTGGTCCCAGGTGCCCGGGGACTCGTGGAAGCTGGCGGCGACCCGGCGCAGCATGGTGTCGTCGTCCGGCTGCTCCTCGGGCAGTTCGGCGTCCGAGATCAGCCGGTCGAGCAGGTCCACGCAGGCGAAGTCGGCCACCCGCGGGACCAGTACCTCGCACAGTTCGCGCGCGGTGGCGTCCAGGTCCAGCGTGGTGCCGACCTTGCCACCGACCTCGTTCAGCAGGGCCAGCTGCTCTCCGGCCTGACCGGTCGTCAGCATCGGGAGCAGCTGGTCGGCGCGTGAGGCGCGCGAGGCGTGCGGGATGCGCGGGGTGCCCGCAGTGCGCGGGCGGCTGCCGTTGGCCAGCGCGCCCGCGCTCTGATCGGGCGTCACGGGCTGATCGTTCGTCAGGGTGGCCCCCGGGGTCGACGCGGATCCCGGACCGGCCGGGCGCGGGCCGGGCCGGGCGGGAGGGACGGGAGGAGCGGTTGGGGCAGTAGCAGCCTGCGGTGCGGGGAAGATGACGGGTGCGTCGTTGCGAGGCTCTGGCACCGTCCGCAGGCCTCTGCCGCCGCCGGCCGGGGCGCGGGCCGGGGTCACCGGCCCCGGTACCCGGGGCAGATCGAGGGGTGCGTCCGATGTGGAGTTTGGGTGGTCCGCCATGGGATTCGCGTCGCTCCCGCCTGGCCGGCCCGATGGTCGGCCTTCACCTGCGCGGCTTCAGGCATTCGTGCTGTACCGCTCCCAGCGAAGCATGTTGTGGCCCTCCAGCGAAGCACGGAGCAGGCCGTGACCGGAACCGAAACGCAGGTATTCGTCAGTATCAGTTGCGTGTCACCCAGCGTGCGCCGTCCCGCACGCCCTGTCCACAGTTTTGTTGGCCTGATTTCGTCCTTGCCACGGCCCCCGGCCGGTGGGCGCGGCCCGGGTAGGGTGGCGGAGCCCGGGACGGATGCGTGGGATCCCGGCCCGGACGAGTGGATGAGCGAGGCGACAGGTGACCGCGGAGAGCCCCGTCCGGTGGACCGACCCCGAGCGGCAGCAGCTCGAGGAGCGGGTCGCCGCCACCGAGATCGCCTGGTTGACCCTTGAGGTCGACGTGGAGACGCTGCGGGTCGAGATCGACAACTTCGCGCTGATCCACCACGAGCGCCTCGGCCCGCTCTACGCCCGGCTGGACGAGCTGGAGGCGCTGGTCGCGGAGGCCCTGGCGGCTCGCACCGGCGCTCCCGAGGACGTCCGCCGCGCGGCCGAGGCCCGCCGGGTGGTCGACGAGCTGCCGGACCTGGACGCGCTGTTCGACAGCGTCCGGGCCGCCGAGGACTCCCTGTACGAGTCGCTGCACGAGACGCCGCCGCAGCCCGCCGAGCCGACCCGCCGGGTCCGCCCCGGCAAGGACGCCCAGCGGCTCTACCGCGACCTGGCCCGGCGTGCGCACCCCGACCTGAGCACCGACCCCGCCGAGCAGCACCGCCGCTCCGCCTTCATCGCCCGGGTCAACGAGGCGTACGCGCGCGGGGCCGCCGAGGAGCTCGAAGCGCTGGCCGAGGAGTGGTCCACCGCGCCCGAGACGGCCCCCGACCTCCGGGCACCCGACCGGGGCGAGTGGCTGCGGCAGCGGTTGGAGTGGCTGACCGGCAAGATCACCGAGCTGGCCACCGAGCAGGTCCGGCTGGAGGGCACCGCGATGGGTTCGCTGCTCCGGCTCAGCCCGCAGGACCCCGACCGGCTGCTGGAGGAGCTGGCCGAGCAGCTGCTGGCCAGGGCCGCCGAGCAGCAGGCCGAGCTGGCGCGGCTGCTCGGGGCCCCGCAGACGGAATCGGCCTCGGGCGTGGCCGAACCAGTGGACAATAGGCATATCCCTTCGCAGACCCAGGAGAGCCCGAGGATGTTCGCGCAGATCCCCACCACCGCGGCCGCAGCCGTTCCCGCCGAGGCCGTCCTGGTCGACGTCCGTGAGCAGGACGAGTGGGACGCCGGCCACGTCGAGGGCGCCCTGCACATCCCGATCGGGGAGTTCACCGCCCGCATCGACGAGGTGCCGGACGCCCCGCTGTACGTGCTCTGCCGGGTCGGCGGGCGCTCGGCGCAGGTCGTGCAGTACCTGGTCGCCCAGGGCCGCGAGGCCTTCAACGTGGACGGCGGGATGTTCGCCTGGGAGGCCGCCGGGCGTCCGATGGTGAGCAGCTCGGGCGCCGGCGCCTTCGTGCTCTGACGCACCCGGGCCGCGCTCGGCGGGGAGTCTCGGCGGGCCGCGCTCGGCGGGGAATCTCGGCGGGGAGTCTCGGTGGGGAGTGGAGCACGCGGAATGACGGACGACGGCGGTGCGGCGCGGGTCTGGTCGCGGCCCGCGCTGGCCGTGCTGATGACGGCCGCGGTCGTGCTGGCCGGGTGCACCGCGGGGTTCCTCGGCGCGCTCTTCCTGCACGTCGCGCCGCCCAACACGCTGTACCAGCGCTATCAGCAGCAGGTCGACGGCGTGGTCTACCCCGAGTTCGAGCAGAACTGGAAGCTCTTCGCGCCCGACCCGCTCCAGCAGAACCTGACGGTCGACGCCCGGGTCCGCACCGCCGCGGGCACCGGCGGGTGGATCGGCCTCACCGCGCAGGACATCGCCGCGATCCGGGGCAACCCGATCCCCAGCCACGCCGACCAGAACCTGCTGCGCCGGGCCTGGGACTTCTACGACAGCACGCACAGCACCCAGGACGACAGTGCCACCGCCCCGAACGGCGCGCTCGCCCAGGAGTACCTCAAGCGGATCGCGCTGCAGCGGATCGGCCGGGACGCGGGCGGCGATGCGGTGATGGCGATTCAGTTCCGGGCCGGCACCAGCGCGGTGGCGCCGCCACCGTGGAGCCGGGAGAGCTGGTCGACCCGGACGCAGTACCGGGAGCTGGGCTGGTGGCCGGTCACCGACCAGGACTACCGGGGGCTGCGATGAGCCAGTCGGAGACGGCAGCGGGTTCGGGGGCAGGGGTGGGGGCAGCGGTGGGGGCGGACGGCCTGGTGGCGGGCATTCCGCGGCAGCCGTCGCCGTCGCCGTCGCCTTCGCCGGAGTCGGGGCAGGCGGTGCCGCGGCCGGTGCTCGGTGCTGCACCGCTTGTCCGGACGCCGGCCGTCCGGTTCGCCGGCGCGGTGCAGAACGCCGTGGTCGCCGGCTTCCACGCCTTCACCGGGCGCGCGCTCGGGCGCCACCAGGCGGCGACGGTCCGGATCGGCTTCGCGCTGGTCTTCACGCTCCAACTGCTGCGCGAGTGGCCGCACCGGCGCGTCCTGTACGGCGACCGCTCCCCGTGGGGCCTGGACCTGGCGCGCCAACTGCTCGCCGGCAACCACGCTTTCACCGTGCTGGTCTGGTCCGACAGCCGGTGGTGGTTCGAGGCGGTCTACCTGCTCGCCGTGCTGGCCGGGATCCTGCTGATGCTCGGCTGGCGGACCCGGGCGAGTGCGGTGCTCTTCCTGGTGGCGGTGCTGTCGCTGCAGAACCGCAGCGTGCTGATCGGCGACGGCGGCGACAACATCGTCCACCTGATGGCGATCTACCTGGTCTTCACCCGGTGCGGAGCGGTCTGGTCGCTGGACGCCCGCAGGCGCAGGCGCGGTGCCGAGGGGAGCGGCGTGTCCGGGGTGCTGCTCTGGGCGGCCCTGGGAGGGCTGCTGGCGGCGGCCCAGCTGACCGGCCGCATCGACTGGCGCGGCCCGACCTGGCCGTACGTGGGCTGGGCGGTGTTCTTCTGGACGCTCTGGGCCGTCGCGGGCGCCTGGTACACCGTCAACCGCTGGTGGCCGCACGGCGAACCGCGCGCGGTGCTGGACGCGCTGGCGAACATGCTGCACAACTGCGCGCTGCTGGTGATCGCGGTGCAGGTGGTGCTGATCTACTCCACGGCCGGCTGGTACAAGGTCCAGGGCTCGCGCTGGCAGGACGGCACCGCGCTCTACTACCCGCTGCACCTGGACTACTTCACCCCCTGGCCCTGGCTCTCCGGCCTGCTGGGATCGAGCGCGGTGCTGGTCTTCCTGCTCTCCTACGGGACGGTCCTGGTGCAGGTGGCCTTCCCCTTCACCCTGTTGAACCGGCGGCTGAAGAACGTCCTGCTCGCCGTGATGATGCTGGAGCACCTGGCCATCGCGATCGTGCTCGGCCTGCCGATCTTCTCCCTGGCGATGATCGCCGCCGACGCCGTCTTCCTGCCCACCGCAGCGCTCTGCTGGCTCGCCGGGCGCGTACGAAGGATCGCGCGCTGGTGGCGCGCGCCGGTGCTCCGGCTGCTCCGATGAACTGATCGGATGTCACAACCTCACTCGAACGGACTCGTTGAACCGGGTGTCCTGCCGTCTACCCCGAAAGAGGGACGCCGTGAACGAGAACGAGATGACGATGGTGCAGTCGACCTTCCCCGGGAGTGGGCAGGCGCTGCGGATCGTGATGATCGACGGGGAGCCGTGGTTCGCGACCGCGGACGTGTGCAAGGTGCTGGGGAGGGGGAACCCGAGCCGGGCGAGCCAGATCGTGGATCCGGAGCACCGGCGGACGGTGAATACCCGT
Source organism: Kitasatospora sp. MAA4 (assembly GCF_029893355.1). Taxonomy (GTDB): domain Bacteria; phylum Actinomycetota; class Actinomycetes; order Streptomycetales; family Streptomycetaceae; genus Kitasatospora. Next base: position 187,842 of record NZ_JARZAI010000014.1, read on the forward strand.
CGGATTAACCTCACTCCGAGTGAGGTTAATCGCGTTTCCGCAGGTGGAATTGACTACCACCGAGGAAGTCCGATGATCAACCTGGTCAGCGAGGCTGGGCTCTACGTGCTGATCATGCGCTCTGACAAGGGCGCTGCGAAGCCGTTCCAGCAGTGGGTCACCAGTGAGCTCATCCCCTCCATCCGGCGTGGCGACGTCGACGTCGAGCGGGAGCGGAGGCGGCTGCGGGAGACCGTCGGGGAGGCGCTCGGGGAGGGTGGGGTGGCTGCGCGGGCGGTGGTGGTGAGCGACCTCGGGTTGACGGTCTGTGCGGATGGAAGCGTGCACTGTTCGCACGGGGAGATGTCGATCTGCTTTCCGGCGAAGGAGGAGGACACCGGACCTCCGTTCGGGCCGTACTTCCGCTGCCCGGAGGTGGAAGCGGTGGGGATTGCGGGGCGGAAGGTGGTGGAAATGTGTGCGCGGGTGAAGTTCGTGGATCTGGTTCGCCGCCTGGCGAGGCCGGAGAGGGTGCAGAGGGAAAGGGAGCGTGCGGGGGTGGTGGTGGAGATCGGGTCGCGGGTGGTGGCGCGCGGGGCTGCCTGGGAGGTGGCCGAGCTGCTGCGGGAGCTGGGTGAGGCGGGGTAGGTCGGGGGGCGCCTACGATGTCCGGTATGCCCTGGTTGGCCGCGCTGCGTGACTCCGGACGGGCGGGGCTGCGTCTGGAGCGGGTGTACACCGAGCCGAGGCGGGCCGCGCGGGGTGCGTGCGCGGTGGCGCTGATGGTGTTTCCGACGTTGGCGATCGCGGGGCCCGCGCTCGCCACCTCGGCTGCGATGGGGGCGTTCATCGCGGGGACGGCGACCTTCCAGCGCAGCTTCCGGCCGCGTCCCTCGCTTGCGGTGGTGGCCGGGACCGGACTGGGGGTCAGTACTTTTCTCGGCTACCTCGCGGTCTCGGTGCCGGGGCTGTTCCCGGTGCTGCTGGCCGTCTGGTCCTTCGCGGCCGGGTTGGCGTGGTCGCTCGGGCAGACCGCGGGGGTGGTGGCCACCAACACGGTGACGGTGATGCTGGTCGTGGTCCAGCTGCCGGTCAGCGTGCCGACGGCGCTGGGGCACGGGGCGCTCTGCGCACTGGGTGGCGGGGCGCAGGCGCTGGTGATCGTGCTCTGGCGGGGCAGGCCGTGGGGTGTGCAGCGGGACGCGCTGGCGGACGCGTACGCCTCGCTGGCCGACTACGCGCGGCGGCTGCGGCACGATCCGCACGCCACCATCGATCCGGGACCGCTGATGACCGCCCGGCACGCCGCCGCGCTGACCGCCCGGCAGCAGCGCCGCCGGCCGCCGGAGCTGCGCGGGCTGCGGACGCTCGCCGAGCGGATCCGGCCGACGCTGGCGGCGGTCGCCGATCCGTCGATCGGAGCGGCGGCCGAGGGGCCGGAGCGGGACCGGGCGCGGGAGTTGCTGGCGGGGGCGGCGCAGCTGCTCGACGCGCTGGCCCGGGCGATCCGTACCGGGGAGCCGGTGCAGTACCCGCAGTCCGCGCCGACCGCGCTGGTGGTGCCGGCGGGGCCGGTGCTGCGCGGTCCGGCGCTGCGGTCGGCGCGGCGGCTCACCACGCTGCTGGTGCGGGCGGCGGGGACGCTGGACCGGACCGAGGAGGACTCGCTGTCCGAGCCGGTCACCGGGCCGAGCGGCGGGCTGGTGCGGCCCGGGGTGGCCCGGATGGTGCCGGTGGCACTGCGCACCGCGCGGGCCCAGCTGCGGGCGGACTCGGTGGTCCTGCACCACGCCGTCCGGCTCTCCGGCGTGGTCACCACGGCATACCTGCTGGCCAGGCTGGCCGGTCTGGAGCACGGCTACTGGGCCGCGATGACCGCCGCGATGGTGATCCGGCCGGACTTCGCGCAGACCTACAGCCGCGGGGTCGCACGGTTGGCCGGCACCGTGGTGGGCGTGCTGCTGGCCACCGTGGTGGTGAAGGTGGCGCACCCTGGCCAGTGGGTCTCCTGCGCGCTGGCCGTGCTCTGCATCTTCGGCGCGTACCTGACCCTGCGGACCGGCTATGCGGTGACGACCACCTGCATCTCGGCCTACGTGGTCTTCCTGCTCGACCTGGGGCCGGGCGATCCGGTGCACACGGCGTACGAGCGGGTACTGCTCACGCTGCTGGGCGGCACGGTCGCGCTGCTCGCCTACGCGCTCTTCCCGACCTGGGAGACCGCGCGGCTGCCCGAGCGGACCGCCGCGTGGATCGCCGCCGTCGGTCGCTACTCGGCGGCCGTGCTGGCGGCGTTCGGGTCGGCGCAGGGCCGCGGTAGTGATCGGGTGCGGGAGGCGCTGCTGGACTTCCGGGAGGCCCGGGCGGAGTTCCTGCAGGCCCTGGAGCGGTCCGCGGTGGAGCCCGTCCGGCATGCGGTGCACTCGCCGCAGCTGTCCCGCAAGCAGCTGGCCAAGGTCCGGGAGGCGGTCGGGTTCCTGGCCCGGGTCTCGCTGCTGATGGAGGCGCACCTGCCCGGGCAGCCGGCGGATCCGGTGCCGGGCGCGGCGGAGTTCGGCCAGGTGCTGGCGGAGGCGACGGCGGTGGCGGGGGCCGCGGTGCTCAGCGGGCGGCCGGCGGACTTCCGCGCGGTGCGGGTGGCGCACCAGCGCTGGGAGGAGCAGTTGGAGGCCGATCCGGAGGTCGCTCGCGCGCATCGCCCGGGGGACCGGCTGGACGTGGTCCGCTCCAGCGTCCGGCTGCTGCTGCAGGCGCTGGGCGAGCTGGAGCGGGCCGTCCGGGCCAGGCCGTCAGGCGGGCGCGGGGGCTGACGGGCTGTGCGTCATCCAGTGGAAGAGGCCCATGCCCACGGAGGTGGCCAGGTTGAAGCTGGAGACCTGCGGCCGCATCGGGATCGCCAGCAGCCGGGTGGCCCGGGCCCGCAGTTCGGGGGAGACGCCGTGCCGCTCCGAGCCGAAGGCGAGCAGTGCGTCGTCCGGGACGGTCACCGAGCGGATGTCCTCGCCCTCCGGGTCCAGCACGTAGAGCGGGCCATCGGGCAGTTCGGGGACGGCGAGCCGGGCCACCGCGGTGGCGAAGTGCAGGCCGGCGCCGGCCCGGACCACGTTGGGGTGCCAGGGGTCGATGTCGCCGGTGGTGATCACGCCGGTGGCGCCGAACCCGGCGGCCAGCCGGACCACCGCGCCGATGTTGCCGAGGTTGCGCGGGTTGTCCAGGACGACCACGGGGGCCTGCCGGGGCGTGCCGCGCAGGGCGGCGAGGACCGCGTCGGCGCTCGGACGGATCGCCAGCGCGGCGACGCCGGTGGGGTGCGGGCGCGCCACCAGCTCGCGCAGGACTCTGGAGGGGACCTCGACGGCGGCCGCCGTGACGGTCCGCGCCACGTCGTCCGCGAGGTCGCCGGCCAGCGCGGCGAGCGCGGCCCGGTCGGTGGTCAGCACCTCGCGGACCTCACCGCCGAAGCGCAGGGTGTGCTTGAGCGCGTGGAACCCGTCGATCAGGACGGCGTCCGGCAGCGCGGCGGTCTCCCGCCACCGCCGGACCGCCTCGTCGGGGGCGTCGTGATCTCTCATCCCCCCACTCTCGCACGGCGGCCGTACAGGCCCTGGGCCCCGGTCGGCTACTCCCACTCCCAGCGGATGCCGGTCTGGCCCGGCTGCTGCTCGGTGGCCAGCACGTGGGCGCTGGCCGAGGCGCCGATCCAGAGCCGCTGGCGCACCCGGTCGGTCTCCGCGCCGGGGTCGCGTTCGTAGCGTTCGCAGTGCGCGGGCACGGCGGACGGGTCGAAGTGCACCTGGAGCACGTACTCCCGGACGGGGACGGCGAAGCGGCGTCCGTAGACCGTGGTGGGGGCGCCGGGCGGGAGCTCGACCTCGTACTCGAAGACCGTGCAGTCGCCGAGTCCGAGCGGGCGGTCGAGCAGCAGTTCGGCGACCAGCAGGCCGATCTCCGGGCGGCGGCGGACCCGGCCGAGCCGGGCGTGCCGGACCGAGGAGATCTCCGGGCACCCGGTGGTGCCCTCGTCGGCCTTGTGCACCACCAGGCAGCGCGATACGCCGCCGGCGGTGGCCCGGACGACCTGGCGCATCCGCAGCAGGACGCCGAACTGCTGGGCGTCCACGTAGTAGGCGTCGTGGACGCTGAGGCGCTCCAACTCGCCGATGGGCGGCGCGTCGAGCTCCTCGAAGACCTGGGCGATCTGTGCTTCCTCGGGCCAGATCTCCTCCATCGGGAGGCTGCCGGGGACTGCGGCGGAGACCCAGCGCCCGCGCGGCCGGGGCGGTCCGAGCAGGCTGGAGAGGGTGCCGCGGGGCAGCGTCAGCAGCTGTTCCAGCAGCCCGACGGCGAGCATCGAGGAGGCCCGTTCCGGCTGACTGCGGCCGCGCCGCCAGTAACTCAGCGTCGTGACGCTGACTCTGACGCCCCGTTGGGCCAGGGCGGAGCGCAGCCGGTCCAGGCTCAGTCCGCTGGCCTCGATCGCGCTGTGCAGGGTCTCGGCGAACGTGCCGGTGGCGGGCACCGGCTCCGGCGCAGGGGCCTGCGCCGGGGCGGCGGGAGCGGCGGGCGCGACCGCCACCGTGTCGACGGCGGTCATGGTGCCGACGCTGCCGACGGATTCCGCGGCGTGACAGACCGAAGGCAGAACAGGTCGAAGTCGAAGGGGTGCCGTACCGACCGGATCGGTCAACAGGGCCGAATGGTTCGGCTGCTGTTCGACCAACCGGAGGCGTCCGGCGCTGTACGGGTATTGCGAGCCCATGCGGATACCTTCCCCACCAGCCGAGTTCGGCGGGATTGGCCCAGTGACGGTGTCGTGGGGGCGTCACCGAGCTGGGGGAACCTTACGCACGGAGCAGAGGCTACGTCATCTACCGGTCGGTATGACAGTGGTCACGACAAATTACTTTCACCGCAGTTGCGTTGATCTCCAAGAACGCGAAACACGAATGCAACAATCCCGTCGGTATCGGGCGGTGGCCCGATACCGACGGGATTGCTAAGTGGCTGTTATAACGTGCGGAATGTGTCAGTCAGCCACCGTTTAATCACGCACGGTGTCAGCTGGTGGTGACCGCGGTGTCGTCGATCACGAAGCTCGTCTGCAGCGAGGCGTCCTCGGTGCCGGTGAACTTCAGGGTGACCGTCTTGCCGGCGTAGGCCGAGAGGTCGACGGTCTGCTGGGTGTAGCCGGTGTTGGCGTTCACGTTGGAGAAGGTCTTCAGCGTGGTGCCGTTGGCGGCGACGGTCAGCTTGTCGTACGCGGTGCTGCCGGTCTCGGCGGTGTCGATGTGCAGCCAGAAGCTGAAGGTCGCCTTGCAGCCGGCCGGGATGGTGACGGTCTGCGAGAGGGTGTCGGTGTGGGTGCTGCCGTAGCCGTCGAGGTAGGCCTTCCAGGAGCCGGAGTGCGCGGGCTCGGAGGTGCCGTTGTCGAAGACGCCGGAGGTCGCGGTCCAGGCGCCGGAGGCGCCGGACTCGAAGCCGGGGTCGGCGAGCAGCTGGGCCGGGGTGCAGCCGGTGGAGCCGGCGGCGACGGTGAAGGTGAAGGTGGTGCTGCCGGTGGCGCCGGTGCTGTCCTTCGCGGTGACCGTGACGGTCGAGGTGCCCGCGGCGGTCGGGGTGCCGGTGATCAGGCCGGTGGAGCTGATCGACAGGCCGGCCGGCAGGCCGGTGGCCGAGTAGCTCAGGGTCTGGCTGGTGGCCGAGTCACTGCCGCTGACCTGCAGGCTGACGGCGGTGCCGACGGTGCCGTTCTGGTTGCCGGGGGCGCTCACGGTGACGGTGTTGCCGCCGCCGGTGGAGCTGCCGCCGCCGAGCAGCGCGTTGGTCAGCGCGTCGCCGACCGGGGTGCCCCAGCCGGTGACCTGGTCGTAGCCGGTCTTGGTGCTGAAGTCCTGGTTGGCGCCGGACGTCACGTCGTGGAACGTGGTGCCGTAGTTGGCGCTGTTGGCGACCGCGTAGAGCGCCGGGTTGGCCTGGCCCAGGTTGGCCTTCGAGGCGGCCGCGGCCTTCTGGTTGAAGAGCGCGGTGAAGCCGGACCAGAGCGGGGCGGCGGCGCTGGTGCCACCGTAGACCTGCCAGCCGGGGCTGCTGGTGCCCTGGGTGTAGATCGCGAAGCCGCTGTTGGGGTCGGCGTTGGAGGACACGTCGGGGACGGTCCGCATGCTGCCGGTGATGCCCGTGCCGGTCTGCCAGCTGGGCTTGGAGAAGACGGTGGAGACGCCGCCGCCGGCGGTGCTCCAGGCGCTCTCCGAGGAGTAGGTGTTGCCCGAGAGCTGCAGGTTGGTGCCGCCGACGCTGGTCACGTAGGTGTCCGAACCGGGGAAGTCCACCGACTTGACGGTGGCGCCGCTGGTGGAGCGGCTGCAGTCGCGCGAGCCGTCGTCACCCGAGGCCGAGTAGACCGAGATGCCCTGCGCGGCGGCCTGCTTGAAGGAGTTGTCGACCGCGGTCATCGAGGACTGCGTGGTGTCGGGCTCGCAACCGCCCCAGGAGATGGAGATGACCGAGACCTGGTTGTCCGCCACGATCTTGGCGGCCATGTCGATCTCGCCCTGGTCGCTGTTCGGGGCCTCGTAGACCAGCTGGGTGGCCTTGGGGGCCACGCCGCGCACGATCTCGCTGTCCAGCTCGACCTCGCCCTGGCCCTGGCCGGGAGCGCTGTCGTAGCTCTGGCCGTCGACCGGGACGGTGGTGACCGCCGGGCCGGTCAGGCCGAACTGGTTCTGGTAGGTGGTCAGGTTCGAGGCGGTGTAGCCGTCGAACTCCCAGAGCGCGACCTTCACGCCGGTGCCGTCGGCGCCGACCTTGTTCAGGTTGTAGGCGCCGTCGTACTGCGCGGGGCCGTAGCCGCTCGGGGTGGCCATCGGGGCCGAGGCGTTCGGCTTGGCCAGCTGCGGGGTGCGCACGGTCTTGTTGTTCAGACCGGAGATGCCCTGGACGATCGACGCGACGTCGGCCGGGAGGGAGGCGGCGTTGTCGTTGGCGTAGAACTTCTTGGCGCTGGAGGCGTCGTAGTACGCGCTCTCGTGCGTCCCGAAGGCCTGGGCGATCTGCGCCGTGGTGCCCTTGGCGTCGATCACCTGGCGGTTGGCGCTGACCGTGGCGGTCAGGCCCTGCGACTTGAGGTACGCCGTGACGTGGTCCACGTCGGCCTGGGTCGGGCCGTAGCGGGCGTTGAACTGGGCCGGCGTCAGGTAGTGCCCGTACTCGTTCGAGCCCGGGGTGCTGACCGCGGCGAGGAAGCGGTCCAGGTCGGCGGTGTTGCGCAGCTTGAGGCTGACCGCGACCGAGAGCTGCTGGGCGGCGGGAACGTCGCCCTGCTTCTGCGAGTTGGCCACCGCGGGGGTCACGGTGTTGGGCAGGGATATCCTCGGAGTCACCGTGTTGGGGGTCGCTGCTTGCGCGGCGGTGACTCCCATGGAGGCCACGGTCAGGGGCAGCAGGGCGATGGCCGCTGCGAGGGCGAGAGGGCGGGGACGCACGGGCTCCTCCTCTGGCCGGCGTGCATGTGCCGGCAGGGGCTAAGCGTTCCGGGGTCGAAAACGCTTGGATGAACATCCCAGAAATTCGCTGGGAGTTGTCCCATGCTTAGGTAATTGGTTCCTAAATAACAGTCAAGTGTTAAAGCGGTGGATCTGAACTGAATGGAGGGGGTTTCATACAGTGAATAGATTCCGGCGCGGCGGCGGGCGAGCGGACCGGGGCCTGGAAAATGAATTGACGGAACGTCAGTTCTCGTGGTGGACCGGGCAGCCGGGAGTGGGGAACGTGCCGAGGTCGGCCAGCCGGAAGCCGTTGGGGTAGCCCTTGATCTCGGGATTCTGCCGCGCGTAGTGCGGGGTGCGCCGAGGTGGCAGCAGGCGCACCGCCCGGGCGCGCAGCCGCAGGGCGCTCTCGACCAGGGTGCGGGTGAGCGGGGCCGGCGGCTGGTAGCGGAAGGCGCGCAGCAGCGGCTCGTCGAGCAGGGCCAGGCTGGCCGCGCGGACCGCGCCGGCCAGCGGGCGCGGGTACCAGGAGGCCATCAGGTCCAGGGTGGCGTCGGAGACCTGCCGGGCGCCGGCGTCCCAGCCGAAGTGCGCCTCCTCGTAGGCGTCCAGGAAATCCTCGAACTCCTGGTAGCTCTCCGGGATTTCCTTGATTCCGAGGCGGCGTCCGAGGGCCCGGTAGTAGGCGGCGGTGGCGCGCAGTTCGTGCTCGGAGAGCCGGCGCCAGCCGTACCGGTCGATCCAGCGCTTGGGGACCACCACGAAGGTGCAGAGCACGTAGCGCATGTCGTCGTCGGCGATGTCGTAGCGCTGGTGCATCTGGTTGACCCGGCGGATCGCCGTCCGGCCGTCCTCGGTCTCGAAGCCGTGCTCCACCACGGCGCCGAGCAGCAGCGAGGTGTCGTCGTAGCGCTTCTGGCAGCGGTCCGTCAGCTCGGCCGTCTCGGCGAGCAGCCGGCCGATGCTGGGCACCGCGTAGGTGCGGTAGAGCGCCAGTTCCAGGGCCCGGGTGTGGTCCCACGGGAACTCGTAGGTGGAGGTGAGCCGGTAGATCTCCAGGAAGTCGCGCTCGGGGTCGAGTTGCTGGATCTGCCGGAGCCGGTCGTAGCGCTTCATCGGACCATCGTTCCACAGCATCCGACGGATCGTCAGTCTGCTGACGGCTGCCCCAGCCAGTGGATCAGCGCGGCGCGCAGCTCGGCCCGGCTCGGGTCGGCGGCGGCCCAGGCGGCGTAGCCGTCCGGGCGGACCAGCAGCACGGTGGAGCGCAGCTTGCCGTGCGGATCGGCCGGGGCGGCGTGCACCAGCCGGTCCGCCCAGGGGTCGGTGACGGCGGCCTCCAGGCCGCTGAACGGCGCGCCGGGCGCCCGCTCGTCGGTGGTCACCAGGACGAACTTGCCCTCGCGCAGGGCCTCGTAGAGCCGGGCGGGCCGACCGGGACGGTCCGCGGCGAGCCGCAGGTCGGGCATCCGGTGCCCGGCCAGCGGGTGGGCGCCGGGGCCGGCAGGGTAGCTGATGCCGATGCCGGAGATCGTCCGGGCGCCGCGCGAGACCAGCGGGCCGAGCGAGTCGGCCACCGTGGTGAGCGACGCGCGCACCGCCCGGGTGACCGCGCTGCGGGCCAGCGCCAGCCGGATCAGCGAGCCCGAGCTGCGCAGCACCGACCGGCCGACCGGGTGCCGCTCGTCCTGGTAGCTGTCCAGCAGGCCGTCGGGCGCCCAGCCCTGGACCACCGCCGCGAGCTTCCAGCCCAGGTTGGCGGCGTCCTGAAGGCCGGTGTTCATGCCCTGGCCGCCGGCCGGCGAGTGGCAGTGCGCGGCGTCGCCGGCCAGCAGCACCCGGCCGTCGCGGTAGCGGGCCACCTGGCGCTCGTCGCTGTGGAAGCGGGACATCCAGCGGGCGTCGTGCATGCCGTAGTCCTCGCCCAGCGTGCGGCGGGCGATGTCGGCGATCTCGGCCAGCTCTACCGGTGCGTCGTCGGGCAGTTGGCGGGTGCGGTCCCAGGCGATCACCCGGTACCAGCCGTCGCCGAACGGCGAGAGGAAGCCGAAGCCGGCCTCGGTGGCCCGCACCGTGACGACGTCCTGCGGTGCCCGCTCCAGGCGGACGTCGGCGAGCAGCACCGAGCTGATCACCGACTCGCCCGGGTACGGGATGCCCAGCAGCTCGCGGACCGTGCTGCGCACGCCGTCGGTGCCGACCACGTACGCCGCCCGGTGGGTGACCGGGCCGGCCGCGGTCCGCACCTGGACGGTGACGCCGTCCGCGTCCTGGCGCAGGCCGGTCACCTCGTGGTCCCGCAGCAGCTCCGCGCCGGCCTTCACCGCCCGTTCGTGCAGCAGCCGTTCGGTCTGCGACTGGGGGGTGATCAGGACGAACGGGAAGCGGGACGGCAGGCGGCTGAAGTCGACGGTGAGCTTGGAGAAGAGCCGCATCGAGGAGAGCGTGGAGCCGGTCGCGAGCAGTTCGTCGGCCAGGCCCCGGGCGTCCAGCTGCTCCAGGGTGCGGGCGTGCACGGTGAAGGCGCGGGTCAGGTTGGACTCCTTGCCGCGCCGCTCCAGCAGGGTCACCCGGACCCCGGCCGCGGCCAGGTCGCCGGCGAGCAGCAGGCCGGTCGGGCCGGCGCCGACGACGATCACGTCGGACTCCTGGACCTCGGACTCCTGGACGTCGGTCGGCTGGGCGGCGGACTCCTGGACGGCGGGCTGCTCGGACTCGGTCGGCTGGTCGGTCATCGCCATCTCCCGGTGCTCGTACGACGCTCAGGTAGGGAGGGCGTCTCAGCCCCACCTCAGCTTCCCATCATCGCGGGCCCGTCCGGCGCTGTGAATCTCCCTGCACGGCGGATTCGGGTTCGAACGGGAGCGGCCCGGCCGACGGTGCTGACACGTCGGCCGGGCCGCTGCTGGGGGTGGAGCGGGTTGCGCTTACGCGGGGCGGCGGACCTGCACCACGCGGAACCGGTTGGCGACGAACGCGGCGTCCGTGTACGCGGCGTTGGCGGCCGGGTTGGCGCCGGTGCCGTGCAGGTCGGAGAAGGCCGCGGTCTGGTTCGGGAAGACCCCGCCGGTCAGGTTGAGCGAGAGCGAGACCCCGGTGTCCAGGCAGGCCTGCACCAGCGCCAGCTCCACCTCGGGCGAGGTGGTGTAGCCGGTCGCGGTCATCGCGCCCTGCTCGGTGACGGTGCGCCGCAGCAGGTCCACCGCGTCGCTGCTGGAGTCCACCGCGACGGCGAAGAAGACCGGGCCGAAGCACTCGTTGAGGAAGACCGCACGGTCGTCCGGCTTGTGCGCCTCGACCTTGATCAGCGCGGGCGTCCTGATGGTCGCGCCGGGGAACTCCGCCGACTCCACCACCCGGGGGGCCAGGGCCAGTTCGCCGTACTCGCCGCTCGCCGCGGCGGCGCTGCGCTGCAGCACGGCCGGGTTGACCACGGCGCCCAGGATCTGCGCCGCGCGGGCGTCGTCCGAGAGCAGGCCCTCGATGGCGCCCGCCAGGTCGGCCACCACCTCGTCGTACGACTTCGGGCCCTGGTCGGTCTCGATGCCGGTGCGCGGGATCAGCAGGTTCTGCGGGGTGGTGCACATCTGGCCGGAGTAGAGCGAGAGAGCGAAGGAGAGGTTGCCCAGCATGCCCTTGTAGTCGTCCGTGGAGTCGACGACCACGGTGTTGACGCCGGCCTTCTCGGTGTAGACCAGCGCCTGCCGGGCGTTCTGCTCCAGCCAGTCGCCGAACTCGGTGGAACCGGTGTAGTCGATGATCCGCACGTCCGGCAGCAGCGCCAGCGTCTTGGCGATGCCCTCGCGCTCGCGCTCGGCGGCCAGGGTGACCACGTTCGCGTCGAAGCCGGCCTCGGCGAGCACCTCGCGGGCGATCCGCACGGTCAGCGCGAGCGGCAGCACGGCGCGCGGGTGCGGCTTGACCACCACCGGGTTGCCGGTGGCGAGCGAGGCGAACAGGCCGGGGAAGCCGTTCCAGGTGGGGAAGGTGTTGCAGCCGACCACCAGTGCGAGGCCGCGCGGGACGACCACGGACTCCTTGGCCAGCCGCAGCGGGTCGCGCTTGCCCTGCGGCTTGGTCCAGCTCGACTGCTCCGGCAGCCTGGTCTGCTCGGCGAAGGCACAGGCCACCGCCTCCAGACCGCGGTCCTGCGCGTGCGGGCCGCCGGCCTGGAAGGCCATCCCGTACGCCTGGCCGGTGGTGTGCATGACCGCCTGGCCGAACTCGTGCGAGCGGGCGTTGATCCGGGCCAGGATCTCCATGCAGACCGCGGCGCGCGCGGCCGGGCCCGCGGCGGCCCAGGCCGGGGCGGCGGCCCGGACGGCGGGCAGCAGGGCGTCCAGGTCGACCCGCGGGTAGGCGATGTCCAGCTCGATGCCGTACGGGGAGACCTCGGTGCCGACCAGGTCGCCCGCCTCGGGCTGGCCGGGCAGCGCGAAGGTGCTGCCGAGCAGGGCGTCGAAGGCCGCCTTGCCGTCGGCCGCGCCGCTCTCGCCGTAGGCCTTGGGGAACTCGGGGTAGGGCGACCAGTAGTCCCGTTCGGCGAGTGCGGTCAACGCCCTTGCCAGGGTCGCCTGGTGGCGCTCGATCAGTTCGCTGACGAAGGGGTTTTCCGCTGCGGCCATGCTGCGCTCCTCGGTGCGGGAGGACGGGGGCTGACAATCCCCAGCGTAACCGAACGATCGGTCGGCTCAACAGACCCTGCCTTGTGCGTTTACTCGCCGGGGCCACCCTCGGGTGATCGGCGGCGGCGGTCGCCGGGGATACTCGGAACATGGCCGCCTCTCCCACCACCCGCACCACGTACACCGTCGACACGCTGCTCGCGGTGACCGTGGAGGTCTTCAACACGCGCGGCTACGACGGCACCTCGATGGAGGACCTCTCCCGGGCGGCCGGGATCTCGAAGTCCTCGATCTACCACCACGTGCGGGGCAAGGAGGAGCTGCTGCGGCTGGCCGTCGGCCGCGCCCTGGACGGCCTGTTCGGCATCCTGGACGAGCCGCCGGCCGTCCAGGGGCGCCCGGTGGAGCGGCTGGAGCACGTCGTGCGGCGGACCACCGAAGTGCTGCTCGCCGAGCTGCCGTACGTCACGCTGCTGCTGCGGGTGCGCGGCAACACCGAGACCGAGCTGTGGGCCCTGGAGCGCCGCCGCGACTTCGACCACCGGGTCGCCGACCTGGTCCGCGCCGCGGTCGCCGAGGGCGAACTGCGCGCGGACGTCGAGCCGCGACTGGCCACCCGGCTGCTCTTCGGCATGATCAACTCGATCGTCGAGTGGTACCGCCCCGGCGCCGGCCCAGACGCCGTCGACGGCATCCCGGACGCGGTCGTCCGGCTCGCCTTCGCGGGGCTGCTGGCCTAGCGACACAACGAGGACGGCACGTAGCTGGGCACGATGTGTGGCGATCAACGGCGCCGGTGCGGGCGTAGGGGGCTAGAGGATGTGGAGTACCTCGGCAGTCTTGAAGAGGAGGTACGTAGTCCCCGTGGAGCTCCCGGCCGCCCAGGCAAGAGCTGAGGTCCGCGAAAGGCCGTCGCGGCGGGCGAACAGGTAGCCGGCACCTGCCACCGTTGCGCTGAGAAGCAGCGCAACGGTGACAACGAAGATCGGGACGGGGATACCCGTGGACGTGGTGGAGGCGTTCATGTGTTTCCCAAGAGTCTCTGCCGTGCGGCATGCACGGTTGGTAACGCCGTTGGCCACGGTGGCTTTCGGTGCGTTCCGATCAGCCTCGATGCCCGACAAGGTGTTGCGGCAGGGGGAACGCGTTGACGATTTGGGGCTTCACCCATCGTGCCCGCATGCGTTGTTGTTGACGGCTGGGTGGCAACACCTGTCCGTGGGTGCGCTGTTGGACCAGTGCGTTGACGATTGGGCGCAACACCGCGCTTCTGGCGCCAGAAGGCTGTCGTGTCGGGGACAGTAGGGGAGGAACGGCTTCGGTGCCCGCCGCCGGGCAGGCTCCTGGCCGACGACACGTCGCGCGAAGGCGGCCCGTCCGCTTCCAGGCGTGGGCCACTTGCAGGTGATCAGTTGCGAGAGGATCACGGAGGGCAGTCCTGTGGGGCAAGACGAGCCGCGCTCGGGGGAGCTGGCGATACGCAAGGTTGGCCAGTTACCGGAACGACAGGAGTTCGCGGAGCATCTGAGGTTCTTGTTCTCGCGGCTGGAGACGAGCTACCGCAGCTACGAGAAGCTCAGGAATGTCACGCCGTCAGCGCTGAGCCGGTACTTGAACGGCGGGCGGGTGCCGACGAAGAGGTTCGTTGAGGACCTGTTCGACGATCTGGAGGCTGCCGGGTTCGTCGTGGCCGTCGCGGAACGAGATCTCGTTCACAGCCGCCGTGAGGCAGCACTCCGCAACGGCAACAAGGTCCAGCAGCTGCATGTCCAGTTGGAGGAGGCGCAGCAGGACCTCGTCGGTCTCAGGGAGCGTGAGGAGAGGCTGGCTCGGGACCTGTCGGACCGAGAAGGTGCTCTGGCGGAGCTCGACAGGCAGCTTCGCCTTCTGAACGAGGCTCAGGATCTTGAGCGTCGCTCCCAGGCTTCTGCTCTGACCGAGTTTCTGCAGGAGTACGAGCGTCTGGAGGAGGAGCGCGACCGCCTGCGCGATGAAGTGGATGGCCTCCGTAGGGAGGTGTTGCGCGAGCGGGTGCGTGCACTCAAATCGGAGGAGCAGTGCCGCCTGTTGGCGTGGCAGCTGCAGGATGCTGGAGAGATGCTGCAGGCCGGCGGCTCCTTCGACTCTCTGGTGCAGAACCTGGACAAGGCGCCGGTTCCTGACCTGGTGGCACTGGTCGCCGGGGCGGATGCGGAGCATGCAGGAATCGCGGCCGAGCTGGTTCGCTCAGTGGGGCAGCGCCGCCCCATTGCGGACGTTGTCGCGTTGTTCGTTGCCCTTCGTGACGCGGGTGGCAAGCATCACGCGGACCTGACGCTGCCGGCAGCGGTGGTTGCCCGGTCGGTGGAGGACGTCTCCGCGCTTGTTGAGGGCTTTCATTTGGAAGGGCTGGACGCATACACCTCCATCGTGGTCCGAACAGCCGTCGAGGTTTTTGCAGCTCAGAGCGTCACGGACTTGATCTTGAGGCTCCACATGCGGGGATTCCATGAGCCTGCGGAGTCCCTTGCGGTGGCTGCCGCCGTGTGCCGTCCCGTCGCGGAGGTGGTGTCGAACCTCATCGTTCTGGAGCAGTACGGTCTGCATGGCATGGCCCTGACCGCTCTGCACATGGCTGCCAGGGAGAGGTCTGTTCCCGAATTGGTCAATCTGATCGAAGATCTGGAAACGGCCGGACTCTCGGATTTCTGCCATGCCCTGTTGATCGCTCCTAGGGCGGTCAGGTCCGCGACCGAGGTAGCCGATCTGCTGACCCGTTTGGAAGCCTGTGGGCTGACCTGGCTGGCCGACAGTGCCTTCGAGGACATCACCCAGTACGGCTCCGCGGACGCTGTCGTGGCGGTGATCTCTGCCCTCCACACGGTTGACCGCCACGAACGGGCGACCATTGCACGGAATCAGGCTGTGACACACCGATCAGCGGAAGACGTTGCGGTCCTGATCGCCGGATTCCACGCGGCCGAGTACCACTCCCACGCTGCCGAAGCAATGTCGGACTTCCTGCGGGGTCGCGGCATCGAGGACCGGGTAGCACTCTTCGCGGCCTTCTCCTCGGTTTCCAAGGACAAGGTTGCCGATAAGATCCTGCGGCACGCGGCCCTCACGCTGCCGTGGCACACGGTCGGATCGCTGATCATTGACCTCGATCTCTGTGGCCTGCACGGCCAAGCGGAACTGATGCTGACGGCGTCGGCCGAGGATCGCCCGCCAAGGGACGTAGCCGACATGCTCGCGGCTCTTCCTTCAAGCATTGCACGGCGAGACATTGTCGACCCAGCCCTCTTCAACGCCGCACAGACCCGCACGTTCCAGGATCTTGCGGCGTTGATCGTCGCACTGCAACTGTACGGACTCCCCGGTTATATCGACGTCCTGTTGCGGTCCACCGAAAGCGATGGCCCGCACAGCAGGATCGAACTGCAGGATGCCCTGCAAAAGCAGCTCAGCAAGAGGACGCACCGTCCGAGCCTTTGGGCATCTGCCGAAGGTCTGAATGTCTCTGACCAAACTGAGCAAGGAGAGAAGACAGAACTGCGACTGAACGCCGGACGCAGACTCTGGAACTACTTGTTCGAACCGGTGAGCGGTCCCCCGAAGCGGGAGCTCCTGAGGGAGCGGCTCGAACTCCGCCAGTCCTGCGTGAAGGCCGACGAGGAAGTCGCCAACCTCCGGCTGCAACTTGAGGTGGAGATCATCCGCCGGGAGGCTGCGGAGGCCCGCGCCACTGCGACCGAGTAATCCGCTGTTGCGCCCAGGCGAGGGCTGCTTTCGCGGGTCGGTGGCCCAGTGTTCGCCGACGCCGGGGTGCGGCCGGCCTTGATCAGGCGGGTATCAGCAGGGCGTGGCCCATACGGGTCCGAAGCGGCTTGGCGCCAGCCGACCGACTCGGCTGACCGGGAAGCCTCGCTACGCCAGCGAGGCGGGGTCGGTGTTGGCGCCGCAGAGGACGACGGCGACCCGCTCCTGCGGCTGGGGGCGGTACGCGCCGGAGAGGAGGGCGGCGAGCGCCGTCGCTCCGCCGTGTTCCACGACGATGCGCCGGTGGTCCCACAGGGTCTGCCGGGCGCTGGTGATCGCCTCGTCTGGGACGAGCAGCGAGCGGGCCTGGGTGCGGCGGGCCCAGTGCAGGGCCATCTCGGAGACCCGGCGGGCGCCGAGCGAGTCGGCCGCCACGGAGTCCACGGACACGTCGACCGGTTCGTCGGCCTCGATCGCGGCGTTGAGTGCGCGGCAGTTCGAAGGCTCGACCGCGACGACCTTGACGCCATGGTGGTCGGCCGCGATGGCCGTCCCGGTGAAGAGGCCGCCACCGCCGACGGCGACGATCACCGTGTCCAGTCCGGGTACGGCCGCGCAGATCTCGGGGAGCAGCGTGCCGGCCCCGGCCGCGATGTACGGGTCGTCGTAGGCGTGGGACGACAGCGCACCCGTCTCGGCGGCGAACCGGCGGGAGGCGACCAGTGCGTCCGCGTACTCCTCGCCGACCAGCCGGACATCCGCGCCGTACGCCCGCAGCTTGGCCACCTTGACCTGTGGCGCCGTGGTCGGCAGGAAGACGGTGGCGTTGACGCCCTGCGCCTTCGCGGCCCAGGCGCACGCCAGCCCGGCGTTTCCCCCGGAGGCGATGACCACGCCGGCGTCGGACATGCTGCTGCTCTGGCGGTGGGCCGCGATGAAGTTGGCCGCGCCGCGGTCCTTGAAGCTGCCGCTGTGCTGCATGAAGTCGAGCGCGAGGAAGACCTCGGCCCCGCCGAAGCCGCCCGCGTCGGCTGGGATGACGGGAGCGGTGCGGGTGATGCCGTCGATCCGTTCGCGGGCTGCCTTGACGTCGTCGTACTGGGGGATGGACATGGAGTGCTCCAGAGGTGCCAGGACCCGGCGATCGGGTCGCCCGTGATGGTGAGTGCCGATGAAGAAGGCCAGGGCGACGCGCCGTCCGGTGGCGTCCATGATGCCCGTGACCACTTGCAGGGGTCGTCTCCGGGGATGGCTGCCCCTATGTCCGACTGAGAGTCCAGCAGTCTCAGGGACCGATCGATTCGCACGGATATTCGGTGGCATGATAGGGAGTTCGATGTGACCTGAAGCGGGGGAGGTCAGGGATGGGTACGCAGTTTCGCGTCGACTTCCAGGCGTTGGATCGGGCGGCCTCGGGGGTGAACGGCACGCTCGACGAGATCAGCGTGCAGAAGGTCAGCGACATACCGCACGACCCCTCGGCGATCGGCCACGGGAAGCTGGCGAGCACGCTGTCTGATTTTCTCAGCCGCTGGCAGCGCGGCGTGGACAACCTCGCGAAGGACGGTCAGGAGATAGCCACCCGGCTGACGGCGAACGTCACTGCCTACCGCAAGGCTGACAAGGGGGTTCAGGATCAGTTCATCGGCGTCGTGCAGGGAACTGGCACCGATCCGGGGGTGAAGTGACGGTGACGGACCTTGGAAAGACCAACGACCCGAAGGCGCTGGTCCCCGGCGACCCGGCGACGATCAGTCATACCCAGGCATCGCTGCAGGCGTACGGTGACCTGCTCCACCTCGCTGGCGCGGGACTCCAGCGGATCGACACCAGCGACGGCTGGAGCGGCGATGCCGCCGACGCGTTCCGCAAGGTCTTCCACGGCCAGCCCACCAAGTGGCTGCAGGCAGGCGACGCGTTCCATGACGCCGCCGGTGCCCTGAACACCTATGTGTCCGTGTTGAGTTGGGCGCAGGGTCAGGCGACCGACGCCATCAATCTCTGGAACTCGGGCGACGCCAGCCATCAGGCCGCGCAGGAGAAGCTGGACAGCGCCCGCAGCCAGTTGGACAGCGCGGGCAAGGCTGCCGCCACCGTCGTGGGCAAGGCACGTGACCTGGCGCCCCCGAAGCCGGGCTTCTGGCACGACGTGGGCTCGTTCTTCTCCGACGCCGGACACGTCGCCGTCCAGGTCGGAGAGACGGCGGCGACCGATCTGGCCTCGGTGGGCAACGCCATGCTGCACGATCCGGGGTCAACCCTTTCGGTGGCTGGCGGGTTGGGCCTGGCGGTGCTCGGCGCCGGTGGGGAGGTTGGCGGGGTCGCGCTGGACATCACGGGAGTCG
Organism: Kitasatospora sp. MAA4; assembly: GCF_029893355.1. Taxonomy (GTDB): domain Bacteria; phylum Actinomycetota; class Actinomycetes; order Streptomycetales; family Streptomycetaceae; genus Kitasatospora. Next base: position 206,013 of record NZ_JARZAI010000014.1, read on the forward strand.
GCGCGGCACTGGGCGTGCCGCTGGCTGCGGTCTCGGCCGCAGCGATCACCGGCGGTCTCGGCATGGCCGGTGTCGGCATGACCAACGTCCTTCACGACGCGGCCGGCTCGGACCGCGTCAACATGAACTCCGACGGTGGTGGCAGCGGCGGATCGGGTACCGGCGGGGACCCGGCTCCCCGGTCGTACCAGTCGAATCCTGGTAGCATCGGCCAGGATTTGGGCTATTCCCGGCGCCAGATCAACGACGCGATTCACGCGGTCAAGGGGCAGGGCGGCTGGCGCGGGATCGGCGGAAACAAGAACCCGGATGTCGTGGTCGACACGAGTACCGGCGAGGTCTATCCGAAACTCCCCGATGGAAGTCCCGCCGACGACAGTATCGGAAATATTTTTGACTACCTGCCGGAGGACTGAGCACGCGTGACGAACGAGACGAGCAATCTGCCGGACCGTCAAATCCTGCCTCTGCGGGGAAGGCGCGTGGTGGACATCACGTGGGCCGACGAGGTCACCTTCACACTCGACCCGCCCGGCGAGATCACTGTCGGAGACGGCGCCCTGTTCACGAAGGGACCCGTCACCGCCCCCGGCGTCGATCCAACACTGCTGAGCCAGTGCGCCAAGGAGGATGTTCTCCAGACCGTCGGTGCCGAGATCCTGTCGGCAGTCGCCTTCAACTCCGGCGCGCTGCGGATCGTCTTCCAGCACGGCCGGCATCTGAACGTCACCTCCAAGGGGACGTTCGTGTCGGCCTCGGTGAGGTCGGGCGGCGCCCTCACGTGGACACGCCCCAGGGCTTGAACCAGACATATGCGGACTCTCCACTTGGGAGGCTTCGCTGCTGCATCTGCGGACATGGCACCGAGAGTGCGCAGGACTACATTCAGCTTGAGCTGAGTGCTGATGCGAGTGGGGCGCGGCAATTTCTGGGTGCGCATGCCGAGCACTTGAACTCGGTTCTGGCGAAGGGCTTCAGCGTGGAAGTGCACCTGATGTAGGGGAGATTCCGGCTGCTGCATCGGCCGCTCCTGAGGAGAATGATCCGCATGGCTATTTCCTATGCTCTCGACATCGCGACGGCGACTCCCGCGATTCAGGTCGCCCGTGCGCTGGACACTGTTGCCCGGGCCGTCGGGCTGTTCCATGCGTCGGTCACCCCTGAGCTGCTCGTTGGCGAGGGTGTGGTGACCGGACGCGGTACGTGGATCCGCGTGGGCGAAAAGACGCCGCAGCCGTGGAACCCGGTGATCACCGACCTCGGGTTCACGCCGAGGGTGTGGGTGGTGTTTCGATTCGACAAGTTCAGTGACAGCTCCGGTCAGCAGGACGACATGGTTCGGTTGGTGTCCGGCCTGTTGGAGCGGGTTACCGGTGACGCGGTGCTGCACTTCGATTTCGAGGTCGTCTGGCTGTTGCGGCGCGGCGGTGAGCTGAGCCTGAACGAGCGGGACGACATCTGGCCGCCGCAGCGGTTGGCTGCCGTGTCCCTGCCGTACCGCCGCGCCACGTACGCCTTCTCCTAGGCAGGGGGGACTCGGTCGGTCTCCTCGAAGACGAGCAGGGTCTGGGTGGCCAGGACCTGGGGGATGCTCTGGATGCTGCCCAGGACGAGTTCGCGCAGGGCTCGGTTGTCGGGGGTGTGGACGAGCATTAGGACGTCGAACTCGCCGCCGACCAGGGCGATGTGGGCGACGCCGGGGAGTTCGAGGAGCTGGTCGCGGACGGTGCGCCAGGAGTTCTGGACGATCTTGAGGGTGACGTAGGCGGAGGCGCCCTGGCCGGAGCGTTCGTGGTCGACGCGGGCGGTGAAGCCGCGGATCACGCCGTCCTCCATCATCCGGGCGATCCGGGCATAGGCGTTGGCGCGCGAGACGTGCACGCGTTCGGCCACTGAGCGTATCGAGGCGCGGCCGTCCTGCTGGAGGAGGCGCAGGATGGAGTGGTCCACCCGGTCGAGGCCGCGCTCGACCGGCGGTGGTGCGGGTGCCGGCGCCGGTACCCGGGCGCCGCCGGGCGGTCGGCCGGACAGGCCCGTACCTGGCACGGAGTGCCCGTTGCCTGGCACGGAGTGTCCCGTGCTCGGTCCGGCCATTTGTTCAGCGTCCATGTCCCCCGGCTCTCCTGCTGTGGACGTGCTGCCTTCAGTCGACTGCTGTGGCGGCCGATTGTCCAGCACCTTCACTCGGCTGTGGCCACAATGAAAAGACAACCGAACAATCGGTTGGGAGGCAACCCCCTCCCGCTGCCAGCGGCCCTGCCCCTCCCCACCCCCCTGGAGGTGCCCGAGATGACCGTCCTCGACCACAGGCCCACCGCGTCTGTGCCTGGCTGGCTACCCGGAGCAACCGGCCCCCGGACCGACCCCGCGCCCCTCCTCCCGGACCCTTCCCCGGTCCGCCTGCTCGGCACCCCCGAACTGGAGAAGGCCGACCCCGCGCTGCTGCTCGACCTGTACCGGCGCCTGGTCGTCGGCCGCCGCTACAACCAGCAGGCCACCACCCTCACCAAGCAGGGCCGGCTCGCCGTCTACCCGGCCTCCACCGGCCAGGAGGCCTGCCAGGTGGCTGTCGGCTCGGTCCTGCAGCCGCCGGACTGGCTCTTCCCCAGCTACCGCGACACGCTCGCCGTGGTCTCCCGCGGGGTGGACCCGCTGGAGGCGCTCACTCTGCTGCGCGGCAACGCGCACACCGGCTACGACCCGGTGGCGACCCGCACCGCGCCGCTCTGCACCCCGCTGGCCACCCAGGCCCCGCACGCCGTCGGGCTGGCGCACGCCGCCCGGCTGCGCGGCGAACCGGTGGTCGCGCTGGCGATGCTGGGTGACGGCGGCACCAGTGAGGGCGACTTCCACGAGGCGCTGAACTTCGCCGCCGTGCTGAACGCCCCGGTGGTCTTCCTGGTGCAGAACAACGGCTACGCGATCTCCGTCCCGCTCACCCAGCAGTCCGCCGCGCCCAGCCTGGCGCACAAGGCGGTCGGCTACGGCATGCGCGGCCGACTGGTGGACGGCAACGACGCCCCGGCCGTGCACGCGGTGCTCTCCGAGGCCGTCGAGCGGGCCCGGCACGGTGGCGGCCCGACCCTGGTGGAGGCGCTGACCTACCGCCTGGAGGCGCACACCAACGCCGACGACGCGACCCGCTACCGCGAGGACGGCGAGGTCTCGGCCTGGCGCGAGCACGACCCGATCCTGCTGCTGGAGCGCCAGCTGCGCTCCTCCGGGCTGCTGGACGACGCCGTCGCCGCGGCCGCCGTCGAGCAGGGCGAGGAGCTGGCCGCGCGGATGCGCGCCGAGTTCCACGCCGAGCCGGAGCTGGACCCGAGCTCGCTCTTCCGGCACGTCTACGCCGAGCCGACCCAGCAGCTCCAGGAGCAGGCCGCGCAGCTGGCCGCCGAGCTGGCCGCGGAGGCGGGTCGATGAACAACACGCTCACTCCCGCCGCCACCCGGACCAGCACGATGGCCCAGGCGCTCAACGCGGCCCTGCGCGACTCGCTGCGCGAGGACCCGGCGGTGCACCTGCTCGGCGAGGACGTCGGCGCGCTCGGCGGGGTCTTCCGGATCACCGACGGGCTGACCGCCGAGTTCGGCGCGGACCGCTGCCTGGACACCCCGCTGGCCGAGGCCGGCATCCTGGGCACCGCGATCGGCATGGCGATGTACGGGCTGCGCCCGGTGGTCGAGATGCAGTTCGACGCCTTCGCCTACCCGGCGATGGAGCAACTGGTCTCGCACGTCGCCAAGATGCGCAACCGGACGGCCGGCCGGATGCCGCTGCCGATCACCATCCGGATCCCCTACGGCGGCGGGATCGGCGGGGTCGAGCACCACAGCGACTCCTCCGAGGCGTACTACGCGGGCACCCCCGGACTGCACGTGGTCACCCCCGCCACCGTGCAGGACGCCTACGGGCTGCTGCGTGAGTCGATCGCCTCCGACGACCCGGTGGTCTTCCTGGAGCCCAAGCGGCTCTACTGGTCGAAGGGCGAGCTGGACACCGCGGCCGGCGGGGAGCCGATCGGCAAGGCCGTGCTGCGCCGCACCGGACGTTCGGCGGTGCTGATCACCTACGGCCCCTCGCTGCCGGTCTGCCTGGAGGCGGCCGAGGCGGCCGCCGCCGAGGGCTGGGACCTCGCGGTGCTGGACCTGCGCACGCTGGTGCCGTTCGACGACCGGACGGTCTGCGAGGTGGTCCGCTCGCTCGGTCGGGCGGTCGTCGTGCACGAGTCGACCGGCTTCGGCGGGGTCGGCGCCGAGATCGCTGCTCGCGTTACGGAGCGGTGCTTCCATCACCTGGCCGCGCCCGTGCTGCGGGTGACCGGCTTCGATATTCCCTACCCGCCGCCGATGCTGGAGCACCACCATCTGCCCGGGGTGGACCGGATTCTGGACGCGGTCGCGCGACTCCAGTGGGAGGGGTGACATGGTGCCGATCGTGCGCGAGTTCACGCTGCCCGACCTGGGCGAAGGGCTGACCGGGGCGGAAGTGGTGCGCTGGCTGGTGGAGGTGGGCGAGGTGATCGCCGTCGACCAGCCGGTGGTGGAGGTGGAGACCGCCAAGGCCGTGGTGGAGGTGCCCTGCCCGTACGGCGGGGTGGTCACCGCGCGGTACGGCGAGCCCGGCGAGGAGCGGGCGGTCGGGCAGCCGCTGGTGACGGTGGCGGTGGGTTCGTCGGCGGCCGGCGGGGAGCAGGACCAGCCGCTGGACGACGGCGCCTCCGGCAACGTGCTGGTGGGGTACGGGGTTTCGGCGGGCGGCAAGGGTTCGCGGCGCCGCCGGGTCGGGGTTCCGGTGGCTGTCGCCACTCCTGAGGTAGCTGCTCCCGAGGTGGTCGCCCCGGCCGTGGTCGCGGTGATCTCCCCACTGGTGCGGCGGCTGGCCCGGGAGCACGGCATCGACCTGGCCGGCCTCACCGGCAGCGGTCCCGAGGGCCTGATCCTGCGGGCCGACGTCGAGCGCGCGGTCGCGGCTCCGGCTGCGCCCGCTCTCCAGACCGGGGCGGTAGTTGCCGAGGAGGCCTCGATCCCGCTGCGCGGGCTGCGCCGCACGGTGGCCGAGAAGCTCACCCGCAGCCACCACGAGATCCCCGCCGCCACCTGCTGGGTGGACGCCGACGCGACCGAACTGCTGGACCTGCGACGCCAGATGAACCAGGGCAACGGCCCGAAGGTGAGCCTGCTCGCGCTGCTCGCCCGGATCTGCACGGCGGCGCTGGCCCGCCACCCGGAGCTCAACGCCAGCGTCGAACTCGACGCCGCGGGAGCACCGGTGGCGCTTCGCCGGCACTCCGCCGTCCACCTGGGCTTCGCGGCCCAGAGCGACCGCGGCCTGGTGGTCCCGGTGGTGCGCTCGGCGCACCTGCTGTCGACCGAGCAACTGGGCGCCGAGCTCTCCAGGTTGACCGAGGCGGCGCGGGCCGGCTCGCTCAGGCCGGCCGAACTCACCGGTGGCACCTTCACGTTGAACAACTACGGCGTGTTCGGGGTGGACGGATCCACGCCGATCCTCAACCACCCGGAGGCGGCGATGCTCGGGGTCGGCCGGATCGTCGCCAAACCCTGGGTCCACCAGGGCCAGTTGGCGGTTCGCCAGGTGACCCAGCTGTCCTTCACCTTCGACCACCGGGTCTGCGACGGCGGTACGGCCGGCGGGTTCCTGCGGTTCGTCGCGGACTGCGTGGAGCAGCCGGGGATGCTGCTGCGCCAACTCTGAGGGCTGAACCCCGTCCGCGCGCGAATCGGCCGAGCCTAGCGTGCGGGCGGGGAGGGTGTCCGGCGTTCGCTCAACTTGTCGGATGAGCTTTTTGGTCGTGCCACGCTACCCGAGGCGTTGCAGGGACGACCGGAGGCGAAACGATTCTCTTGAGTACGCGTCAGGCTGAGGTGAAGTCGCTTCCCGCGCTGCTGGTTCGTTCCGGGCACGGGTCGGTCGCGGCATCCGCGGTACCGGGCATGCCGGTCCCCGCGGCGCCCGCAGGGGAGCCGCCGGGGCCGACCCAGGTCGCCGGTGTCCCGGTCCCGCCGCGCCCCACCGCGCCGCCGACCATCCCCGCGCCGCCGGTGCCGCAGGTGCCCGAGCCGGTACCCGCGCCCGTTCCGGCGTCCTTCCTTCCGGTGCCGGTCGCGGCAGATCACCCCGCAGCAGAGCGGCCCGCCATCGAGCCGCTCTTCAGCTGGGCCCCCGGGCTCAACTGGGCCGGGCCGGGCGACCAGTGGACCCAGGCCTGGGAGGGCCAGGAGCCCAGTGCGGCCCCCGCTCCCGGGCAGGCCGCCGCCGAGCCGCCCACCGCCCGCGACGTCGAGCTGATCCGCGCCAGCCTGGCCGCCGTCGAGCCGGTCGCCGACCGTGCCACCGCGCACTTCTACGCGCTGATCTTCGCCCGCCACCCCGAGGTCCGGGCACTCTTCCCGGCGGCCATGGACGTCCAGCGCGACCGGCTCTTCCGCGCCCTGCTGATGGCCGCGCGCAGCGCCGACGACCCCGCCGGACTGACCGAGTACCTGAGCCGACTGGGCCGGGGCCACCGCAAGTACGGGACGCTGGCGGGCCATTACGGCGTGGTCGGCGAGTGCCTGGTCGCCGCGCTGGAGAAGTACTGCGGCGGCCGCTGGGACGCCGAGATCGAGCGGGCCTGGCGCCGCGCGTACGGCCTGATCTCCACAATCATGATCGATGCGGCCGAGGGCGCCGCCCGGCACTCGCCGCCGTGGTGGCAGGCCGAGGTGGTCTCGCACCAGCAGCGCGGCCGGGACATCGCGGTGATCACGGTCCGCCCCGACCAGCCGTACCCGTACCGGGCCGGCCAGCACGCCACCCTGGAGACGCCCTGGTGGCCGCGGGTCTGGCGGCACTTCTCGTTCGCCACCGCGCCGCGCCCGGACGGTCTGCTGACCTTCCACGTCAAGGCGGTGCCGGCCGGCTGGGTCAGCAACGCGCTGGTGCGCCGGGCCGCCCCCGGGGACGTGCTGCGGCTCGGCCCGGCGGGCGGCTCGATGGTGGCCGACCACGCGGACCCGGCGCACCTGCTCTGCCTGGGCGGCGGCACCGGCATCGCGCCGATCGGCGCGATGGTCGAGGAGGTCGCCGAGCACGGCCCGGCCGGCCGCCGGATGGAGGTCTTCTACGGTGCGCGGCAGGCGGGCGAGTTGTACGAGCTGGAGTCGCTGCTGCGCCTGGCGCACCGCCACCCGTGGCTCTCGGTGCGGCCGGTGGTCTCCGAGGAGCGGGTGCGGCCGGGCGCGGCGCTGTCCGGACTGCTGACCGACGTGGTGGCCCAACTCGGGCCCTGGGACGGCCACCACGCGTTCCTGAGCGGCCCGGCGGCGATGGTGCGCCGCGGGGCGGGCATGCTGACCAGGTCCGGGGTGCGGCCCGAGCACATCCGGCACGACCTGGTCGGCGACCTGGCGTAGGCCTGTCCGGCGGTGGTCAGCCCAGGTCGGCGGCGAGCATCGCGCGCACCCCTTCGATGTTGGCGGCCAGGAAGGCCCGCAGTGAGGGCGGCACCAGGTTGACCGCGGTGACCCCCTCGCGGGTGAACGGCAGCCGGACGATCTCGTACTCGCCCTGCGGGTCGTCCACCTCGGGGCCGTGCCGCCGCGACGGGTCCATCCCGGCCAGTCGGCAGACGAAGAAGTGCTGCACCTTGACCCCGTGCGGGTGCAGCAGGCTGCCGTCCTCGTGGTGCGAGTGGGCGACGGTGTCGACGAAGGCGGGGACGACGTCGACCACCTTGCCGCCGAGTTCCTCGTCCACCTCGCGGTGCAGCGCGTCGGTGACGGTGCGGTCCTCGGGCTCGACACCACCGCCGGGCGTGATCCAGTACGGGTTGCTGCCGGGCCGGGTCCGTTTGATCACCACCAGCGAGGCGGTGCCGTGCGGGTCGTCCTCGGGAAGGTCGAGCAGGATCGCCCGGGCGGTGCGCTTGACGACCGGGCGGGGATGCGGAGTGCGGGACGGGCGGGCTTCGGAAAGGCCCATGGTCACCTCAGGTCACCTCCGGGAGGTCCGGGTGCCGCGGTGGCGGCCGGACCGGCACGTTGTGCGGGAGTTTGCCGCAGCCGCGCACTGCTGAAACTCGCACAGGTGGACGAAAGGGAGGGATGGGTTCCGGTTGGTACTCCCCGGCGGCCCGGGAATGCGGAAGGGGCGGGCAGCGGACCAGGTCCGCTGCCCGCCCCTTCCGGTCGGATCAGCTGTAGTAGCCGAACAGGTCGACGATCACGTGGGTGTTGCCCGCGGACACGTTGGTGAGGTTGACGATGCCGTCAGGACCCACCGGGACGGTGACCAGGTTGGGGATGGTCTCGCCCGCCGTCCAGTTCAGGTTGGACGAGTTCGGCCGGCTGCCGCCGGTCGGCCACGCCGTCAGGAAGCCCTCGGACGTCGGCTCGGTGACCGTGACGTTGAGGACCACCGCCTTCGCCTTGCCCACCGCGGTCGTGGTGTCCAGGTGCAGCTGGCGGGTCTCGCCGGACCCCAGCGCGGCCGCGTTCGTGCCCAGGCCGCTGCGGGTGTCCATCAGGCGGCGCGGGAACGAGGTGTGGAAGGCCGAGCCCGCCGGAGCCGCCGCCGAGAAGTACCCGAAGACGTCCGCGACCACGTGCGTGGTGCCGAGGCTGCTGTTGTAGATCGTCACCTTGCCGTCCGGGCCGACCGGCACGATCACCTGGTTGGGGATCGTCTCACCGGCCTTCCAGTTCAGGTTGGAGGTGCCGATAGGGGTGGTGCCGGAGGGGACGACCGTGAGGAAGCCCTCGCTGGTCGGCGCCGTCACCGTGACGTTCAGGACCACGGCGGTGACGCCGGTGGCCGGGATGCCCGCCCGGCCGGCCACCTGGAGGGAGACCGCGGAGTCGGACGGGATCGGCGTGCTGGTCGGCGTGCCGATGGCACCGCGGGTGTCCAGCAGGCGGTTCGGGCCGGCGCTGGTGAAGCTCGGGCCGGTGGGGTTGCTGCTGGTGTAGTAGCCGAAGACGTCCGCGACCAGGTGGGTCGGGCCCCAGCCGCTGTTCAGCAGGACGACCTTGCCGTCGGCGCCGACCGGGACCGTCACCAGGTTCGGGATGACCTCGCCGGCCGTCCAGTTCAGGTTCGAGGTGCTCGGCACGATGCCGCCGGACGGGTAGACCGTCAGGTGCCCGTCGGTGGCGCTGTCGGTGGTGGTCACGTTCAGGACGACCGCGGTGACGCCGGCGGACGGGATGCCCGCGCGGCCGGTGATCTGCAGCGGGACCGAGCTGAACGCGGGGACCTTGGTGGTACCCGGCGTGCCGACGGCGGCGCGGGTGTCGAGCAGCCGGGTCGGCGGCGTCGCGGCGAAGGTGCTGCCCGGCACGCAGAGGCTGCTCGCCAGGTTGCCGCCGTTGGGCGTGCCCAGGCCGGAGGCCATGTCGTAGCCGGGGCCGGCCTCGTAGAGCGGGGCAGGAGCGCTGGGAGAGTTCGACACCGCGCCGAAGTTGTTGTCGCCGACGGTGACGTCCCGCAGCGAGGAGCTGCCCGCGAGCTTGTAGAGCGTCGGGTTGAGCAGGCCGACCGGGCCGCTGGTGGTGCAGGCGGACGAGGCGTCGGCCTGCGCGGCGATGGCCGCCCACACCGGTGCGGCGGCGCTGGTGCCGCCCATCCGGAGCCAGTAGGTGCTGCTGGCGTCGGCGTTGACCGCGACCAGGTAGCCGGTGTACGGGTCGGCCAGGGCCGACACGTCCGGGACCTGGCGGCAGGCCTGCCCGGCGCCCGCGTGGCACGGGGTGCCGCTGTAGCCCGGGCCGGTGAACCCGGCCTGGAAGCCGGTGGCGCTGTCCAGCGCCCAGGCCTGCGAGATGCCGCCGCCGCCCGCGCCGCCGTGGAACCAGACCGACTCGGCGACGGATGCGCCCTGGCCGGTCATCGAGGTGCCGCCGACGCCGGTGACGTACGGCTGGCTCGCCGGGTCGTCGGTGGAGAGCCGGCTGTCGAATGCGCCGGGGCGCGAGCAGTCCATCGAACCCGAGTCGCCGGAGGCCGCGACCACGGTCTGGCCCTGGGCCGCTGCCTGCTCGAAGACCTGGTTCTCGGCGCTGATCTGCGCGGGGGCGCCGTTGGTCGGGTCGAGCAGCGCCGTCTCGCAGACACCCCAGCTGGTCGAGATGACCTGGGCCTTGTTGTCGTTGACGATCTGGCGCAGCACGTCCACGGTCTGCGTGCTGCTGGCCATGTTGGCGTCCGGGCCTTGGTAGACCAGGATGCTGGCCTTCGGAGCGAGGCCGATCACGGTGTCGATGTCCAGTGCGGACTCACCGCCGACGTTGCCGTCGTTGGTCGGCGCCGCGGTCGGGCCGCCGTCGACCTTGACCCGCGAGATCGGGGTGTTCGTCCCGTAGCAGTTCTGGAACGACGAGACACCGGAGTCGCTGTAGTCCTCCAGCTCGTAGAGCGCCACGGTGACGCCCGCGCCGCCGTTCGGCACCGTCTGGCCGGTCATGTTGTAGGCCTGGGCGAGCGCGTCGTAGCTGTAGTAGTCGCGGTTGTTGGCCCGCTGGAAGTTGCTGGCCTCGTAGTTCACCAGGCTCGTGCAGATCTGCGGCGTCGTCCCGGTGGCGTGCGAGCCGAGGGTCGCGCTCGCCTTGGCGTTCGGCACGGCGGCGGCGTCGTGCGCGGTCGCCAGGTGGTTGTGCGTGCGGGCCAGGTTGTCGAGGCCGACCACGGCGGTGACCGCGGTGGCGGCCTTGGCCGACAGGGTGGGCGCGGCGGTGTTGGCGTAGGCGGTGCTGCCGTCGGCCAGCTTGTAGCCCGCGAAGCCGGTGCCGAAGGACTTCTTGGCCTGGGCGACGGTGGTGTCCACCGGGATGGTCAGGCCGTCGCTGCCCAGCGCGCCGGGGTGCAGCCCGGCCGCGGTCAGCGCCTGGGTGACGCTGTCGACGGTCGCCTTGTCGGCGCCGAAGACCTGGGCGAACTGACCGGTCTTCAGGTACTGGTGGTACCGCGAGGAGGTCGGCGTGGAGACGTCGTGCAGGAAGCTCTTCAGCGCGGCCGGGTCACGCGGCGACAGCGTGACGCTCAGCTGGAGCGCGGTGTCGTCGGCCGGCGCCGCGACCGGGGTCGCGCCGGCGGGCGCGGCGGGCGCGGAGCCCACTCGGACCGGAGCCGGCGTCGGCGAGTCTGCGAGTGCGGTGCCCGGCGTCAGCAGCGCGGCGACCACGGCGACGCAGGCGCCGCCGGTGAGAAGGCGCTTTGTAGCGTTATGGGGTATTCGAGGACCGCTCAGCGGATCCAGAGGAGTGGCCATCCATGCTCTCCAGGTGCGTGCACAAAATAGCGGAGCTGCTGCGTGCGCTGCCCCGTGGCGGTGGATTCGCCCTGACGTGCCATAAGTCGCTCGTTTATATCATTTTCAGACGAGGTAGCAGCGAACAATATGGCCCGGCGCCAGTAAGGCGCCGGGCCGGTCCTGCGAGCAGCGGGTGCGGGCTCAGTCCTCGTCACCCACCGCCATGTTGAGGCCCCAGGACACCAGGCTGATGATCAGCGAGCCGAGCAGGGCGGGCCAGAAGCCCGTGACGTGGAAGTCCAGGTGCAGCTTGTCGGAGGCGAACGAGGTCAGCCAGAGCATCAGGGCGTTGATGACGAAGGTGATCAGGCCCAGGGAGAGGATGAACAGCGGGAAGGAGAAGAACTTCACCACCGGCTTGATCAGCCAGTTCACCACCCCGAAGACAACCGCGACCGCGAGCACGGTGAGGGTCTGGTGCTGCCAGTCACCGTTGGAGAGGGTGATTCCGCTGACGATCCAGGCGGCGACCCAGATGGCCGCCGCGTTGATGAGGGTCTTGATTGCGAAGTGCTTCATGGCTCCGCATGGTCGCAGGCCCGGCCGGTTGGTGGAAGTCCCGGCGCGGGATGTTGGCCGCCAGGGTGTTGAATGCCGCTGTACCGAGACGAGGAGCAGGGGCGATGAAGGTCTTCCGGCTGGACGAGCTGGACGCGGAGCGGGCCGCCAACGAGGGTGCGTACCTGCGCTTCCTGAAGGAACGCCACATGTCGGCGGGGCTGTACGCGCTCTCGCCCGGCGACACCGACACCCAGAGCGCGCACGAACAGGACGAGATCTACCAGGTGATCAGCGGCCGGGCCTACCTGACGGTCGGCGCCGAGACCACCACCGTCGGCCGGGGCACCGTGGCGTACGTGCCGGCCGGGGTGCCGCACCGCTTCCACCACATCACCGAGGAGCTGCGGGTGCTGGTGGTCTTCTCACCGCCTGAGACCTGAGCCCTTCGACGTGAAGGGTTCGCCTAGGGTCTCGGTATGACCCAGACGCTGACCGAGGAACTCTGGACGGCCATCGAGCCGGTCTACGCGAAGATCCTCGACCACCCCTTCCTGGCCGGCCTGACCGACGGCACCCTGCCGCGCGCCGCCTTCCGGCACTTCGTCATCCAGGACTCGCACTACCTGCGCGACTACGCCCGGGCGCTGGCCGTCTGCGCCGCCAAGGCACCGGGCGAGCAGGAGGTACGGGCCTTCGCCGACGACGCGATCGGGGCGCTGGCCGCCGAACAGGGCATGCACGCCGAGTTCCTGGACGCCTTCGGGGACACCGCCGCGCAGGCCGCCGCCGAACCGGTGCTGCCCACCACCCGCGCCTACACCAGCTACCTGCTGGCCACCGTCTACGGCGGCTCCTTCGCCGAGGCGGTCGCCGCGGTGCTGCCCTGCTACTGGATCTACGCCCGGGTCGGCGAGCAGCTCCTCGCCCGCTCCTCCCCCGACCCGCTGTACGCCCGGTGGATCGCGGTCTACGGCGACGAGGCGTTCCAGTCCGTGGTGCGCCGGGTACTGGAGCTCACCGACCGCCTCGGCGAGGAGATCTCGCCGGCCGAACGCCGCCGGGTGGTCGAGCACTTCAGCACGACGTCCCGGTACGAGTGGATGTTCTGGGACGCGGCCTGGCGCGGCGAGGTCTGGCCGGTCTGAGGCGGGTACGGGTGAGGGCCCGGCGGCTTCTGCTGCCGGGCCCTCAGGTGCGTGGGTCAGTTGTTGGTGAAGTAGCCGAAGAGGTCGGCGACGAAGTCGGTGTGGCCGGCGAAGTTGTAGATGTCGACCTTGCCGTCGGTGCCGACCTGGGCGATGGCGTGGTTGGCGATGTCGGTGTTCGGGACGACGTTGAGGTTGCTGGAGCCCGGTCGCGGGGTGCCGTCGGCGTAGACGGTGAGGAAGCCGTCGTTGTCACCGCCGGTGGCCGTGACGTTGAGGGCTGCTGCGGTGGCGCCGGTGGGGATGCCGCCGAAGGCCGTGACGCTGCCGGGGCCGGGCTTGGCGGCCGGGCCGGCATCTCGGGTGTCCAGGAGGCGGGTCGGCGAGACCGGGGTGAACAGGCCCTTGCCGTCCGGGCTGTAGTAGCCGAAGACGTCGGCGATGACGTGGACGCTGCCGCTGTGGTTGTAGATCGTCACCTTGCCGTCGGGGCCGACGGGGACGATGACCTGATTGGGGGTGTTGCGGCCGGGCTGGAAGTTGAGGTTGGAGGTGCCGGTGAACGGCGTCCCGGACGGGTAGGCCGCCAGGTAACTGACGTCGGTGGCCTCGGTGGTGGTGAGGTTGAGGACGACCGCGGTCGCGTTCGAGGGCACCGAGCCCTGACCGGTGACCTGGAGGGGCAGCGTGGAGTCGGGGCCGAGCTTGCCGGCGTCGCCGTTGTTGCGGGTGTCCAGGATGCGCGCGGGGGTGGTCGGGGTGAACTTCGACGCGGCGCCCGGCATGTAGTAGCCGTAGACATCGGCGACGACGTCCACCGAACCCGTGTTGGTGGCGACCTGAAGACTGCCGCCGCTCCCGAGCGGGACGGTGACCAGGTTGGCGATGTTGGTGCCGGCCGTGTAGTTCAGGTTGGACGTGCTGGGCTGGTCCGCACCGGTCGGGAACACCGTGAGGTGGCCGGTCTGGTTCGCGTTGGTCGCGGTCAGGTTGAGCACGACCGCGCTCGCCAGGGCCGGGGCACCGGTGGCGATGTACTGCGGGGTGCCGGCCGTCAGCGAGTGGTGGTTACGGGTGTCCATGACCCGGGTGGGCGTGATCGGCACGAAGCCGGCCGGGTCGTACTCGGCGTCGACCTGGACGCTGGTGGACGCGGTCGCGCCGGTCTGGTCGGTGAGCTTCGCGGTGACGGTGTACTTGCCCGGCTTGGGGAAGGTGTGCGGACCGTCGGACTGGCCGATGGTGCCGTCGCCGTAGTCCAGCCGGGTCCCGTTGATCGCCAACGCCCACGGGACGACGGAGCCGGCGGTCGAGAACGAGTAGGTCAGCGCCGCGGGCTGCTTCGTGGCGGTCAGCACCGGGACGATCGGACCGGGCGCGTTGACCACGACCTGCCAGTTGGCGGCGGTCACCCGTCCGCCGAGGCCGTCCGTGACCGTCACCTTCGGCGTGTAGGTGCCGACCGTCTGGTAGCTGTGGGTGGTGCTCGTGGCGCTGGAGACCACCACCGGGCTGCCGTCCCCGAAGTCGTACGAGTAGGTCAGCTTGGTGGGCCAGGTGGTGTAGGCGTTCACGAAGAGGGTCGTGGCCAGCGGCGCGGGGCCCTGGGGCGCGTTGGTGGCGGTTTGGACGTCCAGGTTGGCACCGGTCAGGCCCTCGTACTCGTACGCGCCGCGGTCGCGGAAGGTGCCGCCCGGGCCGGTGTTGGCCACCGTGGGGTCGTCGACCGGAGCCTGGCCCGCCAGGTCGGTGTCCAGCAGACCGGGTGCGTTGGAGTCGGCCGAGTCGATCGCCGGGGAGCCCTCGGTCAGCTGGCTGCCGACTTCCTGGAGCGCCGGATCGGCGTCGATGTCGTGGGCGGCCTGCCCGGTGGCGGTGTTCAGTGCCTTTGCCGTCGGGTAGGCGGTGCCGGACCAGCTGTACGCCGAGCCGCCCGCGATCGGGTGGGCGATGTTGTAGTCGGTCCGGCTCTGCGCGGCGGAGTCGGCCGAGACGGCGATCTCGACCTGCGGGCTTCCCGCCGGGCAGGTTGTGCGCGGGGACACGGTGAAGATGTTGTTCTCGACGACGGCGCCGGTCGATCCGCCGGTCAGACTGATGGCTGTGCCGCAGTCGGACTGGACCGTGTTGTTGACCACGGCGGTGTTCGGTGCACCGACGGCGGTGAGGGCGCCGGTGGGGCCGGTGTAGAAGTCGTTGCCCACGACCGTGGTGCGCTGGGATCCGGCGTCGATCAGGACTGGCGAGTTGTTCGAGATGACGTTCCGGCTGATCGTGACGTCGCTGCTCTGACCCGACACCCGCACGGCGGCGGTCGGGTTGGGCAGCGCCGGGTCGACCCAGCTGGCGTTGCCGTCGATCTTGATCCGGGTGGAGTCGGTGATCGCGATCCCGTTGGCCGACTGCGAGACGGTGAAGCCGTGGATCACGATGTCGTGGGCGCTCGTCACGGCGAAGGCATGGGCCTGGTGGACCGGGTTGGGGTTGGTCGAGATGGCGGCGTGGGCCGCAGCGTCGTGGACCAGCCCACCGCCGCTGAAGGTGATGGGCTGATCCGGCGTCCCGGAGTGGGTGATGGTCACCTGGCTCTGGTACAGCCCGTCCGGCGAGACCTGGACGGTCTGCCCGGGCTGGGCCGCGTCGGCGGCGGCCTGGATCGTGCAGTACGGCTGGGCCTGGGTGCCGGTTCCGCTGTCGGAGCAGTGAGCGGCGGCGGCGTTGTCCACGTAGAGCGTGGTGGCGTCGGCCGAGGCGGCGGACGGTAGCGGCAGGCCCAGGACGGTGATGAGGCCGGCGGCGGTGAGGCCGCCGATGGCGCGATAGCGGCGCACGGTACTTTCCCCCCAAGAAAACGATCAGGACGCGATGCTATCGGTGCCGTTTCCGGAAGCACCCCCAGGTTTCTCTTGAGGACGCATCAGGGCCCGGCCGTTCCCTTGGGTTCTAACGGTCCTCGCAACACCCGTGATCGATGGGAGTTGCGGGGACCGTGGGCGTTGAGCGTGGTGGTCTCGCAGGATTGAGGGAGC